>CAVYGX010000008.1:0-1403969 GCA_963768255.1 uncultured Acidimicrobiales bacterium | reverse complement strand
GGGCGCTGAGGGACTCGAACCCCCGACCTGCTGGTTGTAAGGCCGGTCAGGGCAGGAACAGCATGGGGAACTCCGTCGCAGCTCGTTGCGTTATCGCAGGTCAGATCGTGTCTGCGGGCGATCCTCTTGTGGCATTGCGACACCTAGTGCGACACACTGACTCACAATTGTTGGGACGCGTGTTGGGATGAGAAGCCCTTCTGATCCAGTCGATTCACGCCGTCTGATCTATCCATTGACGCCATATTGTCAGGGCGGCCTGGCCAAACCCACCGCGACACGTCCTTACCTCCTCGTCTCATCATCGAGGTCGAAGTAGTTCCCGACACGGACGATGGCGCGGAGATGTGAATCGCATTGCCGGAGAACGGATCATGCATCTTCTTCGTGCCGGGGCGGCGACTCATTTCTGTATGAAGGAGCTTGTTGTCAGGCGAGCCTCTCGAGTTGGAGAGGTAATGCCAACTTGATGCTAACGCTGCCCAATGTGCACGGATCAATGGCAAATGGCTTGCTGCCACAACGTGGATTTGATGTTCACGCTAAAATACGAGACCGCAACCAGGGCCGACCCAAGTTCTGTCTGCGGCCAGAAGCGTTGATCGGCCTACGACAGCGACACATTGGGCTGTGGAGGCCTATCACCACCGCATTTCCTTACGGTCAACCGCTTCCTGACTATCGGGGTCCGTCAACACCAGTGGAGCCAGGCGTCGTGTTCAAATGTGATCTAGGTCGTGCTTGTGTGATTCTTGAGAAATCAGAGACAATCATCTTCCCGATGAACTCGTACCCAAGAGTGTTGGCATGAATATCACCTCGCGAGCAAGCCCAGGTTAGGGAACAGACCTGTGCCACGGCATAAGGAATTCTTCCGTAAGAGGCGGTTAGCACACGGTCAGATAGAGGCCGGTAGCCACCTGTGGCAGCTGTGACATCCAGAAATGACGCGCCAACTGACCCATATACGCGACTAAGCGTGGGGTTGATCAACGACTTGAAAGCAGTCACAGATTGCACCGCGAGGTTTCGGTTTGGCTCAGAGCGGGGGTAGACCCATGCCCCAAGAATGATATCGGGGTACGTCAGTCCAATGATCGGAACGTCCGGGCCAGCCGCCGCTCGTAGTTGTTTCGCTAGCCTGGTGACGTTAGTTCCTATGTGTGAGTCTGCAGTTTCAACACATGTGGTCGGCTGGGGGTCGCTGGCACAGGCGACGAGATCATTACCTCCTATCGACACGGTGATCATGCCAATCTGCCCCCGGTGCGTCCTGATAAATCTGTCAGCGGCCGCAGCTTGACTCAATCCGCCATAGGTGGCTCCATCCATTGCTGGCGATCCACAACCTGGCCGAGTCAGGATTGAACTCGTCGTCGCTCCACTGCATCCAAAATTGACGAGTCGAAATCCTTCTGTTTCGGCGACGAAGCTTGCAAATCCAGGAGTTGGACCGCCGGGGACAGGTTGGTACCCAATCGCATACGAATCCCCTAACGAGAGATAGTACTTTCCGCTGCTCCTAGCATTGTGGTTGAAGATCAGAATGGCAATGACTGCAAGCTCGGCAGCAACCAATGTGACGGCGAGGATGCGTGCGACCGGAGGCATCTCCTAGCCGGCTTTGGTGAGTTGGTGATACGAAATGTCTGCCATGTTGTAGCTCCCTGTGCGGACCTGACAAAACACGCCAACCCTCACAGATCCTATTGACGCAACTGAAGGCAGGCGGGTTGACCATATCCTGGGGCTGCCCGAGGAGTGGTCACCGAGGGTGGTTCCTGGTCACATTCAATGGTGAGACTCGGGGGACACCTCTCAACCCGAAATCGCCTTTGGCCGGGATCCGATAGGCCCTTGACGGCTGTGGCAAACGGTGCAACCATCAATAAAGATTTGGGAGCGCCAGATGAAGAGCGTAAAGTCGCCATTCGACCGAGTCGTCGTGGTAACGAGCGTGGTTGGCGCCGTGGTGATTGCGGGCCTCCTATTGATCCAGTTTGGCGTTGCAGGCGCATTGGTAAATTCGACGCAAGCTGTCACGTCGTTGCCAACAGAACCAGCGGGACCAACGCAAACGACCCTGCCTCCTCCAGGTCCGCCCATACCGGCTGGCGATACCGGAAGTGGCCCGATTGGAACGCTTCCCCAGCGGGTGCCAACTAGTCCTCCTCGCATCTCGACTATCCCGGCCAATGCTTGTGTGGATTCAAATCTGGAAGCGTCAGTTACGGGATATGGCATTCAATCGATGAATTTTGATCAGGACATCGTGACTGTGACTTCGTTAACCCCATGTTCAATTAGTGGGTTTCTCAACGTGAGCTTTTCAAATTCCCAACCGCTCAGCGCCACTATCGATGATGGTGGGACTGATGGGAGCTTCAGTTCACCTGGTGCTGTTGCTCTCGGACCCAACGAGTCTGGATCCTTTGTTCTTCAATATCAGGACTTCAGTTACTGTCCTGTTGCGACGGACATGTTCATCGGCACAGTCGATTCAACACCCGATGTTCCGGTTTCGCTGAGTCCAGTGAATGGCGACCAAACCGGGTGGACCGTTTGCAGCCCAATACAAGTGTCGGCGATCGAGCAGGGCAACGACCCCGCCCAGTACCTGCCTTAAGGAAAAGTATGCGACGCCAAATACTCCACCGCATACCGTGGGTTCGTGGTCGACGTTTTCAAGCCCTCGTGGTTGGAGTGGCGGTCGTGACCCTGTCTGGCTGTGAGATCGGCGAATACGGGAGTGATGGAAGCAACCCATCGCCTGTCTACGAAGGCGCGAGTTCAGCCTATACGGAGCCCACTTGTGGCTCCTCGTGGGATTATTTCTTCTACCTAGCCGAGGATGGGATCTCGAATTCAGACGGAACAACTTCTTACATACCGCCCGCAAGTAGCTCAACTACAGACAACTCCACCTATGCCAACGACGCCGAATTCAATTACTTTCTCGGTGACGGCTTAGGAACGGGTATCTACTATTTCATGGGTGGTCCAAACTATGCACCCAGTAACCTGACGCCGTACCAGTACGGAGAGGAACAAGGGTTCGCCGCGCTTGCATACTATGACGAAGTTCTAGCAGTCGAAGGCAATCTCGACTTTGGGTTCATCATGGCGGATATAGAGATGGATCCGACACACCTCCATGGGTGGAATTATCCGGGCGCAACGGGAGCTGCGCTTGCAGCAAATCAAGCCGTTTGGCAGGGCTTCTATACCGGACTACAGGGAGCGGGTTATAACGTCGGGCTCTATTCTGACCCGGACAATTGGACGCAAGCATTCGGCAACGAGACTGTCGGACAGATCGAGTGGACATATCAAGGGGACAACGGTGTTGTCTTGCCATGCCCCACCCGCTTCTCGGGTGGTTCAGGTGGAATATCCGCACAGTTCTTCGGCGGCCAAACGCAGAGCAGTAACGACGCGATCGCTTGGCAGTGGGCTCAAGTTTCCGCAGGGGACTGGGACTCGATTGCGCTGGATCATTACGACGCTCTCTTTTGAGATGAGTGAGGAGCAACCTGCCTTTACCTGCTCATGATTGATTGAGACACGTCATCTAGGTCTCGGCGACCATCACCTGAGGTGCAACAGGAATCATCGTTTCGTTTCGTTTCGTTTCGTTTCGTTTCGTTTCGCGGCGGTGACAGTCATGAGCGAAGCCCGAGGGGCATCGATTTCCGAGGGCTGTGCGGGGAAGGCGAAGAGGACTCACTGGCCTACCACGCGGCGACGATGAGATGTCCTTTGGTTGGCATAGCTCCCTCCTATTCCAGACATTCCGCGAAACCCAGGGCGTTCCAGTTTCCAAAATCGGCGGTGCCACCAACCGCGTCAACTCCTCATCGACGCACACGCCTGCATTGTGCAATGCCCCGCCCTTCGGGCGGTTCCGACCCGTGCGCGGGTCGGGTCGGTTGATCGCCGGAGTGGGCGTCGCCCCAGGGTGACGTTGCGAGCGCCCTAATAACCAAAAGCCTCCTCCACCAGGGAGGGTGACGTTGAGCGTGTTGGGTCGCCGATGATTTCGAGCAGCACGAACCACCTTGTGGCCTGGGAAGGTGACGCGTGGGGTGACGTCCATCCGGATCATGAAGCCCCATGGCCGGGTTCTCTGTTCGTCGCGTCTCCATCCGGTCCGCTCCGATGTTCTCGATAGGACGCCTCGGGGTCGCAACCGGCGCCGACTACTACCTCGAACGTGTGGCCAACTCGGTCGACGACTACTACCTCGGCCACGGCGAGGCACCGGGCCAGTGGATCGGGGCCACGTCGGCCAGCCTGGGGCTCACCGAGGAGGTGGACCCCGCCGCGCTGCGGAACCTGCTCGACGGCCGCGCCGCCGACGGGACCGACCTCGGGATCGTGCGCCGGGAGAAGCGCCGCCCCGGGTATGACCTCACGTTCTCCGCCCCCAAGAGCGTCTCGCTCCTGTGGACCTTCGGCTCACCCGAGGTCCGTGACACGATCTCCGAAGCACATGACCGGGCCGTGGCCGGCGTCATCGACCAGCTGTCGCGCGAGGCATGTGTGGTGCGTCGGGGAGCAAACGGCAAGGACACCTACGCCGGGTCAGGGTTCCTCGCGGCGGCATTTCGCCATCGCACCAGCCGGGCCGGTGATCCGCAGCTCCACACCCACGTCCTCGTGCCCAACGTCGTCCTTGGCAGCGACGGGCGCTGGAGCGCTCCCGACGGCCGTCAGCTCTACCGACTGGCAGAAGGCCGCGAGCGCCCTGTACCAATCGGCGCTACGCGCCGAGCTCTCCTCTCTGGGCCTCGCCTGGGAGGTGCGGCGCAGCGGGCTGGGCGAAGTGGCGGGGGTCCCCAGGGAGGTCCTTGCGGGCGTTCTCCAAACGCCGGGTTGAGGTCGAAAAGGCGCTGGCCGATCGAGGGCTCGACTCCGCCCGCGCCGCCGAGGTGGCCGCGCTCTCCACCCGGAGTGCCAAGCCGGAGGTGGCCGGGTCCACCGAGACCTTGCGGGCCGGCTGGGAGGCCGAGCTCGCCGCAGGTCCGGGTCCAGACGACATCGGTGGCTTCAGACCTGCCGGCGTCGACGACGTCCTGGGCGTGGTCGACAGCCACCGAAACCGTGACGCCGGGTCGATCGCCAAGCGATCTTCGCCGTCCTGGCCGGGGAGCACGGGGTGTCTCTGTCTCCGACTACGACCTCGACGGGGCGTCGAGCTACCCGGGCGGTTCCGCTCACCCTGTTGGCCTCGACCTTCAGCCGCCGCGACGCCCTGTGGGCGGTGGCCAAGGCCTTCGACGCCACCACCGCCGAGGTCGTCACCCTCACCGACGAGCTGCTCGCCCGCCCGAGCGTCGTCCGCGTCCTCACCGGCCCGGGCACCGAACTGGAGCAGGTGCGAACCAGACCGGGGACCCTCGTCGGAGCGAGCCCCGGAGACCGCCGCTACTCGACGATGGAGATGCTGAGCGTCGAGCGCCGCATCACCGAGTCCGCCCAGGCTCGCATCGGTGCCGGCTCGGGACAGGTGAGCGCCGAGGTGATAGCCCGGGCGCTTCACTCCCATCCCCATCTCGACCTCGAGCAGCGCCGGGGAGTGGAGATGCTCCTGACGCTCTGGCAACGGCCTCGATGTGGTCATCGGCCAGGCCGGGACGGGCAAGTCGACCATGCTGGGCGCCGCCCGGGTCGGCTGGGAGGAAGCGGGCTACGAGGTCATCGGGGTGGCCATCGCCTCGCGCACCGCCGCCGCAGCTCGAAGCCTCCACCGGGATCCGGTCCTCCACCATGGCCCGGCTGCTCATGGACCTGCCGAAGCTCCCGGTGGCGTCGGTCTCAGCGCTCGCCACGTGGTCGTCGTCGAGGAGGCGTCGATGGTGGGCAGCCGCTCGCTCGATCTCGTCCAGCGCTACGCCGATGCCGCGGGCGCCAAGGTGGTCCTGGTGGGCGACAACCGCCAGCTCTCCTCCATCGACGCCGGCGGGGCGCTGCGCACCCTGTCGCGAGAGCTCGGGACCCACGTGGTCGAGCTCACCACCAACCGACGCCAGGCCGCGGTGGACCAGGCCTGGGAACGCGATGCCCTCGACCGGCTCCGAAACGGTGACATCGCACCTGCCGTCGCCGCCTACGTCGAACACGGACGACTCACCCTGGCCGAAGACGTCCACGTGGCCCGGGCCCAGCTGATCGAGGCGTGGTGGGCCGTCCACGAGCAGTCGACGGCCATCCTGGCCGTGGCGCGCTCCGACGTGGCCGCGCTCAACGACCTGGCCCGGGAGCGGCGCAGCGCCGCCGGCGAGCTGGGCGAGGAGCTGCGCCTGGCCTCGGGCAAGGCGTTCTCTGTCGGCGACCGGGTGCTTTTCGAGAAGAACGAACGAGTGGCGGCACTTCGCGGTGCCGTCGGTGCCGAGGAGTCGATCGCTACAAGTACGCAACGGCACCTTCGGGACCGTGGTCACCGTCGCATCGCCCGATTTCCGAGCCTCTGACCAGGGAGGGTGACGTCACCCGGGCTGGGGGGTGACGTTCGAGGCGACGATCCGGTGCTCGTCGTCGACCTCGACGCGGGAGGACGGGTCGCTCTCCCGCAGAACTACGTGGAGGACTTCACCAGTCTCGGCTACGCCCTCACGGTGTTCCGCGCTCAGGGAGTCACGGTGGACCACGCTTTCGTCCTCGGCGATGAGAGCCTGTTCCAAGAAGCTGCCTACACGGCCATGTCACGGGGGAGGCTGACCAACCATCTCTACGCCACGACGGCCGACGACATCCGATCAGAGATCGGTCACGAGGTCCGTGACGAGCGCCGCGACGCCATGGCGTCACTCGTCACTTCGCTCTCCGCCACGAAAGAACAGACCATGGCCCTCGACCACCTCCCCGATCGGCACCCCGCGGGGGCAGAGTTGTCGACGCCGGGGCAGCACAGCACCGTCGCAGATCAGCTGGTGGCGAGCGTCGAGGTGCACGCCCTGGGACCCGAGATCGCGCCTGACTCCCCCAGCATCGCCGCCGGGTTGTCCTCGCTCGGAGACAAACTCGATGCCCTTCAGAAATCGCTTGAGGACTTGGAAGATTCCCTCGACCGTTTCGAACCGAGGGCCCGGGCGCGCTCCGCGCCCGCATGGGATTACGACTCCTATGACCGCGACGTGGGCCTCGATGACGGGTTCGGACTCTGAGGGTGACGTTCCTGGCGATACGAGGAGATCGCCAATCAAGAAACGAGGTGACCATCGACCACGCCCCACTTAGCCAAGCACGTCACCCTCGAGACACATCGGTCCTGCTCGGAGGATTCTTCACCGTTTGTACATGGGGGGTGACGTCGAGGGTGACGCCCTTCCGCATGATGAACCCATCCTCGGAAGGAGTCCGTCGGTGGGGAAAGGCAAATCAAGAACTGCACCGCTCGCCAAGTCCCTCTTGAGCGTCGAAGAAGCGGCTCTGCTCCTCGGCGTAGATCGGGCGACGTGTTACCGAGCGATCCGGAGCGAGAAGTTCCCGCTTCCTTTCGTACGCCTGGGCGGGCGAATTCGCATCCCTCGTCGCGCCGTCGAACGACTAATGGACGGCGTCGTCCACGCTCAGGACGCGAGCTCGGTTCAGCTTGCCGCGGCCTTCGACCGTTGTCCGGCGTGCGGCACACCCTCGCCGGCGCTACTTTCGCCACCTTCGAGCAGACGCCCGACGTGCTCGGCCGCCCGGAGGTCCTCGGCCGCGACCACATCGGTGTAGTGCCGAGCCATGTGCACGGTCGACCAACCGAGACGGGCCTGCTTCTGACGTTCGGGTATCACCGAGTCGAGCACCGTGGCCTGGAAATGACGCAACGAATGCAGGTGCACGTCCGACGCGACGCCAGCCCGCTTCCTGACCTTGGTGAACATGTGGCTCATCGTGTCTGGATGCGGAGGTTCAGCAGCACCGGGCTCGTAGGAGAACACGAAGCCGTTCTCGGAAATCACCACTTCGCACATCCAAGCGAGCCCCTCTTGGCTGGTCCGCAACGTATGCAACGCCGCCAAGGTGCCGGGATCGAGTGCCAGTGTACGAATGCTCGCCCTCGTCTTCGGAGACTTGACCTCAGCACCCCCGGCCGCAGCGACGACGGACTCGTCCACGACCACCGAACCTCCCTCCCAGTCGATGTCCGTCCATCTGAGCGCACACGCTTCGCCCCGGCGCATCCCGGTAGCCGCCACGAGCCGGACGAACGCCCCGAAGCGCTCGTCGAACTTGGCGCCAGCGGCCAGGATCGCTTGGACCTCCGTGAGCTCGGGCGAGCGTACCGGATCCCCACGTTGGGTGAGCGACCAAACGGGAAGCTCCGTGTCCACGATCGGGTTCGGCAAGGTGTTAGCGCTCCATTTCCTGGCCAATCGACACGCGCGGTTCAGAAGTGCCCTGATATGACGGACCGTTGTGAAACCCACTCCGGCGTCCTTCAGCCGACGGAAGTATCGCTCGACCTCGTAAGGATTCAGCGACGCAATAGTGCGACGCCCGATGGATTTGCGGATGTGCCCGTCCCACAACTCGCGGTAGTGCCGCACGGTCGTTGGGCTCAGGTCCTGCCAACCGTTGTTACTCCACGCTTCAAGCGCCTCGTTGATCGTCGTGCTGTCACCCCACCGCACTGAGATCACCTGTGATGGGCCGAGCGTTCCTTCGTATTTTGCCGCCAAGCGCGCGAGCTCTTTCTCTGCAGCTCGTTTCCCACCCCGAAACGTCACGCTCTTGTGCTTGATTCGGTCGTGCTCGTCGCGACCAAGAAAGACGCGTAACTCCCACGCGTTTTTCTCCCCGCTCTTCGCCCGCATGCTGCCCGCCACCACCCGCCCCTTCGGCCTTGTTGGGATTTGTTGGGTTTCGTGTTGGGATTTAGGTTAGCCCAGACGAGCGCCTCCGAGTGCAAGCCACTGACCTGGCCTTTTATGGTGGGCGCTGAGGGACTCGAACCCCCGACCTGCTGGTTGTAAGCCAGCTGCTCTAACCAGCTGAGCTAAGCGCCCGCAGCCACACATCCTACCTGCAGCGTTGTCACGCTCACCCGCAAGATCAAGACGCGCAGGAGCCAGAGCCAGGGAGTTCAGGCCCCCACGGGAACAGCAGCCCGCACCCGGGTCACGAGGTGGGAAACCGTTAGATCGCTATTGAGCAGGGAGGAGCTCGACGGTACGATTTGGGAGGGATCGTTTGAGTCGTCTTAGGTTGTGTCCAGTGCAACACATTGGTCGCTCTTGGCCTGCGACCACGGCGTGGGGGAGCATTGTGGAATTGAACGGCTGGCATCCTGACCCTTTCGAAATTCACGAAGAACGCTTCCTCAAAAATGGTGAGGCCACCGCCCTCATTCGTGACAATGGCATCGGTGCGTACGACGAACCACCCGGTTCCATGACGGCGGTCGTTTCCCCTCCCCCCGCACCTGTGCCGGACACTGCCCCACCGCCACCGGCCGTGCCGGCCCCGGAGACCGTGACCGAGTTGAACGGCTGGCATCCTGACCCTTTCGAAATTCACGAAGAACGCTTCCTCAAAAATGGTGAGGCCACCGCCCTCATTCGTGACAATGGCATCGGTGCGTACGACGAACCACCCGGTTCCATGACGGCGGTCGTTTCCCCTCCCCCCGCACCTGTGCCGGACACTGCCCCACCGCCACCGGCCGTGCCGGCCCCGGTGACGGTGACCGTGACCGTCACCCCTGAAGCGCCCGCGCCAGCGCCAACGGCAGCGACAGACCGACCGGCTACAGCCATTTCTCGGGCGTGCCCGCGATGTGGTGCCGTCCTTGGTCCCGACGCGACCGTCTGTCAGAACTGCGCTCCTCGGAAAGGCTCTGAAACAGGGTGGTTCCAGGATCCGGCGGGTCGATGGGAATCCCGGTTCTTCGATGGCGGAGAGATGACGAACCAGGTGCGGGTGGCCGGCGGCACGTACCTCGACTCGAAGCGCAACTTCGCGGACACCGAGCACAGTCGCGTCGAAACCATCTTGTTCAATGATGAGCGGCTCCTGCACGAGGCGTGGGTGTACAACAACAAGCGTGGCATCCTGGCCCTGACGTCGTACCGCGTTCTCAAGTACCACACCGGGAGAGGCGACCGGTCGACGAGATCGGGTACCGGTCCGCTCAAGCTCGACTGGGAGCTCGCATGGAATCCCCGGTATCTCGACCTGGTTCGACAAGGTGCAGCGGCGGGCGAACAACGTGCCGGGGACGTGCTTCGCGCCAGAGTCAACGTTCTTGCCGGCTATCAGTCCGGACCCTTCACCAAGGTAGGGAGGAGTGATCCCGAGCTCGTCGGTTCTCAGACCATCACGCTCTGGCACAGGGTGGAGGTGGACAAGGACCAAGGGGAAGCTGTGGCTCCCGCTAGCGAGAAGGATCCCTCGGACTCGGCGAAGCGCCTCCCTCGACGAATGGGCGACGTGTTGAAACGCCGGAACAAAGCCGGGAGTCACCCTGAGTCCGCGTCGCCGGGAGAGAACCAAGCGATGGAACTGCAGCTGGTAGGCCGGACCTCGACGCTGTTGCGAATCGACGAGTTGCTGGCCGCAGCCGCACCGACATAGGTCTACGGTTCGAGTGCTGCCGACGATTTTTAATTCTCCCCACATGTGATCACTGAAATTCCCCACCACTGAGCGTCGGGTTGGGCCTGAGGTCCACCAACGCGAGCAGGGCCCCTTCGAGGCTGGCGATTCCTATGCCAACCGGCCCGAAGGGACCCGCCCGTCATGCTCACACAGGGGAAGACGTGGAAGCACATGCACTCCGAGAGCGAGGCTGGTCGATCTCGGCCATCGCCCGACACCCGGGACGTGATCGCAAGACCGTTCGGGGCTATCTGAGCGGAGACCGCCAGCCGGGGGTACGCCGGAGCTCGGCACCTGACCCCTGCTGAGCTAAGCGCCCGCCTCGCCAATCTACTCGGCTCGCTCCGTCGATTGGCTCGACAACGGGGCACAACGATCACGAGCACGGCGACAGGCGACCGATCTACGGTTTGCCCGAAGTGGAGAAGCCCAGCACAAGCCAGAACCATGGGAGCCGCTCACGCGGCGCGGCGTCGTCCAGTGATGACATCATGGCCACACCAAGCTCGTCACGCGAGAGAGGATGTCGATGTTCTCCAAGATCGTCGTGGGTACCGACGGGTCTGAGACCGCTGCCGGTGCGGTGGCACTCGCAGTCGACCTGGCTCAGCGCAGCGGCGCCGCCCTTCACGTCGCGTCGGCATACAAGGACCCCGCGACCTCCATCACCGTGGCGCATGGCGGGACCGTCGCGGTGCCTGACAGCAGCCTCACTGCGTCGGCCATGAAGAGCGCCACCGAGCAGATGTTGGCCGACGTGGTCACGACGCTCGGTCACGTCACCGTGGAAACCCATGCCCTCGTCGGGGCTCCCGCCGACGCCCTGGTGAGCCTGGCGGAGTCTCTCGGTGCTGATCTCATCGTGGTGGGCTCCAAAGGCATGAAGGGAGCCCGACGGCTGATCGGTTCGGTTCCCAACAGCGTGGCGCACCGCTCTCCGTGTCACGTCATCATCGCCAAGACGGACTGAAGACCGGTCACCGGGCCCACACCGGTCGTTACTCGTCCCGGAACACCCATCGGGTGGGGGAACTGGTGAACTCGGCTTCGTCGAGGCCGAAGACCCGCCAGGGCTCGAGCCGGAAACACGCGTTCTCGGTGAAGAACGCCATGGAGAGATCGGTTTGGTATTTCGTGTTGACCCACTCGGTGAATTGCCCGATCGCTTGACCGTCGGCGATCTTTTCGACGACTCCTTCGACCACGACGGGCTGCAAGGGATTGTCGGTCGTGACGACAGCTCGGGGATCTGTGGCGATGTTCCTGGTCTTGCGCGACTGAGGACTCGAGCTGAACCAAGCCGCAGCGCCGGCCCACACCCCCCACACAGGCATCACGTGCGGACGGCCCGAGGGGTGCACGGTGGCCAACCAGTACTCGTGTGAGGTCACGAGGCGCTCCTCGGCCCACGCCCAGGGCAACAGGCCACGTCCTTGGAATGGGCCAACAACGCCGTACCCGGGCATGTGGGGACGGCTCACGATCGGTTCTGCCATCGGCCTTCCTTTCGCGGACGCGCTGTTCCCGATGATCCTCCTCCATGGTTGTGGCGATGACACGGGCCCGTCCCCCCCGGGGGGTGTCGCGCTCCTGTGCCAGGCCGGCACAGATCCACGCGAGACTCGGGAGGTGGGGGTCGACTTCGGCAGGACAGCGGAGGATTACGCCGCTCACCGGGCTGGGTTCCCGAAGGAGCTGTTCGATCGACTGGCCGCCATGGGTATCGGTCGCTCGGGCCAGCGCCTTCTCGACCTGGGAACCGGAACCGGCACGTTGGCCCGCGGGTTCGCTCGTCGAGGTGCGCTGGTCGTGGGAGTCGACCCGGCCGAAAGCCTTCTCGTCGAGGCTCGACGCCTGTCGAGGGGCGAGGGTGTCCAGGTGGACTACCGGGTGGGACGGGCCGAGGACGTCGACGCCCCCGATGGCGCCTTCGACGTGGTGACCGCCGGTCAGTGCTGGCACTGGTTCGACGGCCCGACGGCCGCCGCCGAATGCAATCGGGTTCTCGTCCCCGGCGGAGCGCTCGTCATCTGCCATTTCGACTGGCTCCCGCTCCCCGGGAACGTCGTGGCAGCCACCGAAGCACTCATCCTCGAGCACAACCCCGAATGGCCGCTCTCGGGAGGATTGGGCATGTACCCCCTGTGGACCGTCGACGTCGCCGGCGCGGGATTCACCGGGCTCGAAACGTTCTCCTTCGACGTGAACGTCGCCTACCGCCACGATTCGTGGCGCGGTCGCATCCGCGCCAGCGCCGGTGTGGCGGCCTCCCTGCCGGCCGATGCGGTGGCCGCCTTCGACGCCGAGCTCGCCGCTCTCCTCGAACGGGACTTCCCGAGCGAGCCGTTGGAGGTCCCCCACCGGGTGTGGGCCCTCGTGGCGCGGGCACCGGTCATGGGGCGGTAGTCGGGGGGGTCACCCCTCGGGGGTGCTCCCCAGATGCCATCCACCGCAGATCTCGCATTCGTAGGCCGCCAGGTCGACACCGTGGTCGAGCCGGTTCGCGAAGGCGGCCCGGTTGGCGTCGTGCTCGGACCGATAGCGGGTCTTGGGCTGTCCGTCGGCCCGCCAGTGCGGCAGGCGAACCTGGCGCGGCGACCCCCGACGGCGCAGCCGACGCCGGCTGGCCATCACGACGACGGCGGAGTGGTGTCGCGGCCCCGCCGCCCTCCGCCTGCGCTCGGACCCGACCGAGCCCCCGGCGCGGCGGCGTCTTCGAGCTGGACGAGCAACGCGGTCGTGGCTGCGGCCACCACGGCGAGGCGGGCGCTGGGGTCGAGGGTCACGAGCTCGCCACCCTTGAGCTCGCTCATGACGGCTCCGGCCTCGTGGCACACGAGCATCGCGCCCAGGTAGTCCCACGGGGCCAGCGCGGCGTGCGTCCCCACGACGAAGGCGTCGATGGTGCCGTCGGCCACCGCACACAGCTCCAGCGCCGCCGCGCCGAAGGCCCGGAACTGGGCCCACCCGAGATGCCCCTTGGGCATGCCCGAGATCGCCACCACGGCGTCTCTGAGGAACTCGCAGCCCGATGGGGCCACTCGAGTCGTCCCGCGCCAGGCGCCGCCGCCCCGGACGGCGTGGTAGCGCACGCCGGTGGCGAGGTTCGCCACCACCGACACGCGGGGGCCGGCGGCGTCGAGCACACAGATGCTCGAGGCGTACCACGGGATGCCTCGAGAGGCGTTGGTGGAACCGTCGACCGGATCGATGACCGCCACGAGCGGAGAGCCGGGCCGGTGCACCCCGCTCTCTTCTGAGACCACCCCGATCCCCGCCTCCTCGAGCACCGCGAGGACCGCCTCGTCGGCGATCAGATCGATGGCGTACTGACCGGGCCGCTCCCCCGCCGGCCGCCAGTTCTCGACGGGGGCGAGCGCCACGGGGACGGCGTCGACCGCCCGGTGGCACAGCGCCAGGAGCTGGTCATCGTCCACCCCGGGGACCATACCGGGACCCCGCCCGCCCGACTGAGCGGCGCAGCCGAAGCGGTAGGCTTTGCTCACTGTGGCCGTCATCGACGTCGCGGGCTATGTCGCGGATCTGAAGGACCATTCGGACAATCACGGCTTTCACGTGCACGACGAGCGGCATTTCGTCGAGACGTACTCTCTGCGCCAGACCTGGGAAGTCGACCTCCACCCCGAAGAGGGCTGCGGGGGCCCGCTCGACCTCCATCTGGCGCTCGAAGTGGACCCGAGAACGCTGCTGTCGTTCGAGGATGCCGTCGTCGACCTCCCCGAAGACGCCGAGCCCCCCGACGAGTACCACTTCCCCCTGACCTTCACCTGGGGCCTGCCGCCCCTCCCCCACGGCCCCGACCTCCTGCGCCTGGCCATCGACCTGGCCGGGGTGGGTGGGATCGACCTCCCCCTCGAGGTGTCCGCCATCGACTCCTTCGCGTCGGCGACCGACGCCCCCGAGCGACGCCTGTCGATCGTCGCCCGCTATCCGGTTTCTCTCGCCCGGGTGCTCGGCGGCGAGGAGCTGCTGTGCGAGGTCTTCGACCGCTGCCTGGCCGTCAGCCGTTACCTGCTCGACGCCGCCCCGGGATGGCTCGACGGATGACCTGCCGCCGGTCCCCAAGGCGCCCCGCTCGCCGCCGGGACGGGCATGCGCTCCCCCGAGCCGGGCGCGCCTCCCTCGCCGTGTGCACCGTGGCCGCCGTGGCCTGTGGCTTGGCCGGATGCGCCAGCCGCGACGGCGCCAACCTGGCCCGTCAGGCCTGCCAGCATGTCGAGCGGTCGCTCACCCTCTACCGGGAGTCCCTGCACGCCCCGAGCACGGCGGTGGCGACGGCACAACAATCTCAGGCCGTCGCCCAGCTCCGCGACGCCCTGCCCATCGCGGCGACGGCCGCGGGCGAGGCGGGCCAGTACCAGGCCCTCATGGCCACGCTGGACGAGAGCGACCAGCTGCCCGAGTCCCTGCTGGTCCACGCCCTGGGAGCGCAGTGCTCGGCGGCGGACTCCAACGGCGGGGATATCCCGACCCCGCCACCCACGGCCGAGACACCCCCCACGCATCCGCCGCCGACCGGCCTCTGACGCGACGCCGGGGCCCGAAGGCCCCGGCACGACAACCACACGAGGACGGCGCAGAACCGCGGTCGGCGCTCAGACCGAGGGGCTGAATCCCGCCGGCAGGTTGATGGACTTCTTCTCGAGGAACAGCTCCAAGCCGTCGGGGCCGAACTCGCGGCCCATGCCCGACTCCTTGTAGCCGCCGAAGGGCGTGGAGAAGTCGATGGGGATGGGGCTGTTGAGCATGTAGGTCCCGGTCCGCACGCCCCGGGCCACCTTCAGGCCACGCTCGGGGTCGTTGGTCCACACCGAACCGCACAACCCGTAGCTCGAGTCGTTGGCGATCGCCACCGCCTCGTCGTCGCCGCCGTCGTAGGGGATGACGGCGAGCACGGGGCCGAAGATCTCCTCCTGGGCGATGCGCATGGAGTTGTCCACGTCCACGAAGACGGTGGGCTCGACGAACCAGCCCTTGCCCATGTTGGCGGGACGGCCTCCTCCCACCGCCACCTTGGCCCCTTCCTCCTGGCCGAGCTTGATGTAGCCCTCGACCCGGTCCCGCTGCCGCTCGGCCACGAGCGGGCCGACCTCCACGGCGGGGTCGAGCGGGTCGCCGACCTTCATGGCCGACACCGATTCGACCAGGGCGTCGACGACCTCCTGGTAGCGGTCGCGCGGGGCGAGGATGCGCGTCTGGGCGATGCAGGCTTCCCCGTTGTTCATGATGGCGTTGGGGAGAAGCATCGGCAGCGCCTCGGCCAGGTCGACGTCGTCGAGCAGGACCGCCGCCGACTTGCCGCCGAGCTCCAGGCTGAAGCGCTTCAGCTGCTCGCCACAGATGCCGCCGATCTTCTTGCCCGCTACCGTCGAACCGGTGAACGAGACCTTGTTGACCCCGGGGTGGCGCACCAGGTGCTCACCGACCTCTCGCCCGGCGGGAAGCACGCTCAAGACGCCCTTGGGCAGACCGAGCCTGCTCGAACACCTCGGCCAGACGGAAGGCGTCGAGAGGAGTCTCGGGGGCGGGCTTGAAGACCACGGTGCACCCCGCCACGAGGGCCGGCGCCAGCTTGGCCGCCGCGATGAACATCGGGACGTTCCAGGGGCTGATGGCCCCCACCACACCGACGGGCTCCTTGGCCACGAGCACCTCGCCCATGAGGCCCTGACGCACCTCGTCGAACTGGAATGTCGAAGCCAGCCCGGCGTAGTAGTCCAGGATCATCGTGGGGGCGAAGACCTGCGCCATGGTCCCCCATGCCACGGGCGATCCCATCTCCGTGGTGATGAGCTCGGCGAATGCCTGCATGTCCGCCTGAATGGCCTGCGAGACCTTGGTCAGGATCTCGGCGCGCTCGGTCGGAGCCATCCGTGGCCACGGACCGTTGTCGAATGCGTCGCGCGCCAGGGCCACCGCCTTGTCGACGTCGGCCTCGGTGGCGTCAGGGACACGGCCGACGACCTCTTCGGTTGTCGGGTTGATCACGTCGATGGTGCCGGTCCCCGCAGGGCTCACCCACTCGCCACCGATGAACAGCCGGTCGTAGACCTTCACGTCCCCTCCTCGCAAAAGTGAAACCTGTTTCCCCGATGCTATCCACCCACCCGGGGGTCCGACAGTCCGGGGACGCCAGGTCCTCGCCGGTCCCGCCTGAGCCTCGGGGCCTGTTCAGGGCGCGGTCGGGGAGCTCGACGTCGGCCCCGGCACCAGGGCCGATGAAGGCGGGGCCGTCACCGGGGGGGCGGAGCCGATCCGGGAGAAGACCAGGTCGACCCTCAGGCGCTCGTGATCGTATGTGGCGGTGATCGTCTCGCGGGTGACCGAGCCGGAGCGCACCACCGCCGTCAGGCGGGGCGACGACAACTGCGAGGGTCGCACCCCGAGGACCTCGTTGAGGAAGCGGTCCGAGCCCGTCGGCACGAAGCCGTAGAGATCGCCGTGGCCCGTGACCTTCGTGGCGCTCGCGGCGGCCTGCAAGGGGGACAGGATCGTCTTCACCGCCCCCGCACCGGCACCCCGCTGGCGGGAAGTGCGGTCCACTGCGAGCCACTGCCCTGGAAGCGTCGATCACCGATCAAGATGATCGACATGGTCGCGCCGCCCGGGCCCGCCTCGGATTCCTCGACGGCGTCAGGCGCCTGGTACAGCACGCGGAAGACGACGGTCTCGGCACTCCCCGGCGCCGCGGGCCCAGGAGTCAGAGGCGCGACCGAATTGGTGTCGACGAGGGCGAACCCTGATGCAGACAGGGTGGCGGTCGCGCCGTTGTGGAGTTGCTGCTGCGCGAGCGGTGGTGCGCTCGACAGCGACAGCACGATTCCGCCGACCAGCAGGACGGCGAACACCCCGACGAGGATGAACGGCAACGGGCGCGGCCTCGCCTCCATGGTTCGCGTCTCGCCCCTTCACGCCGCGGGCGGCGCCTTGGGCACCGCCTGGTCGCGCAATCGGCCCGCCAACCACGACAAGCTCTCGGAACCCGTCATGGCGTCCTGCCATCCGGCGAGCACCTCCTCCAGGCGGTCGCGTGTGGGGAGCCAGCCCACCACCGCCACCGTCACCGCGGAGACGGGGAGCGATCCGGAGAATTCGTCGCCGAAGAGATCCTCGACCATACGCGGCGCGGGCTCGCGCATCACATAGAGCTCGCCGGTGTCGGCCACCCACGACACCTCGTGGCGCACGCCGTCTCGGTCGTGCCATTCCGTTCCGAGCTCGATCTCCTCTGACCGACGCCGGCGCTCGTCGGCCTCGTAGAACTCCTCGATGTCCATGACCCTCCCGTTCGGTGCCACGCCTTGCCGGCTCCATCTCCTCGTCCGGCTCCGCCACGACACGATCAGCGTGGGGCCGGGAGGGATCGAACCTCCGACCCAGGGATTATGAGTCCCCTGCTCTGACCACTGAGCTACGGCCCCTTACCTGTCCTCCGCCTGACACACACCGGCCAGGTCGGAGCGATCAGCGTAGCGGTGACAGCGCTCGAAGCGGCGGTGGCGATGCGCGGGGCGCCAACGACGAGCCCAGCTCCGGGGGAGAGACTCGAACTCTCAACCTAGCGGTTAACAGCCGCTTGCTCTGCCGATTGAGCTACCCCGGAACGGCACCACACAATCGGGCGCTGGTCGGGCAACGATAGCAGCGGCGTTTCTCACACCTCGTCGAGAAAGTCTCGCAAAGGCTGGGCGGCATTGGGGTGGCGGAGCTTGGCGAGCGTCTTCGCCTCGATCTGGCGGATGCGCTCGCGGGTGACCCCGAAGGCCTTGCCGACCTCCTCGAGGGTGCGTACCCGGCCGTCCTCCAACCCGAACCGCAACTCCATCACTTCGCGTTCGCGCCGGGGCAACGTGGCCAGAGCATCGCGCACGGCCTCGTGCAACATCGACCGTGTGGCCGCGTCGTCGGGTACCTCGGCGCCCTGATCCTCGATGAGGTCCGACAAGCTGAAGTCCTCTTCGTCTCCCATCGGCTGCTCGAGAGACACGGTGTCCTGGTTGATGCGCTGTATCTCGCGCACGCGCTCGACCGGGAACTCCACCCGGCTGGCGATCTCCTCCACCGTCGGCTCGCGCCCGAGCTCCTGCAGCAGCTGCCGCTGCACCCGCACCACCTTGTTGATGGTCTCGACCATGTGCACGGGAATGCGAATGGTGCGACCCTGGTCGGCCAGGGCACGGGTGATCGCCTGGCGGATCCACCACGTGGCGTAGGTCGAGAACTTGAAGCCCTTCGTGTAGTCGAACTTCTCGACCGCCCGCATGAGGCCGAGGTTCCCCTCCTGGATGAGGTCGAGGAAGGCAAGGCCCCGGTTCCGGTACCGCTTGGCGATCGAGACCACGAGTCGGAGGTTCGCCTCGATGAGCGCCTCCTTGGCCTGCTGCCCCCGCCGCACCTGCATCCGCAGGCGGGTTCGCTCATCGGAGGGGATCTTGCGCGTGGGCGAGGCCGCCTCGTGCACGGCGATCTCCTCGGCCGCGGCGTTTCCCGCCTCGATGCGCTTGGCCAGCTCCACCTCGAGCTCGCCCGTCAGCAACGGGACCTTGCCGATCTCCTTCAGATACGTGTGGACGGGGTCCGCCGCGGTGCCTCCGCCGTGATCGGGCGACGAGTACGAGGCGATCCGACCCCGGCCGGGCCGAGGTGTCTGGCGGTCCATGACCTCGTCGACCGGCTCGCGTTTGAACACGCGGCGCACGCGCTGCAACGGCCCTTCACCGGGATCGCCGGTGGGGTCTTCATCGATCTCGTCCGGGTCCGCCACAGGTTTCACGACGGCGAGGTTGGCGGGAAGTCCCTCGACGACCTCCTCGGCCACGACCTCGGCGACCGCTTCGGCCACCGCCTCCTCGAGAACCACGGGCGCCGCGCCGCTGCGCGTCTGCTCCACGTACTCGATGCCCTCTTCGCGCACGCGCAACACCACGTCCTCGATGACGTCGTGTGTCAGCTCCACCGCCTGGAGCACCAGGATGAGATCATCCTGGGTGAGGTAGCCGCGCCGACGACCGACCGAGAGCAATGTCTCGAACCCCTCGACCGCCACACCTTCGGGAGGTGGACGGACGGATCCGGCCGGCTGGTGAACCTCACTCATTCGTGTCGTCCCTTCCGACAAGCCAGGCTAGCAACCGGTCCGCGGCTGCGAGGCACCGCTCACTGTCGTCAAGTTCATCGAGGTCATGGCGCACGCGCGCGATAACGGGCGCGATCTCGCCCACCGTGTTGGGAGACAGGCGGGCCTGGGCCTCGGCGACGGCAAGGGCCCGGCGCGAGGCGTTGCGCACGAGAGTCACCACTACGTCATCGGCATCGGTGGCCGGTTCCTCAACCGCCAGACGCCGGAGAAGGCTCGCCACCCGGGGGTCGTGGTCCTCGGCGGCCTCCACCGCCTCGTGGAGGTCGTCGGAGCCGGTCAGCGCCTCGAAGGCGGCACGCTGCAGCTCGTCGGGAAAGAGGACTGCCTCGAGCCTGTCCCCCACCCGCTCCGGTCGGTGCACGGCCAGGCGCAGCGCCTCGAGCCCGGGACGGGAGATGTCGGCCCCCCGACGGCTCCGCTCGGTGGGCTGGGACCGCGTGGCGGCACCTCCGGACCCGGGCTCAGAACGATCGGAGCGCCCCGGACGCGAGCCGTTGCTCTCCCCCGGCACCGTCGGCGCCTGTCGGGCCACGCGCCCCGCCAGGGCGCGCAAGGCGTCGGGCTCGAGACGGCACCGGTCGGCGACGAGCATCAGGTACTGGTCGCGCACCAACTCGTTGGGATGCTCGGCCACGACGGCGATGGCTGCCTCTGCCGCTTTGGCCCGCCCTTCGGCGGAACGCAGGTCGGCCGACGCCAGGACCCGGTCCACCCGGAAGGCGAGGAAGGGCTGGGCCTCGGCGATGGCGGCCCGCAAGACGTCAGGGTTGTCGCGAGCCAGATCGGCAGGATCGGCCCCGGGCGGCAGCGCGGCGACAGCCACGTCGACCTCGTGATGACGCTCCCACTCGTAGACACGTCCGGCCCCCTCTTGCCCCGCGGCGTCGGCGTCGTAGGCGAGGACGACTCGGCGGGCGAAGTTGCGGAGCAGCCGGAAGTGCTCCTCGCCGAGCGCGGTACCGCAGGTGGCGACGGCACGCGGCATCCCGGCCACGAAGAAGGCGATGACATCGGTGTACCCCTCGCACACGATGACCTCGCCGTTCTCGATGACATCTTTCTTGGCCCAGTTGAGGCCGTACAGCGTGCGGCGTTTGGAGTAGATCGGCCCGTCCTGCGAGTTCTTGTACTTGGGACTGACACCCGGACCGGGCCCGGTGGCCGCGCCGGTGCCACCTGCGGCGGCACCGGCGTCGCCGACAGGGACGGGCAGGATCCGACCCCCCAGGGCGATGGGCTTCCCGGAGGTGTCGAAGATGGGGAAGATGACGCGGGCCCGAAAGGCGTCCTGCGCCCGGTCGCGTCGGTTCACGAAACCGAGGCCGGAGTCGGTGAGCACCTTCGTCGACACCTTGAGGTGCTTGGCCAGGGCGTCCCAGTCGTCGGGCGCCCAGCCCAGACGGAACATGCGCACGATGTCGCCGTCGTAGCCGCGTGAGCGCAGATAGTCACGGGCCGGCCCGGCGTCAGGGGCCGAGAGGAGCCGCTCGTGGTAGAAGTCGACCGCCTTCTCCATGGCTTCGTGCAACGGAGCGCGTCGCTGGCGATCTGCGGTGGCCGAGGGATCCTCGGTGATGGTGACGCCGCTGCGCTCGGCCAGACGCCGCACGGCCTCCACGAAGTCCACGTGCTCGATCTCGCGCACGAAGGTGATGGCGTCGCCCGACTGTTGGCACCCGAAACAGTGGAACACGCCCATCTCGGCGTTGACGCTGAACGACGGCGTCTTCTCCTGGTGGAACGGGCACAGCCCCACCCAGCGTGTGCCCTGCTTCTTGAGCGCGGCGTGCTCGCTGATCAGCGCCACGATGTCTGTGGCGGACCGCACACGGACGACGTCCTCGTCTGGGATGGCCACGCCCGGACGGTACCGCGCCGGCGTATCGCCGGGAACCGAGTGCGCGACCGGGTCCGCTACCTGGCCCTGGGTCGAGGTGCTCGTCTCGAGGTGGCCGCGGTTTTCCTGGTGTCCCGACGCTTGGCCACCGGCGCCGGCGCGCGCTTGGTCGCTCCACCAGCCCTGCGGGAGGCCGCCGTGCGGGAGACCGCCTTGCGAACCGGGGCGCGTTTCTTCGCCGCCGGGGCGCGTGGGGACGCCTTGCGGACCGGGGCGCGCTTGTTCGCCGCGGTGACGTTGCGAGCCCGGGCCTTGCGGACCGGGGCGCGCTTCTTGGCCGCCGGGGCGCGTGTGGACGCCTTGCGGGCCGGGGCGCGCTTGTTCGCCGCGTCGGCCAACACCACCTGGGCGGCCGACAGCCGGGCGATGGGGACCCGGAAGGGCGAGCAGCTCACGTAGTCGCAGCCCGCCTCGGCGAAGACGGTGATGGACTCGGGATCTCCCCCGTGCTCGCCGCACACGCCGATCTTGAGCGTCGGGCCGCGTCGCCCGGCCTCGGCTCACACCGAGCCGCACCAGCTCGCCCACGCCGTCGGCGTCGACGACCTCGAACGGATTGTGCTTGAGCAGACCCTTTTCCAGATAGGCGGACATCATCCGGCCCTCGACGTCGTCGCGGCTGAAGCCGAACGTCATCTGGGTGAGGTCGTTGGTGCCGAACGAGAAGAAGTCGGCCACCTCGGCGATCTCACCGGCACGCAGCGCGGCACGCGGTGTCTCGATCATGGTGCCGATGAGGACCTCGAGCTTGCGCCGACCGAACGACCCGACGCGGCGAGGGTCTCGGTGACGGCCTCCTCCACCCAGCTCCTCGCCAGCGCCAGCTCCTCGCGGCGTGACCGTGAGCGGGATCATGATCTCGATCACAGGTTTGCCGCCGTCCGCCACGCGTTGGACCGCTGCCTCCATGAGCGCCCGAACCTGCATGGAGTAGAGGCCGGGCTTGATGACACCCAGGCGCACTCCCCTGGTGCCCAACATGGGGTTGAACTCGTGCCACTGCTTGGCCGCCTCGAAGAGCGCCTGCTCCTCCGGGCTGAGCCCGACGGTCGCCTCTTTGATGGCGAGCTCGCCGGTGTCGGGGAGGAATTCGTGCAAGGGCGGGTCGAGCAGGCGCACGGTCACGGGGAGCCCGTCCATCGCTTCCAGGATCTCGATGAAGTCGGCGCGTTGTGCCACCCGGAGCTCCTCGAGCGCGGCGTCCTCGGCCGCGGCGTCCTCGGCCAGGATCATGCGACGCACGATGGGCAGGCGGTCCTCGGCGATGAACATGTGCTCGGTCCGGCACAGCCCGATGCCCTCGGCCCCCATCCGCCGGCCGTTGGCGGCGTCGGGACCGTTGTCGGCGTTGGCGCGCACCTTGAGGTGCCCCTTGCGGATGACGTCGGCCCAGCCGAGGAGGGTCTCGAACTCTTCGCGAGGCTTTGGCCTCGGCCAGCTCCACCTGACCGAGGACGACCTCGCCCGCGGTGCCGTCGATGGAGATCCAGTCCCCCTCGTTCACCACGGTGGCGCCCACGGTGAACGACCTGCCCGTGATGCGGACCTTCTCCGCCCCCACCACGGCGGGCTTGCCCCAGCCCCGGGCCACCACCGCGGCGTGCGACACGAGGCCACCCCGGGCGGTGAGGATGCCCTCGGCCGCGAGCATGCCGTGCACGTCCTCGGGGGACGTCTCGGTGCGGACGAGGATGACCCGCTCGCCCTGCTCGGCTGCCGCCGCGGCGTCGTCGGCGCTCAGGTAGACCCGCCCCACGGCCGCGCCCGGCGACGCGCCCAGGCCCCGTGGTCAGCACCTGTGGCCCGAGCCGGCGAACTGGGGGTGCAGCACCTGCTCGAGGTGCTCGGCCGTCACCCGCTGCACCGCCTCGGCGCGAGTCAGGCGGATGCCGGGGTCCGTCGTCATCTCCACCGCCATGCGCAGCGCGGCGCGGCCCGTGCGCTTGCCCACGCGCGTCTGCAGCATCCAGAGCTTGCCCTGCTCGATGGTGAACTCGGTGTCGCACATGTCGCGGTAGTGGCGTTCCAGGCGGACGAAGATGGCGAGCAGCTCGGCGTGGATCTTGGGGAACTTGTCCTTCAAGCGCCGAGAGGGGCTCGGTGTTGCGGATCCCGGCGACCACGTCCTCGCCCTGGGCGTTCACGAGGAAGTCGCCGTACTCCCCCTTGGCGCCGGTGGCGGGGTCACGGGTGAACCCGACCCCGGTGCCCGAACGGTCGTCGCGGTTGCCGAACACCATGGCCTGGACGTTGACGGCGGTGCCGAGATCGTGGGCGATGCCTTCGTGGTCGCGGTAGGCGATGGCCCGGGGCCCGTTCCACGAGCCGAACACCGCCTCGATCGCCCCGCGCAACTGCGCGTCGGGATGCTGGGGGAAGTCGGCGCCGGTGTGGTTCCTGACGACCTGCTTGTAGGAAACGACCAGGGCCTGGAGCTGGCCCACCGGCACATCGGCGTCGGTGGTGGCGCCGGAGCGCTCCTTGGCCTCGTCGAGCAGGGTGTCGAAGGCCTCGCCCGGGACGCCGAGCACGATCCGCCCGTACATCGCCACGAAGCGCCGGTACGAGTCGTAGGCGAACCGCTCGTCGTCGGTCTGCTTGGCCAGGCCCTGCACCGACTCGTCGTTGAGCCCCAGGTTGAGGACCGTGTCCATCATGCCGGGCATCGAGAATTTGGCGCCCGACCGCACGCTCACGAGCAGCGGGTCCACCGGATCGCCGAGCAGCTTGCCCATCTTCCTCTCCAGGCGCCCCCGGGCCCGCTTGACCTCCGCGGTGAGACTGTCGGGCCACCCGCCGTCCATGTAGGCCCGGCAGGCGTCGGTGGAGATGGTGAAGCCGTGGGGCACCGGTAGCCGCAGCACCGACGTCATCTCGGCCAGGTTCGCCCCCTTGCCGCCGAGGAGGTCCTTCAGCTCCATGGGCGGCCGGCGATGCGAATGGTCGAAGTCGTAGACGAACGGCATGGGGGCTCCTGGCCGTGTCGCGTGGGACACGTGTGGCGGTTCCGGGACCCCCCGAGCCTAATGGTCGTGCGGGGGCCGCTCAGCGGCGCAGACGCCCGGCGATCTCCCCGGCGACGCTGTCGATGGGCACCCGCACCTGCTCCGTCGTGTCCCGGTCGCGCACGGTCACGGCCCGGTCCTCCAGGGAGTCGAAGTCGACCGTCACGCAGTACGGCGTGCCCACCTCGTCCTGGCGCCGGTAGCGACGGCCGATGGACTGGGTGGTGTCGAAGTCGCAGACCGCCACGGGTTGGATGAGCCCCAGCACCTCACGCGCCAGCGGCATGAGCTCGTCCTTCTTCGACAAGGGCAACACCGCCACCTGGTAGGGCGCGAGGCGCGGGTCCAGGTGCAGGACCGTCCGGCGCTCTCCCCCGATCTCGTCCTCGTCGTAGGCGGAGAGCAAGAACGCCATCATGGTCCGCGTGGCGCCGGCGGCGGGCTCGATGACGTAGGGCACGTAGCGCTCGCCCGTCGACTGGTCGAAGTACTCGAGCTTCTCGCCCGAGTGCGCGGCGTGGGCCTTGAGGTCGAAGTCGGTGCGGTTGGCGATGCCCTCGAGCTCGTCCCAACCCCACGGGAACAGGAACTCCACATCGGCGGTGGCCGTCGAGTAGTGCGAGAGCTCGTCCGCCTGGTGGTGGCGCAACCGCAGTTTCGACTCGGGGATGCCCAGGTCGAGGTACCACCGCATGCGCTCATCGAGCCAGTAGTGGAACCACTTGTCGGCCTCCTCGGGCGGGACGAAGTACTCCATCTCCATCTGCTCGAACTCCCGCGTGCGGAACACGAAGTTCTGCGGGGTGATCTCGTTGCGGAAGGACTTGCCCACCTGGGCGATGCCGAAGGGGGGCTTCTTACGCGTGGTGGTGACCACGTTCAAGAAGTTCACGAACATCCCCTGGGCCGTCTCGGGGCGGAGGTAGGCGACCGTGGCGTCCTCCTCCACCGGCCCGGCGAACGTCTTGAACATGAGGTTGAAGGCGCGCGGCTCGGTCAGGTCGCCCGAGCCGCAGTTGGGGCAGGTCCCGTCGATCTTGTCCGCCCGCCACCGCTCGTGGCAGTTGCGGCAGTCGACCAGGGGGTCGGTGAAGTTGTCCAGGTGGCCCGAGGCCTCCCAGATCTTCGGCGTCGACAAGATCGCGGCGTCGATCCCGACGACGTCGTCCCGCAGCTGGACCATGCTGCGCCACCAGGCGTCTTTGACGTTGCGCAGCATGAGGACGCCGAGCGGCCCGTAGTCGTAGGTCGACCGGAATCCCCCGTAGATCTCGGCCGAGGGGAAGATGAAGCCCCGCCGCTTGGACAGGTTGACGATCCGGTCCACCAGGTCGGGGTACTGCGCAACATCGGACGCGGCGTCGTCCCCGGCCTGCTCGGTCATGCGACGAGGTTATCGGGCGCACGCAGGCACTCTGTTTCCGGGGCCCAGGCGCGCAGGCGCACCGTCACCTCGTTGGCGAGCAACCTGCCCCGCATCGTGAGCACGGCCCGGTCGCCGCGCCGCTCGAGCAGCCCGTCGAGATCGGGATCGTCGGGCACCACCGTTGCGGGCACCCCCACCGACGTCCGCAACGACAGGGCGAGGCCCTCGAATGTCACCTGCTCGTCGGTGAGCACCTCGCCCGCTGCGGTCGGGACCAACCCGGCGCGCACCGCCTCGATGTACCGCTCGGGCGTGCGGATGTTCCACCACCGCCGGCGACCCCGGTGCGAGTGGGCCGCGCACCCGATACCCCGGTAGTCGCCCTGGGCCCAGTACAGCGCGTTGTGGCGGCATTCGTGGCCCGGGACCGCCCAGTTCGACACCTCGTACCACCGGTAGCCCGCGCCCGACAGCGCCGCGTCCACCATGGCGTAGCGCCGGGCCACCACGTCGTCGTCGGGATGGCGGGCGGGGTCGCGGGCCAGGGGCGTTCCCGGCTCCACCGTCAGGGCGTAGGCGCTCACGTGGGTGGGCCGGGGCTCGAGGCGCAGGACGCCGTCGAGGGTGCGGGCCAGATCCGCGTCGGTCTCGGCCGCGGCGCCCAGGATGAGGTCCACGTTGACCGACGCCAACCCGGCCTCGGCCGCGAGGTGCAGGGCCCGGGCCACCTCCGTGGTCCCGTGTCGACGTCCCAGGCTCGCCAGGACGTGGGGGACCATGGACTGCACGCCGAATGACACCCGGTTCACGCCGCTGTCACGCCAGGCGGCGAAACGCGCCGCCGAGGCGTCCTCGGGGTTGCACTCGGCGGTGACCTCGGCGCCCGGTGCCATGACCACGGCCCCGAGGATCCGGCCGAGCAACTCGGCCGGCAGCCGCGACGGCGTTCCTCCTCCCACGAACACGCTCGTCGCCGGGGGGAGGCCCTCATCTCGCCCGGCCCGCCGCACTTCGAGCGCGCAGGCGTCGGCGTAGGCCTCCATGAGCGCGTCGCGATCGGTCCACGTGGCGAACGCGCAGTAGTCACACCGCGACGCGCAGAACGGGACGTGCACGTACACCCCGAACCGCTCCTTCACTGGCGCGGTCACTTGCGCGGCGGGGCCATTCACGCGGTGGGGCTCGCCCGCACGCTGCGCAGACGCCGGTCCAGGTGGGCCTCCATGGCCTCGGTGGCCACCTCGGTCACCTCATCGGCGAGCGGACCGCCCGGCTCGGCCAACGCCGATGCCAGCCCCCCACCGAGGATGCGCCGCACCAATTCCAGAGCGCCGGGCGAGATGGACCGACCGCGCCGGCACGACCGGCACAACACACCCCCCTCGACGATGTCGAATGCCACCAGCCCTTCGCGCTCGCCGCACGACACGCACTCGTCCACCACGGGCGACGAGCCCTCGAGGGCCAGGACCTTGAAACAGAACGCGGGCACGAGGAGAGGTGCGTCGCGGGCGTCCAGGGCGCGCAGGGCCCCCACCACCATGTCGTAGAGCCGGGGATTGGCGTGACGCTCCTGGGAGATCTGATCGGCCACCTCGAGCACGGTGTAGGCCTTGGCCACCCGGGCCAGGTCCTCGCGCACGGCCCGGAAGGTGTCGGTGACCTCGGCCTGGTTCACGATGTCGAGCTCTCGTCCCTGCCAGCACAGCAGCGTCACGTGGCTGAGGGGCTCGAGCCGGGCGCCGAATTTCGACTTCGTGCGGCGAACACCCTTGGCCACGGCGCGCACCTTCCCGTGCCCCTTCGTGACCATGGTGACGATGCGATCGGCCTCTCCCAGGCGCAGCGTGCGCAGGACGACGCCCTCGTCCCGATAGAGGCTCACCGCTCGGCGTCCTCGGCCGCGCTGCCGGTCTCGCCGGTGTCCCCGGTGTCGGCGCTGCCGGGCCGGTAGGGGGATCGGTTCGGGGTGTGGCGTCCGCCCACGGCGTTGCCGAGCCCGATCATGGCCACCACCGCTCCCGCCGTGATGAGGACCGCCGAGGCACCCGACACCCCGGCCACGGCCAGGACGACCAGCCCGGCGAAGAGGGCGAGGCCGAAGAGGACCGCCGCCACCCTCATGTCTTCACCCGGCCGAAGCGCCGCTCGCGACCCTGGTACTGGGCGACGGCCTCGAACAGCTGCTTCCGCCGGAAGTCGGGCCACAGCACATCGGTGAACACCAGCTCCGAATAGGCCAGCTGCCACAACAAGAAGTTGGAGATCCGGTACTCCCCCGACGTGCGGATGACGAGGTCGGGGTCGGGCTGCTCGGGGTAGTACATGTGGGCGCGGATGGCCCGCTCGTCGATCTTGGCCGCGTCCATACCCTCTTCCACCAGGGCGCGCACGGCGTCCACGATCTCTGCCCGTCCTCCGTAGTTGAAGGCCATGGTGAGCGTCATGCGCCGGTTGGCCTCGGTGAGCGCCACGGACTCGTCCATGCGCTTGAGGACGCGGCGCGGCACCCGCCAGTCCCGGCGCCCCGCGAACCGGATCCGGACCCCCTTGTCGTGCAGCTCGTCGCGCCGGCGCATGAGCAGCGATTCGTTGAACCCCATCAGATAGCGGACCTCGTCGCGGGGACGCCGCCAGTTCTCGGTCGAGAAGGCGAACATCGTCAGCCAGCTGATCCCGAGGTCGAGGGCACCGTTGACGGTGTCGAGGAGGGCTTCCTCCCCCGCGGCGTGACCTTCGGTGCGGGGTAGTCCCCGCTGGCTCGCCCACCGGCCGTTGCCGTCCATGACGCACGCCACGTGGGAGGGGATGTCCGAGGGGTCGATGCCCTCCGGCACTTGTCCGTTGGAAGGCAACACCACACAACGAACCTACTTGCTGATGCTCGTGCCTCGGCAGCCGCGGCGGAGGCCACCCCCCGATCCGGCCAGGCACAAGGGCCCGGACGCGACAACGCGGGGCAGCCGGTGGGCTGCCCCGCGTTGGCTTAGGCGTCTTAGAGCTTGCGGACCTTGGTGGCTTGCGGGCCCTTCTGGCCCTGGGTCTGCTCGAACTCCACGCGCTCGCCCTCGATGAGCTCGCGGTATCCGGTGCCATCGATTGCCGAGAAGTGGACGAAGACGTCGGGCGAACCGTCGTCAGGCGTGACGAACCCGTACCCCTTCGTTGCGTTGAACCACTTCACCGTGCCCTCGGCCATTGCCGTACCTCGCTTCTCCACGCACGAACACTTGCGGGAGACACGAACGTCAACCGACAACGACGAACGGCCTGCGTGATCCACCGATCGCTCGAAAGATGGTAGCAGCCGACCCCCCGGCGCCGTCGAGTATCCCCTGCAACGGCGGGGCGGACGAGGCCCGCTCGAGCCGGCGGGAGTCCCAGGGGATGCCGGGTACCGGGTACCGGGTATCGCAGACAGAGCCCCGGAAATGATCGAGGGGCGCCCCGGGGGGCGCCCCTCGATCGAGTTGTAGCTGGAAAGGCACCGAGGCCCCGTACCTCGTCGGGTGGGACGACTTCCCGACCGGGGTGCTCAGCGGGTAACTGGCTGGAATTCGCCAGGTGGTCCAGCGAGCCGCCTCAGCGGCCAGCCACCTCCAGGGTCCCTAGTTGATATCCACTCAGTTGGACCACCTCCTTTCTCTGGTGCGCCCATGGTACCGATCCGCGCGGGTATTGCGTGCAACTTTGGGGGGTCCTTCACGCGTTTTTCACACTCCTGTTCCACTACCGTCGGATCGGTGCCGGGCCCCCCTGATGTCGCGCAGGTACTGGCCACGGTGACGTCCTCCCTCCCCGGCGGCGGGGAGGACCGGCCGGGCCAGCTCACGATGGCCGAGGCGGTCGGGCGTGCCATCGAGGAGCGACGGCACCTGGTTGTTGGGGCGGGCACGGGCACCGGGAAATCCCTCGCCTACCTGGTCCCGGCGGTGCTGTCGGGCCGATCGGTGGTGGTGGCCACCGCCACCCGGGCCCTGCAGGACCAGCTCGCCACGAAGGACCTCCCCCTCGTGGCCGCGTCGCTGGCGGCCCGGCGCACCGTGACCTTCGCCGTGTTGAAGGGACGGTCGAACTATCTGTGCCGCCAACGCGCGGCGGAGGTGGGCGGGGCCGAGCAGGAGGGCCTGGCGGGCATGGCGCTGTTCGACGCCGACGCACCGACCGACACGGCCGGCACCGGGGCGCGCCCCGCCCCCGACACCGTCGACCTCGGCCGCCTGGGGGGCCAGCTGCGCCGGCTCATCGCCTGGGCCGAAACCTCTCCCACCGGCGATCGCGCCGAGCTCGACTTCGAGCCCAGCGCCCGAGCCTGGGCGGCGTTGTCGGTGTCGGCCCGGGAGTGCCCGGGGGCGTTCCGCTGCCCCTCGGGCACGGTCTGCTTCGCCGAGAAAGCGCGCGAACGCGCCGCGGGCGCCGACGTCGTCGTCGTGAACACCCACCTCTACGCCACGCACGTCGCCAGTGACGGCGCCGTGCTCCCCGAGCACGACATCGTCGTCCTCGACGAAGCACACGCCGTGGAGGACGTGATGACCGAGGCGCTCGGCGTGGAGCTCACCGCCGGACGCCTTCGCGCCGTGGCCCAGGCGACGCGCGGGCTGATCGGCGACGACGACGGGCGCGTGGCCGACGGCGTCGCCGAGGTGGCCGACCGGCTCGACGCAGTGCTTGACCCCGCTCGTCGGTCGGCGCGTGCTCACCGCTGGAGCGAACGACCCGACGCCTGAGTCCCAGGAGCTCGCCGCGGTCCTCGAACTGGCCGGGGGCCGGCTGGGGGCGCTGCACGGCGCCCTGCGGCGAGCCGGCACCGAGGCCGTGGGAGAGACGGGGAGAGCCGGACCGGGGGCGGGCGAGGACGAGGGGGCACGGCGCAACCGCACCTTGTTGGCGGTGGGCCACCTGGGCGAGGAGCTGTCCCAGGTGATCGGGATCGGCGACGAGCAGGTGGCGTGGGTCGAAGCCTCGGGGCCCACCGGGCGCACCCCCACGCTGCGCTGCGCGCCGATCGACGTCGGGCCGCTGCTCGGCGCAACGTCTGTGGCCCAACGTCACGGCCGTGCTCACCTCGGCCACCGTGCCACCGCAGCTCGAGAACCGCCTGGGTCTGCCGGCGGCGCGCACCGACCATCTCGAGGTGGGCAGCCCCTTCCCCTTCGAGACCTGCGCCCTGCTCTACTGCGCCAAGCACCTCCCCGATCCCCGCCGGCCCGGAGCCCGCGAGGCGCTGCACGAGGAGCTGGGCTCGCTCATCTCCGCCGCCGGTGGGCGCACCTTGGCGCTCTTCACGAGCTGGCGCGCCATGCACGAGGCCGCCGACGCCCTGCGCCCCACCCTGCCGTTCGAAGTGCTGGCCCAGGGCGACAAGCCCAAGGCGAAGCTTGCTCGACGCCTTCTCCGTCGGACCACGGCGCCTGTCTGTTCGCCACCATGTCGTTCTGGCAGGGGGTGGACGTTCCCGGGCCCACGCTGTCGCTCGTGACCCTCGACCGGCTCCCCTTCTCCCGGCCCGACGACCCGCTGCTCCAGGCCCGTCGCGACCGGGCCGGGGCGGCGGCGTTCCGCGCCGTCGACCTCCCCCGCGCCGCCACCCTCCTGGCCCAAGGGGCGGGGCGGCTCATCCGGTCGTCGACCGACAAGGGGGTGGTGGCCGTGCTCGACTCGCGTCTCGCCACCGCCACCTACCGACCCGCGCTGCTGGCCGGGCTCCCCCCCATGCGCCGCACCGTCGACCACGACGAGGTCGTCGCCTTCCTCGAGGAGATCGCCGTGCGGGCCGCCGCGTCCTCCCCGGGTCAGTAGCCCAGTCGCTCGATCATGTCGGGGCGCTGCTGCCAGTGCTTTTCGACTCGGACCCGCAACTCGACGAAGGCCCCCGGCGGGAGCTGGGCGCGCACGGCGGTGCCGACGTCCTTGAGCATCGCGCCGCCCTTGCCGATCACCATCCCCTTCTGTGACTCGCGCTCCACGATGATCTCGATCGTCACGCGCGGCCATTCCCACTCCGTCACACGACACGCGATGGAGTGCGGCAGCTCCTCTCGCACATGAGCCAGCAGCTGCTCGCGGACGAGCTCGGCGACCCAGAAGGCCTCGGGCACGTCGGTGACCATGCCCTCGGGGAAGTAGGGCGGTCCCTCGGGGAGCCGCGCCAGCACGGCGTCGACGAGCGCGTCGATCCCCTGCGCCCGAGACGGCGGAGACCGGGAAGTACTGCACCCCGGCATCGGCCCCCTCGCCCTCGAGGACGCGCTGCGCCCCGGCGAGCCTCTCGAGGACCTGGGCCTTGGTGGCGCGGTCGACCTTGTTCACGACGACGAGCACGCGCGACAGGGGCCCAGTCTCCCCTGGGGCCGCCCGGCCCCGGCACGTCGTGGCGGCGCGCTCGAGCACGAAGCGGTCGCCGGGGCCGATGGGGCCCGTGGCGTCGAGCACGGGCACGACGACGTCGATGTCGTCGAGGGCCTCGGCCACCTGCTCGTTGAGCCGGGTCCCCGAGCGCGGTGCGGGGCCGGTGCAGCCCCGGGGTGTCGACGAACACGGCCTGGACGCCGGGCCGGTGCAGCACGCCGCGCACGGCCCGTCGGGTGGTGTTGGGTCGCGGCGAGGTGATCGTGACCTTGGTGCCGAGGATGCGGTTCACGAGCGTGGACTTGCCGACGTTGGGCCGGCCCACCACGGTCACGAAACCCGAGCGGAGCCCCCCTCCGACGTCATCTCCGACCTCGCTCACCGCGACCTGTCAGTCACGGTCGCTGTCAGTCACGGTCGCTGCGGTCACGGTCGCGCGGTGAGGCGAGCTCCGAGGGCTGGGAGCCGGGCGCGGGCAGCGGCGAGATGCGGATGCGCCCGATGCGGTGACCCTCCACCCTCTCGGCCACCAGGCGGACGCCGTCGACGTCGACGGACTCCCCTTCGACCGGGACGCGGCCCAAGACGTTGAACAACAGCCCCCCCACCGTGTCCCAGTCCCCTTCGGGGAGATCGGCGTCGAGCAGCTCGTTGAGCTCGTCCACGGGCAGCCGGGCGGAGACCGAGACCTCACCGTCGGCCAGGCTTCTGCACGGGAGGCTCCTCGACGTCGTACTCGTCGACGATCTCGCCCACCAGCTCCTCGATGAGGTCCTCCAGGGTGACGAGGCCGGCCGTGCCCCCGTACTCGTCGACGACGATGGCCTGGTGGAACTTGCGCTCCTGCATCTCGCGCATGAGCCGCGACACGCGCTTGGTCTCGGGGACGAAATGCGCGGGGCGGACGAAGTCCCGGACCGGCTGCGCCCCGTGACCCTCGCGCTCGGCCCGGATGAGGTCCTTGGTGAAGGCAGATCCCCACCACGTCGTCGAGGTTCCCCTCGTGGACCGGCAGGCGGGAGAAGCCGGCCTCGATGGCCACGTCCAGGGCCTGGGACACCGCGAGGTCAGCCTCCACGGTCCGCATGTCGGGGCGCGGCACCATGACCTCGCGCACGATCGTGTCGCCGAACCCGATGATGGAGTGGATGAGCTCGCGCTCGTGGGTCTCGATGACCTCCTCCTCCATGGCGACGTCGGCCATGGCCAGCAGCTCGGACTCGCGCATCCCCCGGGCCTCTCGGTTGCGGGGCCGCATGAGGAGGTTGGCCAGACCGTTGAGGCCCGTCGACAGCAGCCGCACGGGCGGGAACGCCACCAGGGCGGAGACCACCGGCGCCACGAACAGCGCCGAGCGTTCGGGGTTGTACACCGCCCAGTTCTTGGGCAGCGCCTCGGCCAGCACGAAGATCACCACCACCTCGAAGAAGGTGGCCGCCAACACGCCCAGCGCCCCGAAGAACCGCTCGGCCAGGATGCCCACCAGCGTGGCCGTCACCAACTGGCAGATGAGCACCAGCAGGAGCACCGGGTTCAGAAACGCCTGGGGGTTCTCCACCAGTCGCACCAGCCGACCCGACCCCCGCCGGTGCTCGTCCGCGCAGCGCCAGCGCCTTGGCCTTGCTGGTGCGCACGAGCGCGGTCTCCGCCAGGGCCAGGAGGGCCGACCCCACGAGCAGCACCGCCACCACCGCCACCAGGATGGCGTCGGTGGTCCCGAAATGCCCGGTGGCGAGCAGGGCTGAGGACACGATGCCCCGGACTACGACGCAGCCCGGTAGAAGCGGGCCAGCAGCTCCCGCTCGCGGCGCTCCATGGTCTCGGCCTCTTCGTCCTCGCCGTGGTCCATGCCGAGCAGGTGCAGCAGGCCGTGCACCACCAGCAGCGCCACCTCGTCCTCGAGACTCACCCCGTGCTCGGCGGCGTTGCGCGCCGCCACCGAGGGGCACACCACGACGTCACCGAGCAGCGTGGGCAGGTCGAACTCATCGCTCGGGAGGCCGCCGCCGGGGCCGGTCCCTCCTTCGTCGGGCGACCGACCACCGAGCTCGGGCTCCTCGTCGATGGGAAAGGCGAGCACGTCGGTGGGACCGGGCTCGCCCAGGAACCGCTGGCGCAGCTCGGCGATGGTGGTCTCGTCCACGAAGAGCAGGGAGACCTCGACGTCTTCCTTGACGCCCTGGGCGTCGAGGACGGCGCGAGCCAGCGTCGACCCAACGCGCGATGTCGATGTCGCGCTCGGACTGCTCGTCGGCGGCGAAGACGTCAACCGCCACTCGACGGTTCTCCCCGCTCCCGGCGTGGCCGTGCCGGGCGATCGCCGCCACCCCGATCGGTGCGATTGACCGCTCCGTGCCGAGTGCCGTTGGCTTCGTCGGCCCGCTCGTAGGCGGACACGATGTCCGCCACGATCCGGGCCCGCACCACGTCGCGCTGGGTCAGGTGGACGAACGCCAGGCCCGGCACCGTTCCCAGCACCGCCTCGAGCCCGGGCAGCCCCGATCGGCCGCCGGCCACGTCGATCTGCGTGACGTCGCCGGTGACGACGACCTTGGACCCGAACCCGATGCGCGTGAGGAACATCTTCATCTGCTCGGGGGTGGTGTTCTGCGCTTCGTCGAGGATGATGAAGCTGCGATTGAGCGTTCGGCCCCGCATGAACGCCAAGGGGGCGACCTCGATGGTCCCCCGCTCGAGCAGGCGCTGGGCGCCTTCGGGCCCCAGCAGGTCGTAGAGGGCGTCGTAGAGCGGACGCAGATAGGGATCGACCTTGGCCATGATGTCGCCGGGCAGGAACCCGAGGCGCTCGCCCGCTTCCACCGCGGGGCGGGTGAGGATGATCCGGTCCGCCTCGCGCGCCTGGAGCGCCTGGACCGCCAGGGCGACGGCCAGATACGACTTGCCCGTGCCGGCCGGACCGATGCCGAAGGTCACGACGTTGGCGGCGATGGCGTCGGTGTAGCGCTTCTGGCCCGCGGTCTTGGGTCGCACGGTGCGACCCCGCGGCCGAGCGCAGCAGTTCGGTGGTGAGCACCTCCGCCGGGCTCACGTCGTCTTTCACCATGGTGATGGTCCGACCGATGTCGCCGGCGTCGAGGCGCTGGCCCTGCTCGAGGAGTGTGACGAGCTCGTCGAACAGCCGACCCACCCGCTCGGCATCATCACCGTCGATGGTGATCTCGTTGCCCCGCACGACGATGCGAGACCCGCTGAAGGCCTCCTCGATGAGCCGCAACAGCTCGTCTCGCTGCCCGAGCAGGCCCACCATGAGGTGGTTTCCGGGGACGAGGATCTTGACCTGGGTGGGCGACACTGGCGTTCGCCTCGAGGGTACCAGCAGGTCGGGAGATCGCCGCCGTGAACGACCCTCAGGCGCGGGTCGAGCCTCGGGCGCCGCCGGGCCCGCTCACCCGGGCGGCCAGGCCAGCTGTCGCCCGCCCAGGACATGGAGGTGGAGATGGGGAACGGAATTCGACGCGTCCTCCCCCACGTTGAACACCAGCCGGTAGCCGCGCTCGGCGATCCCCTCCGCCTCGGCCACGTCCCGAGCAGCCACGAAGACGCCGGCGAGGGCTTCGGCGTCGCCGGCCTCGAGCGTCCCGGCGTTCTCGATGTGGCGGCGCGGCACGACGAGCACGTGCACGGGGGCCTGGGGGTTGAGGTCGCGAAAGGCCACGGCGTGCTCTGAGCGGTGCACGATCTCGGCCGGGATCTCGCCCGCCACGATGCGGCAGAAAAGACAGTCGGCGGGGTCGCTCACCGAGCGCAGGTCCGGGCCCTACAGGGTCTCGGCGCGGCCGCGCACCGCTGTCGAGCCCTTCACTTCGGGATACAGGTGCTCGAGGCTCCCCGGGGCGATACGACAGTTCTCGATGAAGGCGTCGACGTCGTCGGCCTTGAGCCTGATGACCCGCCCGAACTTGAAGGCGGGGAGCGCCCCCTCGTCGATGAAGCGGTAGAGGCTGCGCAGGGTCACCCCGAGGCGCTCGGCCGCCTCCTTGGTGCTCATCCACCGGATCTGTTCGCTCGCCCCGTCGCTCACTGCGTCTCCTGGAGGTCTCCCGGACCTGGCGCTCCGTATCGCACCGTGCATCGTCATGCTATCCGGTGCTCTTCACGGGCCGACCGCGCCCGCGGCGGCCCCGGCCGGAGGGGCTGGGGGACGGTCCGAAAACTGTGCCGGGCCCAGGAGGCCGTCCGAGGCGCTGCGATGGTGCCGGGTGGCGCTGCGCTCGCGCTCAGGCGATGACGCGCAGGCCCAGCTCGTCGAGACGGCGGCTCATGGCGTCGGGGGTGACCCCGAACAGACAGGCGATGGCCCGCAGGTCCTCGGCGCGGATGGTGATCATGCGCCCGTTGAAGTCCTGGCGCTGCACCTGGATCATGGAAAGGAACCGACGCAGCAGATCGCGCTCGGGACCGCTCACCGAGTTGAGCTTGGTGAGGTCGATCGTGACCTTGTCGTGTCCGTCCCAGGGCCGGAGCTGGCGCCGAGCACGGCCCGGGCTCTCACCGCCGTTGCCGTTGCCCTCGCCATTGGGGCCCCAGCGGTGTGGCGTCGTCGTCCTGGGGCAGCAGCTGATCCACCGGGACGTCGTACAGCTTGGCCAGCCGCTGCAGCCGGGGGACCGAGATGGCGCGCTCGCCTCGTTCGTAGGCGCCCAGCACCGACGCCTTGAACTCCTGGTCCGACATGGCCTCGACCGCTTGGAGCGAGAGCCGCATCTGCTTGCGCACGGCGCGCAGGCGAGACCCCACCGCTCGGGCGTATGCCGCCCGCGCGGACTCCTCCTGCTCGTCCTCTTCAGGCAACACCGTGTTCACCATGACAATCCATTCACCATGACAGACCAGATCCTCGCTGCGCTCGTCCCCGTACCTGCCGACGGCCCCCGTGCGAACCCCGCGAGAGCTTGACAACCGTGCCTGATCCCCACCTCGGGCACATGCCGCGGATAATCCCCTTCAGTCTCGCTCACTCAGCGTGGTGATTGCAAGAACCGGTTATTCCTTCGTGCCTGGCCCCGAGGGGCCCAGGAGGCCCGTGGCGGGTCCCACCACGCCCTCGCGCAGGGCACAAAGGAGCAGCCCAGCGGCCACCGCCGCCGTCTCGGCCCGCAGCATATGGGGACCCAGGCCCACCAGGGGGCGCCCGGCGGTTTCGGAGGGGTCCCAGCCCCCCTCGGGACCCACCGCCACGGCGGGCGCTCGGGTGCTGGGCGGCTCCCCGTCGATCTGCGCCAGGGCGAGGGGTACCGGGGTCAGAAGTGCCCCCAGCTCGTCGAGGTCGGCGGCGCCGACGACCTCCGGGAGCCAGGCGCGCCGGCTCTGCGCGGCCGCCTCCTGCGCCACCCGGCGGAGTCGATCGAGAGCCCGGGACCGTCGTTCCCCTTCCCACCGGACGACGGCACGCCGCGATTCGAGCACGACGATGCGATCGACGCCGGCCTCGGTGAGCTTCTGCACGACCCACTCGGGCCGGTCCCCCTTCACCGGCACGAACGCCACGGTCACCAAGGGTTGCGCCCGGACCGAGAGCGCGACGGGACCGTCCGGTTCGAGCACGGGCGCACCCGACACGCCGCTCGTGTCGAGGCCGACGAACCGACAGGGGCGCCAGCGTCCCGCCCCGTCCGAGGCCACCACCAGCTCGCCCCGGCGCAGGCGCAGGACCTTGGCCAGGTGATGCCCGTCATCGCCCGCGACCGCCAGCGCGTCCAGATCGTCGACGAAGACCTGGGCCACCGCACCGAGCCGCGCGGGTGTCAGCGGCTCGTCACCGGGAAGGCGGCCCCCGGGGGTGTCGCCGTCGCGCATGGCGGGCTCGTTCAGCCGAACGCGGAGCGCAGGCGCGACATGAGGCCCTCGTCGGGAGGTCCGACGTCCTCCCCGCTCTCCGCCGCGAACCGACGGAGGAGATCTTCCTGTGCCTTCGACAGATTCGTCGGAATGTCCACCACCACTTGGACGACGAGGTCTCCCCGTCCCCGCCCCCGGACGTGGGGGACCCCGCGGCCCCGCAGGCGGATGAGGTGCCCGGACTGGGTACCGGGATGCACGGCGAGGGTCTCGGTGCCGTCGAGGGTCTCGAACTCCGGGCTGGCGCCCAGCGCGGCTTGCGCGATCGACACGTGCAGGTCGGCCTGCAAGGTCATCGCCCACGCGCGCGAAGGCGTCGTCGGGTCGTACCGCCAGGTGCACGTAGAGGTCCCCGGCGGGCCCGCCGCGCGGCCCGGCCGGGCCCCGGCCCGACAGGCGCAACGTGGAGGCGTGGTCGACGCCGGCGGGAACGTCGACGGTGAAGGTGCGCGTCTCGGTCACGCGCCCGTCGCCGCGGCAATCGGCACACGGGCTCGAGATCACCTCGCCCGCCCCACCGCAACGACGGCACGGCACCGCGGTGACCACCTGGCCCAGGATCGACTGCCGCACCCGGTGCAGCTCCCCCGCCCCTTGGCACTCGGGGCATCGCATGGCGGTGGTGCCCGCCCGGGCGCCGGTCCCCTGGCACGTGGCGCAGCCCACCGGTGTGTCGAGCGAGACCTGGCGCGACGTCCCGAACACCGCTTCTCTGAAGTCCAACTCGAGGACGATCTCGGTATCGTCGCCCCGGACGGGGCCTCCTCGGCGTCTGGCGCCGGCGCCGGCGCCGGACCCGCCGAAGAACGCGTCGAACAGGTCGCCGAGCCCGCCCCCGAACAGGTCACCGGCACCGGGCAGCGAACCGTCGACGCCCTCGGCCCGAACCTGTCGTAGCGCGCCCGGCGCTCGGGATCATGCAGCACCTCGTAGGCCCGCGTGACCTCTTTGAAGCGGGCCTCGGCCTGGGCATCGCCTCCCGTGCTGTCGGGGTGAAGCTCCCGGGCCATGCGACGGTAGGCCCGTTTGATGTCGTCGGCAGAGGCCTGCGGGGTCACCCCGAGGAGGGCGTAGTAGTCAGTCGCCACCGCGGGGCTCCCTCCGTCGCTTGGCCGGGCGCGACGCCGACCCGGCGGAGGCCGCCGCCTTGGCGCGACTCCCGGCGGAGCGACCCGTCGACGTGGCAGCCCCGAGATGCTCACCCAGCTGCTCGCCGACGAGCTCCACCGCCGCCAGGGCGCGCGGGTAGTGCATCCGGGTGGGCCCGACCACGCCGATGGTGCCGGCCACCTCACCCTCGATGGCGACGGGCGCCAACACGAGCGCGCAGGCGGCCAGCGGTTCGAATCCGTGCTCGGCGCCGATGGCGACCGACAACCCCCGGTCCAAGATGTCCTCGATGAGCTCCACCACGACGAGCTGCTGCTCCAGGATCGACAGCACGGACCGCACCGTCTCGACCGCGTCGAAGGCCGAGGCCATGCGCGAGGACCCGCCCACGAAGACGTGGTCGGGCTCGCCCGTGGCGGCCAACTCGCCCAGTGCGGCCACGGCGCAACCGACCAGCGCGTTGAGCGATGGATCGAGCAGCTCGGGGAAGGTGCCCGGACTGGCCAACGTCCTCCCCGCGGCAGGTGGTCAGATGCGTCGGCGGCCTCGGCCAGAAGATCGTCGGAGGCGTCGGCGGGCAGATCGACGGTGCGCTTCTCCACCGCACCGTCCGACAGGACGACGACCAGCAGGGCGAGGCGCGGCGAGAGCCCGACGAGCTGCACCGATCGGATCGTGGCCGACTCGTGGCGCGGCCCGACGACCACCGCGGCGTAGTCGGTGAGGCCGGCCAACAGCCCGCTCGTCCGGCCGAGAAGGTCCTCGACCTCCCCGTGGACATGGGCGAAGAAGCTGCGCACCTCGTGGCGCTCGTGGGGCCCGAGGGTGCCCGGACGCCCGAGGTGGTCGACGAAGAAGCGATAGCCCTTGTCGGTGGGGATGCGCCCCGCGCTGGTGTGGGGTTGTGCGAGGTAGCCGTCGCGCTCGAGAGCGGCCATCTCGCTGCGCACAGTCGCCGAGGACACCTCGACCCCGGGGTTGCCCGTGATGTGGGCGGAGCCGACAGGTTGTGCGGTATCGATGTACTCCGACACCACCGCGTTCAGGATGGCGGCCTTGCGGTGGTCGAGCGCGGTGTCGCCGTCGGACTCCGGTCGTTCACCGCTCGATGGGCCGGGGCGGGACGCGGCGCGGCCCGAGCGCGTGGTGTCGGGCGCGTCGCCCGACGACGGGGCCGCGCTCCGGTGCGACGGGGCCTTCGACGTGCGCCTCGAGGCACGCCCGACGTCTTCGCTGTGTTCGGCGCGCTTGGTCCGGTTCGTCTTCATGGTCCTGGCAGTCGAGTCTACCGACTGCTACCTCGGTCCCACCGGCTGTGCTCGTGTCCCCACCCGGGCCGGGGGGTTCGCAGCGGCCCCGGCGGGACGGTCAGTCCTCGAGGCGCAGGGCCGAGATGAAGGCCTCCTGGGGGACTTCGACCCGTCCGATGGACTTCATCTTCTTCTTCCCCTCCTTCTGCTTCTCGAGGAGCTTGCGCTTGCGGGTGATATCCCCGCCGTAGCACTTGGCGAGGACGTCCTTGCGCTTGGCCTTGACCGTCTCCCGGGCGATGACCCGGCCTCCCACGGCCGCCTGGATGGGAACGTCGAAGAGTTGCCGTGGGATCAGCCCGCGCAGCTTCTCGGTCATCCGCCGACCGTAGGAGTCGGCCTGGGAGCGATGCACCACGGTGGAGAAGGCATCGACGGGCACGTGGTTGATGAGGAGGTCCACCTTCACCAGATTGGCAATTTGATAGCCGTCGGCTTCGTAGTCGAGGCTGGCGTATCCCTTGGTGCGGCTCTTCAGCTGGTCGAAGAAATCGACCACGACCTCGGCGAGCGGGATGCGGTAGATCAGCTCGAGCCGTTCGGGTGACAGGTACTCCATGTGGTCGAGCTCGCCGCGCCGCATCTGACACAGATCCATCACCGTCCCGATGTACTCCGACGGCACGATGAGCGTAGCCTTCAGCACCGGCTCCTCGATATGGTCGAGACGACTGGCGTCGGGCATCTCGCTCGGATTGTCGAAGCGGACGTCGCCGCCGTCAGTGAGGTGCGCCACGTACGCGACCGACGGCACGGTGGCGATGAGCGACAGGTCGAACTCTCGCTCGAGGCGTTCCCGGACGATCTCCATGTGCAAGAGCCCCAGGAACCCGCACCGGAAGCCGAAACCCAGCGCGCCCGAGGATTCGGGTTCGAAAGTGAAGCTGGAGTCGTTGAGCCTGAGCTTCTCGAGCGCTTCGCGCAGCGCCGTCAGCTCGTCCCCGTCGATGGGGTACAACCCGCAGAACACCATCGGCTTGGGATCGCGATACCCGGCCAGGGGCTCGGGGGCGGGATGCACGGCGTCGGTGACCGTCTCTCCCGACCGGGCCTGGCCCACGTCCTTGATGCCGGCGATGAGGTAGCCCACTTCTCCGGGGCCGAGCTCGTCGACGGGGGTCGGGATCGGCATGCGCACACCGATCTCCTCCACCTCCTGTGCGAATCCCGCCTGCATGTAACGGACCTTCGAGGCGCCCCGCAGGACTCCGTCCATGACCCGGATCGAGCTCACGACGCCTCGGTACTGGTCGTAGGCCGAGTCGAAGATGAGCGCCCGCAACGCCGCGTCCGGTTCGCCCGTCGGCGCCGGCACTCGCGCCACCACGGCGTCGAGAAGCTGCTCCACACCCTCCCCGGTCTTGGCCGAGATGCGCAGGATGGAGTCGCCGGGGATGCCCAGGACGCGTTCGATCTCGGCCGCGTACTTCTCGGGTTCCGCCGCGGGCAGGTCGATCTTGTTGAGCGCCGCGACGATCTCGAGGTCGTGCTCGATGGCCTGATAACAGGTGGCGAGCGTCTGGGCCTGAATGCCCTGGGAGGCGTCGACGAGCAGCACGGCCCCTTCGCACGCGGCCAGGGACCGGCTCACCTCGTAGCCGAAGTCGACATGGCCGGGGGTGTCGATGAGGTGCAGGACGTGGTCTTTGAACCGGACCCGCACGTTCTGCGCCTTGATGGTGATGCCGCGTTCGCGCTCGAGCTCCATCGAATCGAGGTACTGCTCCCGCATGAGGCGGGGGTCGACGGCGTGGGTCAGCTCCAGGATCCGGTCCGACAGCGTCGACTTCCCGTGATCGACATGGCTGATGATGGAAAAATTGCGAATGAGGTCACGGCTGAGCACGGCACTCGGAGCGTATCGTCGGGGCATCGACGCTCGGTGCCCAGGCGGGCCGGGGCCGGCGCCCTGCTAGGCTCTCGCCCTTGGTGGTGCCCGGTGGGGCCACCGGTTGGGGCCCGTTTCCACGGTCCGGCCAGGAGCACGCTCCTTCCACCTCGATCATCGACGAGCTGCCCCCAGCGGGGCACGTCCCGGAGCAGCGAAGAGCACATGGCAAACATTCGAAGCCAGATCAAGAGGAACCGCCAGAACGAGCGCCGCCGGGTGCGCAACAAGTCGGTGCGCTCGGAGATCCGCACGCGGACGAAGACCGCGGTCACGGCTCAGGACGCCGGGGGCGAGGACGCCGCCGAGGCCACGCGTGCCGCAGTGAGGCGAATCGACAAGGCTGCCTCCCAGGGCGTCATCCACAAGAATCAAGCGGCCAATCGCAAGTCCCGCCTCATGCGCAGGGCGAACGCCGCGGGCGAGGGCTGAGGCTCAGGATCTCCGCCGCGACACGACGGCAGGTCGCCGCGTCGTTGTCGTTTCCCTCGTCGCACCCAGCCGGCTGAGGCGGCCCACCAGCACCTCGAGCACCGTCTCCGGTGGAAGGGCGCTGCGTCCCCGGACGTCGAGGTCGGCCTCGGCCAACAGCGTCACCGCCCGGCTGATCCCGGTCGGGCCCAAACGGCGACCCTGCTCGAGTGCCTTGCGCGCCGGATACGAGCTGCGCATCCCCAACCGGGCCGCGGCCTCGTCGGCAGTAGTGACGCCGGACCCGTCGAGGCGCAGCATGGCCTGGTAGTGGCGATGCAGGATCGCCAGGACCTGAAGCGAATGGAACGCGCCGGCCCCGAAGAGCCGCCGTAGGGCCCCCAGGGCGCCGGGTGTGTCACCGGTGTCGATGGCATCGGTGAGATCCCATGGCGCCACCGAGCCGGCTTCGCCCAGGAAGGGCTCGAGCTTCTCGATGTCGATGGACGCGCCCGCGCCGTAGGCCGCCGCGAGGGCGTCGAGCAGTCCTCGCAGACGGCTCACGTCGCCGCCGAGGTGGTCGCCGACCCTGGCCCCGGCCCGCGCGTCGAGCCTGACCGGACCGTCGTGCAGGCGATCCACCAGCCACTGGGTGCGGGCCCGACCCGTCCCCACGGCGGTGTCGATGACCGTCCCCTGGCGTTCGGCCGCCTTCACCAGGGCGGCCGGGATGGTCCCGCTCCCCGCCACCAGCACCAGGGTCACGCCGGGGAGGGGGTCATCGAGACACGACACCAACCGGGCCGCGTCCGAGGCGACCAGCCGTCCCGCGTCGCGCAGCACCACGATCCTCCGGTCGGTCAGAAACGGCGGTGTCGTCAGCGCGTCGACCACCACGCCGACGTCGAGCTCGTCGGCAGCAGAGCCTCCGAGCTCCTCGACCACCATGGCGGCGTCGTTCTCGCCCACGATGACGCCGAGCAGGTCGTGCGTGCGCTGTCCGACGAGCGACGCGTCGTCGCCACGGACAAGGTACGCGGGCTGTGGGGCCGTCCCGGGCGGCGGCACCGATGCGCCCCTGGCGGCCGGGCCGGTGCCGGCCTCGGCCGCAGCGGTGGGGCGGGCCGGGGTCATGCCGCCTCGAGCACAGCCGCCAGCGCGTCGCACACGCGCCGGGTCCCGGCCACGTCGTGGGCTCGCACGATCCGGCACCCGAGCGAGACGCCGAGGGCCGCGGCGGCCAGCGACGCATCCTGGCGGAGGTTGATGTCGAGGCCGAGCGCCACCCCGAGAAAAGTCTTGTTCGAGGCCGAGAGGAGCACCGGGTAGCCGAGGCCGGCGAGCGCGTCCGAGGCGCGCAGCAGCGCCAGGGACTGCGCGGCGGTCTTCCCCAGGTCGAGCCCGGCGTCGATGACGATCCGATCGGCACCGACACCGGCCGCACGCGCCCGGGCGGCCCGCTCATCGAGAAAGTCCCGCACCGACACCACGACGTCGTCGTAGTGGGGATCAGGGTCGGGGATGCGAGGGCCGATCCGGATGTGGGTCGCCACCACGGTCGCACCCGCCCTGGCCGCGCGGGCGAGGTAGTCGGGGTCGGCGAATCCGCTGATGTCGTTGCCCACGACGGCCCCCACCCCGTAGGCGGCCGCCGCCACCGAGGCGCGCCACGTGTCGACCGACAGCGCCACATCGACTCGGGCGTGCAGGGCCTCGAGGGCGGGGACGACGCGATCGAGCTCCTCGCTCTCGGTCACCTCGGGTCCCGGGCCCGCCTTCACCCCACCGACGTCGAGGACGTCGGCACCGTCGGAGACGAGTTGGTCGGCGCGCCGCAAGAGAGCGTCGAGGGAGAACGTGGCGCCCTTGTCGTAAAAGGAATCAGGTGTCCGGTTCAAGATGCCCATGACCAGCGCCCGGGTGGTGAGATCGAACGTCCGCTCACCGAGGCGAAGGTGCATCGCCGCTCAGAACAGCCGGGCGGAGAGCGCCTTGCGGTACTGCGCGGTGCGAGGGTCATCGGGACCGAGCGTCTCGAGGAGGTCGAGGAACTCCTGGCGCGCGTCCTCGTCGCCCTTCACCTTCGTCAACAACGAGTCGAGCAGCACGTCCACACCGTCGGCCGGCACTTCGACCTGCTGGGCCGCCAGGCGAGCCTCGGCCGCCACCTGGCGAGACTGGGGTGTCTCGGGGATGCGGCCGAGCAGCTGCAACGCCTCGGTGGACTCGCCCCGTCCGACGAGGAGCCGGGCCAGCGCCACCACCGCACCGGGGTGATCGGGCTCGAGCTCGAGGGCCCGCCGCAACGACACCTCGTCGCCCGCCTCGGTCAACGTGTCGGCCTCGGACGGCAACGGTGCCAGACGATCCACGAACTCGGTGACCTGAGGTTCGGGCACGGCGCCGATGAACCCGTCCACGACCTGGCGGTCCCTGAGGGCGAACACGGCCGGGATCGATTGCACCTGGAACGAGGCGGAGATCCGGGGGTTCTCGTCCACGTTGACCTTCACGAGCTCGACCGAGCCCTCCTTGGCCGCCACCGCGCTTCTCCAGGATGGGGCCGAGCGTGCGACAGGGCCCGCACCAAGGCGCCCAGAGGTCCACAACGACCGGGACCTGCTCGGAGCGCACGAGAACGTCCTGCTCGAAGGTGGCGTCGGTGACGTCGATCACGCCGAAGACGATACCGGGTGCGGATCGCGGCTCAGGCCGCGGCGGTGGTCATTGGTAGCGTTCTCCCATGACGACTGCCGACCTCGTCGACGGCGGGGTCGAGGGCATCGACGCCGAACGGGTCACGGCGTGGTTCTCGTCGCATGTCGCCGCCAGCAAACCCCCGCTCTCGTTCGAGCTCATCGCCGGAGGCCGCTCGAACCTGACGTACCGGGTCGACCGACGCGCGCCGGACACGTCTTCGCCCTGCGCCGTCCGCCGCTCAGCCACGTCCTTCCCACCGCGCACGACATGGCCCGCGAATACCGGGTCATCACCGCCCTCGGTCCGACGGCGGTCCCCGTGCCCGTGACGTACGGGCTGTGCCAGGACACCGAGGTCAACGGGCAGCCGTTCTACGTCATGGAGTTCGTCGACGGGCACATCGTCCGGGACGGCCGAGCGGCCGAGCGAGATCTCGACCTCGAGGCGCGTCGTCGAGCCGGCGAGTCGCTGGCCGACACCCTGGCCGCCCTCCACGCCGTGGACGTCGACGCCATCGGGCTCGGGGACTTCGCCAAGCGCGACGGGTACATCGAGCGTCAGCTGCGGCGGTGGTACGAGCAGTTCCGCAACTCGCAGGTCGAGGGACTCGACACGGCGACCATCGTCGGCGCCGTGCACGACCGGCTGGCGGCACATGTCCCCCCGCAAGTGGGGACGTCGATCGTCCACGGCGACTACCGGCTCGACAACACGGTCCTCGGTCCCGACGGTGCTGTCCGCGCCGTGCTCGACTGGGAGATCTGCACCCTCGGGGACCCTCTCGCCGACGTCGGCCTGCTGATGGTGTACTGGACCGACCCCGGTGACGAGGCGGCGCTTCTCGGGGTGACCCCCACGACGGTGCCGGGCTTTCCCAGCCGGGCCGAGATGCGGGCGCGCTACGCGGCAGCGTCGGGGCGCGACCTCCGACACCTCGATTTCTACGTCGCCTTCGGGTACTGGAAGTTGGCCTGCATCATCCAGGGTGTCTACGCCCGCTACGTCGGTGGCGCCGCGGCCGGAGACCGCTCCAGCGTCGACGATTTCGGCCACAGCGTCGTGAGGCTGGCCGAGATGGCGCTCGGCACGTTGGAGGCGTCGTGAGCGGGGTCCGGACCAGGTGACCCTCTACGAGCGACACGGGGAGCGCACCCTCAACCGTCCGGTGCTGGTCGTGGCCCTCGACGGTTGGGTCGACGCCGGCCTCGGGGCCGACGGCGCCATCACGTCGCTGTTGTCGGCCGAATCGACCGAGCTCGTCGCCACCTTCGACGGCGAGGCGCTCATCGACCAACGCGCCCGGCGCCCCGTGGTCCACATCGCCCAGGGGGTCAACGAGGGGCTCACGTGGCCCGTCATCCAGATGCGCGCTGGGGACCGATCGAGCCGGCGCCGACATCTGCTATCTGGTCGGGCCCGAGCCGGACTTCCGGTGGCCCTCGTTCGTCAACTCGGTGGTGACGTTGGCCACGCAGCTCGGCGTCCGGATGGTCGTGGGGCTGGGCGCCTTTCCCGCCCCGGCACCGCACACCCGACCGGTGCGCCTGGCGGCCACGGCCCCGCGGGAGTCGGCCGATCTCGTGGCGCGGGTCGGCATCGTCCAGGGGGAGATCGATGTGCCCTCGGGGGTGTGGGGCGCCCTCGAGCTCGCCCTGGGCGAAGCGGGCATCCCGACGGTGGGGCTGTGGGCCCGGGTCCCGCACTACGTGTCGGGGATGGCGTTTCCGTCGGCCAGTGCCGCGCTGCTCGACGGCCTCGCCGCGGTGGGCGACCTGTCGGTGGACTCGACCGACCTCCACACCGCCGCCGACGCCTCGCTCCAGCAGGTCGACGACCTCATCGCCAAGAGCGCCGAGCACACCTCGATGGTGCGACAACTCGAACGCAGCGTCGACGACGGCGGAAGGCAACCCCCTCGACGTCGGGACGCTGCCGACAGGCGACGAGCTCGCGGCCGAGCTCGAGCGCTACCTACGCGACGAACGCAGTGACGGCGGCCCGCCCGACGATCTTTTAGACGGCTCCAACCCTCGCTACTGGATCGCTTTGAGGTCGACGACGAACACGAGCGTCTCGTTGGGCCCGACCGCGGGAGGTGATCCCGAGGCGCCGTAGCCCAGAGCCGACGGGATGACGATCTCTCGCCGACCCCCGACCTTCATCCCCACGATGCCCTGGGCGAAACCGGGCACCACTCCGCTCAGCGGGAACGGGATCGGCTTGCCCTGTTTCCACGGCGTGTCGTCGAACACCTTGCCGTTGGTGTAGTCGGCGCCGACGTAATAGACGCTGACGGTGTCCGACGCCACGACGGTCGTCCCGGTTCCGACGACGAGGTCCTTGGTCTCGAGACTGGTGGGAGCCGGCGACGTCCCGGGCCCGATGATCGGCTCGGTCTTGAGGTCCGTGGCCCCCGCCACCGCGGGCGGGTTGGCGGGAGCCAGAGCCACCGAGGTCGTCGTGGTCCCCGAGTTGCTCGGGCTCCCCGATGCCGTGGGACTCCCCGCCGTCCCCGATGTCGAAGGCGGTGCAGCGCTCGACCCGCACGCGGTCAGGAGGAGCCCGGTCAGAAACACCATGGGAACGAGGAATCGACGCACGCCGGACAGGTTACGCACTGGGTACGGGTCGCGGTCGCACCGTGTGACCGACGGGGCCCGGCGCATCGCCGTCACCGCCATCGCGGTGTTCTGAGGGCGAGCCGGATGACCCCCACGGTGTCGTTCGACAGCGCCGCATTGTGCACGTGACTCGCCAACCACATGCCCATCCCGATGAGCACGGCGAACAACAAGAACACGATCGCCAACGCCACGTAACGCGTGGTGGGATTGGAGGAGCCCGAACGCCGGGGCGACCGAAGGAGGGCCAGATCGACGGCGTCGAGACCGCGAGGGAGCCCTGAACCGCCGACGGCGGTGCCGTCGGGGAGCTGTTCGACGATGGCGGTCATCTCCGGGGCGGACGTAGCGGCATTGATGGCGAGAACCCGTCGCGTGTAGTCGTAGGCCTCGAGGCGCCCGGCCTCGAAGTCGGCAAGGACCCGCCGCAGGTAGGGCTCGCGCAGGGCCAGACCTTGATCGACCTGTCCCGGTGGGGCCGGCTGTGCTCGAAAGGGAGGGAGCGACTGGCCTGTGATGCCGAAGGGCGCGCCGCTCGTGGGGTCTCGAGGATCGTCCTCGAGCGGGGATCCGCCGTAGCCCATCTCACAATTCTCGGCCATCTGAGGTGAGAATTGCAATGGATCGGAGCTGTTTCACCGCATTCAGCGCAACCGTTGCACCCTGGGTGTGCCCGATGGGCTTCGGATATGGTGCGCCGATGCAAGTAGACGGGGGTATCGGGTTCGATCCGACCGACGCGGTCAAGACGGCGCAACGAGCCGAGGACGACGGCTTCGACGGCCTGTGGTGCGCGGAGACCGGACACGATCCCTTCCTTCCGCTGTTGCTCGCGGCCGAGCACACCGAACGCATCGAGCTCGGCACGGGAATCGCCGTGGCCTTTGCCCGCAACCCCATGACCACCGCAGTCCTGGGCAACGACCTGCAGTCCTTCTCCAAGGGCCGCTTCTTGCTCGGACTGGGCTCGCAGATCAAACCGCACATCGAAAAGCGGTACTCGATGCCGTGGTCTCACCCCGCACCCCGGATGCGCGAGTTCATCACCGCCATGCGCGCCATCTGGTCTGCCTGGAACGACGGGACCAAGCTCGCCTTCCGCGGCGATTTCTACAAGCACACCTTGATGACCCCGTTCTTCGATCCCGGCCCGAATCCCTACGGCACACCCAAGGTCTTCCTCGCGGCGGTGGGCCAGCTCATGACCGAGGTGGCGGGTGAGGTCGCCGACGGCCTGCTGGCACACGGCTTCACCACGGCCCGGTATATGCGGGAAGTGACGCTGCCGGCGTTGGACCGGGGTCTGGCCCGATCCGGACGCACCCGAGAGGGATACGAGATCTCCTACCCCGCCATGATGGTCACCGGCGCCAACGAGGAAGAGATGCGGGTGGCCACACAAGCCGTCAAGCAGCAGTTGGCCTTCTACGCCTCGACACCCGCCTACCGGCCGGTGCTCGACCTGCACGGCTGGGGGGATCTGTTTACCGAGCTCAACCCCCTGTCGAAGCGAGGTGAGTGGGTGCAGATGGCGGACCTCATCCCTGACGACATGCTCGATGCCTTCGCCGTGACCGGGGAGATCGGAGACATCCCGGCCCAGGTCGTCGAACGCTACGGGGACATGGTCACGCGGGTGAGCTTCTATGCGCCCTACCGCATGGACCGTGCCCGGATCCAGGAACTGCTGGCGGGCTTCAGGGCGGCCTAGACACGTCGCAGAGAGACGGCGCGCCCGTGAGGCCACGTCAGATGACGACGTTGACGAGTCGAGGTGGTCGGGCGACGACCCGGGACGGCTCAGCCCCGTCCAACGCACTCGTCACCCGAGCCGATGCCAGGGCCAGGGCCACCGCTTCCGTCTTCGGTGATGGCGGGTGAGACCTCGATCCGGTCGCGCACCTTGCCGTTGACCTGGACCACCAGGGTGACGCTCTCGGACCGGGCCAGCTCCGGGTCGAACGTCGGCCACGACTCGGAATGCACCATCGCCCCCTCCCCGTGCCGGCGCTCCCACGCCTCGGCGGTGACGTGGGGAACCAGCGGGGCGAGCAAGAGGAGCAGGGCGTCCGAGGAGGCGGCATGGGTCTCGCGGTGCGGTCCGCCCGGCGTCTCGCGTCGGTAGCGCTGCAACTCGTTGGAGAATTCCATGCACGCCGCGACGGCGGTGTTGAACGACCACCGCTCGATGTCATCGCTCACCTTGGCGATGAGCCGGTGCGTGGCCCGGTTGATCTCGACGTCCTCGGGAGACGGGGCCCCGTCGCGGGACACGACGTCGGTTTCGACCGTCAGGCGCCACACGCGGTCCAGGAACCGGCCACACCCTTCTATGACGTTCTCGGTCTGATCCGTCCAGTCCATGTTGTCGCCCGGAGGACCGGCGAAGATGTGGAAGAGGCGCAATGCGTCGGCGCCGACGGTGTCGAAGTACCGAGATGGCGTCACCAGGTTCCCTCTGGACTTCGACATCTTCTTGCCGTCCATCCGGATCATTCCCTGCGTAAAGAGTCTGGTGAAGGGCTCGCGCTCGATGCCGGGGGCGAGACCCACATCGATCAGCGCTCTCGTGTAGAAACGCGCATAGAGAAGGTGCAAGATGGCGTGCTCGATGCCACCGATGTACTGGTCGACGGGCATGAAGTGCCGGGCGACGTCGGGATCGAACGGTCTGTCCTCGGACCACGGATCGCAGAAACGCAAGAAGTACCAGGAAGAGTCGACGAAGGTGTCCATGGTGTCGGTCTCGCGCTCGGCCGGTCCGCCGCACCGGGGACACACGGTGTGGCGAAACGTGGGGTGGCGCTTCAAGGGGGACTCGCCGGTCGGGAGGAACTCGACGTCGTCGGGAGCGAGGACGGGCAGCTGGTCCTCGGGAACCCCGACGATCCCGTCGAGCGGGCAGAAGACCACCGGGATCGGGCATCCCCAGTACCGCTGGCGCGACACCAACCAGTCCCGCAGCCGGTAGTTCACGGTCCGCTGGCCGATCCCGCGCTCTTCGATCCAGGCCATGGCACGTTCTTTGGCGGCATCGACGTCCAAGCCGTCGAGAAATCCCGAATTGATCTTGACTCCGTCACCGGTCCAGGCCCCGTCGAACCCCTCGGGGGGTTGCGTCGTCCGCACGATGGGGAGGTCGTAGGCCCGGGCGAAGTCCCAGTCCCGTTCGTCCTCGGCCGGGACGGCCATGATCGCTCCCGTCCCGTAGCGCATGAGGACATAGTCGGCCACGTAGACGGGGATGGCGTCGCCGGTAAAGGGGTTCACGACTTGGCCGCCGGTGAACGCGCCACGCTTGGCCAGGATGTCCGAGCCGTGCTCGGAGGTCCGGTCGAGCTCGCTCTTGCCCGCGGCCGACACCCGGAGGGCCTCGACCTCGGTTCGCTGCGCCTCGGTGGTGAGCACCTCCACAAGGGGGTGCTCGGGCGCCAGAACCGCATAGGTCATCCCGAAGCTCGTGTCCGGTCGCGTGGTGAAGACCCGGAGCACGAGGTCTTCGTGCCCGTCTCCCACGACCTGCAGGTCGAATTCGACCCCCTCTGATCGCCCGATCCAATTGCGCTGCATGGTCTTCACGCGCTCGGGCCATGCCAGGCCGTCGAGCGCATCGAGAAGCTCGTCGATATAGGCGGTGGTGCGGAAGAACCACTGCTCCAGCTCGCGCTGCACCACCAGGTCCCCGGAGCGTTCGCACGTCCCGTCCGCCAGGACCTGCTCGTTGGCGAGCACCGTCTGACAACCCGGGCACCAGTTGACAGGGGCCTGGGCCCGATAGGCCAAGCCGGCCTCGAGCAGCCTCAGGAAGATGACCTGGTTCCAGCGAATGTAGGACGGGTCGTGGCTGCGGACCTCCCGGCGCCAGTCGTAGACGGCCCCGAGGCGCTGCACGCTGGCTTTGAGCTCTGCGATGCGCGCGTCGGTGAAGGTCCGCGGGTCCTCACCGGTGCGGATGGCGGCGTTCTCGGCCGGGAGGCCAAAAGAGTCGAAGCCAAAAGGAGAGAGCACCGCGTATCCCTGCATGGTGCGGTGCCGGACGAGCAGGTCGCCGAAGGTGTAGTTCCGGACATGTCCCTGGTGAGCGGGGCCACTCGGATAGGGGTACATGCACAAGATGTACTGAGAGGGACGCGGGTCGTCGGCGTCAACCTCGTACAGGCCGCTCTCGGCCCAGCGCTGCTGCCACTTGAGCTCGACCTCCTGCACGTCGTATGGGCGCGCCATTGCCGGATTCTAGAGAACCGGGCTCGCGGTCCAGGACACCTCGGATGTCTCCCCGTCGGCCCCGCGGTCGGGTCACGCCGGACTGGTAACGTGGCGACTCGTCCCGGGGGCGTAGCTCAGTTGGTAGAGCGCTTGACTGGCAGTCAAGAGGTTCGAGGGTTCGAGTCCCTTCGCCTCCACTTTTGTGGTGTCGCGAGACATCGGAGCGCCGGATGTGTCGAGACATCGTAGACACATAGCCGGCCTGGTCAAGGACGGCGTCGGGCCCGGACAGGACCACCAAGCCGACGCTCCGGGTGTTTCTGGGCGTCAGGATCCGAGCACGTGTATTCTGCCGCTTGGCGGGTTGGCGTTACGCGGATAGGGGATCCGGGGGGTGCCGCAATGTTCGGTCGTTTTCGTTGCTTTCGGTCTGAAGCCCAACGGCGAGGTGGGTACTCGGCGGACTCCGGCCCAAGGAGTTTGCGCCTCACGCCATCACGGCTGGGTGGCAAAGCTCGGGTAGTACTCGGGATCGCCGTTGTGGCCGGCGCCACCATCGCCTCGGTGCCCTTTGCCGGGTCGGCCTCCGGCCAGCCCAGCTGGTCTACCCCTACGAGCATCGACCCCGGCAACGGAGGGAATCCTTTGGTGGTGTCGTGTCCGACTGTCAATTCCTGTATGGCTGTCGACATCAACGGGAACGCAATGACCTACAACGGCACGAGGTGGTCAACCCCGACCCGGGTGGACTCAGGTGGCGGCGGCTTTTCCTCCCTGTCGTGTGTGACGGCGCAATTCTGCGCCGCCGTCGACTACGCCGGCAACGCTCTGATCTACAACGGCACGAGCTGGTCAACTCCCGTCCTTATCGATCAGACCGAAAGCGCCCTGGTGTCGGTGTCATGTGCCACCACGAATTTCTGCGTGGCAATTGACGCTAACGGAAACGCTTTTACCTACGATGGCGCCTTTAACCCCGATGGCTTCAACTGGTCTGCTCCCACCAGTTTCGACGCCCGCAACACCCCAATAGCCGTGTCCTGTCCGGCTGCCAATTTCTGTATGGCTGTCGACTACAACGGGAACGCATCGATCTACAACGGCACAAGCTGGTCAGCCCCGACCCGGGTGGACTCAAACCCCGGAGGTTTGTCATCGGTGTCCTGCGTGGCGACGACCACCTGTGCCGCCGTGGACTTCGAGGGGAATGCGCTCAATTACGCGGGCGGCACCTGGCTTGTCACTCCTGGTGTCGATTCCAACGGTTTGGACTCCGTGTCATGTGCAACATCGAGTTTCTGTGTCGCAATCGACGGTGGGGGCAACACCGTGACCTACAATGGCACTAGCTGGTCGGCCCTTACCGACGTCGACTCCTCAAACTCCCTGGCGTGGGTGTCCTGTGCGGGCGCACAGAAGACATTGGCGATCACCCAAGCGGCGAGCTTCTGCGGCGCTGGCGACTACAACGGAAACGCCCTCGTCTATTCCGGAGCAGCCTCCCTCTCCGCCGCGACCGTGACGCAGGCCTATTCGTCCCGGCTCACCGCCACCGGAGGAAACGCACCGTACACGTGGACGTTGGCATCGGGTCATTTGCCGAGGGGTCTCCACCTCAATAGGTCGACTGGGACTATCACGGGGAAGCCCAGCAAGCGCGACCGTGGGACGTACACCTTCACCGTGAAGGTTGTCGACAAGAGGGTCAAGGTCAAGCATCTTCCCGCGACGCGAAACACGGCAACCACCCCAATGTCCATCGCGATTTCGTGACGGCAGTCCTCGACCCGGCTCTGGGTCGGACCGGCGACGACAAGGGCCGATATTCGACGTCGCCTTTCTCACGAATTCGTGCCGCCTGGCACGCCCCAACCACCTCCAACCGGCGTCTCTCCCCGGCTCGAGCTGGCGGGATGCCGCCACATGTTCGACCGGCGTGGGCCGTAAGGCCGGGAGCGAGCATCACGAAAGGTCGCCAGCGCGGGCCCATCCTGGAGCGCTATCGTCTCGGGCAGGTCGTAAGCGGCGGGGCCAATGCGGGAAACGGCTGGTAGCCTCCGTGGCCGGCCTGGAACGCCTGTGGGGGAGGTCCGTTCGATGCGGAAGGTTCTTTCGCCGTCACTGAGCACACTGTGTGTGTCCACTTTGCTGCTCTCGATCTTCGTCGTGGTGGGTTCCACCACGGCGGCCAACGCCAGCAGCGGTTATCTGGGACGCCCGCCGCTGTCCGACCACGGCGGTCCCGTGATGGGCACGAACACCACGCCGGGGGCGGTGACGGTCACTCCCATCTACTGGGATCCCGGCAACACGTTCAGTACGAGCTACAAGTCCGTGATCAACGGGTTCTTCACCAATGTCGCCGCCGACAGCGGAAAGACGACCAACGTCTTCTCCACTGACCTGCAATACGGCATCAACTACGACGTCCAAGCGGGTACGCCCATCGTCGACAGTGACGCCTTCCCGGCGAGTGGGTGCACGCCTGACACGGGCGCTATCTATTCCGACACGTCGGGCTACACGAGCTGTCTGACGGACGCGCAGATCCGATCAGAATTGGCCACTGTCCAAGCTGCGGACAGCCTCCCCGCCGACCTGGCGGATCTGTACCCGGTCTTCCTGCCCGAAGGCGTGGAGTCCTGCATGACATCGGCAGATGGGGCCCAAGACGGTTCGTGCACGGAGAATGGCGCCGGTCAATCGACCTTCTGTGGGTACCACAGCCACATATCGACGGGCCCGCTCATCTATGTAGACATGCCGTTCCCCATCTACAACTCGGAAACGCACAAGACCTGCAGTCCGCAATCCGGACCTGGGAACGAGTCCCCCAACGGGGAGCTCGACGCCGACGTCGAATTGTCCTGGGTAAGCGGGGAGATGAACGGGGCGATCACCGATCCAGAGGGCACGGCCTGGTACGACAGGAAGGGAAAAGAGATCAACGATGACTGCCGGTTCATCTACGGCAACGTGTTGGGCGGGACGACGCCAGGAGGGCTGTACAACCAGACGATCAATGGTGCCCACTACTTCCTTCAGGAAGAATTCAGCAACGAGAACTACCGCTACCAACGGGGACACTCGTGCATCCAACGGGTCGACCTTCCCCTCGCCTCGTTCACCGTGCGCCCGAAGTCCCCGTTCGTGGGCCACCCGGCCACCTTCAACGCTCGAAAGTCCAAGGGCGTCGTCGCCTCCTACGCGTGGAACTTCGGCGACGGCTTCTCAGGTTCGGGAACCCTCGTGAGGCATACCTACAACGTGGCCGGTTCCTACACCGTCACGCTCACGGTCACCGACCTCAACGGACTGCAAGACGCCGCCAATACCGCCACCAAGGTGGTCACGGTTCGCTGAGCGTGGGAATGCAAGGCATGGAGTCCTAGGCCGAGGATAAGCGGCCCGAGAATCACACATCGGGATGGCCCCGGACGGAGAGCTTGGCCCGCTTCAGCCTCCACTTGCTCTGGCCGATGATGAGACAGTGACGCTTGCTATCGGCCTGTGCTCGTGGCGCTTGCGGCAGTCTGTGCTTTCCTACTGCTCTCGGGGGTCGATTCTGTGACTCTCGGGCCTGGACTTACGGAAGCAGCACCGATTCCAAGGAGCCCGCGACCGGCGGTGATCTGGACGATAAGGATGGGTGCCCTCACATTGGCCGCGAACGCATCGTCACTGGTGTGGTTCTTGGTTGTGTTCCCCTCCATCGTGGCCGCACTGCTCTTCTGGCTCATGCCGCTCAGCCTGGTCCTCGGCGTCGTCGATGCAGCGGTGTACGTTCGTGAGCGCCTGGCGGCATCGAGGTCGTCGGCACAACCCAGAGGATGGGCGGTCATCCTCGTCCTCTCACTTTCCATTGCAATGTTCGTGCTTGTCGTCCTTTGCGTCGTGCTCTTCCATGATGCCCAGCTGGGCAATCTTGATCCAGGTGGTCTTTGACGGAGGTAATTCAGGCGCGCAATGTGGCGGTTCTTCGCAGTTGACGACGGGTGCACGAAGCCCATTGCTTCTCGGGGCGTCGGGTCAAAGCCGAGAGAGCTCATCCTCCGCCCGGCGCTCAACCACGAGGTAGCCGTGGGAGGCGGCGTCCTCACGCGCCTGTTCCAGGAGCGTGCGCGCTCGGTCGAGATCACCCGGCTCTCGTCGAGCGGTCAGCATCCGTCCCCATTCCAGGTGCGTGCGCGCCGCGAAGAACTTCATCCGACCGCGGGTGGCCAAATCGGTGGCCTTGGCGAAGTGTGCCTCGGCAGTGTTGTAGTTGCCGAGGACCGCGGCCAGGCCGCCGAGGGACAAAGCGACCGGAAAGAACCCGAGCGTCCCGATGAACGGGATCTGCTCATGATACGGGGCGAGAAGATCGTAGAGCTTGTGCGCTGGCCCCTTGGCGCGCAGCTCGACGGCCACCAGGGCGTGAAAGGTGACCCCCATCATCCAGACGAAATCGAGCGGCAGTGATGCGAACCCGTCGGCCGCAGCTGAGTCAAGCAGCCCGCGGGCAGTGATCTCGTTGCCCGCTTCGAGATGTGCGGACGCGAGGATCGGACGGAACGCCGGGATCCCAGGGTTCTCGGCGACTTCCTGTTCGATGAGCGACACGAGCTCACTCAGACGTCCCTGTTGATGGCGCACATACATCAACTGGGATCCGAATATCGCGAACGCGTCCGGTTGACCGCTGTCGGTTCCCATCTCAAAGGCGGCCGTGGCGAGCTGTTCGGCCCTCTCGGGGTCACCGGCCATGATGGCCTCGCCCGCCTCCTTGAACGCCGTCATCCACATCAACGTCGGCTGCCGGAGGCGATCGCTCAGTGCCCGCAGGCTGTCTAGACAGTGGGTGGCCGACTCGAAGTCCCCGGCCTGCACCAAATTGACTTGGCTGTTGCTCCCTGCGTGGTACAGGGTCTCGGGATCGCCCAACACCTCGGCCAATGCCAGGGCCTTTGTCGTATCGGCCATCCGCTCGTTCAAGGCCGAGGGAATTTGGAGTGGATTGTTGAGCAGACACAGCACCCGGATAAGGGTGACCGGGTCGTCCATGCGTCCGGCCATGGCTTTGGCTTCGTCGGCCAGGAAGCGACGTTGTTCGAGCGGTCCGAAGCTGAGTTCCGTACACAAGGTGGCAAGCAACATCGCTCGTTCGGGGCTGTCGTCGTCAGCCAGAGCGCCGAGGGCGGCCTCGAGCACTTCTACTTTGTCGGAGTCGATGATCCCGCTCGCACTGAACCAGCCGCGATTGTTCGCCAGGGCGGCCTGGACGAGCCGGTCGGTGGCGCCGAGCTCACGGGCCCGCTGAGCGGCGTCGAGGAAGGTCTCTCTGAAGGCGGCGATCCCGGCCTGACGCTGAGCCTGTCCCAGCCCGAGACGCAGATCACAGCTCAGAAGGGGGTCCCCGCCCGCTGCAACCTCGACGAGCTGGAGCGCCTGGGAGAAGTAACGGACGGCGTGGTCGGGGGCCAACGACGCCAGTGCGGCCTCGCCCGCCTGGCGGGCGTAGCCGATGGCTTTGGCGGTGTTGACGGGTTGGGTTGCACTGAACCAGTGATGGGCGAGTTCGCCCACGCGGGGGCCGGGGTGGTCCCCCACGATGGCCTCGATAGCCTCAGCGACCTGGCGATGGGCCCGGGCCAGGCGAGTCGCGCCCAGATCCTGGTAGAGGGTGTGCTGGATGAGGGCATGGGCAAAGCAGTAGCGCCCCGGGGCGTTGGGGACTTCGCGCACGAGGGCGGCGGCGGCGGCCGCGTCGAGGAGGTCGAGGAGCTCGTCCTCGGTACGCTCGGTCACGCGGGCCAGGAGATCCAGGTCGAACTCCAGGCCGATGACTGAGGCGAGCGGCAGGACCTGGCTCACGGCCTTGCCCAGGCGGGCCACTCGGGAGCCGATGACCAGGCGCACGCTGTCGGGCATCGCCATCGCTTCGAGGTCGGCGGCGGCCGTCCACCGACCGGTCTCGTCCTGGTAGATGGCGCCGGTCTCCGAGAGGTGACGCAGGACTTCACCGACGAAGAACGGATTGCCGTCGGTCTCGCGATACAGCGCATGGGCCAGGCCCACCCCGTCGTCGTCGAGGTCGTGACCGGCGGACGCCTCCATGAAAGCGAGCACCCCGATGTCGTCCAGGCCGGAAAGCCCGATGCGGCTCACTCCGGACTCGCGCCGCAGCGCGGCCAAGGCCTCGGTCAGCGGGTGTGGGCTCGAGAGCTCCGAATGGCGATAGGTAGCGACGATGAGGAGACGCAGGCGCGTCGTGTTGGCCACCACGTACCTCAGCAGCTGGAGGCTGGGCTTGTCGGCCCATTGGAGGTCTTCCAGCACGAACACGAGGGGCTCGTCCAGAGACACCTGGCCGAGCAGCCCGACCACCGCTTTGTACAGGAGGTAGCGCTCAGTGTCTGGGTCGGCGCTCTGGGGCTCGGGTAATTCCCCCAGGCGCAGTCGGAGGGCGGGGACGATCTTGGCGAGTTCCCCACCAAGGGACTGCACATGGGCGCGCAAGGCTTCTTCGGGGCCGTGGGTGACATAGTGGGAAAGGGCCTCGACAAAAGGCCCGTACGGGACACCGAGGTCTTCGTTGCACTGACCCAGCAGGACAGTCGCACCCGCCTCAAACGCGGCGCGCGCCACCTGGGTGGCAAGAGTGGTCTTTCCGATACCCGCCTCGCCCGAGACCAGGACGATCTCGCGTCCCTCGCCCGCCGCGACGCGTTTGAAGGCGTCGGTCAACAACGCTGCTTCGGTGTCGCGTCCGATGACCCCAATCGTCGGCGCAATCTCGAGGCGCGACGGCGGTGGCACCGCGCTCGTCGCCGCCTCGACATCTCCGAGCGGCTCCCAACCGACCTCGACGGTCACGATGGGTTCGGGGAAACCCTTGAGTTCGATTTCTCCGAGCGGGGAAAACGTGTGCGGGCTGCGCCTGCCAGCCATCGCCCGCACGAGATCCGATGCCAGGATCTGGCCGCCGTCGGCCTTCGTGCACAGACGGGCCGCCTCGATCACCGGGTCGCCGAAGTAGTCATCTGCCTCCCTGATCACCTCGCCGGCACTGAGTCCGACCCGCAGTCCCAACGGTCGCTCCGCGCTGGCGCTGTCCCGGTCGACATTCTGCTGCATGGCCACGGCGCACGACAGGGCAGCGGAGGCTACGGGGAACACGACCATGAGCCCGTCGCCCAAACTCTTCACCTCGGTGCCGCCCGAAACGGCGATGGCCTGACGAAGTGCGGAGAAGTGACTTCGGCGCAGTTCGCCGCCGGCCTCCAGGGTGAGCGCAGAGGCCAGCTCGGTGGAACCGACCAGGTCGGTGAAGAGCACCGTCACGTTCTCGGTGGAGGTCACCGCCCCTCCTCGCGCCAATTCTGTGGACAGGGTAGGGCGGGAACACCGAAATCGTCCACAGCCGCTGCGGGGTTGTGTATCTGCATCCCCAGATCGACCGACCGATCGCCGTGGGAGCACCCGCAGCTCTACCCCAACTTCGTCAGTATGTTCCGGGTAATCCGTTCAATCTGTGGGTCTCGCTCTTCCAGGCCGTGCGCCCAGTCGGTCGACCCCGACGTCACCACCGTTGCACCCGCCTCGTTCGTGTAGGCACCCAGCACCGCGTGGCCGTGACGGATGCGTTCCATGGCCTCGGGCTGGCGCGTCCCGAACACGCGTGACGCGATGTACTCCAACTCGCTCGGCTCGCCCGACTTGGGCGGACGAGGCGCTGTCTCGCGCGTGAAGTGCTGCGTCGGGCAGGTGCCCAGGATGTCGAAGGTCGACGGCGTGCCGTCCTCGCCCGTCGGATACGGCAGCCCGTCGCGGTAGGTGAACACGCACCCGTCGCACTCGTATCCGACGACGGTCGCGCCGGCACCGAGCACGTCCCCGTAGCCGAGCCCGGTGCCGTCGAAGATCCAGTGTCCGGCGCGGTGCACGGTATACCCACCGAGACCGGCCGTCACATTGCGACCGATGCGGTGATAGCCCCACGCGCGTGAACGAGACCCCGGTCATAGAGTTCTCCGGACGACCAACGACCACGTCGGACCAGAACGTCGTTACCTCGGCTTCGCGGTCGGTCCCCATGAGCGGGTCCTGCTTGAAGAAGCCTTTGTACCCGGCGATGACGTCGAGATCGTCGCCCTCGATGCGCACCTGCCACAAGGACGTATTGCCCGAGAAGAAGGCTGCATTCCCACCGCTCGCGATGAATGCTTCGACCGTGTCTCGCATTCCACGAGACCAGTACTCGTCGTGGCCGACGGACAGATAGAGGCTCGCGCCCTCCAACACCTCGGGGTGTTCTTCGAGATCAGCATTCGTGCAGACACCGATCTCGAATCCCTCGCGCTCTGCCCACTCGATGAACGGCAGCTCCCAGTCGGGCCAACCCGCCGATCCGGCATAGCCCGACAGATGGTTGATCTGGATATATCCGACATGGGCGGCATTCTGCGGATCGGGCGCCCCCGTCCCCGTCACGCGGCGGCCCTTGCCCGGCGGCTTGTAGAGGTAGCCCGCCGACATCGGTCTCTGCATGGCAACGTGGGTGCCACCGGTGTACAAGTTCGTTCCTCCGAAGTCGTTGTATGCGTGCCACGTATTCGTCGTCAGCGCCACCACGATGCGCGTGGCAGAAGACGGACGCAACACGAAGAATGCATAATCGCGCCGCACCTTCTCGCCTACGTCGATCTCCATGACCACCTCGTAGTAGCCCGACCGCCACGTCGGGTCGACGTCCAGCGTGATCGCAACAGGCCAAGCGCACCCCTTTGAGGAAACATCCTTCGGCGTCTCATGCTCGTCGACCACGACAGCGTCAGAACTGAACACGACCTCCCGACGCGCACCCACCCGCGCCACCTCGACCCGCACCGGCCGTCCCCCGGACGACGACATGTGCAAACCAACCTGTCCGCCCGAACCCACCGACTGCGGCCAGCAGTACCCCGTAACAACCTCGCGGCCCATCTCGCGACCCTAACGTGGCCCGATCACCCGCTGCATCCGAAGACGGTCTTCGCCGTTCGTGTTCTCGTTGGAGCCGCGCCACCCCGGGCTCTTGGGATCCCAGAAGGAGCGAGCATCCGACAGGGCCTAACGTATCCAGGATGCGATTCTCCGTGACGTACCCGCTGATAGCGCATCCCTACAATCCCGAGCTCCTCTCACGCGACGCCCTCGTGCGATTCTGCCAAGTGGCCGAGGCCAGTGGATTCGACGGCGTCGGGTTCACCGACCACCCTGCCCCCACCGCCAAGTGGCTCGGCAGTGGAGGTCACGACGCGCTCGATCCCTTCGTGGCACTGGCCTTCTGCGCGGCCACGACCGAACGGATCCGACTGATACCCAACATCGTCGTGCTCCCCTATCGCCATCCCCTCATCGTGGCGAAGATGGTGGCGACCCTCGACATGCTCTCGGAGGGACGGTTTACCCTGGCGGTGGCCACCGGGTACCTCCGAGGCGAGTACCGAGCCCTCGGGATCGATTTCGAGCAACGCAACGCCCTGTTCGACCAGGCGGTCGAGGTCATTCGCGGCGTGTGGTCCGACGACAATTTCACCTTCGAGGGCGAGGGGATCTCCGCCGCCGGCCTGGCCGTCAACCCCAAGCCGACCACGCGCCCCCCCTTGTGGATCGGCGGGAACAGCCGGCATTCTCGGCGCAGGGTGGCCCTCTATGGCGACGGCTGGACCCCGTTCCCCGCGCCCCGCAGCGTGTCGCAGACGACCAAGACGCCGTCGCTCGAGACAGTGGCGGACCTCGAGAGAATGCTCGACGAGCTATGGATCTTCGTCGACGAAGCCGGACGTGATCGGGCCACGATCGACGTGGCCTTTGGGACAGCAAAGGGCGGGGCCCCCGGGAGCAGCGCATTCGACCCCGATGCGCACCGGGCCGGCCTCGAGGAGCTCGCGCGGCTCGGCGTGACCTGGGGTCACACCGGCGTGCCGGGCGACTCACTCGCGCACGCCCTCGAGACCCTGCAGCAGTATGGCGAAACGGTCATTGCTCCGCACAACGACTGACCATGAGTGAGGGCCGACGCCTCCACAAGAACCGTTCGACGATCCGGTCGGCCGAGCCGAGCGACCGCGACGCGATCCTCGGCCTGGCGGCGGCGGCGTTCACCAGTCCCGGACATGACAGCCAGGAAGAGGTCGACGTCGTCTCCCATACCTGGGCCTCGGCGGCGGGCCTCGATGATCTCGAACTGGTGGCGATGCAGGACGAGGATGTCGTCGGTCATGTCCTGGGCGCCCGGGGCGATCTCGGGGGCCGGGTCGTCGTCGCCGTCGCGCCCCTGTGCGTGGCGCCATCCGATCAGGGCCGGGGCATCGGGAGCGCCTTGATGAGGGAACTGCTCGGTCGAGCGAAGACCCAGCGATGGCCGTTGGTCGTGTTGTTGGGCGATCCTGACTATTACAGACGGTTCGCATTCGAACCGTCGGGACCACTGGGGATCCACTACCGACCCGTCGGGCTCGACAATCCCCACTTCCAGGTACGTCGCCTGGACTCGTTCGATCGGTCGCTACGGGGCGAGTTCAGGTACTGCTGGGAGACCCCCACGGACTGAGCAGGAGAGCCCGGTTGACCCACCCTTTGGCGTCAAGCAGACGGGACTGAGAGCGTCCCGATTCGGCTAGAGGACGGCGTCGTGTATCGCCGGTGAGGTGCGGGTCTCGGCCACCCGGACGACCTCACCAACCGGAGAGGACGTCTGCTCGACCACGAGGCTAAATCCCTGATTGTCGCCCGACACCTCCTCGAGATTGCGGCGAGCCGGTTCGGGAAGGACCAACGTGAGCAGACACCCGACCAAAGCTGAGCCACCCGCCACCATCAGCATCCCTCGGAGTCCAATGCTCTTTTGGAGTTCCGGTACCAAGAAGACACCGATGAAGGCTCCGAGCTTTCCGACCCCAGCCGCAATGCCGTGGCCCGTGGTTCGCATGCTCACCGGAAAGAGCTCAGACGGCAGGACGAAGGTCGTCGTGTTGGGTCCGAACTCGATGAAGAAATAGCTCAACCCGAAGATAAGGAGGAAGGGCGCCACCATCGTCGTCAGAACCGGAATTGCCCCTAGGGCGAAGAATGCTCCTGCCATGACACCAAAGCCGATGAGCTGAAGGCGACGATGGCCGATCCGGTCCATTTTCGTGAAGGCAAGCAGGTATCCCGGTACCGCGAAGACCATGAAGATTCCCAGGGTCCACGCCAACTTTGTGATCAAGGTTGCGTGCGGAGCGACGTCTTTCAGGATGGCAGGCAGAGACAGTGTGTTGCCGTAGTACGCGTAATCGAAGAGGAACCATGACCCTGCCGTCCCCAGCAAGAGCAGAAGGGTTCGACGATCGGTCAGGAACTGGCCGAGCCCCATCCGGCCATGTCCTTCGCGAGCCGCATTTGTTGGTTCGGCCACGACGCCCTCTGAGAAACGGGCAAGCTGGCGAGCGGCACGATCGGCTTCCCCTTGGACCTGCGCTTGGAAGCGGGGCGATTCGGGCATCTTCGACCGCAAGTAGACGACCGCCGCAGCTGGGACGGCACCCAAGCCCAGCATCAGGCGCCAGGTGAGGTCATGGCTGATGCCTGACGACAGAAGCAACAAGCCCACCAGCGGCCCGACGATGAGGCCCAGTGCCTGCATCGAGAACACCAAACCCACCAGCCGGCCCCTGTCGTCTCGGTTGGCGTACTCGCTCATGAGCACGGCCGAAACCGGATAATCGCCCCCGATGCCGAGGCCCAACACGAAGCGCGCCATGACCAGCCACATGAAGCCGGTGGCGAACGCGGAGGTAACTGCGCCCACGATCATGATGAGCGCGACCAATACGTACACGCTCTTACGTCCGAGAACGTCGGCGATCCGGCCGAAAACGACTGCCCCGATGAACGCTGCCAGGATCGTTGAGCCTGCGACCCAACTGGTCTGCGTGGTGGACAGATGCCACTGGGCTTTGACCAGGACAGCGACCGTGCTGATCACGAACAGGTCATAGGCATCGGTAAAGAAACCCATGCCCGATATCACGACCGCCCGGCGGTGGAACCGGCTCCGGGGAGCATCGTTGAGGAGATCGCTCACCGTGGCGATCGCCGCGAGGCCCGTCGGGGGCACCACCACACCCCCCCGACCGGTCCCGGCAAGAGGAGATCCGCCTGTTCCGGTCACCTGCGGGCTGTCCATCGGATCTCCCTGAGCCATGTTCGTTCGGTTGACTCGGATCCTCCCAGGACCAGGTAATCCTGAGACCATCCGAAGGTAATCAGAACGTGAACGATGAGTGAACGTTTGGTAAACAGGCGCATGCGACGGAGCCAGGATCTCGACCTGAGGACGACTGTCGGCCTGTGACCTCCTGGGTTGTCGACCCGACCGGGAAGCTCGGCGCGGTCCGTGATCAGGTATCGGGCATGGAGTCTGCCCTCGTCACCGGGAACCTGGAAACAGGCACGGCCTTGGCCAACGCCATCGTGACCGTGACAACCGCGCTTCTTGACGAGCTCGATCACCATCCCATCGGTGACCTCCACCGGGATCCTCACGTGATCTCCGCCTTGCGCGTCTACCGAAACGCCGCCCTCGTGTTCAGAAAGATTGCGGGTGCGAGCGGTGAACCCGATCCGACGTTGCGTCCCTTGTGCGCTGCGCTGATCGAGCAGGGCCACCACCACGTCCTGGGCTTCAGGGACGAAGCTTCCGGCCACGACGAATGAGCCGCACTCCATCTGTCTCCAACCAGGAGTCGATGTCGCCGTTATCTCGTGCGACACGGCATGTCTCGGGTGTGGCAGTGCCGTTCATTAGCTGCGCCGTCGTGGTCGCGCCGGGATGACGGCCGTGGCGGTTCTGAACTGGGCACGGTGACGCCGAGTCGTCCCCGGCCAGACCAACGCCTATGTTTGGCCGGCGGACGAGGGTGCCATAGCAAGGACAAGGAGGGGACATGGCCGGCGCGGGCGGTGGGCGACTGGGGCGATCGTGGCGTCGGTTCCGCCGACGGCCCGGGAGTGTGCAGATCGTCTCGTTGCTGGTGGCGGTCGTCGTCGTCATCGCCGTGGTATTCGCGGTCGGAGCCGGATCTTCCGGCAAGAACAAGGGCTCGGCCACACCCGACACCGTGGTGACCCCCGTCCACGCCAGCACCAGCGCCGCCGGGGTCAGCGCGCACAGCATCAGAGTCGTCTTCCCGGTGTCCAACCTCTCGTCGCTGGCCTCGACCTTCGGATTCGCGGGAGACATCGAGTACAGCGAGCAAACCAAGGGGATCAAACTCTTCGTCAAGTTGATCAACGACGCCGGTGGCATCAACGGCCGGAAGATCGATGCCGACATCGTCAACTTCGACCCCACCAACGAAGCCGAGATGCGAGCGCTGTGCAAGGACTGGACCGACGGCAGCTCTCCCGCCTTCGCCGTGCTCGACGGCGTCGGGACCTGGACGGGCGACAACCAGCTGTGCATCACCCAGGAAGGTCACACGCCACTTCTGAGCCAGTGGACGACGGTGACCAACTGGACCCAGGAGGGCTCGCCCTACCTGTGGTGGACGGGACCCGACGACGCGGCGATCCTCCAGGCCACCGTCGGCTGGGGGCTGAGTGCCGGGCTCCTCGGGAACAACATCAAGGTGGGGGTGATCGCCGGCAACCGGGCCAGCGATGAAGTTGCCCTCAATCAGTATCTACTGCCCGATCTCAAACGGGCGGGGATCACCCCGATCGTCAAGACCCTCGCCTCGGACCCGTCCGACACGGCCTCGACCGACTCCGAGGCGCCGCTGGTCGTCCAGCAGCTGCGGGCCGACGGCGTCACCTCGGTGATCCCTCTCATACCCTTCAACGTCTTCTTCCCCGTCTTGGCGGCAGAGACCCAGCAGGAGTGGTTCCCCAAGCTGCTGTTGTCGGACTACGAAGAGTCCATCGAGTCAGCTCTGGGACTTCTCCCCTTTCCCTACGAGAAGGCCCTCGACGGCCAAGAGGGCCTGACCACCGAGACCCTCGGCGGGATCGACGACACGCGCCCTGAATCAGAAGGAGGCTATGACCCCGGCGTGCGCAGCTGCTTCACCGTGTGGCACAAGGCCTACCCGCAGATCCCGCCCGGGAACCAGAGCTTTTTCCTCGAGGAACAGGGACCGGTGCAGGGCTGGTGCCAGGAGATCCGTCTCTTCGCCGCCGCAGCCACGGCGGCCGGGCCGCACCTGGATCGACGGACCTTCGACGCGGCGATGGCGAAGATCACCAACTTCCCCGGTGGGTACTCCCCGATTCTGACCTACGGGCCAAACAAGTTCTACGGCCCGACCGAGTATCGGATCGTGAGGTTGCACACCAACTCTCCCCCGTCGAGTCAGTGCAAGTTCCCCATGAACCACATACCCCAGGGAGTGTGCTGGGTCGTCGTGGACAACTGGCAGCCGTTGCCGAGCACGGGATGACCGACGTCGGGTCGAGCGCAGCCGCCCCCGAGGGCCCGTGGTGGAAGTCCGGCGTCCTCTACCAGATCTACCCGAGATCCTTCGCCGATTCGAACGCCGACGGGGTGGGAGACCTCGAGGGGATCATCGGTCGCCTCGACTATCTCGAATGGTTGGGGGTCGACGGGATCTGGCTCAGCCCCATCACCGTCTCACCCAACGCGGACTGGGGGTACGACGTGGAGGACTACCGCGCCGTGCAGCCGGATCTCGGGACGATGGAGACCTTCGACCGGCTGGTTGCCGACGCGGGCGAGCGGAACATACGCGTGCTCTTGGACATCGTCCCCAACCACACGAGCGCGCGCCATCCCTGGTTCGTCGATTCCCGTTCCTCTCTCACGTCTCCGCGGCGCGAGTGGTACGTGTGGGCCGACGCCAAACCCGATGGCACGCCCCCCAACAACTGGGTGAGCAGCTTCGGGGGGCCGGCCTGGACGCTCGACCCGGCCACCGACCAGTTCTACTTGCACAATCACCTCTCCGAGCAGCCGGATCTGAACTGGTGGAACGAGGAGGTCCGGGCGGAATTCGACGCCACCTTCCGATTCTGGTTCGACCGCGGTGTGGCCGGCTTTCGAATCGATGTGTGCAACATCATCGTGAAGGACGCCTTGCTGCGCGACAACCCACCTGCCACAGCAGACGACGACCTCGACGTACAGCTCCTGGGACAGCGCCCGGTCTACAACGGCAATCGTCCCGAGGTCCACGACGTCATCCGGCGGTGGAGAACACTGGCCGAGTCCTACGACCACCCCCGCATCCTCGTCGGAGAGACCCCGGCCAAGATCGACGAGCTGGTCAAGTACTACGGCGACGGCAGCGACGAACTCCATCTGGCGTTCAACTTCCCGTTCATCACGGCACCGCTGGACGCGCACACCATGCGGGGGATCGTCGAAGAGACCGAGGCGCTCCTGCCGGCCGGTGCCTGGCCGGCCTGGACAGGGTCGAACCACGACATGTCGCGGTTCTCCTCACGCTGGGCCGACGGCGATCGACGCAAGGCCCGCCTCGCCCTGCTCATGTTGCTCTGCCTGCGTGGTACGCCCGTGTTGTACCAGGGCGACGAGATCGGCCTCGAAGACTCTCCGGTTGCACGAGACGATCTGCGTGACCCCCTCGGCGTGCTGTACTGGCCTGCGTATGCGGGGCGCGACGCCATGCGCACACCCATGCCGTGGCGCGACGGACCGGGCGGTGGGTTCACCGCGCCCGGCACGCGGCCCTGGCTTCCCCTGAGCCCAACCGCCCTATGCAATGTGGAACAGCAACGGTCCGATCCCGCCTCAATGCTCACCTTGGCCCGCGACCTCATCGCTCTTCGCCAGCGGACCCCCGATCTCCACACAGGCGACTACGACACCGTGGCGGCCCCTGATGGCGTCTGGGCCTGGCGTCGCGGCGTTCGGCACCTGGTTCTGCTCAATCTGAGCGGTGACGACACGCTGATCGAAGGGATCAAGGGCCACATCTGCCTCGGCACCGACCGAGCACGCGACAACGAGACCTTTCAGGGCTCGGTGCAGCTCCGGGGATGGGAAGGGCTCGTGGCCGAGATCCGATAGTGCCCAATAATGGGCATGCGACCAGGTACTTCGGTATCGGAGGCCCCGGGCCGGTCGCGGGGCGAGGATTCCGAAAAGATCGGGCGCCCAACCTCCATTCCGGCCTACGATCACTGCATCAAGTGATCCGCATCGCTCAGGCCGGGGACCACGGCCGAAGGGGGACAGGTGAGGCGAGGGACGGCCCTTCGGGGCGGGATCGTGCTCTTCTCCATCGGCACGGTCGCCCTGTGCGGCTTCGGGACAAGCTCGGCCGCGTTGACCAGCGCGGCGGAGTTCCACGCGCCCCGGATCCCCGGACCGACCCCGACGACGCCCACACCGACGTCCGGATACGACCGAGGCCACGTGAACCTGGGATGGACGTCGAGAAACTGGTCGGGCTACGCCATCACGAAGACGGGGATCACCAGTGTCGTCGGGACCTGGAAGGTCCCGACCGTGCTGACCCCAGCCAAGAAGGCACAGCAGAGGAAGAATGCGTACTCGTCGTCATGGGTGGGCATCGATGGCTACGCCTGCAGCAAGCAGACCCCGCAGAACTGCAATCTGATCCAAGCCGGCACCGAACAGGACTGGCAGCGTGGCACCCGCAAGCATCCGGGATCGGGGTTCTACCAAGCGTGGTGGGAGATCCTTCCGGCGGCCGAGACCCCCATCAGCTCGATCACCGTTCATCCCGGGGACACCATGACGGTGTCGATCACGAGGGACGTGTCGAATTATTGGACGATCGAGGTGACCGACACGACGACGGCGCAGACCTTTTCGACCGTCCAGGCGTATGACGGTCCCGCGACGTCGGCGGAGTGGATTCAAGAAGCCCCCACGATCGGACGGCGCATCGCGGTCCTCGCCGACGATAGCAACGTGATCTTCGACCACGGCAGGGTCAACGCCGCCAGCCCCGGTCTTGTCAGTGGCGACGGCGGGGCGATGTTCAAGGGCAAGATCCAGATCTCCACCCCCTCGGCACCGAACCCCAACAAAGACGGATTCGCGGTCGCGTACGGCAGCGTTGCTCCCCCCGCGCCCTCGTCCTGAGAACTGGTCGAAGTGTGATCGAGCTCCGGGGCAGGATCAGGCGGCGGCTCGTCGCCTAGTGGTCCGTCGCTGATATAGCTGAAGTAGTTAGGCTGGCAACATGACCATGCTGCTGGCCGCACCGCCACTTCGCATGACCCGCAAACAACGGGCCGAGCTCGACGCATCGCACGTTCTTCGTCCCAGCCGCACCGCTCTGTCATGCAAGCCAAGGCGTTGTTGCTTGCCGCCGATGGCGAGGCCAACTACGAGATCGCACGGCGCTTGGACGTGGCGTCGAACTCGGTGCGCAGCTGGAGACGGCGTTTCGAAGAGAGCGGGACCGACTGGGTCGGCACGATTGCACCAGGACGGGGCCGCCGTTCGTGGTTGCCCGAAGGCACCGTGGCCGAGGTAGTGCGCGTCACGAGGGAGGAACTCCCCGATGACGGCTCTACTCAGTGGTCGACTCGGACGCTCGCCCAGCGACTCGGGATCGGCAAGGACACCGTGGCCCGGATCTGGCGGGACCACAACCTGCGACCTTGGAGCGTCGTGAGCTTCAAAGTCTCGAACGACCCGCGACTTCGAAGAGAAGCTCGTCGACGTGGTCGGGCTCTACATGAGCCCGCCCGAACGGGCCATCGTCTTCAGCTTCGACGAGAAGACCCAGGTCCAAGCACTCGACCGCACCCAGCCCTCTCTTCCTCTCAAGCCCGGACGGGCCGGGACCATGACCCATGACTACAAGCGTCACGGCACAACGGATCTCTTTGCCGCCATGAACGTCGCCACCGGCGAGGTCCTCTACGACACCCGCACATCGCACAAAAGCACCGACGTGCTCCAATTCTTCAAGTTGATCGACCTCCATGTCGCCAAAGACCTCGACATCCACGTCGTCCTCGACAACCTGAGTGCTCACAAGGCACCGCCGGTGGCCAAGTGGCTGGCCGATCCCAAGCGGGAGCGCTGGCACCTGCACTTCACGCCGACCAGCTCGTCGTGGCTGAACCTCGTCGAGAGCTGGTTCTCCATCCTCACCGAGCGCCGGCTTCGCCGGGGTGCCTTCACCTCCGTCGACCACCTCATCGTCGAGATCGAGACCTGGGCCGAGCATTGGAACGACGATCCCAAACCTTTCGTCTGGAAGAAGCCGGCAGAGGAGATCATCGCCAAGGTGAAGAGAGGCCGGGCTGCATTGGCTTCAGTCAAATCCGCGACGCACCACTAGCGGGACGGGCACGCCTTGAAGCCCTAGAGACGACACCGTCCCCGCCGTCGGGGCCAGACCTCCGCCGACGCGGATCACCGGGACGGGCGAACCTCGGCCTCGGTCACTCGTGCCCTATCCCCGAACGGGAAACGGCGCAGCGTTACATTTTTCGCATGAGCAGGCAGCGCATGTCCTCGAGCGGGTCCGGGTCCTGGTTCGACTCTTCCCAGGTCTTCGCCGATACCCAGAGAGTCGACCTGTTCAACGATCCTCCGTGGGAGGCGGCCCCCGAGCCTTCCCCGAGGCGGGCCAATGCGGGGGGAGGCCGGGAGGGGTCCCGGTGGGCGGTGGCGAAGACGGCCGTCGTGAGCCTTCTTCCCATGAAGCGGGGTCAGCACAGCCACAAGACCACCTGAGCGACCTCCTGACCCATCACCCGGGATCAGAATCCGGAGCTCACCCGATCAGGGCCTGGACCTTGGCCACGGAGGTGCTCAGGTAGGTGGCACCGGTCTCGAGCGAGGCGACACCCTGATCGAAAAGATTGGGGGGGAGCGCCTCGGACGAGCCCAGGCAATCGCTCGACCCCTGGATCAGGTCGCTCAGCGCCGTACTCCAATAACTCTGGATCAGAGCGTCCGGGATCGGTGGCAGCTGCATGGCACTTTGGGCATCACTCAAAAGTTGCTGCCAGATCGGATCGACGCTCGAGTAGTCAGACACTTCGTTGACGGGGAACGCAGCATCGAGCTTGCTGATGTCGGTCTGCAATGTGGCGAAGATGGCCCCGTGGGCCTGATCCCAGGCCCGGACCTGACTGCGTGACGCCACCGAGGTTGCCGCCGCCAGGCTCTCGATGGAGCTGATGGCAGAGTCCAATTGCGTGGTGCCCGTGGTGACAAGGGACGAACCCTTGTCGAAGGTGGCAGGGACGAATCCCACGGTTCCCGGCGCAGCCGCGGTGCCGAGGATGCATGCCACTGCACCTTGGTTCAAGTCACTCAATGCAGTGGACCATTCGGACTGGGTGGCGCTATCGGGGATCGGCGGGAGTGAGGCCGCATAGTTGGCGTCGACGTAGAGCTCTTGCCAATAGGGATGCACATCCGGGTAGAGGTCCGGACTGGTCGATTGCAACGCTCTGTCGAGCTTCTCCACATCCGATTGCAACGTGTTGAACACCGATCCGTAGGCCAGGACCCAGGCTCGATCGGCCTGGCTCACCGACGTGGTCATCGTCGTCAACGGGAGCGTCGTCGCCGGTACGACTGACGACGTCGGAGTGGGAGCGGCGCGCTTGGGAGGTTGGGTGGTGCGAACCGCGGCGCTCGTGACGACGGGACTGCTCCCGGCTGACTTTGCCGTCGCGGCCGCGGTGGCGGCCGGAGTCGTGGACTTGGGAAGCGCCGCCAGGGCCTGCTCGAGCGGCGTCAACGCCGCGGTCGTCGGGGAGGCGGGAGTCGATTGCTGCGGGGGGATCAACGGCGTCGTGGCACGCGGCAGTTCCGGCAGCACGCGCACAATGGGGTTCTCGGTCGTTGTCGTCGTGCTGCCCGAGCCTCCGGCTCCGCCCAACCCGAGGTACCCGACGACGACGCCCCCGGCGATGAGTAGCGCAGCCAACGCCAACATCGGTTTGGTGGGACGCCTGGTTTGCCCGTCCTTCTCAGGAGATCCGCCCCCGGCTGGGGTCGCGGCCCGCACCGAGTTCGATGGCGTCGCGTCACGCGGCGCGCTCCCGGGCTCCGCTGTGCCCGCCTCCGTTACCGGAGGAGCATCGAGGGATCCGATTCCGTCGTTGCGGACCACTGATGTCGGCTCCCCGTCCGCGAAAAGCCGTTCCTCGTGAATCCCGTACGGGTCGGGATACCAGCCGTCCTCCATTGCCCCCCTGCCACATCGAAGGGCCGCAACCCCAACCGCGACCCAACTTGCTTCAGAAAATCTACCTTCTACCCCCTGCTTTTGGGAATCCTCCGACATCGACGGGAGCCTGATGAGCCAGCGTCAGGCACGCATCCGAGCGCTCGGAGCAGGGCGCATTCTTCTGGATCGGCGCGGACCAGCGGCGGCGCGTCGGGCCGTCGATACGGACTCCGTCTCAGCAGGTTGCGACATATGCCGGTCTGGGCCCAGAGAGAAAGGGCATACTGCGCAAGGCCGCCTCCCGCACCAGACGGATCCCCAAGGAGATTCACAATTATGGGTGTTGTCGTGAGGCCCTGTACCAGCCGACACACCGGGGGAACCCTGCTGTGACCGTCACGGCGCGCCCCGGGCTCATGTCGTCGGCGGTTCTCCGCACCGACCGCCCCCTTTCGGCCGGCGTCATCGCCGGCGTTGCCAGCGCAGTGGTGGCCGCAGCGAGAATCGCCGTTGCCGGACACAGGAACATCGCCTCGTTCATCGTCGTCGGGAGCGATCACGTTCGGGCCCGCATACCGACAGGAGTCCCGATCACGTCCGGCCAGGGATACGACGGGCAGTTCTACTACCGCATGGCCCTCGGTCCGTTGAACTTCAACCGCACCGCCCACGGGATCAGGATGGATTCGCTCAGTCGATTCGAACGCGTCGGCTATCCGGCGTTCGCATGGTTGGTGGCGGCGGGGCGGAGCTGGCTCGTGCCGTGGTCTTTGGTCATCGTGAACGTCGTCGGATTGGCCTGTCTGGGTGTGCTCGGCGCGGTGATCGCCCGAGGGGCGAGACACCACGCGTGGTGGGGTCTCGTGCTGCCGGGCTACTTCGGGTTCGTCTGGGTCCTGTCGCGTGACCTCGCCGAGATCGTGACCGCGACCTTCGTGGTGGCCGGCGTCGTGGCACTGCGTCGTGACCGCTTCGTCCTGGCCGGAGCGGCATTCGGCGTGGCCGTGTTGAGTCGCGAAACGGCCCTGCTCGTCGTGGCGCTGGTGGCCCTCGAGCGACCCCTGGCTCGAGCGCGTGGCTGGATCGTGGCCCGGCGAGCCCGGTCTGCCCTTCAGGGTGCCTCGACCGTCGATGCGACAAGGACCATTCCCGTCGTCTCGTGGATCCTCCCCGGCGCGGTGTTCGCGACGTGGCAGCTCATCGCGCGACTGGCGACCGGCTCATGGCCACTGCTCACCTCCGGCCAGAACAACCTGGACTTTCCCTTCGCCGGCTTCGTGCAGGGATTCCGGCACTACCTGGGGGCGCTGCCCACCAGAGCGGCGCTGTTGTGGTTCGGGGAACTGTTCGTCCTGATGGTGGTCGTGGTGGCGGCCGCGTTGGCCCTGCGGACAACCACGGCCCGCCTGTACGAGCGGGTGGCCTGGCTCGCCTATGGAGTGCTGGCCGCCACGCTCGCTCCGGGTATTTGGCTCGGCGATGTCGGCTTTCGCAGCCTCGACGACCTCTACGTTTTCAGTTGCATCGTCCTGTTGTCTTCACCGCGACGGTTGACGGTGCCGGCCGTGCTCGTCGCGGGCAGCTGGACGGTCGTCGCCGTGGAGTTGGTCAAGTTCATCTGACGGCGGACGGCGCTGTGGGCCTACGTGGCGCTTGCTCCCCCCGAAGCCCCGGTCCCGCCGAAGCCCGCACCTCCACCTCGACCTCCGAAGCCGCTACATCCATTCGGTCCAGGAGCGCGGATGCTCACCGACGTGGCGGTCAACTTGCCACTGGCGGCTTTCGAGCCGATGACCGTGACACAACGACCGACCACGACGTCGCTTCCTGTGGCCGACTCGGACTTGGTGTAGGTGGTCGACGACGAGATCGAGACCTGGACCTTCACCGGCGTCGTGGAGGTTCCGGCACTCGACGTCCCGCTCGACCCGATCACCCGACCGATGCCGTTCACGGTGAGGGCGGTACCCGAGATCGTCGCGACCTGGCCCGAGGCTGACGCGAGCGAGAAACTGCCCCCGCCGAATCCGCCGCCACCTCCACCGAATCCGCCGCCACCACCTCCGGCGCCGCCTCCACCGAATCCTCCGCCGCCACCCCGCCTACCGCCGAAGCCCCCGGCCGCGGTTCCCGCCGGGCACGGGGTGGTGTCCCCGGTGATGGCGATGGTGCGCGCCGCGATCGGCCCCGAGGCAGAGGCACTGGCGGGCGGCGTTCCGGTCACAGAGACACAGCTGCCGGTGGTGAGATCTTGCGCGTCCGCCGTCACCGTCTGAGAAAAGGTGGTGGCCGGTGTCCATGTCACCGAGGTCGCTCCCGCGAATTGGCTCGATACGCTCATCGACGACCCCGACACCGAAGCCACGGAGCCCGACGCAACGGGACGACCGCTCGGCACGGTGGTGGAGGACCCGGTCGCGGACGAGGCCGAGTTGGGGGAACCGGCCGAGCTGGCACAGGCGGCGGCGAGCACGGCCAGGCTTCCGATGATGACCGCCCCTCGCCAGGCACGACGACGCGACACGGGCCTGTCAGACGACGACTGTGGCTCCCTCATGATTCCTCCCGCTCTGACCCTCAGGGGCATGTCCCTTGGTCGACCTGACAGGGCCCACGGTCCTACGAGTACCGGATCTTGCTGTCGATTTCCTGTGAATCGAAGACCTCAGGCGCCGAGCATCGACCGCCACGGGGTCAGAGCGAGGCGGGGTCCATGCGTCGGGCCGCGCTCGAGCGGGGGGAATCGCTTCGCCCGGTGTGCCTTCCGGGCGTGTCAGGGAGGCCCACCCCCGGCTCCGGGTGCGTGGTTTCGGGAGGTCGGAGGCCTGCCGACTTCTCGCCCGGCGGCTCGGTGACCGAAGATACCGGTCACGAATCGCATCCGGACCGCTGCAGTTGGGGTCCTGATGTGACGATCTGGTCGAGAATGAACGCATCCCGAAGATGAAGAACCCCCAGACGGTCCAAGAGATGGTGCGGCGCCGGGTCCGGCGCCGCCGCCTGTGGCGCCGCGCCCGGGTCGCCATCCTGGTGGTGGCGGTGACCGTTGCCGCCGGCGGTGCGGCGTTCGGGATCGATCGAATGGTGGTGGCGCTGCGCAAGTACTACGCGTCGCCGGCACACAGCGCCCGCGTCGTCGATCCCTCCACCACATCGTCGGTGCCGAAGACCACCTCCCCCTCGGGTCCGCCCAACTGCGTGAGCGGTCAGCTCAGCGGCACCGTCACCGATTGGGAGGGCATCAACGACACCACCTACGAGACGGTGTCGCTCACCAACATCTCGTCGTCGACGTGCACACTGCTCGGCTACCCCGGCCTGGCCGTGAACAGCGCCAACGGCACGGCTCTTCCCGCCGCCACCCAGGATGTGCCCACGATGGGCGCCAGCACGGGCATCGCGACGGCGACACCCACGGCCGTCGTCGTCGGCCCCGAGGAGCGAGCCTGGTTCGAGCTCTCGTACCCCGACGTCTGCGACGTCATCCTCACCCCCGGCTCGGGCCCGACCGCCACCCCCAACGCGTGCTATCAGGGCGAGTGGCTCCAGATCACCCCCCCGAAGACGTCGAGCCCCTTGCTCGTGCCCGAGCCCCTGCGCTTCACCTACGGGATCGCCGGCTTCGACGTGGGGCCCTTCGGCACCGGCTCACCCCCTCCGTTGCCCAGAAGTTGACCGTCACTTGGAGGTCCATTGATCCGAGCGCCTGAGGATCTGCTCGGGGGACCAGTCGATGGCGACGAGCAAGGCAGCACCCAGCGGGTACGAACAGGCCAGTCAGGCCGAGGACCTGGGTGAAGACGTGCTCGCACTGGCGGCCGTGGCGGAATCGGACCACCCCGCGTCGGTCCTTCGTCGGGTGAACGGCAAGCTCGTCCGACTGATCGTCGAGGCCCCTTAGGCGCTGCTCGGCCCGGTACCGGCCCCGACTACCCTGGCGACGCGAATCGTGCCACCCTCGGGGGCGGCGGGCGCGACGGGAGTGGTGCGTGCGGGGGTTACCTGACGAAGCGGCTCGCCACTGCCGGGCTGGCCGTCGTCGCCATCGCCGGGATGCTCGTCGCCACCGACTCGACCCCGAGCGTGGCCGCGACGCCGTTCCAGGGTCACGGATCGATCGGCGAGGCCTACGTCATCGGCGCCACCCCGGGTGAACAGCTCACGCTGCTCGACGGATCGGGGGCGAAGGTCGGCACCGGGCGGGTCGACAGTCTGGGTGGCCTGATCATCCGCAACCTGACCCCAGGGCGGGGCTTCCAATTCGAAGAGACCAGGGGCAAGCACCGCAAGACCCCGACGTTCTCGGTCCTCTCGACGAACTCGACCCCCCCGGCGTCGTTCTACTCGAGCCAACACCTGCACGCCGGCCTCAACTACGTGAAGATGCGCGACGGGATCTCCATCGCCGCCACGGTGCGCCTCCCTCCGGGCAAGACCCTCGCCCAGGGTCCCTTCCCCACCGTGGTCGAGTACTCCGGCTACGCCATCGCCGCTCCCCACAGCCTGATCGACGCGCTCGAGGGCAAGGCCCCGGCGAGCGACCCGTTGCTGCCCGACACCGCCACCGTGGTGGGAAGCGTCATCACCCCGTTGCTGGGCTTCGCCACCGTCAGCGTGCAGATGCGGGGCACGGGGTGCTCGGGGGGTGCCTTCGACCTCTTCGGGCTGCCCTCGGACTATGACGGCTACGACGTGATCCAGACCGTCGGGGCCCAGTCCTGGGTGCTGCACCACAAGGTGGGCATGGTCGGCATCTCCTACTCGGGCATCTCGCAGTTCGAGGTGGCGGGCACCGATCCGCCCGACCTGGCCGCCATCGCGCCGCTCAGCTCCACCGACGATCTCTTCTCGACCGGCTACCCCGGCGGGATCTACAACGACGGCTTCGCCGCCAGCTGGATCGCCCAGCGCATCTCCGACGCCAAGGCGGCACCGCACGGTGGCCAACCCTGGGCGACCGCCGAGATCGCCACCGGCGACACCACCTGCCTCGCCAACCAGGTCCTGCACCCCGAAGCCCAGCAGCTCGAGTCCGTGATCGGGCCCGGGCTCAGCCGCGTCCCGGCCCTCTTCGACCAACGCTCGCCCGCGGTGTGGGCCACGCACATCAAGGTCCCGGTCTTCCTGGCCGGAGCCCTCGAGGACGAGCAGACGGGGCCGCAGTGGCCGGCGTTGATCACGGCCCTCGGACACGACAAGAACGTCTACGTCACCATGCTCAACGGGACCCACATCGACTCTCTCGGCCCCGACACGTTGTCGCGTTGGCTCGAGTTCCTCGACATCTACGTGGCCGGCCGGGTGCCCACCCAGAACCCGTTCCTCACCCTGCTCGCCCCCGCCGTCTACGCCGAGGCCACGGGCGGAGCCAAGGCGATGACGCCGCCTCCGCTGCGCTTCACCAACGCCCCTTCGCTGTCCGCGGCCAAGGCCGACTTCGCCGCCGACGACCCCAGGGTCAGGGTGCTCTTCGACAACGGGGGCGGCGATCTCGGGCCCGGGGCCCTGCAGCCGACGTTCGAGGCCGACTACTCGCTCCTGGCCACCCCGGGGGACCGTCACCCGCTACTACCTCGGCGCCGGCGGGACGCTCGCGTCGTCCAAGGGTGGCACCACCCAGGCGTCGTTCCGGCCCGACCCCTCGGTCCGTCCCGCCACCGACCTGGCCGCCTCGGCCAACGCCTGGGCCGCCCAACCGCCCTACAACTGGACCACGGTGCCCGCCGCCGACGGCGTGGCCTTCGAGACCCCGGCCTTCACCTCACCCACGACGATCGTGGGCCCGGCCAGCTTGGACCTGTGGCTGCGGTCCAGCGCGCCCGACACCGACCTCCAGGTGACCGTGACCGAGGTCCGGCCCGGTGATACCCAGGAGGAGTACGTCACCTCCGGCTTCCTGCGCGCCGCCTACCGCACCTTGTCCAAGACCTCCACCGTTCTCGACCCCGTCCCCAGCTACCTCAAGTCCGATCGGCACAACCTGCCCGCCGGGCGCTACAGCCTCGTCCGCATCCCGATCGACCCCATCGCCCATGCCTTCCGGGCCGGCACACGCCTGCGGATCGTGATCTCGGCGCCGGGGGGCGACCGGCCCGAGTGGGCGTTCGAGACTCCCGCCACCCACGGGTCGGTCACCGACACCGTGGCGCTCGGGGGGGCCATGGCTTCGTCGCTGGCGGTCAACATCGTGCACGGCGTCGATCCCACCGAGCCGATGCCCGCCTGCGGGGCGCTGCGGGGCGAACCGTGCCGGGCCTACTCGAAGATGGCCAACCAGAACTGAGGTCGGGGGCTCAGAGCTCGCTCGATGGCGAACTCGGGGCAGTTGGCGATGGCCAGACGGGCGCGGTCCTCGAGCTCGGGGGGCACCGTGCCGTCACCCACCACCGTCGACAGGCCGTAGTCGTCGACCGCGAAGAGCTCGGGGGCGAGCCCGTAGCACCGGGCGTGGCCCTGGCACTTGTCGGGGTCCACCCGGATCCTCACGGGAACACCACCGGCAGTTGCCGCGGGCCGCGCACCTGGCCCCCGGCCCACGTGACGTCTCTGCGTCGTCGAGGCGGAACTCGGGGATCCGCCGCAACCACTCCTCGAGGGCCACCCGCAGTTCCATGCGGGCCAGGTTGGAGCCGGCGCAACGATGGATGCCCGACCCGAAGGCCACGTGACGGTTGTGCGCCCGGTCGAGCACCACCTCGTCGGCGATCGTCGAACACCTCGGGGTCGCGGTTGGCCGCCGGGAAATTCATGAGGATCTTGTCCCCCGCCTTCATGGGGCAGCCCGCGTACTCGACGTCGGTCGTCACGATGCGCGCCATGGTCACCGGCGAGTAGGCCCGCAGCAGCTCCTCGACCGCGAGCGACATGACGTCGGGGTCTTCGGCCATGCGCTTGCGGTCGGTCGGGGTGCGTCGCCAGGTGCCACAGCGACGAGCCGATGGCGCTCCACGTCGTGTCGACCCCGGCGATGAGCACGAGGGCGGCGGCCCCCAGCACGAGGCTGTCCTCGATGGGCGCCCCGTCCACCTCGGTCTGCAGGAGCTCGCTCAACAGGTCGTCGCCGGGATTGACGCGCCGCTTGCGCGACCTCGGCCATGAAGTACTGGAGCAGCCCCTGCACGCCGTTGACGCGTCGATCGTGGTCGTCGGCGAACTCGAGGACGTCGCGCACCCACCCCGTGAAGGTGTCGGAGAGGTCGGGACTCACCCCGAGGATGTGGGCGATCACCCGTACCGGGATCTGCTGGGCGTAGTCCGAGGCGGCATCGGCGCGACCATCGGCGATGAAGCCGTCGATGAGGCCCGAGCACAGGCGGCGCGTCATCGCCTCGTAGCTCTCCACCCGGGCATGCGAGAACCACGGCAAGCAGCAGGCGGCGCGTCCAGGTGTGCAGGGGCGGGTCGGCCGAGATGGGCGGCAGCCCGTAGGGCAGGACGGGCTCCTCGGGCTCTTCGCCCTCGAAGGGGATGACGGCGACCTCGAGCGAGCTGAAGTGCTCGATGTCGTGCGCGATGGCGGTGACGTCGTCGTAGCGGGTGGGCAACCACGTGCTGCCTCGCCGGTTGGTGTGCGCGATCGGGCACGACGTGCGCAGCTCGTCCCAGATCCCGAACGGGTCGGCGATGTAGCCGGGGTCGAGCACGTCGAAGTCGCTCCCCCACTCGGTGACCGGCGCTGTCGTTCCTCACGGTTCCTTCCCCTTCCCCGGGCATCGCCGCGTCACGCCGGCGGCCCGGGTCCATCATGGCATCCGAACCTCGCCCGGGCTCCGCGGCCGATGGTGGTCGGGTCTAGCGGGCCGGCTGTTTGGGAGGGACCACCCACAGCGGGGTCTCCTGGGTGAGATGGGTGCGCAGGAAGATGTCGAGTTGGGTGGGCGACAGGGGCCGGCCGTAGAGGAAGCCCTGGCCGGTATCGCACTGCTCGGCGAGGAGCGGGTCCATCTGACCCTCCTCCTCGATCCCCTCGGCGATGGTCTCGAGGCCGAGGGTCTTGCCGAACTGGACGAGCGTGCGGATCAGCATGGACGAGTCGCGCGTCGTGGCCACCGAGCTGATGAACGACCGGTCGATCTTCAGGATGTCGATCGGGAACTGGCGCAGGTAGGCGAGGGACGAATACCCCGTGCCGAAGTCGTCGATGGCGATCCGGACGCCGAGTCCCTTGAGGGCCACGAGCCGGTCGACCATGAGCGAGGTGTCGCGCATGATGGTGGTCTCGGTGATCTCGAGCACGAGCGCGTTCGGTTCGAATCCCGACGCGACCAGTGCGTCGCCGACATCGGTCAGGAGGGTGTCGGACTCGAGCTGGCGGGCCGACATGTTCACCGACATGGTGATCAGGTAGCCGGCGCGATGCAGCGCCGCACCTTGGCGGCACGCCTCTTGGAGCACCCACCGGCCGAGGGGCACGATGAGCCCGCTCTCTTCGAGCATGGGGAGGAAGTGATCGGGGGGGATCACCCGGCTGGTGGGGTGCTGCCAGCGCAGGAGTGCTTCGACCCCTGTGGTGGAACGGGTCTCGATGTCGAAGATGGGTTGGTAACGCAGGAAGAACTGGTCCGTCGCCACCGCGCTGCGTAGTTCGTGCTCGAAGGCCTGACGGCTCTCGATGGCCTGGGGCATGTCCTGGCCGAACACCGCGTAGCGGTCCCGACCCGCCTCTTTGGCCTGGGAGAGGGCGGTATCAGCGTCCTGGAGGAGTTGTTCCGCGTCGATTCTCGGCCCGAGCGCCACACCGACCGATGCCGACACGGTGAAGGGCTCGAGGTAGCCCTCGCCCAGGTAGAAGGGCTCACGCACCACCTCGAGGATGCGCTCCGCCACGAGCTCGGGGCCCGCCGCCAGCGAGGCACCGTCGATGAGCACGACGAATTCGTCGCCTCGTAGCCGCCCCACGGTGTCGGCTTCCCGCAACACCGAGCGCAGGCGATCGGCGACCGCTCGCAACAGGTCGTCCCCCGTCTGGTACCCGTAGGCGTCGTTGAACTCCTTGAACCGGTCGACGCCGAGCACCAATGCCGCCGTGGGCAGCTGGCTGCGACGACTCCGGACCAGCATCTGATCGGCGCGGTCGATGACGAGCGAACGGTTGGGCAGCCCCGTGACCACGTCGTGCAGGGCCATGTGCTCCAACTCGCCCGACTGCTGTGCGGATTCGTCGAGGGCCCGCCGTCGCGACGCCACCAGAGACCGCATGATCAAGAACAGGATCAGGGTGGCCAGGAGGATGGCGCCCCCGACGGCGAGCCCTCGGGTCGTACCGGTCGCCGACCCCGAGACGAGAGGTTGGCGGACCGTGATGATCCACCGCCCCGCCGCGTTGGTGGCGATGGTGTCGACGAGCCCTCCGGAACTGTTGGCGGTGTCGGTGGTCGCCAGGACCTGGGGGGCCGATCCGGCGTTCTCACGTGCCAGGGTCACCTGCAGGTCGCTGTGGACCCCGACCGCGCCGGCCAGGACCGTGCCCGTGTCGAACATTCCCCCGACCCACCCCTGGAGCGCGGCGATCCGTCCTTTTTCCGTGGTCGGGGTCCCGGTGTAGACCGGTGCCACCACCACCACCGTCGAGCTGAACGCCTGGTCCACGGCCTTGAGCGCCTCGATGTCGGAGTTTCCCGGTGCCGTGCCGGCCCCGGCCGAAAAACCGAGCACGTGACCCTCGTCCGCGCCGAGCAGCTTCGTGATCTCGAGCTGACCCGTGGCACCGGCGGAGGTGAGTGCACCGTTCACCGAGGTCGAGCACCAGTCGAGACCCGGAGGCAGGGCCACGTCGCCCGGACTGCGCAGCGCACTGCGCAGCGCCAGGAGGCGGGTGAGGCAGTACGGGGGTTGGGCCGAGCTCGGTGTGATCACGAACGGCTCGCCCGCCACCGCCGGCCCGGTCGGGTCGGCGTTGATCGCGGCCCGGAAGTAGTAGTACTCGACCGCGGACAGCTTCTCGATGTAGGCCACGCCGGTGGCGTTGGCGAGCCCCGCGGGGGTGAGGGCGGAGAACCACGACGCGAGCGCCTCGTTGGTCATGGCCGGGTCCTGCTCGATCACCGCTCGCGTCGAGGTCGTGAGATCGGCGTCGCGCTGCAAGGTCCTCGTGACGTTGGCGGCGATCCCCGACGCCTGCTGATCGAAGGACAGGCGCGACTGGTGGGCGGCGGCGTTCTTGGTCTGCCAACCGGCCACCACCGCCGTGGCCAGCCCGGCCACCAGGACGAGCGACAGCAGGGCCCGGGCGCCGGCGCGGCGAGAAGGGGGGACCGACGGCGCCGAGTCGTCGGGTCCCGGTTCCTGTGCCTCAGGGGCGCTCCTGAAGAAACGTCGGTCCACGTCCCAAAGCATCGGCACCGGCGGTTGCCCTCATTAGCCCCAAAGCCCAGGTCACGCTGAGTCACGAGCGGAGCCGGCCCCGAGCCGGCCCCGAACACCGCACCGCACTCCCGCCCTACCCCCACCGCCAGGGGCCCATATTGCTATCGGCACGATGGGCCGCTGCCTTGAGCGTTTTCTTTCCGTGGGGGCACGAAACTAGCGGCGGCGAGGGAGCGAGCCCCCTGCTACGCCGTACACTGCGGGCCGTGGACGTCGAGGTCTCCAAGCGGTTGGCCGCCCTGGAGCTGGCGGTGGCGCACCTGACCGAAGCGGTGGAAGAGCTGGCCAACGGCCTCGACGGCGAAGCGGCGCCTTCGTTCACACGCATCAGGTCGCATCTGCGCGACGTCCGGGAGAATTTCAACCAGGTTGCGCCGCGCGTGGGAGGGGACTGAGCCGGCCGCCCATGGGATGCCTCGTCGTCATCTTCCTGCTCGTGGCCATCGTCTTCGTCGGCGCCGGCTTTGCTTTCCACCTGCTGTGGATCGTGGCCGTCATCTCCTTCGTGTTCTGGTTGGCCGGGTTCGCCTTCGCCCGAGGCCAGCATCGGGGACGGCGGGGCTGAGGGGCGACCGAGGGCCGCCTGAGGGTTACGGCCTAGGCATAGATGTTCGGAGGCCCCGTCGGCCCGAGCGCGCTGCGGTCGGCACGTCCGGTAGCCACCAGCACGAACTCGAGGCCGTCGCCGACGAACGTCGTTCCGCCCCCGCCGACGAGAACCTCCCCGATCCCCTCGAAGTCGAGGGTGGCCGGGCCCCAACCCCGCTTGCCGAGCTCTCCCGCCACGTGATGGACGCTGGCTCGGAGCCCGGGCCCCCGCGCCGACGCCAGGCCCAGCGCGGCCCGGATGTCGTCGGCATGGAGGTAGGTGTCGTACCACAGGGCCTCGACACCTTGGCCGAGCGTTCCGTCGTAGCCGCCGGGCCCGGGTCCATCCCAGGCCGCGTCGTCGAAGACCGCGGCGATCTCGCCCGCCAGCTTCGTCACCGTCTCCAGCTCCTGCACGAGGTCGGCCGGGCTGCGGCCCTTTCGTTCGGCCACCTCGCGCGCCGTGGCCTCGGGCGAGCCGAGACCCTCGAGTTGTCCCGCCACCACGTCGGCGATGCCACCGATCGCGTGGGCGGCCACATCGCAGACCGCCCATCCCTCGCAGCGGGTGGAGGTCGCCCACGCGTCGGCGTCCAGGGGCCCGATGAGTTCTCCGAACAACTCGAGCTCGGTCAACAGACCCGGGACGACCTCGGTGCGGGGAAGGGTCATGGCGTCTCTCCTCTTGTCTCTTTGTCTCGGCTCCCATGTATAGCGGTGGGCGCACGGCGCGACCCGGGGCGCAACCGTCGGTGCACGCGCTGGTCGAGCACCATGCGCCGAGCCGTCGCCACGCGACGCGCCGGTGCGGGACCGCGTGGTCCCACCTGGGTGCGGCCAACACACCACCGCTCACACCAACCACACTGGGCGCTAAGTTCTCACGTAGCGTGAGAGGCTAAACGCCTCTTGTCTCGTATGGACGAGCGTTCCTACGCTTTGGGCGTGGGGCTCTCGACACTGGTCTTCGCCGAGGCGATGCCTGACCTGGCACCCACGATCTGCCGACAGCGACTGGTGATCGAGGGAACCTGCGACACACCGATCTCCGACACCGCCATCCGGGAATTCCTGGTCGGGCTGTCCGCGGTGTGCGGCATGCGGATCCTGCTCGATCCGGTGACGCACCGGTCCGAAAATTTCGGGTGGGCCGGCTGGGTCCATTGGGAGGGGTCCGGTGCGCACGTGTACGCGTGGGACCGGCCCGTGCTGTTCTTCAGCGTCGATGTGTACACGTGCAAGACCTTCGATATGGAGAAGGCCGTGCAGTACACGCGCCGGTTCTTCGGCGCGCGCCAGATCGTCGCTAAGGCGTTCTGACCATGAGCGCCATCACTGCGTTGGCCGACGCGGAGTTGCATCGACTGGCGCGCCGGGTCACGGCACCGGGGACGACGGCCCCGTTGGGGGTCTATCTGTTGCATTCCACCGACCCCGCGTCGGAGCTCGCCCGTCACGTCGAGCGCGTCGTCTTCATGGAGACCTTCGGCAACACCCCTGAGCTCCTTGCCAAGGAGTACGCGCCCTACGAGGAGTCGAGCATCTTCCTGTGCGTGGTCGACCACCTGCGCGCTGTTCCGGCCGGGACGATGCGGATAGTGCTGCCTTCACCGGCAGGGTTCAAGACCCTTGACGACGCCGCTCCGGTCTGGGGCGAGCCCATCGAGGCCATGGCGACCCGGACGGGGCTCGAGATCGACCTGGCTCGGACCTGGGACATCGCCACCTTGGCGGTGGCCCCCGAATACCGGGGCAAGGCCACCATGGGGCTCGTGAGCATCGGCCTCTATCAGGCTCTGGCCCTGGCCACCCCCCGGTGCGGGATCGAGTGGCTCCTCGCCATCCTCGATGTCCCGGTGCTGCGCATGATCCGGTGGAAGCTGCGCATGCCCATGGCGGGGTTCGCCGGTGTGACGGCGCAGCCGTACCTGGGTTCGCCCGCCAGCATGCCGGCGTGGTGCAACGTGAGCGACACCGAACGCCGGATCGCCGCGTCGGACCCCGATCTGCATGCCCTGTACTTCCGGGGCGTCGGGTTGGAGCCCGCGCTGCAGCCTCTCGACCTGCGTAGCACGGCAGGCCTCGTCGCCTAGGCGGGACTCCTCACGACGCCGAGCCCTGCAGGACGTTCTCGGCCTGCTTCCACAGCGAGTTCACGACATAGGGGAGCCCTTCGGCTCGCACCGGCCGGGAGTAGAGGTACCCCTGCAGGGCGTCGCAGCCGAGATCCATCAGACGGTGCGCCTGGCTGGTCGTCTCCACCCCTTCGGCGATGGTCGTGATGCCCAGCGCATGCGCCATGGCCACGACGGCCGCGATGAGCGTGGCATCGGAACTGTCCTCTTCTTCGAGCGTGTCCACGAACGACTTGTCGATCTTGAGGCTCGTCACGGGGAAGCGCTTCAGATAGGCGAGGGACGAGTACTCGGTCCCGAAGTCGTCGATGGCCAGGCGCACATCCAGGCTCCGCAGCGCGCTCAGCACCGCCGCCGCGGCCAGGGGCTCGTCCATCACGACCGACTCCGTGAGCTCGAGGCACAGGGCGGTCCCTTCCACCCCGTGGCGCGACAGCGCCTCGCCCACCCGCTCGACCAGCCGCTCGTCGTGGAGCTGGGCCCCCGAGAGGTTCACCGAGACGTAGAGGTCCTCGAACCCCGTCGTCTGGTGGCGCCACGCCGCGAGCTGGCGCAGGGCCTCCTCGAGCACCCACTCCCCTATCCCCGTGATCAGCCCGCTCTCCTCCGCCAGGGGGATGAACTTGATGGGCGGGATGACCCCCAGGGTGGGATGGGCCCAGCGCACGAGCGCCTCGACCCCTTCGATGGGCCCGTGGGGAATGCGGACGATCGGCTGGTAGACGAGATGGAGCTGACGGAGCTCGACCGCCCGACGCAGGTCGTGCTCGAGCTCGACGCGCTCCGACACCTTGGTCCGCATCGACTCGTCGAACACCGCCACCGCATCTCGGCCGGCGTCCTTGGCCTGGTACATGGCCGTGTCCGCGTCGCGGACGAGCACCTCGGCGCTGGCGTCGGGATCGTGGCCCGACGCGAAGGCCAAGCCGATGCTGGCGGACACGAAGAACTCCATCTCGTTGACCACGAAGGGGGCGCGCAGGCTGAACCGCAGGCGGTTGGCCAGGTCCAGGGCCTGGGACACGCTCACCACCTGGCCGAGGACGATCATGAATTCGTCGCCACCGATCCGGGTCACGAGGTCCGAGGGTCGGACGTGCTCGTTCAAGCGCCGAGCCACCGCGATGAGCAACTCGTCGCCGTGGGTGTGCCCCAGGGTGTCGTTGACCAACTTGAACCGGTCGAGGTCGAGGAACAACAGGCCGACGTGGGTGTCGTCCACCGCGGCCTGCTGGAGCACGGTCGTGAGGTGCTGATGCATCATGCGGCGGTTGGGCAGCCCGGTCAGGCTGTCGTGCATGGCCTGGTAGGCGAGGTTGGCTTCGGATCGTTCCGCCACGTGCAGGGCCTGGACGATCCGGAGGACCGCCGCCACGGTCAAGAGGATGATGATCACGAACAGGGCCACCCGGTCCTGCACGGAGTTCGAGGGGTGCTGCAGCGTGATGACGGCGGGCACGAGCAGCGCGATGGCCACCAGCACGATCCGGCCCGGTGACGACGTCTGAGGGCGGTTGCCCGCCGGTTCGGTGAGGGCGCGCATGGACGGATGCAGGGCCATGGTTCCCGTGGCGACGAACGCGAGGCCGTAGGGGAGGTCCAAGAGGCGCCCCGCCACGCTGATCACGTCGATGTCGGCGAACATGTACAGCGTGTCCCCGACGAACATGCACGTCATGGCGGCCAGCAAGAACCAATACGACGGCACGCGATTCTGTTCCGGGCTGAAGGCGATCCGAACCGTCACCACCACGAGGAAGATCGACATCGCCGGATAGCACGTCAGCACCAGCCGAAGCGTGAGCGGTGTGTGGTACTGGAACAGGACCGGGTCGATGACGTAGACCCATGCCACGGCGAGGATGGCGAGCGCGGCGATCACACCGTCGAGGATGATCCCGAAATGCCGTTGGCGGCCGCGGTCACGGGCGCGCGAGAACCCGAGCAGTCCCGCTGCACCCAGGCCGTAGCCGGGGAGGGAGATGAGGTCGGGCACCAGAGAGCGGCTGGCGGTGAGGTTGCCCAGGGTGTGCAGGTCGAAACGGAGGCCGCCTCCCACGAGGAAGAGGGCCATTGATCCCGAGATCGCCCACCAGGGCCAGGTGAGCGCGGGCCGATGGTGCCTGACCGCCAACACCAGGGCCAGCAACGTGGAGATGCCCACCGCGAACACGACCGTGGGCTCGACCGCTCCGAACAGGCCCGACACCGCCAGGAGGACCAGCGCCAACTCCCCGCCGAGAAACCAGGCCCACGGCGGCGGTCGGTGGGACCGGCTCGCTCCGGTCGCTCTCGTCGCCCTGTCCCCCCCGAAAGCTGTCCCGCCCGGCTTCACTCTCCGTGCCGGTGCATGTGGCATTAGTGAGAATACTGACCACATCCAGACAACAATACAAGGGTTTGCGGCGCTTTCACCGCTTGTAGTCGTGGTGTGAACGTAGATAGTGGTAATCGGGTTTCGGCCCGCTCAACGCCGGGGGCTCACCGCCAGGGGATCGCCGGGACCTGGCCCAAGACGGCCCGGGCCCGGGCGGCCAGCCCGACGCTGGGCCGGCGCAACGAGACGTAGAGCGCCGGCACGATCCGGGGGGGTCGTGGCACGCGCCGGTAGTACACGCGCAACCAGCCATCGAGCCGGCGCCCGAAGGCGAGGTCGGCGGCGTCGGGGTGAATCCCGAGCCGGTCCACGAGACGGGGGTCGAGGGTGGCCAGGGCGAGGACCCGTTCCATGCGGACGATCGGGGAGGGGACGACGAGGTGGTCGAACCACAACACCTGCCGGGCCATCGACCGGGCCTGCTCGGTGGTCCCGAGGAGGTCGCTCTGCAGCACGTCCTCGAGATAGGTGGAGAACGCCACGCGGTCGGCGGGGAGCAAGGCGTCGGGGATGCCGAGAAAGAGCGCGAAGCCCCGCATCTCGTCGTAGAAGGCCTCGGCTTCGGTTGTTCCGAACGGGCGCACCCAGCGCGTGAAGGCCGTCTCCGCCGTGTCCACCAGCGTGGCCCACACCCATGCCAGCAGCGACGCGTCGTGGGCCGTGTATCCGTGGTCTGTGGTGGCGCCGTCCCACGGGGGCGGACCTTCGAGCGGCCCGTTGATGTGATCGTGGACGGAGTAGATCTGTCGGGCCGCAGCTCGCGCCACGTGTTCGTCACCGAAGACGAGGCGCAGGGCTGTGTCGGCGGTCACCCACGCCCGGCTGAGCGGACGACGTTGAAAATCGCTGTGATGGGCCACGGCCGCGGCCACCTGGGGGTGGGCGACCTCCATCACGAGGGCGCGCTGCACGAGCAGGGCGGTGACGGGCTCGGCCACCACGGCCCGGACCACGCTGTGGGGCCCGAACGGCAGCGGCGCCTCCGGGTCGAGCGCACCCAGCACCGGGAGTGGGGTCGTCATTGACCGATGGTACGTGAGGGCATACGCGAGAACCCCCACCAAGGTGGTGGGGGTTCTCGACATTGGGGATGCTGGAGTGTGGGGTTGGAACTGAAGGTGTCCGTGGAGAATGATCGGCGTCGCCGGGGGGAACTTGAGCGCGTGGCGACCAACACCCGGACAACAGAGGCCGGACGACACCTCGGCCGGTCGACGGAGAGGAATGGGCCGTGGAGCTCGGCGAGCTGAAGGTCACCCGTTACGCGGTCGCCGAATCGATCGCCACCATCACGCTCGACCGCCCCGAGCGGCTCAATGCCTGGACGGGGCGCATGAACACCGAGTACCGGTCCCTGCTCCAGAGGGCCGGCGCGGACCGGGGCGTCCGGGTCATCGTCGTGACCGGCGCCGGCCGGGGATTCTGCGCCGGTGCCGACACCCGGGCGCTCGAGGGCCACGTCGAGCGGGGGGGCTACGACCCCGGCACGGGATCGGACCTGGCCCACCCGGGCTACGGGGTGCGCCCGGAGTTCGACGCCGAGTTCGCGTACCACTTCGGCATCCCCAAGCCCATCATCGCCGCGGTGAACGGACCGGCGGCGGGCGTGGGGTTCGCACTGGCCTGCTACTGCGATCTGCGCTTCGCCGCGGCGGGCGCCAAGCTCACCACCGCGCACGGCCGGTTGGGGCTGCCGGCCGAGTTCGGCCTGTCCTGGCTGCTGCCGCGCCTCGTGGGCGTCACCCGCGCCGCCGACCTCCTGCTCTCGAGCCGCGTCGTGCTGGCCGAGGAGGCGGCCGAGATCGGCCTCGTCAACAAGGTGACGCCCGCGCCGGAGCTCTCGACCACCGTGGCGGAGTACGCCCGCACGTTGGCGACCGGCGTCTCTCCTGCATCGCTCGCCGCCACCAAGCTCCAGCTCTACACCGATCTCCACCGCGGTGCCGCCACCTCGGCCCGCGACGCGGACGAACGTCTGCGCGCCATGATGACCGGCCCGGATTTCGCGGAGGGGGTGGCGGCGATGACCGCCCGCCGAGCCCCGCGCTTCGCCGATCCCCCCGGGCCCCCGGGCCCGGCGCAGGAGGCTGGGTAGGGTGTCGACGATGGCGGAGTCGACGACGGCGGAACGGAGACGACCGGGGGTGGCTCTGGCGGCGCGGCTGACGGATCCCGAGCTCTACCTCACCGATCCCCACCCGCTCTACGCGCGGCTGCGGGCCGAGGCGCCGGTGGCGTGGAACGAAGAACGTGGATTCTGGGCCGTCGCCACCCACGCGGAGGTGTCGGCGATCGAGAGCGACCACGGAACCTTCTGCGCCGGGCGAGGGATCCTCGTGGAGGAGATCGGCACGACCTACGCGTCGCCGCCCACGATGATGCACGCCGATCCCCCCGTCCACACCCGGTACCGCCGGCTGGTGCAGCCCGCCTTCAAGCCTTCGGTGGTGCGCGCCCTCGAGCCGGTGGTGCGGGCCCGGACCACCGCCCTCGTGGCGCGTATCGAGGGCGGGGCGGCCACCGACGTGGTCTCGGTGCTGAGCGTGCCCCTCCCCCTTCAGGTCATCAGCAAGATCCTCGGCGTCCCCGACGACGAGTGGGAGCGGTGCTACGAGTGGTCCGAGGCCGTCATCCCCGGGGCGACCGACTGGCCCGAGGAACGGCGGGCGCGCTTGATGACCGAGATGATCGAGTACCTCGTCGGTGCGGCCAAGGACCGCCGGGCTCGACCCCGCGACGACGTGCTCACCCTGCTGGCCCAGGTCGACCTGGACGGGGAGCGGCTCAGCGACGACGAGCTGGCCATGTTCCTCGTGCAGCTCCTCGTGGCCGGGAACGAGACGACCCGCGACCTCATCAGCTCCGGGCTCCTCGCCTTCGCTGATCATCCCGGGCAATGGGGCCGGCTCCGGGCCGACCGCTCCCTCGTGCCGAGCGCGGTGGAGGAGATGCTGCGGTGGTCGACGCCGGTGGTGTCGTTCATGCGGACCGCGACCCGCGACACCGAGGTCGGGGGCGTGGCCATCGCCGAGGGCGACCCCCTGCTCATGCTGTTCGCCTCGGCCAACCGGGACGAGAACGTCTTCGGCCCGAGCGCCTCGACCTTCGACGTGGGGCGCGACCCCAACCCCCATCTCGCCTTCGGCCAGGGCAACCACTTCTGCCTGGGCGCGGCCCTGGCCCGCCTCGAGGGCAGGGTGGTGCTCGACGAGCTGCTCGGCCGGTTCTCCGACGTGGGCCGGGTCGGAGAGGTGCAGCGCAGCCCCTCCTCGGTCGTCACCGGCATTCGGCGGGCCGAGCTGCGGTTCGGGGCGGCCTGAGCTCCCGCCTCCCCCGCCCTCACCTCCACCGAGCTCCACGGACCCCCGGGGGGTACCACCCCCACCCGGTCCACACCGGCCCTCACCCTTGGGAACCATGGGCGCGCTCGGTACTGTTCGGGGGAGCAAGTCGAAACGGGGTGGCGCCATGCGCATCGAGTCCTCTGTCACGTCCCTCTCTTGGATCCCGTCCGAGGCCGTCGGGGGCTTGACCAAGATGCCCTTCGAGACCGGTGTGGCCCACTACGACCCGCCCCCGCCCGACGTGATCGAGGACATCGACGCACTGCAGCGCGACGGCCGGTTCCGGTTCGCCAGCCGTCTCTCGGCGTGGATCGATGTGGAGAACGGCGCCATCGTCGGCCACGGGCAGTCCGGTGGGGGGCTCCTGTGCTCGACGCTGATCCAGCTGGGCAAGAAGCAGGTGGCGTTCGAGGCCATCGCCCTCCCCGACCTGCACCCCGAGCCCGAGGTGGGCCCGAGCGAGGTGACCTTCTTCCAGACCGCGGGCGGGCGCACCGGGGTGCCTGCGCCGCGTCGGGTGCGCCGGGCGCCGTACGTGCAGTTCTCCGCCCCGCTGGCGTGGACCTCGCTGGCCCTGACGCTGCGGGCCGACGGGTCGTCGTCGTTCGCGTTGGTCGGCGCCAGCAGTTTCCCCCGGCACTGGGTCTACGACGGTGACAACAAGCTCGCCCTCAAGTCGGGGATGATCGACTTCTCGCACTGGTATCGCCGCGCCTTCGGGAAACACAGCCCCTGGGGCGATCGGGACTCCCAGGCCCTCACCACCGAGGTCGAGACCGCGCTCGAGCGCCAGCTGTCGCTGTCGCTCATGGCGGGGGGCGCCAAGCCCAAGGTGAAGACGTACAAGGCCGGTGCGGTCATCACCGAGCAGGGCGCGGCCGAGGACGACCTCTATCTCGTCCTCGACGGCGTGGTGCGCATCGAGGTCGACGGGGAACGACTGGCGGAGTACGGGCCCGGGTCGATGCACGGCGAGCGGGCGGTGCTCGAGGGTGGGCGGCGCACCTCCACCATCAGGGCCGTCACGGCGTGCAAGCTCGCCGTGGCCTCGGCCGACCTCATCGACCACGACGCCCTGCAGGAGCTGAGCGGCGGTCACCGTCGGGAGGACGAGCGCTAGCGGAGTTGCGTCGGGACCCGGGCGCGCCTAGGCAGGCGCGCCATGGATGACGTCGACGCGGTGGTGATCGGGTCGGGGCCCAACGGCCTCGTCGCCGCGGCGGTGTTGGCGCGCGCCGGTTGGCGGGTGACGGTCCTCGAGCGATCGGCGGTGGCGGGCGGAGCCGTGCACAGCGGCGAGCACACGGTGCCGGGCTACGTGCACGACACCTATTCCGCCTTCTACGGATTGCTGCACAGCTCGCCCGTGCTGGCCGAGCTCGGCCTCGACCGCGCCGTGGAGTGGGCCCACTTCGAGGTGCCCGTCGCCGCCGCGGTGTCCCCCCGTCACAGCGCGCTGTGCCACCGCGATCCGCAGCGCACCGCGGCGGGCCTGGCCCGGCGCTGCGACGACGACGGGCCCGCGTGGCTGGAGCTCCACCGGTGGTGGATGGAGGTGGGCCGGTACTTCCTCAAGCAGATGCTCGGGCCCATCGGCGCCCCCGGGCCCGGCCTCGCCTTCGCCCGTCGGGCTCGCCGGGAGGGCCTGTTCGACACCACGCAGCTGCTGGTGGGCCCGCTCGAGGTGTTGTGCGCGGACCGCTTCTCCGATCCCGCCGCCCGGGCCCTGCTCGCCGCGGGCGCGTCCCACGCCGACGTGCCGGTCGACCACCCCGGGAGCGCGCCCGCCGCGATCATCCTGGCCCTGGCGGCCCAGCAGCTGGGGATGCCCGTGCCCGTGGGGGGTGCGGGCCGGCTCGCCGCCGCGCTCGTCGCCGCGGTCACCGATGCCGGCGGCGTGGTGCGCACCTCCGCCGAGGTCACGCGCGTCGTGGTGGAGCGAAACCGCGTCACCGGGGTCGAGACCGCGGACGGAGGACGCCTCCGCGTCGGTCGCGCCGTCCTCGCCGACACCGGGCCCCGGGCGCTGTTCCACGGGCTGGTGGGGGCCGACCTCCTCCCGGCCCGCTTCCTGGCCGGCCTGAGACGGTTCCGCTACGGCACGGGCGTGTTCAAGGTGGACCTGGCCCTCGACGGGCCCGCGCCGTGGGCGTCGCCCGAGCTCGCCCAGGCCGGCGTGGTGCACCTCACCGGCGACCTCGACGCCATGGCGCACGCCGCCCACCAGGCCCGACGGGGCACCGTTCCGGACCAGCCCATGCTGATCGTGGGCCAGCAGACCGTGGCCGACCCCAGCCGCGCCCCGGCCGGGGGCCACACCTTGTGGATCGAGACCCACGTGCCGCCCGTGCCGCGCCCCGGGCCCTGGGCGGCGTGCCAGGACGCCTTCCTCGACGTCGTCATGGCCCGCCTCGAGGACCACGCCCCGGGACTCGGGGCGCGCGTGGTGGGCCGCGCCGTGCGCACCCCCGAGGACCTCGAGCACGAGAACCCCAACCTGGTGGGCGGCGACCTCGGGGCCGGGTCCTCCGCCCTCGACCAGCAGCTGGTGTTCCGACCCGTCCCGGGGTGGTTCCGGTACGGCACCCCCGTGAAGGGCCTCTACCTGTGCTCGGCCTCCACCCATCCCGGCGGGGGCGTCCACGGCATGGCCGGGCACAACTGTGCCAAGCGCGTCCTCTCGGACCGGCGCCGACGCGCGCTCTGAGGACGCCACGAGGACGCCACGAGGACCCGCACACCGGCTGGCACCCCCACGGGGCCGGGGGCGCACACCCTTGACCCCTCCCCCTGCGACCAGGCCAAATAGGGGCATGGCCGGGGGCACCATCAGCGTGTTTCTCGCCGACGACAACCTCATCGTGCGCGAAGGCGTGCGGGCGCTCCTGGCGCTCGAGCCCGACCTGGAGGTGGTGGGCGCGGCGGCGGACTACGACGAGCTCGTCACCGGGGCCGGCCGGCTCGCCCCCCAGGTGGTCGTGACCGACATCCGGATGCCCCCGAGCTTCCAGAACGAGGGCATCGAAGCCGCCCACGAAATCCGCAAGCGCCACCCGGGCACCGGGGTCGTGATCCTGTCGCAGTTCGACGACGCCGAGTACGCCATCGCACTGCTCGACGAGGGTGCCGCGGGGTGTGCGTACCTCCTGAAGGACCATGTGGCCGAGGGCGACCAGCTGGCCCGGGCCGTCCGGGCCGTGGCCACCGGGGGGTCGGTCCTCGACCCCACCATCGTGGAGTCGATGGTGCACCCCGTCACCGACGCGGGCGACCTGACCGAGGCCGAGGAGGAGCTCCTGCGACTGGTGGCCGAGGGGCGGCCCATCAAGGCCATCGCCGTGGCCCAGGCCACCACCGCGTCCGCCGCGGCCGACGGCGTGGAGAAGCTCTTCCTGCGCATCGCCCAGCAGGCCAGCGCGGGCGGGCAGAACTCGCTGCGGCGACTGCGGATGCTGCACGAGGCCATCGTGAACCGCGAGGAACAGGGCGAAACCCTGAGCCGGCTGCTGCCCGGAGGTGTCGCCGACCTTCTCGTGCGCCAGGGACGGGGCCTGGGCGAGACCGAGGCGGTGGTCGTGAGCGTGCTCATGTCCGACATCCGCGGCTACTCGAGCATCGCGGAGCGGGCCGATCCCAGTGCGCTGGCGGGACAGCTCAACGTGCACCGGGGCGAGATGAACCGGGCCATCCTCGACGCCAGCGGCACCGTCATGCAGTTCGTGGGTGACGCCGTCATGGCCGTGTTCGGCGCGCCCGTCCCCGTTCCCGATCACGCCGGGCGGGCGGTGGAAGCCGCGCTCGAGATGCACGCCGCTCAAGCGCGCGTGAACAAGCTGTGGGTCGACACCGGCCTGGCGCCGTTCGAGCTCGGGATCGGGATCACGACCGGCCCCGCCGCCGCGGCGCTGCTCGGGTCCGAGGAGCGCCTCGAGTACACGTTGGTGGGCGACACGGTGAACCTGGCCCAGCGGCTGCAACAGTGGGCCGAACCGGGCGAGACCGTGCTCAGCGAGGCCACCTATGGCGCCCTGGCCGACCCCCCACCGGCCCGCGAGCTTCCCCCGCGCTGGTGAAGGGGCGAGAAGCGCCCGTGTCGGCATGGAAGGTGGCGGCGGGAACCGTCAGGAGCGCGGCGGGAACGGTCAGGAACGCCGCGGCGAGCGCGACAAGTCACGTCAACCGAGACAGGGAGTGACCATGCACGTCATGGAGGCACGAGGCGTTCGCAAGACCTACGAGGCCGACGGGGCGCCCGTGCGGGCGCTGCGGGGCATCGACGTCACGATGGACGACACCGAGTTCGTGGCGGTGATGGGACCGTCGGGCTGCGGCAAGTCCACGCTGCTCAATCTGGTGGCGGGACTCGACACCCCGACCGAAGGCGAGATCGTCGTGGCGGGCGAGTCCCTCGCCGACAAGGACGAGAACGCGCTGGCCCGCATGCGCCGGAGCCACATCGGCATCGTGTTCCAGTTCTTCAACCTGCTCGAGGGCATGAGCGTGCTCGAGAACGTTACGTTGCCGGCGGTCATCGCCGGGGCCCGGCGCCGGCAGGCCGAGAGCCGCGCCCGCGACCTTCTCGACATGCTGGGCCTCGCCGACAAGCAGGCGGCCGCGCCGGGGGTGTTGTCGGGCGGACAGCGCCAGCGCCTGGCCATCGCCCGGGCCCTGGCCAACAAGCCGACGCTCCTGCTGGCGGACGAGCCCACCGGCGCCCTCGACTCCGACGGCGGTCTCGAGGTGCTCGAGCTGTTCCGGCGGCTGCACACGGGCGGCCAAGCCATCTTGCTCGTCACCCACGACGACGACGTGGCCGGCGCCGCGACCCGGGTCGTGCGCATGCGCGACGGCCGCATCGAGGACGACGGCACGAGCGCCCGGAGCACCGCCTCCACCACCGCGAACTCCACCACCGCGAACTCCACGCCCTCGACCACCGGATGAGCGTCCAGGTCGACACCGGCACGGGCACGGGGAGACCCACGGCCAGCGCGCCCGGGGCCGAGCCTGTCGCCACGCCCCGCCCGGGGTCGTCCTACGCGGCCGCGGTGTTGGCGCTGGTGGCGCTGGGGCGCGCCGCCTACGCGCCCGTCCTGGGTCGCCACGCCAACCTGGCCACCGAGATCGTCCGCTCCGCCCTGCTCGCCGCGTTCGCGCTGGCCGGGACCTTCGCCGTCGTCCGCCGGCCGTTCGAGCGCCAGGGTCTGCTGGCCCTGGCCGGGACCGCACTGGCGGCGGTGGCCGCGCTCAGCGCCGCGGCCGTCGAGGCGCACCTGCACGGCGCGGCGGTGGGTGGCACCGCGCTCTCCATCGCGCGGGTGGCGGAGCCGGTGACCGTGGCCCTGGTGCCGGTGGCGGTCATGCACCTGTTGCTGGGCCTGCCCGACGGCAGCTGTCGGTTGAGCCGGGCCGCCATCGTGGGCGGCTACGTGGTGGGCGGCGCCACGGGTGTGGCCCTGTGGACCCGCCGTCCCGGCCTGCCGCTGTGGCCCGTCGCCATCGAAGCCGTCGTGTTCGGGACCATCGGGCTCGTGGGATCCCAGCGGCGCTATGTCCGCTCCCGTGGGGTGGAGCGCCAGCGCATGCAGTGGTTCGGGTGGGCGCTGGCGGTCGGGGCCGAGATGCTCGTGGTGGCCCTCGCCCTGCGGGTCCTGTGGGATTGGCCGAGATGGCCGTGGCTCGTGGTGATGGTCTCGGCCTTCCCGCTGGCGGTGGCGCTCGCCATGGGCAGCTCGCGCCGGCTGGCGGGGCGCATCGACCGCATCCTCGCCCACACCGTGTCGTTGGCCGGGCTCACCGGCATCGTCGTGATCGTGTACCTCGTCATCGTGGTCGGCCTGGGCCACGCCCCCACCCACGACCAGCGGCTCGCTGTTGGCGCTGTCGATGGCCGCCGCCGCGGTGGCGGCGTTGCTGTACGGGCCGGCGCGCCAACGCCTCACCCAGTACGCCAACCGCATCGTCTACGGCGAGCGCGAGGCGCCCGACACCGTGCTGCGCACCTTCGGGAGCCGGTTGTCGCGTGCCATCCCCATGGACGAGCTCCTGTTGCAGGTGGCCGAGTCCCTGCGCAAGACGCTCGGGCTGGCCGCGGCCGAGGTGTGGACGGGATCGGGCGGCCGCCTGGAACGGACGGTGTCGGTGCCCGACGTCCCGGTGCGGCACATGACGCTCAACGACGAAGAGGCGACGGTGGTGGCCCGGGCCGGGGTGACGGGCACGGCCTGGGTCGAGATCTGGCTGCCGAGCCTGCTGGAGGGCCGGGAGGACAGCGTGGTGCGGGTGGCACCGACCACGCACTCGGGCCAGGTCCTCGGCCTCATCGTGGCGGTGCGGCCTCCCCACAGCGACCAGTTCACGACCGACGACGACACCATGCTCACCGAGCTGGCGCGCCAGGTGGGCCTGGCGCTGCACAACGTCGAGCTCGACTCCGCCCTCCAGGAGTCCCTGGACGAGGTCCGGCGTCAGGCCGACGAGCTCCGGGCCTCGCGGGCGCGCATCGTCGCCGCCTCGGACGCGGCCCGGCGCCAGATCGAGCGCAACCTCCACGACGGGGCCCAGCAGCACCTGGTGGCGTTGGCGGTGAACGTCCGCCTGGCCCGCCAGCTGGCCGATCGCGACCCCGAGGCCTCGGGCAAGATCCTCGACGAGTTGGGCACCGGGATCCAAGAAGCCGTCCAGGAGCTCCGGGCCCTGGCGCACGGCATCTATCCGCCGCTGCTGATCGACCGCGGCATCGCCGAGGCCCTGCGGTCCGCGGCGGGACGCGCCGCGCTGCCCACCCAGGTCGACGCCGAGGGCCTCGACCGGTACTCCCCCGAGCGCGAGTCCGCCGTCTACTTCTGCTGCCTCGAGGCGTTGCAGAACGCGGGCAAGCACGCCGGCGACGGGGCCACCGCCTTCGTCCGGGTGTGGGCGGACGACGCCAATCTGAACTTCGAGGTGCGCGACACCGGGGCGGGGTTCGACTCCGACGGCACCGCTGGCCCGCGGCGCGGGCTTCGTGAACATGAGCGACCGGGTGGGGGCGATCGGCGGCACGTTCCGGGTGCAGAGCGCGCCGGGCGAGGGCACCACCATCGCGGGCCAGCATCCCCGGTCACCCGCTGAGGATCACCCGCTGAGGATCAGCCCGCTGAGGCCGGCTCCCTCGACCGCTCCACATGTCGACGAGGACGTCGGGCCCGAACTGTTCTTTGTGGACGTAGCCGATGGCGCCGCACGTGCGGGCGTCGGCGGGCAGGTCCTCGGCGTCGTAGGTCGACAGCAGGATCACCCGGGTGTCGGGATGCGTCGGTGGTGATCCGGCGGGTGGCCTCGATCCCCGAGATGCCGTCCATGTTGATGTCCATGAGGACGAGCCGGGGGTGCAGGGCGGCCACCTGCTCGACGGCTTGCTCGCCCGACTTGGCCTCTCCCACCACCTCGAAGCCGGGCGTCACCCCGACCACCGAGCCGCGCCGCCGTACGGAAGGGCATCTGGTCGTCGACGATCAGGACCGTGGTCCCCTGGTCACGCCACGTCCATATCCTGGCAGCCCGCCGGTCCGAGGGCACAGGCTGACAGCACGTGCGGGGCGGTGGTGGCAGCACCCCCGACCCGGCGGCCCCGACCCTCTCGCTCAGAAGACTCAGGCGTCCTGGGCGGAGAGGAAGAGGAGCACCGCCTTCACGCGGCGATGGACGTCGGGCTCCAGGCTGAGAGGGCCAACTTGGAGAAGATCGAGTTGATGTGCTTCTCGACCGCACGTTCCGAGAGCACGAGCGAGGCGGCCACCGCCGCGTTGTTCTTCCCCTGGGCCATCTCCGAGAGGATCTCCCCTTCGCGCGCCGTGAGGCGGTGCAGGGGTGAGTCGGCGGGCTTGGACCTGGCCGCCACCAGGGCGTCGACCACCTCGGGGTCGATGACCGAGCCGCCGGTGGCCACCTCGCGGATGGCGCCGGCCAGCTGGCCGATGTCGGAGACCCGCTCCTTCAGGAGATAGGCACGGCCCTTGGATCCCCCGTCGAGGAAGGCCAGCGCATAGGCGGGCTCGGAGTACTGGCTGAGCACCACCACCCCCATGTCGGGATGGCCTCCGGCGCAGCACCTCGGCGGCCCGGATCCCTTCGTCGGTTCCCGTCGGCGGCATGCGGATGTCGGTCACCACCACGTCGGGGTCCTGCTCCTCGACGGTGGCGATGAGCGAGTCGTAGTCCTCGCAGCACCCCACGACCTCGAGGTCGGGCTCGGTCTCGACCAGGGTGCGGACGCCCTCGCGCACGAGGTAGTTGTCCTCGGCCAGGACGACCCGAACGCACCATGGACCCGAACTGTAGGGCAGTGAGGTGCCCCAACCGCCCCCGGGGCCGGGCCCCGGCGGGTCAGGACGCCGCGGGGGCGGGCAGGTCCACGACCATGCCCTCGGCCGCTCCGTCCACCGCCACCGTGGACCGCGGCGTAGGAGGCCACGATGGCGTCGATGTCGTCGTCGGTGCGGGGCGGGTCGTGGTGGAACAGCAGCAGGCGCGCCGCGCCGGCCCGCTCCGCCGAGGCCGACGGCGTAGCCGGGCCGAGGAATGGCCGAAGCTGGCCCGCGCCGGGCCAGCTCCTCGTCGAGGTACTGGGCGTCGTGGATGAGCAGGTCCGCGTCGGCGGCGAGGGCCAGGGCCGCGTCGTGGTACTCGCCCAGCCCGTCGGGCCCCGGGCCGAGGGCGGTGGGACAGTGGTCCGAGAGATAGGCCACGGTGGCCGTCGCGTCGGAGACGCGGAAGCCGAAGGTGCGGCCCCCCTTGTGGGGGATCTCCCGGGCCAGCGACGGTGAAGCCCTCGATGTCCCGGGCCCCGTCGGGCTCGAGGCCGCGAAAGGTCCAGGTGCCGCGCAGCTGGGCGGGGGTGATGGGGAAATGGGGCGGCGACATGACGCGGCGCAGGACCTCCTCGGCGTCGCCCTGGCTCGGGCATGTAGAAGTCCGTCCTGGCGTCGGGCCGGTCGGCCCCGGCGAAGAAGGGCAGGCCCTGGGTGTGGTCCCAGTGGAGATGGCCCAGGATGATCGACCCGTCGAAGGGGTGGGTCCCGAGGAGGGCGGTGACGCCGCGGATCCCGGTGCCCGCATCGAGGACGAGGCTCGGGCGCTCCCCGTCATGGGCCAGGGCCACACAGGAGGTGTGCCCGCCGTAGCGGACGATCTCGGGCCCCGAGGCCGGCGTCGAGCCCCGGGCTCCGCACACCGTCACCCGCATGGTCCGCCCCCCTGGTGCGTGAACGCGAGATGCCGACCACACCCCGGTCCGGGAACGCTAGCGCCGGGCCGGCTCAGTCGTTGGCGGTGACCTCGGCCAGCAGGTCGGCGAACTTCTCGCGGGCCGCCCGCCGTCGGGTGGGGACGTGCTCGGAGGGCACCTCGGCCGGGGTGTAGCGCTTGAGGACCTGGCGGGCGACGGTGACCTTGTGGACCTCGTCGGGGCCGTCGTAGATGCGGGCCGCCCGGGCGGCGCGATACATGTGCTCGAGGGGGAGGTCGGTGGAGAACCCCAGCGAGCCGTGCGCCTGGATGGCCCGGTCGATGACGTTGTAGAGGACCCCGGCGCCGTAGTACTTGATCATGGCGATCTCCACGCGCGCCGCGGGGGCGCCCTCGCGATCCATCTTCCACGCCGCGTGGAGGGTCATGAGGCGGGCCGCGGCCATCTCGGCCATGGAGTCGGCCACCCAGCTCTGGACCATCTGCTTGTCGGCCAGGAGAGACCCGTGCACGTGGCGGGACACGGCCCGCTCGCACAGCATGTCGAAGGCGCGCTGGGACTGGCCCAGCCAGCGCATGCAGTGGTGGATACGGCCCGGCCCCAGCCGCATCTGGGCCAGGCGGAAGCCGTCACCCTCGTTGCCCACCAGGTTCTCGACCGGCACGCGTACGTCGCGGTAGATGATCTCGGAGTGGCCCCCGAACTTCCCGAAATGGGGGAAGGGGTGCTCCATGGTGGGCACGTCCCGGACGATGTCCACGCCGGGCGTGTCGGTGGGGACGAGGAGCATGGAGCAGCCCGCATAGGGATGGACGTCGGGATTGGTGACACACATGACGATGAGGAAGTCGGCCACCGAGCCGTTGGAGGTGAACCACTTGTGGCCGTTGATCACCCACTGCTCCCCGTCGCGCACCGCGCTCGTGGCGATCAGGGTCGGGTCCGCGCCCGCACCGGGCTCGGTCATGGAGAAGGCGCTGCGGAGCTTTCCCTCCAACAGGGGCTCGAGCCACTGGGTGCGCTGCTCGACGCGCCCGTTGGCCTCGATCCCCACGGCCAGCAGCTCCGCGTTGCCCGAGTCCGGGGCGTTGTTGCCGAAGACGACCGGGGCCAGCGCGCAGCGGCCCAGCACCTCGTGGAGGAGTCCCAGCCTGACCTGGCCGAAACCCATGCCCCCCAGTTCGGGGGGGAGGTGGGCGGCCCACAGGCCGGCGCGCTTGACCTCGTCCTGGAGGGGCCCGATGGCCCGGAGGAGGTCGTCGTAGTCGAGGTCGAGGGTCTCGAGGGGCAGGATCTCCTCGTCCACCAGGGCGCGCGCCCAGAGGAGCTTCGCCTCGTACTCCGGTTCGGTCTCGAAGTCCCACGCCACCTGACTGCCTCCTGTTTCCGGCCGCTACCGTGTGCCGGTGCCCGCCGACGCCACCGCTGCCCCCACGCGTAGCACCGTCTCCCTGCGAGCGCCCGTCGAGCCCTGCCCGGTGACGCTCCCCCCCGAGCCGAGCACGTCCGAGGCCAGGGCGATGATCGCCGCAGCCGGGGTGGCGCTGCTCGACCAGCACCGTCTGTTGGAGGCCGAGGAATTGGGGGGCCTGGCGGTGGTGCCCGACGAGTCGGTGATGGGATTGGCGTCGTTGGCGCATGAGGTGCGCCTGGCCTGGTGCGGGCCCACCGTGGAGGTGGAGGGGATCCTGTCGGCCAAGACCGGGGGGTGCCCCGAGGACTGCCACTTCTGCTCGCAGTCCTCGCGCTTCGACACGCCGGTGAAGGCAACGCCCTTCCTCGACACCGAGGAGGTCCTGGCCGCCGCGGCCGAGACCGCCGCGCTGGGGGCGTCGGAGTTCTGCATCGTCCTGGCCGTGCGGGGCCCCGACGAGCGCATCATGGCGCGCCTGCTCGACCTCGTGCCCCTGGTGCGGGCGCGTACCGGGCTGAACGTGGCGGTGTCGGCCGGCATCCTCACCGACGAGCAGGCCCAGCGCCTGGCCGCGGGTGGTGTGCACCGGTACAACCACAACGTCGAGACGGCGCGGTCGTACTTCCCCACCGTGGTCACCTCGCACGGCTGGGACGAACGGTCCGAGACGTGCCGGCTGGTACGCGCCCATGGCATGGAGTTGTGCTGCGGGGCCCTGGTGGGCATGGGCGAGAGCGACGCGCAGCGCATCGAGCTCCTCCTGCAGCTGCGGACCCTGGACCCGACCGAGGTGCCGGTCAACTTCTTGAACCCGCGCCCCGGGACCCCCCTGGGGGACCGGCCCGTGGTGGGGGCGTGGGAGGCCATCCGGTGGATCGCCCTGTTCCGCCTGGCCCTGCCGGGCGTGATCCTGCGCTACGCAGGCGGCCGCGAGGTGACGCTGCGGGATCTGCAGGCGATGGGCATGACGGCGGGGATCAACGCCCTGATCGTGGGCAACTACCTGACGACACTGGGCCGGTCGCCCCAAGAGGACCTGCGCATGCTCGAAGACCTGCGCATGCCGCTCGGGGCGCTCACCGCCGCTCTGTAAGGGCGCGCTCCGGCCCGCGTAGTGTCGGGGCAGCGGGCGAAGCGCTTCGTCAGGACCAGGAGGCGGGCATGGCGCGGGCACTGATCACGGGATGCTCCAGCGGATTCGGGCGGGCGACGGCCATCGAGCTCAAGCAGCGCGGCTACGAGGTGGTGGCGACGGCCCGTCGCCCCGAGACCCTGGCCGACATCGACGTCGATGCGCGTCTCGCCCTCGACGTCACCGACGACGCCTCGGTGGCCGCGGCGCTGGCCGCGGCGGGGACGATCGACGTGCTCGTCAACAACGCCGGCGTCGGGATCGGCGGGCCCGTCGAGCTCGTCCCGCTGGCCGAGGTGCGGCGGGTGTTCGAGACCAACGTCTTCGGCCCGCTGCGGATGATGCAAGCCGTCCTCCCCCAGATGCGAGCGCGCCGGGCCGGCACCATCGTCAACCTCTCCTCGGTGTCGGGGACGGTGGCCGCGCCGCTGCAGGGCTTTTACGCCGCGTCGAAGTACGCGCTCGAAGCCCTGTCCGAGGCGCTGCACATCGAGGCGGGGCACTTCGGGATCCGCACCATCGTCATCGAGCCCGGGTACTTCAAGACCAACCTCTCCGAGTCGCGTCGCGACTTCGGCGTCGACGCTCCCCCCTACGACGAGCTCGCCGTGATCATGGAGAAGTTGTCGGGGCAGCTCGGCCGGGACGCGGCGCCCGGCCCCGAGGTGGTCGCCACCGCCATCGCCGATGCCCTCGAGCAGGACGGACCGCCGTGGCGCGTCCCGGTGGGCGAGGACGCCAAGATGATCATCGGTACCCGGGCGTCGATGGACGACGCCGACCTTCGAGAAGACCATGCGCGAGGTGCTCAACCTCGACTGGTGATGACGACGCCCTCCCAGGCGTCGAGGCGCAGGACCGGATCGGGCAGCGGCCCCTCGTGGTTGCGGTGGGTGGACAGGGCCACGGTCCAATCCGTCGAACCCAGGGGCAGGTCCCGGGGGGCGGGCGCCATGTTGAGCGCCACCCGGGAGGCGCCGCGGTCAAAGACCCAGAGTCCGTCGGTGACCGGGGCCGGCCGGTAGTCGCCGGCCGACAGGTCGGGCGAGGCGCGCCGCAGGGCGATGGCGTCGCGCACGAGATGGAGCAGCGAGCCGGGCTGGGCGCGTTGCTCGGCCACGTGCATGGGCGCCGCGGCCAGGGGGAGCCAGGGCGTGACCCCGGGCGAGGTGAAACCGGCGTTGGGCCCGCCCTCCCAGGGCATGGGCGTGCGTTCGGGGTCGCGGCCCGGGTAGTAGGGCCAGAACCGCTGCCCCACCGGGTCGAGCAGCTCCTCCTTCTCGAAGTCACGGTCGGTCAGCCCGATCTCGTCGCCCTGGTAGAGCACGGGCGTGCCCCGCAAGGTGAGGAGCATGAGCAGCGCCAGGCGGACCTTGGCGGGGTCGCCCCGACACCACCGGGTCGCCAGGCGCGACACGTCGTGGTTCGAGCCCGTCCACACCGGCCAGGCCGACGCGGGCAGGAGGGCCTCGGTGCGGGCCACGATGTCGGCCAGCGCGGCGGCCTCGAAGGGGGCCTCGATGAAGGGGAAGTTGAACCCCATGTGCAGTTCGTCGTCGCCTGAGCCGTAGTAGGCGGCGAGGTTCTCCAGGGTGTCGACGTTGGTCTCCCCCAGCAGCACCCGGGGCGGCGAGTACTCACCCGAGATCGTCCGCCACCGGCGCAGGATGTCGTGGGCTTCGGGCCGGTTGCCGTTGTAGACGGGGCGTTGGCCGAACATCTGCATGATGAAGGGGTCGTCCTCGGTGGCGGGCGGGTTGTCGCGCAGCTCGGCGTCCTTGATCATCATGTTGCAGACGTCGATGCGGAAGCCGGCCACGCCGCGGTCCCACCAGAAGCGCACGATGTCGTCGAAGGCGTGTCGGACGCCGTCGGACCACCAGTTGAGATCGGGCTGTTGGGGCAGGAAGTTGTGCAGGTAGTACTGCCCCGATGCGGCATCGAGCGTCCACGCCGGGCCACCGAACGATCCCACCCAATTGTTCGGCGCCGAGCCGTCGGGTCCGGGATCGGCCCACACGTACCAGTCGCGGCGCTCGGAGTCGACCGACGAGCGCGACTCCACGAACCACTGGTGCTGCTCGCTGGTGTGGTTCGGGACGAGGTCGAGGAGCACGCGCATGCCGGCGCGGCCCGCCGCCGCGATCACGGCGTCGAGATCGTCCATGTCCCCGTACTCGGGGAGCACGGCGCAGTAGTCGGCGACGTCGTAGCCCCAGTCGAAGTTGGGCGAGGGCATGACCGGGCTCAGCCACAGCGCGTCCACGCCCAGCCAGGCCAGATGGTCGAGGCGGCCCAGGAGCCCCACCAGGTCACCCACCCCGTCGTCGTTGCTGTCGGCGAACGAGCGCACGTACACCTGGTAGAAGACCGCCGATCGCCACCAGGCCGCGTCCTCGCGCTGATCTGGGTCGTGGGGCAACTGGTCCTCCGGGTCCGAGGGTGTCGGTGGTGCGGTGGCGGCGGTCGTCAGCCCGTCACGGGACTGGCGGAGTCTCCGGGCTGCTCGGCGGCTCGCCAGCAGTACCAGGCGACCACCGAACGATAGGGCCGGAACTTGTCGCCGAGCGGGGCCAGCTCCTTGGCGCTCGGCATGGGGATCTTCCAGGCCAGCCCGAAGCCTTTGCGCACGCCCAGATCGCCCGTGGGCCAGACGTCGAGACGCCCCAACTGGAACATCAGGAACATCTCTGCCGTCCAGCGCCCGATGCCGCGCACCGTCGTGAGGCGCTCGATCACCTCTTCGTCGCCCTCCCGGGCCAGGCCGCGCGGGTCGAGGACCACCGTCCCGTCGGTGACCTTGGCCGCCAGGTCGCAGACCGACGCCGCCTTGTTGCCCGACAACCCCGCGGCGCGCAGGTCTTCGGGCGCGGCCGCCAACATCGCCTCGGGGGTGACCTCTCCCCCGAGCGCGGCCACCAGGCGCCGGTGGATGGTTGAGGCGGCCGCCCCGGCGAGCTGTTGGTAGACGATGGACTGCACCAGGGCGGCGAAGTGGGTGCCGTCACGCTTGGCCATGCGGGGCAGGCCGTAGGTGGCGACGAGCCGAGCGACCACCTTGTCGCGCTCGGCCAGCACACGCGCCGCCGCCGACATGGTGCGCGGCCGGCGGGCACCGACCCGGGGCCGGTCAGGCACTGCCGCCGTCGGGGGCGAGTTGGCGGCGGACGTCTCCGAGGTGATGGCGCACCTCGTGCAGGGTGTGCATCCCCACCCAGCGCAACGACCGCTCGAGCCGGACCGGATAGCCGTAGACGACACGGCGTTCCCAGTCGTCCGCGTCGAGGCGGGCGAGGACGTTGGCGAGCAGGGCCGCCGCGTCGGTGAGCTGGCGGGCCACGGCGTCGGGGTCCTGCTGGGCGTAGCCGTCGTGCTCGACCCGCTCGTCACGGCCCATGGGCTCGAACGAGGGTCGATCGGTGCGCCGGGCGGTCAACACCCGCTCGCGCTGGACCGACAGCACGTCCCGCACGTGACAGCCGTACTCGAGGGGCGACCAGGTATCGGGGTCCGGTCGACGTCGGAGGTCGGGGGTGGCGTCGCGCAGGACCGCCGCGAACCGTCCCGCCCCGGCGACGATGTCCGGACCGGCTGACTCCGCCGCGCCGAGGTCGTACACGAACCCGCATTCCTGGCATCGGTCCACGTGTTACCGGAGGGACTGCGCCGCGAACTCGACGACGGCGTCGTCGAGCGGCAGGACCACCTCGGGGCGCAGGTACTGATGCGCTTGCGCCTCGAGACGAACGGCTGTCCCCCACGCCGTGAACCCGATGGCGTGGTTGGCGAACCACATGGGCCCCTCGGAGACCTGCACGGCCACGATCCCCTGCGCCCCCATGTCGAGCGCGGAACGCTGCATGTGCTCCATGCCCGCCTCGCGCGCCGCGTACATCGCCTCGGTGAAGTTGGTCAGCTCCACGTTCTGCGACGACTGGCGCATCGCCTCGCCTGCCGTTCGCCGCGGCGCGTAGACGAAGCTCGCCCCGAAGGCCAGACCGACCGGGGCCCACCCGGCGTTGTGCAGCAGCGTGAAGTCCCGCGCCGAGAGATCGGAGACGAAGGCCGAGCTCCTGTCCTTGCCCTTCATGGGCCGCACCGCCGTGCCGGTGAGCTCGACGTCGACGTGGTGACGCCGCACCTCGATCTCGACGCGCACCCCCACCACCCCGTGCCCCCGCACCTCGGTGCACTGGGCGCCGAGGTACTTGGCCGCGGAGCGCACGGCCAGGTTGTGCGCTTCTGAGGCGGACGTGATCTCGCCCGACCCCCACGTCCACACGAAGGGGGGGATCGAGACCACCGACGCACCGAAGACGACGTCGACGGCTTCCCATCCGATGCTGTGCAACAGCAGGGACTCGTCGACCGAGAGGTCGGAGGTGACCGCCCGGCTGGGCGCGTCGTGGGCGGGCTTCCCGAGCGACTCCGCAGCCCGGCGCATCTCGGCCCGCAGGTCGATGGCGGTGGGGGCGCCGGGGGCGGGGCGAGGCCCGGTCACGTGAGTCGCACCGTGGGACGGGGGGCGGGGAGCGGGTCGAAGTCCTTGAACCGACGGACCCGGGTGCCGCGCAGGGCGCACTCGATGACCTCGTCGCCTTGGGCCAGGCTCTGGGTGTTGGCCACGATGAGCGCGCCCTGGAGGGTGTCGTGGCCGAGTTGGCTCCGGACGTGCTCGCGCACCAGGGAGCGGGCGGCGAGGTGGGCCCGCGACACCTGCTCGACCTCGGCCACCGGCATGTAGCCGCCGCCGCCGAATGTCGACATGGGGCGGCCCTCCATGAGCATCTCGGTGACGCAGTAGGCCCACACCCGCACCGACGACAGCGCCGCGACCACCGAGACCGGCATGTATCCGGCCTCGACGAGCTTGGCGAGGCGCTGGCCCGCCAGGTACGTGGTCCAGGGCGGCCCGCCCGACGGCGGGGTGGCGCCCTCCACCACGACGGCGGTGCCCAGGATGTGGAACTCGGTGACGTTCATGTCGGCGAGATGGCGGCTGCTGTCGACGACGCCGATGACGCCGTGCGCGCCGACCTCGCCCGCCTCCTCGACCATCCGGGAGTAGGCCGAGCCGAAGCCCTCGGCCCAGGCGGACTCGACCCAGGGCTGCTGGTAGTTCTGCCCCCAGATGCGGTGCTCGTTGGAGTACACCATGCCGCCGTGGGGGCAGCTGTAGCTCTCGGAGTAGCACCCCGCGGGGCGCCTCGCCTCCGAAGGCGTAGGGGGACATGCCGCGCGAGTAGGGCGAGCCGGCCCCGTACCAGCCCCACTGCATGACGCAGAAACCCTGCACCAGGGCCACGGGGCGGAGTCCCATCTGGAGACAGGCCGCGAAGTCGGGGACGGTCAAGCCCGACGAGAACGATCCGCTCTCGAGGCGCCGACCGGCGGCCTCGGGCAGATCGCCGTCGGCTCGCCCGCGGGGTCGTCGGCGGGGCGGCCCGGGCGTTCATCAGTTGTCGAGGGAGATCACGGTGATGGGCTTGGGCAGCGTCACGTCACCAGCCGACTTCGTCACCGCCGTGCCGAGCGACAGGAATTCGATGGTGTGCGATCCCCACTGGTGCGACTTCTCCTCGAGGCGGACACCCACGATCCCCGTCGCCCCGAGCTGGTTGGCTTCGTCCTGCATCCGGGTCATGGCGAGCTCGCGGGCCTCGTACAGGGCCTGGGTGAAGTTGGGAAGCTCGACGTTCTGGCCCATCGACCCGAGCGCCTGGCCGAGGCCGCGGTGGGCGATGTGGAAGACGCACGTCCCCATCACGAGCCCCTGGGGGACGTATCCGGTCTGCATGATCGTCCAGAAGTCCTGTCCCGACAGGTCCGAGGTGAAGGGTTTGCCCTGCCGCGTTGCGATGCGAGGTGCCGTCTTCGGCCTTCACCGCCGTGCCCACCGCGATGAACTCCGCCGCGTCGCGTCCCCACTCGTAGTAGTTCACGTCGAGGCGGACACCCACCACCCCGTCCGCGCCCAACTGGTCGGCTTCTTCCTCCATGCGCGTCATGGCCAGCTCACGCGCGTTGTACATGGCCTCGGTCAGCTTGGTGAGCTCCTGGCTCTTGTTCCATCGACGGGCCTGGATGCCGGTGTGGTAGATCGACGAGCCCATGACGAATCCCAGCGGGTGGAATCCCGCCTCCTTGATCAGAAGGAATTCGTTCACCGAGAGGTCGGAGGTGAACAGGCCGTGCTCGAGCTCTTCGAGCCGGTGGCCCGCCTCCTTGGGGAGGTCCTGGGGCTGGGTCATGACGAACCTCCGATGACGATTCTCTCGAGCGCCTGACGGGCGCCTTCGCTGTGGGCGGCCTCTTCCTTCAGCGCGGTGAGCAGTCTTTTCAACCAGCTGTCCAGGTCGACGGACTCACTGCGGATCCGGATCCCTCCCGATGAGTGGGCGACCGAGCATCTCACGGAACCACCCTCGACTTGGGCGCGCAGGACGTCGTCGCCCAGTGTCACCTCCAACGCCTTGACCTCGTTGGACTTGCGCAGCAGGCCGCCGGCCCGGTCCACGACGACCCTGGGCCCGAGCACCTCGGAGAGCTGTCCGGCCAGGACCTTGAGCATGATGTGGACGTCGGTGGCGTTGGACTGGACCATGGCGGCGGCCATGTCGAGATCGAAGGCGTCGCTCGAATCGGTCATTGTCGGCTTCCTCCCGTTGTCGCCGTCGACCCGTGTGCCCCCACACTACGGGGTCCGGTGAAACCGTCGGAGGGACGAAACCCACCGTCTGCACCAGGGCATTCGCCCACCCAAGAACCCCGCTGACCCGATGACTACGGTAAGGCCATCGCGCGCGACGCGGATGGCGGCGCGGGATCGGGGGAATCATGCAGACACGCCGAAGGATCCTCTTGGGGGCTGTGGCGCTCGCCGTCCCCATCACGGGGTTCGCCCTCGTGGGAACGCCCAGCATCTTCGCCGGGGCGAGCTCACCGACCTTCCCGGTGGTGTGCAAGGCCACCGCCACCGGCGACGTGGCGTTCAATCCTCCGCTGACCAAGGGCGGAACGCTCACGACGGACCGGGGAGCCGTCACCCAGACCGTCATCTCGGGGGGTCGGTTGAACGGATGTCTCTCTGCCGCTCCCGCCGGCGCGCCCGGCCACGGGGACCTGCCCGCCACCATCACGATCAGCACGCCGGCCACCAGTCTCGGGAGGGTCGACGGGGCGAGGACCTACGCCACCGGGTATTGCCCGGACTACGACACCGCCACCGTCAAGGCCTTGAAGGGGCTGTCGTTCACGGTGACGTGGACCGGGGGGGAGAACGGCTCTTCGGCCTTCACCACCACCAAGGCGACACTGGCCACCAACACGAGCGGCGAGGTGGGCTTCACCCTCTCCGCCCGGGAGGGTCCGGGCTCGTACGCCGAGACTCGGCTCAACCAGATCACGGTGTTCTTCGACGCCACGGACTCGTCCGCCCTCGAGACCGGCTGCTCCGCCGCCCAGACCGTGAGTTCGGCCACGATCGACGCCTCCAACAGCGTGGCCATTCTCTGATCCGGCTCTCCACGACCCCACCCACCAGGGCGCCTGCGCCCGGCCTTCAGTCCGCTGGCCGCCATGCCGACAACACAGGGTAGGTCCTAGACAGCCGACCGCTCCGGGGGGAGCGCCATGGACGCGCATGTCCGGCTCAACGTTCCGCCCGAGGCGCAGACCGCCCGACTCCTGAGCCGCAATCGCCGGTGGGGTGTCTATTACCGGTCGGTGGTCGGCGACAGCGAGGGTCGGCTCGAGTTCCGCCATATCGATTTGGACCTGCTGCGCGCCGATGACGTCGACCCCGCCGACGCCGATGCCGTGATCGCCCACATCGAGCTCCAGATCCAAGCGGCCGGGTTCGACACCGCCCGCCAGCCCTCTGACGGCGAATCGATCGCGGCCAGCTGGGACCTGCACCTCCGGGACGGTCAGCCCTCCTCCTCGGGGTCGTCGGTGAACTCGAGGAACGGACTGGACGGGAGGTAGTCGGCGGGGACGTCGCGAGGGCGCCGGTAGTGCTGCACCAGGAACACCTGTGAGGCGGCCCCTTCCTCCTCGAAAACGCCACAGAGCGAGATGTCGCGGGCATCGGAGAAGACGTCGCTGCCGGTGAGCTCTCCCGCCACCAGGTCCGCGATACTGCTCGAGCGTGATGCGCGCCACCAGGCAGTAGACGCAGCCGTCCGGAGCATGCCCCACGCGCCGACCGACCATGCAGTGGTCAGCCCCGTCGTCGATCACATAGAGCGCGTCATCGTCGTCGCCCATCCGGCGCCGGATGTAGCCCTCCTCCCCCGGCTCTGTTGCGCCGGAGGGAGTGCATGCGGTTCGTCATGGCCCACAGCGGAGCCGGCGGGATGTCGTCCTCGCCTTCGGCGCTGCCGTCGCCGCCCTCGCCCGGGTCCGGCGGATCGGAGGGGTCGGCGGTGGCGGAACGGGGGTGCGCCGATCCCGTCGGGGGTGAAGCCGATCCCGTCGGGGGTGAAACGGTGTCCTCGTCGGCCATGGCGGCCTCCTCGCTAGGACACCCGTCTACCGCCTCGGGCCCGAGGCGTCCACCTCGTGACGCCGATCAGGGCCGGCATCCGGGGGCTGTCGGGTGACTACTCGGTGGTCCGGCGCCGGTACAGCACCGTCGCCAGCGGGGCGAAGACCACGAGCATCCCCACCGACCACAGCAGCGACGCCACCACGGGATGCTGCATCGGCCAGACGTGGATGGCGCCGAGGACGGTTCGGGTTGCCGAACAGATCCCGACAGGCCGAGGCCATCGCGCTCACCGGGTTCCAGTTGGCGAGCGTCCGCATCCACGCCGGCATGCCGGCCGGTGGGCACCAGGGCGTTGGACACGATGGCGAGGGGGAAGAGGATCACGAGGCCCAGGCCCTGGGCGGACTCCGGGCTCTTGCTCGTGATGCCCAGACAGGCGCACCCCCACGACAGCGCGTAGCTGAAGAACAGCGCCACCCCCATACCGCCCAGCACCGACAGAGGGCTCGTTCCGGCGCGCCAGCCGATGGCCAGGCCCGGTCAGCACCACGATCGTCACGCACAGCGTGGCCGAGAGCACGTCGGAGACCGACCTGCCCACGAGGACCGCTGATCGCCACATGGGCAGAGTCCGGAAGCGGTTGATGACCCCGGTGTTCAGGTCGGTGCTGAGGCCCACCGAGGTCCCGATGGCCGACGTGGTGAGGTTCAGGGCCAACAAGCCCGGCCAGCGCGAAGTTGACGTACTTCCCGCCTCCGGGCACCGCCACGCCGGAGCCGAACACGTAGACGAACAACAGCGTGAACAGAACCGGCTGCACGGTGACATCGGAGAGCTGGAGCGGTTCGCGGGCGACATGGACGAGGTTGCGACGCGTGAGCACCATCACGTCGCGGAACTTGCCCGCGAACCAGTCGACGGGGCGACCCCCGGTCGGTGTCGTGCGTCGTGCGGCGGGCACGGTGGCGGTCCCGATGCTCATGCGACCCCCTCCTCACGGTCGTCGGTGGACCGTTCGTCGGCCACGGTCATCGGCGACGGAGTTGTCGGGAACGGGGCCTCCGGTGAGCGCGAAGAACACGTCGTCGAGCGAGGGCTGCTGCACCTCCACGTCGTCGACCAGCACGCCCGCCCGGTCCAGGGCCCGGACGACCCTGGTGGCCAGGCCCGACTCGGTCCGCACCGGGGCGCTGAGGCGGCGTCCGCCCTGGGAGATGTGCACCGCACCCTGCGACGATGTTCTGGAGCGCGGACTCGGCTTCCTGGTTGGGCGCGCTCAGCGTCACTTCGAGTCGGGCCTCCCCCGTCGCCGCCTTCAACTCCGGTGGTGTGCCCTCGGCGATGACCCGGCCGTGATCGATGACGACGATCCGGTCGGCTAGCTCGTCGGCCTCGTCGAGGTACTGCGTGGTGAGCAGCAGGGTGACCCCATCGGAGACGAGCACGCGGATGATGTCCCACACGCCTGAGCGGCTGGCGGGGTCGAGGCCTGTGGTCGGTTCGTCGAGGAACAGCACCGGAGCCCGGGTCATCATGCTGGCGGCGATGTCGAGGCGCCGCCGCATCCCGCCCGAGTAGCCCTTCATGACGCGGTCCGCCGCGTCGCTCAGCCCGAATTGCTCGAGGAGCTCGCCCGCCCGGGCCTTGGCGTCTCCCCGCCGCAGTCCACTGAGCTCGCCCACCATGACGAGGTTGTGGCGACCGGTGAGGGCGTCGTCGAGGGTGGCGTCCTGGGCCGCCACGCCGATGTTCCGGCGCACGGCGGCCGCCTCGGCCACGACGTCGTAGCCGGCGACACGAGCGGTGCCCGCGTCGGGAACGGCCAGGGTGGTGAGGATCCGCACCGCCGTCGTCTTGCCCGCCCCGTTGGGCCCGAGGACCCCCAGGATCGAGCCGCCGGCCACCTCGAGGTCGATGCCGGCCAGGGCCACGGTGTCGCCGTAGCGCTTGGCCAGTCCCTCGGCCTCGATCATCGGTTGTCCTGTCATGGGCCCGCCCATCCGTCTCGCCGTCGATCTACTTGCCGCATGGTAAGTGACATACTTACCGGTCGTCAAGTAGTATTGAGATCGTGACACGCTCCACGCAAGGCGGACGGCATCGCTCCGGGCGGCGCCCGCGGTCGATTCCTCGACGCCCGGCACCGGTCCCGATCGGGATGCGAGCAGCACCCGGGAGCGCATTCTCGACATCGCGCTCGACCTCTTCATCGAGCAGGGCTTCGACAAGACCTCGCTGCGCCAGATCGCCGAGAAGCTGGGCTTCTCCAAGGCGGCGCTCTACTACCACTTCGCCAGCAAGGACGACATCCTGATGGCGCTGCACCTTCGGTTGCATGACCTCGGCAAGGAATCGCTGTCGGCGTTCGGTGACGCAGCAGGCGGGCCCTGAGTCGTGGGTGCCGATGCTCGAGAGCTTCATCTCCTTGATGATGGCCAACCGCAAGGTGTTCGTGCTCCACGAACGCAATCAGGCCGCCTTCGAGAACCTGCATCGTCAGCAACACGACGATGAGCACACCGACATGGCGGCACGATTTCGCGCCGTCCTGAGCGACTCCTCGGTCGCCATCGACCAACGGGTGCGAATGGCCTGCGCGCTGGGGGCGGTGATGGGAGGGCTGGTCCTCGCCGGTGACGCCTTCGCCCAGGTTCCCTCCGAGGACCTCGGCGCCATGCTGCGAGGCGCCATCGGCGATGTGCTCGGCAGCCCCAGCGAGAAGCCGACCCGGCGCGCCGCCAAGCGCGCACCACGACCCACGGCCCTGATCCGATCGAAGGGCCCAGCCCGACCGAAAGGCCGGGCTCGACCGAACGGATCGGCGTGACCGCAGGACGCGGCACGGGACTCGGACCGGCGGCCTCCTGCGAGTGACGATGAACCCCGCCCCCGAGTTCTGTACCTCGTGCGGCCGTGGCGCCGGGCAGTGCGGGGGATGCGGTCGGGAGCTCGATCCACCCCGGTTCTGTGCGACCTGCGGGCGGCGCATGGCGGTCACCGTCACCCCGACCGGATATGTGGCGCGGTGCCGTGACCACGGCGGGGAAGGTGTCGGGCCGTGACGGGCCCGCACCGTGGGAGAATCGGGTGATGGACCGCATCGGCGTCGTCGACACCATGTTCGCCCGCTACGACATGGGGGCGGAGGCCGTCGACGAGCTCAAGCAGTGCCCGGGCTTCGGGGAGCGCTTCGAGGTGATCCGCCGCACCGTGCCGGGATTCAAGGACCTCGGCGTGGCGTGCAAGAAGCTCATCGAGCAAGAAGGCTGCGCCATCGTGGTCGCGCTCGGCATGCCGGGGAAAGCCGCCATCGACCAGGTGTCGGCCATAGGGGCGTCACAGGGCATCATGCTCGCCCAGCTGCTCACGTCCACCCACGTGCTCGAGGTCTTCGTCCACGAGAACGAGGAGGAAGATCCCGCCCGTCTCGCCGCGGTGTGCGTCGACCGGGCCCGCAAGCACGCCCGCAACGCCTACTGGATGTTGTACGAGCCCGACCAGCTCGCCCGGCGTGCCGGCCAGGGCGATCCGCCAGGGTTACGGCGACGCCGGGCCCATCGCGCCGTCGCAACCCTGAACAGCCGCGTCGGCGATCAACCCAGTCCCAGACCGAAGTCCTCGTCGCGCCCCCGCCCCGTCGTTCGCCGGGGGGCGGCGGCCATCTCCATGCCGCGCGCCGCCAGCAACCGCTCGAGCTCGTCGCGCCGAGGCGCCACGTGGCGGCCCCCCACGACATGGCGCCGCTCCCCCACCCCGCGTCCCTCGACGCGCCCGGCGTGCGCCACCGTCGGGGCCAAGGTGTCCAGGAGCCGGTCGGCAGCCACCTCCACCTCCCCCGCGGGAGCACCCTCTCCGAGCGTGGCGCACCATCCCCGCACCACGTCCCGGCGGGTGACCGAGGGCCCGCGTCGTTCGAGGTCCTGAGCGACCAGCGTGGCGCGGGCGGGGTCGGGGCCCGGACCGCGCCGGCGAGGGACCCGGTCGACCACCGCACCCAGTTCGTCGGGACCGAGCCCGACGGCGCGCGCTCGGTCCTCCCACGACGGACGCAGCTCTTCGACGTGACGGTGCGGGTCACGATCGGGCCGGGTGGCATGCGCAGCGATGTCGCGTGCTCGGGGACTTCGCAGCCCGCGCGCCGACAGGTGCCCGGCGATAGCCGCGGCGCGCTGCGAAAAGGCTCGTCGAGCTTCGAGCCCGATCCCCGCCACGTCGGCGCGTCCCTGGCGCAGGGGCTCCCACGCGACACCGAGGCGTGTGGTGAGCTCGTGGCGAAGCTGGGCGTGGTACAGGGCGCCCGCGGCGGGGCCGTGCGCATAGAGCCCCCGGCCGTCGAGGGCGGAGAAGTTCCCGTCGGGGCCGCGCCCGAGGTTGGCCATCACCACGTGACTGTGGAGGTGGGGGTCAAGGGCACGGCTCACTCGGTGCACGAACCCGGCCGACGCCACCGCCTCGGCCGCCGTCGGGACGAGCGCGCCGCCGCTCGGACGGCGGACGGCCACGGCGCGGCGTTCCACGTACTCGAGGGCCGCGTCCACGGCACGCTCGTGGGCGGCGAGCACCTCGCCCGCCATCTCGGGCGGGCCCAGCGCATGGAGCATGCTCACCGACTTGGGGGCGCAGAAGCTGAGGTCGAAGGCCGCCACCGTCACCCGATCGTGGGACCGGCCGAGGCGCCGGTGCGTGAGGGGATCGTCGCCCGCCAGGACCGCCCCGAGCGCGTCGCCGTGCACCTCGCCCCGCAGTCCGAGGGCGGCCGCCCCCGTGCCCAGCCATCGACCGGGGGCCTCGATCCCGGTGCCGGCCCCGTTGCCCGCCACCTCGAGGTAATAGGCGTGCCCGCCCTTGCGCACCTTGGCCACCCGCAGCACCCCGACCTCCAGGGCGCTGACCGGCCCGGCGCCGGAAGTGCTCCCGCCAGCCACGGTGGCGACCGCACCTTGACGGGAACCTCGCCGACGACCTGGCGGGGCCTTCGTGAATTTCAGGGCGTGGCGGCGGGCCGGTAGCGGGCCAGCAGCTGGCGGGCGGCGTGGCGGCCGGTCTCGGACAACTCCGGCGGGTCGAGCACCTCGGCGTGGGGGCCGAGCCTCAGGAGGAGTCGGCCGAACCACACCGTGCTCGCCACCGCCAAGGTGACGCCGGTGCGTCCGTCCGCGAGGGGCTCCGAGGAGGAGTTGAGCAACGCCTCGGTGATCCACACCGCCTCGCCGTCGACGGCGAGGTGTGCCACGGTGGCCTCGGGCCCGGGGACGAATGCTTCGGAGCCCTGGGTCTCGTCGTCGGTTCGTGGCGCGTCGCCCTCGTCACCGTGATGGCAGGCGGGCTCCCCGGTGAGGCGCGCCGCGGAGACACGGTCGACGCGGAACCGACGCATGCCGGCCACGTTGTGGCAGTAGCCGTCGAGATACCAGTGGCCTTCGATCAAGCGCACCGAGACGGGGTCGACGATGCGCGTCGATTCGCGGTCGCTCGAAGCCGAGTAGTAGTGCAACTCGAGCTGTCGCCCTCCGTCGCTGGCGTCGCGGATCACGGCCAGGTGGGCGGGCTCGCGCAGGTCGACGCGCAGGAGGCCACGGCCACCGAGCACCGCCTCGAGTTTGCCCAGGGCCCGGTGCAGCGCTCCGTCCGGATCGGCACCCGGGACCGCCAAGATGGCGCGGGCCGACGCGGCCAAGGCGAAACCCTCGGCCGCGGTGAGCCGGCGGGACCGCCCGAGCTCGGTCCCGAGATCGGCGATCACCTCCTGGTCGTCGATGATGATCTCCATGAGCTGATCGGGTGAGTACGGAGGCAGACCGCAGCACGCCGCGAGCTCGAGATCCGCGATGAGCTCGTCGGGCTCGAGCCCGAAGCGCTCGGACAGCTCGGACACCGGGGCCCGCCCCTGGCGCGCCAACCAGGTGAGCACCGCCAGCAGGCGCAACAGCCGGGACCCGGCGTCGGCCCGCACGGCCATCACCGGCCCCTCGGCGCGCTCACGACGGTCCCCCCGGCGCCGCCGGGGCTCCCGCCACCGCCTCGAGCCAGGCCACCACCTCGGCCCGGACCTCGTCGGGACCGAGCACCTCGGCGTGGTCGCCCAATTCGAACAGCCACGACCGCAGGGCGGCGGTGTTGGTCACCTCGAGGTGCAGCACCACCGATCCGTCGTCACCCCGACTGGCCAACGCGGCCGCCCCCACCTCGTCGAGGACGAGACCGGCGAGCGCCGCGTCGACGTGCACCGCCACGGTGACCAGCGCACCCTCACCGATTCTCCACGGCACGTCGGGGAGCGCGGCGTCAGGGTCGAACCCCTCGGGCAGGACGGCCGAGCCCGGTGCCGCCGCGGCGACGTCGCCGTCCATGCGATCCACCCGGAACGTCCGCGGCGCGGCCCGGTCGAGGTCGTAGCCGACCAGGTACCACCATCCACCGTGGAATCGCAGCAGCGCGGGATCGACGCTCCGGGTCTCCCCGCGGTAGTCGAAGCGCACCGTGGCGCGCGCCCGCAGGGCGCCGTGGAGGACGGGGAGAGCCGGCAGGGCGGGGAGCTCGGCCACCGTCCGGGCGCCGGCGGAGGCCGGAAGCCCCAGGCGCCACAGGGCATCCCGACCACTAGGATCGCCGAGGTGGACCCCGGCGACCGCGAGGTTCAGGGCTGCTTGCTCGTCCGGCGCCAGGTCGAGGTCGGGGAGGTAGTAGTCCTCGGGCCGGATGACGTACCCCACCTGCTCGGGACCGTCGATGGGCAGGGCCGTCACCTCGATGCCGCCGTCGCGCAGCGTGCGCTTGTCGCGTTCGAAGGCCTGGCGCCGCGCCTCACCCTCCTGGGCCGGGTACCCGGGCACCTCCGAGGCGATCTCGCGCAGCGTCTTGGGCCGCTGGTCGCGCAGCAGCACGAGCACCAGGTCGGTCAGTCGCTCGAGCCTGTCCACCATGGGCGAGAGCGTAGGCGCCGCCACGCGTGCCGCCGGCGCCCGCTTCCACCGACGTGCGCGTCGCGACCATGACCGCGTCGCGGCTCGCCGCCGGCGCGCTCACCCCGGACCATGCGCCGGTCGGCGATCCCTGGGCACCGCACCTCCACCCCCTGGCGTGGTTCGCCATCGCACTCCTTGCGCTCTCCTACGCCCTCGCCGTCCGACGCATGGCGCGGCGCGCCGGTCCCGGGGCGCTCCCCTCTCGCCGCCAGCTCATCTCCCTGGTGGGCGCGCTCGTGGCCCTGGTGGTGGCGCTCACGTGGCCGCTGGCGGACCTCGCCGCGCACTGGTCGCTCACCGCGCTCGTGGTGCAACGCCTCTTGCTCACACTGGCGGCGGCACCGCTCCTCCTGCTCGCCACGCCGGCGCCGTTGCTGGCGGCGCTGACACGGCCCGCACCCCTCGACGCCTGCCTCCGGGTGCTCACCCGACCGGCGGTGGCCGTGGTCACGTTCAGCACCGTCGCGGTGGCGACGCTCGTCACCCCCGCCGTCGCCGCCCAGGCGTCGTCACCATGGTGGCGGGGCCTCGTCGATGTGGCGCTGCTGCTGGGAGGGGCGGTGCTGTGGGGGCCGGTGCTCCGCCATATCCCGGGCGCCCACCGGACCGTCCCGGTCGGTGTCGCCGCCTACCTGTTCGTGCAGTCGGTCATCCCCACGTTCCCGGCCATCATCTACGTCTTCGCCCGTCGTCCCCTGTACGACGAGTTCCGCAACGTGCACGCCGCGTTCGGGATCTCGCGCCTGGTGGACCAGCAGCTGGCCGGGGTGGTGGCGAAAGTGGCGACGCTCCCGGTGCTGTGGAGCGCGGCGTGGGTCTCACTGATGCGGGCCCAACGGGTCGAGGCCGCCGATGCCGACGGCGACGACGGCGAGCCCCTCACGTGGGCCGAGGTCGAGCGACAGCTCGAGCGCGCGGCGCGGGCCGAGAGCAAGGGCCACACCGAGGCTCGCCGGCGCCACGCCTGGGCGGTCCCGCGCCCCATCGCCCTGCCGTGGGCCGATCCCCCCGAGCCCGCCCAACCTTGGGACGACGCCGAACCGCCCGGTCCCGCAGACCCCCCGGGGTCACCCGACGACTGAGCCTCCGGGGCGTGGTGGCTCGCCGAGCGGTTGGCCCAACGCGAGATGTCGGAACCGGACCGGTTCCTTCTCGAGCACGAAGGTGGCCAACAGGTCGTTCTGTGGCGTCGAGACCACCACGATGGCGAAGTGGCCCACACCCGACGCCGGCTCCTTCCCGGCCGGCTTCTGCACCTGGGTGGACCGGTAGCTGCCGCGATAGGCGACGAGGCACAGGTTGTGGAGGGGGGTCGACGAACGCTGCTTGAGCACGCTCTCGAAATGACTTCGTTTGGAGAGCGTCGAGTCCGACACGAGGCGCACACCGGCGAACTCCCCGCGGTCGTGCACGGCGTCCTCGGCCAGGGCCAGCGCCCGGAAGCACGGGCTCGAGTTCGTGCCCAGGGTGTCGCGCGCCGCGGTACAGCCCGCCAGCCACACCGGGCCCAGTGCGACCAGCCCCATGGCGACGAGCCTCCGCAGCCCGCCGCGGCGCAGAACCGTCATGACGCTGCCTCCTCCACGACATTGTCCCCCTCGACACCCTCGGTCCGCGGCGCCCGTCGCCGCACCGACCGACCCCACCACGCCAGGGCCCCCCACGTGGCCCACCCCACGGGCAGCTCGGCCCAGAAGCTCAGGATCCGGTACAAGAAGACCGCCGCCACCGTCGAGTCCTCGGCCCCGCCGAAGGTGACGAGCGCGATGGTGAGGCTCCCCTCGACCACCCCGAGTCCGCCCGGGGTGATGGGCAGGTTGGCGGCGAGCTGACCCGCCCCGTAGGCGAGGAGCAGCCCCCTCCACGGGATCCCCGCCCCGATGGCCAGAAACGACAGCGCCAGGCACCCGCAGTCGAGGACCCAGTTGGCCACCCCCCACCCCACGACGGCGACGACCTGGCGGAGGTCGAGGGTGACCACGGTGAGCCGGGTGATGATCCGGTCGACGTGGACGGCCAGCTCCCCCCGGGCCAGCCCGACACGCCGGCGGGTCACGCGCACGAACCCCGACACCAACCACACCAGGGCCCGGCGCTGGAGAAAGACCGCACCCAACGCGATGGCCCCCACCAGGACGGCGACGGTCACCCCCACCAGGTCGAGCCCCGCCCCCTCGGCGCCGGCGATGGTCACCCCGACCGCAGCCACGAGGGCCAGGGTCACCGACGCGGCCACGAACACCGCCGCCAGGGTCCAGCCCGCCAGGGCCTCGTCGGCACCCCGGCGGCGGTACTGGCCGAAGGCGAACACCGCGGACACGACCGGGCCCGCCGGCATGGAATTGGCGATGGCCGTAGCGGCCAGTGTGATCCCGGTGAGCCGACCGGTGGACACATGCACCCGGCCCGCCTCGAGCAGGCGCTGTTGCATCACGGCGAATGCCACCAGGGACCCGCCCTCGGCCGCCACGGCGAGGACGAGCCACCACCAGCGGAGGTGATCGAGATAGCTCGATGCCCCCGAGAGCTCGCCCGTCCGTCCGGTGAGCGCCCACAAAGCCAGGCCGGCGAGGGCCAACCCGGCGACGTACTTCAACCACGGCCAGGCGCGCCGAAGCCACGAATGCCCCGACGCCGGCGCTGTCACGTCGCCGCTGGCTCCACGAGGATCTTCACGTGCTCGTCGGGGCGGGCCAGCGCCTCGAAGGCACCGGGCACGCCGTCGAGGTCGACGGTGCCCGTGATCATGGGCGACGCGTCGATCTCCCCCTCGGCCAGGGCGCGCAGCGCGCCGGCGAACTCGTCGACGCCGTAGGCCAGGGCGAAGTGCACCGACAGCTCTTTGGCGATGGCGTAGAACGGCAGGATCCGGTCGGGCTCCATGCACACCCCCACCACCGCGACGCGAGTTCCCGGCGGCAGGTCTCGCAACAGCTGTTGCAGCATGCCCGGCACCCCGACCGCCTCGAACGCCACCAGGGGCCGACGCCCGTCGTGTCGGCGCCAGGCGTCGACCACGCCCTCCTCGGTCGGGTCCACCGCCGCGACTGCTCCCATGGTGAGCGCCATGGCCCGGCGTGTGGGGGACAGGTCGGCCGCCACGATGGACTCGACGCCGATGGCGCGCAGGGCGGCGATGACCGCCAGCCCGACCGGCCCGCACCCCACCACGACGGCGCTGTCGCCCGGCTTCGCCCCCGAGCGGGCCACGCCGTGGATGCCCACGGCCAGCGGCTCGGTGAGCGCGGCGTGGTGCGCGTCGAGCCCGTTGGGGACCTCGAGGGCCAGTGGTGCGGAGAGAAGCATGTACTGCGCGTACCCACCGGGGTAGGCGTTGTTGTACGCCAACTGGTGCAGCCCGGTGGAAGACAGCAGCACGGGCACCGACACGACGCGCGCCCCGGGCTTGGGGCCGGTGGTCTCGGGCCCGAGCTCGACGACCTCTGCGCAGAACTCGTGACCCATCACGATGTCGCGCGACAGGTCGATCGGCGCCATCCCCATGGCGTGCTCTCCCATGGACGGGAGCATGTCGTTGGTCATCGACACCATCGTCCCGCCATGAGCCAGGAAGTGGAGGTCGGACCCGCAGATCCCGCAGGCCAGGATCCGCACCAGCATCTGGCCCGTCTCGGGGCGGGGGTCCTCGGTGTCGTCGACCACCAGCCGACCCTGCCGCATCACACATGCACGCATCGCCACCACCCCTTCGGCCCCGGTGCGACAGATGGTGACACACAGCCCTCCATCTGGCCCTCCGGCCCATCACGGACGGGGCCGAACTCCTAACATGACCGTCGGTGGCGACCGCCTCTCTGGTTCCGGGGTCCTCGACTCCCTCGCCTTCGGGCCGTCGGGTCGCGCTTCCCTCTGCGCTCGCATGTGCCCGGCTCGGTGCGCGCCTCGGTCGAGACCCTGGGCGGGCGTCGGGTCGTGCAGGCGCGCTCGGTCTCCGGGCACCATCGCGGTGCGCTCACCCAGGCGGACGGTGACACCATCGCCGAGGCGGCGCGCGTGGCGCTCGAGGAGCGTGTGCCCCTGGTGGTGGTGGTGTCGTCGTCGGGTTCCGAGGTGTCCGAAGGCATCGACGCCCTGCACGGGTGGGGCCGAGCCGCGGCCGCCATCGCGGCGTGCTCGGGGTCGGTGCCCGTCCTCGCCGCGGTCACCGGCGCGGCGATCTCGGGACCTGCGCTCCTGCTCGGCCTGGCCGACATAGCGGTCATGACGCCCGACGCTTTCGCCTTCGTGTCGGGCCCCGACGCGGTAGAGGGGTTCACCGGCATGCGGGTGAGCCTGCACGACCTGGGCGGAGCGGCGATGCACGCCCGCGCCAGCGGTCTGTGTGCCCTGCTGGCCGCCGACACGGCCGCCGTCGACGGGTTGATCGAGGCCGTCCTCGACTACCTGCCCGACAACACCGACGCCGAGCCGCCCCGGACGCTCACCGACGACCCAACCGGTCGGGTCACGCCCGCCCTGCGCGACCTCGTCCCCGCCGCGGCGTCGGCGTCCTACGACGTCCGCGACGTGGTGCGGGCCATCGTGGACGACGGCGAGATCCTGGAGCTGCGGGCGGGGTGGGCCGCGCACCTCGTCACGGCGCTGGCCTGCGTGGGCGGCATGCCCGTCGGAGTGGTGGCCAACCAGCCCCGGGTCCTGGCCGGCACCCTCGACATCCCCGCCTCGCAGAAAGGTGCGCGCTTCGTCCACTTCTGCGACGCCTTCAACCTGCCGATCGTCACCCTCGTCGACACGCCCGGGTTCCTCCCCGGCAAGGACCTCGAGTGGCGGGGAATGATCCGCCACGGCGCCGAGCTGGCCTTCGCCTACGCCGAGGCGAGCGTGCCGCGCGTCTGCATCGTGCTGCGCAAGGCGTACGGGGGGGCCTACATCGTCATGGACTCCAAGGGCATCGGCAACGACGTGTGCCTGGCGTGGCCGTCGGCAGAGATCGCCGTGATGGGGGCACAGGGCGCGGTCCAGATCCTCAACCGCAACGCCGACGAGGACCAGCGCCGGCTCCTCGAGGAGCAATACGCCGCCGAGCTCCTCACCCCCTGGGTGGCGGCCGAGCGGGGATTCGTCGACGAGGTCGTCGACCCCGCCGACACCCGCCCCGCCCTGTACCGCGCCCTCAGCGTGCTGGCGTCGCGACGCGAGCTCCTTTCCGGCCGAAAGCACGACGCCGGTCCCATGTGAGGCGCCCGGGTGCGGGTGTCAGGCATGTGTCCGGAACGTCAGATGCGTCCCCGGAACGATCTGTCAGGGATCTCCCCGGTTCCTACAGGGCGAGCAGGCAGGAGGTGTTGGGTCCGAGTTGATCCCTCGTTGGGGCACGAGTTAGAACGGACACGGAGAGTGGTGTGGTTGCGTCACTGCCACCCGCCCGAGCGGGACCAAGGCAACGACGCCGGGGGCAAGGGTGAAGGCATGAACAGTCAAGGGAACCGGGGGGACCGCCGTCGGCTTCTGAAGGGCGGCGCCCAGACAGACAAGGCCTCTGCACCGGCGGACCTCGCTCCCGCAGACGAGCCACAGACCGATACCCGCAGCGGGGTCGAGACCGAGACTCACGCGGCGGCCTTGCGGTCCCTGGGCCAGTCCGGGGTGATGGGAGTCACCACCGCCGATGTCGGTGCGCACCGTGAGCGGGTGCGACAAGGGAAGATGCGCCGGGTCGCGCTGATCCTCACTCCGTTTGCCATTTGGTTCGTGGTGCGGGCCACCGTGCTGCACCGGGGGCCGTTCGGGTTCCCCCACATCCCGTCGACCATGGTCCCCTACCTCCCGGGATTCCTGCTGATCCTGGTCCTGTGCTCGGTGATGGTCGTCCCGATGCTCGGAGCGGGTCGGTCTCCGCACGTCTTGTACCGTCCCAATGAGATCGACGTCCGCTTCGAGGACGTGGTGGGGCGCACCCGTGGTCGTCGACGAGGTCATCAAGACCCTCAACCTGTTCCTGGCGCACCGCACCTTCGCCGATCACATGGGGGGATCGGCCCGACGGGCGATCCTGTTCGAAGGCCCACCGGGCACCGGCAAGACCTACATGGCCAAGGCCATGGCGGCCGAGGCGGGCGTGCCCTTCCTGTTCGTGTCGTCCTCGGCGTTCCAGTCCATGTTCTACGGACAGACGAACCGCAAGATCCGCTCCTACTTCAAAGAGCTCCGCAAGTACGCCCGGCGCGAAGGAGGTGCCATCGGCTTCATCGAGGAGATCGACGCCATCGGGGGAGCCCGGGGCGGGATGGGCGGCTCGGGGCGGCATCACGACGGCGTGGCCGGGGTGGTCAACGAGCTGCTCATCCAGCTGCAGTCCTTCGACCAGCCCCCGTTCTCGGTCCGCCTCCGGGGCGCACTGATCGACATCGTCAACGCCTGGCTCCCGTCGCGGCACCACCTGACCAAGCCGCCGACCCCGCCGGCCAACATCCTCGTCATCGGAGCGACCAACCGCGCCGCCGATCTCGACCCCGCCCTGGTGCGGCCGGGGCGCTTCGACCGCTCCATCTACTTCGACCTGCCGTCGAAGTCGGGGCGCCGCGAGATCCTCGACTACTACCTGGCCAAGAAGGCGCACGAGCCCGAGCTCGACGACCCCGCCAAGCGCGACACGCTGGCGGCCATGACGTTCGGCTACTCGCCCGTGATGCTCGAGCACCTTCTGGACGAGGCCCTCGTGTGGGCGCTGCGCCGCAACGGCACCGGGCTCGGATGGGACGACATCCAGCAGGCCAAGATGACCGAGGAGATCGGCCTGGCTCAGCCCGTCGAGTACGCGGAAGCCGAACGGCGCACCATCGCCACCCACGAGTCCGGTCACGCCACAGTCGCGTGGCTGGTCGGCAAGGGTCGGAAGATGGAGGTCCTGTCCATCGTGAAGCGCAAGGACGCCCTCGGGCTCCTGTCGCACTCGGCGGAGGAAGAGCGCTTCACCAAGACCCGCACCGAGATCGAGGCCCTCATCCAGATCGCCTTCGGAGGCATGGTGGCCGAGGAGATGTTCTTCGGGGAGACGAGCTCGGGGGTGGCATCTGACCTTCAGGCCGCCACGATGGCGGCGTGCCAGATGGTGGGGACCCTCGGTATGGGGAGCACCCTCATCTCCGCCGCCGCGCTCGACATGCCCGGCAACATCGTGGTCAAGGTCACCTCGACCGATGCCGGTCGCGACGAGGTCGAGGCGCTGTTACGTCAGGCCAAGGACGAGGTCCGGACCATGCTCGAGGCCAACCGCAACGTGATCGAGGCCCTGCGCGACTCCCTGCTCGAGCGCGACGAGCTCGTCGGGAACGAGATCCTCGACGTGATCGCGTCGGCCGAACCGGTGACGAGCAGTCTGCCGACACTTCCGAACTAGCCCTGACCCACAAGCGGGCCGGTCCGACACCTTCGTCGGGGGCGACACGACGATGGCCCCAGCCGCAGCGGGGGCCATCGTCAGTTTGAACTGTCATCCGCGTCTGGCCGCAGGCCGGGCGCTTCAGATTGGAACTGCTTAGCCTGCCGCACCCGGAGACGGAGTAGCTCTGTCCCCAGCCGAAGGTCGCGGCGGTCGCGACGGCGTAGTAGGCGTTGCAGTTGGTACCGCTCACGGCGCTGGTCTTCTTGGCGTAGAAGACGCCGGCTGTCCAGCCGCCGGTAGCGGTCGTGGTGGGAACGTGTCCCGTGGTGATGAAGGGCACGTACCCGGTGTCCGTGGCGATGCTGACGGGCGTGGACTCGAGGTCCACCGCGTACCAGCACGTATGGGTCTTCGGGCTGTAGACGGCCAACACGATGCCCTGGCTGTCACCGCTCGCCGCGGCGTCGACGACTTCCTCACTCACGCAGTTGGAGTTGCTCGAGCTGAAGCAACCACCGGTCGCCGCGGCGGCTCCCTGCACCCACGAGAACTCCGGCGCAGAAGCTGTGAACGTCCCGATCGGGAGGACGGTGTCGGTTCCGCCCGAAGTCGTGGCGTACTCGGCCGAGTTCTGGTAAATGGCCTTGGCCTCGGTCAGTGCGTTGGTCAGGTTTGACTGCGCCGCACGGTCGCCGGCCGAGTTGGCTACCCCGAGGAACGTGGGGATGGCGATGGCGAGCAGGATGGCGATGATCAACAGCACGACCATCAGTTCGATCAACGTGAAGCCTTCGTCAAGGCGGCCGGCCCGAGGGTCGGAGCCCGTCCTGTCCGATTGGGTAGGTGGCATTGGCGTAATCATGTGTCGAACTTCGTCGTTCGCGGCTGCGTTCTTGAGTCTCAACTGCGCGAAAAAGCGCTTTTTACCTGGGATTTCACTGAGACCACGTTGCGTAGTCGGAACCCGCGCTCAACGACGTACTCAGTCCATTCCGGGATCGTGACCAATTCGTGGAGACCGTCCGGCAACGTGAACTCCTCCTGGAAGAGTGCGGACGGTGAGATCGGCGCCGGGTCATGTTTGCGAAGAGCCCAATTCCTTGCTCGTTTCGACGGGCATCGATCACGAGGCCGGATCTTCGTCTCACTGTGTCCGCGATGGAATTGGGAACCTCTTTGGGCTGCGGTCCCCCGAACCTCATCGGGCCATGTGGGGGTGCGATCACGTGGGGCCTCGTCATCGGAGCCTCATCGGACCTGCTGGAGCACAAACAACGACGATGGCCCCCGCCGCAGCGGGGGCCATCGTCAGTTTGAACTGTCATCCGCGTCTGGCCGCAGGCCGGGCGCTTCAGATTGGAATGCTTAGCCTGCCGCACCCGGAGACGAGTAGCTCTGTCCCCAGCCGAAGGTCGCGGCGGTCGCGACGGCGTAGTAGGCGTTGCAGTTGGTACCGCTCACGGCGCTGGTCTTCTTGGCGTAGAAGACGCCGGCTGTCCAGCCGCCGGTAGCGGTCGTGGTGGGAACGTGTCCCGTGGTGATGAAGGGCACGTACCCGGTGTCCGTGGCGATGCTGACGGGCGTGGACTCGAGGTCCACCGCGTACCAGCACGTCTGGGTCTTCGGGCTGTAGACGGCCAACACGATGCCCTGGCTGTCACCGCTCGCCGCGGCGTCGACGACTTCCTCACTCACGCAGTTGGAGTTGCTCGAGCTGAAGCAACCACCGGTCGCCGCGGCGGCTCCCTGCACCCACGAGAACTCCGGCGCAGAAGCTGTGAACGTCCCGATCGGGAGGACGGTGTTGGTTCCGCCCGAAGTCGTGGCGTACTCGGCCGAGTTCTGGTAAATGGCCTTGGCCTCGGTCAGTGCGTTGGTCAGGTTTGACTGCGCCGCACGGTCGCCGGCCGAGTTGGCTACCCCGAGGAACGTGGGGATGGCGATGGCGAGCAGGATGGCGATGATCAACAGCACGACCATCAGTTCGATCAAGGTGAAGCCGGCTTCCGCCCCTTCATCTCCCTCGAACTCCCGCATACTTGTCTCACGCATGTGCGTGAGCATGGACTTGAGCATGGACTTCCTCCCTTAATGCGCAATGGCTATCGGAACAACTATCGGCAGCGGTGCGTTGCTCCTTTAGGGTTCGGAGCAAGATTGCGCAATGACGACACAACAGGGTCTGAGAGAGCCCTGTGCTCAGTGCACGTCTGCCGTGGTGGTGGCAGCACAGACGTTCTGCTGGCCCGAGCTGTAGTAGATGTTGCCAGTGAGCGAGAGCGTGTAGCCGGCCGTGGCGGGATTGATGACCGCCCCTCCGGTCGCCACCGGCCCACCGTTGACCGTGATATTGGTGATCGTGAACAACCGGGGGAACGTGTCCAGGCCGTTGAGGAAGGCGGTCATCTGCCCGTAGGTTCCGGCGAGGGTGAAAGTCACCGCCACGGGATCGGCCCCGCTCGCCGCTCCCGCCGCCTGAGTGACGCTGATGCTCGGCGTGTTGGGGTCGCCGCTCGCGACCGCGAGCGCGGTGACCTGGTTGAAGAAGCTGTCCACGCTCGGAGTCCCGGGGATCTCGCCCAGGTCCTTCGACAGCACCTGGCAATTGGACGCCAGGTGGGCCTTTTGCGCCCTGAGAGTCGTCAACTCGGTTTGCAGATGTAGCTGCTGGGACTCGAGCTGCGTCTGCTGGGCGTGCAGGGCTGAGAGCTTGCCCCCCTCGGGCGAGATCCATGCCGCGAAGATCACGATGGCCAAGATGAGAGCACCCACGCCGGTCAGGATCGGGATTCGGTAGCGCTTGATCTGGTCCATCAGAAGCCTGCGTTCTTGGCGAGGTTGGACGTGGGCAGGAGCGACAGCGTCGACGAGAACGTCACCGTGGTTCCCGTTGCCGGCCGGAGTGTTGGCGACCGCACTCACGCCGGGCGGGCTGAACATCGGAGAGGCGGTGAGATTGTCGATCCACTGGGCCACGGGATCGAAGTGGGCAGAGCTCGGGAAGTTGCCGGACAGCCCCACCGACACCGTTCCGATCGCCCCTGCGACCGGTGCGGTTGCGCCGGGAGTGGCGGCAGCAGCCGTCGCCGTACTGGCGGGAGCCGCGGCCGCTGGGTGCGCCGGCGGTTCCGGTGAAGGTGATGACGCTCAGCCCTGTGGGGATCCGTGTGCTGAGTTGTGCCACCACCGCCGACCAGTCGACGGCCGTGTTGGCCAGCCCCGACACCTGGGACTTGGCCAGCCGGAGCTCGTTGTTGATGGCGACGACCTTGTCGTACTTGGGGATCTGCTCGTTGAGCCCGGCCACGACCGCGTGGAGGTTGGTCACGCCGTTCCGGGCGCTGCGGACCTGCAGGAACCGCCAGGCGCTGACACCCACCAGCAAGAGCACGACCGCCGCGGCGGCCATGAACGCCTTACGGATCACGGAGCGCTCGAAGGCGCGTTGGGTGACCTCGGGCGGTACCAGATTGAACTTCTTGACCGACGGATTGGGCTCGGGAAGGGCCAGCCCGATGGGCGTGGCCAGGACGGGCTCGATGCTGGCCGCCTGCTCGGGATCGAGGTCGATCTTCGACAGGTCGAGGCGGGCCAAGGGAGAGACGTGCTTCGACGGGAATGCGCACCTGCGCCCTGCAGCTCCTTGACCAGTCCCCGCAGGCGGGCTCCCCCGCCGGTGAGAAGGACGCGAGCAATCGGGGCCCGACCCGGGAGGGTGGCGAAGTACTGGACCGAGTTGCGGATCTCGCCCACCAGCTCGGCGATGGCCGGCTGCACCGCGATCTCTGCCGATTGCACCTGAGGAGAGGCCTCGCCGAGACGTCGCTTGATCCCCTCGGCATCGACGAGCGGAAGGTCGAGCGCTGACGCCACTGCCGCCGTGGCGGCGTTGCCGCCCGTACCGATCGTCCGGACGAACTGGGGGCGCCCACCTTGATGCACGACCACGACCGTCAGGCCGGCGCCGATGGAAACGATGGCCTCGGGGCGTTCGGCGGCCACCGAGGGGTCGCCGAGGGCTCGGACCAAGGCAGAAGAGACGAGGTCGACGCCTTCGACGATGAGGCCCGCCGTTCTCGGCCGCGCCCACGACACCATCGACCAGGTCGCGATGGGCGGCGGCAACCAACACACGGCGCGGTCTTGGTGCCGTCGGGCGCGGTGTTGTCGGAAAGGACCTGCGCGGAGAGGATCGTCTTGTCAGGCGGGAAAGGAATGACCTCTTCGGACTGGAAGCGCACGGCACTGTCGATGTCCTCGTCGGGAACCCAGGGCAGATCGACCTCGCGGGTGATGGCACGCAAACCGGCGATGCCGACGACGACGGACTTCGACTGGAACTTGCCGTTCTGCCACAGGCGGCGATGGCGTCGGACACGGCCGAGAGGTCCTGGACCTCGCCGTCGACGATGGCGCCCGGAGGCAGGCCGACCTGCCCGAAGGCCACCAGCACCGGTGCTCCGGATCCGAACTCGAGCTCAGCGGCGCGCACCGCGCTGGTGCCGATGTCGAGTCCGACTACCTGTGCCATGTCGCTGATCTCCTGGTCACGGTCTTGCTCCCACCAAGACGGGGGGATTGTCACGAACGGCTGCAGCCTCCGTCACGTCCCTATTCATCGGCAGGGAGCGCCGCCGCCTTGACGGAATCCCGGTCACAAGCAGCACGACGATGCCGCCGTTCACGATCCCCCACCACGCCCACTCACCGAAGCGAAAATCGCTACAGACGGTGACGATGAGGGCCGCGGCGATCCCGCATACCCAGCGCCGGGGAGCACCCCGCACGGCCATGACGAGCCCGACGGCGAGCACAGGCCAGACGTAGAACGCCACCATCACCGACTCGGTGAAGCACCGCAGGGCCAGCGCCAGTGCCACCGCCAGCACGATCAGCTCGGGGCGATCGCGCCAACGCCGCGCCCGCCACCCCAAGACACACGCCAGGACCACCGCCACCACCCGACCCGGCCCGGCGGCGACCTTGAGGAGCTGCCCTGACCCTCCCAGCTTCGGCGCAAGAGCGGTCCACGGCGTGCGGTGATCGAGGTTCGGGAAATTGGGCTGGTCGACAAGGGCGTGTGCGGTGACGTGGAATTCCGCGGCAAGCGGCGCTGCCAGCAAGAGCACCGACGGGAGGGTCGCCCGCACGAGAAACGGAAGAGTCCGGCTCCTTCCGGCCAACGCCAGGACGACCGGGAGGGCCAGCACGACCATGGGCTGGGTGGCGACGGCGGCGCCGAAAAGCCATCCGGCCCCACTCCATCGGCCGTCGAGCGCGAGCACCAGCGCGTACACCGCCAAGGCCAGCGCCACCGCGTCCTCAGGATGGCCCCAGATCACCGAGATGTTCCACAGGACTGCGCCCTCGGCGACGCACAACAATCGCCGTCGACGCGCGTCCCATGCCCAGTCGTTGCGCCAGCGCGTCGACATGCGAAAAGCGCGCTGCAGCTGATCAGGATCTCGAATGGGCCCAGGACCAGCCATGCCGTGGGATGAGGAAGGTGAAGGGGAAGCTCTCGGTCATGCCGAGCGCCCCTGCCAGCATCGCCACGGGCGCGAACAGCAAGAGGATCCCCGGAAAGGTCACGAGGCCGGTCCCGGTCGCCATAGACGTTTCCGATGTCGCCCCACCCGATGAATTGAGCGGAGCGAAAGGCGCCCCAGATGTCCCCCGGGATGACCCACCCGTGAATGATGTCAGACGACGGGGCCCAATACCAGGCAATACGCCATCCCGGTCACAATCGACAGGGCCGTGACGGCGAGAGGCCAGGACCGGCGTCCGCAGACGCCCGACAGACAGCACTACAGACGTCACTGACGAACATACTGGGGACCGACCTCATGACGTTACCGACGAGCTCGTGTGGCTAGCTGCGTGGGGACGGCTTTGATGTAGCTGAACATGGGCAGGTACATGCTGATGACCATGACGCCGACGCCCGCACCCATGACCACGGTCATGATCGGCTCCAGCATCGACGTGAGGTTGTTGACCGTGATCTCCACCTCGCCGTCGTAGAACTCCCCCACCTTGTGCAGCATGGTGTCGAGCGCACCGGTCTGCTCGCCGACCTCCACCATCTGCGTGACGAGAGACGGGATCACTTCCTCGTGCTCCCGGAGCGTGTCGGCCAGCGATCGTCCTTCACGTACCCCGGCCTTGGCATCGAGCAGGGCGTTTCCGACGACCTGGTTGCCGGCCGTCTCCGACACGATGTCGAGCGACTCCAGGATGGGCACCCCGGCCTGGATCAGCGATCCCAGGGTGTGCGACAAGCGGGCCATGGACACCTTGTGGACGAGTTGCCCGAAGATGGGCGGCTTGAGCTTGAAGCCGTCCCACTGTCAGGCGCCCTTGTTCGGTCTTGATCCATCGGCGCAGCAGCACGATGCCCACGACGAGCATGGCGACCAGGAGCACGGCCCACAGACTGAGCACGATCTTCGAGATCCCGATCACCATCTGGGTCGGCAGCCGGCAGCTTGGCATGCAGCGACGTGAAGAGCTTCGGGAACACGGGGACGATGAAGATCAGCAGGGCCAGGAAGATGATGACCATGACGCTCGAGCACGACGGCCGGGTACGTCATGGCCGAACGGATCTTGCGCCGCAGGACCGCCTGCTTCTCCATCGTCGAGGCGAGGTCGAGCAGGACCGCGTCGAGGTTCCCTCCGGCCTCGCCGGCCTGCACCATCGTGACGAACAGGGTGTTGAAGATCTTGGGGTGCTTGGCACACGGCGGCCGACAGCGACGAGCCGCGCTCGACCTCCATGCCGCACTTCACCGAGGACCCGGCCCAGCTCCTTGTTCTCGACCTGGCCGGCCAGGATCCCGAGGGCCCGCACCACCGACAGACCCGAGTCGATCATGGTGGCAAGTTGGCGGGTGGCCACCGCGATCTCGGTCAGCTTGACCCGGTTGGTGAAGCCGGGGATCGAGATCTCCTGGTGCAGTTCGCCGCCCGACTTGGGCGTGACGGCGAGGGGCAGGTACCCCATCTCGCGGAGCTTGCCGACGACCAGCGCCAGGCTGTCGCCCTCGAGCTGGCCCTCCACCAGATTGCCGGTACGGTCCCGGACCTTGTAGTCGAATGTCAGCGCCATGTCGGGCTCCTACGCGTTCAGGTGGTTGCGGAGGTCTTCCTCGCTGCGGCACCGGTCGAAGGCGACGGCCTCGGTGATCCGTCCGGTCTTCACCAGCTTGGCCAGGCCCTGGTCCATCGTCTGCATGCCGTACTGACCACCGGTCTGCATCAGCGAATAGATCTGGTGGGTCTTGGCGCTCCGGATCAGGTTGCGGATGGCCGATGTGCAGATCATCACCTCGCACGCCGCCAGGCGGCCCGATCCGTCGGCGTTGAGCAGCAGCTGCTGGGTCACCACGCCTTCGAGTGCACCCGGCCAGCATCGTCCGAATCTGCTCCTGCTGGTTCGTGGGGAACACGTCGATGATGCGGTCGATCGTCTGAGGGGCGTCCTGGGTGTGCAAGGTCCCGAAGACCAGGTGACCGGTCTCGGCCGCGGTCAGTGCCATGGAGATGGTCTCGAGGTCACGCATTTCCCCGACGAGGATGACGTCGGGGTCCTCACGCAGAACCCGGCGCAGGGCTTCGGAGAACGACATCGTGTCCTGACCGACCTCGCGCTGGTTCACCATGGCACGTTTGTGCGTGTGAAGGAACTCGATGGGGTCCTCGACCGTGACGATGTGCAGAGGCTTGGTGCGGTTGATGATGTCGACCAGTGACGCCAGGGTGGTCGACTTTCCCGACCCGGTCGGGCCGGTGACCAGGACGAGCCCGTGGCGCATGTCGGTGAACGAGCGGATCGCAGTCGGGGATCCCCAGCACCTCGAAGGGCGGGAATCTCGTGCGGGATGGCGCGCAGTGCCGCCGCCACGGTTCCCCGCTGCTGGAACACGTTGAGCCGGAACCGACCCACGTCGACGATCGAGTGGGACGTGTCGAGCTCCTTTTCGGCCTCGAAATGCTCCCGCATCGTCTGGGGAAGGATCCCGAAGACCATGTCCCGGATCATCTCGTTGTTGAGCACCGGGCATCCCTCGATGGGCCGGATCGCACCGTTGAGACGGACGCAGGCCGGGATCCCCGTCGTGACGTGGAGGTCCGATGCGCCGACGCTGACCGCGTAGCGCAGCAGATCGTCGAGGTGGAGCTCGAGCTCGGGGCTATCGCCCTGATTCGGGCTGGCGTGCAGGGTGCCGTTCTGACCACCGTTCGACGAGACATGGGCGGAGCCGTTGCCGTTGCCGTCGAACGTCGGGACGCCGACCGACGCGAAGACCGGCTCATCGGGCACCGGCGTCGGTTCGATCGAGGCGAGCACCCTCTCGATGGCGATCGGGTTGGCGAGCACAGGAACGACGTCGTGACCCACGAGTACCGACAGAGCCCTCACGTCGTCATCGTCGGGAGGATCCCCGAACGCCGTGGTCAACTGGTCGCCGTCGAGGCGGTACCCGACCGCCCCGTACTGGCGCGCCACGGTCACAGGCGTTGATGCCAGAGCTCGGTCGCTCGGACGATCGTGGTCGAGGTCGACGACCGGAAGTCTGGCCATCTGGGAGAGCAGACCGAGGACCACCTCTTGGGACGTGACGTCTCGGGAGATGAGCAGGGCCGGGAACGACGAACCTCGATCGGTGGCCTCGTTGAGGACGGGTGCGACTTCGGCGTCCGTGGCATATCCGTCGGAGACGATGGAGTGCGCCAGGCGGCGGGCCCATTCCACTCGGGTGGTGGCGGAGGGGCTCATGCGACGACCCGGAGCACTTCCTCGAGAGTTGTCTCACCCTCGAGTGCCTTCCGAATTCCACTCCGCCTCAGGGTCACCATGCCCTGTTCGACTGCGAGTTTGTGGATGTCATCAGCCGTCCCTCCCTCAATGATCAAACGCTCAACGTCCTCGGTGACGACGAGGAGTTCGAGGAGCGCCTTGCGTCCCCGATAACCGGTGTTGGAACATGCGCTGCAGCCCACCGCTCGAAACAGCGTGGGCTTGGTGGCGTCGGCGTACACCTCATCGGGCTTCCACCCAGCGGCCACGATGTCGGCTTCAGTGGCATCGAAAGGCTCGCGACAATGGACGCAGAGTCGACGCGCCAGTCGCTGGGCCAGGGCCCCGGAGATGGCCGAGGTGACCAGGTACGGCTCGATCCCCATTTCGACCAGGCGCATGGGCGTGCTGGCGGAGTTGTTCGTGTGAAGCGTGGCGAGGACCATGTGCCCGGTTAGGGCCGCCTCGATGGAGATCAGGGCCGTTTCCCTGTCGCGGATCTCCCCCACGAGCACGATGTCGGGGTCCGAACGGAGGATCGACCGCAACGCGGCGGCGAAGGTGAGGCCCGCCTTGATGTTCAGCTGCACCTGGCTGATGCCTTTGATGCGCAGCTCGACCGGGTCCTCCACCGTGATGATGTTCTTCTCGGGGTTGTTGAGCGCGGCCAACGTCGCATACAGCGTGGTGGTCTTGCCCGAGCCGGTCGGACCCGTCACCAGGATCGTCCCGTACGGCCGGTTGAAGATCTCTCGGTAGATCTCCATCAGGTCGGGATCGAACCCAAGGTCCTCGAAGTCCATCACGACGTTGGACTTGTCCAGGACCCGCATGACGACCTTTTCGCCGTAGATGGTCGGAAGAGTGGCCATGCGCAGGTCGATAGGACGGCTACCGACGGTGAGCGAGAGCCGCCCATCCTGAGGAAGGCGGTGTTCGGCGATGTTGAGATCGGCCATGACCTTGAGGCGCGTGCGTCACCGCCGATGCGATCGTCCTCGGCGCGGTCGAAATGTCGTGGAGGACACCGTCGATCCGGTAGCGGATCCGAAGGTTCTCCCCTGTGGGCTCGACGTGGATGTCCGAGGCCCGCTCGTTGAGGGCCTGAAGCACGAGCAGGTTCACGTAGCGAACGATGGGCGCATCGTCGACGATGGCCTGGATGTTCCCGAGTCCTTCGTCGCCGATGTCTTCGAAGTCTGAAGCCGCCGCGGTGGCGACTTCGCTGGCGTCACCACCTTGGTGGTAGGCCTTGTCGATGTAGGTGCTGATCTGCGAACGAGTGGCGACGACCCTGACGAAATTGCGTCCGATGATGGTGCGCAGGTCGTCCATCGCGAACACGTCGGTCGGGTTGGACGCCGCCACCACCGGGATGCCGTCGCGGATCGCGATCACGAGGACGTTGTGGTGCCGTGCCGTGGCCTCGGGGAGGTGGTAGGCGGCCGCAAAGTCAATGGTTTGAATCTCGAGGTCGACGAATTCCAGACCCATCTCCTGGGCCATTCCCCACATGAGGTCCGCCTCGGTGACAAGTCCACGCAGGGTCAGGATCCGAGCGATGGCCTGGCCCGAGCGTTCGCGCTCTTCGAGGACCTCCTCCATGTCCTCGAGCGACACGCGCTCGCCCCTCCACCAGGACTCGAGCCAGGGGGGGAATCCGGCGAGACCCTCAGGGACATCCTCGGTGTCGACGACTTCGCTCTTGCCCTCGAATTCGCCGACGACCTCATCGACCAGATCCGCCGCGGCCACGACGTCTTCAACCTTTTCGACCACGGGCTCGGCCGGCGTACCGGCCTCTTCGGACCGGTCCTTCTCGGGTGAGCCCGAGGCGACGACCTCGTCCACCGCGGGCCCGCCGAGAGTGGCATCAGTCTGAGTCGTGCTGTCGGCGCTACTAGTCCCGAGGCTCGTGTCGATCGCCTCGAGCGCCGCGGCCAGGACGTCCTCAGGCCGCTGCGACGTCCGCGGCGGGTCCGAGACGACCGGCGTGGTGGATGACGGGGAGGTGGCGGAAGCCAGGCCGGGGCCCGAAGGTGTTGCCTTGTCCCCGTCCCCGGGGGAAGGTGACGAGGGCGCCCACAGTGGGGGCGGGGCCGACGGCGTGACCGGCGGGGACGACGCAAGGGTCGGGGACGGAGCGGGTGGCGCAGGCGGGAGCGCCGCAAGGGTCGGGGACGGAGCGGGTGGCGCAGGCGGGAGCGCCGCGTGGTTGGACTTCGTGGTGGAGCTGGTCGATCCGCTCGTCGAGATCACGGGTTCGGGAGCTTTGGTCCCACTCGTCGCCGACATGCGCTTGTCGGTCCCGTTGGGTGCCTCCCCGTAGATGCGTGCCAGGCACGAATCGATCTGCTCGCCACTGGCCACCACGGCGACGAACTCACGGCCGATCACCGCACGGAGGTCGTCCATGGCGACGACGTCGGCGGGGTTGGACGTGGCCACCACGGGCGCGCCGAATTTGCGGCCGATCGGGACGACATGATGCTTCCGGGCTACCCCGACAGGGATGACCGAGGACGCACTGGCATCCAGATTGAACCGTTCCAGGTCTACAAACTCGAGGTGGTGTTCGTCCGCGAGCATCCGGACGGCATCCACGTTGCTCATGCTGTGATGCATCGGCATGTGCGGTGTCCGGATTGAACGCCCTCGGTGGCAATGGGGTCCCCACCGTGGCCAACAGGGGCCCAGGAGCGTCCGTGCTAGCGTGACCGCCTTGTGAATGAGCCCGTACCTCGTGGCCTTTCCCCTGGTCAGAGGCACAATTGCTAGCCCGGATCTTGGGGGCGGCCGCTCCCGCCGGCGCTCGTGGCTTGATCACCTTTGTCGCGGCCATGTTCGGTCTCGTGATTGGCTCCTTCCTCAACGTCGTCGTATACCGGGTCCCGCGCCGCCTGTCCGTGGTGCGACCGGGCTCGTTCTGTCCCGCCTGCGGTACACCGATCCGGTCCTCTGACAACGTGCCGGTGCTCTCGTGGATCGCCCTGCGAGCCAAGTGCCGCCAGTGCGGAGAACCGATCTCGGCCCGCTACCCCGCCGTCGAGCTCGGCACGGGGGCGCTGTTCGGGGCCGTGGCGTGGGTTCTCGGAGCCCATTGGGCCGTCCCGGGCATGTGCGCGTTAGGCGCCACCACGCTGGCGCTGGCCACCATCGAGCTCGACGGGCTTCCCCCGCCCGCGGCCGTTTCGCTCATCGGCACCGGCGTGGGCGCGGCATTGCTCGGCGCCGCCGCGGTCGCCGATCGGCGCTGGTGGCACCTCGGTGGCATGCTCATCGGGATCGCCGTGGCCGCGGTGGCGGTGTGGGCGGGGACGCAGGTGTCCGCGGGCCGCGGGCCCAAGATCGGACTCTGGGGCTTGATCCCCTACGGCGCGGTGCTGGGATGGGTCGGGGCCGTCGGCGCCGCCGTCGGCGTGGCCACATCGGCAGTCGGTTTCGTTGGTCTATCGGTGTTCCTCACCATGCGCACGCGCCAGAGAGGCACATCTCGAATCATCCCCGTGGCGCTGGCCGCCGCTCTTGGGAGCGGCGCGGCGGTGATCGGCGCCTTCGCAGCGGGGAAGATGATCGGAACCTGAGGGGCCCGACGGGCGGCTCCGTACTCGGCGCCAGCAGTCAGGAGGCCGCTGCGTTCGAGACGAATCCGCGGCCCGTGGACACGATCCCCATCCGCTCGAGCCTCACCTTGAGATCATGGGGGTTCGACGCGGCATTCATGGCCTCGCGTAGGTCGATCACTTCGTCGCGCAGCAGCTCCGCCAGCGACTGGTCGAATGTCTGCATGCCGTAGTACTCGCCCTCCGCCATGATCTCGTTGATGTCGGAGGTCTGGACGGGATCGAGGATGGCCTGTTGGATCCGTCCGTTCACCACCATGATCTCGAGGGCAGGGACCCGTCCCTTTCCGTCCACGCGCGGAATCAGCCGTTGACAGATCGTCCCCGTCAGGGCACCGGCCAGGCTCACTCTCACCTGCCCCTGCTGGTGGGGTGGGAAGAAGTCCACGATCCGGTTCACCGTCTCGGTCGCCGTCGTGGTGTGCAGGGTGGAGAACACCAAGTGACCGGTCTCGGCCGCGGTCAGGGCGGTGTGGACGGTCTCGGGATCGCGCATCTCACCGACGAGGATCACGTCCGGGTCCTGGCGAAGGATCGTCCGCATGGCGGAGCTGAAACTGTCGGTGTCGAAGCCGACCTCGCGTTGGTCGATGGCGGCCAGATCGTCCCGGTGGAGATATTCGATGGGATCCTCGATGGTGATGACGTGACACGAACGCACGTGGTTGATGTGGTCCACCATCGCTGCCAGCGTCGTCGTCTTGCCCGAGCCGGTCGGGCCCGTCACGAGCACGAGACCACGGTGGTGCTCGCTCAGTCGACGAACGACGTCGGGCAGGCGGAGGTCTTCGAAGGTCGCCGCGTTCGTCTGGACGCGGCGCATGGCGAGGGCGACCGACGAACGTTGGTAGAACGCGTTGGTACGGAATCTCCCGAGACCGGGAACGGCGTACGCGAAGTCCGCTTCGCGCTTCTCTTCGAACGTCTCGAAGATCTTCGGCGGCATGATCTCGCGAGCCAGGGCGAAGGTGTCCTCGTCGGTGAAGTCCGCTTCGTCGTTGAGAGTTCGCAGAAGCCCGTCGACCCGGACACGCGGCGGTGCACCCGCCTTGATGTGCATGTCCGAGCCGTCGAGATCGGCCAGGATGCGGAGCAGTCGGTTGAGGTCGTCGGCGTTCATGAAGGCCTCAGTTTAAACGAACACCCTCCCTACTCCAACTGTTTTCGTGGCGATTTCAGCGCTCTTCGTGACAAAGAACGCTCGACATGAGGCTGCGGCATGGGACTTTCGACCCATGTCGAGCCCTCGACCTTTCGGGGTCGTTGACCTCGGGGGGCGTACGCGTCAAGGTCTTGAACAGAGATCCGGGTCGATGGGCGCGGGGACACGAGGCGATGCGGGTGCCGAGATGACGACGAACGAGCCGGAAACCCACGACGCATCCCCACCGACGCTGTACCGGGACCCTCTCGTGCTCTCCGACTGCTATCTCCTCACGGCCGAAAGCGGTGGGAACGTCGCTGTTCCTGGCCTGACGGTCGTTCTCGACGGGTCGGGGCTGACGGTGCGAAAGCCCGGCGGCGACGTCGGCGCAGTCGTGGCGTGGGCGGACATCTCGGGACTGGCAGCGAGCGAGAGGATGCGCACCCCAGCCGGCAACCCGGGCGTCATCGTCGAGGCGGTGACACCTTCCCGGACGCACCGTTTCGTCGTCCCGAGCGACAACCCCGAAGGGCTCGAATACGAGGTCGGCCAGCTCGCCGGCGCCGTGATGGCCAGGGGTCCGGTCCCCGATCCCGGCCCGAAGCCACGATCAGGGGTGCGCGTCGGCGCCTTGGCCCTGCTCGGACTCCTCATAATCGCGCTGGGCGTCCTGGTAGCGACCGGGACCGTGAAATTCTGACGCCCATGGCACCCGACGAAGGGTGGCGGCGCAGCCACTGGCCCTGCGATCGTCACACAATCGCAATACCGTTGAGGGTTGATCGTCGCGCTTTTGGGCGATGATCCACCAATGGAACCGCTCGTCCTGGAGTCCTGTCACAGCACCTGGCTCTTCGATACCGAACGGATGCGCTTTCGGCGCGTCCTGAAGGGCCTGGACCTGGATAGCCACCCTGCTTCAACCGGTTGGCGCCCCTATTTCGGGCTCGACATCGACCCGGTGTCGGAGTCCTTCGTCGTCCTTCTGAACCCTGAAGGGACGCGTTTGCTGAGGTCGTGGCGCCATGTCCAGCACTGCGCGCAGTGCGGCGGGGAGGCCACTGGCGAGCTGTCTCTCGACGACCTGCGCAGCGCCGCTCGCGCCTGACGACGGCCTCGCCTGAGCGGTCGCGGCCGGCTCGGCCCGCTGATGCCGCCGGGACCGCGTTTCGGGGGTAGATGTGCACCGGTTGCGACCACTCGATATTCGGGCTTTCCGCGCCGTGGTCGGCTGACTACGCTGCGTTTCTGGCTTGCGCGCAGTCCAGCAGGCCCGCCGGTGGCAGTCGAGGCGCATGACTCTGGGACCTCGAACCGCCGTGGCGTAGTGCATGGGTCACCAGGGGGAAGAGCCCGGGCATGACAATGGAGAGCGGTCAACACGAAGGCGACCCCTCGTCGGGTGACCTCGTCCGCTCGGGGCCGGTGTCGTCGACCAAGCTGTGGCAGGAGATCCTCGAGCGACTCGTCGAGGTCGAGGAGGACCAGGCCAGAATGGCCCGGGCCGTCGACGACCTCGGCCTCATGGTCCAAGACGCCCGCGCCGCCGAAGCGCAAGAGAGGCTCCAGACCCACGGCGCTGCTACGGCCTCGGATCTACCTCTTCCTCAGGAGGATGTTCCGGCTCTGGGATTCAAGGACTCGGCCTCTCCTGCCGAAAGTGACATGACGGGCGCCGTGGGCTCGGCGCAAGGTGAATGGAGCGGAGCAACAGAGGTGCCAGAACCAGCGGGGGAAGCAGGCGTCACCGAGCCGGTCTTTTTCGTTCCTTCCTTCGACGGGGAGGTCCTGCCTGCCACGTCGGTGGCGGAACTCACCGCCAGTGCTCTCGATGCGGTACTCGCCTCCGAGTTCGGCCCGGCCACGGCCCCCGCCACCACGGCACTCCTTTCCCCCGATGCCGGAGGCGTGTCTGCGCCCGACCAGGGCGCGGCCATGACCCGCACCGACACTCGCCCACACGAGGAGCCCGTGTTCGAGCGTGTGTCCACCGACACGGCGTCGCCTCCCGGCCTGACCTTCGAACACAGCAAGGTCCTTGACATCTTGCTCGGCACACATCGTGCCGCGGAGTCCGGTGCCACCGCCTCCGAGACCGCGCCGGCACCGGTCGCGCCGCCTCGCGAATCGACCATGGTCATGGCGTCTCCGCCGCCGCCTCCCCCTCCGCCGCCACCGGTCGCGCCTCCGCCGCCCCCTCCTCCTCCTCCTCCGGTCTTTACCGCCGAGGCGCCCCCACCGGTCTTTCCCGACGTGGCGCCACCGTCGAATCCGGTGTTCAGTGCGACGCCCGAAACGCTGAGCGCGGAGCCAGACGTTCCGGTGGCTCCGACCGTTGCGACCGACGCACCCTTGGACCCGCCGGCCTCGGTGTTCGTCGCCCAAGATCCGCCGCAGCTTGCGACACCACCGCCACCACCACCACCGCCGCCGCCGCCTCCGCCCCCGCCACCACCGCCGCCAATGACTCAGGCTCGACCTGTGGGGTTCTCCTTTAGCGAGGCTCCCGACGCGAGTTTGGCGACGCCGTCGTCACTGCCCGGCTCGCCGAGCTCCGAGGAGCCCACGGCCCCCCTCAACGGGAGTGGCCCGTCCGCTGCGTCGGAGCTCATCGAAGACGACCCCGTCTTCACGTCTGACTCCGCCCACCAGTTGAACTCTGCCGCGTCCATGGCGACAGAGATCCTGTCGGCCGCGCCCGAGGTCGTCGCGACCGAGGCTCCTCCGGACTCGGAGTCCGAGCTCATCAGCAAGGACATGACCCTGATCGCCCGAGGGCGCAGAAAGCGGTTCCGGCTCCACTGACGACACGTCCGGCCTGCCACAGCAGGCGGGACGACCGGGTCCTTAGAGCGCCGGCCTCCGCCACGTGCCGACGCTGCCGCCGGTCTTCTCCCACAGCGCCAACTCTCCGACGCTCATGGAACGGTCCGACGACTTGCACATGTCATAGATCGTCAAGGCCGCCACCGTGCACGCCGTCAGGGCCTCCATCTCGACACCGGTGCGGTCCACGGTTTCGACCTGAGCCTCGACCTCCACGAAGTTGTCGCCGATCGTGAAGTTGACGTGGATGCCGCCCACCAGCAGCGGGCGGCACATCGGGATCAGATCGGGCGTCTTCTTGGCCGCCTGAATTCCGGCGATTCGAGCTGCCCCCAGCACATCGCCCTTGGTGATGGCGTTGCTCGCCACTTTGGCCGTGGTCTCGGGAGCCATCATGACCTTGCACCGGGCCAGCGCCCGGCGGTGGGTCGGCTCCTTGGGAGTCACGTCGACCATGCGGGCACCGCCGAGGGGATCGAGGTGCGTCAGGCTGCGGTCGACCACGGCGCGAAGTCTACGTCACCAGGACCTTCCTGGTTCCCGACCGGCGCCCAGGGCCCGGCAATGTGCGTCGCAACGGTAGACTTGGCACTCAAGGGTTACGAGTGCCAGACGGGCATCTCCGGACGTCGGAAGGGAATCAGGACAGGCATGCCGACCTACGAATACCAGTGCAGGTCCTGCGGCGAGCACCACGACGTTGTCCAGAAGTTCGGCGACGACCCCCTGACCGAGTGCCCGTCATGCGGCGGTCCCCTCCGCAAGGTCTTCGGGGCCGTCGGTGTGGTGTTCAAGGGCAGTGGGTTCTACAAGACCGACAGTCGGGCCTCGTCGAAGAAATCCGGGAGCTCGGAGAAGTCGGACAAGTCCGACAGTTCGGAGAAGTCGGACAAGAAGGCTGCTGCTTCTACTGATTCGGGCGCCTCCGGCTCGTCGGACTCCTCGGGATCGAAATCCTCGGACTCCCCGGGGTCAGGCTCGTCCCCGAAGACCGGCACCACGACTTCTGCCGGATCGACCGCGGCTGCTTCCTAGGGCGGCCCGACTCACGGGCCGCCCGACTCAGGAACCGCCTCACGAACCGCTCAGGGCCATCCCGTCGATAGCCACCGTCTGGCCGGCGGCAACACCGGGGAGCCATTCCACGTCCGAGCCGATGTGCAGCACCGACTGCAGCATCCGTTGCAGCGTGGACGCGATCGTGACCTCCCGCACCGGCTCTGCCAGCACGCCGCCGCGCACCATGAGTCCCTCGGCTCCCACCGAGAAGTCTCCGCTCACGGGGTTGACCCCCGAGTGCACGCCGGTGATCGACTGCACGAACAGCGCCTCTCCGACCTCGGAAAGGATCTCGGCCGATCCCAGTGATCCCGGGGACAGCAGCAGGGCACGGCAGCCGGCCACGGGTGTGGTGGCGTAGCCCCCTCGCACCGCCGACGCCGTCGACGCCGTGCCCGCTCGACGGGCCGCGGTGGTGTCGAAGACGAACCCGCGCAGCACGCCGTTCTCGATGAGCACGTTGCGCCGGCAGGCAAGGCCTTCGGCGTCGTGCGTCGACGCCCCGAAAGAGCGGGCGTCGGTGGGGTCGTCGACGAGCATCAGCGTCGGCACCGCCACCGCCTCGCCCACGCGGTCGGCGAAGAACGAACGACCCTTGGTGACGGCCTCGCCCGACAGGGCCGAGGACACCACCGCCAGCAGGGTCGACGTCACCCGGGGATCGAGGATGACCACGCACCGTCCCGAGCGCGCCTTGGTGGCGCCGAGCATCCGGGTCGAGCGCTCCACCGCGTCGGTGACCGCCTTGTCGAGATCGAGGTCTCCGGGGCCCCGGGCTGCACTGAAGCCCACTCCGGTCTGGCTGTCGGCGTCGGCCCCGGCGATGGCCTCGACCGCCACGCTGGCCACGGTGCGCCGGGCCGTGGCGGTGATGCCGGTGGAGCTGGCCACGGCGGCCTCGGCCGCCACGTCGCCGTAGTCCGCGAATGCGACCTGACGGACCCGGGGATCGGCGCCTCGCGCCCTCCGCTCGAGCTCCAGCGCCATCTCGACCTTGTCGGCACTTGGAGTCCGCAGCACCTCGTCGTCCCACAGGTCCAGTGATGTCGGTGTCACCCCGTCGGGGCCGGCCAGGCCCACGTGCTCGTCGGCGGTCGCGAACGTGGCGTTGTCACGGGCGTCGGCGAGCGTCTGTTTCAGGACCGACTCCTCGAGGGTCCCCGCGTACGCGAATCCCTGGCGCCCTCCCACGACCACCCGGATCCCCACCCCGGCGGACGCCGCCGAGGACAGGGACTCCACTTCGCCTTCGTAGGCCCGGACGTCGGTCTCGACGCCACGCGACACGTAGACCTCGAGCTCCTCGCCCGTCTTGGCCGCGCCCGCCACGCGCACGGCCAGCTCCAGGAGCTCACCTTCGGCCACGGCGACGGGGGCCTGCAGGCGGGCGGCGTCAGTCACCGGCGGTCCCCCCGATCGTCACCCCGGTGATCCGCAGTGTCGGTTGACCGCACCCCACGGGCACGCTTTGGCCGTCTTTCCCGCACGTCCCGGGGCCCATGGCGAAGTCGTTCGCCACGGCGTCGATGCGGCGGAGCACCTCGGGGCCGTTCCCGATGAGATTCGCGTCTCGCAGGGGCTCGGTGAGGTGCCCGTCTTCGATCAGGTACGCCTCGACCGTTCCGAACACGAAGTCGCCCGTCGTGGTGTTGACCTGACCGCCTCCGAGCTTGGCCACATAGACGCCCGTCGGGGTCTGGGCCAGGATCTCGTCGGCGTCGCTGGCGCCGTTCAGGAGGAAGGTGTTGGTCATCCTGACCATGGGGAGATGGCGGTAGTTCTGGCGCCGACCGTTCCCCGACGAGCCCCGGTGCTCCTTGCGGCCCCGGAGGTAGTCCCACATGTAGTCGGTGAGCACACCGTTCTCGATGAGCACGTTGCGCTGGGCCGAGTTCCCCTCGTCGTCCACGGCGAAGCTGCCCCACTCCGGCCCGATGGTGCCGTCGTCGACCAGGGTGACGAGGGGGCTGGCCACCTGCTCTCCCACCTGGCCCACGTACACCGATGCGTCCTTGGCGATGTGGTCGGCCTCGAGGCCGTGCCCGCACGCTTCGTGGAAGAGGATGCCCCCGCTGCCCGACTCGAGGATGAGCGGAACCTCCCCGCTCGGCGCCGGTCGGGCCGTCAGCTTGACCAGCGCACGGCGCGCCGCGTTGGAGGCGATGTCCGCCACGTCGACGGTGTCGAACAACTCGAATCCGACCGTGAGGGCGCTGGACTCGTATCCCGTCTGCATCCCCGTGTCCCCGACGGCCACGCACGAGACGCTGAAGCGCGAACGAACCTGGTCGTCAGAGACGAGGACACCGTCGCTGTTGGCGACCTGGATTCTCCGGCGGCCGTCCCCGTAGGAAGCAGACACCTGGGAGATGGCGCTCCCGCTGGCGCGCGCCGCCTCGTCGGCCTTGGCCAGGAGCTCGATTTTGCGGGCCTTGGAGACTCCCTCGGGCAGGAGGACCACGTCGTTTCTCTTCACCGCGTCGCGTCGCTCGAGTGCGACCACTCGCCCGCCGCCTCCCTGTCGGGCCACGGCCGCGGCTGCTTCGGCTGCGGCCAGGAGACCACGTTCGGACAGGTCGGCCGTGTGGGCGTAGCCGGTCGTCTCCCCCACCACCACCCGAACCCCGGCACCGCGGTCGCGACCCGACGAGAGTTCCTCGACCCGGCCGTCGTCGAGCACGGCCGAGGTGGCGTGGCGGTCCTCCACGAAGACCTCGGCGAAGTCCCCCCGCGTCGAAGCGCCGCACCGAGCACGCGCTCGATCACGGGAGTCTCGACAAGCAGTCCTGTTGCCGAGCCTGCGTCGCTCACCGCACACCTCTCCTTTCGGGGACCTGACCCTCGCGGCCCGAGCCCGTGGACCAGGCCCTCCAGCCGCGCCACCATGGACCGATCGCCGTGGACCGATCGCGCCGACCGCCGGCCGTGTGGCCGGCGGCGCCTGTCTTTCGTATCGTACCGCCGTGCCTGTCGAACCCGGCCTGAGCGCCCGCGTCTCCCTCGTCGTGCTCGACGGCGACACCGCGCTGGCCCTCCGGTCAGGCGACGTCCCGGTGTTGGCGACGCCCCGTCTCATCGCCCTGTGCGAGGAGGCGGCGTGCCTGGCCGTGGACGGGAGGCTGGAGCAAGGCCACACCAGCGTGGGCGTGCGCGTCCAGTTCGACCACCTGGCACCGGTTCGCACCGGTTCGCAGATCGTGGCTGAGGCCACCCTGGAAAAAGTAGAAGGGCGCCGACTCGTCTTCACCGTGACGGCGACCGACGCCGCCGGCCTCGTCGGAGCCGGGAAGGTGACCCGCGTCATCGTCGAACGGGGGCACTTCCTGGGCAAGGCCCGCTGAGGGGCGAGCCCCGGTTCTCAGACCTGTCGGCCCAGCACGTTGCCGAGGACTCCTCCCACCACGCCGCCGCCGGCCGCGTCACGTCCGGCATCGTGGTCACCGCCGAGGTACTCCGACAGCGCTTGCGCCAGGACCGGCAGGGGCATGGACTGCAACCAGATCGTCCCCGGTCCCGTCAGCGAGACGAGATGGTGGCCATCGGCCCCCATGTACCGGTTGGCGATCCCCGGCAGGCGGATCACCGTGAACGTCACGCTGTCGTTGAACATGCCGACGTGGCCGGGATGGACCAGCAGGGACTGGCCCGCGGCGAGGTCGTAGGTGGTCATCTCACCCGAGAGCTCGATCCAGGCCTTGCCCTCGCCCTCGAGCTTCTGGAGGATGAAGCCCTCGCCGCCCCACAGCCCACCGCGAAACGACTGCTGCAGCGCCACCGAGGGCGTGATCCCCGGTGTGCCGCACACCCAGCCGTGGCGGTGGACGACGTATCCGTGCCCGGGGCTGATGTCGATGGGGAAGATCCGGCCCGGGAGCTTGCTGGCGAAGGACACCATCCCCTGCCCCCCGGTCGCCTCGTAGCGGGTCAGGAAGAGACCCCCGCCGCCGGCCATGCGCTTCAGGCCGGCCATGATCCCGCCACCGCCGCCGGTGTTGGCGGTCTGGGAGAGCTGCATGTTCGCCGTCATCCACGACAGGTCGCCATGGGTGGAGACGAGAGCCTCGCCGGGCTCGAGGATCATCTCCAGAACCGGCATGGTTGTGCCCTTGACGTCGGCCTGCATCGCACGCTCCTCTCGGGTCCCGGGGCGGGGTCCTCCGTGGAAACCACCCTCGCGCGCAGAGTCTGCCTCGCCGGGCTCGGCGGGTGCTCGTCATCAGGCCCGGGCGGGTTCGCCCGCCCGCACGGACTCGAGACACGAGGCCCGAAGGGGCCGGGGGAAGGGCCTGTGCGGCCCCGGCCGGGGGCGGGGGCTAGTGCCTGTCGGGCGTCGTCCGCGGTAGCGTGACGAAGGGTCGCCGCCTCGGGCGTCCCCCGAATAGGTGCCCATGCTCCTCGACGACATCCACGAACCAGCCGACCTCCGGAAGCTGTCCCAGTCGCAGTTGACCGAGTTGGCGGCTGAGATCCGGGCCTGCATCGTCGATCGAGTCACGGCGAACAGCGGCCACCTCGGGTCGAACCTCGGGGCCGTGGAGCTCACCCTGGCCGTGCACCGGGTGTTCGACTCCCCCCGCGACGTCATCCTGTGGGACACGGGGCATCAGGCCTATACCCACAAGCTCGTCACGGGCCGCCAGGAAGCCTTCGCCACCCTGCGCCAGCCCGGGGGGATGTCGGGGTACCCGTCCCGCTCCGAGTCTCCTCACGACTGGATCGAGAACAGCCACGCCTCCACCGCGCTCAGCTACGCCCACGGCATCGCCCTGGGCATGCAGCGTCGGGGCGAGGACGACCGGCGCGTCGTGGCCGTGCTGGGTGACGGGTCGCTCACCGGGGGCATGGCGTACGAGGCGCTGAACAATCTCGGCCATGCCGGCACTCGCGTCGTCATCGTGCTCAACGACAACGGTCGGTCGTACGCGCCCACGGTGTCGAGGCTGTCGGCCGGTCTCACCCATCTCCGACTGAGCCCTTCCTACGTCCACGCCCGAGAGCGGGCCCGCCACGTGCTGCGCGCCATCCCCGGGCTGGGTGGGCTCGCGTACTCGAGCCTGCACGGACTCACGAGCGCCGTACGCGAGATCGTGACGCCCCACCGGTTCTTCGAGGCTCTCGGGGTCCGCTATGCCGGCCCCATCGACGGCCACGACATCGCCGGCATGGAACAGGCGCTGGCCCATGCCACCGAATGGGGCGGGCCCATCGTCGTCCATGTGCTCACCCAGAAGGGCCGTGGCTATGCCCCGGCGGAGGAGGACGACGTCCAGCACCTCCACGACTTCAAGGTGCAGCCCACCGCGGCGGCGCCCTCGGCCACCATCGCGCCGGCGACGTACACCGACGCCTTCACCCGCGCCGTCCTCGACGCCGCCCGGCTCCGGCCCGAGGTCGTGGCCATCACCGCGGCGATGCCCGGCCCCACCGGGCTTCTGCCCTTCCAGGCCGAATACCCCGACCGGTTCCTCGACGTGGGCATCGCCGAGCAGCACGCCGTCGCCGCCGCCGCGGGCATGGCCATGGCGGGACTCCGACCCGTGGTGGCTATCTACTCCACCTTCTTCAGCCGCGCCTTCGACCAGGCGAACCTCGACGTGGGGTTGCACGGCCTCCCCGTGGTCTTCGCCCTCGACCGGGCCGGGATCACCGGGGACGACGGGCCCAGTCACCACGGCGTCCTCGACCTGTCGCTCACGCTGTCGATTCCCGGGATGACGGTCTTCGCGCCTTCATCGGCCCAAGAGGTTGGCGTGATGCTCGAGGAGGCACTCAACCTGGCGGGCCCTTCGGCCATCAGATTCCCGAAGACGCCGGCCCGCCAAGCACGCGACGGCGCCGTCGGGGCCGGACTGGCGGCGCGCCAGGTCCATCGGGGCGATGGCACGGTGTGCCTGCTGGCGGTGGGCAAGCTCCTCGAGGCGGCCGAGGAAGCGGCGGGCAAGCTGGCCGCCGACGGCGTGGACGCCACGGTGTGGGACGTCCGGGTGGTCTCTCCTCCCGACCCTGCCATGCTCGCCGACGCCGCCGCGCACGGCCTGGTCGTCACGATGGAGGACGGCATCCGGGTGGGCGGCGCGGGCATGTTCCTCGCCGACGCCATGCGGAGTCTCAGCGACGTCGACCACCCCTTGCCCCCGGTGTGCATCTTGGGGGTGCCTCCGCGCTATATCCCCCAGGGCAAGCCGGACGGGATCCTGGCCGAGCTCGGCCTGGACGGGCCCGGTATCGCCAGCGCCGTGACCGAGGCGCTGGCCACCGAGCGCGATCGCCAACTGTCGTGAGCGGGTCCGGCCCCGGCCGGCGCCGCCACCCCGGTCACCCCCGTCACCCCGGTCACCCCCGCCCGCTCGTCGAGCCCGACTGCTTACTCCCTGGTACTGGACACGGAGCCTCGACGCGCTCACGCTGGCGAGGAAGGACCAGGGGGGCGGTCACGGTACCGGCGAGCGAGAGGGCTTGGGCCCTCTCGTTTCGCGTGGACCGCGGCGTCGTGCGCCGGCCGTGTCCCACCGGCGCCGTCGGCGGGCCGACTCGGGCCACCGCCGGTTGTCCACCCGACGGGAACTTGTTCTAGTTTGGGGACCGTGGAGTTCAATCTCGCCGACCTGTTCGAGGCGGCCGTCGACGCCTTCCCCGACCGCGAGTACATCGTCTGCGATGGCCGGCGGTCCACCTACGCCCAGATAGAGGAACGGGCCAACCGCCTCGCCCACCACCTCGCCGCGGCCGGGGTCGGCCGGGGGGACCACGTCGGCATCTACGCGCTCAACAGCGCCGAGTGGGTCGAGACCGCATGGGCCGTGTTCAAGCTGCGGGCGGTGTGGATCAACATCAACTTCCGCTACGTCGAGGACGAGCTCCGCTACCTGTTCTCCAACGCGGACCTCGTCGCCCTCGTACACCAACGCCAATTCTCGCCCCGGGTGGCGGCCCTGCTGCCTGAGCTGCCGGCGTTGCGACACGTGATCGTGATCGACGACGACAGCGGGGAGCCCGACCCTCGCCACGACGCCGTGGAGTTCGAAGCCGCGATCGCGTCGGGAGCGCCCGGACGCGACTTCGAGCCGCGCTCGGGCGACGACCTCTACATCCTCTACACGGGTGGGACCACGGGGATGCCCAAGGGCGTGGTGTGGCCCCAGCGCAACGTCTTCTTCGCGCTCGGGGGAGGGCTCGACGCGCTCACCGGCGTGCGCATGGACCGACCGGAGCAGATGGTGGAGAAAGGCCTGGCGGCCGGGGGCCAACTCACGTTCCTTCCCATCGCCCCGCTCATGCACGGCGCCACGCAATGGGGTGTCATGGGCCAGAGCTTCGTCGGCAACCGAGTCTGTCTGGTGCCGAAGTTCGACCCCCACGAGGTGTGGACCATCGTCGAGCGCGAGAAGGTCAACATGGTGATGATCACCGGGGACGCCATGGGCAGGCCGCTCATCGAGGCGTTGTCGGAACCCGGCGTGTCCTACGACCTGTCGTCGTTGATCGGCATCACGTCCACCGCCGCCCTTTTCTCCCCGTCGGTGAAAGACGCGTTCTTCACCCAATTCCCCGAACTGATCATGACCGACGCCGTCGGGTCCTCCGAAGGCGGGAACAACGGCATCTCCATGATCAAGCCGGGCGGGACCGCCATGCGGAGCGGTCCGACGGTGTCCTCGACCGGCGGCACCGTCGTGTTCGACGAGAACCTCGAGCTCGTGAAGCCCGGCTCCGGCGTGATCGGCAAGATCGCCCGTTCCGGTGACATCCCCATCGGCTACTACAACGACCCGGTGAAGAGCGCCGAGGTGTTCATCACCATCGAAGGCAAGCCCTTCGTGATGCCGGGCGACTTCGCCACCGTGGAGGCCGACGGTTCGGTGACACTCCTCGGCCGGGGATCGATCTGCATCAACTCGGGGGGCGAGAAGATCTTCCCCGAGGAGGTCGAGGCGGTCGTCCGCTCCCATCCTGACGTCATGGACGCCATCGTGGTGGGCGCACCCGACGAGCGCTTCGGCCAGCGGGTGGCCGCCATTGTCGAGCCCCGGGTGGGCCGCGCCGCGCCCTCACTCGAAGCCGTCCAAGAGCACTGCCGCAATCACGTCGCCGGGTACAAGGTGCCCCGGCAGCTGCACGTGGTGGACAAGATCGAACGGTCACCGAGCGGCAAGCCCGACTATCAGTGGGCCAATGCCATCGTCACGGCGCCGGTACCGGGCGGTTGATCCCGCTGCAGGCCGACGCGGCATCGTGAAGCGGCGCCGCGCCTTTCGCGGCACCGTGGTGCGCTGAGCTGTGCCGGTCACCCTCGCCGAGCTCGTGGGAGGCGGACGAGCCGCCGTGCTCACCATGGAGATCCAGCGGGGTGTGGCGGGTGACCTGTCGAGCTTTCCCGAGCTCGCCGCGGCGGTACGGGACGTCGGCGTGATCGACAACACGGCCCGGCTGCTGGGCGCGGCGCGCGCCGCCGGTGTCCCCGTGGTCCATTGCACGGCGGGGTTCCGGTCGGATCGGCGCGGGTCCCCCGCCAACGCGCCGCTCATCACCGCCATGCTGCGCCGACCCGAGCATCTCGTCGACGGCACGGCCGCGGTGGAGCTGGTCCCCGAGCTCGGTCCCGCGCCCGGGGACCTCGTGTCGCACCGGGGCCACGGCGTGTCCCCCTTCACCGGCACGTCCCTCGATTCGGTCCTGCGCGCGCTGGGGGTGACGACGGTGGTGGCGACCGGAGTGTCGCTGAACCTGGGGATCGTGGGGCTCGCCATCGAAGCGGTGAACCTGGGGTACCGCGTGGTCGTGGTCACCGACGCCGTGTGCGGCGTCCCTCGCGCCTATGCCGACGAGGTGACGCGCCATACCTTGGCGTTGGTCGCCACGCTGGCGAGCGCGGACGAGGTCGCTGGCGCGTTCTCCTGACGGCGCGACCACAGCCACCCCGTCATGGGCGGCGACATGCTCGAGCCTGCATCACCCGTCGTGCGGTGCGTCGGGACCGCCGCCGCATGTGCCGACCCCGGGGGGGCCGAGGGTGACACCGCGACGGCGACCCGACCAAGCGCCTCACCAACGAGGACCCGCCTCAGGCGACGACGCTAGAGCCCCCCGCACTGACGCACAGGTGACCGGGGACGAGGCTACTTGTTCTCTGACCGGGACATCCGGAACACCGCAGGGTGGGCGAGTGACGCCCGATAATGTCTCGCCCCGTGTTCAGCCCGTCTGCGCGTGCGTTCGCGGAGGACGCATTCGAACCGCTCAATCCGGCGCTGAAGGCGGTGGTACGCGGCGCGCTGTTCCGCACCGGCACCGACGTGACCGAAGGTGCCGCTCGGAGGTCGTGCCTGGTGCTGGCTCCCCATCCCGACGATGAGACGCTCGGTGTCGGAGCGACCATCATGCGTAAGGTCGACGCCGGGACACCGGTGCACCTCGTGGTGGCCACCGACGGGAGCAAGTCTCCGGTCGGCGACCCGGCGGAAGTGACCGCTCTGCGCACGGGCGAGTTGCGGGCCGCGTGCCGGGTGCTCGGCTTGTCCGACGGGGACGTCACCCGCCTCCCCTTCGTCGACGCCGAGCTGGCCGGGAGCGAGGGGGCCCTCGAGGCTGCCATCGCCGAGGTGGTGGCCGCCTGGCGCCCCGCCGAGGTATTGGTGACGGCCGACGACGACCCGCATGAGGACCACGCCGTGCTCGGGGCGGCGACGCGTCGCGCCCTGGTGGGGACGGGGGTCCGGATGCTCACCTACCCGATCTGGCAGTTCGATCGGCCCGTCCGCCTGCTCCGCTACCTGCGACGGGGCGGCCGGCCCGAGCTCGTACGCACCGAGGGCTACCGGGAACGCAAGCGCGAGGCGCTGCGGTGTTACCCGTCTCAGATGGCGGCCCGCAACGACGCCCCCGAGGGACTGCGGCCCAATTTCCTGCCCAACTTCGATGGTCCCTACGAGATGTTCTTTCCCGTCGACCTGGGCGGGGGAGGCCGATCCTGAGCGGACCGGCTCAGGCGCCGACCTGGGCGATGCGCTGCCGGGTGGTGCTGTGCACGGGGTCCTTGTCGAACTTCGGCAGCACGTGCTGGCCGAAGACGCTCACGGCCTCCTCGCACAGCTCGATGGGCATGGACGACGACAGCATCCCGAAGCTCAGCTGGTCGGCACCGGTGTCGGCGAAGCGCTGAATCGAGCGCTCCACCTCGTCGGGGCTCCCGACCGCGATGAGGCCGCTCTCGATGTTCTTGTCGATCTGCTCGGGCGTCGAGGGCGGGATGATGTTGGGCCAGTCGGGGACGCCCGGCGGGCGGGGGAAGGTGTCGAGATAGCGGAATACCAGGCTCAGATGGACATTGGAGTCGATGTTGGCGAACACGTCCCGAGCCCGTCCGCCGTCCTCCAGGCAGAGCATCTGCGTCGTGATCATGACGTTGTTGTTGACATATCCCCCGACGGGATCGGCGTTCTCGATCTCCTTCTTGTACTTCTCGATGAGCGGCGCGAACCCTTCGGGCTTGCCGAAGGCGAAACACAACACTCCGAGGCCCTGTCGGGCCGCCAGCTCGAAGGTCTCCGGACTGCCGGCCGCCACCCACAGGGGCGGGTGGGGCTTGGTGTAGGGCTTGGGGAGGACGTTGCGCGTCGGCATGGAGAAGAACTTGCCGTCGTAGGAGTAGTCCTCCTCCTTCCACATGCGGACGATCTGCGGGAGCGTCTCCGCCACCATCTGGCGGGTGAGCTCCTGGTCGTTGATGCCGAAGCCCTTCTGCTCGGTGGTCGAGGACCCCCGGCCGGTGCCCATCTCGAAACGGCCCTCGGACAGGTGGTCGAGCATGGCCACCCGCTCGGCCACGCGGGCGGGGTGGTTGGCGGGCGGGGTGAGGTTGAAGATGCCCGAGCCCAGGTGGATGTTCTTGGTCTGGGCGGCGGCGAAGGCCATGAAGGACTCGTTGGCTGAGAGGTGGGAGTAGTCGGTGAGAAAGTGGTGCTCCGATGACCAGGAGTACTTGAAGCCCGCCGCGTCGGCCGCCCGGATGTAGGCGAGCTCGTCCATGATGCGGTCGTGCTCCGCCGACGTGCCGTGTGCCTCGCGGTATTGGGGCAGGAGGCTGACGGCGTTGAAGATCCCGAACTCCATGGCGAAACGCTCCTCTCGCTCGGTTCGGAACGTACCATCTTGCCTTCGAAAATGCAACGTGTTCCAATATTGGGAGCGGGCCGGCGATCCCGGCCACAGGGGTCCTGACCAGGGCCTCGTGACGCCATTGACCGATCGAGGACGGGCCTGACCATGGACACCATCGCCGAATTGCTGCTGGCCCGGGCCGGGGACGGCCGCCCCGGCATGGTGGCCGGGGACGGCCGGTGGACCTGGCGCGAGATGGTCGGCGCCAGTGGGGACCGGGCCGCGCTGCTGGCGCAGCGAAGGGCCCCGGGGCCCTTTCACGTGGCCACGCTCCTCGACAACGTCCCCGAGCACGTGCTGTGGCTGGGGGCCGCCGCCCTGGCCGGGGCGGTGCTCGTCGGAGGCAACTCCACCCACCGGGGTCCCGACCTCGCCCGCGACCTGGCCCACACCGAGTGTCAGCTCCTGGTCACCGACCGGGCCCACCTCCCGCTCGTCGACGGGCTCGACCTCGGGGCCGGGATCGGGACGGTGGCGTCGTCGAGCTCCCGCGTGCTGGTGGTGGACGACCCGCACCACCAGGCGGAGCTCGGGAAGCTGGCGGGAGCCGAGCTCCCCGACCCCGGTGCCGCCGGGGTGCACGAAGACAGCCTCGGCTACCTGATCTTCACCTCGGGCACCTCGGGCGCACCCAAGGCCTGTCGCTGTACCCACGGACGCCTGGCCCGCATCGGGATCATCGTGGCCCAGATGTTCGGCCTCACCGTCGACGACGTCTGTTACATCTCGATGCCCCTGTTCCACTCCAACGCGCTCATGGCGGGCCTGGCGCCCGCCCTCGCCGCGGGGGCGACCATCGCGCTGCCGGGCACGGGCCGCTTCTCGGCCTCGGGGTTCCTGTCCGACGTCCGGCGCCACGGGGTCACCTACTTCAATTACGTCGGCAAGCCCTTGTCGTACATCCTCGCCACCCCGGAAAAGCCCGACGATGCCGACAACCCGCTCGTCCGGGTGTTCGGCAACGAAGGGGCGGAGGCCGACATCGCCCGTTTCGCTGCGCGCTTCGGCTGCGTGGTGGTCGACAGCTACGGCTCCACCGAGGGCGGCGCCACCGTGCAGCGCACACCCGACACGCCGCGCGGTGCCCTCGGTCGCGCGCCCGAAGGCACGATGGTCGTCGACCCCGAGACCGGCCGCCAATGTCGCGCCGCGCGCTTCGACGACAACGGCGTGCTCGTGAATTCCGAGGAGGCCGTGGGCGAGCTCGTCTCGACCGGCGGTGGCATGGGGTTCGAGGGATATTGGCGCAACGACGAGGCCGAGCTGGCCCGGCTGCGCAACGGTTGGTACTGGACCGGGGACCTCGCCTATCAGGACGAGGCGGGGTTCTTCTACTTCGCGGGCCGATCCGACGACTGGCTGCGGGTGGACGGAGAGAATTTCGCGGCAGCACCGGTGGCACGCATCTTGGAGCGTCACCCCGATGTGGTCCTGGCCGCGGTGTACGCCGTGCCCGACCCCGTCGTCGGCGATCAGGTCATGGCGGCATTGCAGCTGCGGCCCGGCACGACCTTCGATGCGGAGGAGTTCGGGGCGTTCCTCGCCTCCCAAAGGGACCTGGGAACGAAATGGGCGCCGCGATTCGTGCGCGTATGCCCCGAGCTGCCGATCACAGCGACGTCCAAGGTGCTCGTGCGCGCGCTGCGGAGCGAGCGGTGGAATTGCAGCGACCCCGTGTGGTGGCACCCGGGTCGCGCCCCTAACGTGCCGTATCAAGCCCTGGGACCAGCCGACGTCGCCGACCTCGAGGAGTCGACTCGCCGTTAGGAGCGCGCTTTGGTCACCGGCTCCGGAATAGGATCGCCTGATGCTGTCGAGGGTGATGACCTTTTATTCCGAGAGCGTGAGCATGACCGAGGTCGTGGAGTCGTTGCGGTCGGAGCTCCCCCGACCTACGCATCGCTCCCCGGCTTTCGAGGACTGCTCGTCCTCGAGAAGGCGGGCCCGCGCAACCACGTCATCGCCGTGACGCTGTGGGACAACGAGGAAGCGGTGCAGGCGAGCGAGGCCCTCGCCGACAGCATCGCCGATCGCATCGCCGCGGCCACGGGTACGTCGGTGACCCGCAACATCTACAACGTGCTGGGCCGGATCGGGGTGGCCGAACGCAAGCGCGAAGCACCCGGGTGACCGAACCGATCCGACCGGTTCTGTGAAACCGGATCTCCACCAGCTCGCCGTGGACCTCGACATCAACATCGTTCTTCTCGCCGATGCCCGTAACCTGGGCTGCCGGATCGTCCACACCGAGGTCGAGACGAGATACGCGTCGACGAAGAAGTCCTTGTTGGAGAGGCTCTACGACCGGACGCTGTACGCGTCGGCTCCGTAGCCACACTCCAGGGGGAGGCAGATGAGACGGGCATGCCTGGTTGCCTTCACCCTGGCCGTCGGTGTGGTGCTGGCCGGGTGCTCGGCGTCGACCCCGTCCTCCCGAGCCGGACCGAACCTGGCCCGACCGGGGCCCTACGCCGTCGGAGTGACGACGCTCGATCTGGGCCGCGCGGGCAAGTACGGGGAGCGGCTGGCGACGGTCTTCTACCCGGCCGACGCGTCCAAGGTGGCCGGACACCCGGTGTTCAGCTACAAGCTGGCCGATCCCCTGCCGCACGCGCTCCTGGCCATCATCCCGGCCAAGTTCAACGCCACGGTCACCGTCGACGCCCATGTGGGCGTGCCCGGTTCTCCTCAAGGCCCGTTCCCCATCGTGCTGTTCAGCCATGGCTTCGGTGCGTCGCGCCTCTATTACTCCCACATCCTCACCGGCATCGCGTCGTGGGGTTTCGTCGTGGTCTCGGCCGACTACCTCGAACGAGGACTTCTGGCCGAAGCCACGCAGCGGAACGTGACCGACACCCCCGCCCAGGACCTGCGCACCATGTTCTCTTCGCTCACCGCCACCGAGACGGCCTCGGCCCGGCGTTCCTCGCCTCTCCACGGCGTGGCGAACCCCCACAAGGTCGCGGCCGTCGGACACTCGGCCGGGGGTCAGACCGCCTTCGACGCGCTGAACGACCGGCGCGTCACCATGGCCGTGGGGTGGGCCCCGGTCGGGCCTTCGGGCCCGCCCTCGCACAAGCCGGTGATGATCATCGGCGAGGACCAGGACATCGCCCTCACCAAAGCCACGCTCACGGGCGAGTTCCACAAGTTCCCCGGACCCACGACGTTCGTCGAGATCTCGGGCGAGGGGCACAACTCGTACACCGACATCTGCACGTCGATCCGCCAGGGCAACGGCGGCCTCATCGGCTTCGCCATGTCGCTCCACCTGGTCAGCCCGGAGCTGGCCAAGCTCGGCGTCAACGGCTGCACCGCCCAGAACATCCCCCCACAGCGGTTCTGGCCGATCGTGCAGTACTACACGGTGGCCGCGCTGCGAAACGGGCTCGGCATCGGCACCACCCCGGTCCCCGGACCGGCCACCCGCGGCCAGTTCCCGGGGTTCACGATCACCTTCCGCCAGCATTCGTGACCAGAGCATTCGTGACCACAGGAGGAATCCATGCCCTTTGCCGACGTGAACGGCCAGCACATCTACTTCGAGGACACGGGGGGTGGCGGCGCGCCGGTGATCTTCAGCCACGGCTTTCTCATGGACCACGAGATGTTCGAACCGCAGGTGGGCGCGCTCTCGGGCGAGTTCCGCTGCATCAGCTGGGACGAGCGGGGGTTCGGGCAGACCGAGGCGCAGGGGCCCTTCACCTACTGGGACTCTGCCGACGATGCGCTGGCACTGCTCTCGCATCTCGGCATCGACGCCGCGTTCTTCGTCGGCATGTCCCAAGGTGGGTTCCTCGCCCTGCGGGCGGCGTTGGGTTCGCCCCGACGGGTCCGCGGTCTCGCACTCATCGACACCTCCGCCGGAGTCGAGCCCGAGGAGATGCGGCCCGCCTACGAAGCCATGAACACCGAGTGGTCGACCAACGGGCCGTCGGATGCGCTCACCGACGCCGTCGCACAGATCATCATGAGCCCGGGCTACGACTACTCCCCGTGGATCGCCAAGTGGCAGGCCGCTCCCCGTGACGCCATGCGCGACTCGTTCCGGACCCTCATGGACCGCGACGACATTTGGGACCGGGTCCCGGAGATCGTCGCCCCTGCCATCGTCTTCCACGGCGAGGTGGACGCGTCCTTCCCGATGGACGAGGCGGAACGCCTGGCCCAGGAACTTCCCCACTGCGAAGAGCTCGTGCGCATCGCCGGAGCCGGCCATGCCTCGAACCTGAGCCATCCCGACGAGGTCAACGGACCGCTGCGCGCCTTCCTCGCCCGCCACTCCTGACGGGCCACTGCCGGCCCGCCGCCCTGGCTGGCCACTGCTGTGCGGGCGTTCCTAAAGTCTGTTCCCTCCCGTGTCGAAAGCTATGACGAAGGCCGGGAGGGACGGGTGTATCAGGGCGAGCCGCAGGACATCCAGATCCTTCCCGAGGCGGTCGACACGGCAGATGCCACCCTCGAGATCGGCACGCAGATCTGCGTACGGGACCGATTCCTCGGCAACTGGAGCAGCGGCTTCGTGGTGGCCGGCGTGCTCCCCGGCGGCTACCACATCCGTCGTCTCTCCGACGGCTTGACCTTCCCCGACCTGTTCCCGGCCGACGACGTTCGGGTGGAGCGGCGGCGGGAACCCGACCGGGGGATCGCCGGGTCCTATCTCGATCGCGGCTTCTGAGCGCCGGTCGTCATCGCCGGCGCTGCGAGTGTCGGCCCATCGGTGCCGGGCGGATCTCGGCGGTCGCTCCTATCGTGAGCAGCGTGGAAGGCCGGTCGTTCTCGACGCACCGTCTCAACGGGTGGGCCCACGCGCACCGGTTGGCCTGGAGCGTGGTCATCGGCGTGGTGTTCGCCCTCGCGTCGTTCGTGGCCAGCGTGGCCTTCGGCTCCCGGGATGTCACCACCCTCGTCGCCGACCTCGCCGGTGGTGCGATCTTCGGGCTGGTGGTGTGGATCGCCGGTCGCTACCGGCTCAGCTCCCGAAGACGAATTCCTCGATGATCGCCGCCAGCTCGAGGGGGGTGTCGCCCTGCAGGCTGTGGCCGCCGTCCTCGACGTGCACGACCCGGGCCGAGGGAAGCCGCCGGCGGAGCTCCTCCTCGTCCTCGTCGCCGAGCACGGAATCGGCCCGCATGCCCCGCGCCAGCAGGAGCGGCACCGTGATGGCGGCCGCCGCCTCCCACAGCCCGTCGTAGAAGGTCGCGGCCGCGGCCCCGCTCGGCACCGAGTCCCGCGGCGCCACCTGGGGCCGGTGTCGGGCCCAGCGCCACACCCACGTCCCGTCCTTCTGCTGCTCGGCGTTGTGGAGGATGCCGCGCCGCAGCGACGACTCGGACCGGGTGGGATTGAACTGGACGGTGAGCTCGAGCAGCTCGTCGAGGCTCGAGAAGCTCTGGGGGCCGTTGATGAAGTCGGTGATGTGCTTGGACCGTTCCCCCTTGAGCCCCGGGAGCACGTCTACCAGGACGACCCGGCGCACCAGCTCGGGCGCCACCTTGGTCAACGCGATGGTCGTGAGGCCGCCGAGCGACATGCCCACCACCGCCTTGGCCTGGGGGGCGACCTGTCCGACGACGACAGCCACGTCCCGGGCGTTGCCGTCGAGGCTCAACACCCCCTCGGACCCCGAGCCGGGCCCGTCGGAGTGGCCGTGGCCGGGCAGGTCGACGGCTACCAGGGGACGATCGAGGGCCATGGCCACGGTGTCCCAGGTGTGGGCGTTCTGGGCACCTCCGTGCAGCAGCACGAGCTCGGGCTCGCCGCTTCCCCACACCAGGGCGCTCATGGTGCGCCCCGGCGCTACCTCGACCCCGACGCGGCGCACCTCGGGGGGGCCGTCGAAGGCCAGGCCGTACTCCTGGGCGTTCTCGTGGAAGAACCCGAACTCGTCGTAGTCGATTCGATCCACCATCTCCCCAGCATGGCCCAATCACCAGCTGGGCCCAGAAAATGCGCCCGGCCTGATGGCGGTCGGGCGGGGTGCCAGCACCAGGCCCGGTCTACCTGGTGGCCACCTTGGGCCGAGGGCCGGGGTGAGAGACACTGAGGCAGGGAGGTCGATGTGGGGGCTGTGCGGTTCGTGGCGCGCGCCGAGTTCCGGCACCGGTGGAAGAGCTGGCTGTCGCTCGCCGTCCTCGTCGCCGTCGTCGGCGCCTTGGTGCTGGCCACCGCGGCGGCCGGCCGGCGCACGGCGTCGGCCTTCCCCCGGTTCGCGGCGCAGTACGGATACAACTCGATGGTGTACGCGGCCGAGCCCATTCCCAAGTTGACCAAGCTGCCCGAGGTGGCGTCCGCCGTCGAGATGACGACGCCGGACAACGGGACCCCGGTGTGCGCGTGCCGGCCGGGCTTGACCGAGAACAATTTCGGCGTCTTCGAGGTCCCCCCGTCGTCGTTGCCGCATTTCTCCAAGCTCGTCTCCGGCCACGCCCTGGACCAGTCCGCCCCCGACCAGGTTCTGGCCTCGATCAGCCTCCAGCAGGACTACGGCGTGCACGTCGGCAGCGTGGTGCGCGTCGGGTTCTTCAGCGCGGCGCAGGCCAACGACAATGGGACCGGGCCCCCGTCGGGCCCGACCCTCTCCCTGCGGGTGGTGGGGATCGAAGCGGACGAGGGTGCCTTCCCCTCGGTGGGAACGCCGACTGACGACGTCATCACCACCCGTGCGTTCGACCGGGAGGTGAACCCGCAAGCCGGTCTGTTCACGGCCTACGCCGTGCGCCTGCGCCACGGGACCGCGGATCTGCCCCGCTTCGACAGCGACGCCAAGGCCCTCGGCGCGCTCGGGAACGGAGACCAAGAGGCGACGGCCACGATCACCGACGCCATCCACCCCCAGGCGGTGGGGTGGTGGCTGCTCGCCGCGTTGGCCGCGCTGGCCGGCCTGGCCACGGTGGCCCAGGCCCTGAGCCGCCAAGCGGTGGTGGAGAGCGAGGGCTACCGGACCCTGGCCGCCATGGGCCTCGGGCCGGGCCGGGTCGTGACCCTCGGGATGGTGCGTGCCCTGGTGGTGGGCGTGGCCGGGGCCATCGGGGCGGTGGGGCTCGCCTTCGCCCTGTCCCCGCTGACCCCCGTGGGTGAGGCGCGTCTGGCCGAGCCGGCCACGGGACTGCGGTTCGACAGCCTGGTGCTCGGGCTCGGGGGGGTCGCCATCGTGGTGGCCGTGGTCGTCCTCGGGATATGGCCGGCGGTGCGCGCCGCGCGGGCGAGAGCGGGGCGGGAGACCGATCAGGCCGGGCGTCCGTCGGTGCTGGCCACCCGTCTGGCCGCGGCCGGCGCTCCTCCCAGCGCGGTGATCGGGGTGCGGCGCGCCCTCGAGCGCGGTCAGGGGCGCAACGCGGTCCCCGTGGCGACGGCGTTGGGCGGCACCGTGCTGGCCGTCGCCGCGTTGTGCGCCACCACCGTGTTCGGCGCCAGCCTGACGCACCTCACGGCCACGCCCCGGCTCTACGGGCAGGCCTTCGACGTGTGGTTCAACAGCCTGAACCAGGACGGTCCCGGGGTGAGCCCGGTGCTGGCGAAACTGAAATCGAACCCCGCCGTGACCGCCATCACCCTGGGGACCTCGGGCTCGGTCCTCGTCGACGGGGTCGGCACCGACGCCATCGCGGGACAAGCGCTACGGGGCAAGCTGCTGGTGTCGTCGGTGAGCGGGCGGTTGCCCGCCGCACCGGGCCAGGTCGCCCTGGGCGTGAAGACCCTGCACCAGATTCATGCCCATGTCGGCTCGGTGGTGACCGTCGCGGTGCCGCTCCCGAACGGGGGCGAGCAGACCTCCTCCTTCCACGTGGTGGGCACGGCGTCGTTCCCTCCCGACTTCGGGGTCGTCGGGCTCAGCAGCGGGGCCATCTTCTCGGTCTCGGGTTTCGTCGACGCCCATTGCGGGCCGGGCCCGGCGGGAAGCGGATGCCGCAGCGCGGCGGCGAAGGGGCTCGACTACGTCTTGCTCGCCGGCGTCAAGCCCGGGGCGGCCGGGAGAGCCGCGGTGGCGCGTTACGTCACCGAATTCCCGGGGATCGCCACGGTCCCGGTGACGCCGACCAACCTCGTGAACTTCGGTGAGGCGGTGAACTTCCCCCTCATCCTCGGCGTCGTCCTCGTGCTGTTCGGGATGGCCACGTTGGTGCACGTCCTCGTGGTGAGCGTGGCCCGCCGGCGTCGGGAGCTGGGCCTGCTCAAGGCGCTCGGGTTCGTCCGCCACCAGGCCGCGGCGGCGGTGTGCTGGCAGGCCACGACGGTGGCCGCCGTCGGGATCGTGATCGGCGTCCCGCTCGGGGTGGCGGTGGGCCACCTGGTGTGGAGCGGGTTCGCCACCAACCTCGGCGTCGTGCCCGATCCCGTCATCCCGGCCCTGGGCATCGCCGTCCTGGCGACCGGGGCGGTGGTGGTGGCCAACGCGCTCGCCCTCGGTCCCGCCTTCGTGTCGGCCCGGCAACGTCCGGGCCCGCTGTTGCGCAGCGAATAGGACGGCGCGCGGCGCAGCGAAGAGCGCCGGGGGATCAGCGGCGGTCGACGCCGAGCACCAGGCCGCTGGTGGGAACGCCGGTGCCGGCCGTGACCACCACGTGCTCGGTCCCCTCCACCTGGTTCACGGCGCTGCCGCGCACCTGGCGCACGCCTTCGGCGATGCCGTTCATCCCGTGGATGTAGGCCTCGCCCAGCTGGCCGCCGTGGGTGTTGGTGGGCAGCTTGCCGCCGGGCCCGATGTGGCCGTCGCGGAGGAATTCCTTGGCCTCGCCCCAGTCGCAGAAACCGAGCTCCTCGAGCTGGTAGAGCACGAACGGGGTGAAGTGGTCGTAGAGCACCGCGCACTGCATGTCGTCGGGCCCGAGCCCCGAGGTCTCCCACAGTTGGCGCGCCACCACGCCCATCTCGGGCAGTCGGGTCATGTCGTCGCGGTAGTAGGAGGTCATCATGTCCTGCTGGGCGCCCGCGCCCTGGGCTGCGGCCTCGATCACCGCCGGCGGCGCGGCGCCGTCGCGGGCGCGCTCGAGGCTGGTGACGACGATGGCCTGGCCGCCGTCGGACTCCTGACAGCAGTCGAGCAGACGGAGCGGCTCCACGATCCAGCGCGACGCCTGGTGGTCCTCCAAGGTGATGGGCTTGCCGTAGAACCAGGCGGCGGGATTGGTCGCGGCGAAGGCGCGGTCGGCCACCGCGACGCGGCCGAAGTCCTCGGTGGTGGCCCCCGCGGCGTGCAGGTAGCGCTGGGCGAACATGGCCACCCACGACGCCGGGGTGAGCAGGCCCTGGGGCGCGTACCACGAGAAGTGGGCGTTCTCGGCGTTGGCGATCGGGGCGCGGCCCTGGATGCCGGTGCCGAAGCGGTGCCCCGAGCGCTCGTTGAAGGCGCGGTAGCACACCACCACGTCGGCCACCCCGCTGGCGACGGCCATGGCGGCCTGGTGCACGGTGGCGCAAGCCGCTCCCCCGCCGTAGTGGATGCGGCTGAAGAAGGTGAGGTCCCCCATGCCGAGGGTGCGGGCCACCTCGATCTCGGGGTTGGTGTCGGCCGCGAAGGTGACGAGGCCGTCCACCTCCGAGGGCGCGATGCCGGCGTCGTCGAGCGCGCTGCGCACGGCCTCGGTGGCCAGGCGCAATTCGCTGCGGCCCGACTCCTTGGAGAATTCCGTGGCGCCGATCCCGCTGATGGCGGTGGTGCCGGCGAAGGTGTGGTGACGGGGGGACCTCGCGCTCATGACACCGGCCTCATGAAGTGCCCGCACCGTCACGGGGCAGCGACAGGCGGACCGTCCCGGTCACGTGGTCGCCGCGGCTGTTGGCCCCTCGCACGTCCACCTCCACCACGCCCCGGCCGTCGTGGCGCCCGGCCGGGACCTCGGCGGCGGTCACCGCGCCGGTGAGCGTCATGGTGTCGCCCGGGTAGTTGGGGGCGCCCAGGCGGATCGACACCGCCTCGATGCGGGCCCCGGGCCCGGCCCAGTCGGTGACGTAGCGGCCCACGAAGCCGTTGGTGGTGAGGATGTTCATGAAGATGTCGGGCGAGCCCCGCTCGACGGCCAGGCTCGGGTCGTGGTGCACGTCCTGGTAGTCGCGGCGAGGCGATGGCGGTGGCCACGATGAGGGTCCGGGTCAGGGGGATCACGAGCTCGGGGAGCGTGTCGCCCACGGCGACGTCCTCGAAGCGCAGCGTTGCGGCCGCGCACGGTGCTCACGGCCCTCCACCCCGGCATGGTCGGGAACGCCGCTGCGCAGGCGCGTGGCCAGCATCGCTCCCAGGCGGGCCAGCTCGGCGCTCGGGCCCTGGAGCATGAGCTCGATCTGCTTGCCCCACAGGAAGTAGCGGTGGATCGGGTAGGAGATGTCCGCGCCCAGGCCGCCGTGGAGGTGCTGGGTGGCGTGCACCACGCGCTGGCCCGCCTCCGACGCCCACCAGTGGGCGACGGCCACCGCCTCGGTGGCCGGGAGGCCCTCGTCGATGCGCCACGCCGCCTGCCACGTGGTGACCCGGATGGCCTCGGTGTCGATGTAGGCGTCGGCGGCGCGCAGCATGGTGCCCTGGAACGACGACAGCGGGCGGCCGAACTGGTGGCGTTGGTTGAGGTAGGCGGCGGCGCGCCGCACCGCCTCCTCGGTCACACCCAGCTGGATGGCGCACAGGCCGGTGCGGGCCCGGTCGAGCATCCACGCACCACCTCGGCGCCGTCGTCGAGCCCGGCCAGGACGTCGGCCGGCGCCACCGGCGCCCCGTCGAGATGGAGGTGGGGATGGATCTGGTGGTCGGTGGTCGTGGCGCGCTCGAGGGTCGCGCCCGGACCCGTCGGGTCGACGATGGCCACGATGGTCTCGCCGCCGTCGTGCCACCGACGGAGGCGGGGACGAGGACCCGGGCGGCCAGATGGGCCTGGGGGACGGCGAAGGCGGTCCCGTGCAGGCGCCAGCCCGTCGCCGTCTCGGGCCGGCGTGCACGGAGGGGTAGTTGTGCGCGCTGGCGGCCACCTCGGTCAGCGCGGCGCGAGAGCCGGACGTCGCCGGCCGCCACCCCGGGCAGCCAGCGGGCCTGCTGCTCGGCGGTGCCGAACTCGGCGATGGGCAGCGCACCGAGGACGACGGTGGCCCACAGCGGGACCGGCGCCACGGCCCGGCCCTGCTGCTCGAGGACCAGGCACAGCTCGGTCAGGCCGAGACCCGAACCGCCGTGGTCCTCGGGCACGGCCAGGCCGAGGAGGTTCGCCTTGGCCAGCTCCGCCCACAGCGACGCGTCGAAACGGTCCGCGGTGTTCTCGATCTCCGCCACCCGGTCGGTGCCGGCCATGCCCTGGAAGATCGCCGACGCCGCCTCGGCCACCGCCGCCTGCTCCTCGGTGAAGGTGAAGTCCATCAGGCCGCCTTCGCCGGGGGACGCGGGGCGGAACATGGGGATGGTGAGCTCGTCGTCGACCGCCACCATCTCGACCACCACGGGCATGCCGATGCGCACGTCGCCGGGGTCGACGCCGATCAGGTCGGCCACCAGGCGGGTCCCCTCCTCGAGCTCGACCACGGCGATGGGCAGGGGGTAGTCGAACGCCGGGACCTGGGGATGGTGGACGACGACGAAGCTGTAGACCGTCCCCCGCCCGCTCGAGGTGACGGTGTCCCACTCGAAGGACCCGCACGACGCGCAGGCCGGGCGGGGCGGGTGGCGCAGCGGCCGCACTACGCGCAGCGCTGGATGAGCAGCGTGCCCTGCCGGGCCCCGTCGAAGAAGAAGGCGATGTCCTGGGTGAGGGCGGGACGGGGGCGCAGCGGGAGCGTCGACCTTCTGGCCGCTGCCGTTCGGGGCCGGAATCGCAGGATGCGGAACCGCATGGTGGCCACGCGCTCGCCGTGCTGGTCGGTGAACTCGAGGCGGGTGGTGACGAAGTGGCCCGTCGCCCAACCCGGTGTGCTTCTCGGGCGAGACCGAGTCGATGACCGAGGACACCGTGAGCCGGTCCCCGAGCACGACGGGCCGGGCGTACTCCTGCTCGCAGTTGGTGGCCACCACCGACGTGAACCCGGCCGCGTTGAACACGTCGAAGAGCTGCTCCTGGGCCGAGGCTCTCCCCCGACGTCCGTCGCGGCGGGCCGTTCCAGCTCGCCGCCCGGCTGGGACAGGTAGCCGCGCATGATCCAGGCCTGGAGCATGGTGGGCGGGGCGACGACGCCCGGGAAGCCGTTGGCCCGGGCCGCCTTCTCGTCGACGTAGACGGGGTTCTCGTCGCCCATGGCGTCGACCCAGTGGCGGATCATGGCCTGGTTGACCTCGTCGCGGGCCTCCAGGGGCGGTCCGCTGGACCTGCCCTCGAAGCTGCGCAGCTTCGCCAGGAACGCGTCGGCGTCCGCCGGCGGTGCTGGGCGTGCCGGGCGCGGCGGCGCTCGGGTGCCACCGCGCTCACCGCGCCGCCCGGGTCATGCCCAGGCCGGCCATGGCCACGATCTCGCGCTGGATCTCGTTCACGCCGCCGCCGAAGGTGTTGATCTGCGCGTGGCGGGCGGTGCGCTCGAGCCGGCCCGCCAGCACCGCGCCCGGGCGAGTCCGGGGAGAGGTAGCCCGCCGCGCCCACGATCCCGAGCAGGCGGCGGTAGATGTCCATGCTGCGCTCGACCCCGAACACCTTCACCGTCGAGGAGTCGGCCGGGCTCATGGTCTCGGCGGACAGCGCGGTCGCCATGCGCCAATTGAGGAGGTACATGGCCTCGAGCTCGGCCCGGCACCGGGCCAGGTCCGACTGCACCCACGGCCGAGATCGAGCACGGCCGGGCCGTCGGGGGTGATCGTGGCCGCCGCCCACGCCGCGACCTCCTCGTAGAGCTGGGAGGCGAACCCGCTCCACGCCGCCAGGCCCACGCGCTCGTGGTTGAGCTGGGTGGTGATCATCCGCCAGCCCTCGTTCTCGGCCCCCACCAGCTGGCCGCACCGGGACGCGGACGTCGGAGTAGTAGGTGGCCGTGGTCCGGGCGCCGGCCACGGTGACGATGGGGCTCCAGGAGAAGCCCGGGCGAGTCGGTGCGACATGGCCAGGATGGAGATGCCCTTGTGCTTGGGCGCCGTCGGGGTTGGTGCGCACGGCCAGCCAGACGTAGTCGGCCATGTCGGCGCCGCTCGTGAAGACCTTGGCCCCGTTCACGACGTACTCGTCGCCGTCGCGCACGGCCCGGGTCCGCAGCGAGGCCAGGTCGGTGCCGGCCTCGGGCTCGGTGTAGCCGATGGCGAAGTTGACCTCGCCGGCCAGGATGGCGGGGAGGAAGTACGACTTCTGCTCGTCGGTGCCGAACCGCATGATCGTGGGGCCGACGGTGTTCACGGTCACGAAGGGGAACGGGGCGCTCGGCCCGGCGGGTCTCGTCGAAGAAGATGAACTGGTCGGTGGCGGGCCGGCCCTGGCCGCCGTACTCCTGGGGCCACCCGATGCCGAGCCAGCCGTCCTTGCCGATGCGGCCGACGACCTCGCGCCACAGCTCGCCGCCCTCGCCCACCTCGCCGATGCCGCGGCGCACCTCGTCGGTCAGCAACTCGGCGTAGTAGGCGCGCAGTTCCTGGCGCAGGGCCAGCTGCTCGGGGGTCTCCTCCAGGAACATGGTCGCCGTCCTACCACCGGTCCGAGCCGGATCATCCGGTCCCGGCCTCGCTGTGACACATCTTGGGACTCGTTGCTGTAACTCGTTCTAGTTTGGCACGGTACCAGCCGGCGCCTGCGGGCGCCGACAATTGCGCCGCAGGCTCGCCGGACCTGTTGGCCCGCCCCGGGGCGGGGGCGTATCATCACTGGAACACGTTCTGAAAACGTGGCCGCCCCTTCGGCGGGTGGGGCCCACGGCCACGGCGGCCCGCGCCCGGCGGGCCGGGAACGCCACGACTCACCGAGGAGGACCGGCCATGGAGCTCAGCGACATCGACCTCATCGACTCGAGGAATTTCGTCTCGGGCGTCCCCCACGCGTGGTTCGCCGAGCTCCGGCGCCAGGCCCCGGTGTACTGGCACGAGGAGCCCGAGGGCCCCGGCTTCTGGGCGGTGACCAAGTACGACGACTGCGTGGCCGTGAACCGCGACTACGAGCACTCTCCTCGGCCAAGCGGGCCACGTTGCTGTGGGAGATGCCCGACGAGCAGCTCGAGCAGCAGCGGCTGATGATGCTCAACATGGACCCGCCCCTGCACACCCGCTACCGGCGGCTCGTCAACAAGGGCTTCACCCCGCGCATGGTGAACGCCCTGGAGGAGAAGATCCACAAGACGGCCGACGACATCATCGACGCCGTCATCGAGAAGGGCCAGGCCGACTTCGTCACCGACATCTCGGCCGAGCTCCCGCTGCAGGTCATCGCCGATCTCCTCGGCGTGCCCCAGGACGACCGCCACAACATGTTCGACTGGTCCAACCGGATGATCGGGCAGGAGGACCCCGAGTTCCAGACCAACGCGGACGGGCGAGAACTACGCGGGCGAGGCCGCCATCGAGCTCTTCACCTACGCGGCCGAGCTCTTCGCCCAGAAGAAGGCCGACCCCGCCGACGACCTCATGAGCGTGCTCGCCAAGGTCGAGGTGGACGGCGACCAGCTCTCGGAGCTCGAGCTCGAGCTGTTCTTCCTCCTCCTCACGGTGGCCGGCAACGAGACGACGCGGAACCTGATCTCGGGGGCGATGCACGCCTTCTTCGAGAACCCCGACCAGTGGCAGCGCCTGCGTCGCCGACCGGTCCCTGCTGCCCGACCGCCACCGACGAGATGCTGCGCTTCGTCACCCCCGTCATGAACTTCCGCCGCCAGACCACCGGACCGGTGGAGCTCCGCGGCCAGCACATCGACGAGGACCAGAAGGTCGTCTTCTTCCACATCTCGGCCAACCGTGACGAGGACATCTTCGAGAACCCCGACAAGTCTTCGACATCGGCCGCTCCCCCAACCCCCACATGGCCTTCGGCGGCGGCGGCCCCCACTTCTGCCTGGGGACGAACCTGGCCCGCATGGAGATCCGGGTCATGTTCCAGCACCTCCTCGACCGCATGCCCGACCTGCGCCTCGACGGCGAGCCCCAACGACTGCAGTCGGCGTTCATCAACGGGGTGAAGCACCTCCCCATCGCTTTCAGTCCCGGCGCACCGGTCGGGCGCTGACAGGCCGGTCGCCGCGAGCGTCGGGCGACCCGAGGAGAAGCTGGTTCCATGCGATTCCACCAAGCGGTGACGTTCCTGCCCACCCTGCACACCCTCGAGGTGGCCAAGGCCGCCGACGACGCAGGGATACGACGGCATCTACGTGTCGGACCACATGTTCTTCCCCCGGGACCGCCAGTCCCGGTACACGTACTCGACCCGCGAGGACGGCGCTCCGGGCTTCGGCGACCACTGGGATCCCGACACCGCACTGGCCCGACGCCTGGTGCCTCATCTCCGCCATGGCGGCGGTGACCGAGCACGTCGAGTTCACCACCGGCGTCTACATCGCGCCCGCCCGCGACCTCATGACGGTGGCCAAGCAGGTGGGCACGGCCGCGGTCGCTCTCGTCGGGCCGGGTGGCGCTCGGCGTCGGGGTGGGATGGTGCGAGGAGGAGTTCGTGGCCACCGGACAGGACTTCCACACCCGGGGCAAGCGGCTCGACGACATGATCCCCGCCCTGCGGGCCCTGTGGGCCGGCGGGCTGGGTGGAGTACCACGGCCCGCACTACGACGTGCCCGCCATGCGCATGGAGCCGTCGCCGCCGCGCCCCATCCCCATCATCGGCGGGGGCCACTCGGCCCCGGCGCTGCGCCGGGCCGCGACGCTGTGCGACGGCTGGGTGGCGGCCGGTGCCTACAAGCCCGACCAGGCGCGGGAGTACCTCGGCGCGCTGGCCGAGGAGCGCCGCCGGGCCGGACGCGAGAACGAGCCGTTCTCGATCTACCTGTCGCTGTGGGCCCGGCCCGATGCCGACCTGTACCGGAGCTTCGAGGAGGACTACGGCGTCACCGACATGCTGTGCGCGCCGGCCATGGTGGCCGAGGTCGACGCGTCGGACCCGCCCGAGGTGCAGCTGCAGGCCCGGCTCGACGCGTCGGCCCGCTTCGCCGACGAGATCGTGGCCAAGCTGCGATGACGCGACCACGGCGCCGACAGGAGGGCCCATGGCGAACCTGAAGCTGGGACTGCAACTGGGGTACTGGGGGTCGGGCCCCCCGCCCGACGCCCCCGAGCTCGTGGCGCGAAGCCGAGCGGCTCGGCTTCGACTCGGTGTGGACGGCCGAGGCCTACGGGTCCGACGCCCTCACCCCCCTGGCGTGGTGGGGCTCGCGTACCGAGCGGGTGCGCCTCGGCACCGCCCTGTGCCAACTCTCGGCCCGCACCCCCACGGCCATGGCCATGGCGGCGCTGACCCTCGACCACCTGTGCGGCGGACGGCTGGTCCTGGGCCTGGGCGTGTCGGGCCCCCAGGTCGTCGAGGGTTGGTACGGCCAGCCCTTCCCCAAGCCTCTGGCCCGCACGCGCGAGTACGTCTCGATCGTCCGCCAGGTGATCGCCCGCAAGGCGCCGGTCACCAGCGCCGGGCCCCACTATCCCCTGCCGTACCCGGGAGGGACGGGACTGGGCAAGCCGCTCAAGGCCATCGTCCACCCCCTGCGCAACGACATCCCGATCGTGCTCGGGGCCGAGGGCCCGAAGAACGTGGCGCTGGCGGCCGAGATCGCCGAGGGCTGGTTCCCGATCTTCTTCTCCCCCGCCCACATGGGCGAGTTCTCGGCGGCGCTCGACGAAGGCTTCGCCCGGCCCGGCGCCCGGCACCGGGCCGAGGACTTCGAGGTGATCGCCTTCTGCCCCGTCGTGGTGGACGACGACGTCGAGCGCGCCGCCGATCTGTACCGGCCCATGCTCGCCCTGTACATCGGGGGGATGGGCGCCAAGGAGATGAACTTCCACTTCGACGTGTTCGTGCGCATGGGCTTCGAGGCCGAAGCGCACAAGATCCAGGAGCTCTACCTCGACGGCCACAAGGACGAGGCGGCCGCGGCCGTGCCCACGTCCATGGTGGAGAAGATCGCCCTCATCGGCCCGCGCGGCAAGATCCGGCGACGAGCTCGCCGCGTGGCAGGAGTCGATCGCCACCACCCTGCTCGTGGCGGGGAGCGCCGACACGCTGCGCATGATGGCGGAATTCCTCCTGTAGCTGCGTACCTCCTGGAGCGGAGTTCCTACCGGAGCCGGCCCGCGCCGTCACCCCCGCGGCGCGTCCTCCCCGGAAGCGAACGCGCGCCCGGGCGGCCTGGAGACCCACCGCGGCACGCTCGAAGTACCCGAACGTGCCGTGCTCTTGGAGCTCTCGGGCTGCCTCGACCACCGCGCCCAGGGCGGCGAAACACAGGGCGCCACCGACCGAGATGCGGGCCACGCCGGCGGCGGCGAGCTCGGTCACCGCCGGGCCTCCCGGGCGGGCCAGCACGTTCACGGGCCGGCTGACGCTGGAGACGACCCGGCGGATGTCGTCGAGGCCGGTAATCCCGGGCGCGTACAACACGTCTGCTCCGGCGCGCTCGTAGGCGAGGAGGCGGGCGATGGTGTCGTCGAGGTCGGGCTGCCCGTGCAGGTAATTCTCGGCCCGGCCGGTGAGCACGAGCCGCACCGGACCCGCATGGGCCGCCTCTGACGCGGCGGCCATCCTCTGTGCCGCCAGGCCGGGGTCGTAGATCGGGTTCTCGGCGTCACCGGTGAAGTCCTCGATCGAACACCCCGCCAGCCCCGCGTCGAGGGCGAGGCGCACCGTTGCCGCCACAGCCTCGGGCTCGTCCCCGAACCCGTTCTCGAGATCGGCCGAGACCGGGAGATCGGTGGCAGCCACCATCGCGGCGGCCTGGTTGAGCGTCTCGTCTCTGCTCAACGACCCGTCGAGACGTCCCTGGGTCGCGGCCGCGCCGCTGCTCGTCGTGGCGAGTGCCTCGAACCCGAGCCAGGCGAAGATCCGGGCCGAACCAGGGTCCCAGGCGTTGGGGAGGAGCAAGGGAGAGGTTCCGGTGTGCAGTGAGAGGAACGCTTGTGCCTTCGACCCCGGCGCGCCCACCCTCGTTACTGCTCCCGGAGGCCGGGGAAGACGTGGCCGAAGGTGTCGCGCAGCATGGAGATCGCCTCACCGCTCTTGATGCCTTCGTGAAAGGTGTCGGGCACGGCGCGGCCGATCTCCTTGCCCAGCGCCAACAACCCCGACAGGGCGGCCCGGGCCATGGGACGCAGGGGCACGTCGGCGGCCAAGAGGGCGGCATCGGGGCGGGGCACGGGGCGCGCCGTGACCTCGGGCCAGTCCTCGGGCGGCCTCGGGTGGTCGAGCGAGAGGACCGGAGCCACGTCGCGCGCCGCGCCGTCGCGGGCGGAGAACGGGGCGCCCAACGACCAGCGCTCGCGCATGGTCCGGATGATCGACGTGTTGCGGTACTCGTCGTTCACGACCGTCTTTTCGGGGATCCAGGCCGAGATGGCGAGCGCCGGCACGCGTACCCCCGAGCGGTCGAAGCGAAAGCCGAACTGGCCGGCGGGAGCCGACGGATCAGGCGGGACCACGGCCGGGGGTGGCACATGGTCGTACGTCCCGCCGTGCTCGTCGAAGTTGACCATCAGCAGGGTGTTGAAGGCGTTCGATCCCGTGGCAGACGACGAGGAACGCACCGCGTTGTAGATCTTGGCCAGGAGGGCTTCACCTCCGATCAGAGACTCGGGCGCGTCGATCTTCAAACCGGGGAGAAGCGAATTGAAGGCGGGATGCATGTCGTTGTGGCCGTGCCACATGTTCGGCTCGATGAACGAATAGGTCGGGAGCTCCCCGTTCTCGGCGTCCTCGAGGAACCGATTGGTGGTGAAGAAGTTGTGGGCGAATCGGGTGTAGAGGCGGGCCGCGTGCACGAGGCCCGTGAACGACACGTGGCTGGGGGGATCGCAGTAGATGCGCCAGCTCAACCCTTTGGACTCGAGGCGCTCGAACAGCGTCTCGGCGGTGTTGCGGACCGGGAAGGAATCCGGGGGGTTCGTGTTGACCACGAATCCGCGACGCCGTCGCGGCGTGGAAGAAGGACCGGTTGGTGAAGGTCTGGGACGGCACCTCGCAGAACCAGTGATCGAACGTGGCGAATCCACGGGCCAACGTCGGAGACCACCGGCATCTGGTCCGGCGTATAGCCCGACATGATCTGGGCGTACTCGTCGTAGCTGGGTTGCCGGCCGATCTCGGACGTGAAGGCGCTGATGTAGTCGGCGACGAACCCGTCCATCGAAGGCACTGGGAGCGGCTCGCCCGGCAGGTTGTAGGGGGCGACCATCTTGTCGGCCAACACGCACCGGTTCTCTTCCGGATCGAAGATCCCGAACAACTGCGTGTTGACGTGCTGGTACTCCTCGCCCGGATCGGGATTGGGGGTGTCCATGTTCCCCGCCACCCCGTAGGGCACGACCTTGCGCTCCGCACCGTCCTGGGCCCACGGGGGGATCGGGTTGCTGAGGTCCTTGCCGATCACCCCTTCGAACGAGGCCACCTCACCGGGCTGGTATAGCCGACCGAGAAGATTGTCGAAGGAGCGGTTCTCGAAGGCGATCACGACCACATGATCGAGCGCATTGTCCCTACTCGGACCCGCCATCTCCTACCCGTTCCTCTCGTCGCCGATCGACCTTCGTTCTCAGCGCGGTGGGCGGTGGCCCCGCGCCGTCGAGCCGCACGGGAGCCTCCCGCCGGTACCGGGTCGTTCCCTGGTCCAGCCCGGCCACCGTCGGCATTTCGTGCCTTTCCGCCAAACCCGGGACGACCCGAAGGGCGCCCGGTAGGGTGATCCCCGGTCGTTTCCGACACCGAGGTGAAGCCCATGAGCTGGATGATCTACGGCGCCTACGGGTACACGGGACGGCTGGTGGCGGCGCTGGCGGCCGAACGGGGCGAGCTCCCGGTCATCGCCGGTCGCGACGAACGCCGCCTGCGGACACTGGGCGAGCGGTTCGAGCTCGAACACCGCACCGTCAACCTGTCCGACGCCTCGGGACTGCGCGCCGCGCTCGAAGGGCATCGACGTGGTGGCGCACTGCGCGGGACCGTTCTCGTCGACGCGAAACCCATGGTCGACGCCTGTCTCGACACCGAGACGCACTACCTCGACATCACCGGCGAGATCGACGTGTTCGAGGCCGTTCTGGCCCGCCAGGACGAGGCGCGCGCCCGGGGCGTGGTCCTGCTCCCCGGAGCGGGTTTCGACGTCGTGCCTTCGGACTGCCTGGCCGCCATGCTGGCCGCGGGCGCTGCCCGGCGCGGTTCGGCTCGAGCTCGCCCTGCGCGCCACGGGTGGCGTCAGCCCCGGCACGGCCAAGACGGCCATGGAGTCACTGGGCACGGCCGGACGCGCCCGGGTCGGCGGCGTGATCGGCCCCGTCCCCGCCGACCGCCGCCGACGTCAGGTCGAGTTCGCCGACGGGCGGGCCACCGCGCACGCCATCGCCTGGGGTGACGTCGCCACCGCCTACCACTCCACCGGCATCGGGGACATCGTGGTCTACGCCGCGCTTCCACCCGCCATCGCGCCCGTCATGGCACTGGCGCAGGTGGCCGGGCCCGCCACCCGCAGCTCGTTGGTCCAGGGCATCTTGAAACGCGTCGTGGGGCGGCTGCCCGGGCCCTCGGCGGAGACCCGGGCCAAGACCCAGGCCCAGCTATGGGGTCAAGTCACCGACGCGACGGGCACGTCGGTGTCGGGAACCATCACCACCATCGATCCCTACGACCTCACCGCCGACTCCGTCGTCCGGATCGCCCAACGGCTCGTCTCGGGCACGGTCGCGCCCGGGGCCTATACGCCGTCGCAGGCGTTCGGGGCCGACTTCGTACGCGATCTCGACGGCACCAAGGTGCACGACATCGCGTAGCGCGAAGCTCAGACCGGTTCGTTGGCCAGGACGTCGCCCAGCCGGAGCAGGCTGGCGGTCGCGCCCCCCAGGGTCAGCGCCAGGTGCTTGGTCAGCAGGTAGTAGCGGTGCAGCGGGTAGTCGCGGTCGACGCCCATGCCGCCGTGGAGGTGCTGGGCGGCGTGCACGACGCGTTGCGCCCCCTCGTCGGCCCAGTACTTGGCCACCGCCACCTCGCTCGTGGCCGGCAGGCCCTCGGCCAAGCGCCAGGCCGCCTGCCACGCCGTGAGCCGCACCGCCTCGGCGTCGATGTAGGCGTCGGCGGCGCGTTGGCCCACCGCCTGGAACGTGGCGATGGGCTTGCCGAACTGCTCCCGGGTGGTCGTGTACTGCGCCGTGAGCTTCACCGCCGCGTCACAGGCGCCCGCCACACACATGCACAAGGCGGCTTCGGCGTGCTCGAGCAGCCACCGCAGCGCGTCGGACACCGTCGGCGCCCGCCACGAGGACGTCACCCGCACCGACCGCGACGCCGGTCAGCTCGAGCTCGGCCTCGATCTGCCGGCTGGTCGCCTCCTGCGGCCGCCGCGACACACCGGGCGCGGTGGGATCGATGACGAACAGCCCGATGCCGTCATCGGTGCGGGCCGACACGACGACGGCGCCCGCCACCATGCCGGCGGGGACGAACGACTTGGTGCCGTCGAGACGCCAGCCGTCGCCCTGCCGGGTCGCCGTCGTGCGGGGGTCAAAGGGGTCGGCGCCCTGCTCGACCAGCGCGGCGCTCAGCACCAGCTCCCCCGCCACCATGGGCACGAGCCAGCGGCGCTGCTGCTCCCCGTCGCCGAACTCGGCGATGGGGCCGGCCCCGAGCACGGCGCTGGCCACGTAGGGAACGGCCGCCGCGGTCCGGCCCGCCTCCTCGGCCACGATGCCGGCGGCCACGAACCCGAGCCCGGCCCCGCCCACGGACTTCGGGCAGCCAGATGCCGAGCAACCCGGCCGACGCCGAGCTCGCCCCAGAGCTTGGCGTCGAACCGCTCCTCGGTCTCCTCGACCTCCTTCAGGCGCTCGGGCGTGGCGAGATCGGAGAAGATGCGGGCCGCCAGCTCCCGGACGGCCTCCTGCTCTTCGGTGAAGGAGAAGTCCACGTCGTCCTCTCTTTCTAGCGAAGCGACCGCGGCATGCCGAGGCCGAAGATGGCGATCAGGTCGCGTTGGATCTCGTTGGTCCCGCCGCCGAAGGTCAGGATGACCAGTCCCCGGGTGTAGGCCTCGAGCCGTCCGTGCAGGACCTCCTCGGCCGAGCCCCGCCGCAGGTACCCGGACTGGCCCACGATCTCCGACAGCGTCCGCAAGGCCTCCATGTAGAACTCGGTGCCGAACACCTTGATCGACGAGGCGTCGGCCACGTCGAGGTGGCCCTGGGTGCCGTTCCAGGCCACCTTCCAGTTGATGAGGCGGAGGAATTCGAGCTTGGCGTACACCCGGGCCAGGGCGATGCGCACCCACTCCTGGTCGATGACCCGCCGCCCGTCGGCGAGCTTGGTGTCCTGGGCCCACTGCCGCACGTCGCCCAGGGCGCGCTCGATGATGCCGGGCGAGCACAGCGTGACCCGCTCGTGGTTCAACTGGTTGGTGATCAGGCTCCATCCGTTGTTGAGCCCGCCGACGACGTTCGAGAGCGGGACCGCGCACGTCCTCCCAGAAGGTGTAGTTGATGTTGTGGTCGCCGAGCAGCTGCATGGGCACGACCCGCACGCCGGGCGTGTTCATGGGGACGATCACCATGGAGATGCCCTTGTGCTTGGACGCGTCGGGGTCGGTCCGCACCGCCAGCCAGCAGTAGTCGGCGTCGCCGGCGAGCGAGGTGAAGATCTTCGCCCCGTTGATGACGAGCTCTTCGCCGTCGACGACCCCGCGGGTCTGCAGGGCGGCGAGGTCGGTGCCGGCCTGAGGCTCGGAGTAGCCGATGCAGAAATGGATCTCGCCCGCGAGGATCTTGGGAAGGAAGAACGCCTTCTGCTCCTCGGTGCCGAAGTTCATGATGGTGGGGCCCACGGTGTTGATGGTGAGCATGGGCACCGGCGCGCCCGAGCGCATCGACTCGTCGAAGAAGATGAACTGCTCGATGGCCGAGCGGCCCTGGCCCCCGAACTCCTTGGGCCAGCCGATCCCCAGCCACCCGTCGCTGGCCATCTGCTTGGTGATGCGCCGGACCGTGGGCCCGATGCCGTGGCTCTGCGCCAGCTCCGCCTCGACCTCGGGTGTGAGGAGGTTGGCGTAGTACTCGCGCAGCTCCTGGCGCAGTGCCTGCTGCTCTTCGGTGTAGCCGATCTCCATGCCCGCCCTGCCCTTCTTCCGGGTCGAACTTGAAACAGGTTACAGTTCGCCCCTCGAACGGGGCCAGCTGTGGATCTATCCTCGCCCCCCGTGAGGGACGACCTGCACGTGGTCGAGCTCGTAGACGCCCAGGTGGTACGTCCGCTTCGCCGCGCCGTCCTGCGACCCCAGTTCCCCGCCGAGCAATCCGAGTACCCCGCCGACGACGACCCCCACAGCGCGCACATCGCCGTCCGGCGGGCCTCCCCCCTCGTCGAAGAGCACAGCACCTCTCCGGGTGCGGGGGTGGCGGCGGTGGGCACGGTGCTCAGGGGCCCCCCGCCGTGGGAACCGCAACGAGTCGACGGCTGGCGCGTCCGGGGGATGGCGACGCGTCCCGATGCCCGCCGGCAGGGCCTGGGAGGACTGGTCCTGCACGCCCTGCTCGACCATGTGGCCGCGCACGGGGGCGGCCTGGTGTGGTGCAACGCCCGGGTCCCCGCCCTCGGGCTCTACCACCGCGCCGGATTCGTGGCACGGGGCGAGGTCTTCGACCTGCCCGGCATCGGCCTCCACATGTGCATGTGGCGGACCGTGGCGCGACGCGCCGCACCCACCGACGTGCGCACCCTCACCGACGAGCGCGGCGCGGGCGAGGTCCCCATCGATTGATCGTGCCCGGTCGCCGCCTGGGTCGTCCCCGGCCGCCTGTGCCAACCTAGGGTCTTCCCCGAGCACAAGGAGCCTCACCCATGCCCGACGCCGTCATCGTCGCCACCGGAAGAACGCCCATCGGGCGCGCCAACAAGGGCTCCCTCGTCAGCTGCCGACCCGACGACCTGACCGCGCTGGTCATCAAAGAAGTGCTGGCCAAGGTGCCCGAGCTCGACCCCGCCCGCATCGAGGACGTCATGATCGGATGCGGCCAGCCCGCGGGCGAAGCCGGCTACAACGTGGCCCGGGTGGCCGCCCTCCTGGCCGGGCTCGACGTGCCGGGGGTGACCGTCAACCGCTACTGCTCGTCGTCACTGCAGACCATCCGCATGGCCGCCCACGCCATCCGGGCGGGCGAAGGCGACGTCTTCCTGGCGGCCGGCGTCGAGACCGTGAGCCGATTCCAGTTCGGCGCCTCGGACACCGGGCCCCACAACCCGGCCTTCGCCGACGCCGAAGCCCGCACCGCGGCCCGCAGTTCTGCGGTGACCGAGCCCTGGACGCCGCCCCAGGGCCTGGGCGACGTCTACATCGCCATGGGACAGACAGCGGAGAACGTCGCCGAGTACGAGAAGGTGACGCGCGAAGAGCAGGACGAGTTCGCGGCCCGCAGCCAGAACCGGGCGGTCGAGTCCCAGAACAACGGTTTCTTCGAACGCGAGATCATCCCCGTCACCCTCGCCGACGGCACCGTCGTCACGAAGGACGACGGACCCCGGGACGGCACCACGGTCGAGGGGCTGGCCGCCCTCAAGCCCGTGTTCCGCGAGGGTGGCACCATCACGGCCGGCAACGCCTGTCCGCTCAACGACGGCGCGGCGGCGGTCATCGTCATGTCGGAGTCCAAGGCGAGCGAGCTCGGCATCACACCGCTGGCGCGCATCGTGTCGAGCGGCGTCTCCGCCCTCGACCCCGAGATCATGGGCCTCGGGCCCATCGAAGCCTGTCGTCAGGCGCTGAAGCGCGCCGGCAAGACCATCGACGACATCGACCTGGTCGAGATCAACGAGGCCTTCGCGGCACAGGTCATCCCTTCGGCCAAGCACCTCGGCATCGACTGGGCCAAGCTCAACGTCAAGGGCGGCTCCATCGCGCTCGGCCATCCCTTCGGCATGACCGGGGCCCGCATCATGACCACGCTCCTCAACGCCCTCGACGACGAGGACAAGACCTGGGGGCTCGAGTCGATGTGCGTGGGCGGCGGTCAGGGCATGGCCATGGTCATCGAACGCCTGTCCTAGCCACCGCCCCATCCGCCCCGAGAGAGGGATCGACGTGACCGGCGCCATCTACGACGTGGGTTCGATGTGGGAGCTCGTCGAGGCCCGGGCCGCCGCGTCCGCCGACCGTCGCATGATCATCGACGAAACAGGGCGCCACGTCACCTTCGACCAATTCCGGGACAGGTGCGAGGTCGTGGCGGCCGGGCTCCATGCCATGGGCATCGGCCCTTCCACCCCGGTGTCGTGGCAGCTGCCCACCCGGATCGAGACCATCGTGCTCTCCATCGCGCTGGCCCGCCTGGGTGTGGTGCAGAACCCCATCATCCACATCTACCGCGAGCGCGAGGTCGCCTTCGCCCTGGCGCAGACCAAGGCCGAGTTCTTCTTCGTCCCCGGCGTGTGGAAGGACTTCGACTTCGTCGCCATGGCCGACAAGATCGGGACCGGGCTCGATCGGCCCCCCACGGTCGTGGTCGCCTACGACTCGCTGCCCGAGGGAGACCCGGCCACGCTCCCCCCGCCTCCCCCGCCGGGCGACGACCAGGTGCGCTGGATCTACTACACCTCGGGCACCACCTCGGACCCCAAGGGCGTGCGCCACACCGACACCACGCTCGTGGCCGGGGGCCGGGGGCTCGCCATGGCGGTGCAGCTGACCGAGGAGGACGTCGGATCGATCGCCTTTCCCTTCGCCCACATCGCCGGTCCCGACTACCTCGTCATGGTGCTGGCCATCGGGTTCTCCACGGTGCTCCTCGAGACCTTCGTGCCCGCTCTCGCGGTCGAGGTCTTCTCCCGCTACGGCGTCACCATGGCCGGGGGCAGCACCGCCTTCTACATGGCCTACCTCGCCGAGCAGCGCAAGCAACCGGGCCGCAAGATCATCCCGTCGCTGCGCATCCTCTCGGGCGGCGGTGCGCCCATGCCCCCGGAGATCTTCTACGAGGTGGCCCGGGAGATCGGCGTCGTCGTCGCCCACGGATACGGCATGACGGAGATCCCCATGATCTGCATGGGCTCACCCGCAGACACCGACGATCAACTGGCCAACACCGTCGGCAAGCCCGTCTTCGGGGCGGAGATCCGCATCGTCACCCTCGACGGGGACCTCGCCGCCACCGGGGTCGACGGCGAGGTACGGGTGCGGGGCGAGATGGTGTGCAAGGGCTACACCGATCCGGCGCTGACCGTCGAGTCCTTCGACGACGAAGGCTTCTTCCGCACCGGTGACGTCGGCCACCTCCGGCCCGACGGCCACGTGGTGCTCACGGGCCGGCTCAAGGACATCATCATCCGCAAGGGCGAGAACATCTCGGCCAAGGAGATCGAGGACCTCCTCTACACCCACCCCAAGGTGGCCGACGTGGCGGTCGTCGGGCTTCCCGACCGCGAGCGTGGGGAGCGCGTGTGCGCGGTGGTGGAGCGCGCCCCGGGGGTCGAGCCGCTCACCTTCGACGAGATGGTGGAGCACCTCCGGGCCGCCGGCCTCATGAAACAGAAGGTCCCCGAACAGCTCGAGGTCGTCGACGCCCTCCCCCGCAACAACACCTTGAACAAGGTCCTCAAGTACAAGCTGCGCGAAGAGCTGGCGGACAAGCCCTTCGGGGGTTGACGGGACCGACGCCGGGCTAGGACTCGACCCGGGGCCGCCGCCGCACCGCGGTGCCGCGATGGGCCCGCCCGGCCCGCCCGGCCCGCCGGGCACGCCGGTCCCTCCCGGCACGGCGCACCGACACACTGAGGAGCGCGATGACGAGCACGGGCATCACCACCACCGTCACGGCCCGTGCCGCCCCGTGGTGGGCCAGCACCGCCACGATCACCACGGCCAGGACCGCGCCCACCAGGAGCTCGGGCGTGTCGCCTACCAGGAACTCCCACCAGAACCGCCCGAAAGCCGAGGCGTAGCGCGCCGCAACGGACGTCTCGGGACTCTCCCCTTGGCCCGGCGTGTCAAGGCTCGGCGTGTCAGGGCCCGGCGTGTCAGGGCCCGGCGTGTCAGGCAACGTCGACTCCGGCCCGGTGCTCTCGCCCCACGACGGCGACGGTGACCCATGCCACCAGCGCGTACACACCCACCAGCACGGGGAGGGCGAGGTCGGATCCGGGCCAGTGCACCCCGACCCCTTCGCCCGACCAGAACGTGCCGAAGCTCACCAGCATGAGGCCCACGGCCATCTTCAGGGCGTTCTCCGGGACACCGGCCAGCTGGCGCGCCACCACGGCTCCGACGATCCCGACGAGGACGACCGCGGCGCCGGCCCCCGCCGCGGCCAGGGCCAACCGGTGGGCGGCGGCACCCAGCGTGATCACGAGCACCACCACCTCGAGACCCTCGAGGAACACGCCTTTGAACGCCACGGTGAACGCCGTGGCGTCACGACCGGTCGACGGTGGCTTCTGCACCGACAGCCGTGCGACCTCATCGGTGAAGATCGCATCCTCGTCGTGTTTGTCCTTGAGGCCCACGGCGCGCAGGAGCGCCTTGCGCAGCCACTGGAGACCGAACACGAGCAACAGGCCGCCGACCGCGATGCGAAGCGCGTTCAGGGGCACGTAGTGCACGAGGGCGGGGCCGATGGAGAGCACCAGAACGACCAGCACCGCTAGCGCGGTGGCGGTACCCTCCAGGGCGGAGCGCCAGCCCCGGGTCACCCCCACGGCGACGACGATCGTCAACGCCTCGACCGCCTCGACCGCGCTGGCGAGAAAGACTGACGCCACGAGGACGATGGCGGCGCTGTGCACGTCCCCAGGGTAGGTGCGGTCAGGCCTCTCTGTTGATCCTGCCCCGCAGGGCGAGCAACGCCAGCGACATGCTCAGCGCGCCGATGCCGGCCACCGCCGCCAACCCCTCGAGCAGGCTCCGGGCCTGCCAGCCCGATGTGATCAGTGATCGCAGCGCCCCGAGGAGGTAGGTGACCGGGTTGTAGGTGGCGATGGCCGAGAACCACCCCGTCAGCGCCGCCTTGGGCACCACGGCGTCGCTCAGGAAGAACAACGGGAAGAACACGACGAACGATGCGCTCACCGCGGCCGGGCTCCCCGTCTTGAGGGCCACGGCATAGGGGAGGCCGGTGAACACCAGTCCCCACAGGGCCGAGAACGCGACGAAGGCCACCATGCCGGGGACTCCGGTGACGAAGCGCACCCCGACACCGAAGCCGATGGCCAGCACGGGCAGGCACAGGGCGATGATCACCACCATGTCGGCCACCATCAGTCCGAGCAGCAGCGCGACACGGCGCACCGGGCTCATGCACAGCCGGTCGAAGTACCCACTCTGGATATCGGTGACCAGGGTGGGGGCCCTGGACATCCCGGTGACGGCGAAGGCGATGGCCATGGGGATGAGAAAGGCCTTGTAGCTGAACCCCGGAGAGCCGTGCGCCAGGTTCTCGAGGGCTCCCAGGTTCACCGTGTAGAAGAAGGCCGGCACGAGCACCGCCGGGAGCACCGACGCCGGCTCACGCGGGATCTGGCGCAGGGCCCGTCCGGCGACCGACCGCACGTCGCGCAGGAACCCCACCGGTCTGGCTCGGATCGCCTCGGGTCCGGCCGTGGTCACGGCGTTTCCGGCCGTCGTCACGGCGTTTCCGGCGGTGGTCACGGCGTGGCGCCTTCGAGCTCGATGTGGGACCCGGTGAGCTTGGCGAACACATCGTCGAGCGTGGGGGTCCGGACGGTGAGGCTCTTCACCTTGAGGCCGGTGTGGCTGAGGGCCATGACGACCGAGTTGAGCGCCACCGAACTGTCGGAGGTGCTGATCATGATCCTCTCGTCGCTCACCGATGCCCCGTCGACGACGTCGATCCCGCGCAGGGTGTCGAGGGCGGTGAGGTCATCGCCTTCGGTCTCCACCACGATGACGTCCTGTCCGATCGACCGCTTGAGGACGTCGGGACGACCCTCGGCCACCAAGCGCCCCCCGGCGATGATCCCCACGCGGTCGGCCAGCGTCGTCGGCCTCCTCCAGATACTGCGTCGTGAGGAAGATGGTCATCCCCAGCTCGGAATTGAGCCGCCGCACCTCGGACCACACGCTGGCGCGGCTCGTCGGATCCAGGCCCGTCGTCGGTTCGTCCAAGAAGAGGACCTCGGGGTTGTGCATCAGGGCGGCGGCAAGATCGAGACGACGCTTCATCCCCCCCGAGTACGTCCCGATGCGGCGGTCGATGGCGGCGCCGATGTCGACGAGATCGAGCACGTCGCTGAGCCGGGTCCGGATCTCGGGGGCCCTGCAGCCCGTAGAGCCGGCCCTGGAGGGCAGAGCAACTCGCGCCCGCTCTGGCGATCGTCCAACGCCGCCTCCTGCAGGGCCACCCCGATGCGGAACCGCACTTCCTGCGGCTCGTCGACGACGTCGTGGCCGGCGACCACGGCGTGCCCGGCGCTGGGGCGGAGCAGGGTGCACAGCACCCGCACCAGCGTCGATTTCCCGGCTCCGTTGGGGCCCAGGAACCCGTAGATCTCCCCTCGCGCCACCTCCAGGTCGATCCCGTCCACCGCCGACCAGGGAGCCGAACCGCCGGACCAGGCCCCTGGTCACGATGGCGGCCTGAGCTGGGTCGGGGTCGGCCTCCTGGGCGCTCACCCGTGGCCCAGCATACTCAAACAGATCTGTCATACCAATGAGTATCCACTATGCTTGCAAGTAGCGCAAGCCCCTATGACCTTCGAACCCCTCACCCCGGAACGCCGGCGCCAACAGACCCGGGACCACCTCCTCCAGGCGGCAGCCCAGGTCTTCGCCGAGCGCGGCTTCCACGGTGCGTCCCTCGACGAGGTGGCGGCCGAGGCCGGCTTCACCAAGGGGGCCGTGTACTCGAACTTCAAGAACAAAGAGGAGCTCTTCCTGGCGCTGCTCGAAGCGAACCAGGAACGCGAGATGGATGCCCTGCACGCACCCTCGAAGCATCGGAGATCCCCCCCGAAGCCCGTCTGTCGGATTTCGTCAACCTCGTCCGCGACCAGGCGCAGGACCTCGGGATCAACTGGGACATCCTCTACCAGGAGTTCACCCTCTACGCCCTGCGAAACCCCGCCGCTCGCGAGATGCTGGCCGCCCACGATGCGGTAACGATTCGGAGCGTGGGCGAGCTGATCGATTCCGAACGGACGCGGCAGGGCTTCGAAACGCTGGAGCATCCCGAACACGTGGCCCGGATCATCGTGGCGCTCTTCCGCGGCATCGGGGTCATGCGGGCCCTCAACGAGGGGCTCCTGGACGACTCGTTCCTCGAGACCGCCATGGCGTTCCTGGCTCGCGGCCTGATGACGGCGGAGGCTCCTACGCCCACGTAAAGAAACGTCTGGGCTCGCGCAGCACGGGGTATGACACCCCACAGGGCCACGACCGGGAGGTGACGCACGATGCCGGGTCCAGAGCGCGCCAAGACAAAGCAGCAGGGGGAGCGCGTCTGAAGTCGTACCGGGCCAAGCGCGATCCGGCCAAGACCCCCGAGCCCATGGGTACTCCGTCCGGCACCCGAGCCGCGACGCGACGAACGGGCGGCGCACGGTTCGTGATCCAGGAGCACCATGCGCGGGCGCTGCACTGGGACTTCCGGCTTGAGCGCGACGGCGTGCTGGTCTCCTGGGCCCTCCCCAAGGGTCTGCCCGTCGATCCTTCGACCAACCATCTCGCCGTCCACACCGAGGACCACCCCCTCGAGTACGGCGGGTTCGAGGGCGACATCCCCCGGGGCGAGTACGGCGGAGGGCACGTGAGCGTGTGGGACCACGGCACCTACGACCTGGAGAAGTGGACCGAGCGCGAGGTGAAGGTCGTTCTGCACGGCACCAAGGCCAACGGGCGCTACGTCCTGTTCCCGACCGGTGGCAAGAACTGGATGATCCACCGCATGGACCCGGCCCCCGAAGGCTACGAGCCGATGCCCGAGCGGATGGCGCCGATGCTCGCACTGGCGGGGAACCTGCCGAAGGACGACGGGTCGTGGGCGTACGAGTTCAAGTGGGACGGCGTGCGCGCCATCGTCTTCGTCGACGGGGGCCGGATACGCGCCACGAGCCGCAACGACAAAGACCTCGCCGGCTCGTTCCCCGAGCTGCGGGCGATCGGGGAGTTCCTCGGGGCGCGATCGGCCATCCTGGACGGCGAGGTCGTCGCCTTCGACGACGCCGGACGACCCAGCTTCGGACGCCTCCAGCACCGCCTGCACGTCGGGTCCCGGGCGGAGGTCGCCCGCCGCAGCCACGAGGCGGCCGTCAGCTACATCGCCTTCGACCTCCTCTACCTCGAGGGACGATCCCTCCTCGCCCTCCCCTACGACGACCGTCGCGCCACCCTCGAATCGCTCGAGCTGGCAGGCGACAACTTCGCCACCTCCCCCGCCTTCGTCGACCGGCCCGGCGCCGATGTCCTGTCCGCCGCTCGGGACGCCGGGCTCGAAGGGGTCGTGGCGAAACGGCGCACCGCCGCCTACGTCCCGGGCAGCCGCAGAGGGGACTGGATCAAGGTCAAGATCTTTCGGACCCAAGAAGTCGTGATCGGAGGCTGGACCGAAGGCAAGGGGGAACGGTCCCGGAGTCTGGGCGCGCTCCTCCTCGGCCTGCCCGGACCCGACGGCCTCCGCTATGTCGGCAAGGTGGGAACCGGGTTCGACGCCGCAGCGCGCCGAGAGCTCCTCGAGGCTCTGGAGCCCCTCGCGGCCGAGTCGAGCCCGTTCTCGAGCCGCCTGAGCCCCGGCAGAGACCGCGGTCGCCCACTTCGTCCGACCCGACCTCGTGGGTGAGGTGCGCTACGGCGAGTGGACCAGCGACGACCACCTTCGCCATCCGTCGTGGCGCGGACTTCGCCCCGACAAGGCCGCCACCGAGGTCACCCGTGAGCCCTGATCGCGTCGAGACCGAAGTCGACGGCCGACGGCTCCAGGTCTCCAACCTCGACAAGGTCCTCTATCCCGAAACGGGCTTCACCAAGGGCGCCATGATCGACTACTACCTGCGGATCGCCCCGGTGATGCTTCCCCATGTCACCGACCGCCCGCTCACGCTTCGACGATTCCCCAACGGTGTGGACGAGAAGTCGTTCTTCGAGAAGCATGCCCCCTCGCACACTCCGAGCTGGGTCCGCACGACCCACGTCCCCACGGTGGAGAAGGCCGGGCCGGGGCGCAGGGGCGGAAAGGCTGACGGCGTTGAGTACACCGTCGTCTGTGATCGCCCGACCCTCATCTGGGCCGCCAACCTCGCCGCCATCGAGTTTCACGTGCCGCTCTGGCATATCGGCGACAACAAGGTCGTGCCGGGGCCGCCCGATCACCTGGTCTTCGATCTCGACCCGGGCCCGGGGACGTCGATCGTGGAGTGCTGCCGCGTGGCGGGGTGGATCGCCGAGCACCTGACACAAGCGGGCCTCGGGACGGCGGTCCCCAAGACGAGCGGATCGAAGGGCCTGCAGCTCTACGTCGGGCTCCCCCAGGGCACAGGGTGGGAGAGCGCCCGGCACCAGGCCCTCGAACTCGCACAGTCGATCGAGCACGAGCACCCCGAGCTGGTGGTGACGAAGATGGGCAAGGACCTGCGTCGAGGTCGCGTGCTCATCGATTGGAGTCAGAACCACCCCGCCAAGACGACGGTGGCGGTCTATTCCCTGCGCGCCCGTCCGGAGCCGACCGTGTCGACCCCGATCACCTGGGACGAGGTCGCCGCCTGCGAACACAGCGGCGATCCCGGTGATCTCCGTTTCCTCGCCCCCGACGTCCTCGATCGTGTGCAACGCCACGGAGACCTCATGGCGCCGCTGGCGCTGCCTTCTTGAGTCGCCTCCTTCTTGAGTCGCCTCCTTCGTGAGTCGCCTTGTCTCAGCTCGTTCCCAGATATCTTCGTCGGTGGTGATCTGACCGGTGGACCGGCGACGTACATGTCGCGACCGCAGGGGCACCGGCACAAGGAGACTCCATGGACCGGGAACGGGCACCCTGCTCGACCGTGGCAGCGTCACCCGTGGCGCCATGATGCTTCTCAGCCCGCAACGTTCGGCCCACCGCGTCGCGCTCAGCGCTCCCCTTCCTCCTCAGCACAGGAGTCGGCGGGAAGATATCGTCCGCGTCGTGGACTCGGGGGACGCCGTGCTCATCGCGAGGCTCGCGGCCGGAGACGAAGAAGCCCTGGCCGAGGTGTGGCAGCGTCACGGGTCTCTGGTCTTCGGTCTCGCCCGCCGGGTGACCGGCGACGCATCGTCCGCCGAAGATGTCACCCAGGAGGTGTTCGTCACCTTGTGGCGGCAGCCCGAGCGCTTCGATGCCCGACGGGGATCACTGCGTGCCTTCCTCGGGGTCCACGCGCAACGACGAGCCATCGACGCAATGCGCCGCGAAGGGCGTCGGACCGAACGCGAGCGTCGGCACCACCGCCTCCACCCGCTGGCAGAGACAACCCCTGGCGATGCGGCTCAGGGCTCAGCGCTGTCCGATGTGGTCCACCAAGCCATCGAGAAGCTCCCCGCCGATCAACGCGCCGTTGTAGAGCTTGCCTACTTCGGTGGTCTGACACTTCGCGAGATAGCCACCACGCTCGACATTCCCGAGGGCACCGCCAAGTCCCGTCTTCGCTTGGCGCAAGCGAAGCTCCAGTCATGGCTGGACCGAAACCTGCTGGAGTTCGCATGACCGAACCGTCTCGACACGGCGACCCACTGGCAGAGCTCCACTTCGCGCTCGAGGAGAGCGGTGCCGAGCCACCGCCGCACGAGCTCGGCCAGACGGTGCTGGAGGCGGCCCTGGCGGCCCGGTCGGCTGGACGGCCTGTGGGTGAGCCGTCGCCCATCTCTCCCGTCGAGGCCTTTCGGCGCGCCGTGACCGCCGTGGACGAGGTCCTGACGTCGCTCGCACCGGACGAATGGCATCGACCGGCTCTACGTGGCCTGGACGTCCAGCATCTGGTCGGCCATCTCACGGGCGTCGAGCGCGACTTTCAAACGGGACTCACCGCCCCCAACCTCGTTCGGACCGGTGCCGACCACGTGACATCGACCGACGCCGCGGTCGCGGCGCAAAGCGGTCGGCCGCCGGCCGAGAGGCACGACGAATGGCGCACAGCCGCCGCCGAGACGCTCCGGGCACTGCAGGATGGGGAGGAGTCGTCGGCGGCGCTCGACGAGGTGGTCACGCTCCACGGTCTGGAGATGCCCCTCGGGCCGCTCCTGGTCGTGCGAACCTTCGAATTGTGGACCCACGAGGAGGACATCCGGCGCGCCACCACCCGGGCCCTGCAGCCGCCCGACGCGGCCAGCCTGCGCCTGATGACCGACCTGGCGGTGGCGATGCTGCCCGGCACCATGCGCGGCGCGAATCGTTCAGGGGAGGGGCGCGTCGCCAGAATCGTCCTCACCGGGGCCGGGGGCGGAACGTGGCAGATGCGCCTGGGCTCGTCCCCCGACGCCCTTGCCCATGAAACCTCGGTGGATGTCCGCATCGTCGTCGATGCAGTCGACTTCTGTCGGCTCGTGGCCAACCGCGTCGACCCCGCAGCTCTTGCGGCCATCGTGACCGGCGACCGTGGCCTCGCCACCGACCTCTTCGTCGGTGCCACTAGCCTCGCACTCGACTGATCTGAACGCCGAAACCGGAGGCCTTCGTGGGAAAATGGGGCAGGGCGGAGCTGCAGAGGGCGCACGACAATTACATGGCGGTCGCCAACGAATCGGGGCGAAGTGGCGATTGGCGCCCGTGGACCGAGCTGTTCACTGAGGACGCCGAGTACATCGAGCACCTCTTCGGCCGCTTCGTGGGACGGGACAAGATCTTCGAGTGGATCTCGGCCACCATGGCGGAGTGGCCCAACAACGAGATGACGATGTTCCCCCACGACTGGTGCGTGTGCGACGAGGAGCGCGGCTGGTGGATCTGCCAGATCGAGAACCGCTTCAACGACCCCGGGGACGGCGGGGTCTACCAGTCCGCCAACATCACGATCCTCAAGTACGCCGGCGACATGCAGTTCTCCTCCGAGGAGGACGTGTACAACCCGGCCAACTTCGCCCCTGCCATGAAGGACTGGATGGCGGCGAAGAAGGCGCACACCGACAGCGCCCCGGGCTGAGCCACGATGCTGACACCAGGGTGAGCCGCGGCGATCGACGCGGGGCGCTCTCGCCCGACGCGGCCGTCCTACGCACCCCGGACGAGCGTTTCGCCGGGCTCGTCGACTATCCGTTCGAGCCGAGCTACGTGTCGGTACGGGCCGAGGGCCTCGACCCGCTGCGCATGCACTACGTCGACACCGGCCCCCGGGACGGTCCGGTCGTGCTCCTGCTGCATGGCCAACCCACCTGGTCCTACCTGTACCGCAAGGTCATCGCGGTGTTGGCGCGACGGGGGTTCCGCACCCTGGCCCCCGACAACATCGGATTCGGCCGGTCGGACAAGCCGACGGAGCGGACCCAGTACACCTACCGTCGCCACGTCGATTGGATGACCAGCTTGGTCGCTGGGCTCGATCTGCGCGAGATCACGCTGGTCGTCCAGGACTGGGGAGGGCCCATCGGCCTGAGCACCCTGGCGGCGATGCCGGAGCGATTCGCCCGCGTCGTGGCGTCCAACACCGTCCTGCACACCTCCGATCCCTCGCTCGCAGGAGCACTGACGTGGGCCAACCACGGGATCGGGGACAGACGGGTGGTGCTCGACGAGTCCCTCCTCGACTACGTGGCCGTATTGCCAGCGGGCACCGGAGCTGGTGGCGAGCGCGTTCTTGTACTCGGTGTCGGGCGCCTTGGCCCCTGAGGTGCTCGCCGCCTACGACGCCCCCTTCCCGGATCAGACCTTCACCGCCGGCCTGCGCCAGATGACCGGGCTCATCCCCCTCTCCCGCAACGACCCCGGAGCGGCCATCGGGCGCGCCACCATGGAGGCGCTACAGCGATGGGACCGCCCCTTTCTCACCGCCTTCTCCGACGGCGACCCTGCCACCCGGGGCTGGGAGACGGTGTTCCAGCAGCGCATACCGGGCGCAGCCGGCCGGGTCCATCCGACCATCGCCGACGCCGGGCATTTCGTCCAAGAGGACAAGGGCGAAGAGCTCGGACTGGTCGTCGCCGATTTCATCGAGGCGACGCGCCTCGTGTCCTGACCGTCAGGACCGCAGGAACTCGATGACCTCGGGTAGGGCGGTCCGGTCCTGCGCGAAGAAGAGTGACCCCCCTCGTACACGTGCAACGTCGCTCCGGCCACCCGGCTGACGATGGCTTCGCTGTTGGCGAGCGGGGCGATGCCGTCGAAGCGACCGGCGCCCACGAAGGTCGGGCACGTGATCCGTCCCGACCGGCCCCAGACGTCGTGGTGCCGGCGGGCTTCGAGCTGCTCGGCTGCACCACGACGAACGTCGTCGTCGTCGGAGCCCTCCACTGACCCTCGCTGCGCCCTGGCGTCGACCAGCATGCGGTCCTTGGGGTGCGACGCCAACCATTCGGGGGTGAAGCGGGAGTCGAGCAGCCGGACCGCGATCTCGGCCCGTTGCCTCGGGGCCAGGCCCGCCAGCTCGTGCAGCGGATAGGACGCTCCCCCGCCGCCCCCGGGCGACGTGCACAGCAGCGCCAGACGTTCGATGCGCTCGGGAGCGGTCACCGCCATTTCCTGGGCCACCATCCCCCCGAAGCTCACGCCCACGACGCGACACGTGGACCACCCGACGCCGTCGATGACCCCGAGCGCGTCGGAGGCATAGTCGGCCATCGTGTAGGGGCCGGGGGGGATGGCAGCTCGCGACCCAGGCCCCTCTGGTCGTAGGCCACCACGTCCAGGCGCCCGGCGAAGACCTCGATGAGCGGAGCCACCATGGCGAGCGTCGACCCCGAACCGTTGAGGAACAGCACCCGCGGCCCGTGTCCGGCGCGCTCGTAGTAGAGCTCGATCCCGTTCACGGAGATGGTCGGCATCAGCGCCGGGGCGACGCGCGCGATGACGGCTTCGAGTTACGAGCCGCTACCGCCACCGCCACCGCCACCGCCACCGTCGCCGAGCTCGAGCTCGCGCCGGCGCAACTCGAGCTCCCGCCGCCGAAGCTGTGCCTCCATCATGTGGAGTCGCGCCCGCTCCTCGCGCTCGCGGACGACGGGATGCAGGTGATCCAACGACGAGGCGTCGTGCTCAGAAGCAGCCAGGACCGCATTCCGGGACCGGATCCCGTCGGCGACCACCACGCGTCGACCCTGGATCTTGGGCCGACCGAAGCAGAGCCACAAGATGGACCCGATGTCGAAGAGCACCAGGACGATGACGAACCACGCGATCTTCGGGAGGTTGCGAACGAGCCCGTCGTGCGTGGTGACCACGTCGTAGAGGCAGTAGATCCACACAAACACGACGGCGATCCCGATGACGCCAGCGACGATGTCCGGCATGCCTGTCCCTCCTCGACGCCCGAATCCTCAGGGCTCGCGCCCGGCCTACCGTAGCGTGAGGTGCCAACGGCTCGCTCCGGGGCTCCCCCGGGCGAGAGTCGACTCAGGTGCGGTCCCGGCTCTCCGGCGCGTTCTCGCCCGCGACAAGCACGCTGAGCCGGTCGAGCGTCCTCTCCATGTCCCGACGCGTCTTGCCCCAGTAGATCCCTCCGAGCTTCAGCAAGACCCGCTGATGGTCGGTGGTGATGTCCCAGCTCTCGCGCACCAGGGTGCCCCCGCCTGCGGCCGGCGACAACTCGTAGCGCCAGACCCGTCCCGCCACCAAGCGGCCCACGAACCCCTCGGGACCCGTCTTCCAGGCGATACGCCGGTTCTCCTCGAACTCGACCACCCTGTTCACCGTCGAGTACGACACGAACATCTTCATCCCCATGCCGAAGGTCATCCCGAGGGCAAGGCGCTCGGGGTTGTCCTCCTTGGCGCCCTGGAGCATTCCCGAGCCGTCGATCAGGTGATGGCGGCTGGCGTCGGCGAGGATGTCGAAGACCACATCAGGTGCCGCCGGGACCACCCGCTCGACCGTGAGCACATAACCCTTCATCGCCCCGTCACCGCTCTTTCGTCACCCAAGCCGCCCGCCGGCCCTCGGCGCACGACCTTATCCGCCCGTGTCGGTCCGGATCCTGTGTCGGGTCGGTCGGGTCGGGTCGGGTCGGGTCGGCTCGGGTCTCAGTGCTCGATCTCGACCGGCGTGCCGGGGACGATCATCTGCGCCAGGGTCGTGATGGCACTGTTGGGAAGACGGACACAGCCGTGGCTGGCGTACGAGCCGATCACCCAGGGTTGATTGGTCCCGTGGATGCCCACCTGGCCCGGTCCACCGTCGAAGCTGTAATAGGTGTTCGAGAAGGCCGACGTTCCCAGCGCATAGGGACCGTAGACATCGCCGGGATCGGTGAGCTTCACGATGTAGGCCACGAAGAACGAGCCCGTGGGCGTGGGTGAGGACGGAGCCCCCGGCGCCACCGAGGACGAGAACACCGGGGCGTTGTCGTGGTACAGGGTGAGCTTGCGGGCAGAAAGGCTCACGACGATGTGGTCGTTGACGAACGACGTGGTGACGTCCGCGCTCGGTATCCACCTCGTGGTCTCGTTGGGGCGCACCGGGATGTAGGCCTGCACCCACCCGGGCTGATACCCGGTGACGAGGAACACCAACGTGGCGCCCAGGTAGTTCGGGTTGGCGATCGTGCTCACCGGTTTGGCGGCTCCGGGTGCGGCGTAGAGCGGGACCGTTCGCACGGTGGCCGTGGCGATGACCGAGGGGTCGGTGACGTTGGACGGGGCACTGTTGATCAGCGGTGCAACGGCGGGCACGACGGTCTCCGTCCAGGTGCTGGGCGCCGGCCCCACCGGTGCGTCGACGTCGCTCACCACGGTGGTGCTGGGTTCGGGAGGAATGACGATGGGCGTGGGGGCCGGTGGGATCACCACCGGCACCAGCTTGTGGTGCCCGGCGTCGGTTGCCTTGATGGCCGCGTCGTGACGGGCAGAGGCATGCGACGCGGCATGTGGCCCTGAGCTCCCCGCCATGTCCCACACCACCGCGGTCCCCCCGGTGGCGATCACCGCCGCGACCACCACCAACAGCAGCGAGCTGGACCCACCGATCGGCCACAACCGGCGTCTGGATTTGCTCCGAGGAGCAGACGGTGGCGGCGTCAACCACACCGATTCTCGGTTCCGCGGTGGTGGTGGACGGCGGAATCGCATTGTAAACGAGCGTACCCGGGTCCGGTCAGTTGGGCTCTGCGCCCGACACTCTCAAAACTGACTAGATGAAGCGATCTCTGTGATTTCACTGAGTCGACAGGGACCACTCAGCGCAGGGGGGTCGTCGTCACCTCGTAGAAGAGCTCGGCGCAGCGTTTGACGATGCCACCCATCCACCCTTCCCACCCGGCGCGCTCCACGTCGGCCAAGGTCGAGTCACCGTGTCGGTAGGCATCGAGCGCGTCGAGATCGACGAACCCCTGCTCCCACACATGGGTCCATCGGGGCGGCCCCATAACCGGCGTCACCCCGTCGAACCAGGCCGAGCCCATGGTGTTGGCGGCCATGACCGAGACGACCATCCCCGGAACATCTCGAGCGGCCGCCTCGAGGGTGACCGCGCATCCTCGCCACGTCGTCTTCGCCGGCGGCGGTGTCGAGGCGGAGAAGCACGAGGCGCCGCACCCCGCCGGTCATCCGGTACGTAGGGCGCGTCACAGGCGTAGCCGTACAACCCCGCTCCCAGGGGGCCGTCGATGGCGATCCTCTCGGGCGCGTCGGGGATGACGTACCGGTCGATGACGACGGCGTGATACGGGTGCACCATGTAGCGGCGATAGGCCTCGGGCGAGGCGTAGGCGTGCTCCCATACCAGCTGGACCGGCGCGGCGGACAGGTTCGTGCCGACGGCGCAGTCGAGGACCTCGGGGATGTACCGCCCACAGTCCCGACACCCCGCCTCGAGGGCGCGCACCCGATCTTCGGGCGCGTGGAGGCGAAGGGCGTAGACCTCGAAGCGCCGGAGCATCATGACGGCGGCGCCGGCGGCGCGGTGGTGAAGAAGCGGCGTGTGCCCCCCACGCGCAGGGTGGCGAGCGTGGATCCGTATTCATGGAAGCGGGGGTCGAGAACGAGGTCCCTTCGGATCTCGTTCCACCGCTCATGGTCGCCGACCGCCCAGACCACCTGGACGAACACGTGTTCACCGATCTCGCTCGATGTCGTGGCGCACGACACGAACGACGCGCCGGCATCGGTCATGACCGCCATGCCCATGGTGCGGACGACCTCGAGGTACGCCGCCACCTGCTGAGGCTCGACCTCCAACGTGTCGACGAGATGCAGCACCGCCGCGCCCCGCCGCTCAATCGCCGTCGCGTTCGCGGTCGCCGTTGTCGAGGACCCAGGCCAGTCCCCCTTGGAGGTGACGGAGGTAGTCGGGGGTCTCCCAGGCGCCGGGGAAGTGCCCGAGCGACGTGTAGAAGACGCGCCCCGCCCCCTCGGCGAAACACCAGGCCAGGGGGAAGCCGATCGAGGGGCGCCGCGCACCGGGCACACCCATGTCGAGTTGGCCCTCGGCCACACGCATCAGGACCCGGGCATCGGGCCGCAGGTCGCGAAACAGGTACACCTCGTCGTGCCAGCGCCACACCGCGCCCAGGTGTCGTGTACTCGGATGCGACACGTCGACGTCGATGTCGAAGGTCTCGGTCCAGGGGTGACCGTCGAACCGAGCCCCGACCAGCGACCCGTAGTCCTCCCACGACGCTGCAGGCGTCGGTGGCGGCATGCACACCCAGGATCCCCAACCGGCCCGAGCGCACCCCGTCGGTGATCGCGGCGCGCTGCGCGTCGGACCACGGGGTCTCACCGATCGTGAACAGGGCCAGGACCCCGCCCCCGGCCAGGGCGGCGGGTTCGACCTCGGGGACTTCGGCCACACGCACCGCGTCGAGGGACGCCAGTCCGGCCAGCTCGGCCAACGCCACCGCCGCTTGGGGCAAGACGCCGTGGACGCCGGCGGGCCCGGTCGCATATGGAGACACGTCGGTGACGATGAACATCGGCGGTGGGCTCATCGTCGTGGATGGTAGCGACCGGCGCACCACCGTGGCGGGGCTACGCGGTGATGCCCCCGTCCACGGCCAGCACCGCTCCGGTCGTGTACGCCGACTCGTCAGACGCCAGGAAGGCGATGGCCGCCGCCACCTGATCGGGGGTGCAGAAGCCCATGCGGCTCGTGATCCGATAGATGTGCTTCCGGTCACCTCCCTCGGGAAGTTGGAAGCTCCCGAGCAGGGGGGTGTCCACCCCGCCGGGCGCCACGGCGTTGATCCGCACCCCCCGATCGGCGTACTCGATGGCCAGGGCCTTGGTGAACATGATCACGCCACCCTTGGACGCGGCATAGGCGGCGGAGTAGGCCGATCCCATGAGTCCCGCCGTCGAGGCGATGTTGACGATGCTCCCTCCCGGTGGCTCGAGCATGTAGGCGAGGGTCGCCTTGGTCATGATGAACATCCCCGTGAGGTTCACCGCCAGGATGCGTTCCCAATCGGCCAGGGGCATCTCGGCGGTGTGCGCGAAGGTCCCGATCCCCGCCACGTTGCACAGCACCTCGGGCCGGCCGAGCGACGAGGCCACTTCGGTCATGGTCTCGTTGACGTTGGCCTCGTCGGTGACGTCGCAGCGGTAGGCGACAGCCTTGCCCCCGAGGATGGAGAGCGCCTCGACGGTCTCGTCGAGGTTGTCGGGCACCACGTCGAGACAGGCCACCGAGGCTCCCTCCACCGCCAGGCGAATGGCGGTGGACCTGCCGATGCCCGAGCCGGCACCGGTCACGATCGCAATCTTGCCCTCGAAGCGTCGCGCCGGCGGTGTCACCACGGCGGGATCCGGGCTCACGAAGACCTCCCTTTGTTGGTCTGGCTGTCGGTCTGGCTCTGGGCCTTGGCACTCTCGTCCGCCCACAGCATGTCGGTGTAGGCATCGGTGCCGGGAATGGTCGGGATGAACGGGAGGGCGGCCACGACCCGGCCCTTCCCCGACTCCTCCACGGCGCGGCGGTGCGCGCTGATGACCGCGTCCCAGGCTTGTTGGGGCTCGGTGTCGAGGAACCACAGCGTCAGTTGGCGCCGATCGTCGGACTCCGACCGGGGCACATCCCCCGGCGCGTCGATGAGCAGCGGCAGTGGGTCCGCCCCGATCACGAGCCGGGCCGCGGTCCCCGGCAGCAGCGCCGGAAGGTGCTCGTCGCGTATCCACGTCTCGTAGTCCGCGGCGTCGATGTCCTCGGCCCGGTCGGTGAACACGGCGACGAGCCCGGCCGAGGGGTGGTCGAGGGCGAGCTCGGCCGGCAGGCCGTCGGCCTCACGCGCCCGCTCCCAGGCGTAGCGGTACAGCAAGGTGTGGACGTGGTCGCGTTCGTTGAACATGCGCCCGGCCTTGTGCAGCGCCTTGACCTGATCGACGGCCCAGCGGTTCCACGTGTCGTGGTAGCCGTCGAGCACCCAGTACACCGACAAGAAGCTGCCCCGGTCGGGCTCGCCCGTGATGCTCGAGGAATCGGGATCGCGCAGCGTCTTCAGCTCAACGGTGGCGACGAACCGCTTGCCCGCGAACTGGTAGGGGCCGATCATGCATCCCGCGTAGAAGTGGTCCCGCTCGTACCAGCGGTTGTACGCCACCTCGTGGCCCCGCCGGGGCTCGACCAGCGTCACCAGCATGGAACCCAGCTTGATCGGCTCGGCGCCGGCGATGATGGGGTGCTGGCGAGGCGGGCGTTCCCCGGCCGGCTTGGCCGGCGCGTCTTCGGTCATGTACTCACTCGCTCCTTCACTCGCATGGTCTCGAGCTCGGCGGCACGTGCCGCCAGCTCTCGCTTGTCGATCTTCGCCATCGGGGTCAGGGGCAGCTCCGCCACGAGGTGGATCCGGTCCGGTGCCTTGTAGTCGGCCAGCCGGGTGCGACACGCGGCGCGAAGGTCCTCGAGGGAGAACGCCACACCGGGGGCCGCGGCCACCACGAAGGCGGCCCCGATCTCCCCCAGCACGGGGTCGGGCGTCCCCACCACCGCCACCTGGGCGACGCCAGGCAGCTCGCCCAGTACTGCCTCGACCTCGGCCGGGTACACGTTGTACCCGCCGCGGATGTACATCTCCGACACCCGGCCGACCAGAGTCAGGTTGCCGTCGTCGCCGATCGCACCGAGATCACCGGTGGTGACCCAGCCTTCGGCGTCGAGCACGGCGCCGGTGGCCACGGGATCGAGCAGCGTGCCCGAGGCGAGGTCGCCCACATACCCGCGCAACCCCGCTCCCGAGCGCAGCCGGACCCGCCCCACCGCACCCCGGTCGGCGGGCGCGCCGTCGTCGTCGACGATCTGCAGTTCGACACCGGGCACGGGGCGGCCCACCGTGGTCGCCACGACCTGGTCGTCGTCGTCAGGAGACGTGCCGGTGCCCAGCGACGATTCCGTGGACGTGTAGCGCACCACCACGGGACAGCCCAACCGCTCCCGCATGGCGTGGACGAGCTCCGGGGGACGCGCGCCGCTCCCGTCCCCGCGATCCTCAGGCTCGACACATCGGCGCCGTCGAGATCGGGGTGCGCCAGCATCAAGGCCCATTGGGTGGGCACACCTTGTCCGACGGTGACGCGCTCGCTCGTGAGCAACTCGATGGCCGACGAGGCCGTCCAGGGCTGGGGGGTGATCACCGTGGTGACGCCGTGGGCGATCTCGTCCCAGGCCCGGGTCATATAGCCGACATGAGGAAAGGGCAAGGGCGACAACCGTCGGTCGCCCGGGTGCGAGAGCACGTCGGTGCCCGCGGCGACGGCCTCGAGGTTGGCGTGGTCGAACACCGCGCCCTTGGGCGCCCCGGTGGACCCGCTGGTCCAGACGATGGCCACCGGATCATGGGCGTCGAGTCCGCACCGGCGCGCCGGACCGTGCCCGGATGCTTCGGCCAGCGCCACTCTCGTCAGCACCGTGCCCGACCCCGGCGCCATGGCGTCCCCGGGGACGGCGGCGGTGTCGACGACCGTCACGGTGGGGTGGACCCGGGCGGTGATCGAGGCCTGCTCGGCCCTTCCCATGCGCAGGTTCAGCCCGGTCGTGATGGCACCGATGCGGGCCGCCGCCTGGTAGCACAGCGCGTAATCGATGGACGAGGGCAGGAGCAGGCACACCACGTCTCCCTTGCCCACGCCCATCGAGGTCAACAGCCTCGCCAGGGCGTCGGCCCCGGCGTCCCATCCCCCGAAGCTCAGGCGCCTCCGGCCGTCGGCGCCCTCGGGCACCAGACCGCTGGATCCGAGCCCGGCCATCTCCACATAGGCCTCGACCTCGGCGTTCACCTCGGCGGCGGCGCGCAGGACGTCGACGACGGTGACGTGCTCCCCCCGGATCTGACGCACCGTCATAGAGGCGCCGATGGTAACAGGGCCACATCGTCGCGCCCCATTGCTCCCGAGGAGGCATCCGGCGACACGTTGTGGCCATGATGGGGGCGTGTTCGACACCGAGGTACGCGCCCTGCGCAAGCACGAGTACCGGGCCGGTGCTGCGGTGACGTGTCGCGCCCTGGCCGACTCTCCGACGTCGATCGCCATCTACGGCGAAGACCCTCTCCAGGGACTAGCGGGCCTCTACGGAGAGCTCGGACCGTTCTTCGAACAGCTCCCCTCGCCCCAGATGGCGGCCTTCGCCGGGGACTGCGTGATCGCGACGGCCGGCATGGCGCCACCGGGGGGATGCATCGGGGCGTTCATGACAGGGGACGCGACCGAGGAGCTCCTCCGAACCCCGGCTGCCGCGGTGGGCGACCCCGCGCGCCCAGGTGTTCTGGGCGCACTGGGCCCTGGCCGACCTGGCCGAGGAGCACTGGCACCTGGGCCCGGTCGGCGTCGAGCCCGGGTTCCAGGGCCGGGGAATCGGCGGCGCCCTCATGCGGGCGGTGTGCGACTGGCTCGACGAGGGCGGTCGCCTGGCGTGGCTCGAGACCGACAAGCAACGCAACGTCCGCTTCTACTCCTCCCTGGACTTCGAGATCGCCGCCCAAGACACCATCCTCGACGTCGAGACGTGGTACATGCGGCGCGATCCCGCCGGTGAGACCGGTGCGGGTCCACCTCGTCGACGGGACCTACGAGTTGTTCCGCCATTTCTACGGGGCCCCACCCCGCGCCAGCTCCGAAGGGGGCGAGGTGGGCGCGGTGCGAGGCGTGGTGCAGTCGGTGCTTTCGATGCTGGGATCGCGCGCGACCCACATCGGCGTAGCCACCGACCACGTCATCGAGTCCTTCCGCAACGCCATGTGGCCCGGGTACAAGACGGGCGAGGGCGTCGACGCAGTCCTCATGGCCCAGTTCCCCCTGCTGGAGGCCGCCCTGGTGGCGCTGGGGGTGGTGGTGTGGCCCATGGTCGAGCTGGAGGCCGACGACGCGCTGGCGTCGGCCGCGGCCGTGGCGGCCGACGACGGCGGCGTGCACCAGGTCCTCGTGTGCACGCCGGACAAGGACCTCGCCCAGTGCGTGCGGGGAACGCGCGTGGTGCAGCTCGACCGACGCAAGGACGTGATCACCGACGAGGAGGCGGTGCGCGCCCGCTACGGCATCGGGCCCCAGTCGATGCCCGATTGGCTGGCCCTCGTCGGCGACAGCGCCGATGGGTTCCCGGGACTCCAGGGCTGGGGGAAGCAGTCGGCATCGACGGTACTCGGACACTACGAACACCTCGAGGCCATCCCGGCCTCGGTCTCGGACTGGGACCCCGCACTGCGCAGCTCCGTGCGCAGCGCCCCCAAGCTCGCCGACCGACTGGCAACGGAGATGGAGCACGCGCTGTTGTTCAAAGACCTGGCCACGTTGCGCGAGGACCGGTCCCTGCTGAAGTCGGTCGACGACCTCGAGTGGCGGGGGCCCACCGCGGACTTCGAGGACATCGCGCGGTTTCTGCGCGACCCCGCTCTGTCCGACCGCGCCGCGGCGCTGACGCCGGGCGGGTAGTCGGACCCCCGGGCTCACCACGGCGTGGACCGCTACCGTGCGGGCATGAGCGACCGAGCGACAGACGAGCACACCTTGCAGTTCCCGGCGGGATTCCTGTGGGGGGCCGCCACCTCCGCCCATCAGATCGAAGGCGGCAACACCAACAACGACTGGTGGCGGTGGGAGCACAACCCCGCCTCCGGGTGCGTCGCATCGAGCGGCGACGCCTGCGATTCCTTCCACCGCTACCCCGAGGACGTGGGCCTCGTGGCGGACCTCGGCCTCGGCGCCTACCGCTTCTCGTTGGAATGGTGCCGGATCGAACCCGCCGAAGGTGAGTTCTCCGTCGCCGCGCTCGACCACTACCGGCGCATGTGTGCGGCGTGCCACGAGCGCGGCGTCTCGCCGGTGGTGACGTTCCACCACTTCACCACTCCCCTGTGGCTCGCCGACCGCGGCGGCTGGGAGGCTCCGGACGCGCCCGAGCGCTTCGCCGCGCTACGTCGAGCGCACCGTCGCCCACCTCGGCGACCTGATCGGATGGGCCTGCACCATCAACGAGCCCAACGTCGTGGCCGTGCTGGGCTACACCGTCGGCATCTACCCGCCGGGGATGAAGGACGAGTACGCCCGCCACTTCGCCGTGAACGACGCCATGGTCCGGGCTCACCGCCTGGCCGTCGACGCGCTGCGCGCCGGTCCCGGGTCGTTCCCCGTCGGGATCACCTTGTCGATGGAAGAGCTCGTAGCCGGAGAAGGCGGGGAAGGGACCAGGGACGCGGCGGAGCAGATCCTCGAGAACACCTTCCTCGACGGAACCGCCGGTGACGACTTCATCGGAGTGCAGTGCTACGAGCGCACCGTGCTCGGACCCACCGGTCCGATCGACCCGGCACCGGGGACGCGCCTGACCCAGATGGGATACGAGTACTGGCCCCAGGTGGTCGAGTACACGGTGCGGCGGGCCGCCGCCTACACCGGGCTCCCCGTCGTCGTGACCGAGAACGGGCTCGCCACCGAGCACGACCCCGAGCGGGTCGAGTTCATCTCCACCGCGTTGCAGAGCCTGCATCGCTGCATCTCCGACGGGATCGACGTGCGCGGCTACTTCGTCTGGAGCCTCCTGGACAACTTCGAGTGGCACCTCGGGTTCGGTCCCAAGCTCGGCATCTGCGCCGTCGACCCCGTGACCTTCGAGCGTCGTCCCAAGCCGAGCGCCCACTGGTTCGGTGCCGTGGCCCAAGCCAACACCCTGACCCTGCCCTCAGCCTGACGTCTCGGCCGTCGGTGGCCGTCTTCGCTGTCGGTGGCCGCCTCGAGATCGTCGTACCATGGGCGGTCGTGAAGGGAGACCGGGTCGAGGTGGTCGTCGACGTGGGGGATGGCGTGCAGCGTTTCGACATCCGGGCCACGCGAGCGGGACGACGCGTCGAGATCGCCACCTCGCGCGGCTCGGTGGAGGTCACCGAGGTGACCCGGTCGGGTCGGGCCGTCCGCACGGCGCGCTTCATGGCAGCCCGCGTCGTGGCAGTCGTCGAACATCCCGCCGAGGACTCCGAGCGCTGAGCGGGGCAGCCTCGGACTCGGTGCGGGCGGTGCTCCTCGACCTCGATGACACGCTCATCGAGGAAGAGGGCCATGCTCGGGCCCAGCTCCGCATGACCGCCGACCTCGTGGACGGCATCGAGGCCGGGACCTGGGACGACGTGGTGATCGAGTCGGCCCGCTCGCTGTGGCGAACGTCGACGTACTACCCGGAGTTCCAGCGAGCTCGGCTTCGCGTCGTGGGAGGGACTGTGGGCGACGTTCGAGGGCGTCCACCCCCGCCTCGACAGCGTTGGGGTCGTGGGCCGGGACATATCGCGCCGAGGCCTGGCGACGGGCGCTGCGGCAGGTCGGTCACGACGACAGCACCTCCAGTGTCCTCGCCGACACCATGTCGGATCGATACATCGAGGGCCAGCGATCAGGTCACCCTGTGCTTCCCGGCGCCGCCGAGCTGGTCCGGCGACTGGCGGCTGCGGTCCCGGTGGTCCTGGTGACCAACGGACCCCCCGACATCCAACGGCTCAAGATCGAACAGACCGGCGTCGCCCCCTACCTCACCGCGGTGGTGATCTCGGGCGAGCTGGGAATCGGAAAACCCGACCCGGCCATCTTCGCCCACGCGCTCGAGCTCGTCGACACCTCCCCGGCGCATGCCGTGATGGTGGGCGACAGCTGGGAACGCGACGTGACCGGAGCCCTGTCGGCAGGGATGCGCGCCGTGTGGATCAGCCACGGGCGCGCTGCGCCGAGCTCCGATCCACGTATCTCGGTGGCCCACGGTCCGCACGACGTGGCGCTGCCCTGACGCCGCACCGGCTCCGGCGAGACGAACACTGTTCATGGTGAGCAATAATCATGTGAGCAACGCATCATGGTGAGCAACGCCCCGGTTCCCCTCACGACCCTCGGGGGCACCGGTTTGACGGTGTCGCGCCTGGGCTTGGGCCTCGCCGCGCTGGGCCGACCGGCCTACATCACCCTGGGGCGCGACCTCGACCTCGGCGCCCGAGCGCGACCGCGACACCATGGAACAGCGGTGCCACGCCATGCTCGACGCGGCGTACTCGGTCGGCGTCCGCTATGTGGACGCGGCGCGTTCGTATGGAAGAGCCGAGGAATTCCTGGCGTCGTGGTTGGGGGCGCGCCACATCGCCCCCGAGGCGCTCACCGTGGGCTCGAAGTGGGGATACCGGTACATCGGCGGCGTGGGACATGGTCCCCACCGTCCACGAGACCAAGGACCATTCGCTGACCATGTTGCGAGACCAGCTGCCGCAGACCACGGCACTCCTCGGTCCCCATCTCGATCTCTATCAGGTGCATTCGGCCACGCTCGAGAGCGGCGTGCTCGATGATCACGCCGTGCTGCGCGCCCTCGCCGAGCTCCGCGACAGCGGAATAACCGTCGGCCTGACCGTGAGCGGACCGCGCCAAGCCGATGTCGTGCGCCATGCCCTCGATCTGGGCGTCGAGGGTGTGAACCCCTTCTCGACGGTGCAGGCCACGTGGAACGTCCTCGAACCCTCCGTCGGGGCGGCCTTGGAAGAGGCGCGCGCCCAGGGATGGGGGGTGCTCGTGAAGGAGGCGGTCGCCAACGGCCGGCTCACCGACCGAGGTGCCGAGGGCCCGCGCACGGCGTTGAAAGACGTGGCGGCGCGCCACGGGGCTTCGGTCGACCAGGTCGCCGTGGCCGCCGCGCTGGGCCAGCCGTGGGCGGACGTGGTCCTGTCGGGTGCGGTCACCCTCGCCCAGCTCGAGTCGAATCTTGGCGGCCTCGAGCTCTCGCTCACCGAACGGGACTGGGACCAACTCGGATCGGTCGTCGAGGACCCCCACACCTACTGGGACCGGAGGAGCGCGCTTCCCTGGCAGTGAGGCATCCGGGAACGCGACGCAGGTGCCGGAGGCTGTCGATCAGGTGTCGATCAGGTATTGATGCGGAGGCTCAGCTCTTCGAGTCGCCGGCCCATGGCGTCGGGGGTCATCCCGAAGAGACAGGCGATGGCGCGGACGTCGCTCGACCGGATGGTGATGAGCTGCCCGTTGAAGTCCTGGCGCTGCACCTGGATCATGCTGACGAACCGTCGGATGAGGTCACGCTCGGGCCCGCTCACGTCGCGCAGTCGGGTGAGGTCGATCGTCACGGTGTCGCTGTTCTGCCAGGGCAGGGCGGCCGGGCGCTCCGGTGGCGCCGCACCCGATGATTCGGCATCCTTCGACATCCACCAACGGGTGGCGTCGCTCTCGTGCGGTAAGAGCTGGTCGACGCTGACGCCATAGAGCTTGGCCAGTCGCTGCAACCGGGATACCGAGACGGCGCGCTCGCCCCGCTCGTAGGCGCCGAGCACCGACGCCTTGAACTCCTGGTTCGAGGTGGCCTCCACCGCTTGGAGCGAAAGGCCCAGCTGGTTGCGCACCACGCGGAGTCGAGCGCCAACAGCCCGGATATAGGACTGGGCAGCCTGCGAGAACTCTTCATCGGCGGATGTCGCCGTGTCTTCAACCATCACCCGTGGTCCCCGCTCTCGGCAACGACGAGCCCCCGATCGCTCCGTCCGCTCCGTTGCCACGCATCCTACGAAGTGTGGGCGCGCGCGCACGGGATACTCGGTCGACACAGCCCCAGCCTCGCCGACGGTTCCCATCCACCACCACTCTGAGTGAGAAGGGGCGGGGACCTCAGATGCGGTCCGTCGAGAACGTCCCTTCTTCAGAGGCCATGGCCACGGGCGCCGAGATTCGACGCCTGGACCTCCCGGGACTCCCATGACTCCCAGGCCTCCGACGCGGCTCGGCTCAGGCGGTGACGGGCGCCGCGAAAGAGATCGAGCAGCCCCACCCCGATCTCCGTCGCCCAGGCCGGGTTGACCGTCACGATGTCGAGCTCGTTGGCCGCGGTCAGCTCGGCCAGGACCGCCGCATCGCGTTCGGGCACCTCCGACGTCTCCCCGGTGAAGCGGTCCCGGAAACGAAGCGGTCCGGACCGGCTCAGCTCGGGGTAGACCGCGGCTCGGTCGCAACTGGCGTAGAGGTAGACCCACGCCTCTGCCCGCGGGCCGATGCATCTGACGAGCACGTCGCGTTGGTCGAGATCGAGGAGCGTCACGGCAAAGCCGTCTGTCCCGTAGAAGGCGTGGCACAACCCCGCGGCTTGCACTTCGTCGGACGCTCCCCACCCCTGGAGCAGAGCTGCGACGCGCAGGACGTGCTCCAAGAGGGTCCCGCCCGGGTGCTCGACAGCGTTCGCACCGCGTTCGACGAGCAGATCGACCACCGGAGGCTCCCGGTGGGCACCGGTCACGGTTCCTCCCTCGGTCGCCGCAGATGTCGGCGCCGACACCAGGATGATGTCGGAGCGGGCACCTGTCAAGGGTGCGTGCGTCCGGTGTGGGAAGGAGTCCGGGGGCGCCTGGTGGGAGCCTGCGAGGGTTGTCGTACAGTGGTCGAGGTCGGACTCCACTCTGGTCGGGTCACCGACCACCCGCTTCCACGGGAGGGCATCACGCCATGAGCACGTTCCCGTATCAGGACCGCTTCGAGATCCACCGCCGGCTCCCCGAAGTGGGCCGGGGCCACGAGGAGATCCTGGGCGAGCTGGAGGTGATGGCCAAGGAGGAGGACGCCTTCTGGGAGACCGGGAAGTGTTCGGGGACGATGTACTGCGGCGATCACGACCACTATCACTTTCTGAACAACGCGTTCGGGCTGTTCGCCCACGTCAACTCGCTCCAGCGCGACATGTGCCCGAGCTCCACGAAATTCGAAGCCGAGATCATCGCCATGACGCTCGACCTCCTTCATGCCGAGGCGGTGCAGGCCACCACACCTGCCGGCCTCGTGACCACAGGAGGGACCGGCAGCATCGCCCACGCCATGCTGGCCTACCGCGAGCAGGCCGCGCAGGAGCGAGGAGTCACCCGGCCGAACGTGGTCAAACCCGAAACGGCCCACCCCGCCTTCGACAAGGCCTGTCATCTCTTCGGCATCGAGCTCCGGCGCGCCCCGGTCCACCCTGAGACCACCCTCGTCGACGTGGACTGGGTGGACAAGAACATCGACGACCAGACCATCGCCATCATCGGGTCGGCCTGCAACTACGGATACGGGACCGTCGACCCCATCGGCGAGCTCTCGGACGTGGCCTTGCGCCACGAGGTCGGTCTCCACGTCGACAGCTGCCTGGGCGGATTCATCCTGCCCTTCGGGCAGGAGCTCGGGTACGACGTCCCCGTCTTCGACTATCGCGTTCCCGGGGTGACCTCCATGTCCGCCGACACCCACAAATACGGCTACGCCCTGAAGGGCACCTCGGTGCTGACCTTCCGTGACCAAGCCCTGCGCGACGCCCAGTACTTCTTTCTCACCGACTGGAGCGGCGGGAAGTACTGCTCGCCCGGCATGGAGGGATCGCGCTCGGGGGGACTGCTCGCCGCCACCTGGGCATCGCTTGTGCACCTGGGTCGCGAGGGATACCGCAACCACGCCCGCCGGATCTTCGAGACCGCGGCGATCATGCAGGACGCCGTGCGCTCCCATCCCGAGCTGCGCATCCTCGGCCGGCCGACGTTCCTGTTCAGCTTCACCTCCGACGCCTTCGACGTGTACCACGTGAACGACTTCATGCGCCTGAGGGGGTGGCGCCTCAATGGCCAGCAGTATCCCAACGCGCTGCACATGGCGGTGACCCGACCCCAGACCCAGGCCGGGGTGGCCGACGCCTTCGCCGTCGATCTCGCCGACGCCGTGGAATACGCCCTCGAGCACAAAGAAGAGCAGCCTCAATCCGGGGCTATCTACGGCGGAGTCGCCGGGGGGATGACCGACGAAGCCGACACGTTCATCAAGGCCGTCATGGCCGACATGATGGACGGCTACCAGCAGATCCCCGCCGAGGGGTGAGCGGGGCCCGCCACGAGCGTTTCGTCCTCGCCGTCGACCTGGGGACCGGCGGCCCGAAGATCGGCCTGGTGTCGCTCACGGGCTCGGTGTCGTGGAGTGACCACATCGCGCTCGGCACCCGGTTGCTTCCCGGTGGTGGCGCCGTCCAGGACGCCGACGAGTGGTGGCAGGTGATCGCCGACGCCACGCGGCGGGCCATGTCGAGCGGTGTGGTGCGACCCGAGCAGGTCGTGGCGGTGTCGTGCACCGGACAGTGGGCGAGCACGGTCCCGGTGGCCGAGGACGGCCGGCCCGTGGGTGACTGCGTCATGTGGATGGACTGCCGGGGAGCCCCCTACACCCGCCGGGCCGTGGGGGGCCTGGTCTCGGGCTACTCCGCCCTGGCCCTGTGGCGCTGGGTACGACACAGCGGAGGCGCTCCTTCGACGTCGGGAGCGGACCCGATCGGGCACATGCTGTACATCGACCATGAAGAGCCGGACGTGGCTCGACAGGCCCGGTGGTACATGGAGCCGGTCGACTACCTCTCCATGCGGTTCACGGGTGTTGCCGCCGCCACCCACGCCTCGATGACCGGAGCATGGTTGACCGACAACCGCCGGCCCGAGCATCTGCACTACGACCCTGTCCTCGTGGGGCGGGCCGGAGTCCCGGCCGACAAGCTCCCGCCCCTGGTACCGACCGGCTCGGTGGTGGGTGAGGTCAGAGGCGAGATCGCCGATCAACTCGGCCTCCTGCCCGGGGTGGTGGTGGTGAGCGGGACCCCCGACCTCCACTCCGCCGCGGTCGGGTCCGGAGCCGTCCTCGACTATCAGGCGCACCTCGCCATCAGCACGACGTCGTGGATCAGCTGTCCCGTTCCCATGAAGAAGACCGACGCCCGGCGCCAGATCGCGTCGATCCCGGGACTCCGACCCGACCGCTACCTCGTGGTCGACAACCACGACACGGGCGGGCTGTGCCTGCAGTGGCTGCGGGACAGCGTGATCGCGCCCGACGACGGGCTGGCCGAGTTCACCCCACCGACCTTCGACGCGCTGACGGCGCTGGCGTCGTCGGTGCCGGCGGGAAGCGGCGACATCCTGTTCACCCCGTGGCTGGCGGGAGAGCGCTCACCGGTCGCCGACCGCAAGGCCCGGGGCGGCTTCCACAACCTGTCGCTCGGAACCACGCGAGCCCACATGGTGCGGGCCGTGCTCGAGGGTGTCGCCTACAACAGCCGATGGCTGCATGACGCCGTCGAGCACTTCGCCCGGCGCCGCCTCGACCCCGTGCGCGTGATCGGCGGGGGCGCCACCTCGGATCTCTGGTGCCAGATCCATGCCGATGTCATGGGTCGGACGATGGAGCGCGTGGGCGAGCCCCTGCGTGCCAATCTGCGCGGTGCGGCGATGTTCGCGGCCCTGGCCCTGGGCGAGGTCGACCCCGAGGAGATCAGCGGGCTCGTCCCCGTCGACGCCCGCTTCGAGCCCGACGGCACCAACAGCGCGGTCTACGACCGGCTGTATCAGGAGTTCCCCAACCTCTACCGGTCGCAGAAACCGATGTTCGCCCACCTCAACCGGCACCGGGCCTCGCCTCAACCGGGGCGACCATACTGAGTCGATGAAACGGCGGGCGCGCACTCCCGGGCGGTCGGGGGTGGCGCCCACACTGGTCGTGCTCGTGAGCGCGGTGGTGCTCGTCGACACCGTCTTCTTCACCGCACTTACCCCGCTCCTGCCGCACTACGTCCACAACCTCGGCCTCTCCAAGGCCCAGGCCGGCATCCTGGTGTCGTCGTTCCCCTTCGGGACGCTTCTGGGTGCGGTCCCCGGAGGCGTGCTCGCCACCCGGGTCGGTGTTCGACCCGCCGTCCTGATCGGGCTGGGCGTGATGAGCGTGTCCAGTCTCGTCTTCGGCTACGCCCACTCCGTGGTGCTGCTCGACACGGCCCGATTCGTCCAGGGCATCGCCGGTGCCTGTACCTGGGCGGGCGGCCTCGCCTGGCTCGCCGGAGCCGCCACCGCCGATCGCCGCGGTGCCGCCCTCGGCACGGCCTTCGCCGCCGCCGTCGCGGGAGCCCTCCTCGGCCCCGTCATCGGCGCCGTCGCCAGCCACGTGGGCACCGGGCGGGCGTTCGCGGCGGCCACGGTGGCAGGCAGCATCTTGATGGTGGCCAGCTTTCTCGTTCCCAAGCCCGTGGCCGCCACCCAGCAGACCCTGCGCAGCGCGCTGCCCGCCATGGCCGAACCTGCCATCTCGGTCGGGATGTGGCTGACGTTCGTCGCCGGCCTGGCGCTCGGTGTCGTCGACGTGCTCGCTCCCCTGCGGCTCAACCGGCTGGGAGCCGACGCCGTGGTCATCGCCGGAGTGTTCCTGGGGTCGGCCGCGGTGGAGGTCGTCCTCTCGCCCCTGGTGGGCCGGCTTTCGGACCGACGGGGACCGATGACCCCGGTGCGCCTGTCGCTCGTGGCCGCCATCGCCGTCACCGTGCTCGCTCCTTGGCTGCACCCCCTGGCGGTGCTCGTCGTCCTTCTCGTCATCGGCCTGCCCGCGTTCGGGACCCTGTTCGTCCCGGCCGCGGCCATGATCGGGGACGGGGCCGACCGTCGCCAGCTCCACCACGGCCTGGCCTACGGGTTGGGCAACCTGGCCTGGGCGGCGGGCCAGGGGATCGCGGCGGCCGCCAGCGGTGCCCTGGCCCAGGCGACCGTGGACGCCGTCCCCTACGTGCTCATCGCCGTGACGATGGCAGCGACGGTGCTGGTGCTGCGACGCCGAGGCGACCGGGGCCTCGCGGTCGGCACAGAAGTCGCCGAGAGAGCCGAGAGAGCTGAAAAAGAAGCCCGTGGCGACGGGCTCAGACCAGGAAGAGAAGAGCAGTGAACCTTCGACCCGACGAACCGATCCTCCACCTCTCCCTGCCGGTGCGCGACCTCGAGGAGACCCGCCGGTTCTACGTCGACATCCTCGGCTGCGAGCTCGGACGGGTCCGCCACGAGTTCCTCGACGTGTTCTTCTTCGGCTGCCAGGTCACGTTCCATCATCGTCCGGCCGAGGTCCTGGCTCCGGAGCAGCAGGGCGTCCGCCACTTCGGCGTGACCCTGGCTGAGGACCGGTGGCGGGACCTGGTCGACCGGCTCCGGGCCAGCGATACCCCGTTCCTGCGCGAGCCGGCCACCGACTACGCCGGCACCGCCCATGAGCAGCGCAAAGCCATGGTGGCGGACCCGAGCGGGCACGCCATCGAGATCAAGACCTACAAGGATCCGAGCGCCGCCTGGGCCCGGTGACCGGAATGTCTCGACATCCGTCGGCGTTGTGGTGGACGAGATCCGATGAGGGCTTAGCGAACGAAAGCTCAGCAACCAGGAGACAACCATGGCCGATGTGAACGATTTCAACGCCCGGATCATCGAGGAGTTCCGCGCCAACGACGGCAAGGTCGGTGGACCGTTCGAGGGCGCCACCGTGCTCCTGCTCCACCACAAAGGAGCCAAGACCGGCTCTGAGCGCGTGAACCCGTTGGCCTACCGGCCGGTGGGCGACGCGCTGGCCGTCTTCGCCTCGAAGGGCGGCGCCCCGACCAATCCCGATTGGTACTACAACCTGCGCGCCCACCCCGAGACCGAAGTAGAGGTTGGGACCGAGACCATCCCGGTCGTGGCCCGCTTCGCCCAGGGCGACGAGAGGAGCTCCATCTGGGAGGACCAGAAGCGCGACAACCCCGGCTTCGCGGACTACGAGAAACAGACGTCGCGCCAGATTCCTGTCGTCATTCTCGAACGCGCCTCATGACGTCATCGGACCGAAGGGTCGGCTGAGTTTCTCGTCGACATCACCCGCACCGACATCACCGGCACCGGCCTCGTCGGCATGGTGTCCGATTGATGAGATGGGTCAGTGACGACTGCGGGGGTCGGAAAACCCCGAAATTGACCAACCGGCGTCGTAGGCTCACGTCGATGCCAGAGGCGCTGTGGATACGGGGGGCGACGGCGACCATCGACCTCGATGATTCGTCACTCTGGAAGACCCGGACCGACACGACGGGGGCGGACCTCAGCCGGGCCTCGCTGTGGGAGCCACGTACCGCTGCGTTCACACCGACCGAGACCGCTGTGGCCGACGTCAGCCTCACCCCCCGCAATGGCACGGCGCTGTGGAAGCTCCCCACCAACGGCCGAACGACAGAGCTCAACGGCACACCGCTGTGGGTCCCTCGGGTCAACGGTCGGGCGTCGGACCCGGCGTCAGACCCGGCGTCACACCTCGAGCGCGTCGTGTTCCCCGCGCCTCTCGAGGTCGAGGAACCCTCGGCATCACCATCAGGGGGACTGTCCTTCGCATCGGTGGGCCGTCTGGCGGTGCGCACCTATCTCAGCGCCCGGAACGCGGCCGGCGACCCGCGCCTGACCGGAGTGCTGCGGGCGGCTCCCAGCGTGGCGTACTTCATCGCCAGAAGCCGGGTGCGCACCGCAGGGGCCGCGCTCGACGACACCGTGGTGCCGGTTCGGGCCACGCCGGGCCTCGCCCTCCAGGCGTATCTCGACGAGGTGCTCATCGCCGTCCTCCGGCACCCCGAGCTCCTCCCCAAGGAGAGCGACTGCACCTCGGCGGCGGCGGACATCGAACGACTCCGGGCCCTTTTCGCGCGGGAGGGTTGGCTCGACCGCCCCGTCGCGTACCACCGTGATCCGCCCCCGCCCCACGACATCGAGACGTGGGAGGAGCACCGTGCCGGGCTGAGCTACGAGCATGCCGCCTTCTCGAGCGGGTGGGAGCCCAGCCCGTTGGAGGCTGGGTGGGCGCGCTGGATGGGGCACGAGGCCAATCAGACCGTGCACGCCTGGGTGTCGCGTGTCGCGGGTCGCCACCATCGTTCGTGGTTGGTGTGCGCCCACGGCCTGGGGATGGGCAACAACCCGGCCATGGACCTCAGGGCCTTCCGAGCCCCACAACTCGCCCGCCGGGGCATCAACGTCGTGGTGCCGGTGCTCCCTCTGCACGGACCCCGGGCCTCGGGACGGGGCCGAGGCGAAGACCTCATGACCATCGACATGGTCGACAGCATGCACGGTGTCGCGCAGGCGGCGTGGGACGTGCGGCGCATCATCCGGTGGTTGCGCGAGGAGCAGGGCGCCGAACAGGTGGGGGTCATCGGGTACTCGCTCGGAGGGCTCGTGGCATCGATCGTCGCCGGTCTCGAGGACGACCTGGCGTGTGTGATCGCCGGCATCCCCGTGGTCGACCTCCCCCACCTGGTGCGGCGGCACAGCCCACCCGACATCACGCGCCTAGCCGATACCAGCGGTGTGCTCGGGCCCGGCGCCGACGAGGTCCACCGCGTCGTTTCCCCCCTGGCCATGGAGTGCAAGGTCCCCTTCGAGCGCCGGTTCATCTTCGCCGGCCTCGCCGACCGCATGTCGACCTTCGGTCAGGCCCGGCGCCTGTGGCTGCACTGGGACCGACCGGCGTTCGAGACCTATGCGGGGGGCCACGTCGGCTTCTTCTGGTCGCCGGCGGTCAAGCGCTTCGTGGATGAGGCGCTGCGGCGCTCCTACACCAAGGCCGCCGCAGCCTGACCGGCGGCGCCACGGCGTCGGCCACCGACCCCCCACCCCACCCACCTCCCCACACCGCGTCCACGCGCCGGGCCGAGGGCTCGCCGGGTCTCGGGCCGATCGCGCCAGAGCAGTGCCGGAGAGTGCCAGAGAGTGCCGGAGAGGAAGCGCCGGGAGTAAGCGGGGTACATTCGGGTCCTCCTCATCGCCGGGCTTGCCGCGCGATCCGGAAAAGGAGGATCCCCATGGGGCAAAGCGCGCGTACGGGCAAGATCCGGCTCGGCGTTCTCGGGACCGGCAACATCGCGGATCTGAACGTGGCCGGATACCTCAAGCACCCCGATTGTGACGTGCTGGCAGTGTGCGACGTCGATGCTGCGCTCGCCGAGGAGGCCGCCCAGCGCTGGGGTGTGGGGCGGTCCTATGCCGACATGGACGAGCTCCTGGCCGACGACGAGATCGACGCGGTGGAGATTCTCACACCGACGCACCTGCACTACGCCCACGTGAAAGCGGCGCTCGCTGCAGGCAAGCACGTCTCGGTGCAGAAGCCCATCACGAATTCGGTCGACGAGGCCTTCGAGCTCGGGCGCCTGGCAGATGAAGCCGGGCTGACCCTTCGGGTGAGCGAATGCTTCGTGCACTACCCCCCGCTCGAGATGGCCAAGAAGCTGATCGCCGATGGCGCTATCGGCCGACCCATCGGCGTGCGCATCCGCACCGTGGTGGGCCAGACCGACTCGACGTTCCAGGCTGCCCTGCGCCCCGAGGGCTACGGGTGGCGCCTCGACAAGCGCAGCCCGGGGGGTCACCTGTTCGACGACAACGTGCACAAGTACGCCATGGCGCTGTGGCTCGTCGAGCCGGACATCGTCTCGGTGCAGGCGGTGGTCCGTCGCCGCGACATCTTCTTCGAGCCCTGCGCCATCATCTTCGAGTACGACGACCCCGAACTGCTGGGCACGATGGAGGTCCAGTACGCGCGCGACATGTGGATGCGTTCGGGGTACTTCGGGGCCGACGAATTCTTCGAGGTCCAGGGGGACGAGGGGTTCCTGTGGGTGACGCGGGCCACAGGCGAGATGCTCGACCTGGCGCCGGTGGTGCTCTACCAGGGCAAGGACAACGCCCGCACCTTCACCGAGTTCGACACCATCGACGCCGACTGGGCCACGGGCTTTCACCGTTCCTCGGCGCACTTCGTCGAGGCTCTGCGGTCGGGCACACCGGCAGCGATGTCGGCCGGAGAGGCGGCCAAGGTCCTACAGCTCTGCTTCGCCGTCTACCAAGCATCCGACACACGCCAGCCCGTCGACCCCCGGACCATCACAGGGTCCGTCACCCCCGCGGGCTGGGCCGAATGGTAGGCAGCGGCTGGTAGACCCACCGGGCGCTACCCGAACGTGACCGAGTTCCAGGCGCGGGCGACCGATGCATCGCCCTCGATGACGACTGCCTCGCTGGCGTCCCGGCGTCGACCGAGGAGCCAGAGGAAAAGGTCGGACGTGGTGGCCCGAACCACGGCGTCAGGACTGTGGAGCCCGAGGTGGGATACGACCGTGTCGGGCGCCAGGACCAGGGTGTAGGCGACATCGGCGTCGGTCGCCACCAACCCGAGTGTCCCTTTGAGCTCGGGTCGCGGGCTCAATGCCACCCAGAAGGGCGCGATCCCGACATACTCGTCGATCCCATCGGCAGCCAGGGGGGCATCGATGGCGTTGTCGATACCGACCGCCTGCTCGATGTCCCACCGATGCACCGAAGCCTCGTGCGCCACCCGGCGGTGCCAGAAGCGAGCGGGACCGGGACCCATGGCGCTCCAATTCCACACCGGCTCATCGGGCCCTACCTGTTCGAGAACCCCAACGAGCGCGGCGAGCCCGTCGTCGTACCAAGCGCACAGTGCGTCCCACCCTTCGGGCCTTTCCGTGAACGCGCCCACGTCGGTGGCCCGCTCCCGCACCATCGCTTCGACCCACCAGTAGGCAGTCCCGAGGTGCCCGACAAGGGCTTCGGCATTCCACTCGGGACAGCTCGGTATCCGCACCGAGGGGGCCATCTTCCCCGCAGCCAGAACGGCCGGGGCATCGACCCTCAGGTACCCGACGAAGTCGGCAGGTTCCACCCGTTGAAGTCTGGCAGAGATCGATCCGCACCCGCGGCCCGTAGGGGCGCCGCCGTAAAGCGAACGCTGCCTCAGGTCTTCACAACCACGGTCCTGGTGACCTTGTCGTGCAACGTCTGGTTCTTCGGATCCCAGATGGGGAACAGCATGTCGACGATCCACGGGATCAGGAGCACGATCGCCAACAGGTACTCGAAGGCTGCGCGACCGAGGGCACGGGGAAACCCGATCGGGCCGCCTCGCTGCTCATCGATGCACCGGGACCCGACGAGCATCATCCCGACGGTCTGACCTCGGGTCGATCCGCACAAGATCGATCCGTACGCGATGACGATCACCCCCTGCAAGGCGATTCCACCGAAACCGACGTGGTAGCCGCGTTGCCCGATGACGGTTCCGTTCGAGAGGACGACGGAGGAGTAGTGGTGAATGGAGTGGGTCACGATCAAGATCGGGATGCTCACGATGAGGAGCAGGACCCAGTCGATGAGCCACCCTCCCAGGCGTACTCCGTAGTTCGCCAAGGCAGGCCGTTGCACTCCACCGCCGGGAGGCACCGGCGTCCACTGGTACGACCCACCTCCCGGATAAGGAGGCATCGGAGGAGGAGCTGCCCCGGGATACGGAGGAACGGGAGGCGGGAATGGCGGAGATTGATAGGGACCCGGTGGGGGTGGTGGTGGTGGTGTCTGGAAGCCCGGTGGAGGACCCGCCGGCGCCGGCGGCGGCGGAGGAGGCGGCGGAGACTGATAGGGACCCGGTGGCGGTGGTGGCGGTGGTGGCGGTGGTGGCGGTGGTGTCGGGAAGCTCGGTGGAGGAGTCGGTTCGGACTCGGGCGGTTGTCCTGTCCCATACGTGTCCGACACTGTGGCCTCCTCGTTCATGAGGACGAAGGAACTGGCGTAACCCTTTGGCGGTCATTATCGACCCCCAGGCGATGAGACTGGAGGGATCCCGAGCAGCCGCCGGGAAAGCCCAGGGTGCGCTACCCCTGGAGTTCAGGCCGGTGCGGCGGTGGTCGGTAGTCGCTCTAGGCGCACGACGGGCAGTTCCCGCTGCACCGTGCGCACGTAGCGCCGCCACTGCGGGTTGTACGAGACCGCTCGCGCCACCATGGCCTGGCGCTCCGCTCCGGCGAGCTCCCGGGCCCGCACCGGTGTCGATCGCCCCCCGACATGGACCACGGCATCGGGGTCGGCGCTCAGATTCAACCACCACGCCGGAGGACGCTCGCCTCCGTAGTTCGAAGCGATCACCACGAAGCCGTCGCCGTCGGGCATGTAGAGCAGCACCACACTGCGGTGTTGGCCCGAGCGGCGACCCCGGACCTCGAGTACCAGGAATCGAAGGCGCGGCCCGGACCACGATGGGCGACCGTGCGTGCGGACCAGCAGACGGGTGTGGCTGCGGGCAAAGGCGCGGAAGAAGCGCACCTGCAATGTGTCTTGCGTCACGGTGGCAGGCTAGCTGCCCACATTCCGCCGACTCTCTTCACTCCCGTCAACCCGGGGGAACCCGGCGGCGTGTCAAGTGTCGTGTCGTCGGTGTGGCGTCACCGGCACAAGGTGAGCATGGTGCGCATACCTGCCTCGATGCCGCGCGCGAGAACGTCGAGATCCTCGGTCGTGTCCCAGTCCCCTGTGATCCCGAACGTGACCTGCCCGTCATAGGAAAAGATGGCCAAGCCGATGCGAACCTGCCCGGCCAGGGGCACATAGGGGTAGGCGGTGACCATGCGCCGACCGGCGACATACAAGGGAAGCTGCGGTCCGGGCACGTTGGTCGTCACCGTATTGATGTTGCGCTGTGCGACCCGGGTGGCCATCCGCATACCGAGCGCCAACAGCATGGGCGGTGCGAATCCCGACAGTGAGGTCAGGGCTTCACCGGCCACGGCTTCTTTGGACTCTTTGAGGCCCCTCATCTGGAGCGTGATGGCACGGAGGCGTTCGGCGGGGTCGTCGATGCCCACCGGGAGCGCCGCGAACATCGCCGACACCTTGTTCTGGAGCGTGCCGTCGCCCACAGCCATTGCACCGGGGTTGCGCGGTCGAACCGACACGGGTACGAGCGTGCGCACGACTCGCTCGACGGACTCGCCCCGGGAGCGGAGCAACTCGCGAAAGCCGTTGGTGATGGAGGCCAGCACCACGTCGTTGAAGGCGCCGCCCAGCCCCTTGCGTACCCGCTTGATGTCGTCCACCGTGGTGGCGGCCCAGGCATAGCGCCGATGGGGGCCGAGCGGTCCGTTGAGACTCGAGATGGGCGTGGGTCGGATCAGGCCGGCCATCGACGACAGCCCGCGGGCCACCTCCCCGGCGCGCGAGAGGGCGTGGCGCGGCATCCTGGTACTGGCCCGCACGGCCCGGAACTGCTCGTAGGGGCTGCGCGCCAGGTCCGTCGCGGCGCCGATCGCCAGGCTGGCGCCACTCGGTGCGGGCCGGGGATTCCAGTCGTCGATCACCGGGGGCGACGGTTGGGGTGTCGTGTCCATGAGCACGGCCAGCAGATCGGTGCCCGACACTCCGTCCACGAGGGCGTGATGGGTTTTCGAGAGAAGCGCCCAGCGCCCTCCCCCCAGTCCCTCCACCATCCAGATCTCCCACAGTGGCTTCGCCCGGTCGAGCTGCTGGGCCATCACGCGTCCGACCAAAGCCCGCAACTCGGCCTCGCCCCCGGGGGCAGGCAGCGCGGTATGACGGAGGTGGTAGTCGATGTTGAAGTGCTGGTCGTCGACCCACACCGGTCGACCCATGTCGAGCGGTACGAAGCGCACCACCTGCCGATAGCGCGGGACCAGGGGGAGCTTGCCGCGGACCATGTTGACGACGTCGGAGTATTTCGGCGGAGGCCCTTCGAAGATCCCGATAGCCGCGATGTGCATGTGGCTCACGTCGTCCTCCACATGCAGGAACGACGCATCGAGTGGACTCAACCGGTCGAAGTGCACGGTCCACCTTCTTTCTCGTGCTGCCGCCAGCAGCATACGGCCAACTGTGGTGCAACGGGGGGGTCCTTTCGGTGCTCTCGGGGATGTTGTCGAGGTGCTGGGCCGGAGCCTCGATGGCCGGCGGGGGACCCTCCTCGGGCGCGCTCGCCCTGACGTCGCCGTCACGTGGCTTTGCACCGGAAATGGCCCGCTAGCTCGGTTTCGGTACGGACGGGGTCTCTGCACCAGAAAGCCCCTTCCCTGCTCGGGCGTTACGCTCGACGTGGTGGCGGCCTTATGGCTGTTCGTCCTCTTGGTTGGGCATCTCATCCCGAAACGCCCAGGTCACATCCCCGCGCCCGACTCGCCGCCTCCTGCCGCCGAGACGGCGAAGATCCCCGACGCTTAACCTGGTGCTGGCGGGTGCCCCGTTGGCCTTGAAGGGCTTACAGAGGAGACATCCGGCGCGCCGATTCTTCGGGCGGCGACGCTTGAAGTTGGCCACAGAGGGACCTCCTGTTCGTGCGCCGGATCGCAAGGCGACCCGGCGGGCTTAGGAGATCGGTGGTCATGGCCCGATCGTAATGGGAGGTGCACGCGTCGGACCTCGTGGTGCAACCCGTCGATTTGTGGTGCACACGAGCTTCTGGTGCAAAGCCCCGTCACGCAACGCGAATACGGAGGGCACCGCGATTACGCTGCGTGACGGGGGTGCGTCGGTGACTCTTCGGAACCCGACCTTCACGGGAGAGCTCGGCCCATGACCATCGAGGACCAGGCGGGAGCACTCGGGGCCTCGAGCAGGTGTGCGACCTGTGGCGCACAAGTCAACCCCGGGGCGGTCTACTGCGAGGGGTGCGGCTCCCCCGTTGCCCCCCCGCCTCCGGCGACCTCGTCTTTCCCCCCTCCTCCCCCTCCTCCTATGTCACCGCCCCCTCCCCCGCAGGCATTTCCTCCTCCACCTGGCGCGTCGTGGGGGTACCCGGCTCCCTACCAAGCGCCCTATCAGGCTCCCTACCAGGGCTACTACGCCCCGATGCCGGCGGGAGCGCGCACCAACGGCCTGGCCATCGCGTCCATGGTGCTGGGCATCGTGTGGCTGTGGTGGATCGGGTCGATCCTGGCCCTGGTCTTCGGGTACGTCGCTCTCGGTCAGATCAGGCAACGCCACGAGGGCGGACGGGGCATGGCCATCGCGGGGATCGTCCTCGGTTGGGTGGGTGTCGTCACCGGCATCCTCTTCGGCGTCCTCATCGCGTTCGCCGCCAGTCACCCGAACTCGACCTCGTTCGGGCCATGATCGCCACCCAGAGCGTCATCGCCGACCGATAGACGGAGCCGGGGGTAGGCGTGGCGCGCATCCGGTTCGACGTCAGGCGGCTGGGCGTCGGGGACGTCATGGTCGCCGGCGCCAGCCTGGTGCTGGCGATCGGGATCCACCTGCCGTGGTTCGAGTTCGGTTCCAGGTCCACCGGATACTTCAGCTTCGACGCCACGGCGGTGCGGTCATGGATGAACGTGACGTTCGTCGTGGCCGTGGCCATCGTCGTCTATCTCTTGGTCAAAATGACGGTGGGCGGGTTCCGGCTGCCCCTGCCCCAGTGGTTCATCCTGCTCGGGGCGTGCGGCGTGAACCTCGTGCTCACGGTGGCGTGCTTTGCCAAGAAGGCCACCGGAGTGAGCTGGGACGTGGGGGCGTATCTCAGCGTCGTGGCCGCCGTCACCGCCGTGGTCGGTGCCGTGATCCCCGCCGGCGTCGGCGCTCCCCCGTCGGGCCCGACGTCGAACCAGTGATCCTGTGGTGCCCATGTCCCCGCGTGACATCAACCCGCCGGCGCGTGGCGCCTGGGTCCGTTGCACAACATGTGGCCAGCAGAGCCCGAGCACCAACAGCCTCTGCGATTCCTGCGGTCGGCCTCTGCGCGGTTGACCGACGGACCGACGGACCGACGGACCGACGCGCCCCCAGACTCAGAGCGTCAGCACCCCACGGGCCAGCTTGCCGGCGTGCATGTCCTCCACGATCTCGCGGAAGCCTTCGAGGGGGCGGGTCTCGGTCACGAGCTCGTCGAGCATGAGCCGGCCGCTCAGATAGAGCTCCACCATCAGGGGGATGTCATGGTGGGGACGAGAAGCGCCGTAGCGGCATCCGATCAGCCCCCGGTCGACATAGGCCAGATTGTTGATGTCCACGCTGACCTCGCTGCCCCGGGGGGGACGCCGATGGCGACGGCGGTGCCACCCCAGTCCAGGGCGTCGACGGCGTTGCGGAGCACCGCGGGGTGGCCGACGCAGTCGAAGGCCCAGGTGACGCCGCCGGGCCCGAGCGCCCGGGCCATGGACTTGGGCCCGTGGGGGACGATCTTCTTGATCTCCTCCACCGCGTCGGCCACCGAGGCGTCGACGAAGTGGGTGGCCCCGAACTGCCGGGCCAGCGATTCCTTCGAGGCCACGGTGTCGACGGCCACGATGCGGCTGGCGGCCGACAGACGCAGCGCCTGGATCACGTTCAGCCCCACTCCCCCGACGCCGAACACCGCCGCGGTCTCACCCGGCGCGACCTTGGCCCGGTTGAGCACCGATCCCACACCGGTGAGCACACCGCAGCCGATGAGGCAGGCCGAGGTGAAGGGCACGTCCTTGGAGATGGGGACGGCCTGGACCTCCTGGATGATGGTGTACTCGGCGAAGACCGAGGCGGCCGCGAAGTTCGAGGCCGGCTCGCCGTTGTAGGTGAAGGGCGTGGAGACGTTGCCGAGGCTGCGGATGCACATGGTGGGGTGCCCGGTGTTGCAGGCCCGGCACGTGCCGCAGCTGGCCAGCGTGGCCACGACGACGTGGTCACCGGGCTTGACCGAGCGCACCGAGGAGCCCACCGCTTCGACGATGCCGGCGCCCTCGTGGCCGAGGACCGAGGGGGCCTTCCAGGGGATGGTCCCGTCGAGCACCGAGAGGTCCGAGTGGCAGACCCCGGCGGCGACGATCTTCACCTTGACCTCGGTGGGACCGGGCTCGGCCACCTCGAGCTTGTCGGTGACCTCGGCGTCGTCACCGGTGTAGACGATCCCTCGCATCAGGCTCCCTTTCCAGGTCGCTGCGCGAAGGTCTCGCGCAGCTCGGTCTTCAGTACCTTGCCACTGGCGTTGGTGGGCAGGGCGTCGACCACCTCGACGTAGCGGGGCACCTTGTAATTGGCCATCTGGTCGCGGCTCCACGCCACGAGCTCCCCCGCCAGCGCTCCGGCGTCGGTCCCGGGTCGGGGCACCACGAAGGCGCAGCCCACCTCGCCCATGCGGTCGTCGGGCACGCCGATGACCGCCGCTTGGGCCACCCCGGCGTGGCGCAGCAGCGCGCCTTCGATCTCGGCCGGGTAGGCGTTGAAGCCGCCCACGATGAACATGTCCTTCTTGCGGTCGGTGATCCGCACGTTGCCGGCGTCGTCCATGACCCCGATGTCGCCGGTGTGGAGCCAACCCTCGGCATCGATGGCCTCGGCCGTGGCCTCGGGGTCCTCGAAGTAGCCGGGCACGACGGTGTAGCCGCGCACCACGATCTCGCCCGGCTCTCCCCGCGCCAGCTCGTCTCCCTTGGCGTCGACGACGCGCACCTCCAGGCCGGGGATGGCGCGCCCCGACGTCTCGGCGATGGTCTCGGGCGCATCGCCCCGGCGGCACATCGTCACGGTGCCGGTGGACTCGGTGAGCCCGTAGGCGGTGAGGACGGTCGAGAAGGTGAGCTCGGAACGCATGCGCTTCACCAGCTGCACCGGGACCACCGCCGCCCCCGTGACGGCCAGGCGCAGGCTGGAGAGGTCGTGATCGGCCCGGTCGGGGATGGTCGAGGATCGACTGGTAGAGGGTGGGCGGGCCCGGGAGCACGGTGATGTGCTCGGCGGCCACGGTGGCGAGCACCTTGTCCACGTCGAAGACGGGCTCGGGGACGATGGTGGCCCCCTGCATGAGACAGGCGAGGATGCCCGCCTTGTACCCGAAGGTGTGGAAGAAGGGGTTGACGATGAGGTAGCGGTCGCCCTCGGCCAGCCCGACGATCGAGGCCCAGGTGGCGAAGGTCCGCAGCGTCTGGCGCGTGCGTCGTCATCGCCCCCTTGGGCCGACCCGTCGTGCCCGAGGTGAAGATGATGTCGGAGAGGTCACCGCCGGTCACGTCGCGCCAGCGCAGGCGCTCGGCCCCCTCGTCGACCGGCGCGCCCACCACGCCTTCGTCGCACTCCACCACGCCCGCCGGCGCCGGCGAGGAATTCGTGCCACCCGAAGACGGGGACCTCGTCGGTGGCCGTGACCTCGCTCGTGGTGCCCTCGTCGTCACGCAGCAGCACGATGCGCTCCAGATGGGGGACGTCCTCGCCCTCGAGCATGGCCGGGTAGTCGATCCCGAGGAAGCCGCGCACGGTGAACAGGGCCCGGGCGCGCGACCGGGTGAGCACGTAGGCCGCCTCGGGCCCCTTGAAGCGGGTGTTGAGCGGCACCAGGGCCGCCCCGGCGCCGACGAGACCCAGCGCGGCGACGATCCATTCGGCCATGTTCGGGGCCCACATCGCCACGCGGTCTCCGGGATGGATGCCTGCCGCCATGGCCGCGCCGGTGACCCGGAGCGCCTCGCATTCGAGCTGCGCGAAGCTCAGGCGCGTGTCGCCGTCCGCCACCGCCTCGGCCTGTGGGAACCGGACCGCGGCGTCGGCCACGAGGCCCGGGATGGAGCCCCACCGCAGGTCGCCCCGGGGGTCCTCGACCTCGGTTCGGGCCCCCGATCCCGGCCGCAGCTCCCCCGTTGGATCTGACACGCCGTCAGGCTACCGAAACGGGGACGCGGACCCCGAAGTCGGCCTCGAGGCCCCGCCGTCGCTGAACCGCGCTCCCGGTGCGATAATGGCGGGGGGACGGTTCGGGGGGAATTCTGCGTGCAGGGTTGGGGCAGGTCCGGTGGCGTTATGAAACCCGTCCGATGACGGCTGCACCGAGCATGGGCGAGCGCTGATGCGACCACCATCGTGGCGACTTGTCGCCATCCTCGCCACCTCGGCCCTGCTCGCCGCCTCGTGCTCGGGTTCCACCCCCGCCAGGGCCAAATCCCATCCCCACAAGCATCTCCTGCAAAAGCTCGCGGCGGGCGAAGCCGAGATCAAGGCCCACGAGGCGACCTCTACCACCCTGGCGAGTGGCACCACCGGGACGGGGAACGCCGGGTCCGGGTCGACGACGACCGTCGTCACCGGGGTCACGACGACCATCGCGGCAGCAACCCCCGCCGTGTCCACGAGCACGACCTATCTGCCCGTCACCAAGAAGAAGGGCAAGCGTCACATCGTGACACCGGTGATCGAGAGATTGAAACCAAACCAGAGCTACACCGGCGCCACCATCATGATCGTCGGCAAGCGCCTCCAGCACGCCACGACGGTGGCCTTCGACGGCATCGTCGCCAAGGTCAGTTCCGATTCCCCCTCTCGGATCAAGGCCATCGTCCCCGTCGGTGCCACGAGCGGTCCCATCAGCGTCATCACCCCCAACGGCACCGCCACGATCCAGGGGTTCAGCATTATCGCCTGACACCCTCAGGGATGCTGGCTCGAGACCGACACGATCTCGCCGCTCATGTAGGACGAGTAGTCGCTCGCCAGGAAGACCATGACGTTGGCGACTTCCCAGGTCTCGGCCGAGCGACCGAACAGCTCGGCCTGGCGCAGGCGTTCGAGCTCGTCGTCGGGGAGGACGCGGTTGAGGAAGGGGTGCAGGGCCAGGCTGGGGGCCACGGCGTTGACCCGCACGCCATGAGCAGCAGCCTCGACCGCGGCGCAGCGGGTCAGGGCCATGACGCCGGCCTTGGCCGCCGCGTAGTGGGACTGGTCGGCCTGGGCGCGCCACCCGAGCACCGAGGCGTTGTTGACGATCACGCCGCTGCCCTGGCCGTACATGTGGCGGAGCTCGGCGCGCATGCAGCGGAAGGTTCCGGTGAGGGTGATGTCGAGCACCGTCGACCACTGTTCGTCGGTCATGTCGACGATGGCGGTGTTGCCCCCGAGACCGGCGTTGTTGATGGCCACGTCGATACGGCCGTGCTCGGCCACGACCGTGTCGTAGAGCCGTTGGACCTGGGCCTCGATGGTCACGTTGCAGGGCACGGCCAGAGGCGTTGTCCCTGTCACCTCGACCAGCGCCTCGGCCGCCTCGCCCAGACGGCGTTCATGGGCGTCGGAGATCACCACCACCGCACCCTCCTCGGCACAGCGCTGGGCGGCGGAGAATCCGATGCCCGTGCCCGCCGCGGCGGTGACGACCACGACCTTGCCTTCGAGAAGGGCATGGGGTGCAGGAGGTTGCGGCTGTGCGGGTGTCACGGGGACGGGGCTCCCTTCGCGGTGGAGGCGACCTTGGGCTCGGGTGGGAGCCCGAGCACGCGCTCACCGATGATGTTGCGCTGGATCTCGTTCGACCCCCCGTAGATGGTGTCCGCCCGACTGAAGAGGAAAATGCGTTGGAGGTCGTCGAGCTCGTAGGGCAGGGCATCGGCCACCTGTGACGACGCGCCGAGAACGTCCATGGCCAGCTCGCCCAGATCTCGGTGCCACGTGGCCCAGAACAACTTGGCGATCGAGGCCTGGGGCGGCGCCACCGGGCCCTCCACCCCCGTGAGCGATCGCAGGGTGTTGAGGCGGAGGATAAAGAGGCGGATCCACATCTCGATCAGGCGTTGACGGAGCACCTTGTTGGTGGTGCCCCCGTTCTTGGCGGCGCGGTCCAGGAGGCGGTCGAGCTCGCGGCGGAAACCCACGATGTCACCGAGCAGCCCCACGCCCCGCTCGAAGGCCAGGGTGGCGAGCGCCACGCGCCAGCCGTCGTTCACCTCGCCCACCACCAGGTCGGCGTCGGTGTGGGCGCGGTCGAAGAACACCTCGTTGAACTCCGAGGTCCCGGTCATCTGCCTGATGGGCCGGATCTCCACACCGGGCTGGTCCATGGGGACGAGGAGGTAGGAGAGGCCCCGGTGCCGAGGCGCCTCGGGATCGGTGCGACAGACCACGAAGCACCAGTCCGACCACTGGGCGTAGGAGGTCCACACCTTCTGTCCCGTGATGACCCACTCGCCGTGTTCGAGAACCGCCCTGGTCTGCACGTTGGCGAGGTCCGAGCCGGCGTCGGGCTCGGAGTAACCCTGGCACCACAGCTCGGTGCCCCACCGGATGGGATTGAGGAAGCGCTTCTTCTGCGCGTCGGTGCCGTAGGCGATCAGGGTCGGGCCGAGCAGCCCCTCGCCCATGACGTTGACCCGGGCGGGAGCGTCGGCCCGGACGTACTCCTCGTTCCAGATGACCTGCTGCGACATGGGTGCGCCCCGGCCGCCGTACTCGACGGGCCAGCCCACACACGTCCACCCCTCCGCGCCGAGCCGGCGCTCCCATGCCAGGCGGAGGTCGCGGCCCTCGTGCTGCAGACCGGCCCGACCCAGGCCGCGGGCCTCGGCGAAGTCTCCCGTCAGGTTGGCCTCGAGCCAGGTGCGCGCCTCGGCTCGGAAGGCGGCGTCCTCGGGGCTGTCGTGGAGGTCCATAGGGGGGTTTGAGGTACATGCTCCCTGGCCAGGAGCGTTTCTGGGGCGACGTTAGCAAAGGGGTGTCAGCCGACCCCGGGACGGCCCGACCCGCGTCCGGCCCGCCTTTTGTCGACGTCGGGAATCTTCGCCAAGGCGTGGAACAGTTGCCCCCGGGACGGCGTTACCCGAGCATGGGAATACTCCAAAAAGTCATTGGTAGATCAGCGCGACCCCCAAGGAGGGCAACCGTGAGTTCAGAGAACGTGCAGCCAGAGATCGTAAAGACCGAGGACGAGTGGAAGGCCGAGCTCGACCCCGAGCGGTTCCACGTGCTGCGTGAGAAGGGCACCGAGCCGGCTTGGACCGGGGCACTCCTCGACGTGCACGACCCCGGCCTGTTCCGCTGCGCGGCATGTGGGGCCGAGCTGTTCCGCTCCGACGACAAGTTCGACTCGGGATCGGGGTGGCCGAGCTTCACCAAGGCCGCGGCAGACGGCGTCATCAACGAGCACGACGACAGTTCGTTCGGCATGCGCCGGACCGAGGTGACCTGTGCCCGCTGTGGCGGGCACCTGGGTCACGTCTTCCCCGACGGACCCGCTCCCACCGGTGACCGGTATTGCATCAACTCGCTGTCGCTGGAATTCGAGCCCGGCGCAAGCCAGTAACCGGCGTCCGGTAGCGACATTCAGCCGCCGGGCGCTCGCATGGCATCCGGTGGCTGATCTCAATCAGCCACGAGCCGCGCTTCGATGAGCTCGAACAGGGCGGCGAGTCGACCGGCTTCGGCGGCTCGACCGGTTAGCAAGAGTGCACGCTCACCTTCTGCACATGCTTCGCACGCTTCGAATGCTTCGCGCTTGGTGAGAACAACGGCTGTCGAGAAACTCACTCGTTCTCCTTCGTACGCCAGCAGAGAGGGGTTCACCCCTTCTTCTCCACCAACTCGTCGGGCGATTTGCGGAAAGTGGCGCCGCCGGCGCGCCGCAGAACGACCAGCGTCGAAGCGCTTACGAGGACTCCGGCAGCGGATGCAAGCAACAGACTCCATCCAACACGCTCGAGCCACGGCCAAGCTGGGATCCAAGAACCCATTCGTCTGATCGCTCCGCCCGCGGGCTGGACGACGGACGTCACCGTTGCAAGTACGGGAAGGACGACCCAAAGCGGTACGGTCACGACGATCACCTGCTCCTCCTTCCTGGCGACCTGGGACCGACTGACCGGACTCGCGACAGCAATAGCGTCACGAGTCCGGATCAAGCCGGTCAGGCGTCGATTCCAATGACCTCGGCTTCACCGGCCGGATCGGAGCTGCCGCCCAGGTCGGCTTGGTCGGGACCGCGACGCTCGGTCCGAGAGATCTCAGCAGTGGCGAAGCGGAGTGACGGACCGACTTCGTCGGCCGTTACCTCAACTCGACTACGACGGTCGCCGTTGTCGGCTTGCCAAGAATGTTGCTCGAGCCGACCGGTAACGAGAACCCGGTGGCCCTTTACAAGGCTTAACGCAACATTTTCAGCGAGATCTCGCCAACACACTATGTCGAAAAATGAAGTGGCTTCCTCCCACTCGTCGGATCCCTTCGGCTGCCACCGACGATTGACGGCCAATCCGAACGTCGCGTTCGCCTGACCATCTCGCGTGTAGCGGATCTCCGGATCGCGGGTCAGGTTTCCTGACAGAGTCGTCGTATTGCTCATCGAATCATGTCCTCCTCGTCTGTCGCTCACCGTCTGGTGGCAAGCTCCATCGTCGAGGACTGACCTTGCGAAAAACCTCTCAACCACCTTTCCGCGTACCTTGCCGAAGCGGCACGAGAGTCCCTCGGCGAACCCGCGAACAGTGATCGGTGCAGTTGGCGGCGATTCAGTGACTCCGTGCAGCGAACGAGCGACGCGAAAGCTTGCGGTAGAGAGCCAACGTCTCCGGATGCACGGCATCGAAAGGCTCCACGTCGTCGGCAACGAGATGGACGAGCTCAGCCATCACGGACTCGACCCCCGCGGGATTTCCGGCGACGTCTGCGGCGTTCATGAGCACCCGGTAGAGCCGCTCATCATATGGGCTGACGCGCAAGCCCTGGCGGGCCGACCACTCGGCTCCCGGAGCATCGAAGGCTCTCAGGCAATCTCTTGCATACCGACATGCCAGGTCCACGATTCCGGCCTCGACGGTAGCGAGAATCCCCTCGAGGACTACCCAGTCGGGCGAGCGAAGTCCGTCAAATGGCCGGCCCGCGATAAGCATCAAGGCCTGGCGCCAGTCATCCGGACGCGATGATTGGGAGAGTTCTACAAACATATCCCAATCGGTCCGGACACCGGGTCCCAGGGCCAAGCGACCGCGGGATCGAGGCAGATGATCGTCACCCGAGACAGATGTTCCTAGGGATCGACGCGCCGCCGAAGCCGTGGAATGGAGGCTTGCGGGTGCCATCGCTTTTTCCGGCCACAACGCAGTGGCCCACTGCTCATTGCTCACACCACCTGGGTGCACTGCGAGATACACAATGAGCTCGATCGCCCAGGCCCGAGTGAACTGCCGGGCTGCGCCCGTGATGTCAACGGGACCCAGAACGCGAACCGTAACCTTCGGCTGATCCAGACAACTGGAGGGAGGAGTGTCGCCGAAGAGCTCGGGGTGAGGGGGCGCGCACCGAGGTCGGATGCGCGTTCTGGTATCCGAAGGGACAAGCTCTCGTAGGGTCCCTCGTCGGGTGTGACTCCAGCAGTCTGGGTCGCTACGGAGACGAGCCCCGCGACACCCTGAGCAAGGTTCGATGGGACGGGCTGGCTCGAGAGAGAGGGCCACCGAAGGTTCGCCCCATCCACCGACACACGGCCCCCACCGGCTCGGACGCGCCACCGTGCCGAAAGGACGTCACACCCGCAGATTACGGCTACGCCGAGAGATCCATCACCAGCCACCTCGATGAGATCGTCCAGCGCACCGAGCTCTTCCACGGATGCTGCTGGAGAGCAGACGACAACGCAAAGATCCCAGGCGTCACCGCCGTCCTGCCACCGAGTCTCGCTGTTCGTGGCGCGACCACCCAGAGCAAGAAGGGCAGCGCGTTCGCGTGCCCTCCGTTCCATCTTGGCACCTACCGCTTTGAGCGACCCTGTGTGGCTCACTCGTTCGAGCCCCTCACTTCCCTCTCCGAAGCCGACCAGAACAAGGTCGATCTGGTCAGACCACTTGGCCGTCGCCAACTCAACGGCAATAGCCTGGACGAGCGGATCGGTCTCAGGACCCGAGATTGCGACCGAACCAGCTCTTTCCATGTTGACCAACACGATGCCAAGCTCGTCTCGTCCGAGTGTGACGAGCGACGGCAGCGGTGCATCGATTCCGACGACCTCGAGGTCGTTGCGAAGCGCATCGATACGTTGCCCGCTCTTCGTCAAGATCCAGCTGGCGCCGTCCGACCCGAGTTCGAACGGTAGAGGTGGAGATGAAAGTGGGCTCGACGGGTCAAGCACGATCTCAACAGCGTTGGGGCGCAGGAAAACGGCCGAAACAACGGGCGTCTCCAGACGTTCGCGACGCACTGTTACCGAGAGAAGTCGCAGACTCAAGTCGATCCAATCGGCCGACCCTGGATCTGATGAGATCCTCAGCCCTCGCTCCAGCTCCACGAGGTCCCCTTCGGGTAGGGCAATCCGAAGTCCGGTGGGACGAAGGCGTTGCTGCGCCCGGCGCATTCGGTCGAGCAAGGCGACGATGCCTGCTCCCAAGAGTCCGTACCCGATCGGCGCAACTGGGATGTGGCGTCCAGATGATCCACGGTCCTTCTCGGGTGCCCGGGACGTAGTGAAGGTGCCTTGCGTCAGGATGTCGTTGTCACCCTCGATCTTCGGTTCGTCGAGGGTCGTTCGCGTTGATGTGCCCACCGTTGGAGGGGCTGAGATCGGAGCAACGTTGGTGTGTGGATTCGGAACGCTCGTTTCCGAAACGATGAGAGAAGAAGGCGACACTTCACCCATCCCTGCATCAACACTCGCTGATCCCGGAATCACGAGTAACCAGCCGGGTCGAATCCAATGGTCATTGGTGAGCTTTTCGCCGTCGGGTTGCCGACGCCCGTAGTTGGAGGCAGCGATCTGCCGCCATTCCAAAGGAGAACCAAGCTCTTCTTCAGCAATCGACCAAAGTGTGTCTCCAGGCTTGACTATGTAGATTCGCCCGGGAGATTCCGATGCCATCATCGATGTCGTCGGGACGGTCTCTGCGTCTGTTCCGCTGGGAAGAGTGGAGGCGTGGGAGGTCCTCAAATCCTGGAGCCGGCCAGATCCTGGCTGTTCATATGGACTGGGTGCCGAAACGGCGACGACTTGAAGTCTCAGCGGTGACATTTGGCGGCTCGGAAGCCCGAACGCCAAAGAAGCGCCCACTAGGCCAGCTACAAGTGACTGGATGTGACGGCTTCCTGGCATTCTCCCGGGAATGCGACCACGGATTCGACCCACAAACTCGACACCGACACAAACAACGAACCATGCCCAAGCCAGCCAGGCGATCGTCCAGACGAGTTTCGTTGTGACTCCGTCATTTAGACGCCTTGACAGCACAACTCCGACCTGGCCCGGGTGAACGAGGAGGTAGCGCATGTCACCGAGAGGTGGAGTGGCATGTACTTCCACCAACAGCAGTGGAACACCAATGAGAAGCCCGAAGAAACCCAGCGTCGTGGCCACCCGGAAGATCAGCCCTTTGCGATTGGCAAGGCGATTCGGACCAAGGGCGAGGTCCATCAGTCCTCCCTGGTCACGCCGTGCACGTTCGTAGCACTGGCACTCGCAGAGACCGAGATCTGCTCTATCCCGATCATCCCCAGGACGACCGTTGGCTCCGATGACTGGACGTTGACACTCACGGTTTGGCCGACAACCGTGACAACACCGGGACTACCTATCGCATTCAGGTAGGTATCGGCAACCCTTATTGCAGCGGCGGGATCAATCGACACCACCCCCGATCGGATCGCCTCCACCGAGATCTGATCTGCACCAAGTCGCGCCGCTTGTTCGGCGTCACCTGCAGCTGCGCCTTGGGCCGCGACCGCTCGGCCGCCGTCTACGACAAGGCCGAGTAGAACAAAGAGGGCCACTGCGAGCACTGCGAGGAAGACCGTGAACGATCCTTGCTCCGGGTCGCGCTCAGCGTCATCTCGACAACTCCAAACCACGCTGCACCCGTTGCCACCCGTGGTCTTCATGGCGCAATCGTCCTATATGGGTCGATTGCCGCCACCTGGACCGCGTGCACTGTCGCAGAGCCGGGAAAGCCCGGCACGAGGAGGTCCGAAAACGCCACATGGCACGTCACGGACACTCGCACTTCACCGCCAGGCTCGAATGAGTTGGACTCGACAGTCACAGTTGGATCCACACACGAATGACTCGATGCAAGTACGGGCATCGCGGCAGAGAGTGCGACCTGCTGGGCTTGACCAGCCGAGCTGGCGACGGCAACGGCATCAGCTGCTGCCCGCGCACCCCCTACGACCTGCTCGCTCGCCAGCGCATATCTTCCGAACGCCAACGAGACCAGCAGGAAAACTGTGACGACGGGAGTCAGGACCACCAGCTCAACCGTGAAGCTCCCACGTGACGAATCGCGGCCGAAACTCATTCTCGCGCTGTCCCTGCAGTCAGTTTCCAACACGGAACTCCTGTCGGGTACCGATGCGGACGGCAGAAACGGCGAGATGGACTCCTGGAACGATCGACTCGGCAACTCCCGTCACTCGAACCTGCACCTCATCGCCCGACATCAGCGATGCTTGCACAGAGGTATCCACGACCACTTCATGTGCGGTGGTGGCTAACGCCAATCGCGCTTCTGCGATCCCCGATGTCAACGAGCCATCCTCGACACAGGCTGCCTGTTCACCCTGAGTGGCGGCTGCCTGCACCAGCGTCGATGCGTGAGCCCAGAGACATACCTGGACCGCGAGGAGGATCACCAGCATCGCTGCAGGGATGGCAATCGCCGCTTCTACGACTGAGCCTCCCTCACCAAGGACAACCCGCTGCCGAAATGAGGAAAACCTCCTTGAACCAAAGTGGAGAACAGGCTTCAGTTGAGGTTTATCGAATTTGCCTTGTCCATCACCTTCGCCACGATGATCGCACCAACGGCGATGGCAAGCGCAGCGAATACCGCTGTCAGGATCACCTTCTCGACCACACTGCCCTCCTCGCCGCGGTTCGACCTCGTCCATCTGGCCGTCGCGTGCGCCCAAAGCACTATGACCTGAGCAATCATGATTAACCTTTCCTTTCATTTTATCCAGCCCCACTCGATCCGCATCTGCGTCACAGTCCCGTTGATGGTGGATTTGTCGCAGGTTCTCGTGGAGCGTTCGCGGCGCAATTGACCGCTGGTACCGACCCGACCAGGCGGAGAGCGGCCATCGCTCGCGGTCGAGGCATCACCGACGCCAGAGCGCGCGCGTCTGATCGACGAGCTCCTGCTCGAAGTCATCAAGCTCGGTCGCCGAGCGGAGTTGGCCGACCCAGTCCAACGAGAGGACCGCATCCTTCACGAGCCGCTCGTCACCAGAGGCGACGTTCGCCACGACCTCTTCGGGCTCAGCGTCGGGGGCGCCGAGCGCGACGCCCACACCACCGACTAGCCTGGAACGTCTATCTGATTGGACGACAGTTCGTCTACACGGATAGACTGAGGCGGTGACCGCTCGGATCTTGATCCGCAGGCTCCGTGAACGCGGCTGCGAGCCGGTGCGCCAACGAGGATCACACCAGATCTGGCGATGCGGCAACTGCCAAACCGTAATCCCGCTCCACACCGGCGACGTCACTGTCGGCACGCTCCGCTCCATCGAACGGGACCTTGAAGCCTGCCTCGGCCCGAGGTGGCTCACCCAATGACCAGCACGGAGGAGAATATGAGGACATACACCGCCCGCCTGGAGCGGGAGAAGGACGGGCGCTGGACCGTCGAGCTCGAAGAGGAACCACGAGTCCACACCTGGGGCAAGACCGTCGACCAAGCCCTCGCCCGCATGCGCGAAGCCGCAGCCTTGTGGTTCCAGATCGAGGAAGACGAGATCGAGCTCGTCCCTCGACCGGTGCTGCCCAAGTCCGCCGATAGGACCGTCGAGCAGGCACGCCAAGCACGCGAGCAAGCCCGGAGCGCCGACCGCCTCGCCATCGAACAAACCCGGAAAGCCGCCGCGGCACTCACCAGCCGAGGGATCAGTATGCGCGACGCCGCCGCCATCTTGGGCATCTCCCACCAGCGGGTCCACCAGCTCCTCGCCACCGAAACGCCGCCGCGCCGCAAAGCCGGCTGACACGGCCAGCCGGTTCGCCGAACCGGCGCATCGCGACACGGCCATCACGGCTCGTTTGGTTCGGTTCTCGGCGATCGACGCTTCGGAGTTCATGAACCCACGGCTCTCTCAGAATCCCGAAGCAATCCGGGTGAACGCCGGGTAGCCCACGAAGATGAGGAATCCAACGAGGAGAAACGCACCGGGGATGAATAACCTCTCAGTGAGCGCGTTTGCATCGGCCTCTGCGTTCGCAAGCTCGTGGCGACGAATACTCGCAGCCCGTGTTGCCAAGGTGGCCCGCACTTTGGCACCCTCCGTCCCCGCCAGGCCCGCGGTGGCTGCCAAATCACTCAACTCGTCGATCCCCAATGTTTCACCGAGTCGGGCCAGCGCCGTCCACGGTGGCTCGCCCGTATCGCGACACAGGGTGAGCATCGCCAACAGGCGGCGGGATACGACGTTCTCGCCAAGCTGGGCAGCTGTGAAAAGAGCACTTTCGATTCCCATTCCACCGGCCAGCCCCAGAACCACCAGATCGAGGAAAGAACAAACAACTCTCTTCGCGTATCGCAGGCCTCTCTTGGACTCGGCGTTCAACTCCGCGATCGGAAGCAGCGCTCCACCAATCCCTAGGATCAACCCCGCCCCGATAGGAACTAGCAGGGGAACTCGCAGACCTCCCGCCATCACGACGATCCACGTCAGGCCTGGAAGAGCAAGCCCGATGGCGGCGCAGACGATGCAGCGAGCAGACAATTCTTCGAGCGAGGAATTCGCCAGTGCGAGACGCTTACCTAGTTCGCGCCCGAAAAACGCCCTCCCTCGGATCCCGCTGGCTACGTGCACGGCCAATCGACGATGGAAGTGCCAAGTTCCACGCTGCCAAGACAACGGCTCGGATCGGCCCGCGGAACTCTCATCAGCCATTAGGCCTGTCAATACTCCCTGCAGCAACGTCCTCTGCCCACGGAGCCCATTGATGATGCCTACTACGCCGACGCCGAACCCCAGCGCAGTAATTACGACAAGAGTCATCCGGCTAGCTCCGAATCCAGAAGGCGCATCTCGGATACCGGGCGAACCAGACGGATCATGAGGGTCAGTCCCACGCCGTAGAAGATGCCAACAATCGCCAGAACAAGTTGTCCCGCGGCCGTGCCGAAAGGGGAGAGATACGAGCGGCCGACAAGCGCCAGAGCGCAGGCGAACACCACTGAGAAGAGCACGATAGTTCGCACACTGCTTTGGGCGGAGGCACGGCTGGCGTCGACGCGGAGATGCATTGAGACGTCTTCTCGGATCGAATCCGCCAACGCGCTCAGGACGTCAACGAGTCGGTGTGCTCGTGAGGTCGCTGCAAGCAGCAATGCGCAGACCAGGTATTCGGCGGCTGGCTCGTCGACGTCGATAGCGAAGGCGCGCAAAGCCGCTTCCAGAGACGTACCGTTTGCCAACCGTGTCGCCAAGGCGCCGACTTCCTTTCGGATCGGGAGGGGAGCCGACGACGCTGTGACCACGATTGCTTGAGCAAGTCCCGCTGAGGCGGCCAAGGAGTCTCGGATCAACTCAGTCCAAGCAGCCACGGCCTCAGTCCTCTTGGATGTCGAACCGGGGCGGACTCTCCGGAGACTCTTTGGCAATGTCGCCATGGCTGCCGCACCCAAGATGCCTGCCACAGGCCATCTGGTGATGACAACGCAGAGAAGACCAAAGCCTGTCGGGATGGCGGCCTGCCGAGTCAGACTCCGAAGTGTCGCGTCCTTGCCGACACTCTTCGAACTGGTCAACGAATGTTTCCCCGCCCGGGAGCTCCGGTCCGGGTGGTGTTGGGGGCGAAGTACCCAAGCGAGACCAACGATCCCAATGGCGCTCCCGAGTCCTAAGACTGCAGCAATCGACGCGTTCACCACGCCACCGCCTCGGTACTCCTGTAAGTAGGCTCGAATCCGCAATTAGTCAACTCTTCGAGCGTGGAAGAGCGCAGAGGCGAGGATTGACCTATTCGGCCGTCCCGTTCCGATCGAAACACCTCGTTTGAGATGACATGGAGTCCCTCGGATCCCACGACCTCTTGCACGGAGGAGACGAATCGACGCCGCCGCACAGACTCGAACCTGGCACGGCCCGACTCTGGGCCTTCAGAGAACCGGTCCCTCTGCGACCCATTCAGGTAGCGCATAGCTGGGGACGCAACATCTACATCGGCGACCTCGACGAAGACGGCGAAGTGGACGGCTCCAGCAATCAGCAGGTTGGTAGATTCCAAAGGAAGACGCTCGGGAGCCTGAACGGCGTACGACGCGAGTCGACGGAATATACCGAGTGACGAATCAGCATGGATCGTGCACATCGATCCGGAACGACCCTGACTCATGGCGTTGAGCATCGGCAAGACCTCATCACCGAGGACTTCGCCTACGATGACCCGATCAGCGTTCATCCGAAGCGCTCTGCGAACGAGACGCGCCATGGAGATCGCACCCTCGCCTTCGGAATTGGCCGGCCGCGCTTCCAGGGCCACCAGGTCGGGGTGTCGCTCAGGGATTGAGTCCAGACCCAGTTCGAATGCTTGCTCGATCGTTACGACTCGTTCGCGTGGGGGGATGACGGAAGCCAGCGCTCTGACCAACGTGGTCTTCCCGGAGTTCATGGCGCCCCCGACGACGATGTTCTTCCTCGCTCGAACAGCAGCCGACAGAAAACTGGCCAGGGTCTCGTCGAGCCCTCCCATCTCAACGAGATCGTCGAGAGTCAAGTCGACATAGCGATGGCGGCGGATGGACACAACCGGCCTCTGGACAACCGACATCAGTGCCGAGAGGCGGCTTCCGTCGGGGAGACGGAGATCCAACTCGGGATGAGAGACGTCGAATCGTCGTTCCGAGAGACCGAATCGCGCTGCCGCCGACCGGAGCATTTCGGCGAGTTCTTCATCCGAGTCAGCCGCGGGATCGACATTCTCCTTGGTCCCGTCCGCATAGGTCACCCAGACCCGATCACACCCGTTCACGTCGATGTTCTCGATTTCAGGATCGTCGATCAATGATTGAAGCCTCCCCAGTCCGAATAGGGCAGCCAGGATGGCGCGAGCAACTCGCTGCTCGTCCGCAACCTCTAGAGGAGCGTTCCCGGCTTCGACGGATTCGGCGGCATGTCCTTGGAGGCGAGACAAGATCAGCTGTCGCGCGAGCTCACGGCGGTCGTCTAAGGCCAACTCGTATCCGGTGGCGCCAGCTAGGTCGTCGGCCACGTCCGAGCGAAGTCTGGAAACCAGCGATGTCAGTTCGTCGGCGGTCCTCATGGGACACCCGTATCTTGTTCCCCAGAGGCCGCTAGCTCGAGTTGCGATTTTGAACCGAACGCGTTGCTCAACGCCGCATTGTGATCATCATCGTCGGTCAACGAGGTGCGGACTTCGGCGTCATCCCCGAGGTCGGAGTGATCCAACAACTGGTCGACTAGACGTCTTGCCGAAACCACCAGACTGCTCCGAGCAAATCGTTTGGTCTTCCCGGGTGAGCCACACACCATCGATGCTGACTTCTCATCAAACGGGAGAGCGCCGACCGCCTTCACCTGGAGTGCCTGCTCGATCTCCCCGACCCGAAATCGACTGGGCCCGACAACGACAACGGAAGCCGTACCTTTGGCCACGCTTCGGATGACATCCAGAGTCCAAAGAGTGTGGGCGAACCCAGCGGCATCGGGCCTTGTGACCACCACCACATGGTCGGCCGCCTTAAGAATCTCTTGTTGACCGGGCGCAGCAGAAACGATTCGACCACAATCGACCAAGAGGTCGATTGCCTTGGGAAAGACGGCCAAACCCGCCGCCCCCAGCTCCCGGTCCAGACTGCTCGCCGCATCGGCGTTCAAAGGACCCGCCAACACCTCGAGTCCTCCCGGGAGAGTCTGCACGTGGGGATCGAACGTCGCTTCGGAGTGCTCGGAGCGCCGGTGAGCAAGGACCAGGCTCGTCATGCCAATACGCGGTGACAGTCCGAACCGCGCCGCCAGATCGTTTCCCGAGGGATCGCATTCGGCGACGACAGTTCGCGTACCGACCGGCCACACAGCTCCTGCGATACAGGCGATCGTTGAGACTCCCGGTGAACCCTTGCCGCAGCAGAAGGCAACAAGAGTCACGAGCTCGGTCCCACAAGAGCCAAGGCCGCCTGGCCTCCGGCGGACGCACTCGCCACGAGCGGTGCCAACGACGCGGGGATCAGAACCGAGACAACGATCGTGTCCGGGCTTGAGGATGTGGGACTAGCCACACCGGTCACCGTGGCGTTTCGTGCCAGAACTCCGCCGATCTGAATTGGTCCGCCAGACCCAGATGTACTTGTAGACGCGGCGCTCTCAGACGGGTCGCCCGTCAAGGTGGATGCCGATCCGGTCAAGATCACGTCGACGGTGTCACCGTCTCCGACGCCCCCCGCGGGGAGCTGGCCAACCTTAGTGGCCACCCCGACGATCGCTTCACCGGGCGCCGGAGCGCCGCGAGTGGTCAGCTCCGAGGGACTGAGTAGCGTCCCCCGAAGCAACGGAACGACCGCTGTTCGTCCAACGATGCCGCCGACGTCTTCGGCCGGAATCGGGGATAGCTCTGCCGAGAGGGAGATCCGCACGGCGATGAGGTCCCTTCGGGCGATCGTGTGCCCTTGCGGAACGTTGTGCGCCAGTGCCAACACGGCTACGCGGCTTCCGGCGTGCAGATAGATGCTCGTGAAGATCGCGACGCAAAACGTGACCAGCACGAGAGATGCAATCGCGACGACGGGCCTGCGATGATGCACGTTCCCGAGAAAACGGGGAGGATCGACGGGCTGGCGTCGATCCGATCGACCACGTGTCATCGTCATTGACATGAGGACCAGGGCCTTGCTCGGCCGTCAGCCAGCTGTTCCGACGGATTCGACCTGCTCCACACGAACCGGAACTGAGGAACTCGTATGGAGGGGTGGAAGCGATCCACCACCGACGGCTCCTGTCGCTGACCAGCTGACAGTCCACGTGACCGTCGCCGTCACATCGAACGCCCCGTTGTTCGGGTCCCCATTGACGCTGGGTTGCCCGGCAGAAGATTCGAGATATGTGTACGAACAATCCGTGGTCTGCCCTTCGTCCGAGATAGCTGGCTGATAAGGGGTCCCGGGCCCTCCGCACACGACGGTGTTCCCGTCGCCCATCGACCACGAGACGGTGTCCGGCACCGCGACCGTGTTGGCGGTGACACTCCCCGCCGTCGCGGTCGCACTGAAGCTGTGCCAGGCCTGGGGGTCGATCCAGAGCCACGAGTTCAGGTTGACGACGCTGAACGAGGACGGGTTGAGATTGATGACCGGTGACGGAAGCGTCAGCGAATCGGCCGCTTGAACCGCCAATGCGCTCGGAGCCAGTCCTGGGGTCGGAGCCGCAGATGGCGTTGCAGAGGGAAACCACGACAGGGCGCCGCTGTAAATCGTCAAATGGGTTCCAGGACACTTCACGAAATACCAGCTGCCGGGAGTGGGACCGCCGGGGCCAAAAGTCGCCGCCTGCTTGGCCGGGAGCGGGATGTAAGTGCACGCAGACCCGGAGCTTCCGCTCTTTTCGACACTTCGATGGACTGCCCTTCCCGGTTCCGGATTCTGGCTGGTGGCTCCGACCTTGACTGTGCTTCCGCCGTCCGACGCCGAGCTGGAGCCAGAATTGGTGGCCGCCCAGGCGACGAAAGCCCCCTGGGTGATGACAAGTGCCGCGATCCCTACTGCGGCCCAGACCTTCATCGGACGGGACCGACGGCGTTGGCGGCTCTCACGCATCGCAGGAGGGGCCCGTTTGGATCGGACGAAAGGTGGGGGGGTGGGCCTGCTCGTCGGGTTTTTCCGCGCGCTCATCGTTACAACTTGACTACGAGGCGCGATCAAGCCAGGCAAACGCATGGAAACCCCCCCGAATCAGTGTTCTCTTGGAGGCCGCGCCCCCACTGAACGTGGGGAGACTACGGGGAGTGATGAAGCGGGGCAACTTGGCTGCCCACACGTCCAAACGGGCGATCTGCGACGACCCGCCGACGAGAGGATGTCGCCCCAGGGCGACGGCGGGGGTGACACGGGGGCTGGGGATGAGGATGTCGTAACAACAAACACACCCCACAGTGGCGAATTCGGCTTGCTGCGTTCCTTGCTCGGTACCTTGCTGATGTGGGTCGGCCAATCGATAACCGGGGGTCTTCAGTGAAGAAAAAATTTGGGTGCGATCCGGAGCGCCGACATGCCAGACAGAGTCTGATTTACGTCGATGCGACCATAAGCTGAATGACATGTGCGGGCGCGTGGACATCCACACACCTCCTTCCCAGCTGGCCCGAATGCTCGAGGTCCAGCTGGCGGCGGGGGTCAATCCCGACGGCCGACCGAGCTGGAACGTGCCCCCGGCGCGCGGCATCCCGGCCATCACCGAGCGCCATCCCCACACCGAGTCCGGTGAGAAGAGCGAGGACCCCGAGAGGGTTCTCGACGTCCTGCGCTGGGGGCTCGTGCCTCACTGGGCCAAGGACCCCCGCACCGGCTACAAGATGATCAACGCCCGGGCCGAGACCGTGACGAAGAAGCCCGCCTACCGCTCCGCCTTCGCCAACCACCGCTGCCTCATCGTGGTGGACGGCTTCTTCGAGTGGCAGGTCCCCGACCCCGACAGCCCCAAACGCAAGGTCCCGTTTTATTTTCGGAGGGCTGATGGTCAGCCGCTTACGTTCGCTGGGCTCTATGAGACGTGGTGGGACAAGTCCCGCTCCGAGGAGCCCGACCCCGAGACGATGCTCCGGACCTGCACCATCATCACCACCAACGCCGGCGCCGACATGGTCGACGTCCACGACCGCATGCCCGTGATCATCGAGCGCCCCGACTTCGACCGCTGGCTCGACCCCGATCAACACGACACCGAGGTCCTGGCCAAGCTGCTGCTCCCGGCCCCCAAGGGCACGCTCGTCCGCCATCCCGTCGACAAGGCCGTGAACAGCCCCCGCAACGACGGGCCCATGATCATCCAGAACGCCCCGCCCGACGAGGACGACGAGTAACACCCGCACACGTGACCACGCTCGCCCAGGCCCGCAGGCTCGCCCTGGCCCTCCCCGAGGCGACCGAAGAGGATCACCACGACATCACGTCGTTCCGGGTGCGGGGCAAGATCTTCGCCACCGTTCCCGACGACACCCACCTACGCGTCATGGTTGACGAGATGGAAATCCGTGCCGCGGTGGCCGAGAATCCCAAGGCCTGTCAGGAGTTCTATTGGGGAAAGCGGCTCGCCTGTGTCGTCGTCGACCTCAAACTGGCGAGACTCCCTCTGGTCAGGGACCTGCTGACCGACGCCTGGATCAGGAAGGCCCCGGCCAAGCTGGTGCGCGACCTCGCCGAGCGTTGATCCGGGCGACTACTGGCGGGCGAAGGCCACGATGTCGGTGACGTGGACTCCCAGTCCCGGCACCGATCCCACGAACCCGGCGTCGCCGAAGGCGAACACCCCGCCGTCGTCGCCGACCATCCAGTAGCCCCTGCCGTCGTGGGAAGCAACCACACCGGTGATGTCGTGGACGTGAACCCCCATGCCCGGCAGCGATCCCACGAACCCCGCATCACCGAACGCGAACACCCCACCGTCTGACCCGATCATCCAGTAGCCCCTGCCGCTGGCTGTGGCGACTGCTCCCACGATGTCGTCGACGTGGATACCCAGGTTCGGGACCGACCCCATGAAGCCGGCGTCTCCGAAGGCGAACACGCCTCCGTCGGATCCGATCATCCAGTAGCCGTTTCCGCTAGGGGTGGGGACGACGGCCACGATGTCGTGGACGTGAACCCCCATGCCCGGCAGCGATCCCACGAACCCCGCATCACCGAACGCGAACACCCCACCGTCTGACCCGATCATCCAGTAGCCCTTGCCGTCAGACGTCGGCACGACGCCGACAATGTCGTTGACGTGAACCCCGAGAGCAGGCAGGGACCCGACATACCCGGCGTCGCCGAAGGCAAACACTCCCCCGTCGGACCCGATCATCCAATAACCCCTGCTGTCTGCCGTGGGAATCAAGGCCACGATGTCGTCGACGTGCACACCGATGCGGGGGAGCGAACCTTCGTCAGGCGCTCCACCAAACCCGTACACGCTGCCGTCGGCGCCCACAATCCAGTATCCCGTGCCTTGGAAGTCGAACCAGTCGGCTGGACTCGTGGGCGAGGTGCCCCCCGGAGTGCTGACGGTGATATCCACGGTGGAAACCCCCTCAGCAGGAGCCCTCGCCGTCACGGATGTGGGGCTGTTCACCGTGAACGATTGAGCGGGCTCTCCGCCGAAGTCGACGGCGGTCGCCCCCGAGAGGTTGGTCCCGGTGATGACGACCGACGTGCCTCCGCTCATGGGGCTCGATCCGGGCGTCACCCCCGTGATGGCGGGAACGACAACGTACGCGAACCGGTCGCTGGAGTTCGTGCTCGAGGTGCCACCGGGGCTGGTGACCGTGACGTCCACGCTCGACGCCCCCTCGGGAGGCGTCACCGCCGTGATCGAGTTGGCGTTGTCGACCGTGAACGACGAGGTCGCTGTCGACCCGAACATCACGCTGCTCACTGCGGCGAAGTTGGTCCCGGTGATGGTCACCGACGTGCCGCCGGCGAGGGGCCCGGCCGCAGGCCCGACACCTGTGACCGAAGGAGTCGCCCAGTACGTGAACTCGTCCCCGTTCACCTCGGGGCTCGTACCGCCCGGTGTCGTCACGGTGACGTCCACGGTCCCCGCCGGGCTGGCCGGATCGGTGGCGGAAATAGAGGTGGCGCTGTTCACCGTGAACGATGACGCGGCCTCGGTGCCGAAGTCCACGGCTGTGACCCCGGCGAAGTTCGTCCCTGAGATAGCCACCAAGATCCCTCCGGCGGTCGGGCCCAAGGAGGGCGAGACACCTGTGACGGTGGGCGGGGTGTAGTACTCGAAGCGGTCGACCGATCTCGCGTTGCTCGTGCCTCCCGGAGTGGTGACCGTGACGTCCACCGTCCCGGGCGAACCGGCGGGCGCAGAAGCGGAGATGGAACTGTTGTTGTTGACGCTGAACGTCGCCGCCGGCGTCTGACCAAAGTCGACCTGGGTTGCTCCGGTGAAATTAGTCCCGAGATCGCGACCCAGGTTCCTCCCGCCGTCGACCCCGACGTGGGTGCGACATTCGTGACGGTCGGTGGAGCAAAGTAGGTGAACTGATCCGCCGAGCTCGTGACACTTGTGCCGCCCGGTGTCGTGACCGTCACGTCAACGGTGCCTTCCGAGCCGGTCGGGTCGGTGGCGGTGATCGACGAGTTGCTGTTCACCGTGAACGCGGCCGCGGTGGATCCGAACATCACGGACGTGGCTCCGACGAAGTTCGTTCCCGAGAGTGCCACCGAGATCCCTCCGGCCGACCTTCCCCAGGAAGGCGAGACCCCTGTGACGGTGGGCGGAGCGAAGTAGGTGAATTTGATCCGCCGGCGCATTGATGACGGACGTTCGCTGGTCAAAGACTTCGACGGTGATGTCCACGGTACCGACAGCCTCGGGAGGGACCGTTGCGGTGATGGAAGTGGACGAATTCACCGTGTAGAGCGAGGATTCTGTGCCAAACCACACCTCGTCGACAGCATCGAAGTTGGTTCCCGCAATGGTGACCGAAGTTCCTCCGACCGTGGGCCCGGAGTTGGTGCTGAGGGATGTCACCGTGGGATTAGGAGGCACGAAATACGTGAACTGGTCTGCGGGCCGGTTGACCGCTGAGGTGCCCGCCGGAGTCTGGACCACTACATCGAACAGCCCCACGCCCCCATCCAGTGTTGTTGCGGTGATCTGCGTGTCGCTGTCCACAGTGAAGTTCGAGTTACCCGAGAGGCTGGTCGAGTAAGCCCTCAGGAAGTTGGTGCCTGTGATCGTCACCGTGGTACCCCCGGCGTACGTTCCCGAATTCGGGCTCACGCCGGTGACGGTTGGAAACGCCGCGTCAGATGGCGCGAGATAGAATGCCAGCGCGTCATAGATGCCAGCCGGCGTCTGCCCGGCCGTCGGTTGGATGGAAGTGGACACGTCGGAGTCATAGGTCACGACATCACCCTCGGAAGTCGTGGCATAGGTGAAACCCGGCGTGGTCCCAGCAGCCCCGGAGTTCTCTACCGCCGCGTACCCGAAGTACAGCTCGTCGGGCCCGTAGGGTGTGCCTGCCGGGAATGTGACCGTCGATGACGGAGTCGAGCTCAGGACCGCGGGCGCGCAGCAATAATCGTCAGCGCTCCACATCGCGGCCGATCCCAAAGACGAGGAGAACTCTTGCACCGAGAGGCCTATATCCTCGGAGGTCACACTGACCCCGAAGTTGGCGGTGATCGTCGAAGGCCCCGTCGTGGTCACGGTTCCTATCCATACCCCGAGGTCGACGCCGTCGGGGCCAGACACTGGACCGACCACCGCTGTCCACCCTTTGCCCACACCGCCGCCCCACATGGTCTGCCCGAAGGTGTCCATGCTTGATTTGACGGTCAGCACGAGCACGTCCCCGACGTTCTGGGGGGAGACCGCGAGGGAGGTCAAGCCAAGGCCATTGGCGCTGACAAGGGCGCCAACCGGAGAGATCGTGGGGTAGAACGAAGGAGGGCTGCCGGGCGTCGTGGCGCTCGCATGAGGAGCGAACCCGGTTATGCCGAGGGCGGCCGCAACGGAGACAACCACCGCGCTCTTGATTAATACGCCTATTCGCGCCCGAATGGTTCGAGTCCTCGACACCTTGAGCTTCCCAGCGCTAATGCCTCACCGTCCTCCCGCGCAGAAGGTGCGGGATGTCTGGCAAGGCGGTCCAGTCACTCATCGTGGCGTGTGATTCCCATGGGGTGGTCAACGAGTGATCAAATCAAGACCAAAGAGGGACCTTTCAGGCCCGTGGGCAGGTCAAACGCGAAAGCAAGGGGCGGCGGAGGGGGACGACGACCCGTCGGTCAAGGGGACGTCGGATCACGTGCCCTTGAGATTGAGCACCTGGTGCAGCTCGTGGACGACCTCCACCAGATCGGCCTGGTCCACCATGACCTGGTGGATGTCCTTGTAGGCGTCGGGGTGCTCGTCGACGAGCTCTGAGGCCATGGTCTCGTCCCAGGCCTTGCCGGCCATGGCCGCGCGCAACGAGGCACCGGTCAGCTCCTTCTTGGCCTGGTTGCGGCCGAGTCGCCGGCCCGCACCGTGCGAGCACGACTCGTACGACAGCGCGTTCCCGGTGCCGCGCACGATGAACGAGCTCGCCGCCATGGAGCCCGGGATGACCCCGAGATCACCCTGGCGGGCCCGGATGGCGCCCTTGCGCGTGATCCACACCTCACGCCCACCGTGGGTCTCCTTGGTGGCGTAGTTGTGATGGCAGTTCGTCAGCGTGACCTCCATCGGACCGTGCACCACCCGACGCAGCGCGGCGAGCGCCGTGACCATCATCTGGTTGCGGTTCTCCCAGGCGTAGCTCTGGGCCCACAGCATGTCGGCGATGTAGGCGTCGAACTCGGGACGACCCTCGGTCAGCCACGCCAGGTTCTTGTCCTCGAGCGGCTGGTGCTCCTCGGCCGCCACGAGCTTGGCCGCCTTGATGTGGTGCTCGGCCAGCTCCTTGCCGATACCCCGGCTGCCCGAGTGCAGGACCACCCATACCCGGTCCCGCTCGTCCAGGCAGACCTCGCAGAAGTGGTTGCCCGATCCCAGGCTCCCGAACTGCGAGACGATCTTGGCCCGCTGGCGCGCGCTGAGCTCGGCCTCCGAGCCCGGCGGCAGCCCGATGGTGCGCAGCTGGGAGGGCTCTGATCCCTCGCCCCGGTCGTGCCCCTTGCCCACGCCGGCGGGGATGCCCTCGCGCAGCATGGTGTGCAGCGAGTGGAGGTCGTCGGGGAGATCCGATGCCGTGAGTGACGTCTCGGCCGCGATCATGCCGCATCCGATGTCCACGCCCACGGCGGAGGGAAGGATGGTGTTCTCGGTGGCGATGACCGACCCCACCGTGGCGCCCATGCCCCAGTGGGCGTCGGGCATGAGGGCCACGGGCCCGGCCAGGATCGGCAGGCGCGACGTCCGCAGCGCCTGGTCGCGCGCGTTGGCATCGAGCTCCGTGGCCCAAGAGATCAGGGTGTCGGTGATTGTGGTCGGCATGGTCGTTTCTCTTTCTCGTCCTATCTTCGTCCCGTCGTGCTGCCGGCGTCGGCTCCCCGGGGCGGGAAGAACCCGGGGCGGGCCGTCCCCCGGGGCGGGAGGAACCCGGGGGACGGCCGTGGCTGGGGTGGAGGTGAAACCGTTGGGTAGGTGTCTGTGGGTCAGAACGGCCAGTGGGCGTCACGGCCCGCATGGAGCACGGCCATGGCCGTGAACGTGGCGTCGGTGAAGCCACCCAGTGTGTACCGGCCCCGACCTCCCGCCGGCAGGGCCGACGGGCGGTAGCCCGCCAGGTTGAACGTGTAGATGAGCGGGACGTGGTCGAGCCGCACCTGGCCCGAGTCGTGCTGCTGGTCGTCGGTGAAGAGCACGACCCGCTTGTGGCGCGACGGGTCGAAATGGCGTGCGATGGCGGTGTGCCCGAAGGTGGCGTGGCCCACCGAACCGACCGAGCGCACCACCTTGTCGACCCCGCCGAGCACCGAGGCACCGGCGAGGCCACGCACCTTGGCGTGGGTGTGGCCGTAGATGACCACGTCGACATCACGTCCGGCGCTGCGCCGTGGCCATGGCCATGACGGCCGCCACCTCGACCCGCGCCATCGCCGAGCGTCCCGACACCGGGCCCTGCATGGACCCCGACGTGTCGATGACGACCAGCGTGCCGTCGAGGGGCGGAATGTTCCGGGTCGTAAGAGCCAGGGTCTCACCCAGGGCGCGCTTCCAGTTGTCCGACGGCGCGTGCTTGTAGGCCGCCCACACCTGGTACGGGAAGAGGCGCGCCTTGGACACCTCGGCCGGGTCCGTGATCTTGGCGATGACCGACTCCACCGAGGTGTCGGCGATCCGGGCCTGGTCGAAGTTGCGCAGGTTGCGCAGCAGGGCCATGACCCCCATCGACGGGATGACGGCCTCCCACGCCTCGGCGTCCATCCCTCCCGGCAGCCATCCGGCCAGTCGCTCCCAGGAGTAGCCGGCCTGGGCCAGCGCGGCCGACCCCCGGGCGCGCAGCACGGCGCGACGCTCGTCCGACGGCACCGCCGCCAGCTCGGCTGCGGCGGCGAGCACCGGCAGCATGGCCTCATGGGCCACGGCGTCGTCGTGGTGCCGGCGGTCCAGGAGGTAGCGGAACAGCGCCGACTGGCCGGGGTTCGCCGGCTCCGGGTGGGTCAGCTCGATCACATCCGCCATGCGCATCTGGCGCGAGATGCCGTCGTAGCGCAGCACGGCCCGCTCGGTGTACATCCGGCGCACGGCGTCAGCCACCCCGCGCTTCACCGGCATCGGGAGCCGGCGGCCGTGTGTCGCCATCCAGTACCCCACCATCTCAGCCGGCTCGTCCGGCCGCTGCAGGGCGCGCGCCACCACCGAACGGCCGGCGGCGCCACCGGCGGCGACGTACTCCGCCGCCATCACGACCGCGGCCGACCGCATCAGCATGGACTGGCGCAGGTACTGGGCCAGTCCGACCCGGCCCGCCTCCGGGTCGGCCCCGGCGATGAACGCCGCGTCGGTGCCCGTCACGCGGTGGACCAGGTCGGCGAAGCGGGCGTCTCGATCGCCGGCGCGCTCGTAGAAGGTGTCCTCCCCCACCATGTTGGTGGCGGCCAGGAGGAAGAGCGCCGACGTATCGTCGCGCTCGTAGGCGGCACCTCCCTCGTGGGTGGCGATGCGCCGGTTGTCGGTCCGCACCGGGGCGTTGACGTGCGCCCGCAGCGGGTGCCGCTTCGATCCGGAGAACTTGGTCATGTCGGTCACCTCTTTCCGTTTCCGTGTGTGTCGTGTGTCGTCTGGTGTGGCGGGCTTGGATGTCCATGCACGACGGTTGAGAAGGTTCCGGCCAGGGAACCGAGTGGACGGGGGCGCGGAGTCGAACCGCAGGCGTGTCAGCGCCTCTCACCAGAAGTAATCCCGTCCTTCGCAGCTGGCCGGAGCGAAGTAGTCGGCCTGAGAACCAAGCGGAAGGGGATCCACGAGGCGCTCTACCGATTGAGCTACCTCCGGCTCTCGCCGGAGGACGGGACTCGAACCCGCAACCACCCGCTTGACAGGCGAAGTAACCCCAACCTGCGCAGCAGGCCGACCATTTCGTGAAGAGACCGCCAACGAGCGGATCGGAGCGTGAACGGCTCAGCGTGGCGCAGGTGGAGCCGGTGGAGCAGGCGGAGCCGGTGGAGCCGGTGGAACCGGTGGAGCTGATGGAGCCGGTGGAGAGAGTCGAACTCTCAACGGCCTGCTTACAAGGCAGGTGCTCGGCCACCCGAGCAACACCGGCGTGGAGTCGCAGCACCTGGAGTCGAACCAGGAAGGCTCGGCGTATGAAGCCGGCGAGGTCACCGTCCCTGCCTGCTGCGATTCGGACCTCGTGGGGCGAGGTCCTTTGGGGTGAACGAGGGGACTCGAACCCCCTGCCTCCGGGATCACGACCCGGCGTCTCGACCGCTTCGACTTCGATCACCACGAGCGGGCGGCGCGCGTTCGCAACGCTGCTCGAGCCTTTGGACCCCAGTCCCCCGACTCGAGCCCTTCGACTCGCGCCCCCGCCTCGGTCCAGGAGGTCAGATTCGAACTGACGGCCTTCTCTGTGTGAAAGAGCTGCGCTTCCTCTGCGCCACTCCTGGGTGCTTCGTTCGTAGGCCCCCCGGGAATCGAACCCGGTCATCCCGCCGTATCGGAGCGGTGCCGTCCCACATGGCTCGGGGCCCGCGAGATCGTGGTCCCGGGTGGTCTCGAACCACCGGCCTCCCGTCGTTCACACGGGCACTCTCGCCCTCTGAGCTTCAGGACCGAACCGCGCATGCGGCGATGGAAGGGCTGGCCGGTAACGCCCCGGCTCCTCGTGGGTGGAAGCCACGCGTGCATCTCTCAACACCTCAGCCCCGAGGTTCGCTGCGAGGGAGGGCATCGAACCCCCGACGACGCCGGGCAACAACCGGCCGCTCTTCCGCTGAGCTACCTCGCAATGCCTGATGCGTGCCGCTGGTACCGGTACCGGTACCGGTACCGCGGAGCACCGGGTTGGTACCGCCACGGGGTACTGACCCCCGGCTTCCGGATTGAGAATCCGGCGGACTACCACTATCCGATGGCGGCGCGGAAGGGTGAAGAATCGAACTCCCACGGTGAACCGTGCCGATGGTTTTCGAAACCATGTGTCCCCATGGACGGACCCTTCCAGGGCGGGGCACCGACGTCCCCGCAGCCTCGCCGGTCCGATTCGAACGGACGACACCTGCCTTCGGAGGGCAGTGCTCTGTTCCGCTGAGCTACGGCGAGATGGCACCCGGGGCCAGAGTCGAACTGACAACTGGGGCTTCGCACGCCCCCGTGTTGTCCCTTACACCACCCGGGTCGGTCGATGAAGCGGACGACTGTGCTGTGGCGACGCGTGCGGGACTCGAACCCGCGACCACCGGATCGACAATCCGGGGCTCTACCCACTGAGCTAACGCGTCATGGTCAGGTTGGCCGGATTCGAACCGGCGGCCTCGACGCCCCGAACGCCGCGCGCTTCCAGCTGCGCCACAACCTGTTGTTGGTCCCCACCTGTGTGTTGGCTCCCGACGGCCGGCCGGGCGGGACACCGAGCTCGGAAGGGAGGACACGATCCCCCATCTCCTGGTTCAGAGCCAGGTGTGCTGCCCATTGCACCACTTCCGAATGGAGCATTCGCACGCCCGGTCCGCATGCTGCGCACCGACGTGGCCGTGCGCCCCCGGAGATTCGAACTCCGATCCGCGGGGTAAGAGCCCGCTCGGTTTCCCGTTACCGCAGGGACGCGGGAGTGCGGGCGGAGAGAGTCGAACTCTCAATGGACAGCGTCCACCGGGGTCTGAGCCCGGCGCGTCTACCTGTTCCGCCACGCCCGCATGAGACACCGACGTACCCGCATGAGACACCAGGTTCTGCTCGGTGCTGTGGACCCAGACGGGCTCGAACCGTCACCTCACTCCGTGCAGGGGAGTTGCACTGCCTCTCGTGCTCTGGGCCCGTCGTCCGCGGAGCAGGAGTCGAACCTGCCGAGCCCGAAGGCGCCTGGGTTACGGCCAGGTGCCGTCCCGTGACGGCGTCCCGCGGATGGACCGGTGGAATCCCGCGCCAGGACATGGCGCGGCCCCGATCCGCTTATTGGCGATCTCTTCAGTTTTCAAGGATCTATTTAGGCGCGACGGGTAGAGCCCATATCGCAATAAAGGCGCGTCACGCCAGCAGGGGTGCAGGGAATCGAACCCCGCCCACGACGGTGTTGGAAACCGTCCGGCTACCGGTGCCTCACCCCTCCGGTATCGATGCAGTTGTGTTCGGGCCTGAAAAACAAAAGAGCCGCCTCCAGCTGGAGGCGGCTCCTGAACGGTCTTCAGACCTGTAAGTTCCCAGGTCATGCCGTCAGGAGCACCTCCGTGTCCTCGATCTGCGCTTCCATCGATTGCCCGCCTCGTAGGACGAGTATCCCGGGCATGGCGGCGCGTGTCGCGAGGGAGCCCACTGGGCCCTCGAGGTGCCGATTGATTCGGCCACAGGTCGCGTCGATGTACCGCATAGCGAGAAGTATACAGAATGCGGATCAGAATAAAAGGGCTCCGATGAACATTTCTTTCTATCAATGAAGAACCCGCCCGCAATGAAGAACCCGCGCGCAATCAAGAACTCGCGCGCGATGAAGAACTCGCGCGCTGCGTCGATGGCCCGTCCGGCACCTTGAACTCCTGACGGAGCACGCCCCGCCAGCAGAACCCCGCCTCCCTGTGCCATCTCCGCCTGCAACGAGAGGGGGTGGAGATGGTTAGCCTGGCCCCGCGTCGGCCCGGCGGGGTCGACCATTGGGGAAAGCGGGGGACGTCATGGATGTGAAGGTCGTCGGCGCGGGCGTCGGCCGGACGGGCACGTTGTCACTGAAGACGGGACTCGAAGAGCTGATCGGGCGCCCCTGTTACCACATGCTCGAGGTGTTCGGTCATCCCGAGCACGTGGCCCTGTGGCGAACGGCGGCCGAAGGTGGTCCGGTGGACTGGGCGACGATGCTGGCCGACTACGGAGCCACCTCCGACTTCCCGGCCTGTCTGTTCTGGCCCGAGATCCTCGCCGCCAACCCCGACGCAGTGGTCGTGCTCTCGACTCGGCGCGACAGCGAAGCGTGGTGGGACAGCGCCAGCAAGACCATCTTCGCCATCGCCGGTGGGGACCTGCCCCCGGAGATGGCGGACTGGTTCGAGATGTGGCGCGCCGTGGCGTCGGCCCGGTTCACCTCGGACTGGACCGACAAGGACGCCGCGATCGCCGCCTACGAGCGCAACAACGCCGAGGTGCGCGCCTCGGTGCCGGCCGACCGCCTCGTGGACTGGCAGGCCTGCGACGGGTGGGAACCGTTGTGCGACGCCCTCGGTCTGCCGGTCCCGGCCATCCCGTTCCCACATCTCAATACGCGTGAGGACTTCCCTAGCGTCGATGCCAACACATCCCTCGCCGAGGCCCTCGATCAGATCAATGAGACAGTCAACGAGACAATCAACAAGACAATCTCCGACGCGGTGAAGCCGAGCGGCGACTGAGCACGTAGAGCCGCCACAACGTGGTTGTTCGCTCTACGTCTGGCAGTTGCCGAGCCCGAGCTGGACCGCGGCGCAAATGGTGCCGTAGCTGACCCGCCAATCGCCCGCCACGACGACGGCCTGGCCAATCATGGGGAAGGTCAACCCGGCGTCGGAGTGGAACCGCAGGACGTAGGACACATCCGCCAGCGTGGGGCCCTCGAACACCACCTGGTTCACATCGACGTAGGTCGAGGACGCCAGGGCCTCGTAGGGGCCGGTGTCGATCTGTTCGAGGGCTCCCGCCACCAGGCTGCCGTCCTGGATCTGCTCCACCCGTTGGATGGGCGGGGTGGTGCAGTCGAACACGGCCTCGAACGCCTGGGTGATGGCCTGGGTGGCGGCCTGGGCATCGGCGGGTGCGGTGCCCTGGCCCGCCGCGGGCAGTGCCGAGGGCAGCGTGGACGGCCCCGACGGCGCGGTCGCATCGACCTGCAACGACACCGTGGCGAGGGCCGTGCCGGAGGCGTCGCTCACCTGGAGCTGAGACCCCGCCGCGTCGAGCGTGCTCGACGGGGTGCCGGCCAGGACGATCACCGCCTCTCCGTGCGTCGGAGACTCCTGCACCGTCCCGGCGCTCCCGGTCACCGAGACCGACGTCACCTGGGGCCCGGACTCGACATCGACCACGGTGGCGGGTGACCCTTCGGCGCTCCCCACCGTCGACACGGCCGCTCCGATCAGGGGGGTGGCGTAGTTCGGGAACAACGCCGAGGTGAGCACCGCGACGGCGTGGGGGGTCGTGACCTCCTCGACGACACCGCCGGCCGGGGTGCATGCCGGCTCGCCGACCCCGTAGCCCGCGGACGACTGCTGCGAACCGGGGAGCGCGTTGTAGACCGCCACCGCGATGCCGCCCGGCCATTGCTTGACGAACAGCGGCCCGTCGGGGGCGACGGTGACATTGCCCACCTGGTTGGCCGGAGTCACCTGGATCTCCGGAGCGACCGACGCCAGGGACAGCTGCCACCCGCTCCCGGTCAACGTGGCCGCGGCGTAGAGCGGCCCGGTGGCCTGACCTTCCTGCCCCGAATTCAATTGGTACTCCACGACGGCTGCGGTGGCGGAGGTGAACACGACCTTGTCGACGCTCACCGTTGCGCTCCCCTCGAAGCTCGGCACCGTCTCGAGGACGTCCCCCCCGGAGACGTACTGCAGGCGCTGCACGGGGGAGGCCTTGCATCCCAGCGCGGTGGCGACGGCGCGGGTGACCGCGGCGGAGGCGGCGGCGGGATCCGCAGGTTGCACCGCGCCCGGTGCGGGCAACGCGGTGGGTCCTTGTCCCCCGGTCGGCACCGAGCTCTCCGTCCCGAGCCCGTAGGCGGCGAGCAGTGCGCCGTCAGCGCCGAGGACGTTGATGGCGGCTTGGGGACCAGAACCCAAGGCGTCGGCCGGCGCCCCTTTGTGACTCAGCACGACGACTCCCGAGGGGGGGACCGCCGCGTGGTCGACGGTGCCGTCGGCGAATTGGACCTCGACGGTGGCCGCAGCGGATCCGACCTGGGCCAGGACCCAGGTGGCGGGGGCGCCCTCGGCATTGCCGATCTCCCCGACCTGCACATCGACCAGAGGGCCGGTCGCCCCTTGGAACAGAGGCTCGGTGCCCGTCCCGACCGCGGCGACGTCGGAGACCTCGAGGGTCAGCTGGGTCGTGGTGAGACACCCCTGCTCCAGCGGGGCCCCGGAGCTGAAAGGTCCGACCACATTGAGCGTCGGGGGGGACTCGACTGGGCGGGGCTACTTGACGCGGCGGGGGGACTCGACGCGGCGGGGGTACTCGATTCGGTGGTGGGCTGGTCGAACACGGTCATCTGCACCCCGTCGGGCGAGCTGTGCGCGTAGAGCAGCTGAAGGGACGTCGACGCCGAGGGCGCGACGTCGATGGGTTGCGTCGTGGCACTGGAAGTACTGCTGGCGCCGTCGGGTACCTTGGCGCTCCCGCTGGTTCCGGGTGCGGGAGCGGCACCTTGGAACGCGGGAGCCGGGCCGAGGACGGATCCCATGGCATCGCGTGACGCCGTGGTGCCGGGCGCGGACGCAGAGACGGTGCCCGACAAGGGCAGGATGAGGACGCCGTCACGCCGGGCCAAGTGATGCCGACCCGGAGAACCGGAGTCGGACGGGGAGGTGGAACCCGAGGCGCGCTGCGCCGGTTGCCGGCCTCCTCCGCCCGAGGTGACCGCGACACCGAGGCCGGCCCCGAGCACCAGCAGCAGGGCCAGTGACCCCGCCTCCCACCGCCGACGGTTGTGCCGACGGCGGGCGCCGGACGCAACCGACGAGATGGCGGCCCCGTCGACCGGTGCCGACACCGACGCGGCCCGCCGGCTGAGCGCGGCCCGCAACCGTTCCTCGAATCCCGCACCGGAATCGTCGTTCATGGCTCCCCCTCGGGCTCGGCGGACGCGGCGGACTCGACGGACTCAGCGGGCTCGGCCATGGCGGTGCGCAACCGGGCGCAGCCGCGGTGGACGAGCGAGGCGACAGTGCCGGGGCGACAATGCAGGAGGGCGGCGATCTCGCTGTCGTTCATCTGCTCGTAGAAGCGCAACACGATGGCGGCGCGCTGGCGCGGGGGCAGACGGGCCAGCACGTCGAACAGCTCGTCCGCCTCGAACGCCGCATCGGGAGGGCGCTCGGTGACGGTGACCGTGACGTTGGCGCGGGCGCGTTCGAGCTGGCGCCGGCGGTGCCAGGAACGACTGGCGTTGACGACGCTGCGCCGCAGGTACGGGAGGGGGTCGTCGAGACCGTCGAAGCGCCCGTACACCCGGACGAAGACGTCGTGGACGAGGTCACGGGCGACCTCCTCGGACAGGGTGAGGAGAAAGCCGAGGCGCACCAACGACTGGTAATGCTCCCGGTAGAAGGCGTCGAATCCGTCGGAGCCACCCGGTCGGGGCCGGTCCATGGCGCCGGCCCCGTCTGGCGATACGTCCGCAGCGGCCACCCGTCCCCCGATGTCGGTACCGATCGGGGCCACCGCGGGTTCCTCGACCCACAGGCGAGCCACATCGGCGTGCATGTCTCTACCACGCCCGTGTCGCCCGGTTCCTTGCAGTTTTCGAGGAGAGTTTGCGGTCCGTCGCTTACTACTTTGCTACTACCTCTGGTAGGATAGAAGTATGAAAGTGAGCGTCAGTCTTCCTGAGGAGGATGTCGAGTTCTTGGACGAATACGCCCAGGAGCAGGGGTTCGGGTCCCGCTCGGCCGTCCTCCATCAGGCCGTCCGGCTCCTGCGAGGAGCGGGTCTGTTTGGCGCCTATGAAGAGGCCTGGGAGGAGTGGGCCGGGTCCGGGGAGGAAGAGGCTTGGGACGTGGCGGCCGCTGACGGGCTCGTCCAATGATGCCCACCTGATGCCCACCTGATGCCCACTGATGCGCCCCTGATGCCACAGCGCCTGGTGCGACAGAACTAGATGCGACGGGGAGAGATCCGGCTCGTCGACTTGGAACCCGGGCGCGGCGCCGAGGCGGCCAAACGACGTCCCGCCGTCATCGTGAGCAACGACGGCGCCAACTCCAGCGCATCGAATCTCGGACGGGGCGTCGTCACAGTCGTGCCAGTGAGCTCGAAGGTGACGCGGGTCTATCCGTTCCAGGTACTCCTCGCTTCCTCGCGCACAGGACTCGAGCGCGACTCGAAAGCCCAAGCGGAGCAGGTGCGGTCCCTTGCCATCCAGCGTGTCGGCAAGAAGGTCGGCATTGTCCCGCCGCCGCTGATGAGCAAGATCAACGAGGCTCTGCGCCTCCATCTCGCTCTCTAGTACCCATTCCAGGCGGACAGGGGGGCTAGCCCCAGGAGAAGACGCCCGGTAGCCGGATGTTCAGAGGCGCGGGGACTCCTTAGGTTGAGGACAGAGAGGTCGAACCGGCCCGACCCACGTCGTCCCCCGGCCGACAAAGGAGTCCGCACATGATCGTTGCCCGAGGGTTGACCAAGCGGTATCGCAAGACGCTGGCCGTCGACGACCTGAGTTTCGAGGTGACCCCGGGAGTGGTCACCGGGTTCCTGGGACCGAACGGGTCGGGGAAGTCGACCACGATGCGCATGATCATGGGCCTCGACAACCCGACGGCGGGCACGACCCTCGTCAACGGGAAGCCGTTCGCCGAGTTGCGGTGGCCGTTCCGCGAAGTGGGGGCGTTGCTCGACGCCAAGGCCTTCCACCCGGCGCGCAGCGCCTACAACCATCTTCTCTTCCTCGCTCAGAGCAACGGCATCCCCCGCGCCCGCATCGACGAGGTCCTCGAGATCGTGGGCCTCACCTCGGTCGCCCAGCAGCGGGCCGGCAAGTACTCGCTCGGCATGGGCCAGCGCCTCGGGATCGCCAGCGCCCTCTTGGGGGATCCAGGGGTACTCCTCTTCGACGAGCCCATCAACGGGCTCGACCCCGAAGGGATCCGGTGGGCCCGGTACCTGCTGCGGGACCTGGCGGCCGAGGGTCGGACGGTGTTCGTCTCGAGCCACCTCATCACCGAGATGTCGCTCACCGCCCAGCGACTGGTGGTGATCGGCCGGGGGACGCTGATCGCGGAGACGAGCGTGAGCGAGTTCACCGCCCAGAGCGCCCTCGACACCGTGCGGGTCGTCACACCCATGACCGAGAGCTTCGTGGCGGCCCTGCGGGGAGCGGGCGCGGCGGCCACCATGCACGAGGACGGGTCGATCCTCGCATCGGGGATGACCTCGGCACAGATCGGCCAGCTGGCGTCGGACCGCGCCCTCACCCTGTTCGAGCTCTCGCCCCTCCAGGCCTCGCTCGAAGACGCCTTCATGGAGCTCACCCGCGACGCCGTGGAGTTCCGGACCACGCCGGTGTCGGCGTCACACGGATCGAACTGAAAGGGCCGTTATGACGAACCTGGCAGCCACAAGGACAACCAGCAGCAAGGCCATGGCCACACCAGACCGCCGATACGGCACGACAGAAGCAGTGCGGGCGGAGTTGACCAAGCTCCGGTCCGTGCGATCGTCGTCGTGGACGTTGCTCGTCACGGTCCTCGGGGCGCTGACCGTGACCGTGTTGGTCACGCTGCACGATGCCCATCGGAACAACCGCAACTTTCAGGGCTTCGACCCCACCAACCGGTCACTGACCGGTTTGGCCATCGGGTCGCTGATCATCGGGGTGCTGGGGGTGCTGGCGATCACCGGCGAGTACTCCTCGGGGACCATCCGGTCCACGCTGGCGGCGACGCCGCGACGGCGGCTGTTGGTCGGGGCCAAGGTGATCGTGGTCGGAGCGGTCTCACTGGTCGTGGGCGAGCTCCTCACCTTCGCCTGCTTCTTCACCGGCCAGAGCATCCTCTCGGGGAACGCGCCGTCGGCCTCGATCGGCCAACCGGGCGTGCTGCGGGCCCTGGTGCTGACCGGGGCCTATCTGGCCCTGTTGGCGCTGTTCGGGCTGGGACTGGGGCTCATCATCCGCCACACGTCAGGCGCCATCGCCACCTTCGTGGGGTTCACCTTGCTGCTGCCCATCTTGCTCCAGCCCCTGTCGAACACCTTGAGCGGGTACGCGCCCGAGTCGATCCTGGCCAACTCGGTCGCCGCGGTCGTCCCCCAACCCGGATCTCTCTCGGCCCCGACCGGGTTCTTGATGATGGGGCTCTACTGCCTGGTCGTCCTGGCTCTGGGTCGGGCCTTGCTCGTCCGCCGGGACGCATGATGGAACGGTCGATGGGACCCACGATGAGACGCATGATGGACAGCGCCATGGATGACAGCGACACCGGGGTGCGGATGCGGCTGGGCAAGGAGCTGGCCATCACCATCTCCCAGGAGCGGGTGGACCAGGCCCGGGAGGTCAGCCACACCATTCTGCGGACGCCGTTCCTCAAGCGGACGTGGTCGGAGTTCTTGTTCCTCGTCATCGGATGGCCCCTGGCCGCGGCAGGGTTCGGCTTCGTGGCGCTCACCATGGTGGGGGGTGCGGCCCTGGCCATCACCTTCGTCGGCGTCGTCGTCATGGCGACGTGCATCCGGGGGGCGAGAGGCATCGGGGGATTCCACCGGGGGCTGGCCCGGGGACTGCTGGAAGACGACATCGAAGAGCCCGAGCCCTTCGCGCCCCGACCGGGGTTCCTCGGGTGGCTGCAGTCGGCGCTGCGAGACCGGACCGGGTGGCGGGCGATCGCCTACATCGTCCTCAAGGTCCCGCTGGCGGCCTTCGGGTTCTACGCCGCGTTCAGCTTGTGGTGGGATGCGTTCGCGTGCCTGACCCACACCTTGTGGAGCTCGAGTGAGGCGCGGCCGCCGGTCTTCGGGTTGGTGCGGAACGTGTTCGCCCCGGGGTACTTGTCGGTGGGGACGTCGGGGTTCTTCCACGCCGTCGCCATCTTCATCACCGGGGTGGTGTTCTTCTTCGCCGCTCCGTGGGCGGTGCGGGGCGTGGCGTATCTCGACCGGCAGCTCATGCATGCCCTGCTCGCTCCCGATTCGATGACGAAACGGGTGCGGTCCCTCGAACACGCCCGGGCCCAGACCGTCGACGCGTCGGCGGCCACGCTGCGGCGGATCGAGCGGGACCTCCACGACGGTACCCAGGCCCAGCTGGTGGCGCTGGCCATGCGGCTCGGCATCGCCAAGGAGAAGCTGGCGCAGGGACCCGGGGTCGACCTCGACCAGGTACGGGCCCTCGTGGACGACGCCCATCAGGGGGCGAAGGAGGCCTTGGTCGAGTTGCGGGACCTGGCCCGGGGGATCCATCCCCCCGCCCTCGACACCGGGCTCGAGGGCGCGCTGAGCACCTTGGCGGCGCGCTCGACCGTGCCCACCGAGATCAGCCTGGCCCTCATCGACCGGCCCACGCCGGCCATCGAGTCCATCGCCTACTTCTGTGTGGCCGAACTCCTGGCCAACGTGGCCCAGCACGCCGAGGCGTCGCGGGCCAGCGTGTCGTGCGTGCAGTACGCGCAGTGGTTGCGGTTGGTCGTGCGCGACGACGGCAAGGGGGGAGCACAAGCCGCGAGCCAGGGGTCGTCATCGAGCGGGCTGGCCGGGTTGACCGACCGGGTGCACGCCGTCGACGGCCGGTTACACATCGCCAGCCCCGAGGGTGGGCCCACCGTGGTGACCGTCGACCTCCCCCTGCACGCCTAGATGACCGCGCCGCCCGCACCCACGGCACCCCCTGTGCCCTCCGACTCGCTGCGGATCGCCATCGCCGAGGATTCGGCCATCTTGCGCGACGGTCTGGTGCAACTGCTCGTCGACCGGAATTTCGTCGTCACCGATGCCGTGGGCGATGCCGATGCATTGCGGAGGTCGGTCGAACGGTTTTGCCCCGACGTGGCCGTCGTGGACATCCGCATGCCGCCCACGTTCACCGACGAGGGGCTGCGGGTGGCCATCGACCTACGTCAGGAGCATCCCGGGCTGGGTATCTTGATGTTCTCGCAGTACATCGAGACCCGGTACGCGGCCGAGTTGCTGGCCGACGGGGCGGCGGGCGTGGGGTACCTGTTGAAGGACCGGGTCGCGGACGTGAGCGACTTCGTGGAAGCCCTGGTGCGGGTGGCGTCGGGGGGCACGGCCCTCGACCCCGAGGTGGTCACGCAACTCCTGGGGGCCTCGCGACGGACCGAGTCGATCTCGGTACTGAGCTCGCGCGAGCGGGAGGTGCTGGCCCTGATGGCGGAGGGGCGGTCCAACGCGGCCATCGCCACCAGCCTGGTGGTGTCGGAAGGGGCCGTCGAGAAACACGTGGCCAGCATCTTCACCAAGTTCGATCTCCCGGTGTCCCAAGCCGACCACCGGCGGGTCCTGGCCGTGCTGCGGTTCCTGGGCTCCTGAGGGTCAGCCGTCGGTGAAGGTGAGCTTGTCCTGCTCCCAGAACGAGCGGAGGGAGGCGAGCTTGCCCTCGCGCGTTGACCTTGTAGATGTTGACCATGGGGCGCGACGCCGACCTGGTTGCCGGGCAGGGTGATCTTGATCTCGCCGATGTTGGCCACTTCGTCGCCGCACTCGAGGGACTGGCGGATGGTGAACTTGATGGTCTCGCTCTGGGAGATGACGTTGTCGTAGAAGGCGGTGATGGCCTCCTTGCCGCGCTGGCCCGTGCCGTCGGGGCTGATGAAGGACGGCCCCACGGGGTCCTCGACCACGGCGTCGTCGGCGAAGAGTGCCAGCCAGCCGTCGCGATCCTTGGCCTCGGTGGTCTGCATCGACTTCTTCGACATCTCGAACGCTGCGCCCATGTGGACCGCCTCCCCTGTGTCCCGGGATGTCCCGGACCTACTCCTTCTGTGACCTACGCCTTCTGTGACCTACGCCTTCTCTGACCTAGACCTAGACCTTGGCCTTGGTGATGACCGTGTCGGCGAACCGCCGCAGGCTATCGATCTTGGTCTGGAGGGGCTCGGTGTCGGGGCCGGTGACATAGGGCCAGCGGAAGCCGACGATGACATCGGTGACGCCCTGGTCCTCGAGCCGGCGCACGCCGTCGAGGGTGAAGGCGTCCAGGGAGATGACATGGGTCTCGAAGGGCTCGTCCTCGCGCCCCGCCTCGGCCCGGAGCTCCGCCAGGCGCGCCAGCAACCCGGGGAGATCGGCCGGGTCGCCGCCGCCGTGCATCCAGCCGTCACCCATGACCGCGGCGCGGCGTAAGGCGGCCTCCCCGTGGCCGCCGATCAGGATGGGCACCGGGGCGCTCGGCGCCGGGGACATCTTCACCGACGGCACGTCGAAGACCTTGCCGTGGTACTCGAAGAAGCCGCCCGCGGTGAGTCCCCGGATGACGTCGATGCATTCGTCCATACGGGTGCCCCGGCGCTCCCAGGCCACGTCGAGGAGGTCGTAGTCCTCGGGCCACGGGCTCGTGCCCACCCCGAAGAGGAAGCGGTTGTCGGTGAGCACCGCCACCGAGGAGGCCTGCTTGGCCACCATCACGGGATGGCGGATGGGGAGCTTCACCACGAACGTGACGAAGCGCAGGGTGGTGGTGACCGCCCCCAGGGCGGGGATGAGGCTGAAGGGCTCGAGGAAGGGCTTGTCCTCGAGGAACTCCCGGGACCCGTCGGGGTTGAAGGGGTAGGTGGTGTCGGACTCGGCCGGGTAGGCGATGGAGTCGGGCACGACGAAGGTGTCGTAGCCGGCGTCTTCGGCCGCCCGAGCCAGCGGACCGTAGAACGTGGGGTCGGTCATGGACTCGGCGTAGCTGAAACGCATGGGGGCCTCGGTTGTTCGACGGGTGGAGCGGTGAGGGTGCCTGCGGTCGGTGGGCGGCTGGGATCAGGCGTTGGGCTTCTCGCCCGACGCCGCCGCGGCGCGGATCTGCTCGAGGCGGTCGATGAGGCCCATGCGCTCCTGGCCCACCTCGTCGAAGCGGGCCGCGATCTCTTCGGGGGTCCAGCGACCCTCGGTGCGCATCGAGCGCAGCTCGACGGGCTGGTTCCACACTGCGATGCGTCCGCCCACGGCCGTGTAGACCTGGCCGGTGACGTCTTTCGACGCGTCCGACAAGAGGTAGACCACGAGCGGGGCCACGTCCTCGGGGTCGCCCATCTCGGCCAGCTCCGAGGGCACGTTGGCGGACATGCGGGTGCGGGCCACCGGGGCCACGGCGTTGGCGCGCACGCCGTAGCGGTGCAGGCCCACCGCGGCGGACCGCACCAGCGAGACGATGCCGCCCTTGGCGGCGGAGTAGTTGGCCTGGGCCACGCTGCCCGCGTAGGCGCCCGAGGTGAAACCGACGAGCGATCCCGACTCCTGCTTGCGCATGACGGCCGCGGCGTGGCGGAAGACGGTGAAGTGGCCCTTCAGGTGGGTGGCGATGACGGCGTCGAACTCGTCCTCGGACATGTTGAAGAGCATCCGCTCCCGCAGGATCCCGGCCACCGCCACCACGCCGTCGATGCGACCCCAGCGTTCGACGGCGGTGTTCACGATGCGCTCGCCGCCCGCCATGGTGCTCACGTCCTGGGCCACCGCCACGGCTTCGCCCCCGGCGCCCTCGATCTCCTTGACCACGGCATCGGCGACCTCGCTCGTGGGGTCCTCCCCCGCCAGGCCCACGCCGATGTCGGCCACGACGACCTTGGCCCCCTCGGCCGCGCAGGCCAGCGCGCAGGCCCGGCCGATGCCGCCGCCCGCCCCGGTGATCACGACCGCCTTGTTGTCGAGGTACCCAGCCACGTTCCCTGCCGCTCCCGTCTCGTCGGTATCGTCCCGCCCGGCTCGTGCCGCCCGAAACGCCCGGCTCGTGCCGCCCGAAACGCCCGGCTCGTGCCGCCGAAATCTGACGGGACGTTAGCAACCGGGGCCGCGGACTCCCCAGCCGACGCCGAGCGGCGGGCTGACGCCTGTGTCAGGATTTCGACGAGCAGGAGGGGGACGATGACCCAGGTCAACGAGCACATCGAGTTCGACACGTCCGACGTCGACCGCCATGTCGGCCAGCCGGTGGGCGGGGGCCAATTGAAAGAGCCCGTGACCGTCACCGACATCCGCCGGTGGGTCCAGGCCATGCAGTACCCCAACCCGTTGCACTTCGAGGACGAGGTGGCCGCCGCCAGCGTATTCGGGCGGATCGTGGCGCCGCAGTCCTTCACCATCTGTTGCGACGTCGGCCACGGGGCGGGCCCCGCCATCGTGGGGAACATCCCCGGCACCCACATGATCTTCGGGGGCGACGAGTGGTGGTTCGGCGGCCCGCGCATCTACCCCGGTGACCTCCTGCGCATGAAGCGGCGGTTCGTCGACTACAAGGTGTCGGAGACCAAGTTCGCCGGGCCCACCATGTTCAGCCGGGGTGAGACGATCTACACCAACCAGCGGGGCGAGCGGGTGGCCAAGCAATGGTCGACGGCCGTGCGCTACCGCGCCGATGTGGCGCGCGAACGGGGCTTCTTCGAGCAGGCGGCTCCCCTTCCGACGTGGACCGAGGCCCGCCTGGGCGCCATCGAGGCGCAACGGCGGGAGTGGATCCGCAGCCGGGCCGGGGCCGACAGCCCGACGCTCGAGTCGGTGGAGGTGGGCCAGAGCCTGCTGACGCGACCCATCGGGCCCCATTCCCTGCCGAGCCTGGCGTCGGAGTGGCGGGGCTACACCTTCACGGTGTGGGGATCGACCTACCACGAGGGGGCCGACCACCTGAGCGAGGCCGGGTGGCTCGACGAGATGGACCGGGACCTCGAGGGTGCCCAGGAGGATCCCGAGCTCGCGGACGGCCTCTACCACGGCCCGTCGCGGGGCCACACCGACGAGGAGCACGCCCGTCTCATCGGGATGCCCCGGGGCTACGGCTACGGCGCGTCGATGGGCGCCTGGGTCCTGGACTACGTGGCGGCATGGGCCGGCGACCGGGGGCTCGTGCGCCACTCGGCCGTGCAGTACCGGTTCCCCGCCTTCGACGGGGACCTCACCCTCCTCGACGCCGAGGTGACCGATGCCCGCTACGACAAGATGCTCGGGGCCGGGCTCGTGACCCTGGAGGTGACGATGACCAATCAGGACGGATCGGTCATGGCCAAGGGGCCGGTGGAGGTCGAGCTGCCGGCGTAGGCGGCGGACCCACGCGCGAGCACCAGGCGCCTCACGTGACGCTGTTCCGGGGCCCACCAGCCCAGAGCGAGCCCGGCATCGGCGCGCTCACCATGGGAGGACTGCTCACCGACGTCGTCGATCGCCACGCCGACCGGGAAGCACTGTGCTTTCACGAGACGGGCTTTCACGAGGCGGGCTTTCACGAGACGGGCACGCAGCACCAGCCGGGCCCGGCCCGCCCCGGGAGCGTGGTGCGGTGGAGCTACACCGAGCTCGGGGCCCGCGCTCGGCGCTTCGCCAAGGCGCTGACCGCCAGCGGCGTGGGAAAGGGCGCCCGGGTGGCGCTGCTCATGGGGAACCGGCCCGAATGGGTCGAGGCCGCCTTCGGGGTGGCGCTGGCGGGCGGCGTGCTCGTCCCGGTGAACACGCTGTTCGAACCGCCCGAGATCGAGCACGTGCTGGGCCACTCCGACAGTGCCGTGCTCGTCTATCAGGAACGCCTCGCGCATCACCGCTACCACGAGCAGATCCGGGCCATGGTGGCAGGGCTCCCGTATCTCACCACGCTGGCGTGCCTGGGGACGGGCAGCTACGAGGACTTCCTCGGCGCCGGCGACACCGTGGACGACGAGGTCTCGGCCGCCCGGGCCTCGGCCGTGTCGCCGCACGACGACGCCCTCATCGTCTACACGTCGGGGTCGACGGGAAAACCCAAGGGCGTGCTGCACGCGCACCGGGCCGCCGCCCTCCAGAGTTGGCGGTTCACCCGGCACCTGTGCGTCGACCCGAGCCGGCGGGTGTGGAGCGCCTTCCCCTTCTTCTGGACCGCCGGGTACTGCATGGTGATGGGGGGCACCCTGGCGGCGGGTGCCTGTCTCGTGCTCCAGGAATTGTTCGAGGCGGGCGACGCCCTGGCGCTGCTCGAGTCCGAGCGGGTCACCACGCCTCACGCCTGGCCGCATCAACTCGCCGCGCTCGAGAGCCACCCCGACTACGGGCGACGCGATCTGTCGGCGGTGACCCAGACCGACTGCTTCACGAGCATCGGGCGCCACCCCTCGGTCAGGGCCGACGACTCCTTCAGCCCGCGTGCCGCCTACGGGCTCACCGAGACCTTCACCATCATCAGCTCGACGCCCGCCGACACCCCCGCCGCGTTGCGAGAGGGCCACGAAGGGACGATCCTTCCCGGCAACGTCGTCCGCATCGTCGACGCGGCGACGGGCCGGGAACAGCCGGCCGGTTCCCCCGGGGAGATCCGGGTCAAGGGGCCCACCCTCATGAAGGGATACGTGAAGGTGGCGCCCGAGGACGTCTTTGACAGCGAGGGCTTCTTCGCCACCGGCGACGCCGGGTTCGTCGACGACGAGGGGCGGCTGCACTGGGTGGGGCGCAGCTCGGACATGATCAAGACCGGCGGTGCCAATGTCTCTCCCGTCGAGATCGACAACGAGCTCCTGCGCCACCCCGGACTGCACAGCGCATTGGCCGTCGGAGTGCCCCACCCCACCCTGGGAGAGATCGTGGTGGTGTGCGCGGTGGCCCAGCCCGGCTGCGACGTCGACGAGGACGCGGTGCGCGAGTTCCTGCGCGGTCGGATCGCCTCGTACAAGATGCCCCGGAAGGTGCTGTTCTTCGCCGAGGACGAGCTCACGCTCACGGGAAACGCCAAGATCCGGGCCGACGAGCTGCGCACCCTGGCCGTGCAGCGGCTTGCCCAAAGCGAGAACGCGTTCTAGTCTGCTGGAGGCTCGCGTCACGGATGGGGGAAGTCCCGGGGCAGGGGCGCGAACGCTCGGGGTGCGACACCGGCGACAGGTGAGGAGCGACGATGACCGACTTCGGATTCTGGGCAATGGCGCAGGGGGAGCCGGGGCATCTGGCCCTCGTGGCCCCCGACGGCACCGAGCTCAAGGCGGGCGAACTGCTCGGTCGCGCCAACCAGGTCGTGCACGGCTTGCGCCGGCTCGGGCTGACCAAGGGCGACACCATCGCCTTCGTGTTGCCCAACAGCACCGAGGTGTTCGAGATCTATCTCGCGGCCATGCAGGCCGGGTGGTACATCGTCCCCATCAACCACCACCTCGTCGCCCCCGAGATCGCCTACATCGTGAAGGACTCCGGCGCCCAGGTCTTCATCGGCCACGAACGCTTCGCCGAGGCGTGCGTGGCGGCCGCGCGAGGAAGCCGCCGTCCCGGCCTCACGATGTTTCGCCGTCGGCGACATCCCCGGGTTCGCCTCCTATGCCCAGCTGCGCGACAACGAGAAGACCGACCTGCCCACCGATCGCAGCCTGGGCGACACCATGAACTACACCTCGGGAACCACGGGCAACCCCAAGGGCGTGCGGCGAACGCTGTCGGGGGCGGACCCCGACGAGATGGCGATCGCCCTGGCCGGAATCCTGCTCCTGTTCGGTATCAACCCGCGGGACGACAACGTCCACATCGTGGGCTCTCCCCTCTACCACACGGCCGTGCTGCGGTTCTCCGGCGCGGCCATCCACATGGGCCACACCGTGGTCCTCATGGACAAGTGGAGCGCGGAGGGGATGCTCGAGCTCATGGAGCGGTACCGGGTGACGCACTCGCACATGGTCCCCACCCAGTTCCACCGGCTCCTCGCCCTGCCCGAGGACGTGCGGAACAAGTACGACCTCTCGTCGCTCCGGCACATGATCCACGCCGCCGCGCCGTGCCCGGTCGACACCAAGCACGCCATGATCGAGTGGTGGGGCCCGGTGATCGACGAGTACTACGCCGCGTCGGAGGGTGGCGGCACCATCGTCAACACCGAGGAATGGCTGACCAAGCCCGGCACTGTGGGCAAGCCCTGGCCGATCTCGGAGATCGCCATCTTCGACGACGACGAGAACCGGCTCGAGGCCAACCAGATCGGGACCGTGTACATGGCCATGCAGAGCGCCGACTTCGAGTACCACGGCGACAAGGAGAAGACCCGGAAGAACCGGATCGGCCGGTTCTTCACCGTCGGTGACGTCGGCTATCTCGACGACGACGGGTTCCTGTTCCTGTGCGACCGCAAGACCGACATGATCATCTCGGGCGGCGCCAACATCTACCCGGCCGAGATCGAGAACGTCCTCCTGGGCCATCCCAAGGTCGTCGACGCGGCGGTGTTCGGCATCCCGCACGACGACTGGGGCGAGGAAGTGAAGGCGGTCGTCCAACCCGTCGACGGCGTCGAGGGCACACCCGAGCTCGCGGCGGAGATCCTGGCCTGGTGCGAGGGCCGGCTGGCGAAGTTCAAGACGCCCAAGACCATCGACTTCACCGACGACATGCCCCGCGACCCCAACGGCAAGCTGTACAAGCGGAAGCTGCGGGATCCCTACTGGGAAGGGCGCGAGAGGGCCATCTGAAGCCCGGGGCGGGACCCGGGGTCAGGTTCCCCGGGCGGCGCGCACCGCGTCGACGAGCGAGAGGAGCCCGCGCACGTCGATGGGTTTCGCCAGGAAGCCGATGACGCCGCGTCCGAGCAGCTGACGGACCTGCTGGGGCGGGGCGTCGGCGCCGATGACGGCGACGGGGATCTCGGCCGTCACGGGGTCCTCCGCCAGACGGTCGAGGACGACGTTCCCCGTCATGTCGGGGAGGGAGAGATCGAGAAGGATCATGTCCGGGACATGGTCCCGGGCGAGCTCCACCCCGAGACCGCCTTGCATGGCCGCCAGGACGTCCGTGCCGGGCCGCCGCGACAACACGCGCTCGACGAGATCGAGGGTGGTCAGGTTGTTCTCGACCAGCAGGACACGGAAGGCGTGCGGGGGGGCTGCCGACTCGCCGACGTCGATGTCCAGGTCGCGCCCCCTGACCGAAGGAGCGGTGTCGCCCGCACCGTTCTCGCCCGCACCGTTCTCGCCCGGGCCGATCTCGATGCCGCTCGCCGTCCCCGAGCCCTCCGCCGCCCTGACCGCTCCCTCTGCTCCGACTGCGTTCTCTGCACCGGCGGCCCCGACCGCAGCCCCGATCTCGGGGACGGGGTCATCGCCGGCGCCGGCGCGGTCACGACCGGTGCCGTCACCGGTGCCGTCGCCGGTGACCGCGACAGGACGGGCCTCGGGGAGCTCGACGACGAAGGTGCTCCCCACTTCGGCGACGGACTCCACCGCGAGCGTCCCGCCCATGCGCTCGCACAGGTGGAGCGACAGCGCCAGGCCGACACCGGTTCCCTCGATGCCGGTCTGCTCCATCCCGAGGCGGTCGAAGGGGACGAACACCCGGTCCAGGTCCTCGGCCCGAATACCCCGGCCGGTGTCCGCCACCGACACCCTGAGCCGATCGGGCGACGCCGACTCGCACGTGACGTCGACACGTCCACCCGGCTTGTTGTACTTGACGGCGTTGGAGAGGAGGTTGAGCAGGACCTGCATCAGCCGCTGCCGGTCGGCCGTGACGACCCGGCCGTCCCGTCGGTCCAGGGCGGAGCGGATGACCACCTCGGCGCGCGCCGCGATGGGGTTGGTGAGCTCGAGCGCCTCCGAGACGATCTCGGCCACATCCACCGGCGTCAGGGTGAGCTCGAGATACCCCGACTCGATCCGGGCGATGTCGAGGACCTCGTCGATCAGATCGAGCAGGTGGCGGCCGGCCCTCAGGATGTGGTCCACGGCGTCGGCCTGCTGTCCGGGGATGTCGTCCATCCGCACCAGCTGGGCGAAGCCCAGGATGGAGTTGAGGGGCGTGCGGAGCTCGTGGCTCATGCGGGACAAGAAGTCGCTCTTCGCCTTGCTCGCCTGTTCGGCCGACTCACGCGAGATCTGCAGACACTGTTCTGACTCGAGCTTGTCGCTGATGTCGCGCGACACCATGACGGCACCGGCGAAGTGGCCTTCCGCGTCGAGCACGGTCTGGGCCCGGGAGTCCACCGTGACCCAATGGCCTTCGGCGTGACGGGCCCGATAGCGCAGGTGGAGGTCCGACACGGCCCCCGTGACCATGCGGACGAAGAGCGAGGCGACGTCGTCGCGGTCCTCGGGATGGACGAAGTCGAAGACATTGGCGCGGATGAACACCTCGTGGCGGTGACCGAACAGTGCGCTCTGGGCCTCGCTGATCTGATGGATCTTCCCGGCCCGGTCCATCAGGGTGATCATGTCCGGGCTGGCTCGGATGACAGAGTCGAGCAGGCGGTCGCGCGCCGCCAACGCCTTCTCGGCGCCCCGGCGCTCGGTGGTGTCCGAGGCGATCCCACCGATGGCGTAGGGGACACCTTTGTCGTCACGAAGCAGGAACCGGCTGACCATGAACTCTCGGATCCCCTCGACGGTCTGCATCGACTCGTCGCTGACGAAGGAGACCCCGTCCTCGATGACCTGCCCGTCTCGTTCGGTGATCGAGGCGATGTCCTCGTGCCAACACTCCACCGCGGTGAGACCCACCGCGTCGGCCATCGCGACCCCGGTGACGCGGGAGAACTCGTCGTTGACGAGGAGGTAGCGGCCTTCGAGGTCCTTCACGAAGATGACCGAGGGCGAGTACTTCATGATGGCCCGCAACCGGGCCTCGCTCTCGCTCAGGTCGACCTCGTCGCGCCGTCGGTCGGTGATGTCGCGTGCGGCCCCGTACACCCGCTGGCGGCTCAGGTCGACGCGCGTGGTCCACTCGAGCCACCGCCATGCACCGTGGCGGGTGAGAAAGCGGACCTGTGTCGGGCCCGCCTCACCGGTCTCCGCCAACACCGCCTCGGCTTGCTTGTAGGCCTCCCTGTCGTCGGGGTGGACCAATTCGTCGAGGCGGGCACGGAGCAGATCCTCGGGCCCGTAGCCCAGGGTCCGTTCGAAGGCGGGATTCCACCACACCAACGTGCCCGTGAGGTCCGCGATGCAGAACATCTGGGCCGACAGGTCGAGGAACCTGGACAGCTGGGCGCGCGCTGTTGGCGGTGCCCCGGTGCCCACCACGACCGGGCCCGTCGTCGCCGCCACGGCAGCGATCGCGTCGCCCGTCGGTGGCGGCGCCACCGCGTTCTCCACCGCGTCTGTGACCGCCGGGACGGCAGTCGCGGCCATGGCTGTTGCGCCCGGTGCCCGGACGGGGGGAACAGGCGACACTCGGGGCGTCACCGGAGCTCCCCGGTCCGGACCGACATCGAATCGACGACGCGGAGAAGCTCTCGGATGTCGATGGGCTTGGTGAGGTACGCGGCGACGCCGACCTCCCGCAGCCGTTGGATCTGGGAGGGGGTGGCATCGGCGGTGATCACCACCACCGGGATGTCCGTTGTCCTCGGATCGGCGTGGAAGGCGTCGAGCAACGCCGTGCCCGACATGTCGGGGAGGTGGAGGTCCAGGAGGACGAGATGGGGACGGTGCTCGCGTGCCAGTTCGAGACCCAGGCTGCCCGACATCGCGGCGAGGAGCTCCACCACACCCGACCGCGTCAGGACCTGCTCGACCAACTCGAGGTTGGCGAGGTTGTCCTCGATGTGCAGGACTCGCAACGTCGTGACGCTGGGCGACTCGTCGAGGGGTGACTCGGGTCCGTGCGCCGGCAGCTCGGGTGCCTCGGCGGTGGGCAGATCGACGGTGAAGGTGGTGCCCTCGCCGAGTTGGGAGTACACCGCGATGCTGCCCCCCATCCGTTCCACCAGGTACTTGGACAACGTGAGCCCGACACCGGTGCCCTCCACGCCGCTGGACTCCGCACCTAGCCGGTCGAAGGGCTCGAACACCCGGTCGATGTCCTGTGGTTTGATCCCGTTGCCCGTGTCGGTGACGACGATCCGGACAACGTCATGGGCGACGGCTTCGACGGCGATGCCCACCCGCCCGCCCGTGCGGTTGTACTTCACCGCGTTCGACAGCAGGTTCAACAGGACCTGGAGCAGTCGTTGGCGGTCCGACAGGACGTGGAACGTGTCCGGACACAGGTCGAGGTCGGTCACCAGGGTGATCTCGCGTCGCTCGACCAGGGGGCGGGTCAGGTCGATGGCGTCCTGGAGGACCTGACGCATCGCCACGGGCTCCAACAGCAACTCGAGATTGCCCGACTCGATCCGGGCGATGTCGAGCACCTCGTCGATCAGCTTCAGCAGGTGCCGGCCGGCCCGGTTGATATGGCCGACGGCCTCGCCGTGATGGTCGGGAAGATCGTCCATCTCGAGGAGTTGGGAGAAGCCCAACACACTGTTGAGGGGGGTCCGCAACTCATGGCTCATCCGCGAGAGGAAGTCGCTCTTGGCCTTGCTGGCCTGCTCGGCGAGCTCGACCGCGACATGCATGGCCGCTTCGATCTCGAGTTCGTCGGTCACGTCCCGGGAGACCACGACCGCGCCCACGGTCTTGCCGTCTTCTCCCACCATGGCCTGCCCGCGGGTGTCGAGCACCACCCAACGGCCATCCGCGTGACGGACCCGGTACTTGAGGTCGACCTGGGTCTCGGGCTCCGAGAACACCTTGCAGGACTCCTCGCACACCCGGGCGAAGTCCTCGGGGTGGACGAGGGATTCGATCTCCCCGTGACGAGGGTCGCGGAGGTCGTAGCCCAGGATCCGAGCCGAGGCCTCGCTGATCTCTCGCACGTGACCCTGGTCGTCGAGCACGGTGACGATGTCGGGGCAGGCCCGGATCACCGTGTCGAGCAGGCGCTGGCGCTCGGCCAGCGCGGTCTGGACCCGGGTCCACTCGGTGATGTCCGTGGCGATGGCGGCCATTCCCGTCACCGCTCCCGACGCACCGAGCAGTGGGAACCTCGCCGTCATCATGACGTGGGGGCCGTCGGCCAGCGTCACGACGTCGTCGCGCGTGAAGGCTTCACCCCGGTCGAGGACGCGCCGGTCATCGTCGTCGATGGGGGCGCCGGGCCAGATCTCGGCTGCGGTCTTGCCCAGGACGTCTTCGCGCTCGAGGCCCGAGGAGCGGAGAAACACCTCGTTGACGAGCACGTAGCGGCCCATTCGGTCCTTCACGAAAATGCCCGCCGTCGAGTGGTCGAGAATGGCCTGCAGCCACGCTTCGTTGGCGCCGAGCGCGCCCTGGGCGTCGTGCTGGGCGGTGACGTCGCGGGCCGCCCCGTAGACAAAGCCGCTTTCGGGTGCCGCGCGCCGTCCACTCGAGCCAGCGCCAGCTGCCGTCCTTGCACCGGTACCGGGACTGGACCCCCGCCGCCTCGACGTCGGCACCCGGCTGGGCGAACAGAGAGACGGCCTGGGCCATGTCCTCGGGGTGGATGAGCTCGACCAGGGGCACCCGGGCCAACTCGTTCTCGCTGTAGCCGAGGAGGGCGGCGGCGGCACCGTTGTTCCAGACCAGACCCTGCTCGAGGTCGAACACCGCGAAGATCTCGTTCGACATCTCCAGGAACACGGCCAGATCCTCGTCGGCGAGCTCCCCGGGGGCGACGGCGGGCGCGGTGATCGACGCCACGATGCCGGACCCCGCACCGCCCCCGTCGGCCAGCGACGAGTGTGCGTTGCTCTGGCGTGCTCTTTCGGTCAACCCAGCCGTCCTCACCTTGGGCCGGGCCCGCACACCGGCCACCCACTTGGGTATCGGCGCGAGTCGTAGTTCTGTTGAGACAGGCACCACACAGAGTGGCCGGCGCAGGCACGGACCTGGCTTGGTGCGGTGAATTCCCTGTTCAGAGCGCTACCTGGCCCGTCGGCGGGATCCAGGATGCTCACCCACCGGCGCCGTCAGCAGGCGACCCCGGTGGGCGGGGAGATCAGCGCTCGATGAACCCCAGCCGGCGGGCATCGGCGCGCACCTGCTCGACGGCCTCGGGCGAGTCGGAGTTCTCGGTCACGAAGGCCAGGAACCGCTGGGGGACGAGCTCGATGAAGATGCCTTCGGCCTCGGCGGTGAGGATGTCCCCGTTGTACATGGCGCCGTAGGTGCGGATCTTGCGTCCGTCTCGCTCCACGAAGCGGGCCTCGAGGCGAAGCGGGGTCCGCAGGGGCGTCGGTTTGCGGTACTTGATGGTGAGGGTCCCGGTCATGCCGGGGCTGCCGGCCATGATGTTCGCCGCCCCCAGCATCTCGTCGAACACCATGGCGATGACACCGCCGTGGACACATGTGGGCGGCCCTTCGTACTGATAGTCGAAGGTGGCGGTTCCCCGCAGCTCGCCCTCCACCGCCTCGACCACCACCGGGGGTGCGACGGGATTGGCGAAGCCGATGACGGGGCTCGTCGGGAAGAACTCCTGGGGATCTCCCACCGGATCGGGCTGGGCCCGCAACCGGCGACCCGGGCCCGCCGCCTGCTCGAGTCCGTCGGCGACCTCCTTGAGCGCGGCGGCGGCATCGTCGATGTCCGCGTCACCGATGGGGAGACCCACCATGGCGCTCGTGATGCGTCGCACATGGCGGGCCAGCTCGAAGCGGGCGTCTTGTACCGGGGGGCGCGGCTCCCCGGGACCGGGGACTTCACCTCCCGGTGAGATGCCGAAGTCCGAGACGCCCAGCTCTCTGGGGGGCTGTCGATCGGACATCAGCGGCGCTTGTACTCGGGTGTGCGCTTCTCGGCGAACGCCTTCTGGCCCTCTTTGGCATCTTCGGTGGCGAAGATGGGCCAGCCGATCTCGAGCTCGATCTTGAGGGCTTCGACCTCGGGGATCGATTCGGTCTCGCGCACCGACCGCTTGATGGCTTCGACGGCCAAGGGCCCGTTGCCGCAGATGACCTCGGCGATGCGCAGTGCCTCGTCGAGCGCCTCCCCGTCGGGGACGACGCGCCCGATGAGCCCGATGTCCTTGGCTTCTTGGGCACTCACCTCTCTCGCCGTGAGCAGGAGATCCATGGCAACCGTGAAGGGGATCTGTCGACGGAGCCGGACCGTGGACCCCCCCAGCGGGAACAGGCCCCGGCGCGCCTCGAAGACACCGAACTTCGCGCTCTCGCCCGCCACCCGGATGTCGGTGGCCTGGAGGATCTCGGTGCCACCCGCCACCGCCCATCCCTCCACCGCGGCGATGAGCGGCTTGCGCAGCTGGTAGTGACGGAGCAGCGCCTTCCAGTGCAGATCGGGGTCGGCCTCCTGGCGGTGGCGGTACGCCTCGGCCTCGGGCGCCGACATCGACTTGAGGTCCATCCCCGAGCAGAACGTCCCGCCCGCCCCGGTCAGCACGGCGCAGCGGATGTCGTCGTTGGCGTCGATCTCCTCCCAAGCGTCGGCCATGCCCACGAGCATCGGGAGGCTCAGGGCGTTCTTGGCTTCGGGCCGGTTCATGGTGACGACCGCGGTGGCGCCATGTCGCTCGAAGGTCAGGTTCTCGGTGCCGGGACTGGCCATGCCTCTCCTCACGGGTCGGTCCGCCGCCTGGGCTGGAGGGGTGCCAAGTGGATTCAGGCTCCTCCCCCGCCGGCCACGGGACGCCCCGACAATAGAACGGATTCCAGTTTCCCTCGACCCGGAGGTCTGGCACACCTCGATCCTCAAATCACCGCTGCCGATGTGCCGGATCTCGGGCCCGGAAGGTAGACAGTCCAGACTCGACCTGAACTCACCCCTGCGTGCGGTGGTCACGTCTCGACCACCAGAAGGAGCCCAGAAGGAGCATGGCGAGCAACGACCTCCCCCGGAGCTTCCACCCCGCCATCGCCGGGCGCGAGCGACCACTGGTGGAGCTGGCCGACACCGTGCGCGGCCTCATCGACCTGGTGGTGACCAACACCGCTCCCCCCGACGTCCTCGACGAGGTCACGGCGCAACTGCGAAGGGCCGCCGATGTGCTCGCCGCCCACGTGCCGGCCCAGCCCGTCCCCCGTTTCGTCGAGCCCTCGGAGGGCCTCCGAACCGAGACCCCGGGCGCGGCGATGGACCGTTCCATGCCCTATGACCCGGTCGTCGGTCGCTTCAACCCGATCGCACTCCCGGTGGAGATCTCCTTCCAACCCCCGCTCGCGATCGGCACCGCGGTCTTCACGACGCCCTACGAAGGTGGCCCGGGCTGGGTCCACGGCGCCGCCCTCGCCGCCACGTTCGACATCATCCTCACCGCCGCCAACCATCTGAGTGGCGCCGCGGGCCCGACCGTGTGGCTCACCATTCGCTTCCGCCGCCCCACCCTCGTCGGCGTCGAGGCGCGCTTCGAGTCGGAGGTCGTGGCCAACGACGGTCGGCGCGTGACGAGCAAGGGCCGCCTCGTGCAGGACGGCGTGGTCTGCGTCGAGGCTGAAGGCGAGTTCGCCGTGCTCGATCCCCAGCGCATCCGCAAGGCCGCGCTGCGCAGACAGCGATCACGGCCCGACGGCGCGCAGGGCCGAAGCGAGGCTTAGCTCAGATCAGCGACGGTGCGGGTCAGAGCCGTTCGATGATGGTGCCGGTGGCGAGCGCCCCGCCGCAGCACATCGACACGAGCGCCAGGTTGCCGTCGCGTCGCTCGAGCTCGTGCAGCGCGGTGGTGATCAGCCGACTGCCGGTGGAGCCCACGGGGTGACCGATGGCGATGGCGCCCCCGTTCACGTTGACCTTGTCCCAGTCGACACCGTGGACCTTCTGCCACGAGCACACCACCGACGCGAAGGCCTCGTTGACCTCGAAGATGTCGATGTCATCGGCGGTCATCCCCGCCTTGGCGAGCACCTTCTCCGTGGCCGAGATGGGTCCGTCGAGGTGGTAGTAGGGGTCCGATCCCACGAGCACCTGCGCCACGATCCGGGCCCGGGGGCGAAGTCCGCCGGCCTTAGCGCGGTCCTCGGACATCCACAGCACCGCGGCCGCGCCATCGGAGATCTGCGAGGAGTTGCCCGCCGTGTGCATGCCGTCGGGCAGCACGGGCTTCAACCCGGCCAGCGCCTCGGCGGTGGTGTCGCGCAGACCCTGGTCGCGCGCCACGTGCTGGTGCGAGCCGGTCGGCCCGTCGGGGCCCACCACGGGCGCCTCCAGAGCGAACACCTCGCGGTCGAAGCGGCCCTCCTCCCAGGCGCGGGCCGCCTTGTGTTGCGACGCGAGCCCGAGGGCGTCGACGTCCTCACGCGTGATGCCGTACTTCTCGGCGATGCGCTCCGCCGCGCCGAACTGGTCGGGCATGTCCCAGGGGAAGTCCGGCGGGCGGGAACTGCCCGGCCCGTTCAGGGCGTTGGCACCCAGTCCGACCCGGCTCATGGCCTCGACCCCGCAGCCGATCCCCACGTCGATGGCGCCCGCTTCCACGAGGTTGGCGACGAAGTGGTTGGCCTGCTGGGCGGAACCGCACTGGCAGTCGATGGTGGTCGCCGCGGTCTCATAGGGAAGGCCCATGCTCAGCCAGGCGGTGCGGGTGACGTTGGACGCCTGCTCGCCCGCCTGGGTGACACATCCACCCACGATCTGCTCGACCTCCGAAGGCTCGATCCCGGCCCGCTTGACCAGTTCGACCTGAGCCGTGGCAAGGAGTTCCGCCGCGTGGAACCCCGACAGCCATCCGTTGCGCTTGCCGATGGGGGTGCGAACCGCCTCGACGATCACCGGTCGTGCCATTGCCCTACCTCCGAGAGAGAATCCGAAAGATGTCCGGTTGCGCGAGCTGCCCGTCATGAGCGAGATTCCGGCGATGTGCGCACAGCTCCGAGAAAGCCGAGTATAGAACCTGTTCTACGGAAGGTGCCCGGCCGCCCCACCGTGGATAGATGGATGGAAGGATGAAGACATGCAGGTCACAATCATCGGGGGTGGCAGCTACCAGTGGTCACCCAAGCTCATCGCGGATCTCCTCAGCCTTCCGTCGCTTTCGGGGGTGCACCTCGTCCTCGAGGACATCGACCCGGGCCCGCTCGAGAAGATGGAGGCCATCGCCCGCGTCGCCGACGACAAGCTGGGCGCCAAGTCGACCGTCTCGACGACCACGGACCAGCGCAAAGCCCTCGAAGGGGCGGACTTCGTCGTGGTCACGATCTCCACGGGCGGTTTCACCTCCATGGCGGTCGACATCGACGTGCCGGCCCTCCACGGCATCGCGCAATCGGTGGGAGACACCGTCGGCCCCGGCGGCATCAGCCGGGCGCTGCGCAACATCCCCGTGTTGGCGGAGCATCGGCCGCGACATGGAGGATCAGTGCCCCGACGCCTGGATGCTCAACATCACCAACCCCATGACCACGCTCACCCGCACCGTCTGCCGCGAGACGCGCATCAAGACCGTGGGTCTCTGCCATGAGGTGGGTGGCTTCTGCATGGACCTGGCCATCGCCTTCCGCAAGCCCCACACCGCCCTGCGACCCGTGATCGAGGGGATCAACCACTTCCCGGTCATCACCGAGATCGACATCGACGGCGCCGACGGCTTCGAGCTGTTGGCCGAGCTGGTGGACGAGCTCGGCGGCCTCGACGCGCTCGCCCCCACACCGGACCAAGAAGAAGCCGAACCCTTCTCGAAGCTCGACTTCGCCCGCCGCCATCTCCTCAAGCTGACCCTCCTCGACCGTTGGGGCGCGCTGCTGGGCGCCAACGACCGCCATCTGGCCGAGTTCTTACCCTCGGTGCTCACCGAGCAGTCCGGGTGGGGGCGCGCGTGGGGCATCGGCCTCACCCCCATGGCCACCCGTGAGAAGCACCAGGCCGAGTTCATCGCCGAGGTCGACAACGTGTTGGCCGGCAAGGAGGAACTGGCCACCTGGGACTCGGGCGAGCTCGTGGCGCCGGTCATCGACTCGCTCATCACCGGGACCCGGCGGGAGCTGCCCGCTCAACCGTCCCAACACCGGCCAGTGCCCCGACCTCCCGCCCGATGTCGTGGTGGAGTCGATGTGCGTGGTCGACGGCGACGGTATCCGGGGCCGCGACGTCGCGCCCGCCCCGGCTCCCTTCGCCGAGCTCCTCCGTCGTCATGTCGCCGTCCAGGAGTTGACGGTCGAAGCCGGGTTGACCGGCAACCGGGCGCTGGCGCACCAGGCGTTCGCGCTCGATCCCCTGGCGGGACGCGGCGACCTGCGCGACACCGAGGCCATGGTCGACGAGCTCCTGGCCGGCACGGCCCGATGGCTGCCCCAATTCAACTGAGTCAACGGAGCCACGGTTCGTACTGACTCACCAGGCAAACGGAGGTCCTCGTGAAGCTGGGATTCGTCGGCCTCGGAGCCATGGGCCTTCCCATGACGCGCAACCTCGTCGCGGCGGGCCATCAGGTCACCGTGGCGTCGCGCAGCAGACCACCGGTCGACGAGGCGATGGCGTTCGGCGCCATCGACGGAGGCACCCTCACCGACGTGGCCACCTCCAGCGAGGTCCTCATCCTCTGTGTCCCCAACTCCCCCGAGGTGGTCCAGGTGCTCGACGCCGTCGTCCCCGTGCTGGGGCCGGGCACCATCGTCGTGGACTGCTCGACCATCGATCCCGACGTGGAGCGGGCCCAGCACGACCGGGTGACCGCCACCGGCGCCCGCTACCTCGACGCGCCGGTGTCGGGGGGCACGGTGGGCGCCAAGAAGGGCACGCTCACGCTGATGGTGGGGGGCGACCCCGCCACGCTCGAGGACGCCCGCCCCGCCCTCGAGCCCATGGCGGGCCTCATCGTGCACGTGGGCGGACCGGGGATGGGCCAGGTCGTCAAGCTCTGCAACAACCTCATCTACGCCGCCCAGATGGTGGCCACGGCCGAGGCGACGGCGCTGGCCCTGCGCTCGGGCGTGGACATGGCCAAGCTGCTCGAGGTGCTCGTGCACTCGACCGGCGACTGCACCGCGGTGCGCACGCGGCTGCCCGTGCCGGGCGTGATCGCCGACAGCCCCGCCTCGAACGGCTGGCAGCCCGGGTTCATGACCGACCTCATGGCCAAGGACCTCGACCTCGCCCTGTCCTACGCGGCGCGCGCCGGGGTGCCCATGACGACCACCGCCACCGCCCGCCAGGCGCTCACCGCGGCGTCGACGGCGGGCTTCGGGCGCGAGGACTTCTCGGCCCTGGCCAAGGTGGTCCTCCGCCTGGCCGGGGTAGCGGAGTCGGGGTGAGTTCGCTGTCGTCGTCCGACAGCGTCCCCGTCGTGGCCAAGGGCCCGCTCCAGGCCCCGGCGGTGATCCTGGCCGCCGACCACCGCGCCCGCGGGGTGATCACCATCGAGCCCTACCGGCCGCTACGTCGCCGCGCTCAGCGCCGCCCTCGAGTTCTGCGACGGCATCCTGGCGTCGACACAGCCCCTCCGCGACCTGGCCGACCTGGGCGCCATCGAGGACCGCCACCGCACCTATCTCTCGCTCAACCGCACGGGCCTGGCGGGCAGTGCCTTCGAGCTCGACGACCGTCTCGTGGCGAGCGTGGAGCGCGCCGCCGCCGACGGTTGGACCGGCGTCAAGCACATGACGCGCATCGACCTGACCGACCCGTTGACCGCGCCCGCCCTCGAGCTCCTGGGCAAGGTGCTGGAATCGGCCGAAGCCTTCGAGCTCGAAGCGCTCGATCGAGTGCCTGTCGTGGCGCGACGGCAAGATCGCGCGCGACACCGACTCGATCGTCTTCGCCGCCATCGTGGCCCATGACCTCGGAGCCCCGGTCCTCAAGGTGCCCGTCCCCGACGTGGAACCGGGCCCGGCGCGCGTCGACGCGGTGGCGCGCGTCGTGGCCAGTGTCGGGGTGCCGGTGCTCTTCCTCGGTGGTCCCCGACGCGCCGATCCGGGCGAGGGCGGCGCGGGCGGCGCGGGCAGCGGGGGCGACCCACGGGAAGGTGCTCTCGAAGAGATCCGCGACGTCATGGCCGGGGGGGCGGCCGGGCTGGCCGTGGGGCGGGTCGTCTACCAGGACCCCGACCCCGCGACCATGGCGCGTCTCGTGGCCGAGGCGGTGCACCAGGGGGCGCCCCCGGTGACGGGCACCCCGGGCACCGCGGGCATCGCGGGCACCATCTCGGGCGTGATCCTCACCGTCGACCTCGGCACCAGCGTCACGAAGGTGGTGGTGTGGGACGACGACGGTCCGCTGGCCATGGGCCGGAGCGCGCTTCGATTGCACCTACAGCGCCGGCAACCGAGCCGAACAGGACCCCGCGTCGTGGTGGCCGTCGGTGGTGGCCGCCTGCGCGGCGGCCCGCGCCGCGCTCGGCGCGCGAGGCGGGACGGGTATTCGAGGCCGTCGACGCGCTGGGCTTCGCGGCGGCCCGTCAGACCTTCGTGCCGGTCGCCGCCGACGCCACACCGCTGGGACCCGCCCTCTTGTGGTCGGACCGGCGCGCCGGTGCCGAGGCGGTCACCCTGGCGCACTCCTTCGGGGACGACGGCGCCGGCGCCGGCGCCGTCCGGCGGCGCACCGGGGTGGTGCTCGACGCCGGATCGGTGGCGGCGAAGGTGGCATGGCTGGCGCGCAACGAGCCGCACAGACTCCGCGACGCCGCGCTGGCTCCTCTCGCCCCGTGACCTCATGGCGTGGCGGCTCACGGGGGAGGTCGCCACCGACCACACGTTGGCGTCGGCCACGGGACTGTTCGAACTGGCCGGTGGCGCGCTCGTGCCCGGACTGGTCGACGACGTCGCCGACCGTCTCCCCCCGGCGCTGCCCTCGGACACCGTGTTGGGCGGCCTGCTCGACGGGCCCGGCACTGAGCTCGGGCTCCGCGCCGGCATCCCGGTCGTGATCGGCGCCGGCGACCGCGCCTGCGAGGTTCTCGGCACCGCGCTCGCCGAGGCCTGGCCCATGGTCTCGTGGGGCACCACCGCCAACGTCTCGGTGCCCGTCCTCGACTCGGCGCCACTGCGGACATGGGCGGCACTGCCGACGCCGGTGACGCCGGCGCCGTCGGGCCGCCGGCGATGATCGTCACGCGCGGCGCGCTCGAGGGATGGCTGCTCGAGGGAGGCCTGTCGGCGGCGGGATCCCTCGTCGACTGGCTCGGTCGCCTCGCCAGGCTCGACGCCGAGTCCGTCATGGAGCGCGCCCGGTCGAGCCCGCCGGGAGCCGCGCGGCGTGATCGTGCTCCCCTGGTTGGGCGGGGCCCGGGCCCCGTGGTGGCGCGACACGGCGCGCGGGGCCGTCGTGGGACTGTCGTTCGACCACGACATCGGCGACATGGCGCGCGCCGTGGTCGAGTCGGTGGCGTGGGACGTGACACGGTGTCTGGAATCGGCGACCCGGTGGCCGGCGAGGAGGCGACCTCGCCGCCACCGCCGCCGCCGCCGCCCGAGGGCGTCGTCCTCGGAGGGGGCGGAGCGCACGTGGCGCTGTGGACCGAGATCCTGACGCGCTGTGACCGGACTGCCGGCGCGCCGGCGCCGCTCGGGCGAAGCCGCGTCGACCGGTGCGGCCATGCTCGTGGCCCGGGCCACCGCTGACCGAGCTCGACTTCGATCGCGTCGGACCCGATCGAGGCCGAGACGTCTCGCCCGATGCGGACATGGTGGCGTGCTACCGCGCCCAGCGACCTGCGGTCGACGCCGCGGCCACCGCCGTCATCGACCTGGGGCGTGACGCGCGTGATCCGGTGAACCCGTGAAGCCGGTGGAGTCGTGAAGGAGGTCCGTCTCGCCTACGGCCGGGACGGGATCGTGGCCCGGGTGCCCGACGACGCCGTCGTCGTGACCGCCACCGAGCTGCCCGGCCTGCCCGACGAGGCCGCGGCCGTGCTCGATGCCCTCGACGCCCCGGTCGAGGGTCCTCCCCTGACGGAGCTCCTCGCTGCTGCGGCTCGGCGCGGGGCGCGCCGCGGTTCGGTCGGCGCTCCCCGGGTGGCGGTGGTGTTCCCCGACCTCACGCGGCCCATGCCCAACCGCACCGTCCTCCCACCGCTGCTGGCCGAGCTCGAACGACTCGGTGTCGGCCCCGACCGCGTGGACCTCCTGTGCGCCACCGGCACCCACCGCCTGGCCACCCCCGAGGAGATGGTCGAGCTCGTCGGCCCCGACGCCGCCGGCCGGTACGCCATCCATCAGCACCGAGCCGACGCCCCGGTGTCCGAGCACGTCGAGGTGGGACGCGTGGACGGCGTGGCGGTGCGGATCGACCGCCGCTACGTCGAGGCGGACGTGCGCATCCTGACCGGGTTCGTCGAGCCCCATTTCTTCGCCGGCTTCAGCGGCGGGCCCAAGGGCGCCTGCCCGGGCCTGGCCGCGCTGGAGACGATCCTCGAGGCCCACAGCCCGACCCGCATCGTCCGACCCCCGCGCCACGTGGCTCGTGACCGAGGGCAACCCCGTCCACGACTTCGTGCGCGCCGCGGTGGCCCTGGCGCCGCCCACGCTCTCGCTCGATGTCGCCATCAACCAACGCCGCCAACTCACGGCGGTGTTCGCGGGACCGCTGCCCGCCGGACACGCGGCGGCTTGCCGGTTCGTGGAGCAGACATCGGTGCAGAGCGTGGGAGCGCCCTTCGACGTCGTGCTGAGCACCAACGGTGGCTATCCCCTCGACCGCAACCTCTACCAGGCGGTGAAGGGCATGGCCGCGGCCGAGCGGGTGGTCCGCGCCGGCGGCACCATCGTGATGGCGGCAGAGTGCGCGGACGGCACACCGGCCGGCGGTGCCTTCGCCCGGCTGCTCGCCGACGCGTCGGGCTCCGACGCGCTCGATGCGGCGGACGGAGCCACGAGAGACCGACCGCTGGCAGACCCAGGTCCTCGGCCGCGTGCTGCGCCACGCCGCGGTGTGGCTCCATACCCGGGGGTTGACCGACGACGAGGTGCGGGGCGCCTTCCTCCGCCCTGTGGCGGACGTGACCGATGCGGTGGCTGAGGCGATCGATGCCAGCGGTCTCGGCCCAGGCGCCCGGATCGGCGTCCTCCCCTACGGTCCGCTCACCGTCGCATCCGCGTCCTGATTCCGCTGACCCCGACCTGCCTCGGCGACCCCGGTCCACTCCGGGGCGACCGGCGGGACCAGCGCGAAGTCTCTGACGAAGGCGTCAGGGATTAGCGTGTCGCAGCTATGGAGGACCCGCTTGTAGGTGAGCAGGCGATGTTCGAGGGAGAGACGCCCCTCTTCAACTTCATCGTCCCCGACGAGCTCCTCGCCGCGGCGGTCAGCAAGAGCCGCGACAAAGCGGCCGTCGCCGATGTCGCCCTCATGCCCGGCACCGGTGAGGGCAAGCCTCCCCCGCTCATGGGCATCCTGCGCGAGGGTGGCTTCTCGCCTCTCGTCCTGCTCACGGTGTCCGCCATGGTGACCGACACCATCGTCAACGGCATCGGCATCCTCTCTCCCAACATCAAGAACTCCTTCCATCTGAGCGGCGTCGGGCTCGGGGCGGTGATCTTCGCCGGCGCCGTGGCCCAGATCGCCTGGGGCATGCCGGTGGCGGTGTTCGCCGACCGGGGCAGCCGGAAGAACGTGGCGGCGATCACCCTCTTGGTCTTCTCGGCCACGGTCCCGCTCATGGCCCTCGTGCACAACGTCTGGCCCTTCGTCTTCCTCTATCTCTTGGCGGCCATAGGCCTGGGGTCGAGCGACACGGTGCACAACGCCTACCTGGCCGACGCCTATCCCACCCAGGCGCGGGCGCGGATCTTCGCCTGGCACAACATGAACGACCCCATCTCCCAGACCGTCGGCATCCTGCTCGTCGGCTACATCGCCGCGGCCACTCACAACTGGCGCTGGAGCCTGGCCCTGGCGCTCGTCGGTGTTCCCGTCGCCATCGCGACGTTCTTCATCCGGGAGCCCGAGAAGGGGGCCAACGAGTCCAGCCACATCCTCAAGGCCGCCGGCATGGACATCGACACGGAGCAGGAGAACGCCCCCAAGGTCCTGCTGGGACCGGCCGTGACGCGCCTGCTGCGCATCCGGTCGCTCTACTACGAGCTCGTGGCCGTGGCCATCCTCGGCTTCGCCGGCACCGGCATCCCCCTGTTCGGGTCGCTCTATTTCCAGCACCGTTGGAACCTGGGGGTGGCCCAACGAGCCGACGTGTTCTCGATCATCGGCCTGTCGGCCTTCCTCGGGCTGCCCGTCGCCTTCTTCGTCGGGGACCGGCTCTTCCGGCGCGCCCCGGAGAAGCCGCTCATCCTGGCCGGCATCTGCATCACCCTCTTCGGCGGCCTCTACAGCCTCTCTCTGTACATGCCCCATCTGTGGATCGTCGTGGTGCTGCAGTTCCTGGCCCAGTCGGCCACCGCGCCCTTGGCCATCTGCATCTTCCAGACCCTGGCGGCGACCGCCCCGCCCGAGATGCGCGCCATCTGCTTCGGCCTCTTCGGTGTGTACGCCCTGGTCTTCGGAGGGTTCGCGGGCGGCATCCTGCTGGGCGCCATCGCCGACGCCACCAGCTACACCACCGCCCTCACGCTCATCGGCCCGGTGTGCCTGGTGGGCGGGGTGCTCCTGCTCTTCGGCTCACGCTTCGTGCGCGGCGACATCACCCTCGTCATCGAGGACGTCCTCGAGCGCTACGCCGAGGGGAAGCGGCGCCAGTCGGGCGGGGAGATCCCCGCCCTGCAGATCCACAACATGGACTTCTTCTACGGGAACCAGCAGGTGCTCTTCGACGTGAACCTGGAGGTCCCCGAGGGCGACATCGTGGCGCTGCTCGGGACCAACGGCGCGGGCAAGAGCACGCTGCTGCGGGCCGTGGCCGGCCTCGACCATCCCCACCGCGGCGTCATCCGCATCTTCGGCACCAACTGCACGTACCTCGAGCCCGAGCAGATCATCGACCTCGGCGCCGCCCTGCTCGTCGGGGGGAAGATGACCTTCCCCGGCCTGAGCGTCCGGGAGAACCTGCGCGTCGGGGGTCACTCGTTCCGCCGGGAGACGCCCCGGGCCAAGACCGCGCTCGACGACGCCATCGGCCTGTTCCCCGAGCTCGAGTCCCGTCTCGACCAGCCGGCGGGCACCCTGTCGGGTGGCGAGCAGCAGATGCTGGCGCTGGCCCGGGTCATGATGAGCAAACCCCGCCTCCTCATGATCGACGAGCTCGCCTTCGGCCTCGCACCCATGACCGTCGAGCGCCTCATGGACATCGTCCGGCGGGTCAACGCCGACGGGGCCACGGTCATCCTGGTCGAGCAGAGCGTCAACCGGGCCATGACGCCTGGCCGAGCACGCCTTCTTCCTCGAACGAGGCGAGGTCCGCTTCGACGGCCCGATCACCGACCTCCTCTCCCGCGACGACCTTCTCCGTCCGGTGTTCCTCGCCAGTGTGGGAGCTGCCCTCGGCAACGGGGCCACGCCCCCAACGGCGCCACGGCCACGTCGGCGTCGGGCAACGGCGCCACGTCGACGCCGCCCGCGACGCCCACCGCGCCCGACCGCGCCCACGGCGCGCCCGCGACGCCCACCGCGCCCGCGGCGCCCGCGACGCCCACCGCGCCCGCGGCTCCCGCGGCGCCGGCGGCGCCGACCACGGGTGGACCTGCACCGGCTGCACCGGCGGCGCCGAACGCCGACGGGCTGTGGTTGGCGGGACCCGGTCCGTCCAGCGACACCCCCGAGAGCGACACCTCCGAAAGACGGAACGGACGAGGGAGACGCAAAGGACGGTGGACCGGCGTGATGGCGGTGTCGATCCCGTCCTCGGTCGTCCTCGAGGGGGCGATCCTCGGCCTCAACTACGGCCTGCTGGCGACGGGACTGGTGTTGATCTACCGCACCAACCGGGTGATCAACTTCGCCCAGGGCCAGCTCGGTGTGGTGGCAGCCGTCTTCCTGGTCAAGCTCTACTACGACTACGGGATCAACTACTGGGCCGCACTGGTCGCGGCGCTGGTCCTCGCCGCCGCGGTGGGCGCGCTGTCGGAGCTGTTGCTCCGACGTCTCTTCAACCGGCCCCGCGTCATGGTCATGGTGGCCACCATCGGCCTGTCCCAGGTCCTGTTCCTCTTCACCCTCTTCCCCTTCATCCGACCCAAGAAGCTCTTCCGGGCCTTCCCGGTGCCCGTCGACTGGTCGTTCCACATCGGGACCTTCCTCTTCCCGCCGGGCGAGGTCGTCACCCTCATCGTGGCGCCCATCGTGGCGCTGGGGCTCGCCGCCTTCATCCGCTTCTCGCCCTGGGGCCTCGCCATGCGGGCCTCGGCCGAGAACTCCGAGTCGGCCCGGCTGTCGGGCGTGTGGGTCCGACGCACCTCCACCGTGGCCTGGACCCTGGCCGGCGCGTTGTCCGCCGTTCACCGCCATCCTGGCGTCGCCCAGCCAGACGAGCACGCTCACCGAGGTGCTCAGCCCCGGCCTCCTGCTCCTGGCGCTGCTGGCCGCGCTGATCGGCGGCATGGTGAGCCTGCCCGTCGCCTTCGTGGCCGGGCATCGGCATCGGGGTCGTGCAGGACCTGCTCCAGTGGAACATCACCAACCCCTCATCGGGGTCCGCCACGGTCGAGCTGGTCCTCTTCGTGCTGCTGCAGCTGGCCCTGCTGGTCCGGGCCGCGTCGCTGCAGAAGGGCTCGCGCACGGCCGAGCGCACGTCGTGGATGACGGGGACCCTCGGGTTCCGCTACACCGGCGACGCACTGCGAAAACGGGTCGGGACGACCGGCGTGGTGGCGACGGTGGTGGTGGCCGCGCTGCTCCCGCTCGTGCTCGACGTCGGTCGATCCTTCCTCATGTCCCAGATCTGCATCTACGGCGTGATCGCCCTGTCGCTGACGGTCCTCACGGGCTGGGCGGGCCAGGTGTCGCTGGGCCAGTTCGGACTGGTGGCGGTGGGCGCGGACATGGCCGCCCACCTGGGCGGCGGAGTACCGCTCATCCTCCTTCTCCCCTTCGCCGGCGTGGTGACCGGGCTCGTGTCCGTGCTCGTGGGGCTCACGGCCCTGCGCATCCGGGGCCTCTACCTGGCCGTGAGCACGCTCGGCTTCGCCCTGTTCATGGAGACCTCGGTGCTGGCCACGTCGTGCTGGACCGTGCCCTTCGTGCACAAGACGATCTGCTCGGGCCTCCCCGACCCCCAGTCCACGTTGATCTCGCGACCCACGTTGTTCGGGCTCGGCTTGTCGTCGGAACGCGCCTTCGCCTGGTTCTCCCTCGCCGTGCTGATCGTCTCGGTCCTCATGGTGCGGGTGTGGCGCGACCGGGGCATCGCCCGGCGCCTCATCTCGGTGCGCGACAACGAGGTGGCGGCGGGCTCGGCCGGCATCCCCGTCGTGCGCACCAAGCTCATGGCGTTCGCCCTGTCGGGGTTCATGGCGGGCTACGCCGGGGTGTGCCTGGCCTTCGCCACCGAACGCTTCAGCACCGACACCTTCGACCCCACCATCTCGATCCTGGTGGTCTCGATGGTGGTGATCGGCGGGCTCGACGCCATCCCCGGCGCCGTGCTCGGCGCCCTCTACCTCGTGGGACTGCCGGCCATCTTCGGGTCCACGACGACCGTCCAATTCCTCACCAGCGGCTTCGGGCTCATGGCCTTCATCCTCTACCTGCCGGGCGGGATGGCCGAGGTCATGCACCGCTTCGGTGACCTCGTCACCGCCGGTGTGGTGAAACTGCAGGCCCGGTGGCGGGGCGAGTCGCCACCCGACGCGCCCGAGCCCACCGCCACCGCCACGATCGACCCCGTCACCGGGAAGCTGACCGAGACCGGTGCGGTGGCCGAGGTGATCTCGTGAGCGACCCCACCGCCGGCACCGCCGGCACGTACCGCGGCCACCACCGACTCGCGCACCCTCACCGACGAGGACGGAGAGTCGAGGCCCCCTCGCAAGAGAGCTCGACGAGAAGGGCCCGCCCGCCTCGACATCAGCGACCTGGTCGTCTCGTTCGGGGGGTTGCTGGCGCTCGACAAGGTCACCGTGTCGGTCGAGCCGGGCACGCATCGTGGGGCTCATCGGGCCCAACGGATCGGGCAAGACCACGCTGCTCGACACCGTGTCGGGAATCGTCGCACCGACGGAGGGATCGCTCGCCCTCGACGGCGAGGACCTGGCCGACTACCTCCCCGAGGAGCGGGCCGCGCTGGGGCTCGTCCGTTCCTTCCAGGACTGCCGCCTCTATCCCGAGCTCACCGTGCAGGACACGCTCATGCTGTGCGAGGACGCCCGGCACCGCGTGAGCGTGCTCTCGACCACCTTGCAACTCCCCTGGGCCCGCCGCAGCCGAACGCGACAAGCGCAAGTCCATCGATCGCGTCATCGCGTCCTTCGGCCTCGACCGGTTCCGCCATCACCTCACCGGCCACCTCTCCACCGGCACCCGCCGCGTCGTCGACCTGGCCTCGATCGTGCTGGCCGGACCCCGACTCCTCCTGCTCGACGAGCCCACCGCGGGCATCGCCCAGCGCGAGGCCGAGGCCTTCATCCCCCTCCTCCAACAGCTCCAGGAGGTGACGGGGTCGACGATCCTTCTCGTGGAGCACGACGTGCCCGCTCGTCTTCGAGCTCTGCTCGACCGTGATCGTCATGCAGACCGGTTCGGTGGTGGTGTCGGGAAGCCCCGACGTCGTGCGCGAGGATCCCCGCGCCCTCGCCGCCTACCTCGGCGCCAGTGATGCCGCCCTGCACGTGACCGGCCCGGCGCGCCGGAATCCGGATGCCGGTGCGGGCTGACCCGCCCAGGGCCCGGTGCGGACGCGCTTCCCCGTCAGGGGGCCGGCTGGGGCGGGCGGGCCGGACCGTAGGGCCGGTCGCCCCGCAGGGTCACGCGGTGGGCGATGCGCAGGGCGTCGCCGTAGTCGTCGAGCGCGTAGTGCATCGTGGCCCGGTTGTCCCAGAACGCCACGGCGCCCGCCTCCCACCGGAACCGGCAGCTGAACTCGGGCCGCTGGCAGTGGCGGTAGAGCATGTCGAGCAGGCTGTCGCTCTCGAGCTTGGAGACCCCCTCGAGGAACCGCGTGAACTGGGAGTTGACGAACAGGCCGTTGCGCCCCGTCTCGGGGTGCGTCCGCACCACGGGGTGCGACGTGGGGAAGAGCCTGTCGTGGTGCCTGCCGTCCCACTCGTAGCCGCCCTTGGCTTCCACGTCGGCCGCGAACCACGGGTCGTGGTGCCAGGCGATCAGCTTGTCGCAGAAGCGCCGCATCGGCTCGGAGAGCCCGTCGTAGGCGGCCTGCATGCTCACCCACATGGTGTCGCCCCCCGACGGCGGGCGCCTCGCGCATGTGCAGGATCGACCCGAGCGGCGGCGTCGGGAGGAACGTGACGTCGGTGTGCCACCACGAGGCCCGGTCCTCCCGGCCGTCGATGGGCAGGACCTCGGGGATGCCCTCGAGGGAGGGGATCACCGGGTGGGCCGGGGTCACCTCGCCGAACTGGCGGGCGAAGTCCGCCTGCAGCTCGGGAGTGAGGTCCTGGTCCGGGAAGAACAGCACCAGGTGCCGGCTCAGCGCGGCCCGCACCTCGGCCACCACGTCGTCGCCCAGCGGACGGCTGACAGGTCGAGGCCCCGCATCTCGGCGCCGATGTTCGGAGAGATCGGCCTGATGTCGAGACCCGTCGTCATCGTCACGCCGTCCATGGTGCCCCAGCACGGGTGGCACCACAACCCCTCCCGATGGACTGCCCGGTCGGGTGCCCGGTGGGGCACGGCGGGAGCCGCATATCGTGTGGCCACGACGGGCGGTCGAAGCGGTCGGGTCGATCCGGGCAGGCACAGCGGTCCAGGCAGTCAGGGCGGTCCGGGCGGTTGACGGGCTAGGCGGAGGGAAGGGCGACGATGGCGAGTTCGGGTCCAGCGGCACTCAAGCGGTCGTGGCGGCGGTTCCGGCGTCGCTCCGTGGGCACCCAGGTCGGTGTCCTGGTGGTCGTGCTCGTGGTGATCGGGGGTGCGGTGTTCGGGTGGCCGGGACGTCGTCCCCGAAGAAGGCGGCCGCCGGAGCCAACAGCGGAGCCAACGCGCGGCCGCGAGCGGGTCGGGACTGGGCAAGCCCAGCGGCGTGAGCGTGAACCAGGCGTCCACGAGCACCCGGGGGGTCACGGCCACCTCGATCAACGTCGTCTTCCCGGTCTCCAACCTGACGTCGCTGGCGTCGAACTTCGGCTTCGCCGGGGACAGCGAGTTCGGCGCGCAGGATGCCGGCCATCCACACGTTTGTGAACGCCATCAACGCCGCCGGGGGGATCAACGGCCGCAAGATCAACCCGATCATCGTCAACTTCGACCCCACCAACGAGGCGGAGATGCGGGCCCTGTGCAAGCAGTGGACCGAGGGCAGCCCTCCGGTGTTCGCCGTGCTCGACGGGCTCGGCTCCTGGACCGGCGACAACGAGCTGTGCATCACCCAGGAGGGCCACACGCCCTTCATCGGGCAGTGGACGACGGTGACCAACTGGACCCAGGAGGGTGCCCCCTACCTGTGGTGGACGGGCCCCGACCAGGCCCAGATCCTGGCCACGCTGGTGCAGTGGGGCAAGAGCTCGGGCCTGCTCGACACGACCCACGAAGTCGGCATCGTGGCGGGCGACCGCACGAGCGACCAGGTGGCGCTGAACGACTACCTGCTGCCCGACCTGCAGCGGGCCGGGTTCCCGAACCCGTTGATCGAGACGCTCCCGTCCAATCCCTCGGACACCGCCGCCACCGACGCGGCGGCTCCCCTCATCGTGCAGCGGCTCAAGGCGGCCGGGGTCAAGTCGGTCATCCCGCTCATCCCCTTCAACTCCTTCTTCCCGTACCTCTCCCAGGAGAACGGCCAGAACTACTTCCCGAAGCTTCTGCTTGTCGGACTACGAGTCCTCGATCACGGTCACCCTCGGGCTCATCCCGATCCCCTACGAGCAGGGCCTCGACCACCAAGAGGGCGTCACCGTCGAGACGCTCGGGCGGAACCGACGCCCCGCAGAGCGTGACCCCCGACGGCGGGCGGCTACAACCCCGGCGTCCAGAGTTGCTACGACATGTGGAAGGCGCACAACAAGCCGACCTCGACGGCGTCGCCGTACATCGAGGAACAGGGCCCGATCGTGGGCTGGTGCCAGGCCATCCAGCTCTTCGCCGCCGCGGCGCTAGAGGCGCCGGTCCCGACCTGACCGGCGGACCTTCGTGCAGTCGATGGCGAGCATCAAGAACTTCCCCGGCACCTTCACACCGACCTTGAGCTTCGGTCCCGACAAGTACGCGGGGCCGACCGAGTACCAGGTGGTCGAGCTCTACAACAACGAACCCCCCTCACCGCTGTGCGTGCCCACGTACAACGGCAAGCCCCAGGGCACCTGCTGGCACACCGTGCAGAGCTGGACCCCTCTTGCCAGCTGACCCTCCCACCGACACACCCGTGGAGCGGTCCCTGGAGCTGCCGGCGGAGCCGCCCTTCCAGCTGCCGGTGCCGGACCGGAACTTCTCGCCCTGGTACTCGTGGATGGTCCGCCTCGGCCAGACCACGCACGTCGATCCGCTGCCCCCACCCGGTGTCGGCGCACCCGGTGCCGATCTCTCCGGCGCCGACCCTCCGGCGCCGATCCCTCCTACGGCGAGGTGCTGTCGGCGTGGCGGGAGCGCTGCCGGGCCCGGCTCGACGCGCTCCTCGGACCCATGCCCGACCGGGTGCCGCTGCGGCTCGAGACGGTCGGAGTCGGTCGAGTGCGACGGGTACCGGCGGGACAAGATCGTCTTCGACACCGAGGAGATGATGTCGGTGCCGGCGTACCTGCTCGTCCCCCACGGTCGTGGCAGGCCCGGCCCGGCCGTGCTCGCCGCCCACGGCCACGGCCCGGGGAAGGTCCGAGGCGTGCGGGCTCGAGCGCACCGAGACCCCCAACGCCGACTACGCGACCAGCTGGCCCGGCGGGGCTACGTGGTGCTCGCCCCCGACCTGCGGTGCTTCGGCGAGCGACTCGACTGGAACCCCGACGACCACTACGCCTGCGACACCAACCTCGTCCACGCCGTCATGGCGGGGGTGAACCCGCTGGCCCAGAACCTGTGGGACCTGGCCCGCGTGCCTCGACGTCCTCGAGGCCCACCCCCTCGTGGACCCGGGGCGGATCGGGATGGTGGGCCTCTCCTACGGCGGCACCGTGACGCTGTTCCTCGCCGCCCGGGACGAGCGGGTGGCCGCCGCGGTGGTGAGCGGCTACTTCTCGTCGTGGGCCGAGTCGCACAAGATGCCGTGGAACATGTGCGGCTCCCAGGTGCTCCCGGGGATGCTCGGCCAGCTCGAGCACGTGGACCTGGGCGCGCTCGTCGCCCCGCGGCCGTTGCTCATCGAGTCCGGCACCCACGACGACCTGTTCCCCGCCACGGTCGCCGCGGCCGAGGTGCGAGCGAGCTCCGGGCCGTCTACGCCTCCGAGGGCGCCGCCGGACCGGCTCGTGCACGACGTGTTCGAGGGCGTGCACGAGTGGCACGGCGTCGAGGCTTTCTCGTTCTTCGAACGGTGGTTGGGGCCCGGCGACACCGCCTGAGTCGGTGAGGGTGCCGACGTCGGTGCGCTACCCGGGGACCTGCCAGTGCACCAGGTCCGTGCTGCGGGCGATGCCGATCTCGGCGTGCCCCCAACCCCCGAACTGCGGTGAGCTCGTCGCTGCCCGAGTAGGTGACGTAGTAGTAGCCGGAGCCGGTGTCGTCTTGGTTGGCGTCACAGAGGAACACGGAGTTGGCGTGCTCGAAGCCCACGCTCGAGACACCGGGGCCCGAATCCCAGGACTGTCCCGGGATGACGAGCATCCTCCCTCGGGTCCAGTGGAGCCACGAGGACGGGGTATCGGGATCGCCCGACAACTCGAACATCCACGGCTGATCGAAGGTGTTCGACGTCGCCACCAGGTGCCAGCGCCCTGCCACCGCCACGAACTCGAAGTTCTCGACGGTGTCCCCGTTGACGACGATGTCGGGTCGGCCCAGGTACTTCCAGGGGCCGGCGAGCGATCCGCTCGGGGACCACGCGATCTCGAAGTGCTGGGAGCTCGATGCGCCGGAGCTCGATGCGCCGGAGCTCGATGCGCCGGAGCTCGATGCGCCGGAGCTCGAGCTCGACGTGGTGCCGTACTTGTAGCCGAGGATCAGCCCGTGGTCCGTCCAGGCCAATGCCGGGTCGATCATGCGGTCGCCCGGGGCGGGGTGGAGGCTGAGTGCCAGAGGCTGGGGTGCCGACCAGGTCTCGAGGTCGGTCGAGGTCCGGTAGTAGAGCTTCGACTGACTGCCGTCGGTCCCGCCGGGGTCGGAGTCGTAGGTGGCGACGAACACGCCGGTCGGGCTGCGGACGATGTCGGGGGAGGCCACGCCGAGCACGCCCGCCTGGGCCGGCCACGGCGCCGGCGCCGACCACTGCTCCAGATCGGCACTCGTGGCCGAGGCGATGTCCCAGTGCTCGGCCCCCGCAGTGGGGACGTCGTTGGTGACGTAGCTGAACAGCATGTGCCACGCGCCGTCGGCCCACACGAGGGCCTGGTCCTTCACCCCGGCGTCGGGCTCGCTCAGGATCGGGTTGCGCAACTGGGCCCACGCCACCTCCGGTGCGGGCCCCGACCCACTCTCGACACACTCATGGTCGGCACCCAGCGTCGCGGCCGGGGAGGTCGAGGTGCGCTGCGCCGACGGCGGCGGCGGCGGGGGTCCCGACCCCTTCCCGCCGCAGCCGGCCAGCGACACGGCGAGGACCGCCAGCGAGCCCACGACAGCGGCCGGTTTCACCACTCGAGGAGCGAGGCCGAGCCCGGATCGAGATGGAGCGTGACGTTGTCGCGGGTCCGCAGGTACGAGGCCGGGCACGCCGTGGACACCGGGCCGTTGAGCGCGGCGCGGACGGGCCCGGCCTTGCGCGCCTCGGGCACCACCGCCAGCACCGTCCCCGCTCGGAGCAGGGCGGGGATGGTGGCGGTGAGCGCCAGGCTCGGCACCGCGTCGAAATCGGCGAAGTGCCCTTCGTGGACCTGTTGGAGCCGGCACTCCCGATCGAGCTCGACGATCTTCAGGTCGAGGGGGTCGTCGAAGTCGGCCACGGGAGGGTCGTTGAAGGCGAGGTGACCGTTCTCCCCGATGCCGAGACAGCAGAGGTCGAGGGGGTGGTCTGCCAACAGCCGTGCGTAGCGTCCGCACTCCCCCGTGGGATCCGCCAGACCGTCGATGTAATGAGCCTGGCGAGGATGGACCCGATCGGTGATCCGCTCCCGGATCCACCGCTGGAACCCGGCCGGGTGGTCGGGCCCGACCCCGACGTACTCGTCCATGTGGAAGACGACGGTGTCGCTCCACGGGACGTCGCGCCGTGGCGCTCACCAGCATGTCGACGAATTCCAGCTGCGAGTTCCCGGTGGCGAACATGGCATGGGCGACGCCGTTCGCCGCCACGGCGTCGCGCAGCACCGCGGCCGCGCTGTCCGCCGCGGCCCGGGCCAGGGCGCGCGAGTCGCGATGCACGGCCACCCGCAGACGGTCGACCATGTGTTCCTCGCCGCGTTCCGCCGCGTGTTCCTCCGCCTCGGCCATGGCCGAACTGTAGGGGAGGCCACCGGCTCGGAGGGCGCCGCGCGGGCCGCCGATCGGAGGGCGCCGCGCGGGCCACCGATCGGAGGGCGCCGGCCGCCAGTGGCGGGTATGGTCGCCCCGATGGCCGCGAAGATCACGCTCGTCGGGGGAGGAAGCACGCACTGGACGCCGAAGCTGATGGTGGACTTCGCCAATACGCCGGCACTGACCGACGCCGAGGTGGTCCTCTACGACCTCGACCCCGATTCGCTTCCACCCGCGCTCAAGGTGGTCGAGCACGTGGCCGAACGCCGAGGCATCCCGCTGCGGGCTCGGGCCACCACCGACATCGACGACGCCCTCAGCGGCGCCGAATACGTCATCGCCACGTTCTCGGTGGGTGGGTTCGCCAGCATGCGGTTCGACATCGAGATCCCGTCCCGGTACGGGGTGCGCCAGACCGTGGGCGACAGCGTCGGGCCCGGGGGGATCTCGAGGGCGCTCCGCAGCGTGCCCGTCATCCTCGCAGTGGCACGGGCCATGGAGCGCTGCTGCCCCGACGCGCTCCTTGTCAACGTGAGCAACCCCCTGACCGCACTGACCCGGGCGGTGACCCGGGAGACCTCGATCGAGGCCATCGGCCTGTGCGCAGAGATCGTGGGGCTCAAGTTCGTGCTGAGCCTCCTCTTCGACGCCGACTTCACGTCGGTCGACCCGGTGGTGGCGGGAGTCAACCACCTGCCGCTGGTGACGTCTCTCCGCATCGGTGATCGTGACGGGTTCGCCATGCTGCGCAGTGCCCTGGACGGCGAGATCGACCTCTCGGGGCGCATCTGGATGGATCCTCCCGGTCCGATGCACTACCAGAAGGTGAACCCCGAGCAGGGATGGACGAAGGCCGACATCCTGGCCAACAACAAGGTCAAGTTCGAGCTCTTCGAGCGCTTCGGCGTCCTGCCCGGGTCGTCTGACACCCACGTGGTCGAGTTCTTTCCCGGGTTCGTGACCGCCGCGTCGGACTACGGACGAGACTGGGCGGTCCATCACTACGGCATGCACGGCCACCAGTCCGACAAGGCCGACGACGACGCCGAGATGGCCGAGCTCCTCGCGAGCGAGTCCATCCCCAAGTGGCCGTCGGGAGAGTTCGTGGCCGCTCTCCTCGAGGGGCTCGTCACGGGCGAGGACCGGACCATGCCGGGCAACATCCCGAACACGGGTCAGGTTGAGAACCTGCCCCCGGACGTCGTCGTCGAGTGCATGGTCGTGGCCGGGGCCAAGGGTGTCGCGCCTCGGGACCGGGCCGTCGTGCCCTCGTTCCTCGGCGAACACCTCCGGCGTGTCGTGAGCTCGCAGGAGCTGACCGTGGACGCCGCCGTCTCAGGTGATCGGACGACAGTCCTCGAAGCCATGCTCGCCGATCCGATGGCGGGGTCGCTCCCCTACGAGCACGTGGTCACCATGACCGATGAACTTCTCGCCGCCACGGCGCCCTGGCTGCCCCAGTTCGCTGATCACCGCTAGTCCCAAGGTCTAGTCCCAAGGTCGCCGTCGGGCCGTCCGGCTGTTCCGGGCGCGGGCGCGACGGCCGTGCTCAGGTCCGGTGTTTTTTCTTGGGCGTGGCGGCCAGGAGGTAGGTGTAGGAGTCCGTCGTCGTGGCCGCGCTCACCCCGGTGGTCGAGTGCACCTCGATCCGGACCGTCCCCGCCGTGGCCGCCGGGGAGTAGGCGATGATCTTCGTGGCCGACTTCACCACGAAGCGCAGGGCCGATCGTGACCCGAACGTCACCGCCGTCGTGTTGGCGAGGCCGGTGCCCTTGATGGTCACCTTCCGATCGCCCGTGGTAGGCCCGGAGGCCGGCTTGACGACCGACACCGTCGGCACCGCACCGCCCGCTTTGATCTCCCGCAGGACATTGTTCCCGTTGTCGGTGACGATGAGTGCGCCCGACGGTCCCACGCTGACGTCGGTCGGGCTGTTCAGCTCCGCTGACGTAGCCGGACCGCCGTTGCCTGTGTACCCGGTGGCGCCGTTCCCCGCGATCGTGTAGACGTCGCCGAGCTTGACCGCCATCCCGTCGTAGGTCCCCGTCTCGTTGGCGACGAGTCGGATCCTGTTGTTGAACGAATCACTGATGAGGAGATTCCCCGCCGCGTCCACGCCCACACCCTGGGGGCTGTCGAGCCAGGCTTTGGTGGCCGGCTTGCCGACACCCTTGTATGCCGCCTTGGAGGTCCCCGCCAGGGTGTAGATGTCGCCGGCGATGACCGTGCGGCCCAGGTAGGTGCCGGTGGTGGCGGCGACCATCCGCACCACGTTGTTGTCGACGTCGGAGAACACCACGTCACCCCTGGGGTCCACCGCCACCCCGTTGAACGAGTCCAGCTGAAGCTCGGCTGCCGTGGCGGGACCGCCATTGCCGGTGTACCCGTAGTTCATGTTCCCGGCGATGATGTAGATGGTGAAGGGCTGGACTGCCATCCCAAAGGCGATGTGGGCGGTCCGGGGGATCAGCCGGATGATGTCATTGCCGGTGTCGGCCACCACCACGTCTCCCTGGGCGTCGAAGGCGATGCCGTCGGGTGACTGGAGCCCGGCATTGAACACCTGGTCGCTCACGGCCTCGGTGGGGTCGGAGTCACTGGCGATGGGATACACGACGTGCGCGTCCATGGGCTGGCCGAAGTAGGTGCCGTTGGCCGCCGGGTCGAAGAGGATGACATTGTTCCCGGTGTCGGTGATGGCGATGTCGCCCGCCGCGTCGACGGCCACCCCGTTGGGGTCCGATAGCACTACCGAGAGCTGCGGACCCGAGTCGTTCTGCGTCCCGGTCGGATCCCCCACGACGGTGTAGATGCGTCCGGCGGTCATGGCGACGCCGTAGAAGGTTCCGGTGGAGGCCGCCGCCACCTGGATGAGACTGTTGTTCTGGTCGGCGTAGACCACGTTGCCGTGCGAGTCGATGACCGCCGACAACGGCGACCCCAGCGATGCCGCCGTGCTCGCCACGTTGTTCACGGCGCTCGACACCCCCCCACCGACGACGGTGGTGATGACGTCGGTTCCGGTCGCGGCCGGCTTCGCTGCGCTCGGTGCCACCCCCACCAGGGCCGAACCGGCGATCACAGCACCGGTGACGGAGATGATCGCTCTGGTCTTCAAGCGTGACCTGACGGCTCGGCCGTCGCGCGTACGGGATGTTCCGCTCGCCTCGATACCCATGGACCCCGACCCCCGCAACCCCACCGCTACCGAGCCGAGGTGCCAACCGACCCGGGGACGTGTCCACCGCTTGATGGTCGCGCCCGCGCAGATGCTATACGGACCAGGTCCCGGTCACACGCCCACCCCCCGGGCGAGGAACCGTCTCCCAGAGTCGAGGCCACAGCTCCCTGGGACAGGCGTAGTTCCCCGAGAGAGGCGACCCGGCCGGCCCTGCGGTGATCCCTCCTTGGGCCCCTTGGGTTCCGTGGACCCCTCGGGCCCCTGTGGGCGGCGGCGTTCCGATCGGTCCGATCGGTCGGCACCGCCATGAGGCCGGAATATTCCAGTGGTCGGGCGCGTTCCCAGCTTCATGAAGGTGGAGATCTTTTCGGACGTGGTCTGTCCGTGGTGCGCAGTGGGCAAGCGCCGTTTCGAAACGGCGCTGGGTCGGTTCGAGCACGCCGATGAGGTCGACGTCGTGTGGCGCGCCTTCGAGCTCGACCCGCATGCGCCGACTCGGCGCCAGGGTGACTATGCCGACCGGCTGGCCAAGAAGTACGGGATGTCACGCGAGCAGGCTGTGGCCGCCCACGAACGGCTCACGGCAGCCGGCGCGGCCGAAGGATTCGCCTTCCACTTCGAGAAGGCCCAACCCGGCAACACCTTCGATGCCCACCGACTGCTGCACCACGCCAGGTCGAGCGGATCGGGCCTGCAGGATGCACTCAAAGAACGGCTCCTCGTCGCGTACTTCACCGAAGGCGAACCCATCGGGGAGCGCGAGACCCTGGTGCGCCTGGCCGTCGAGACAGGGCTCGACGGTGAGGAGTGCCGCGCCGTGCTGGCCGGGGACCGCTACGCCGACGAGGTTCGGGCCGACGAGCGCGAGGCGTCGGAGCTCGGCGTGACCGGTGTCCCCTTCTTCGTCATCGACGGGAAATTCGGTATCCCCGGGGCCCAGGACCCCGACACGATTCTCAGTGTTCTCCGCCGGGCATGGACGAAGGCCCACCCCCTCGAGATGGCCGTGGTACCCGCGGACGGCACGGCCGACGGGGCGGTGTGCGAGGGTGACAGCTGCGCCGTGTGATCGGGCGAGGCCCGGCACGGCGCTTATAGCGCAGTCATTGGCTATCGGGAGCTCTTCGATCGAGGCGACCCACGTGGCTTGAGGAGCTCCGCCTCGCCGCGCATGATCGCGACGGTCTCCTCGTCCCCGATACCGAGGGCACGCATGCGGCGGACGAACTGCCTGGCTTCTCGGGCTGCGAGCTTGCGGGTCGGGGACGGACCCCGAGAGACGTAGGTGCCATGTCGGCCCCGGGTCTCGAGCAATCCCGCCACCTCCAACTCACGATAGGAGCGGGCCACCGTGTTCACGGCCAAGCCGAGATCGCCGGCCAGCTTGCGCACCGTTGGCAGACGCACGGCCGGAAGCAGACTGCCGTCCTCGATGGCGGCGGCGATCTGGTCCCGGACTTGCTGGAACGGCGGCAGCGGCGATCCCGGGTCCAGTCTCACCATCTCCACCTCCCGATTGTCTCAGCAACGGCGACGCCAGGCTGGCTTGGGTAGCCTCCCGTCGAGAGTTCACAAGGAGGACGGGAATGACCGAACCTCGAGCGGCGACGGTTGTCTTGGTACACGGCGCCGGCGGTGGCGCCTGGATGTGGGGTCCCCTGGACGCCGAGCTCGACGCCCGAGGGATCGACTATGTGGCGGTCGACCTCCCGACGGCGGCCGCGGGCGTCGATCCCACCCTGGATGCGCACGCGGACGCAGCCCATGTCCGCACCGTGCTGGATGGGCTCGCCGGACCGCTGCTTCTGTGCGGCAACTCCTATGGCGGAGTGGTGATCACCGAGGCTTCGGCCGGGCATCCCCGGGTCAACCGCCTTGCCTACCTGGCCGCCTTCATGCCCGACACCGATGACGAGTTCCTTTCCTTCATGTTGGCGAACTCCACCCCGGAGTTTGCGACCGGGGCCACCATCGGAGACGACGGTCTCATTCGATTCGATCCGGACATGGTGAAGAAGCTCGCGCTCCAACAAGCGCCCTCCGAGGTCGCCTCATGGGCGGCCGACCAGCTCCGGCCCATGGCGATGGGAGGTGGCGGGTCTCCCACCCTGACCGGGATCGGCTGGAAGACCATCCCGTCGACCTATGTCGTGTGCAGCGAAGACCAGTCCCTCCTGCCTGACGCGCAACGCCGCTGGGCGGCAGAGCGCGCCACCGACAGCATCGAGCTGCCATTCGACCACTGCCCCCACCTGTCGCATCCGGGAGAGATCGCCGATCTCATAGCCACGCTGGCGACGACACCCGCACCGTAGGGGCGACTGCTGGGAGTTCTCTTACCGGGAGTTCTCTTACCGGGAGTTCTCCGGCGTCGCTCGACGGCTCAGGACCGTGTGACCAGCCATAGATCGTCAGCTCGCTGCGTATCGGGCTGCGCCGCACGACGGCGCGGCATCCCCACCAGCGCCATCAATGCGATTCCCAAGACGACGAGACCCGCGCCGAGGATGCCGAGTGTCCTGACGCCGGGCCCAGAGCCGGTGAACGCCAGAGCGCTCGACTTCGCAGAAACGACTGATTGGTCCTCCGGCGGGCCTGAGCTTCTTCCCGCACTGACGCTGAAATCGGCAGAAGTCCCCGCCACCGGGGTTGCCGTCGTGGATGTTTCACTGTCTCTGGTCGGCGTCGTCGTCGCCGGAGTCGTGGACGTGGTCGGAGTCGTGGCGGTCGAGGGTGTCGTGGTGGCCGGCGTCGTGGCCGGAGTCGTGGACGTGGTCGGAGTCGTGGCGGTCGAGGGTGTCGTGGTGGCCGGCGTCGTGGCCGGTGAGGTGGTCGGCGGAGGCGTTGAGGTCGGTGGCGTGGTGGCGGGTGTCGTGGTGGGCGGGGGCGCTGCGGTCGTGGCGGTGGAAGGTGTCGTCGGAGCGGTCGCGTCCAGCAGGGAGTCGATGTTCCCGTTGGACGCGTCGGCGGCATCGGCGAGATAGGGAAGGCCGTAGGCGTCTTCGATGGAGTGCAGGATGCCGGCGGTGTTGACCGGAGTGGAGTCTTGCTGTGGATCGGCCTTCAGCGCCGCGCTGATGTCGAGGGTGATGATGTGGCCACCGCCCACACTGGCCGTGCCCACACCCGAGGTGTCGGAGTCGACGCCCTCGTCCCACTCGACGAGGATGTTGCCTCCCTGGGCGTACCAAGAAGTGTCCTGCACCTGAGAGACGAAGTTCCCCAGCCAGGCATCGCCCACCGAAGGGTCGACATCACCGGCCGCGTTTGTCTGCCCGTCGTGCATGTCGTCGGTGCCGTTGGGTGTCATCCAGACGAAGTCCGGGGGGGTCGACGACGATAGATCGGACATGATGTTCGTCGACGGCACCAGGTTCGAGTCGAAGTCGGGCAGCGACGTGATCGACGGAAAGTACACAAAGGGGTCGTGGTGCTGGTAGTACTGACCGCCGCCGGAGGTGGTGTCTCCCCCGGTGTATCCCGCTGACGGCATGGATTCCATGTACGCCTTCCAGGAGATCCCCGCCGTCTCTAGTTGGTTGACCAGGGTCTGGGCACTCGAGCTGATGGGATCGGAGGACGGCGTGCCGTCATCGGATACCCCATAGGTGGACCCGGACAGAAGCTCGAGGTAATTGGGCAGTGAGGGATGGTCGACAGAATATGACTCTGTCGCGAGCCCGTACTCGGCGGCGAGAGCGTTGACATTGGGAGCGTCCGGACTGCCGAGGAGCTCTGTCTCGCTCTCGTTCTCCATCATGATCACCATGATGTGGGGCGCGTCGGTCGGTGACGCCCCGTAGGCGGACACCGACAGACCCATGACCGCTCCCCCGCTCACGATCATCGCCGCCGAGACGATCCGGAACCCCCGAGCGAACGCCGTCTTTCGACCGATGGTCGACGACCGCGGCCGAATGGTCCCCGTCATGGCGTCTCGACCCGAGTCGACCGGCGGTGGGATCGAGCGATCGGACCACACCGCCCGCGGCAAACGCTTCCTCGCTCGCCGCGATGATGCGCCCGTCCTGACATTGGCTCGATGCCCCCCATTGAGTTCGGTGATGCGTATCGGGTGTCCTCCGGAGGACGTTTGCCGTGGTCTCGAACCCGGCAAGCGATAGCCCTCTCGGCCCGAAGCTGTCACTGATCATGACTGAGCGACCTCGCCACGTGGTCAATTCGGCATCAAAACCCCACCAACGGGGGTCGGGGTCAGAGGTCGGGGTCCCTTGCGAGAAGTAGCGACGGATGAGATGACCACCATCGTCCGACCCAATCCAGCATTCGACCGGTCCGACCCGCGCCTCTCGACGTCAGGCACCGTCCGGCGAGCGGTCGAGAACAGCGCCGTTGCGGAGCACAGAGACAGGACCGTCGTCGCTGACGGCGATCACGGTGGAGAGAGGGTCGTCATAGCTGTAACGCCGACCCGAGGTGTGCCGAGTACCTCCGAGGGCCTCGACCATCTCTTCGGAAGAAATGCTCGGCACGAGGCGCACGCCGAGCAGGCGGAGTACTCCGTCGGCGTCAAAGATTGCGGCGCCGTCGACTTGGGCGAGGGCATGGCGGATCGGCGCCAGATGAGAGGCCTGGCGAATCCGTAAGGGAGGAGGCGGAGGGAGCCTCTCCTCGACGAACGGTCCAGGTTCGGCATGGGGTCGATAGATGAGTAACGCTCCGATGCCCAGAGATCCGAGATCGTGGACGGCAAACCTGAGCATCGCCAAGAGGACGGCTGGATCGCCGTACTCCGGACTGGATGTCAGGGAGTCACTCCAACTGCTCACAGGCGGTTCGTGGTGCCAGCTCAAGCCTTCCCAGCGAAGAACGCCGAATCTTCCGACGACCCGGACCGAGCCGGCCGGGTGCCGCTGAACGATCGTCGCGTCGAGCACGTACCCAAGCACCGCAATGTCGCGCTCCGAGCCAGCGGGTCGGTCGAAAACGATCAACTCGTTCCTGCCGTCATTGCGGCGCAGGAGCCAACTCGAAAGCCCATCGGCGAAGCGTCGGGCGGCAGGAAGGGGCTGCTGACCGAGCGGCGTACGGGTGATGTCGAGTTGCGTCTCAGAGGCCCAGGTGGCTGGGTCCGATTCTGGCTCGAGGATCGTGCCGCTGCTCGCAGTCCGTCGCTCGTGGACTGGGGGTCGGAGAGCCTGATCGATCTCCTCTATCAGCATTTCTCGGGAAGCAGAGGTTTCGTCCAGAGATAGCCCGCTTTCCTCGAGCTCCTCGGCGAGTCTTCGTAGTCGCCCTCCTCCGGACTCGGCCATCGGGCTGGAACATTACAAGGAGTCCACGGGGCGTCAGAAGAGCCGTATGGCAGAGACCGTCAGGTCAGAGTGTTCCGAGCACCTATCCGAGCAGCTTCTTCGAGATCACGACCCGCTGGATCTGGTTGGTGCCCTCGTAGATCTGGGTGATCTTGGCATCGCGCATGAAGCGTTCGGCGGGGAAATCGGTGGTGTAGCCATAGCCACCGAGCAGTTGCACGGCGTCGGTCGTCACGGCCATGGCGGTGTCGGACGCAAAGCACTTCGCCATGGCGCCGATCATCGAAAGTTCGTTGTCGGGGTCTCCCCCGTCGATCACCGAACAGGCGCGGTAGACGAGACAGCGGGCCGCTTCGGTCCGCATCGCCATGTCGGCGAGCATGAACCGCAGTCCCTGGAATTCGGAGATGGGCTGACCGAAGGCCTTGCGCTGCGTCATGTACCGGGCCGCGTAGTCGATCGCCCCCTGGGCGATGCCCACGGCTTGGGCCCCGATGGTGGGCCGGCTGCGATCGAGGGTGTGCATGGCGATGGTGAAGCCCTGGCCCTCTTCGCCGACCCGGTTCTCCACCGGCACGCGGACATCGTCGAAGACCACCTCCCCCGTGGGGCTGCCCCGCAGTCCCATCTTGTGTTCGAGCTTGGCGACCTTCACACCCCAGTCCGCCTCGACCACGAAGCAGGAGATGCCCCGGTGACCGGCATCGGGATCGGTCTTGGCAAAGACCGTGTAGAGGCTCGAGGCACCGGCGTTGGTGATCCAGTACTTCGTCCCGACGAGCACGTAGTGGTCGCCGTCGCGCACCGCCCGGCATCGCAGGGCGGCGACGTCGCTGCCGGCGTCCGCCTCCGAGAGGCAGTAGCTCGCCTGCGCTTCGCCCGACGCGACGCGGGGAACGTAGGTGTTCTTCAGGTGCTCGGACCCCCAGTTGAAGATGGGCATCATCCCGAGCTTCGAGATGAGCATGGTGACGCTCGTCGACGCGCACACCCGGGCGAGCTCCTCGACCATGATGGCCTGGGTGACCGTGATCGGCGCCGGCGCCGCCGTAGGCCACGGGGATCCCGAGGGCGGGGAGCTCCATCTCCACCGACGCCTTGAAGCCGTCCCACGGGAACGCCGCGTCCCGGTCGACCTCGGCCGCGTGGGGCGCGATGCGCTCCTCGGCCATCTGTCGGACCGCACTCCGGAACTGCTTGTGGGTGTCGGTGAGCGAGTAGGCGGGGGTGATTCCATCCTCCCAGTCTCCCACCCCGAGCCTGGCGGCTGGTGTTACGCGTGTCTCCGACAGGTGCTCGAGCAGGAGCCGGTTGAGCGCTTCCGGTGCGGACTCGGGGATCCAGTGGCTGACACCGGGCAGGACCTCGAAGCGGTAGGGGCCCGAGACCCACTGCACCGTCGCTTCCGCCGCCACACGTCCGAGGGCGATGTCTTGGTCCGACCACACATACAAGGTCGGGACCGTGATCGCGCCCACGTCGGCCATCGCATGGGGCTCGGTGGCTCGGTACCAATTGAGCGCCGCGGTCAAGGCCCCTGGTTCGAGCATGGCGGCCACGAACCGACGCACCTCCTCGGTGTCCGAGGAGAGACCGCTGGCATCGAACATGGCGCGGAGCCCCGCCGCCCGAGCCGTCCTCACCCAGGAGGGCGCGCTCGGCCACGCCGCCCTCGGCCCGGAACACCTCGATGTAGGACGACCGCTGGCGTTGGTCGGCGTCCCCTCCGCCGGCCCCTCCGGCGACCCCTCTGTCGTCGCCGCTCGCACCGCCACTCCCGCCGCCGAACGCGGCCGCGAAGGCGCGGGGATGGGGCACCGACACCGCGGTGAGGGTTCGGACCCGCTCGGGGTGGCGGGCGGCGGTCACCCACGCCACCATGGCTCCCCAGTCGTGGCCGACGAGGTCGAAGCGGTCCAACTCCCACTGGTCGGCGACGGCGAGGACATCGCCCACGAGCTGGTCGATGCGGTAGTCGTCCACCGTGGCGGGCCGGGCGTTGGGTGAGTACCCCCGTTGGTCGAAGGCGAGCCCCCGATACCCCGCGCCGGCGACGGCCTCGAGCTGGTGGTGCCAGGAGAACGAGGTCTGGGGAAACCCATGGAGGAAGAGCACGGCGCGACCGTCATCGGGACCCGTCGCCACCGCCTGGAACGTCAAGCCGTGGACGGAGACCTCGAGGTCCTGCACCGATCGAGCCCGGCGAAGGTTCAGGAGGCGACGGCGGAGACCGCCAGCATCGACCGCCACGCCGACAGACGACCGCGGACGTCGGCCGGGGACAGGCGCAGGGTCTCTTCCGACACGGCTCCGACGATGCTGCGCTGCTGCTGGTAGTGGTGGGCGGCCGCCTGGAAGAGCGAGGCCCGCCATTCGACCAGGTCTGCGGGAGCCCCACCCAGGAACCCGAAGAGCACCAGCGCCAGCTCGATGTCCTTGGCGACCGGCGCCCGGCCGAACAACGCGGCACGGCGGTTCGCCACCGCCGCGCACGCCACCAGCGCGTCCTCGGCCGTGATGCCGTCGGTCAGCTCGAGCTTGTCCTCGAACTGGGTGTGAGCCAGGAGGAAGGCGTAGCCCTGATCGGTCCCCGGGATCCCCAGCTCCCGGCCCCGAAGGTGCTCGGGCCCGCGCAGATCCGCGACACGACCGGCCCGCCAGTCGACGCGGGGTGCTGCAGGCGGTACGAAGGTCGGACCTGGTCGGTCTCGACGATCGGCACGAAGTTGGGTTGGGTCATATGAGGGAGTCCTGCTCCTGGGGTCGGCCGGCCGCAGTGGTGGGCGGCTCGGCGTGGACGAGACCGTAGACGATCGAGTCGAACAGGGCCTGCCAGGACGCCTCGATGATGTTCTCCGAGACACCGATGGTGGTCCAGACGCGCTCACCGTCGCTCGTGTCGATGAGGACCCGGGTGACCGCCCCGGTGCCCTTGCCGGTGTCGAGCACCCGGACCCGGTAGTCGACGAGATGGACCGCAGTCAGCTTCGGGTAGTGGGCCCCGATGGCCTGGCGCAAGGCCGAGTCCAGCGCGTTGATGGGGCCGTTCCCCTCGGCCGTGGCCACCACTCTCGTTTCGCCGACCCGGATCTTGACCGTCGCCTCGGTGGTGTGGCGGCCCGCGTCGTCGTGGTGGTCGGCGGAGTGGTCGTTGATCACCCGGAACGACTCCACCTCGAAGAACTCCGGCTCCCACCCCGTCGCCTTGCGCAGGAGGAGCTCGAGCGATCCGTCGGCGACCTCGAAGTGGTAGCCGCGGTACTCGAGGGCCTTCAAGGTGTCGAGCACACCCGACAGCGCGTCGGAGTCGAGCTCCAATCCGAGCTCCTGGGCCTTGAGGGCCAGCGTCGAGCGGCCCGCCATCTCCGATACCACGAAGCGCGTCCCGTTGCCGACGAGGTCGGGCGAGACGTGCTCGTAGGCGTCGCGACGGCGGGCGATGGCGCTCGTGTGGAGGCCGGCCTTGTGGGCGAAGGCGGCAGAGCCGACATAGGGCTGTTGGGGGTTGGGGGCGAGGTTCACGAGCTCGGCGATGTGGTGCGACACCGGCGTGATCCGCTCGAGGCGGTCGGGCGGGATCGTCCGCACATTGAGCTTGAGCGAAAGGTTGGGGATCGCCGCACGACAGATCGGCGTTTCCGGTGCGCTCCCCGTAACCGTTCACACACCCCTGGACGTGGGTGGCACCGGCCCGGACCCCGGCGATGGAGTTGGCCACCGCGCAGCCCGAGTCGTTGTGGAAGTGGACCCCGACCTGACACTCGAAGTCCGCCACCACGCCGGCCACGATGCGCTCGACGTCGTGGGGCAACGTGCCCCCGTTGGTGTCGCACAGCACGATGGCCTCGGCCCCGGCCTCCTCGGCGGCGCGCAGGACCCGCAGGGTGAACTCGGGATCTTCCCGGAATCCGTCGAAGAAGTGCTCGGCGTCGAAGAAGACCCGGAGATCGTGGTCCCGGAGAAAGCTCACCGAGTCGGCTGCCATGGCGACGGCTTCGTCGAGCGTCGTGCGCAACGCCTCGGTGACATGGAGCTTCGAGACCTTGGCCACGATGCAGACGGCCTCGGTGTTCGCCTTCACCAGTTGGCGCAGGACCTCGTCGTCCTCGGCCCGCACGCCGGCCCGGCGGGTGGACCCGAAGGCGACCAGCGTGGCGCGTCGACAGGCGGAGCTCGGCGGGGGCGCGGGCGAAGAACTCCTCGTCCTTGTGATTGGCGCCGGGCCACCCGCCCTCGATGAAGGTGACACCGAGATGGTCGAGCTGCTCGGCCACGCGGAGCTTGTCGTCCACGGTGAGCGACAGCCCCTCCTGCTGGGACCCGTCGCGCAGCGTGGTGTCGAAGATGTCGACGGCGTCGGGCAGCACCGGCAGGTCGAAGCCGTGGCTGGCCACGCTGTGGCTGTGGTTGTGGCTCTGGCCGGCACCCTTGCGCCTGATCACCTTGCTGCGCCCGGCACTACTCGACATGTTCGAGCCAGTCCTTGTAGCGGTCCACCTCGCCCCGCACGGTGGCGAAGTAGGTGTCCTGGATGTGCTTGGTCACCGGACCCCGGTCGGCCGTCGCCCACGGCGCGGTCGTCGACCTCGCGGATCGGGACCACCTCGGCCGCGGTCCCCGAGAGGAACGCCTCGTCGGCGGTGTAGAGATCGGTGCGGATGAGCGTCTCGGTCGCGAACTCGTAGCCGAGGTCGGTGGCGATCGTTCTGACCGAATCCTGGGTGATGCCGGCGAGGGCGGTCGACTCCGACGTCGGCGGGGTGATGATGCGCCTCCCCCGGACGATGAAGATGTTCTCGCCCGTGCATTCCGACACCCGGCCGTCGGATGCGAGCAGCACGGCCTCGTCGTACCCGGCCTTGAGCGCCTCCACCTTGGCCAGCGACGAGTTCACGTACATGCCGGTCCCCTTGGCCGCGGTGGGCACGGCGTTGGGGTCGTGGCGTTGCCACGAGGACACCTTGAGCCGGATGCCGTTGGCCACCCCCTCGTCGCCGAGGTAGGTGCCCCACGGCCAGGCCGCGATGGCCACGCTGACGGGACAGGGCAGGGGGTTGAGCCCCATCTCGCCGTAGCCGAGGTAGACGATGGGCCGCAGGTAGCACCCCTCGTCGAGCCCGTTGACGCGCACCACCTCCTTGCTCGCGGCGACGAGCTCGTCGGGGCTGTAGGGCACGTCGATCATGAACACCTTGGCCGAGGTGAACAGCCGGTTGATGTGGTCGGTCAGGCGGAACACGGCCACGCCGCGACCGGTGGGGTAGGCGCGGATGCCCTCGAAGACCCCCGAGCCGTAGTGGAGCGAGTGGGTGAGCACGTGGATGCGCGCCTTGTCCCAGTCGACGAGCTCGCCGTCGAGCCAGATCTTCTCGGTCGGGGTGATGGGCACGGCTCAGAGCCTTTCTGCAATGGCGTCGCCGACGGCGACTGTGGACAGAGGGGGAGCGCCGGACGAACCGGACGAACCGGACGAACTCTCGGTGAGATAGGCCGTGACGGCCTTGGTGATGCGCTCGGCCGCGTCGACCTCGCCCAGATGCTCGAGCATGAGGGCCGCCGACCGTATGGCCGCCACCGGGTTGGCGGTGCCGGTCCCGACGATGTCATGGGCGGCGCCGTGGACGGGCTCGAACAACGACGGCCCGGTGCGGGCCGGATTCAAGTTGGCGGAGGCTGCGAACCCGATCCCCCCCGCCACGGCCCCGGCGAGGTCGGTGAGGATGTCGCCGAAGAGGTTGTCGGTGACGATGACGTCGTAGCGGCCGGGCCGCTCCACCAGGTAGATGCATGCCGCGTCGACGTGGTTGTAGTCACGGGTCACCCCGGGGTAGTCAGGCGCCACCTCGTCCACCACCCGTTGCCAGAGGTCACCGGAGAATGTGAGGACGTTCGTCTTGTGCACCAGAGTGAGGTGATGCCGCTCACGCCGTGTGGCGAGGTCGAAGGCGAAGCGCACGCAGCGCTCGACGCCCATGCGGGTGTTCACCGAGCCTTGAGTGGCCACCTCGTGCGGCGTATGACGACGGAGGAACCCACCTTCACCGGCGTAGGTCCCTTCCGTGTTCTCACGCACGACCACGAAATCGCAATCGGGGGCGGGCGCGCCGGGGAGCCCGACGAAGGGGCGGAGGTTCACGTAGAGGTCGAGCTCGAACCGCAGACGCAGGAGCAGCCCCCGCTCGAGCAGGCCGGAGGGGACTTCGGTCGACCCCACGGGCGGGCCCACGGCACCGAGAAGGATGGCGTCGAATGACCGCAGTTTCTCGAGGGTGGCGTCGGGGAGGACATTGCCGGTACGGAGGTAGTGGGCGGCTCCGAGCTCGAAGTCGGTCCGGACCAAGGTGACGCCGGTGGCGGCGACCACCTTGAGGGCCTGCGCCAGCACCTCGGGCCCGATGCCGTCGCCGCCGATCACCGCCACTGTGTGGGACTTGTCTGCGCTCATCGTCGGGTCTCTGGTCTCGGTCTCTAGTTTCTCGGGTCTCTGGGTCTGGGTCTGGTCTCTGGAGTCTCTGGTTGTATCGGCCCATGGGGGCCGGTCCATGATGCCCACCGCGCCCCCGGGGACCGGGCCGCCTCGGAAACTCGCTGGAGGGCGCCCCGGAAAATGAAAAACCGCCCACTCGATGTGGACGGTCGGGGAGGCGCACACCAGTGGGGTGTGCGCCTATTCGATGACGATTACGAGTGTGCTCGGGGTTCCCATCGCAGAGCCAGTCTCCCGCGCCCCGGCGCGCCCGTCAACCACAGCGGGACGGCGTGGGCGGCCGTGGCGCCCGGACGGGACACGCGGGTGGGCGAGCGCCCGGGGCCGCCGACCAGGTCGCGGCCTCGGCGGGGCACCACCGGCCACCGGAGCGGGCCGACCGAGCCGATACCCTTGGGAGGCGTGAGCGACGACGAATCCACCCATCTGACCCAGGCCACCTACGACCGCCTGCAGGCCGAGCTCGAGGACCTGACCACCCGAGGTCGGGTCGAGATCGCGCGTGCCATCGAGGCTGCCCGAGCGCTCGGTGACCTGTCCGAAAACGGGGACTACCACGCCGCCAAGGACACCCAGGGGAAGATGGAGTCCCGGGTCAGGCGGCTCCAGCACACCCTCGGCCACGCCGTCATCGTCGACGACGAGGCGGTCGGCAGCTCCGAGACGGTGGCGACCGGATCGACCGTGGCCATCCGCTACGAGGGGGACGACGAGATCGAGCGGTTCCTCGTGGGATCGATCGAGGAGCGCCACGACGAGCTCAACGTCGTGTCCCCCGGGTCACCATTGGGCCAGGCCCTGCTGGGCAAGAGCTCCGGAGACGTGGTCGAGTACGAGGCCCCGGGCGGCACGCTCCGAGTCGAGATCGTCCAGGTCGGCAGCTGATGGTGCGCAGCGCTGGTGGCGCGCAGAGGCCCCGCCCACTCAGTGACAAGGTGTGGGAGCGGCACCTCGTCCACGCCGCCGACGGTGAACCCGATCTACTGTTCATCGACCTGCATCTGGTGCACGAGGTCACCTCGCCTCAGGCCTTCGATGGTCTGCGGCTCGCGGGTCGGCCGGTGCGCCACCCCGAGCTCACGGTGGCCACCGCCGATCACAACGTCCCCACCATCGATATCGACAAGCCCGTCGCCGACCCGGTGTCGGCCCGACAACTCGAGGTCCTGTCGGCCAACTGTGCCGAGTTCGGCATCACGTGCTACCCCATGGGTCACGCCAAGCAGGGCATCGTCCACATCATCGGCCCCGAGCTGGGGCTGACCCAGCCCGGCATGACCATCGTGTGCGGTGACAGCCATACCTCGACCCACGGGGCCTTCGGCGCGCTGGCATTCGGCATCGGCACGTCCGAGGTGGAGCACGTGCTCGCCACCCAGACGCTCCCCCAGATGCCGCTGGCCACCATGGCCATCGAGGTGGAGGGAGACGCGCCCGGGGGTGTCACCGCCAAGGACATCGTCCTCGCCGTCATCGGACGGATCGGCACGAGCGGCGGCATGGGCCACGTCATCGAATACCGCGGCGCCGCCGTCCGGGCCCTGTCGATGGAAGGCCGGATGACGATGTGCAACATGTCCATCGAAGCCGGCGCCCGGGCCGGGATGATCGCACCCGACGAGACCACCTTCGCATACCTCGAAGGACGTCCCCACGCGCCGACGGGCAGGTTGTGGGAGCGCGCCCTCGACGATTGGCGGAGCCTCGCCACCGACGAGGGGGCGGTCTTCGACAAGACCGTGACCATCGACGCGTCGGCGATCGCACCCCATGTCACGTGGGGCACCAACCCGGCTCAGGTCGTCCCCATCGGCGGGCGTGTCCCGGACCCGTCGAGCTTCGCCGACCCCGGTGAGCGCGAAGCCGCCAGCCGGGCCCTGCAGTACATGGGCCTCACCGCAGGAACGGCGGTGCGCGACATCGCCGTCGACACGGTGTTCATCGGATCCTGCACCAACTCGCGCATCGAGGATCTCCGGGCCGCGGCCGCCGTCCTCGACGGCCGACACGTACGCTCGGGCATGCGGGCCCTGGTCGTGCCCGGCTCCCATCCCGTGAAGGCCCAGGCCGAGGCCGAGGGACTCGACAAGGTGTTCGCCGCCGCCGGTTTCGAATGGCGCGAGCCGGGCTGCTCGATGTGCCTGGCCATGAACCCCGACAAGCTCGCCGTGGGCGAGCGGTGTGCTTCGACCTCGAACCGGAACTTCGAGGGTCGCCAGGGTCGGGGCGGGCGCACCCACCTCGTGTCGCCGGCCGTGGCCGCCGCCACCGCCGTGGCGGGACGCTTCGCCACCCCCGAGGACCTGTCGTGAAGGGGGAGAGGTCATGAACCCCGTCACCGTCGTCACCGGCCGTGCCGTCCCGCTCGACCGCTCCGACGTCGACACCGACCAGATCATCCCGTCGGACTGGCTCAAGCGAGTCGAGCGCACCGGGTTCGGGGCCGGCCTCTTCTCGGAGTGGCGAGACGACCGCAACTTCGTCCTGAACCAACCGCAGTACGCGGGGGCCAACATCCTCGTGGCCGGCCCGAACTTCGGCACGGGCTCGTCTCGGGAGCACGCCGTGTGGGCCCTTCTCGACTACGGGTTCGAGGCGGTCGTGTCGCCCCGGTTCGCCGACATCTTCCGCAACAACTGCACGAAGCAGGGACTGCTCCCGGTAGAGGTCGAACCCGACCTGGGACGTTCCCTGCTCGACGCGGTGGTCGCCGACCCGTCCCTCGAGCTGACCATCGACGTGGCCCGCGGCACCATCGAGGCACCGGCGGCGGGGTTGACCGGTGCGTTCCCTCTCGACGAGTTCACACGCGAGCGCCTGCTCAACGGATGGGACGACATCGGGCTGACCCTGCGCCACGGGGACGACATCTCGGTCTACGAGCGCCACCGCTCGCCCTGGATGCCCACCGCCACCGGCTGATCCACCACCGGCTCACCCGCCACCGGCTGATCCAGCACGCGGCTGATCCGGCTCGTCGGACCTCGGGCTTCTCGACCTATGGTCACCTAGCGTCGGGGCTTGCCGCACCCACCTGCCCGGCTGCAGCGAGACCGCTCGAATCCGAGCCTGCTGACACCGTTGATCTCGATCCCGGGCAAGGCCAACTTCTCGAACCTCTCCTTCACGGTCCACGGGAGCCACTTCGATTATGGCGATTTCGTCAACGCCTTGATCGCGTTCATCTTCATCGCCGCGGCGGTGTTCTTCTTCGTGATCAAGCCGATCAACGCGCTGGCGGCCCGCCGCAAGAAGGGCCAGGAATCCGAGCCGGGCACGCGGGACTGCCCCGAATGCCTGAGCGAGATCCCCGAGCTGGCCCGCCGGTGCGCCTTCTGCACGGCGGAGGTCCAGCCCGCCGCCTGAGGCCGGCTGCCTCCTCCGCCGTCCGCCCTCCCCTGGGAAGATCTAAGGCCCCACCTCGAGGTCCCGCTGCTCGTTGCGGGCCCGGATCCGCACCAGGCGGTTGACCGCCGCCAGATAGGCACGAGCCGACGCCTCCACCACATCAGTGGAGACGCCACGGCCCGAGACCTTGAGGCCGGCGTCCTCGAGCTGCACCACGACGTCTCCCAGGGCGTCGACACCACCGGTCACCGACGACACGTTGAACCCTATGAGCCGTGACTCCACCTTGGTGGCGGCGCGGATGGCGGTGCAGGCGGCATCGATCATGCCGTTCCCCTCGGCCGCGGCCTCCACCTTGTCCCCCGACCGGCTGACGACGACTCGGGCACGAGGCATGCCCACCGTGCCCCCCGCCACCTCGAGGGCCTCGAGATGGAAGCCTTCCACCAGGTCCTGCCCCAGCTCCTCGGCCACGATCGCCTCGAGGTCGGCCTCGGTGATCTCGACTTTGCGGTCGGCGAGCTCCTTGAACCGCGTGAAGGCCTGGTTCAGCCCGTCGCCTTGGACATGGATGCCCATCTTCTCGAGTGTGTTGGCGAAGGCGTGGCGTCCCGAATGCTTGCCCATGACGATCTGGCGGCCGACCTGGCCGACGCTGGCGGCGTCGATGATCTCGTAGGTCGAACGATCGGCCAGGACCCCGTGCTGGTGGATGCCGGACTCGTGCGCAAACGCGTTACGCCCCACCACGGCCTTGTTGTACTGCACCGGATACCCCGTGAGGCGCGCCACCAGCCGCGAGGCCCGGGCCAGCTCCTCGGTACGAACCGTGGTCGTGACGCCGGGGAACTGATCGGAACGGATCCGCAGCGCCATGACCACTTCCTCGAGCGCCGCGTTCCCGGCGCGCTCGCCCAGTCCGTTGACGCACACCTCGACCTGACGAGCCCCCGCCTGCACCCCGGAGAGGGTGTTCGCCGTGGCCAGCCCGAGGTCGTTGTGACAGTGGGTGGACAGCACGTAGTCGCCCGGGACCTCCTTGCGGATGTACTGGATGAGGGCCCCGAAGTCCCAGGGGATGCCGTAGCCGACGGTGTCGGGGATGTTCAGCGTGGTGGCACCGGCTTCGACCGAGGCTCTCAGCACCTCCAACATGAAGTCGAGAGGGGTGCGGGTCGCATCCTGAGGGCTGAACTCCACATCGTCGGTGTGCTCTCTCGCCCGAGCGACACCTCCCCGCGTCTCGGCCAGCACCTGCGCCTCGTTCATCTTGAGCATGTGCTCCATGTGCTGGGGGCTGGTGGAGATGAACACGTGGATGCGGGCACGCGCCGCGTCGCGCACCGCCTCCCAGCAGCGGTCGACGTCGGAAAGCTGAGTGCGCGACAGACCGCAGATGGCCGGGGCATCCGGGACGTTGCCGACCGACCGGGCGATCGTCTGCACCGCCTCGAAGTCCCCGACGCTCGCGACCGGGAACCCGGCCTCGATGTAGTCGACACCGGCCCGGGCCAGCTGCTCTGCGATCTCGAGCTTCTCGGCGACGTCGAGCGAGATCCCCGGCGACTGCTCGCCGTCACGCAGCGTCGTGTCGAAGACGACGAGGTGCCCGTCGTCACCGTCCCCTCCGGGAAGCAGCCCCGACGCGGGCTTGGTGGCCTGCTCTGTGGCTCGCTTGGCGCTGGGCTTGTCGCTCATCGAATGTCCTCGCTCTCGGACTCTGTGTTCTGCGTGCTCGGTGCTGTGACGCTCGGTGCTGTGGATTGGTGCTGTTTCCCCGGCTTCCTCGACGGCTCCCGGGCCAAGAAGAAACCCCCTGGCCATTTGGCACAGGGGGCGGGATCGGCGAGCGCGATGGGGCGCTCGCCGTCAGGTAAGAAGCAGGGTCGTGATAAACGGGTGCTCGCGCATCTCGGTTTCCATGCTTGCAAAACAAATCGCTCAGGTCAAGCACACCCAGGCAACACCCACGCACGAGGCCCGGCTGCGACGATCTACGCTCGACGGCATGAGAGCCGTGATGCGAGGTCTGGGCTGGTCGATCGTCGTGGCGGCGCTGGCGGCCGCTGGTGCCGCGGTGCGGTCGGCGGTGCTCAGAAGGCGCGGTGCCCAGCCGGGCACAACGACTCCCCGGCGCGGCAGCTTCGACGCGTGGCCCACCGTGCCCCCCGCCCCGGGTCGACTGGTGGCGAACGGCTCTCAGGTCCACACCGGCACCTGATCCCCGGACCAGGGGAACGACCGGGCGGAGCCGAAGGGCGGCCTCCCGGGAACTCGAACGACGGGCGCATCGTCAAATACGCGCCGGATCAAGGAGAACCGGCCTGCCGACCCTGGAACTCCGGGTCGTCGTTCGAGGAGGCCCCAGTGTTCAACGCACCGAGAAGACTCGTCGTGGCTGTCGTTGCTGTGGTGGTTCTGGTGGGCGCAGGCACGCTCGGCCGCGGCCTGCTGGCCGGATCAGCGAGCAGGTCCACAAGTTCGTCCACGGATTCGAGCATGGGTTCGAGTGCGAGTGCTGGCACACGAGCCGCCCCCTCGGTCCCCGCGGCCCACACCGCCGGCGGGGTTGCCCGGGTCTCGACGAGCGGGGCTGCGGCTCAGGGACCCGAGGGCACAGCCAGCAGCGCAGGGGGAGGTTCGGCCGGCACCGCGCTTCCCCGGGTGCCGGTATTCGCGATCGCACCGCAGATCGTGCGGACGGCCACCATCGACCTGCGGGTCGGCAAGAACACGCTGAGCTCGTCATTGACCGACATCGCAACGTTGGCCGCCACCGACGGTGGATATGTCGAGAGCTCGTCGATGGCGGGCGGAACGGCCCGAACGTCCCCGCAGTCGGGCAGCATCGTGATCCGTGTTCTGGACTCGGACTTCAGCGAAGCCATGGCCGCGTTGTCGGGTTACGGCAAGGTGACCGAGCAACAGATCCATGGCCAGGACGTCACGAACCAGGTCTCGAGCAACGCCGCCTCCATCGAGATACTCCAGGACGAGGTGAATCTCCTGCAGGGAAAGCTCGCCCAGGCCACCGACATCGACACCTTTCTCCAGATCCAGAATCAGTTGTTCCCCGTGGAGCAGCAGCTGCAACAACTGCAGAATCAGCAGACGGTGCTCGAGAATTCAGCCGCCTTGGCCACCATCACCACCGACCTGTCGGCCCCGGGGGCGCCCCTCGTGTCCCCACCTCCGGCTCGAGCCAACGCCAATTCGGCGACGACGGCATGGCGCTACCTCCGGCACAACTCACTGGCCGTCCTGGACGGACTCGCCGTGGGTGGGGGTTGGGCCCTCCCGGGCTTGGCGCTCTTGGCGCTGATCGGGTTGGCGGGCACACGAATCGCCCGCCGGCGCCGCCAGGCGATCAACCCCGCGTGAGAGTGAGCTGCGTCCGGGCGAGCTCGTCGAACCGAGATCGAGATGTCACAGCGAGGTCGTGGCGAGGACCCTGCACCCGTCGCGGCTGACCACCACCGCTGACTGCACGTCGGTGCCGGTCCCGGGTTGGAACACATAGACCAGCGCCGGGGTGTCCTTGAAGGTCGCCGTGGCGAGAAGCTGCACGGTCCTTGCCGGACTTGTCGGACTTGTCGGACTTGCGGGACTTGCCGGACTTGCCGGACTTGCCGGACTTGCCGAGCCGGCGGCGCGCGTTGCCGACGACAGGCACCGCTCGAATTGGCTCGTCATGGCGGGGCTGGCTCCGAAGGTGTTGTTGAGGTCCTGGCCGCCCGACCCGGAGGGGGTCGGAGCGACGGCGGCGGGGCTGGATGCGGAAGGCGAGGCGCCAGGGACCGATGCGGTCCCCGCTTGACCTGTCGGCGCCGCGGAGGAAGCGGCCGGGAGCAGGCCGTCCACCCTGGAGCGGAGCGCGCCGACCGATTCGAGCTGGCCCAGGTCCGAGACGGCCGAGGTGGCGTGTTGGGAGAGACCGCTTGTCCCGTTCACCCCGGCCGGTGCACTGGCAGTTGCGCGCGCCGGGCCCGCGGCCTCCGATCCTCCCGAGGTTGCGTGTCCCGACAGAGCCAGTGGGATCCCGATCGCGGCGGCCAGAACCAGGACCGCGGCCGCCGCGCCGACGAGCACCTGGGGACGTCGGCGCGCCATGACGATCGGTGCGGCGTGGACCTCATCGGGCTCAGCGTCGCCGGCCTCGCCGGCCTCGCTCCGGGCGCCTTCATCGGAACGGTCGAGTTCCGCGGCGCGCAGGACCGACGCGATCGACGCGGCCCGCACCTCGGGGGCGACGGGTTCCACCGGCGTCCGCATCCGGTCACGCACCGCTTCGAGGGCGGTCAGACGCCGACGGCAGGGCGCGCACGTGGCGAGGTGGTCGGCGCTCGACGACGCGACCCTCTCGTCGGGATCGCGGGCGGAGACCCCGTCGAGATGTGACGACAACTGCTCGTCAGTCAGGTGCCCGTCGGTCATTGGGTGTGCTCTTCCTCCTGGGATTGCGGGGAGATCGGGGCCTGACGCTGACGACCGCTCTCTGTTGTTCTGACGACGGGAGGAGCGGACCGGTTCCCGGCATCTCGCTCGGGCTCCTCGGTTCGCCACGTCGCCGCCAGCGCAGATCGGGCCCGGGCGATACGCGAACGGACGGTCCCCACCGGCACACCCAGGATGTCGGCGATCTCGTCATAGGGGAGATCGCAGACGTCGCGCAGCACCACCGCGGTGCGAAACTCGACCGGCAACACCGCGAGGGCGGCGTCCACGTCCACTCGAGCCGCGGCCATGTCGGCGGGGTCCGGAACCCGCCGGGCACCTTCGACGTCTCTGAGACCTCTGAGACCCCGGCCTGGAGAACCGGTCCCGCCGAACTCCGCCGACCCGCCCGACCCCGCGTCGCCACCAGGCCCCGACGACGGTTCGCCCGGTCGGGTCGGAAGAACGAACAGGCCCGGCGCGCCGGAGGAGATCTCGTCGGCAACGTCGGCGACATCCGCGGCCAGGCCCGTCATGGGACGACGACGACGGCGGCGCATCTCGTCGATGCAGACGTTGGTGGCGATGCGGTAGATCCAGGTGCCGAAAGAGCTCCGCCCGTCGAATCGGCTCAAGGCGCGGATGGCGGCGAGGAGCGCGTCCTGGGTGGCGTCGAGGGCATCGGCGTCATTGCCGAGCATTCGCCGGCACAGCGCGTGGACGCGGTCGTAGTGCGCGGTGACCAGGGCCTCGAGAGCATTGCGGTCTCCCCCCCGAGCCGCTTCGAGAACCTCCCCGTCGCCGTCCCGGGCAGGGTCGAGGTGGTTGTCGATACACAAAGGCTAACGCACCGACCCCCGAAAACTCCCGAAAAACTCCCCGGAACTCCGACCGGACGGTCCCGGAAACCCCGATCCAGCCGTCAGACGCAGGTGATCCGGTGAATGTCGAGGATGCCGTCGGTCGCTCGGAGCGTGGCAAAGGCGTCGTCGGGGATGGCGTGGTCGGTGGAGAGGACCATGAGCGCGGTGCCCTCGGTGCGGGAGGGGTCGACGTCCATCGAAGAGATCGACACATTGGCTTCGCCCAGGACCACGCCGACGACCCCGATCATCCCGGGCCTGTCGTCGTTGCGGACGATGAGCATGTGCTCGGCCGGGGGCACCTCGACGGTGTGGTCGTCCACCAGCACGATGCGCGATTCGGAACGGGGTCCGGTCAGGGTGCCGGCCATGGAGTGGTCGGGGGAACGCAGCGTGATGAGGTTCACGTAGTCGCGCGCCGTGGCGGTGGACGCTTCGCGCACCTCGAGCCCGCGCTCCTGGGCCAACTGGGGCGCGTTGACGTAGGAGACCGGCTCCTCGGTGCCCGCCGAGAAGATGCCCTTGAGCACCGCCAGCGTGAGGATCGAGGTGTTGGAACCGGCCAGGCCGCCTTGGTACTCCACCTCGAGGCGCTCGGGAAGCCCGTCGTTGAGGCAGGCGAAGCACCGGCCGAGCTGCTCGGCCAGACGGAGGAAGGGGCGGACGGCCTCCGACACCTCGCTGGCGGCGACGTTGACGGCGAAGGGGACGAAGTCACCGGCCAGCGCCAGGTTCACCTGTTCGGCGATGGTCACGCCCGCTTTGTCCTGGGCCTCGGCGGTGGACGCGCCCAGATGGGGGGTGGCGACCACGGTGGAGAAGGCGAAGATGGGGGAATCGGTGCAGGGCTCGGTGGCGAAGACGTCGAAGGCGGCGCCTTCGACGCCGCCCGGTTGCCAGCGCGTCGGCCAGTGCCTGCTCGTCGACGATCCCACCGCGCGCCGCGTTCACGATTCGGATGCCGGGCTTGGCCTTGGCCAGGAGCTCGGCACCGATCAGTCCCGCCGTCTCCGCCGTCTTGGGGAGATGGATGGTGAGGAAGTCGGACTCGGCCACGAGGTCGTCGAGAGACAGCATCTCGACGCCCATGTGGCGGGCCCGGTCGGGCGAGACGTAGGGGTCATAGGCGCACAGGCGCATGCCGAAGGCGAGGGCCCGTTGGGCCACGCAGGGCGCCGATCCGTCCGAGCCCGACGACGCCGAGCGTCTTGCCGTGGAGCTCGACGCCCTCCCACTTCGAGCGCTCCCACTTCCCCGCCATCGAGCGCGGCGTGCGCCTGAGGGACGTTGCGCGCCTGGGCCAGCAGCAGCGCCATGGCATGTTCGGCCGCTGAGAGCACGTTGGACTCGGGGGCGTTGACCACCATCACGCCCCGCCGCGTGGCCGCCTCGACGTCGACGTTGTCGAGCCCGATCCCGGCCCGCCCCACCACGAGGAGGTCCGTGCCCGCTTCGAGGACCTCCGGCGGTGACCTGGGTGGCCGAGCGGACGATCAACGCGTGGGCGCCCACGATCGCGCCGAGCAGCGACTCCGGATCGAGGTCGAGCTGGACGTCGGCCTGGTGGCCGGCGTCGGCCAGTGTCTTGAGCCCGCGCTCGGCGAGCTTCTCTGTGATGAGTACCCGTGCCATATGGCTCGTCGGCTTCCTCGCTCGGCGTGGACGACTCCGGAACTACGGAACTACGGAACTACGGAACTACGGAACTACGGAACTACGGAACTACGCCGATGGTCTACTCGGCGGTGGCGAAGAGCTTGGCCAGGCGGGTGACACCTTCGACGATGGCGTCGTCGCCCAGGGCGTAGGAGAGACGGAGGTAGCCCGGCGCGCCGAAGGCCTCACCGGGGACCACGGCCACCTAGCGCTTCCTCGATGGCCACGGTGGCGACGTCGGCCGAGGACTCGACGAGACGGCCCGCCAACCGGCGGCCGAGGAGTCCGCGCACCGACGGGAAGGCGTAGAAGGCGCCCTCGGGCTCGACGCAGGTGACCCCGTGACACTCGTTGAGCATGCGGTGGATGACGAGGCGGCGGCGGTCGAAGGCGGCGCGCATCTCCGCCACCGCGTCGAGGTCGCCCACCAGGGCCGCCAGGGCGGCGCGCTGGGAGACGTTGGAGACGTTGGAGGTGGCATGGGACTGGAGGTTGGAGGCGGCCTCGACCACGTCGGGGGGGCCGATCAGCCAGCCGACCCGCCAGCCGGTCATGGCGTAGGTCTTGGCCACCCCGTTGATCACGATGCAGCGCTCCGCCAGCTCGGGCACGGCCACCGGTATGGAGCTGAACATGCGGCCGCCGTAGACGAGGTGTTCGTAGATCTCGTCGGTGACCACCCACAGGCCGTGGTCGGCCGCCCAGCGCCCGATCGGCGAGCACCTCGGCCGGGGTGACTCACCGCGCCGGTGGGGTTGTTGGGCGACACGAAGAGCAGCACCTTGGTGGCCGGGGTCACGCGCCGCCTCGAGGGCGTCCACGGTGAGGTGGAACCCGGTGGACTCGTCGGTGGGGACAGCCACCGGCACGCCGCCGGCCAGGGCGATGACTTCGGGGTAGGTCGTCCAGTAGGGCGCCGGCACGAGCACCTCGTCGCCGGGGTCGACCACGGTGGCGAAGGCCTCGTAGACCGCCTGCTTGGCCCCGTTGGTGACCAGTACCTGGGAGGCGGAGACCTCGTAGCCCGAGTCGCGGCCCGTCTTGGCCGCGATCGCCTCGCGCAGGGGGGCGATGCCGGCGGTGGGGGTGTAGTGGTGGTTGGCGGGGTCGTGACAGGCCGCCGCGGCCGCCTCGACGATGTGGGCGCGGCGTGGGGAAGTCCGGCTCCCCCGCCCCGAAGCCGATGACGTCGGCCCCGCCGGCCGCGCAGCGCTTGGCCTTGGCGTCGACGGCCAGGGTGGCCGAGGGGGAGACGGCCGCCACCCGGGCGGAGATACGCGACCGGGTGCCGGCGGCGAGACGGGCCGTGGTCGATGGGCCGGTTTCTCGGGAGGACGCCATGGCTGTAATGCTTGCACACGTGACGAACGACTCCTCCACACCCACCGCCGGCACACCCGGTGACATCGTGATCCCCGACGCCCTGAAGCCGTCCGACGGGCGGTTCGGGAGCGGGCCGTCGAAGGTACGGCCCGAGCAGGTGGCCGGTCTGGCGGCGACGGGGTCGACCTACCTCGGGACCAGTCACCGCCAGGCCCCGGTGAAGTCGGTGGTGGGCCGGTTGCGCGGCCGGGCTGCGCGATCTGTTCTCCCTCCCCGACGGCTACGAGGTGGTGCTCGGCAACGGCGGCACCACGTGCTTCTGGGACATCGCCACCTTCTGCCTCATCGAGCGGCGTAGCCAGCACCTGTGCTTCGGCGAGTTCTCGTCCAAGTTCGCCGCCGCGGCCGCCGCCGCGCCGCATCTCGAGGATCCCGAGGTCATCGAGTCCGCCGCCCGGGACCCATCCCGAGGCCGCGGCCGCGCGACGACGTCGACCTCTACGCGCTGACCCACAACGAGACCTCGACCGGGGTGGCCATGGAGATCCGCCGGCCCGTCGCACCCACGGACGCGGGCACGGACACGGGCACCGGCACGGGACAGCTCGTGGCCGTGGACGGCACCTCGGCCGCCGGTGGCCTGCGGGTGGACCCCGACCAGTTCGACGCCTACTACTTCGCCCCGCAGAAGTGCTTCGCCGTCCGACGGAGGCCTGTGGGTGGCGCTGCTGTCGCCCGCCGCGCTGGACCGGGTGGAGCGCATCAGCGCCGGCGGGCGGTGGGTGCCGGCCTTCCTCGACCTCGCCACGGCCATCGACAACTCGACCAAGGACCAGACCTACAACACCCCGGCTCTGGCGACGCTCTGCTGTTCACCGAGCAGGTCGAGTGGATGCTCGCCGGGGGCGGCCTCGAGTGGGCCGCGGGCCGCTGCGACCGGTCGGCCGAGATCCTCTACACCTGGGCCGAGCAGTCGGACTTCGCCATGCCCGTTCGTGGGCAAGCCGTCCGAACGGAGCCACGTGGTGGGCACCGTCGACTTCGTGGACGCCGTCGACGCCGCAGGCCGTGGCCAAGGTGCTGCGGGCCAACGGCATCGTCGACACCGAGCCCTACCGCAAGCTCGGCCGCAACCAGCTGCGCATCGCCATGTTCCCGGCCATCGATCCCGAAGACGTCGCCGCGCTGTGCGCGTGCATCAACCACGTGGTGGGAGCCCTCGCTTCTTGACCCACGGTCGCTGATGGGACGTGCACACCGTGTGCTCTGAAAACCGTGTGCTTTGCTTTACGGCAGTGTCAGGTGGCGGGGCTCACCGAGCTCATGTTGAAGTCCGCCACCCGCAGCGGGGGCATGGCGGTGCGGTTCATCCACTCGCCCCATTCGCGTGACAGGGCACGCTCCGTGACACCGGCCTCGGTGGCGCGGGCCAGGACGTCGAGGGGGCTCTCGTTGAAGCGGAAGTTGTTCACCGCCCCCACGACCTCGCCGTGCTCCACGAGATAGACGCCGTCCCGGGTGAGGCCGGTGAGCAGCAGTGTCACCGGATCGACCTCCCGGATGTACCACAAGCAGGTGAGCAGCAGCCCCCGTTCGGTGCCGGCGATCATGTCGTCGAGCGAACTCGTGGCGCCGGGCAGGGCGAGCATGAGGTTGCCCACCGGCGGCGTGGGCTCGACTCCCGAGCGGGCCGCGGCGGCGCGGTGGTACTGGAGGCGGCGCAAGCGGCCCCCCTCGATCCAGCCGGTGGGGTCGATGGGGAGCCCGTTGTCGAATACCGACACGTCGGTCCCCGACGCCCCGGTGACCAGGAAGGGGGCGGACTCGAGGCCCGGCTCCCCGGGGTCGCCCCGCAGCTCGAAGGGCAAGGGGCACAGCTCCTGGCCCACCCTGGTGCCTCCCCCCGGCGCCGAGAAGGGGCTGCGGCCCTCCTCGGCGTCACGTCCCGACATGGACTGCGACATCGCCACCATGAGATCGGCGGTGGCGTCGGGGGGAAGGAGCACCTCGTAGCGCCCGGCGGGCAGCTCGACGCGGCGCCGGGCCCAGGCCAGGCGGCGGTCGAGGCGCGCCTCGAAGGCGGACACGTCGATGTCGTCGAAGGTGGCCGTGCCGGCTCCCGACCACACCGAGCGGGTGCCGTCGGCGCTGCGGGCGACGAGCTCCATGGTGCCGGCCGGCTGGACGTGGCGGAGCCGGACGCCGGTGCTCGTCCCGAGGTAGACGGTCTCGACCCCGTGGGTGGCGAACCCCGCCAGCCGGTTGCCCGCGGCCCGGGCCCGGTCGAAGGCGTCGCCGAGCCCCGCGATGACCCCGCCCAGCACCGCGGGCGAGGTCGGCACGGGCGGCTCGTCGAACGCGGTCGCCCCCGCGCCCGGCGCCCCCGCGTCGCGCCACTCCGCATCGGGCTCGACCAGAGGAGCGGCGTCGTCGGCCGGGCGGGGCCGCGCCGGCCTCGATCTCGCTCGCCCGGACCAGGTCGTCCACCTCGACCTCGCCGCTCCCGCTGGCCGCACCCACGGCGTAGCGGGCGAACCCCGCGCTCCCGTCCCCGTCGACCGCCTTGAAGCTCACCACCGCCACCCGGCGGTCACGCCGGACGCCGTTGGTGGTGGTGGTGTTGTTGGCGAACCGCACCTCGGCCTGGCTGACCTCTTCGACGATCACCGCACAGGCTTCGGCGCGGCTCGCGGCCAGGGCCCGCTCGACCACCTCCTGGGGTGCGGTGAGGCGCCGCTCCCCCGGGCTCACCGGTCGGCCCCGATCCGCGACGACCCGATCATCGCGACGACCCCATCACCGCGACGACCCAGTCATCGCGAGGACTCCGCACGGGCGTTGAGGACGTTGACGCCGCGGAACAACGCCGAGGGGCAGCCGTGGCTCACCGGGGCCACCTGGCCGGGCTGGCCCTTGCCGCAGTTGAAGGCGCCTCCCAGGACGTAGGTGGAGGGCCCCCCGACGGCGTCGAGCGAGCCCCAGAATTCGGTCGTCTGGGCCTGGTAGGCGACGTCCTTGCACTGCCCCGCCAGGCGGCCGTGGTCGATCACGTAGAACCGCTGCCCGGTGAACTGGAAGTTGTAGCGCTGCATGTCGATGGACCAGCTCTTGTCGCCCACCACGTAGATGCCCCGCTCCACGCCCGACACCAGCTCCTCGGTGGTGGGCCCGGGCCCGGGGCCCGGGGCGGGCTGCAGCGAGACGTTGGCCATGCGCTGGATGGGCACGTGCAGGGGCGAGTCGGCGAAGGCGCACCCGTTGGAGCGGCCCAGGCCGTTCTCCGCCGCCATGCGCCGGTCGAGCTGGTAGCCGACGAGCACGCCGTCGCGCACGATGTCGAAGCTCTGGGCCGCGACCCCTTCGTCGTCGTAGCCGACCGTGGCCAGACCGTGGGGCGTGGTGCGGTCCCCGACGACCTGCATGACGGGCGACCCGTAGCGCAAGGTGCCGAGCTGGTCGAAGGTGGCGAAGGACGTCCCCGCGTAGGCCGCCTCGTAGCCCAGCGCCCGGTCGAGCTCGGTGGCGTGCCCCACCGACTCGTGGATGGTGAGCCAGAGATTCGAGGGGTCGATCACGAGGTCGTAGGTCCCCGCCTCCACCGAGGGCGACGCCACCTTCTCGGCCAGGAGCGCCGGCAGTTGCTCGAGCTCGGCGCCGAAGTCCCAGCCCCGCCCGGCGGTGTACTCCCAGCCCCGGCCGACCGGGGGCGCCAGGGTCCGCATCGACTCGAAGGACCCCGACTCGGCGTCCACGGCCACGGCTTCCACGACCGGGTAGATGCGGACGCGCCGCTGCGTCGCCACGGTCCCCGCCAGGTCGGCGTAGTGCTTGTCCTCCACGACGCACAGCACCCGGGCCGCCACGTGGTCGACCGAGCCTGACGCCATGAGCGGCGCGCTCCACTGCTCGAGCAGCGCCACCTTGTCGGCCACCGGCACCGACGTGGGGTCGACCTCGTAGGACGACGTCCACCGGACCTCGCCGTGGGCGGGCTCCTCCGCCACCTCGACGCGCGTCCCCAGGGCCGACGACGTCTCGATGGCCAGGCCCACGGCCTCGTCCGCGAGCCGGGCGGCGGCATCGGCGTTGAGCTCGACCGTGGCCGCGAACCCGATGGAGCCCTCCCGCACGACATGGAGCCCCACCCCGATCTCGGTGTCGTCGACGGTGGTCTCGACCCGGCCGTCCCGCAGGGCCACGAACTGGGAGCGGATCTTCTCGATCCTGACCTCGGCGTGGCTGCACCCGAGGGCGGCGGCCCGTTCCAGGGCGGCCGACCGCACCTCCTCGAGGGGCAGCCCCTCCAGACCCTGAGATGCGGCCGAACCGGCCGATCCGTCCGATCCGTCCGATCCGTCCGACACGCCCGACGCGCCCGACACGCCCGACACGCCCGACATCACGCCGGGCCCTCAGCCGCCGGAGATGTCCTGGACGCTCTTCTTGCCCGCCCTGATGAAGGGCATCATGGCGCGCAGCTCGGCCCCCACCTTCTCGATGGGATGGTTGGCACCCGCGGCGCGCAGCTCCTCGAAGTGCTTGCGGCCGGCCCGGTTCTCGGCGATCCACTCCTGGGCGAAGGCGCCCGAGCGGATGTCGTCGAGGATCTGGCCCATGGTGGCGCGCACCGTGGCGTCGATGATGCGGGGCCCCCGCGTGACGTCGCCGTACTCGGCGGTGTCGGAGATGGAGTACCGCATCCCGGCGATGCCCTCCTCGTACATGAGGTCGACGATGAGCTTGAGCTCGTGCAGGCACTCGAAATAGGCGGACTCGGGTTGGTAGCCGGCCTCGACCAGCGTCTCGAAGCCCGCCTGGACCAGCGCGGTGAGCCCCCCGCACAACACCACCTGCTCGCCGAAGAGATCGGTCTCGGTCTCCTCCTCGAAGGTGGTGTCGAGCACACCGGCGCGCGTGGCTCCCAGCGCGTAGGCATAGGACAGCGCCAGGTCATGGGCCTTGCCCGAGGCGTCCTGGGCCACCGCCACCAGCGAGGGGACTCCCCCGCCCTCGGTGTAGGTGCGCCGGACCAGGTGCCCGGGTCCCTTGGGCGCCACCATGGCCACGTCGATGCCGGGCGGAGCCACGATCTGCTCGAACCGGATGTTGAAGCCGTGGGCGAAGAACAAGGCGTCGCCCTGGCGCAGCGACGGGGCGATGTCGGCCTCGTACACAGACGCCTGCTCGGTGTCGGGCAGGAGCATCATGATGAGGTCGGCCTCCGCCGCGGCCTCGGCCACCGGCAGCACCCGCAACCCGGCTTCTTGCGCCTTGGTCCTGGACTTGGACCCCTCCCGCAGCCCCACGCGCACGTCCACGCCGGACTCGGCCAGGTTCAGCGCGTGGGCATGGCCCTGGGACCCGTAACCGATGACGGCCACCTTGCGGCCCTGGATCAGGCTCGCGTCGGCGTCGGACTCGTAGTACAGCTTGGCCATGTCAGCCTGCCTCTCCCTGGGTCGTCCCGGTGGCGCTGGGCCCGGTCAGGCCGTGTCCCGTGACACTGCGTCCCGTGACACTGTGCAGCGCGGCACCGGGCGACAGCTTAGGCAGGGCCACCAGGCCCGTCCGCTGGAGCTCGCTGATGCCGAAGGGCCGCACGAGATCGGCGAAGTCGTCGATGCGGCTGGGCGTGCCGGCCAGCATCACCGTCACCCGGTCACCGCCGTCGTCGACCACGGTGCCCCCGAACTCGGCCACCAGCGCCTCCAGGTCGCCCCGCTCGGCGACCGAGACCCCGGCTCCGACAGTCGCCAGGAACAGCTCCCGCTCGACGGCCTCTTCGGGGGCGAGCTCGGTGATCGAGACCACGTTCACGAGCTTGTCGAGCTGCTTCATGATCTGCTCCAACGGAGCGGACTCCACGTCCACCACGATGGTGATGCGGCTGAACCGGTCGTCGTCGGTGGGCGCCACCGCGAGCGAGAAGATGTTGAACCCCCGCCGGCTGAACAGCGAGGCGACGCGGGCGAGGACGCCGGCCTTGTTCTCGACCTTGGCCGTGACGATGTGATGCCGGGCGCGGGCCCGTGGGCGGCGGCCGCGTGGGAGGACGGGCTCACCGTCCCCCCTCTCCACCCGAGGGCCCCACGATGATGTCGTCGTTGGAGGCACCGGCGGGGACCATGGGGTACACCTTCTCGAAGGCGTCGGTCCGGAAATCGATGACCACGGGACGGTCGTCGATCCCGTTCGCCTTCTCGATGGCGGGCGCCACCTCCTCGGCCGACTCCACCTTGAGCCCGACGCACCCCATGGCCTCGGCCCACTTGACGTAGTCGGGAAGGTCGGGGGAGAGATAGACCTCGGAGTACCGCTCCTCGTAGAACAGCTCCTGCCATTGCCGCACCATGCCCAGATACGCGTTGTTGAGGATGGCCACCTTGATGGGGATGCGCTCGGCCGAGGCGGTGACGAGCTCCTGGGCGGTCATCTGGAAGCAGCCGTCGCCGTCGATGGCCCACACCATCTTGTCGGGCCGGCCCACCTTGGCCCCCACCGCGGCGGGCACGGCGAAGCCCATGGTCCCCGCCCCGCCGGAGTTCACCCAGGTGTTGGGGTGGTCGAACCTCCAGTACTGCGACGCCCACATCTGGTGCTGGCCCACGCCGGCCACCACGATGGTGTCCTCGGGCGTGGCGTCGCGCAGGGTCTCCACCACGAACTGCGGCTTGAGCGCACCGCCCTCCTCCTGGTCGTAGGCGAGGGGGAACTCTTCCTGCCAGGCCCGCAGCTGGGCGATCCACGGCGCCAGGTCGGGGCGGGCCGCGGCGGGCGTTCCTGTGGCACCGACCGACGCTGCACCACCCACCGACGCTCCACCAACCACCGACGGGTCACCGGTCGCGCCGAGCCCCAGGGACTCGAGTGCCCGCACCATCTCCCCGATCACGACGCGACAGTCGCCGGCCACCGCCACGTCCGGGCGCCGGACCTTGCCCAGCTCCGCCGCGTCGATGTCGACGTGGATCACCTTGGCGTCGGGCGCGAAGGCGCTGATCTTCCCGGTGACGCGGTCGTCGAAGCGGCTCCCCAGGGCGATGAGCAGGTCGGCGCGCTGGAGGGCGGTCACGGCGGTGTAGTTGCCGTGCATGCCCGGCATGCCCAGGCACAGCGGGTGGCGGTCGGGGAACGCGCCCCGGGCCATCAACGTGGTGACCACGGGGATGCCTGTGCGCTCGGCCAGCTCCCGCAGCACCCCGGATGCGCGCGCCTTTAAGATCCCGCCCCCGGCGTAGATCACGGGGCGCTCCGCCTCGAGGATCAGCTCCGCCGCCCGCCGGATCTGGGTGGCGTCGCCCTCGGTCTGCGGGTTGTAGCCGGGGAGGTCCAGCTCGTCGAGCGACGCCGGCCAGTACCACTCCATGGGCGCGTTGGACACGTCCTTGGGGACGTCCACGAGCACCGGGCCGGGGCGACCGGTGGTGGCCACGTGGAAGGCCTCGGCGATGACCCTCGGCAGGTCCTGGGCGTCGGTGACGAGCCAGTTGTGCTTGGTGATGTCCTGGGTCACCCCGGTGATGGGGCACTCCTGGAAGGCGTCGGTGCCGATCGAGCTGGTGGCCACCTGGCCCGTGATCACCACGATGGGGATCGAGTCCATCATGGCGTCGGCGAGCGGCGTCACGATGTTGGTGGCACCCGGCCCGCTCGTCACCATGGCCACGCCCGGCCGGCCCGTCACGTGCGCGTAGCCCTCGGCCATGTGCCCCGCCCCCTGCTCGTGCCGCACCAGGACGTGGCGGATCGACGAGTCCAGGATGGGGTCGTAGACGGGCAGGATCGCCCCCCCGGGGAGGCCGAAGATGACCTCCACGTGCTCCATCTCGAGGCTCTTGATGAGGGCCTGGGCCCCGGTCATTCGCATGGCGTTCCTGTCTCTCGTGGGTGTCGCGTCGGTGGGCTGGGAGTGTCGCGTCGGTGGGCTGAAATGGTGGGCTGAAAATGAAACGACCTCCCGTGGGGGAGGTCGTAAGGCGCACGGAACCGCGGTCGCGGCGACGTGCGCTACCGGAGAACTACGAGAAGGCGGTTGGTCGTAAAGGTCTCTCCGGTCATGGTCCATACAGTCTGGCACGAGTCGCTGCGCGCGGCAACCCCTCCCGAATGGGCAGGCGCGGCGCGCCCCCTAGGGTTGCCCGCCATGGACGAGCTCACCGCCCGTCGCGCCAAGTCCTTCGGGCCTGTCGCCGCCACCTACGACAGGGTGCGGCCCGGGTACCCGCCCGACGGCGTGTCCTGGTTGCTCGAGGAGGACGGAGCGGCGCGCACCGCCCGGGGAGCCCGGCGCCGGGTGCTCGACCTCGGGGCGGGGACGGGCGCGCTCACCCGCGACCTCGTGTCCCGGGGCCTCGACGTCGTGGCCGTCGAGCCCGACCCCAACATGCGGGCCGTCCTCGAGGACCGGGTGCCCCGGGCCGACGTACGGGCCGGGAACGCCGAGGAGCTCCCCGTCGAGGACGCTGATGTCGACGTCGTCATCGGGGCCCAGATGTGGCACTGGGTCGATCTCGACCGGGCCTCGGCCGAAGTGGCCCGGGTGCTCCGGCCGGGGGGGACCCTCGCACTGTTGTGGAACCTCCGCGACGAGCGGGTGCCCTGGATGGCCGAGCTCGGCTCGGTGTTCGGGGGCGACGACGTCCACCGCCACGCCGCCAATGTGCGGCTCCCGCCCGGAGCACCCTTCACCGCCGCTGCGGCGCGCGACTTCCGCTGGTCCCAGGAACTCGCACCCGGCGACATCGTGGACCTCGTCGCCACCCGCAGCCACGTGGCGGTCCTCCCCGACGCCGAGCGGGCCGAGGTCCTCGCCCGGGTCGGTGACTTCGTCGCCAGCCACCCCGCCGTGGCGGGCCGGGGCCGGATCGTCGTGCCCTACGTCACGAGCTGCTGGCGCGCCACTCGCACCTGACCCGGCGGCGTAGACCCCTGCCGTCGGGAACCGGGGCGCTCAGGGCTCGGTGACGGCTCCCCGCTCGGCCCCCGTCACGAGCCGCGCGTACTTGGCCAGCACGCCCGTGGTGTAGCGGGGCTCGGGCAACTTCCACTGCGCCCGCCGGCGGGAGAGCTCGGCATCGTCGACGACGAGGTCGATGGACTTGGCCTCCGCGTCGATCACGATGCGGTCGCCGTCCGCGGCGAAGGCGATGGGGCCACCGTCGACGGCTTCCGGGGCGATGTGGCCGACACAGAACCCGTGGGTGCCGCCCGAGAACCGACCGTCGGTCACGAGCGCGCAGTCGCCCCCTCGGCCCGCGCCCTTCATGGCGCCGGTGACGGCCAGCATCTCGCGCATGCCGGGGCCGCCCTTGGGGCCTTCGTAGCGGATGACCACCACGGTCCCGGGCTCGATCTTCCCGGCCAGGATGGCTTCCAGCGCGCTCTGCTCACCGTCGAAGACCCGCGCCGTGCCCTCGAAACGGGGCGAGTCCATGCCCGCCACCTTGACCACCCCGCCGTTGGGCGCCAGCGACCCCCGCAGGATGGCGATCCCCCCGTCGGCGTGGATGGGCGCGGAGAGGGGATGGACGACCCTGCCGTCGGGGGCGGGCGGATCGAGGGCGGCCAGGTTCTCGGCCACCGTCTTCCCGGTGACGGTGAGACAGTCACCGTGCAACAGCCCGGCGTCGAGCAGTTCTCGCATCACCATGGGAACGCCCCCCACGCCGTCCACGTCCACCATGTGGTACTTCCCGTGCGGTTTGGTGTCGGCGATGTGGGGCACGCGCGCCGCCACGGCGTTGAAGTCGTCGAGGGCCAGCTCCACCCGCGCCTCGTTGGCGATGGCGAGAAGGTGCAGCACGGCGTTGGTCGACCCGCCCAGGGCCATGACCACGGCGATGGCGTTCTCGAAGGCCGCCTTGGTCATGATGTCGCGGGGCCGGATGTCGCGGGCGAGCAGTTCGATCACGGCGCGCCCCGACTCGTAGGCGAAGTCCTGGCGGCGGGGATCGATGGCCGAGGGCGAGGCCGAGCCGGGGAGCGACATGCCGATGGCCTCGGCCACCGAGGCCATGGTGTTGGCGGTGAACATCCCCGCGCACGAGCCCGCGGTGGGACAGGCGTGGTGTTCGATGAGCGACAGCTCCTCGTCGGAGAGCGACCCCATGGCGTGGGCCCCCACGGCCTCGAAGACGCTCACGATGTCCAGGGACTGGTCGTCGGGGCGTCCGGGGATCTTCCCCGGGAGGATCGACCCGCCGTAGAGGAAGACGGCGGGGAGATTGACCCGGGCCGCGGCCATGAGCATGCCCGGCAGTGATTTGTCGCAGCCGGCGAAGGTGAGCAGGGCGTCGAACCGCTCGGCGTGCATCACCGTCTCGATGGAGTCGGCGATGACCTCGCGCGAGACGAGCGAGGCGCGCATGCCCTCGTGGCCCATGGAGATCCCGTCCGAGATGGCGATCGTCACGAACTCGATCGGGAAACCCCCCGCCTCGCGCACGCCGTCCTTGGACCGTTTGGCGAGACGATCGAGCGGCATGTTGCACGGCGTGACCTCGTTCCACGACGACGCCACTCCCACCTGGGGCTTGGACCAGTCGTCATCGGTCATGCCGATGGCCCGCAGCATGGCCCGGGCCGGGGCGGCGGTGGGACCGTCGGTGACCTCGTAGCTCCGGATCTTCATGCCGTGAGGGGAAACGTCGCGGGCCATGGGGCCCAAGGTTAGGGCCGGTGGCCGAACTCCTGTTCCGTCTCCTGTTCGGTCTCCTGCTCCGGTGCCTCTGGCCCCGACGACCGGCCGAGCGCGCCAGCGGCGTCGGCGTCGATCACCACGTCGGGACCGAGCCCCTCGCGCACCACCTCGGCCAGTCCGGCGTCGAGCGCATCGACACCGATCTCCACGCGCCCACCGTGCACGTCTTCGAACACGAGGGCCCGACCGCCCGCTCCCCCGCCCGAGCCCCCTGGTCCCCCGAACCGTGCTCCCCCGAAACCGCTGAAACCGCCCGGTCCGCCGAAACTGCCGAACCCGCCGAACCCGCCGAACCCGCCCATCGACGTGCCGTCGGCGAAACGGACCGCCCGCACCTGTCCGAGGTCGACGACCCGCCACCGCCCGAAGAACCGGACGGCGATCCGACCCGGTCCGGCGACCACCGCAGCCCGCAACCCCACCCCGATGGTGAGGATCAGGCCGGTCAGGGGAAGCACCGCGAACAGGCAGCCGATCACGCTCCACGCCAACGGGTGGCCGAACGCCCACACGAAGAACAGCGTCATGACGGCCACCACGCCCAGCATGGCGACACAGATCTTGGCGACCCAACCGAGCGCGGCCCGCACCAGGGGGGAACGGCGCAGCCGCCACACCACGTCGGGTCGCCGGGCGACGCCCGCGGTCCCGTTCCCCGAGCGCCGCGGTCGTATTCCCATGCCTCTCAGGTTACGACGCACAGGGACGAGCCATGCCGCGCCACTCGCCAGGGCGGGCCCCAGTCGGGAGGTCAGCCGGGCGGGAAGTCCGGCGGGTGTTCCCACTCCCACTTTCCGGGGCCCCCTCCCAAGGTGAAGCCCCGGTACGTCTTCAACTGGTGGTGAAAATGACAGAGCCGGGCCAGGTTGGCCAGCTCCGTCGGGCCGTCCTCGCCGAAGTCGACCTGCCAGTGGTCGATCTCGAGGCCGCTGGCCACGTCACACCCCGGCACCACACAGATCGGATCGCGCTCCTCGATGGCGCTGCGGACGTGGGCGGAGATCCCCCGCCCCACATGCGACACACTGAGGACGTCCACGCCGTCGCTCACCAAGATCTTGAGGAACGCCTCGGGAAGCAGCTCCCGGGCGGTGGCCACCGGGACGGGCCCCACGCCGGGGATCTCGCACATCTCCCCGTCCTCCACGTACCCCCGACGCAGCGCCCCGGCGTCGACGCGAAGGTGCACGACGGCCGACCCGCCGGACTTTCGGGTCCCCCTACCCGACGTGCGGGTGACGAGGTCCACCAGCGCGTCGGCGCGGTACGCAGCGGAAGACTCGCGGTTCTCGGCTTTCCGTGCCTCGTCGAACAGCTCGTTGGCTCGGATCTCGAGCGCCCCGAGCATCCTGGCCCCGTCGTCGGGCGTCAGCTTGAACTCTCCCCGGAACGCCCCGTCGGGATCGCTCCAGTGCCGGAAGAACCGGCTCTTTCGGACGGCCTCGTACCGCAGATTCTCGGCCTGGGCCGAACCCGCCGCAGCCCTCACCCGACGGCTCAGATCCTTCAGGCCCTTCAACGTGCCCGTGGCGGCCGCTTCGATCAGCTCCACCTCGGCCGATGGACGTTCCACCGCCGCGGCCGCGATCTCCCGTACCTGCGGGGCCGACAACGTGCCGCTGCGAAGCGCCTCGGTCGTGGCCGGAAGCGACCGGAGGTGTTGCGCGGTCTCGAGCGTCGCAATGGCCTCACCGAGCCCGATCCCGGTCTCCTTGGCCACCCACGACGCCGGGGAGCGGTGACCCTCGATCTTCCAGGCGTCGGACTCCGCCGCCCGCGGGCCCAACAGCACCTGGCCGGCCGAGGCCAGACGGGTCAACTCGGCGAACAGCCCGAAGAGCTCTACGGCCTGCGCGCTCGTGATGAGGTCCGGTTCGAGCCCCGCGATGTAGGCCCCGATGTCCTTCACGGCCTTTCTGGGCACCTCGAACGGTGGCGCTGGGATCACGGGTGGAAAGTATCAGAAGGATATGATAGCCAACAACGATGCACGCCGGATTTTTATGTCGTTTCACACATCCGGTCCCGGGGGTATGACCCGAACTGAGGTGGTTCCGGGAACTCCCAACTCCCTTCCCGACGGAGCCGGCTCCAAGGGGGTGGCGGCGGGGCGTGGGGATTCGTCCGCATCGGTCCCCACGCCCTCGCCGCTCCAAGGGGTAGAAGGTTCAGCCTCGGAGACGGCGGAGCTCGGCTGCCACGGCCTTGCCATCGGCCTGGCCGGCGCTGGCCCGCATCACGGCGCCCGTGAAGAAGCCCATGAGCTTGTCCTCGCCGCCGACGTACCGCTGCCACTCGTCGGGGTGCGCGGCGACGACCTCCCCCACGACCGCCTCGAGCGACACGGTGTCCAGGGCCTCGAGGCCACGGCGCCGGGCGATCTCGGCCGGATCCCCCCGTGCTCCAGCAACTCGGTGAGCACGGTCTTGGTCTGGGTCGCGCTCAGCTTGCCGTCCTGCTCCATCCGCAGGAGCGCGACGAACGCACTCACGTCGACGCGGCGCGCCGCCTCGGGCTCCGCCGCTGCCTCGTTTGCGGTGCGCGCCAGCACCCGGCCGGGGTCGATGCCTGCGCCGGCCGCGGCGGTCACGAGACCGTCCAGGCCGTGCTCGACCACCGTGGCGATCTGATCGGCCAGCGCCCGCGTCGGCGGCTCGGGCCCGAACAGCGCGGCCAGCTTGTCCCGACGCTGCGCCGGCATGGGCCCGATGGAGGAGGCCACCTCCGACTGCCACGCCGCATCGGGCACCACGGGCACGAGGTCGGGCTCGGGGAAGTACCGATAGTCGAAGGCTTCCTCCTTCGACCGCAGCGCCACGGTCACCCCTTCGTCCTCGTTCCAATGCCTCGTCTGCTGGATGACCTTGTCGCCCGCCTCGAGCAGACCCACCTGTCGTTCGATCTCGTACTCGATGGCGCGCCCCAGCGACCGCAAGGAGTTCAGGTTCTTGATCTCGCACCGCGTGCCCAGCTCGAAGGTCCCGGTCGGCCGCACCGACACATTGGCGTCCACGCGCATGGACCCCTCCTCCATGCGACCGTCGGACGCCCCCGTCGCCACGAGGATGCCCCGGAGCTCCGAGGCGTAGAGACGCGCCTGGGCCGACGACCGGATGTCGGGCTTGGATACGATCTCCACCAGCGGCACCCCGGCCCGGTTGTAGTCGACCAGGGCGTGATCGGCGTCATGGATCCGCCCCCCGCCACCGATGTGCGACGTCTTGCCGGTGTCCTCCTCCATGTGGGCCCGCTCGATCCGCACCCGGCTGTCGTCGGGCAGCTCGAGCCACCCGTCGACGTTGATGGGGGCGTCGTACTGGCTGATCTGATAGTCCTTGGGCATGTCCGGATAGAAGTAGTTCTTCCGGTGGAAGATCGACGGCCTGATCTCGCAGTGCAGCGCCAGGCCGATCCGCATGGCGTACTCCACGGCCCGGATGTTGAGCACGGGGAGCGACCCGGGCAGGCCGAGGCACACCGGACAGATGTTGGTGTTGGGCGGGTCGCCGAACGCGTTCCGGCACCAGCAGAACAGCTTCGTCTGCGTGTGCAGCTCGCAGTGCACCTCGAGCCCGATGACCGCCTCCCACCCCGGACCTTCGCCGCCGTGCGCCTTCGCTCTCCCCGCGCTCATGGGGCGTGCCCCGGGGAAGGGGCGTGCCCTTGCCAAGGGGCGTGCCCTTGCGAAGGGGCGCGCACCCGGGGAGGAGCGAGCACGGGAGCCTCGCACTCGAGCACCGCGGCGACCTGGAACATGACGGGCTCTCCGAGGGAGGGCGCCAGCACCTGCACCCCGATCGGCAACCCGCTCTCGTCGCTCCCGAACGGGATGCTGATGGCAGGATGCCCGGCCAGGTTGGACGGCACGGTGCACACGTCGGACAGGTACATCGCCCACGGGTCGTCGACCTTGGCCCCGATGGCGAAGGCGGTGGTCGGCGTGGTCGCCCCCAACAGGACGTCGAACCGCTGATAGGCAGCGACGAGCGCGTTGATGATGAGGGTCCGCACCTTCTGGGCCTGGCCGTAATAGGCATCGTAGTAACCCGCCGACAACGCGTAGGTGCCGAGCAGGATCCGCCGCTTCACCTCGGGCCCGAACCCTGCGGCCCGGGTGGCGGCGTTCATGGCCTCGGCGGTGTCGGCCTCGACCCGCAACCCGTACCGGACGCCGTCGTAGCGCGACAAGTTCGACGAGGCCTCGGCCGGGGCCACGATGTAGTAGGCGGGCAGCCCGTGACGCAGCTCGGGGATGGAAACCTCCTCGACGTTGGCTCCGGCGCCCGCCAGCGCCTCGGCCGCCGCCCGCACCGCCGTGCCCACCGCGGCGTCGACACCATCGATCAGCTCGCTGACCAGTCCCACCCGCAAGCCGTCGACGCCCTCGTCGAGCGCGGTGACGGTCCGGGGGACGGGCCGTTCCAGACAGGTCGAGTCGTGGGGGTCCTGTCCCCCGATGATGTCGAACAGCACCGCGCTCTCGGTGACCGTCGTGCTGAGGGGGCCGATCTGGTCGAGCGAGCTGGCGAAGGCCACGAGGCCGTAGCGCGACACCGTTCCGTACGTGGGCTTCATCCCCACCACGCCGCACAACGCCGCGGGCTGGCGGATCGATCCTCCCGTGTCGGAGCCGAGGGCCAAAGGAGCCAGTCCCGCCGCCACGGCCACGGCGGAGCCACCCGACGAGCCGCCCGGGACCCGGGCCGGGTCATGGGGGTTGCGCGTCGGCCCGAAGGCGGAGTTCTCGGTCGAAGACCCCATGGCGAACTCATCCAGGTTGGTCTTGCCGATCACGATCGCACCCGCCGCCCGCAACCGCTCGACCACGGTGGCGTCGTAGGGCGGGCACCAGCCCTCGAGAATCCGCGACGAGCATGTGGTGGGGACGCCGCGCGTGCACATGTTGTCCTTCACCGCCACCGGCACACCGGCGAGCGGCCCCGGGTCCTCGCCCGCGGCCACCTTGGCGTCGACGGCGCCGGCCTCGCGGCGCGCCGTCTCATGGAGCACGGTCACGAATGCGTGCAGCTCCCCGTCGACCTCGTCGATGGCGCTCAGGTACCTCTCGACGGTGTCGAGTGCGGATACCGACCCGGCCCGCACCTCCCGGGCGAGGTCGAGGGCGGGGCCCGGCCTCCCGCTGGGAGCGCCCGGCGCGCCGGGGCCACCCAGGCCCGTCACGGGGCTTCGCCCAGAATGGGCGGCACACGGAACCGTCCGTCCTCGACGGCGGGTGCCTGGGCCAGCACCTCGGCCCGGTCGAGCGACGGCCGGGGCTCGTCGGCCCGTGTCACGTTGCGCAGCGGCAGTGGATGCGCGGTGGGCTCGACCCCGTCGGTGTCGAGCGCGGCGACCTCCGCCGCATGGGCGATGACCGCGGCCAGCTGGACGGCGTACCGATCGAGCTCCTCGTCGGTCAGGTCGATGCGCGCCAGGCGCGCCACGTAGGCGGCGTCGTCACGAGTGAGCCCGTGGTCGGCGGGCGCGGGATCGGCGGCCATCAGGCGCCCGTCCCTGCCGCCACTCCGCCGGCCGCGCTCGACAGGAACACGGCGCGCACGAAGTCCACGGCGCGCGACTCGATCAACTCGGCGTCATGGTCCAAGGTGGCCACGTGATAGCTGCGCTCGAGCCACACCCGTTCGATGGGGCCCGACACCCCGGCCACGAGGACGTCTCCCGACGACGAGGGCACCACGTGGTCGTCGCGGCTCGAGAGCAACAGCACCGGGCACGTGATCCGGCCGAGCCCGGCCGCCACTGCATCGATCCCCTCGAACAGGCTCAGCGCCGCGGCGATGGGCGACCCGGGGTAGGCGAGCTCGGTCGAACCCTCCTGGGCGATGTCAGAACCCACGCCCGGAGCCACCTCGGTCCCCGACTCGAGGATGCCCCGCAACACGTCCCGGTAGCTCTCGGCGGGGGGATCGATGAAGGGATTGACGACCACCAACCCCACGATCTCGGGGTGATGCTCCGCCAACCAACAGGCCAGAGTCCCGCCCATCGACAGCGCCGCCACCGCCACGGCGTCGCACCGCCCCGCCATGTCCCGGTAGGCGGCCTCGGCCGCTTCGGCGTAGTCGGACCACCGCGTGGGGATCATGTCCTGCACGGCGGTCCCGTGACCGGGGAGGAGCGGCAGCTCGACCGTGTACCCCTCGCCGGCCAAGGCCTCGGCCAGCGGCCGCATGGACTGGGGGTTGCCCGTGAAACCGTGCAGCACGAGCACACCCTGTGAGCCTCCGTCGTGGCTGAAGGGTTCGGCACCGGGGATGACGGGGGCGACCACGCCGGAATGTTAGGCCACGGTCCACGAACGTCCGCCCCGCGCTCGACGTGCCTCGGCCGGCCGATGCCCCGACGGGTATGGTGAATCTGCCCGGACTGTATGAACAACCGGGCTGCATGCACAACGAGGAGCACAGCGACGATGGCCCAGTACCCCTTCCTGAGCGACGAGTGGGTCGACGAGGCGCGCAGGATCCGCCAGGAGCACGAAGGGCGCGCCGGGACGATGGCGCACCAGATGAGGATGAACCTGGTCATCACCGACGTCCCCTTCGGCGACAAGGACATCGACGCCCATCTGGACACCTCCGACGGCAGTCTGAAGCTCGAGACGGGACACATCGAACCGGCGGACCTGAAGGTCACCGTCGACTACGCCACGGCCAAGGCCATCCTCGTGGAAGGCAACCCCCAGGTCGGCATGCAGGCCTTCATGGCCGGCAAGGTCAAGGTCGAGGGCGACATGGCGAAGCTCATGATGCTCCAGGGGGCCCCACCCGACGAGAACGCCCAGGAAGTCGCCAAGCGACTCCGCGAGATGACCGCCTGACTCAGGGTCAGCGAGTCAGGGTCAGCGAGTCAGGGTCAGCGACTCAGGGTCAGCGAGTCAAACGACTTCGATAGGCAGGTCCGAGAGCGCGCCGTCCTTCGTGGACAACACGACCGGCTGCCGTTCGGTGACATCGAGGGCTTCGAGGGCCTCGACCGACGGAGCCCCATGCCTCTCGGTGGAACGCGACAACGCCGCCCCCACCACACCCAGGATGGCGATCGCCCCGCCCACCAGATAGGCGAGGTGGAAGGCGTCGAGGCGCGCCCCGGCCCCGTGGTGATTTCGAAGCGCCGCCTGGTACACGGTCTCCATCACCTGGATCCCGGCGACGGTGCCGAGCTGGTTCATCAGCTGCTGGGACGCGGCGGCCGTCCCCAGGTCCTCGGGCGCGAACTCGTTGGACACCGTGGCCGACAGCGAGGGCGACGCGATGCCGAGGCCCATCCCCGACAGGGCCAGCGCGATCTCGACGAGGGCGAGGCCCGTGGAGTGCCCGGCCAGCGCGAACACCCCCATGGACAGCACCACCGCTGTCGTCCCCACCACGGCCAAGGTGCGCTCCCCGCGCGCACGGCCAGGTAACCGGCGAAGGGGGCGATGGTGGAGAACACGATGGGCCGCGGCAGTGACAAGAAGCCCACCAGGGACTGGTTGTGGAGATACCCGAAGGAATACTCGAGCAGGAGCGGGGTGAGGAAGAAGCCGCCGAGGTAGGCGAAGTTGGAGAAACTCTGCGCCGCGATGGGGAAGATGAAGTTCCTCTTGTGCAGATACGCGAGCGGGAAGATGGGCTCCGCGGCGCGACGCTCGGCCGCCCGGAACGCAACACCGGCGAGGACCGAGAAGGCCAGCAGACCGAGCACGAGCGGGCTCGACCACCCGAAGCTCGGGAGGAAGGTCAATGCCAGGAGAAAGGCGGCCACGCAGGCGGCGATCGACACCGCGCCCGCCCAGTCCAGCTCGAGCTCGTCCCACCTGACGTGCCGGCGCCCCGCGGCGCGCTCGAGGGAGGACCGCCATGGCGAGCACCGACGCGGCCAGCAGTAGCGGGACCTGGAGGAAGAACATCCACCGCCACCCGAAGATCTGGATCACGGGACCGCCCAGGGCCACGCCGATCACCGGGCCGCCCGCGCCCACGAGCGACCAGAAACCGAGCGCCTTGACCCGGTCGCCCTGATCGAACACCGACAGCACCAGGGCCATGGATGCCGCGCCGATGGATGCCCCCACCATGCCGCCCAGCACGCGGGCCGCGATGAGCACCCCGATGTTGGGGGCCAGCGCGGAGGTCGCCGCGGCCACGGTCTCGGCCATGATTCCCGTCATGAACAGGCGCCGATGGCCGAACAGGTCCCCGGCCTTGCCCACGAGCGGCGCCACCACGCCGTAGGCGAGCAGGGGCCCCGTCACGACCCAGGTGGTGGTGCCGACGCTGGCGTGCAGGCTGCGAGACACCTCGGGCAGCGCCACCACGAATACCGTGAAGAGCAGGTTGGTGGCGAGCAGACCCGACAGCGCCACCCACAAGACCCACCACTGATAACGGGGGCTCCGGCGCGCCCGATCGCCCAAGGGCTCGAGCCACGCGCGCAGGCGCGACACGCCGGACCCAGCTTCCGAAGTGACGCGACGTTCACGAGTGTCGCGATTGTCAGGAGGGGTTGGACCAGAGGGGCTCACAACGGCCCCACGTTACCGCCGGGGTTCAGCCACCCCACCACGCGCCGACGGCCCGGCGCGCCCCGAGTCGTAGAGCGACGGGAGCTCCTTGGCGAGCTCTTCGACGGTCCAGCGGTCGTCCTTCTCGAGCGTGGCGGTCATCGTCCACGGTTGGAAGGCGCGCACCTGACCGCCCTGGACGAACAGGACGCGGCCCGTCAACGGACACCCCTCGGTGGCCAGGTACGCCACCAGCGGCGACACGTTGGCGGGATTCCACACGTCGAACGCGCCCGGGTCGCGCGGCGCCTTCACGATGTCGCCCAATCCCGGTGTCGCCTCGGTCATGCGCGTGCGCGCCGCGGGGGCGATGGCGTTGACCCGCACGCCGTACCGGCTGAGCTCCTGCGCCGCGATGACGGTGAAGGCGGCGACGCCGGCCTTGGCCGCTCCGTAGTTGGTCTGTCCGGGATTGCCGAGCAGACCCGAGGTCGAGGAGGTGTTGACGACCGAGGCGTTGATCTCGCGACCTTCCTTCACCTGCTCGCGCCAGTAGCCGGCCGCGTAACGGGTGGGCAGGAAGTGGCCCTTGAGATGCACGTGGATGACCGAGTCCCAGTCCTCCTCGGACATGTTGACGAGCATCCTGTCCCGCAGGATCCCGGCGTTGTTGACCAGAACATGAAGATCGCCGAACGCCTCCACGGCGGCATTCACGAGGTTCTGGGCGCCGGCGGGGGAAGCGATGTCGTCGGAGTTGGACTGGGCCTCGCCCCCGAATTCCCTGATCTCGTCCACCACCAGCTCGGCCGCGCTCCGGTCGTCACCCGAGCCGTCCATGGCTCCTCCGAGGTCGTTCACGATGACCTTGGCGCCTTCGGCCGCGAACAACAGCGCGTGCTCACGGCCAAGACCGCGTCCCGCACCGGTGATGATCGCCACTCGTCCTTCGAGCGCTCCCACGTCGTTCTCCTCCTCGGTTCTCCGGCGCTTCGCCCGAGAACTCCCCCTGCCGGCCGGGAAGGTTCCCGGTCGCCCTGCATTTCCGTTCCGTCGCCGAGCTGTTACAGCGCCCGATTCCGGCCCCCCGGAAAGAAGCCCACGTTGACAGGGCTATCGGAGGGGGTCAAGCAGAGGTCACACAGAGGGTCATGCAGAGGTCACGAAGAGGGTCATGCAGAGGTCACGAAGAGAGGGCCACGCCAGGCGGCTCGGGCCCGATCTGAACCGTCAGCTCGCCCGGGCCACCACGACCGAGTCGCGCCAGGGTTCGAGCACGTGGCGAACCTCGTCGCGATCCCCGGCGACGACCACGTACTCCACATTCCGGAGCCGTCCGACCGACCCGACCCGCTCTCCAGCCGGGTTGTGGATGCCGATCCGCGCCCCCACATACCGGTTCGAGGCGAAGGCCAACACTTCGACGTGGCCCCGGGCCCGGCAGATCTCGACCAGATCGTCGAGGTCGATCCACGACTCGTCGTTGTAGGAGAGCACGAGGAGCCGGGCGTGCACGTCCCGCACCACCTGTTCCAGAGCAGCGGGCATGGTGCGACGGGAGTTGAACGCGCTGCGCTCCCCCTCTCGTATCTCGGTCCGCTTGCACGCCACGCCGTAGTGGTCCGGCGCATCCCACGCCACGAGCGTCTCCCAGATGTGATAGTTCGCTTCGTAGCGGTGCTGGTTGTACGGAGGGTCGAGGTAGGCGAGATCGAACTCGCCCAGCTCCGAGGCGAGGACACAGGCGTCGCCCCGTACCGCCCGGCCCGGACCGCGCAGCAGCAGCGGGGCGCGCAACTCGAGGGGCCGGAAGGACCGCTCCGCCCACTGCTTGACGTAGGCCATCTGCACCCCGGTCGTCGAGTCGACGCGATCGGCCGCCTCCATGAGGCTCGTGAGCAGTACGGGCTCGAGCGGGGAACCCGCGTACTCCTCGTGGATGACCTCCCGCACGGCGTCGATGCGGGCGCCGTTGACGGGCTGGAAGAAACGCGACTTCTCGCAGAACGTCTCGGTCACGTACCCCCGAAGACCCGGCAGCGCGTTGAGCTCGGCCACGGCGCGGTCCAGCCCCGCCGCGTCGACGGCGTCGCGGTCGGTCGCCACGTAGCACCCGGCCAGCACGGCCCCGTAGCGCGTCGTGTCCACCGCGGTCACCTCCGTGCCGTCGAGCTTGAATGCCTGGGCGACACGCGTGGTGCCGGTGAACAGGTCCAGCGCCGTGCGGGCCCCCGCTCTGCGGGCCAGCTCGGCGAGCACGGGGACGAGCCGCCGCTTGGACCCCAGGTACTTGATCACGACGCTCCCGATCCTCCCGACCCTCCCGGCCCGTTTGCCGCGGCCAGGACCAGGAGCCGGGCGACCTCCTCGTCGCTCACCTGCTCGAAGTCCTCGTACCACTCGCTCAGGCCGAAGAACCGTGTCGTCGTGTCGACACACACGACCTCATCGGCGACGGCCCGCAACGCCTCGACGGCGTCGGGTGGGCCCACGGGAACAGCCAGGACGACACGGGCCGCGGCTCGACCCCGCATGACCTCGATGGCGGCACGAGCCGTGAACCCCGTCGCCAGCCCGTCGTCGACGACGATGGCCGTCCGCCCCTCGACCGGCACCGGCGCCCGGTCACCGCGGTACACGCGCAGTCGGCGCTCAAGCTCGCTCGCCTGCTGGGCGGCGACGGCGTCGATCACGTCCCGGGTCACCTCGAGCTGCTCCACCAGTGCGCTGTTCACGAGGCGCACGCCATCCTCGCCGATGGCGCCCAGGCCGAGCTCGGGCTGACGGGGGTGCCCCAACTTGCGCACCACGACCACATCGAGGGGAGCGTCCAGCGCCGCGGCGACCTCGAACGCGACGGGCACACCCCCTCGTGCCATGCCCATGACGACGGGCCGCTCCGTTTTCCATCGGGCCGCCCCCGTCGAACCTGTCGAACCTGTCGAACCTGTCGAAGCCACGAGAAGCGCGGCGAGCCGCCGTCCGGCATCCCGACGATCGCGAAACGCCATGCTCGGTCAGTCTCCGTCCCCACGCCCGTCGAGGGCCCGACCGACCCGGTCGCCTAGCTGCGGACGCCGCCGAATCGGCGGATCCACCAACCCGGGTCCCGGGCATGGGCGTGGAAGTGATCGGGGATCTGGCGCATGACGGCATCGACGGACCACGTCGCGGTCCCGAGCACCTCGTCGGCCACACGCCCGAGTTGCGTCATCATGTGCTCGAGGATCCTCGGGCGCCGGGTCGATGCCGTGGGTGCGCCACACGACCATGGGCACGTTGCAGATCTCGCAGTCCGCCACCCAGCACACGTCGTCCTCGTGGTACCAGGTGGTGAGCCGGGCCGCCTCGCACAGCTCGCACACGCCCGCTTTCCGAGGAGTCATGGTGCACTCGTCACGTGGCGCCGGTCGTGACGCGCATGAGGCTCAGCGCCCTAGCGGCTGTAGAGCGTGACGCGTCGCCCCGGGGAGCACGGACGTGCCTTCCGCCGGGGTGCTCAGAAACACATGGCCGCTGAGCGAGCCGCCCCCGCTGACCGGGACCAGGCCCAGGGCCTGGAGCGCGGCGATGGCCTCCGACACGGTCATGCCGTAGAGGTTGGCGGGGATCGTGACCGGTTGAGGACCCTCGGAGATCACGATGTTCACCGTGGCCCCCTCGAGCGCGGTGCTCGTGGGACTCCAGCCGATCACGAGCCCGCTCGGGACCGACGAGCTGTACTGACTGGTGCAGTTGGCGGCCAGGCCCACGGACTTGAGCGTGGTGGTGGCCCCCGTGCAGTTCTGCCCGGTGAGCGAAGGGATGGTCTCGGTCGGCGGGCCGGCCGACACCGTCACGAGATGGTCGACCCGTACGGGGCTGCGCCCTGGGGAGCTCCAGGCGATGATGGTTCCCGCGGCCACGGTCGTCGAGTTGGGAGTCGTGCAGGAGGGCTTGAAATGCGACGCCACCAGCAGGGCGTCCATGGCCGGGCAACCGCCCGTCACCGTCGTGAGAACCGGGATCGCCACGGTGGGCAGACCCGACGACGTCACCACCTTCACGGCGCTCCCCCGCTTCAACTTCTCTCCCGGCGGCGGCGTCTGGCTCAGGATCTGGCCCGCGGGTGCGGTGATGGAAGTCTGGTGGCTGGTGGCGCTCACCACGAACCGGTCGTGGTGCAGCTTCGTGTTGGCCTGGGCGACGGTGAGCCCGACGATGGAGCGAAGCTTGTAGCTCGGGCGTGACCAAGATGACCTTCGCCTTCTTGAGGGCGAGGGTCGTTCCTCCGCCCGCCAGGGCCGCGGCGACCACCACGATGGCGACGATCCACGGCCAGCGCCGTCGGCGCCGGCGCAGCGAAGCGATGGCGGCCTCGTCGGTGAGGCCCACCGCCGCGGCAAAGGCCAGGACGTCGGGATCCTCGCCTCCCCGCACCCGGCGGCCCGTCGTCGTGGGCGGGGGCACCACCATGCCGTGGTCGGTGAGGTCGCGGTCGGGCGGCGGGGTCACCGGTCTCGGAAGCACCACACCCGCCCCCCCGGCACCGGCCAGCCGGAGACTGTCCGGAGCGGGCAGGTCTTCGGCCAGCTCGTGGAGGCGGGCGGCGAAGGCGGCCGCGTCGAGCCGGTCCTCGACCTCGGGCGTGGCTGCCTCGCTCAGCACCGCGGCCAACGGCCCCAGGCCGTCGTGGCCGGGGAGCTCGGCGCCGACGCGGGCCATGAGGGTCGAGACCGTGGTGTCGGCGGTGAAGGGGACGACCCCGGTGACCGCCTCGTAGAGGACGAGGGCGAGGGAGTAGACGTCGGCCCGGCCGTCCACCCGGTTGTCCGAGCGCCTGCTCGGGCGCGGCATAGCGGGCCGTGCCCACCGTGGTGCCGGCCGGCTCGGTCAGCGACGCCTCGGCCAGGGCGCGGGCCAGGCCGAAGTCGGCGACGCGCAGGCGCCCCTCCTCGTCGAAGAGCAGGTTGGCGGGCTTGACGTCGCGGTGCACGAAGCCGCGCGCGTGGGCGTAGGCGAGCCCTTCGGCCGCCTGGGCCCCCACGGCGACGGCCTGCGACAGGCTCAGCCGGGTCCCTTCGTCGAGCATGTCCCGGAGCGACCCGCCGCCCAGGAACTCGAGCACCAGGAAGGGGCCCTGGGTGTCCTCGCCCCAGTCGTGGACGGCGAGCACGTGCGCGTTGGCCAGCGCGGCCGCAGATTGCGCCTCGGCTCGGAACCGGCGCAAGAAGCCACCGTCGGCAGCCAGCGCGGGGTGCAGGACCTTGACAGCCACACGACGCTGCAGGGTCGTGTCGAACGCCGCGAACACGTTCGCGGACGCTCCGCTCCCGAGCGCAGACTCAATCCGGTAGCGGCCAGCAAGGACCCGACCGATGGATTCGGTAATGGTCGACATGGTCCACGCCCAGGCTACTGAGGGCTGGAGGGGCGCCTGGTGGACGTTCACCACCAACTGTGACCGAGTGGCCGCGGCGTCGGGTATCGGTGCCGGTGCCGGGGCGGCGGTCGCGGTGCGGGGCGGGGCGGCGGCCGGAGCGGCGTCAGGCGCCAGGGATCTCGCCGGTGTCGAGGAGCTCCTGGAACCGGGTGCCCGTCCACGATGGGAATGCCCAGCTCCTCGGCCTTCTTCAGCTTGGCCGCTCCCGGCTCGGTCCCCAGGACCACCGCCCAGGTCCGGGACGAGACGCTGCCCGGGGACTTGCCCCCCCGGGCCAGGATGGCCTCCTCGGCCTCCTCCCGGGTGTAGCCCTCGATGGTCCCGGTCACCACGACCGAGCGGCCCTGGAGCGTCTGGGGCGGCGTCCCCGGCCGCCCCGACACTCACTTCAGTCGCACTGCCCCGCCATCATCAGTCCGCCGACGGACCCACCGGCCCCGCCGGCCCCGCGCATCCGGCCACCGGACCGCCGACCGCGCCGCCCGCCGGGCTCCACGAGGGCCACCCCGGCGACGCGGAGCTTGTCGATGACGTGGCGGTTGGCGGGCGACGCCAGGAACTCGACCACGCTGTCGGCGATGACGGGACCGATCCCCTCCACCGCGGCGAGCTCGGCGATGTCGGTGGCGGCCATGAGCGCGTCGAGCGACCCGTAGGCGCGGGCCAGGGCGCGGCTCCCGGTGGGCCCGAGGTGCCGGACGCCCAGCCCGACGAGCAGACGGCTCAGGGGCCGGGCCTTGGAGGCCTCGATCGCGGCCGAGGAGGTTGTCGACCGACAGGTCGCCGAAGCGCTCGAGGGCCACCAGGGGCGCGGCAGCCAGGGCGTAGATGTCGCCGGGGTCCGACAGCAAGCCGGCGTCGACGAGCTGCACGACGCGCTTCTCCCCGAGACCCTCGATGTCCAGCGCACCGCGAGAGGCGAAGTGCACGATGCGCTGCACGCGCTGGGCGGGACAGTCGATGTTGGTGCAGAAGGTGTCGCTCTCACCCGGGAGCCGCACGAGGGGTGCCGCCACAGCTCGGGCACTTCGTCGGGAAGTGCCAGGGGCGCGACCGCTTGGACCGCGCCGACAGCACCGGCCCGACGACCTCGGGGATGACGTCACCTGCTTTGCGCACGACCACGGTGTCGCTCGGGCCGCACGTCCTTCAGGCGCACCTGGTCCTCGTTGTGCAGCGTGGCGAGCCCGACCGTCGACCCTCCGACGAAGACCGGCTCCAGCACGGCGAAGGGCGTGGCCCGGCCCGGTCCGGCCGATCGACACCATGATGCGCAGGAGCTTGGTGGTGCGCTCCTCGGGGGGGAACTTGAAGGCGATGGCCCAGCGCGGGGCGCGGGAGGTGGAGCCGAGCCGGCGCTGCAGCTCCAGGTCGTCGAGCTTGACGACCACACCGTCGATCTCGTAGTCGAGGTCGTGACGATGCTCCTCCCAGCGACGGCAGAACGCCTCGGTGACGGCGGTGCCCCGTACCACCTCGACGTGGGGGTCGACGGGCAGGCCGCACTGGCGCAGCAGCTCGAGCCCGTCGCTGTGGCTGGTGACCTCGGGGCCGCCTTCCATGGCCCCGAGCTGGTAGGCCCAGAACGACAGCTCGCGCGACGCGGTGATCTTCGAGTCCTTCTGGCGCAGCGAGCCCGCCGCCGAGTTGCGCGGATTGGCGAAGGTCTTGAGCCCGGCCTCGAGCTGACGGTTGTTGAGCTGCTCGAACGAGGACACCGGCATGTACACCTCGCCCCGCACCTCGAGCACCGATGGCCGGGGCCCTCGACGCTTGGGCCAGGTGAGCCGGTCGGGCACCGCGGCGATGGTGGCCACGTTGGCGGTGACGTCGTCCCCGGTGATGCCGTCGCCGCGCGTGGCCGCCTGCACCAGGCGTCCGTCCTCGTAGAGGAGGGACATGGCCAGCCCGTCGATCTTGAGCTCGCACACGAAGGCCGCGTCGGCCGTCTCGGGTGCGATGCGGGCCATGCGGTCGAACCATGCGTGCAGCTCGTCCACGCCGAAGGCGTCGTCGAGGCTCATCATCGGCGACCGGTGCTGCACGGGGGAGAACAACAGCGAGGGGGCACCCACACGACGGGTGGGAGAGTCGGCGCTCACGAGCTCGGGATGCGCATCCTCCAAGAGGCGCAACTCGCCGATCAGGGCGTCGTAGTCGGCGTCGGTGATCTCGGGCGAGTCGAGCTGGTAGTAGCGCTCGTCGTGATAGTGGATGAGGGCGCGCAGCTCCTCCACCGCGCCGCGCCGCGCTCGCTCGACGTCGCTCGAAGCGTCCGACATGCGCGGGAGCGTACCGGGCGTTATGCGACGGCGGTGGCGACCGCCGCGCCCACGCACCGCATCGGGGTCGGCGCCGTCGTAGAGGGCCACGGTCTGCCCCGGCGCGACGAGGGGCTGCGGCTCGTCGAAGACGACCCCGTCGCCCTCCCAGGTGCACGCGGCGGCGGTGCCGTGGGCGCTCGTCTGGGCATAGGCCCGGTCGCCGTCACGCAGGGCAGGGCCGACCCAGCTGGCCTCGTGCGACCCTGACGCGCGCACCGAGGGCGTCGGCGGCGGATCCTACGGTGATGCGCCGCGCCCGGACATCGACGGTGAGGGCATAGCGTCGGTGACCGTCGGCCGCCACCCCGAGCCCGCGTCGCTGGCCCACCGTGACGAGCTCGCCGGCAGGGACGGTGCCCACCACCTCACCGCTCGAGGCGTCGACCACCTCGGCGGGGTGCAGGGGCATGCGCTGCTCCAGGAACCCCCGCCGGCCGCGTGCGGAGTGGATGAAGCACACGTCCTGGCTGTCGGGCTTGTCGGCCGTGCGCAGCCCAGTCGCGGTGGCGTGGGCGCGCACCTCGGCCTTGGTCAGCTCCCCCACGGGGAGCACGACCCGCGTCAGCTCGCCGAGCGCTGAGCATCGACAACACGTAGGACTGGTCCTTGTTCTTGTCGGCGCCCCGCCGCAGCCGGGGTCCGGCACCGTCGTTCCCGACCACACCGGCACCGGCACCGGCGCCGGTGCCGACGATGCGGGCATGGTGCCCGGTGGCCAGGGCGTCGAACCCGAGGCGCGCCGAGCGTTCGAGGAGCAGACCGAACTTGATGGTCCGGTTGCACTCGATGCAGGGGTTGGGGGTACGGCCCGCGGCGTGGTCCGAGACGTAGGGGGTCACGACCGAGGCTTCGAAGGCGTCGGTGAAGTTGAAGACGTGATGGTCGAGCCCGAGCTGCTCGGCCACGCGCCGGGCGTCCTCGACGTCGGCGACCGAACAGCACCCGCTGTCGGACGCGCCGCCCCAGAGCTTGAGGGTGGCGCCGACGACGTCGTGGCCGGCGTCGGCGAGGAGGGCGGCCGCGACCGAGGAGTCGACCCCACCGGACATGGCGACGAGGACGCGCACGATCAGGCTCGCAACCGCTCGACGACCTTGGGCATGACGCCGAGCACGTGATCGATCTCGTCGTCGGTGGTCGTGTAACCCAGCGAGAAGCGGACGGCCGTCTTGGCCTCGCGCGGGGCTCAGCCCCATCGCCAGCAGCACGTGGCTCGGCTCGATGGCGCCGCTGGCACAGGCCGAGCCCGCCGACGCGCACACCCCTTCGTCGTCGAGGAGCACGAGAAGCTCCTCCTGGTCGACGCCGGCCACGAGCAGATGGCAGCTGTAGGCCACCTTGGTGGCGCCATCATCGGCGGACGCGACCCGGGGCGCTCCCACGGTCTCGCCCACGTCCTCGATGGACGCCACCAGGCCTTCGGCCAGGCGACCCGCTGGCGCGCCACGCGTCGGGTGGTCGCGGGTCGAGCGTCGGTGGCGGCGCGCAGGGCCGCCGCCATGCCCACGATGCCGGCGACGTCGTGGGTGCCGGGGCGGCGGCCGCGCTCCTGGGTTCCCCCGTACAGCACCGGCGCCAGATGGCGCCCCGTCGCGCACGCACGAGCGCGCCCACTCCCTTGGGACCCCCGAACTTGTGGGCGCTCACCGACACGAGGTCCGCCACCGCCGCGTCGGCGGCCAGCGTCGAGCCAACCCACCGCGGCGACGGCATCGGTGTGCAACAAGGCCCAGGGGGCGAGCTCTCGCACCAGGGCGGCGACATCGGCGAGGGGTTGCACCGTGCCCACCTCGTTGTTGACGAGCATGACCGACACGAGCCCCACCTCGGGGCCGAGCGCGCCGGCCAGCGCGTCGAGGTCGACGACCCCGTTCCGGTGCACCGGCACCGTGGTACCGCCCCGGGCCGCACAGGCGTTGCGCACGGCGTGGTGCTCCACCGCCGAGCACACCACCGGCCCCGCCGTCCCGGACCGTGGCGCGCCCGAGGACGGCCAGATTGTCCGCCTCGGTGCCGCCCGAGGTGAAGACGATCTCGCCGGGCTGACACCCGAGGCAGCGCGCCATGTCGTCGCGGGCCTCGTCGATCGCCAACCGGGCGCGACGCGCCACCGCGTGCGAGCCCGAGGGTTGCCGAAGTGCTCGGTGAGATAGGGGAGCATCGCCGCCAACGACTCGGGGCGCAGGGGCGTGGTGGCGCCATGGTCGAGGTAGGCCTGCATCGACAAAGGCTACGTCGGCACAGCGGGCCCGACGCGCGGCGACCTGTTCAGGGTTTGCCCACCATGAACACCGTGGCCGCGACGAACAACACCGCCAACACCGCGCGCCGCGACGGCGACCTGGCGACAGTCGCGATCGAGGGTCGGGGAGACCTCGCCGTCGATCCACCTCAGGCTCGAGCGCGACCTGGATCCGCCGTTCGCCCGGCCACACCACGAGCTCGGCCAATCAGTGTCGCCGCCAGCCATAGCACGAGCCCCACCACCACGAAGCTGTCGCCGGACCGAAAGACCCCGTCGCTGGCCTCGATGAGGCTGAAGCCGAAGACCGGCACCCCGTACAGGGTCCGGCCCGCCCAGTTCACCCCGGGACGGAAGTAGCGCTGGACGCCCTCCGCGCCGGGTGCGGTGGGGCCCCGGCGGGCCCGGGCGGCCTGGACTCCGGTGACGACCATGGTCCCGAAGCCCACCACCGCGCACAGGACGTGGAGCATGAGGAGGATGGTGTAGACCGCACCGGTGGGCACGCTGCGCAGCGCCCCTTCGTATCCGGCGCCGAGCCCTCGGAGCAGGAACGTCACGGGCGCCATCGTCGTCGCCGCCCCGGCCGCAGCGCCAGGAGGGGTACCCCACCCCCGGTGCACGACCGCCGCCTCCTGCCCCCACCGCTCGGGCCCGAGGGGCACAACTCCGGGCCAAGGCCCTGGTGAATTGGTTCGAGCCGGAGAGTTTCGGTCGAGACAGAGCAGGTGGACATCGAACGCGTGCTTGCTGGAGGCATGTAGCGTATAGGTGAGCACACGCATACGGATGGTGACCAAGCACGACGTCGTGGAGGACACGGTAAGTTACTGATGGGTAATTAGGGCTGAAGGCGTGGGAACAGTGCACGAAAACGGCGAAGATCACACACGGGGTGAAGGCCGGGCGATGAACCAACTACGCCTGGACCCGCTCACCGGCCGCTGGGTGGTCGTGAGCACCGACCGTTCGCATCGGCCCTTCTCCTTCGCCCCCCCGGTCCAGGTCCAGGCCGACAACTCCCGCCCGTGCCCCTTCTGCCCGGGCAACGAGGAATCCGCTCCCCCCGCTCTCGAGACCTACGGCTCGAGCGGCCACTGGCTGGTCCGGGTGGTGCCGAACCTCTACCCCGCCTTCGAGGGCGACCATCCCTTCGTGGTCGAGAACCGCGGTCCGGTGTTCACCCAAGCCACCGCAGGAGGGATCCACGAGGTCCTCGTGTTGTCCCCCGAACACGAGAACGGCTGGGAACACATCTCCGACGAGCAGGCCGTGCTCGTCATGGCCGCCATCCGGGACCGGATCGAGGAGCACTCGTCGGTGCCGGGCCTGCGCTACAGCCAAGCCATCGTCAACGCCGGACGGGAGGCGGGTGCCTCCATCGAGCATCCCCACGGTCAGCTGCTGGGGATGTCGTTCGTGCCGCGTGAGCTCGCCGAGGAACAAGCCGGTTTCGCCCGGTTCGCGGGACGGTGCCTCTTGTGCACCACCGTCGACGCCGAAGAGGACGCCGAGTACCGCGTGGTCTACGCCAACGAGCGCGTCCTCGTGGTGTGCCCGTTCTGGAGCGGCAACCCCTACGAGATGCTGATCATCCCCAGGAACCACGGCCCGCATCTCCACCGCGCTACCCCGCCGGACCTTTCGGCGGTGGGCCGGTCGCTGCGCACCGTGCTGGGCTCGCTCGTCGAGCGGCTCGGCGACATCTCCTACAACATCGTCTTCCACTCGGCCCCCTACCGGGCGCCTGAGCCCTACCACTGGCACGTGCACGTGTGGCCCAAGCTCACCACGGCTGCGGGGTTCGAAGCCGGGACCGGAGTCCTCATCAACATCGTGCCTCCCGAACAGGCCACCGAAGAGCTCCGGGTCGCCGTTCCGGCCTGATCTCGGGCCCGCCTGAGCCGAAGCGCTCAGCCCAGGAATACGCCGGCCACCTCCCCGTAGAGGCCACGGTCGACGGTCTTCGGCTGCGCCACGGCGTCGGCGATGGGGACCCGCACGATCTCACCGCACCGCAGGGCCACCATCATCCCGAAGGCCCCGTCGTGGACGGCCCCGACCGCCGCCACCCCGAAGCGGGTGGCGAGGACCCGGTCGAAGGCGGAGGGTGTGCCGCCGCGCTGGATGTGGCCCAGGATCGTGTACCGGGCCTCGAAGCCCGTCCGCCTCTCGATCTCCTCGGCCAGCCAGGCGCCGATTCCACCGAGCCGGGCATGCCCGAACTGATCCACCGGCGCGCCCGAGTGTTGGCCGTGACGGCTGGCGACGGGTCGGCATCGGGGCTCTCGGCCGGGACGACGCCCTCGGAGACCACCACGATGGACGAGAACTGCCCGCCGCGATGGCGCCGTTGCAAACGCTCGCACACCACCGTCGATGTCGAAGGGCACCTCGGGCACCAAGATCTCGGCCGCTCCGCCGGCGATGCCGGCGTGGGTCGCGATCCACCCCACGTGGCGCCCCATGACCTCGCACACGATCACGCGGTGATGGGATTCGGCGGTGGTGCGCAGGCGGTCGATCGCCTCGGTGGCGATCTGGACGGCGGTGTCGAACCCGAAGGTCAGCTCCGTCCCCGACAAGTCGTTGTCGATGGTCTTGGGGACACCCACGGCACTGACTCCGTGATCGCCGAGACGCTGCGCCACCCCCAGGGTGTCCTCGCCCCCGACCGCCACGAGGGCGTCCACCCCGCGACGCGTCAGATTGGCGCGCACGCGCTGCGGCCCGTCCTCGATCTTGAACGGGTTGGTGCGCGACGTCCCCAGAATGGTCCCGCCCAGGGCGAGGATGTCGCGGCAGCGCACCACGTCGAGCGGGACGGAGGAGTCGTCGAGGACGCCTTTCCACCCGTCGAGGTACCCGATCACCTCGTCACCGTGGCGGAGCTCGGCGGTCAGGACCAGCGGCCCTGATCACCGCGTTGAGTCCCGGGCAGTCACCCCCGCCGGTGAGGATCCCGATGCGCATCCGATGGGTGCCCTGCGGTCCGCGCTGATTAATTCTGGCTCTGTCTGGCCTGGTGGACCGCGGCGCGCACAAGCTCGAAGGACTCGGTCAGGATGCGCAACGCCTCGCGCCCGGGGGGGACGAGGCCGCTGATGCCCGGAACGCCGAGATAGCCGGCCAGAAAGGCCCGGCGATTGCGGGCCACCCACGCGTCGGCGAGCTCCACCAGTCCGTCGCGGCCGGAGGGGTCCCGCTCGTCGGCGGCGGAGGTCGCCACCTGCGCGAGCGACCACAGCATGTCGGCCACGTCCGCCAGCGGAGACCGGTACACGCGCCCGTCGTCGTCGGGGTCGATCACGGCGCCGGCCATCGACGTCGGGCGGCCGCCGGTGGCGAAGTCGATGACGTACCAACCCTGCTCGGTCCGACACGTCCGGCCCAGATGGAAATCCCCGTGCGAGCGGATGGCCTGCGACGGGACCTGGAGGCCACGCAGCTCACCCAGCAGCTGCTCGACGTCGGGACGCTCGAGCACGTGCGGCGACAGGGGGCGCAGCGCCTCCTCGATCCCCAGAGCCCATTGGCCGACGTCTCCGGGACGGCGCCCGAAGGCCTTGTCGAGGCCGAGGTGCATGCGCGCCGTCATGGTGCCGAGGCGGTGCGCCTCGGCCCCGAAGTCTCCGCCCGCGAGCTCGGGAGGACCACCCGAGGCGTACAGGTCGCGCACCGATGTGAGTGCCAATGCGTACCCCGATGACGCGCCGGCCAGATATTCCTGGGCCACGCCGAGGTCGCGCCCGGCCCGTCGCCACACCGCCACCGGCGCGGCCAGGTGGTTGAAGCCGACCTCGTCGAGAGCGAGGAAGAGCTCGAGATCCGGGCGGGGGCCGTCGACGACCTCGTTGAAGACCGTGAAGGCGATGCGGTCGTCCATGGCGAGGGTGACCGACCCTCTGTCGTCGCGGAGATGGCGGACGAGCGCGGACGGCACCACCTCCCCCGACACTCGTTCGAGGAGCATGGCGGCCACCACCGCGTCGCGCGTGGCGTCGAAGACGACGGCGGAACCCTCGTCATCGACGAGTGAGCCGAGCACGGCGTCGTCGCCGTCAGGAATGAAACGCGTCTCCTCCCCGGGCGAGCGCAAGCCGAAGGGGACGTGGACGAACCGATCGCCCAATTCGGCGACGACGTCGACGATGCCCGGACGGCCGGCGTCGAGCACCTCGGCGTCGAGAAGCCGCGGCGGCGCGATGACCGCGGAGGCACCGCCGCCGTCATCGTCTTGATCGTCTTGCTCCCAGCCGGCTTCTTCCCACCCGGTCCGGCGCGCCGCGTAGGCGGACACGAGATCGGCCAGTGCGGCGCGCGCCGAGTCCGACACGTCGACGACGCCTGTTTCCGACGGAGTCACGGGAGATCCCCGCTGCCGGGCGCGTCGGCATCGAGGGCGTGCTCGCCCGTGAGCTCGAACCAGTAGAAGCCGTAGGGCCCGAGGGTCACGCTGTAGGTTCCGCTCCCCACGGGCGGGAACGGTATCCGGCCCAGCAGCTCGACGGGATTCCGGTTGGCCCAGCGGGCCAGGTCGAGCTCGGCAGGCTGGGCAAAGCGGCTCAGGTTGTGCACGCAGAGCACGGGATTGTCCCGCCCCGCCTCGTTGCGCCCTGCACCTCGCCGAGAGCGCCCGGTCCGGCGGGGGCGAACGGCGGGGTCCGACTCGGGCCGGGGGCTGCGAACGTAGGCGAGGATGGACGGGTTGGCGCACGGCACGAGGTCGAAGGAACCGGTCCCGAACAGCGGGAACTGCTTGCGGGTCTGCAGGATGTTGCGGAGCCAGTGGAGATGCGAGCTGGGGTTGCGCCGATGCGCCTCGACGTTCACCGCCTCGAACCCGTAGACAGGGTCCATGAGCGGTGGGAGGTAGAGCTGGGCGAAATCCGCACGACTGAACCCCCCGTTGCGGTCGGGGCTCCATTGCATGGGCGTGCGGACCGAGTCCCGGTCGCCGAGGTAGACGTTGTCACCCATCAGGATCTCGTCGCCGTAGTAGATCACCGGGCTGCCCGGGAGCGAGAACAACACGGCGTGGAGTAACTCGGCGAGTCGGCGGTCCCCGTCGAGCAACGGAGCGAGGCGCCGGCCGATACCCATGTGCCTGCGCATGCGGGGGTCCTTCACGTACTCCGCCACCATGTAGTCGCGTTCTTCCTCGGTCACCTTCTCGAGCGTGAGCTCGTCGTGGTTTCGGAGGAAGATCGCCCACTGGCAGTTGTCGGGGATCTCCGGTGTCTGGGCCAGGATCTCAGTGACGGGGAACCGCTGCTCGCGGCGCACCGCCATGAACAGGCGAGGCATGAGGGGGAAGTGGAAGCACATGTGGCACTCGTCGCCGTTGCCGAAGTAGTCGACGAGGTCGGCGGGCCACTGATTGGCTTCGGCCAACAGCACCCGGTCGGGGTGCGCCGCGTCAACCTCTTTGCGGAGCTGGCGGAGCAGCGCATGGGTCTCGGGGAGGTTCTCCCCCGTGCTGCCGTCCCGCTGGAACAGGTAGGGGACGGCGTCGAGGCGGAAGCCGTCGAGCCCGAGGTCGAGCCAGAAGCGCACCACACCGAACATGGCCTCGACCACGGCGGGGTTCTCGTAGTTGAGATCGGGCTGGTGCGAATAGAAGCGGTGCCAGTAGTACTGCTGACGGGTCTGGTCCCACGTCCAGTTGGAGGTCTCCACGTCCACGAAGACGACGCGCGCTTCGGGCCAGCGTTGGTCGTCTTCGTTCCAGACGTACCAATCCGCCTTGGGATTGTCCCGAGACGACCGCGACTCGATGAACCACGGGTGTTGGTCGCTCGTGTGGTTCATCACGAGGTCGGCGATCACCCTGATGCCGCGGCGATGGGCGTCGTCGAGGAATTCCACGAGGTCGTCGAGGAACCCGAGCTCGGCGTGGACGGTGAAGAAATCGCTGATGTCGTAGCCGCCGTCGCGCATGGGGGAGGGGTAGAACGGCAGCAGCCACAGGCAATCGACGCCGAGCCACTCGAGGTAGTCGAGCTTGGCCCGCAGCCCGGCCAGGTCGCCGATGCCGTCGTCGTTGGAGTCGAAGAACCCCCGCGTGAGCACTTCGTAGAACACGCCCCGGCGATACCAGTCCGCCACACCCTTGGCGGGAAGCGCGGTGGGGCGGATGCCGGGCAGGCGGACCCCGCCGCCGCGGCGCGCCGCGGTGGCCGCGCCCGTCGTGCCGCGTGCGCGCACGGCCTTGGCCGGACGATGGTCGGTCACGACGGCTTCGACCGCCCCTCAGCGCCCGACGAACCGGGACCGGCCGGGCCCGTGCTCGAGGAACGACGCCACACCCAGGCCGGCGTCCTCGGAGCCCGCTACCGACACGAAGGCCGCCACCTCGAGCTCGAGCGCTCGGGCCAGGGGTTCCTCGACGCCGTCGTCGATGACGCGTTTGGCCGCGGCCAGGGCCACGAGGGGCCCCGCCGCGAACGACGCGGCGAGGTCGAGGGCTTCGTCCAACACACGGTCGCGGGCCACGACCCGGTCCGCCAAGCCGATGCGCAGGGCCTCGTCCGCCTCCACCTGACGCCCGGTGTAGATGAGGTCCTTGGCCCGGCTCACCCCGACCAGGCGGGGCAAGCGCTGCGTGGCGCCGCCACCGGGGACGATGCCGAGCAGGATCTCGGGTTGGCCGAGACGGGCGCTCTCCGAGACGACGCGGAGATCGCAGGCCAGGGCGAGCTCGAGACCACCTCCGAGCGCGTAGCCCGTGATCGCCGCGATCGTCACCCGGGGCAGCGCGCCGAGCGCACCGGTCACGCGGTGAAAGGCGTCGGCGATCCGTTGTGCCGCGCCGACCTCGGTGAACTCGGCGACGTCGGCGCCGGCCGCGAAGATGCGGGGTCCACCCCACAGCACGACAGCGCCGGGAGGCTCCGCGGCGAGCTCGACCACCACGTCGTGCAGGCGCCCGAGAAACGCCACGGACAGCGCGTTCATCTTCGGCCGCTCGAGCGTGATGAGCGCCACCCCGTCGTCGCGGCGGTCGAGCTCGACCACCCCGGTGTCCCTTCCGTTCGACGCGGGACGGGAGGCGACCATGCGCGCACCGTACCCGACCGCGCCCTGGGCGTCGTGCCATCGGAGGGTGAGCGTCCCGGGGTCCGGGCCGGGGGTGGTCCGGCGCCTCGACACGGGCCCGGTGCTGGGGCGGAGGGGGTGGAGCCGGTGGTGCCGACGCCGGAGGCGGGGGATCAGGAGGTGGTGCCGGAGCGGCCCCCGTACACATGGCTGAGGAGGCGTTGCGCCGCGTCGTAGGGGTCGATCCGGTGCTCGATGACGGCTTGGGTGAGCCCCGCGAACTCTCCTTCGGACCGGAGCCGATCGACCTCGGCGCGGACCTGGGCCCCCACCACGACCTGGAACTCGCGCTCGAGACGCTCGGCTCGCTTGCGTTGGAGGGCCCCGTGCTCCTCGAGATGGCGCTCGTGTCGCGCCAGCTCTTCCCACAGCGCGTCCACGCCGCCGCCGGTGGAGGCCGTCGTCTCGAGCACCGGAGGCCGCCAGTCGTCGAGTGCGGTGAGATCGAGCATCTGCTCGAGGTCGCGGCGCGTCTCTTTGGCGCCGGGCCTGTCGGCCTTGTTGATCACGAAGATGTCCGCCGTCTCGAGGAGCCCCGCCTTGTTGGCCTGCACGGCGTCGCCCCACTTGGGATTGAGGACGACCACGGTGGTGTCGGTGGCCCCGGCCACCTCCACTTCGACCTGTCCCACCCCGACGGTCTCGACCAGCACCAGCGGGAATCCCGTGGCCGCCAACACCCGTATCGCCTCGGGGACCGCCAGGGCCAGCCCACCGAGTTGCCCGCGCGAGGCCATCGACCGGATGTAGACACCGGCATCGAGGGCGTGGTCCTGCATCCGGACCCTGTCTCCCAGGATGGCGCCGCCTGTGAACGGCGACGAAGGGTCGACGGCCAGCACGCCCAGCTGTGCCACCCCCGCGGCGCGCCCCGTGGCGATCAGGCGGTCGACGAGCGTCGACTTCCCCGCACCAGGTGGACCGGTGATCCCGATCGTGCGGGCCTCCTGCTCGTTGCGGTACGCCAGGGCGGCAACGGCCCTGCCCTCGGGGCCAGCGCTCTCGACCTGGGTCAACAGGCGGGCCAACGCCACCCGGTCGCCCTGGCGCGCCGCGTCGAGGAGCGCCACCGGATCGGCGATACGGGCCCGGCGCGCGGCCGGGCGGCCGGCGTCGGGACGGTCGGGACCGTCGGGACCGTCGGGACGGTCGGGACCGTCGGGACGGTCGGGACCGTCGGGGGAGCCCGATCGAGAGGAGGGAGAGGAGATGGCGGAATCCATGACAGTGCTCGGAGCGTAGGCGGGACGGGCCCGGGTCAGGCGCGGGTCACGTCCGCGCCCAGCGAGCTGAGCGTGGCGGCCAGGTCCTCGTATCCACGGTCGATGTGCTGGGCGTCGGTCACCACGGTCTCGCCCTCGGCCATCATCCCGGCCAGCACCAGGGCGGCGCCGGCTCGCAGGTCGGGGCGCGTACCGGCGCGCCCGAGAGCCGCCGCACGCCGCGCACCACGGCGTGGTGGCCCTCGGTACGGATGTCCGCACCCATGCGTCGCAGCTCGTCGACGTAGCGGAAGCGTCCCGAGAAGAGGTTCTCGGTGACGATCCCGACCCCGTCGGCGACACTCAACATCGTCACCAGGAAGGGTTTGTAGTCGGTGGCCACTCCCGGGTAGGGGAGGGTGGCCACGTCGACGCTGTGGAGCCGACCACTCGCCGCGGCCCGCATCCCCTCGGGGCTCTGGGTCACGGTCACACCGATCTCACCCATCTTGCGAAGGACCATGTCCATGTGGTCGGGCCGGCCGTCCTCGATGACGATCTCGCCCCCCGCCATGGCGACCGCGGACAACAACGTCGCCGCCACCACCCGGTCGGGGATCACCCGATGGGGGTCGGGCCCGGGACGCAGCTCGTCGACGCCGTCGACCTCGATGTGCGACGTTCCCGCCCCCCGGATGTGCGCCCCCATGTGGGCCAAGAAGGCAGCCAGGTCCGACACCTCGGGCTCGCGTGCCGCGTTCTCGATCACCGTGGTCCCTTTGGCGAGCACCGCGGCCATGAGGACGTTGTCGGTGGCGGTGTGGCTCGGGTATTCGAAGACGATGCGCTGACCGACCAGCCGGCCGTCGGGCCACCCCGGCACACGGCCCTCGATGTTGCCGTGCACCGTCTCGAACACCGCACCCAGACTCGACAAGCCGTGGAGGTGGATGTCGATGGGCCGGTTCCCGAAGTCGTCACCACCGGGGAGCGACACGCTGGCCTGTCCCGAGCGAGCCAACAGCGGCCCCAGCACCACCACCGAGGCGCGCATCCTCTCGACGAGCTCGTAGGGCGCTTCGGGCACGAGGACGGCCGGTGTGTCGATGACGAGATCTCCCGGCTCCCTGTCGATTCGGTCGGGCTCGCGGACCACCTGGGCGCCGATGGCGCCGAGCACCTCGGACATGATCTCCACGTCCACGATGCGGGGCACGCCGGCCAGGACGTGGCGACCCGGCGCCAACAGGCAGGCCGCCATCAGCTTGAGCGAGGAGTTCTTGGCGCCGCCGGCGCGCGCCGTCCCGTGCAGCGGCCCTCCGGGTCGCACGACGAAGCGATCCACCGGGGCCAACCTGATCAGACGACCGGGTTCTCGGCCCAGCGGCCGAATACCGATGCCAGAGCCCCCACGATCTCGCCCACGGTGGCGTAGGCGCGCACGGCGTCGAGGATGGCGGGCATGAGGTTCACGTCCGCCCCCGCGGCGTCGGCCGCCACCACCGCCAGCTTGGCGTCGACCTCTCGTTGGTCGCGACGTTGGCGAACCCCCGACAAGCGCTTGCGTTGGGCCTCGTCCACCTCGGGCCCGATGTGCAGCGTGGGAGGGGCGGGCTCCTCGCTCCCCTCCGTGAAATCGTTCACTCCGACCACGATGCGCCGGCCGGTGGCCACCTTGCGCTGGAACACGTAGGCGGCGTCGGCGATCTCACCCTGGAACCAATTGTTCTCGATCCCGTGGAGGACGCCTTCGAGCATCGAGCCCTCACCCCACTCGTCGAGCCGGGTGAAGATCACCTCGGCCTGGCGTTCGATCTCGTCGGTGAGCGACTCCACGAACCACGAACCACCGAGCGGGTCCGAGACGTTGGTCACACCGGTCTCGTGCGCGATGACCTGTTGGGTACGCAGGGCGATGCGGGCCGCCTTCTCGGTGGGGAGAGCCAGCACCTCGTCCATCGAGTTGGTGTGCAGGCTCTGGGTCCCGCCGAGCACCCCGGCGAGCGCCTCGATGGCGGTGCGGACGATGTTCACCTCCGGTTGCTGGGCGGTGAGCGAGACGCCCGCGGTCTGGGTGTGGAACCGGAGCTGTAACGACCTCGGCGAGGACGCCCGGTACCGGTTGGCCATCCAACGCGCCCAGATGCGGCGCGCGGCGCGGTACTTGGCGATCTCCTCGAAGAAGTCGAGATGCGCATTGAAGAAGAAGCTCAGCTGAGGTGCGAACTCGTCGACGGCGAGACCGGCGGCCAAGACGGCCTCGACGTAGGCGAACCCGTTGGCGAGGGTGAAGGCGAGCTCCTGGGCGGCCGTGGCGCCGGCTTCGCGGATGTGATAGCCCGACACCGACACCGGGTGGAAGCTCGGCATCTCCGCCGCACAGAACCGCACGACGTCGACCACGAGGCGCATCGACGGCCGGGGCGGGAAGATGTACTCCTTCTGGGCCTGGTACTCCTTCAGGATGTCGTTCTGCAGCGTCCCGCCCAGCGCGCCCCGGGCCACACCGGCTTTCTCGGCGGCCCCGACGTACATGGCCAGGAGGATGGGGGCGGGCGAGTTGATCGTCATGGACGTCGTCACCGACCCCAGGTCGATGTCGGCGAAGAGGTCCTCGGCATCCGCCAGCGTGTCGACGGCCACGCCGCACCGCCCGACCTCGCCCTCGGTGAGCGGATCGTCGGAGTCGCGACCCATGAGGGTGGGAAGGTCGAACGCCACCGACAATCCCCCGCTTCCCGCCCGGAGCAGCTCGCGGAAGCGCACGTTGGTGTCCTCGGCGGTGCCGAATCCGGCGAATAGCCGCATCGTCCAGAGCTTCGAGCGGTACATCGAGGCGTGCGGTCCCCGGGTATAGGGGGGACGCCGGGCCAGCCCAGGCGCTCGGGGACCTGGGCCTCGGGCCAATCGGCCGGCCCGTACACCGGCTCGAGCCTGATGCCCGACATCGTCTCGAAATCGGCGTCCCGCAGGGCCGACGCGTCGTAGGCCTCCTGCCACCGCGCTCGGCCCTCGTCGAGGCCCTCGTGGGGTGGGGTGTCCATGGCCTCAAGCCTAACGGTCCATCCGCGGCATTCTCGGACGAAACAGCCTGGTGGCGACGCGAGGCGCATCCGGCTCCGCATCCGATTCCCCAGGCCGTGACCACACCCCGCCCTGGAATCGCCGTGCGTGGGCGCCCCGTGCGCACGCAGCGCGTTATGGTCAAGCCGTGGCGCCCAACCCCCGCGCACCCGATCGCAACCTGGCCATGGAGCTGGTCCGCGTCACCGAAGCCGCCGCCATGGCCGCGGGGCGGTGGATGGGAAGGGGGGACAAAGAAGGCGCCGACGGCGCCGCCGTGCAGGCCATGCGCGTCGTGCTGCAGACCGTGGCCATGGACGGCGTGGTCGTGATCGGCGAGGGCGAGAAGGACCACGCGCCCATGCTCTACAACGGCGAGCGGATCGGAGACGGCTCCCCGCCATTGACCGATATCGCCGTCGACCCCGTCGACGGGACCAGCCTGACGTCGCTCGGGCGCGCCGGGGCCCTGGCGGTGATCGCGGTTTCGGACCGGGGCACCATGTTCAACCCGGGCCCTTGTGTCTACATGGAGAAGCTGGCGGTCGGGCCCAAGGCGGTGGGGTCGGTGGACGTCCGCCGCTCGCCCAGCGAAAACCTCGAGGCCGTGGCCAAGGCGCTCGGTAAATCCCTGCGCGACGTCACCGTCGTCATCCTCGACCGGCCTCGTCACAGCGAGCTCATCGAGGAGGTGCGCTCCAGCGGGGCCCGCATCAAGCTGATATCCGACGGGGATGTGGCCGGCGCCATCTCGGTGGCCTGGCCCGACTCGGGGGTCGATGTCCTGTACGGCATCGGTGGCACACCCGAAGGTGTCATCGCGGCGGCGGCCCTCAAGTGCATGGGGGGCGAGATGCAGGGCCGTCTGTTCCCCCGTGACGACGACGAGCACCGAGCCGCCGTCGCGGCGGGATATGACCTCGACTCCGTGCTCACCACCGACGACCTCGTGAAGGGTGACAACTGTTTCTTCGCCGCCACCGCCGTCACCGACGGCGAGCTCCTGCAAGGCGTGCGCTACGCCGACTACGGCGTCAACACCCAGTCCCTCGTCATGCGCTCGCAGTCGGGGACCGTGCGTTTCGTGAACGCGCGCCATGCCTTGCACAAACTGCGCGAGTACAGCCAGGTCGAGTTCGGGTAGCCCGGGACACGACACTGCCCACGTCACCGAGCCGGTACCCCTTGCGCAACGCCGCTCCCGAGGAGGCGGCGCGGCTCGGGACCTTGCAGTCTCTGCACGACGCCTCCACCATCCGGCAATTCGAACGGCTGGGCGTGGCGCCGGGGTGGCGGTGCGCCGAGCTCGGGGCCGGAGCGGGCTCGGTGGCGCAGTGGCTGTCGGAGACGGTGGGCGAGAGTGGTGGGGTGACCGCCATCGACCGGGACACGACGTTGCTGAAGGAGCTCGGGGCGCGCCGCAACGTCACCGTCGTCCAAGGTGACCTGATGACCATGTCCTTCGGATCGTCATGTTTCGATCTCGCCCACTCGCGGTCGGTGCTCATGCACCTCGAGGACCCCGACACCGTCGTCGAGCACCTGGTTCCGGCCTTGCGCCCCGGCGCTGTGGTCCTGTTCGAGGAAACCGACGGCGCCCCGGCGCAGTACGCGGCGTCCACCACCGATCTTCCCACCCCCTTCCGCGACGTCATGCTGCCCTTGGTCGCCCCCTGGACCTGGGCGCGCACCTTGCCGGCGCGCCTGGTGGCACTGGGGTTTGTCGACGTCCACGACGACGTGCGGGAGGACCTGCTCGTGGGCGCCTCCCCGGGGGCGGCGTTCTGGCGCCAGACGCTCGAGTCCATCCGACCCATCGTCACCGACACCGCCCACATGGAGTCGCTCGGCCGGAGCACCGTCGACGACGCCAGCTATGACGCCATGATCGAATTGCTCGAGAACCCGGCCTTCGCGGTGCCCTTCGCGGCCCGGCACCGAGTGGCGGGCCGCCGCCCGGCCTGAAACCTCGATCGAGCCCTCCGGAGGCTCGGGCACCGTTTCCGGTACGGAAGCGCTGACGGCGCTACAACAGCTCAGGGGCCCTCCTGGGCGTCACAGCCGACTTGGACAGTTCCGAGGACATCTCAGCCCTGAGCGCTGTCGTGGTGGTTCTCATCGCGGTCGCGGTCGCCGGGGGGTACGCAGTGTGGGCTTCGGCCGCGATGGCGCCGAGAAACACCCGGGACGGCGATTCGTGCGGAGCCGCTACTCGGTGAGGCTCAGGAACTTCTCCCAGCGCCGCCTGTCACGCTCGGCCACCTGGCGCCTCTCGGTATCCTCGCCAGCCTGAGCCAGCTCGACCTCGGCCATCGCCAGGCGCTCCCGCAGCTCCCCCGCGTCCAGCTCTCCGACGGGGTGAACCTCCTCGAGCAGCAGCAGCGCGTGGTTGTCGCCGACCTGGAGGTAGCCCTCTGACTGCGCGAACCGAAGGATCTCGGTCTCGCTCAGATAGAGCCGCAACTCGGTGGGCTCGAGCGTCGCCAAGAGCGGCGCATGACGGGCGAGAATGCCGATCTGCCCGAGAGTGGTGCGCGTCGAGACCATCTCCACCTCGCCGTTGAACACCTCGCCCTCGGGAGTGAGGACTTCGACGGGAAACAGTGCGTGGGCCATCTCAGCGCTCCTCGGGTGGGCGCGCTCGGCAAGCCGGGACACCCGACCGGCGCGCTCGAGGGCAAGAGACCGGAGCTACAGGCAAATCAGCCCGCTCCCTCGCCGCTGGCGTCCCGGATCACCTCGTCGATCGTGCCCTTCATAAAGAAGGACCGCTCGGGGAAATCGTCGTACCTTCCCTCGAGGATCTCCTTGAAGCCACGGACCGTCTCGGCAATCGGGACGTATGCCCCCGGGGTGCCGGTGAACTGCTCGGCGACGTAGAACGGCTGTGAGAGGTACCGCTCGAGCCGACGGGCCCGGTTGACCGCCACCTTGTCCTCGTCCGAGAGCTCGTCGATTCCGAGGATCGCGATGATGTCCTGGAGCTCCTTGTAACGCTGGAGAACCTGCTGGACCTCGGTGGCGACGCGGAAATGCTCCTCGCCCACGATGTCCGCCTTGAGGATCGTCGACGTCGACTCGAGCGGGTCAACGGCCGGATAGATGCCCTTCTCAGCGATCGACCGCGACAGCACCGTGGTTGCGTTCAAGTGGGCGAACACCGACGCCGGGGCGGGGTCGGTGAGGTCGTCGGCAGGCACGTAGATCGCCTGCACGCTCGTCACCGAGCCTCGGCGCGTCGAGGTGATGCGCTCCTGGAGCTGACCCATCTCAGACTCGAGCGTCGGCTGGTAGCCGACCTGTGACGGCATCCGCCCGAGCAGAGCCGAGACCTCCGAGCCCGCCTGGACGAAGCGGAAGATATTATCGATGAACAGCAGCACGTCCTGCCCCTCCTGATCGCGGAAGTACTCCGCCATCGTGAGACCGGAGAGGGCCACGCGCATGCGGGCGCCGGGCGGCTCGTTCATCTGCCCGAAGACGAGAATCGTCTTGTCGAGCACCCCGGATTCCTTCATCTCCAGCCACAGGTCGTTGCCTTCGCGCGACCGCTCCCCGACGCCGCAGAAGGCCGACAGGCCACCGTGCTCCTGGGCAAGGTTGTGGATCAGCTCCTGGATGATCACGGTCTTCCCCACGCCGGCACCGCCGAACAGCCCGACCTTGCCGCCCTTGACATAGGGCGCCAGCAGGTCGACCACCTTGATTCCGGTCTCGAAGATCTCGGTGGTGGGCGTCATGGCCTCCAGAGTGGGGGCCTCGCGATGGATCGGCCGGCGCTCGACGGCCGGGTCCAACGCAGCGCCGCCGTCGATCGGCTCTCCCAGCAGGTTGAAGATCCTTCCCAGCGTGGCTGTGCCTACCGGAACGGTGATCGGCGCGCCCGTGTCGATCACCTCGGCGCCACGCGCAAGGCCGTCGGTGGTGTCCATCGCCACCGCCCGGAGGCGGTCGTCCCCGAGATGCTGCTGCACCTCGAAGATCAGGAACTCGTCCACCGCGGAGACGTCGACGTCCTCCTCGGCGGCCGCCGACGCGGGTCGGCGCACCTTGATGGCGTGGTTGATCTCGGGAAGATGGTCAAGAAAGACCGCGTCGATCACGACGCCCTGGATCGACTCGATCCGGCCGACATTCTCCTGGCGGCTGTCCGCCGCCTGCGTGGTCTCTTCTGTCAGTGCCATGCCTCTTCCTCTCCTGGGATCTAGCCGAGTCCCTCGGCCCCGGCGACGACCTCCATAATTTCCTGAGTGATCTCGGCTTGGCGCGCCCTGTTCATCTGCAGCGTCAGGTCCTGCATCAGTTCGCTGGCGTTGTCAGAGGCCTGGCGCATCGCGGTCATGCGAGCGCCGTGCTCCGACGCAGTCGACTCCAGTAGGGCTCGGTATATCGAGATCTCGACGTAGTCGGGGACGAGCCTCTTCAACACCGGCTCGGGGTCGGGCTCGTACTCCGGCACGGCGCGGTGTTGTGGGGCCTCGCCCGCAACGGACTCCCCGGGCTCCTCGGGTGTGTCCTCCTCGAGGACAGTGGCCCGCTGCAAGGGCAGCAGCGTCTCACGCCGGACCACCTGGGAGATGGCCGAGGCGTATCCATTGTAGAAGACCTCCACCTGGTCGACCTCGTGGTCGAGATAGGCGGCCATCAGCCGCTGCCCGATTCGTCGCGCGTCCGGGTAGCTAGGTCGGTCGGTGAAGCCGGTGAAGCTGTCCACCGGCGCCAGCCCGCGGAAGATCAGCGACGAGGCGGCTCTGCGCCCGGACAGCGAAGTAGATGACCCGTCGGCCCGCGGCTTCGTGTTCGCGCCCGGCCGCGATCCCGGCGCGAATGATGTTGGAGTTGAAGGCACCGGCAAGGCCGCGATCCCCGGCGACGAGCAGTAGACCGACAGTCTGCACCTCGGTGTGCTCCTGGAGGATCGGAACCCGCCCGATGGCGCCTGAAGCCTGCGCGGCTTGCCGCGTCATCCGCCGGATGGCGCTTGCATACGGTCGCAACGCCTCGATCCGCTGCACCGCGCGGCGCAGCCGGGCCGCGGCGACCATGGCCATGGCTCGGGTGATCTTCTCGATATTCGTGACCGCTTTGATGCGGGTACGTACGTCGCGCGGCGACTCTGGCATGGTGGTTGAGACGCGTGTGCATTACTGCACCAACGCGGCCTGCTCCTTCTCGTCGGTCGACTGATGGGTCGTGTCACCCGTCGGACTGGCGCGACGTGGCTCGTCAGCGCCCTCGACCAGCGGACGGCCCTCTTCGTCCAGGTCGAAGCCGAAGTCCTTGGCGAACTGGTCCACAGCCGCGAGCACTCGCGCCTGGGTCTCCTCACTCCAGTCCCCGCCCCCGATCTGCTGGAGGAGATCGGGGTCACTGCCACGCACCCTCTCGATCAGCTCGGAAAGGAATCGCTCGACTTTGTCGATCGTGATCCGGTCGACGTAGCCGTTGGTGGCCGCGTAGATCTGTACCACCTGCTCTTCCACCGGCATCGGGCTGCGCTCTGACTGGTTCAGCGTCCTCACCAGACGCTGTCCGCGCGCCAGCGTCCGCTGGGTCTCGGGGTCGAGCTCGGACCCGAACTGGGCGAATGCCTCGAGCTCCCGGAACTGGGAGAGCTCGAGTTTCAGGCGGCCTGCGACCCGGCGCATCGGCGTGCTCTGGGCATTGCCGCCGACCCGCGAGACCGAGATACCGACGTTGATGGCCGGGCGCACGCCGGAGTAGAAGAGGCTCGGCTCGAGGTAGATCTGTCCGTCGGTGATCGAGATCACGTTCGTGGGGATGTAGGCCGACACGTCACCGGCTTGGGTCTCTATCACCGGCAGAGCGGTCAACGATCCGCCGCCCGGGAGCTTCTTCCCCGTCCTCGGATCGGTGACGTCCTCGGATAGCTTGACCGCCCGCTCCAGCAACCGGGAGTGCAGGTAGAAGACATCGCCCGGATACGCCTCGCGGCCGGGCGGGCGACGCAGCAGCAGGGACATCTGACGGTACGCGTAGGCGTGCTTGGTGAGGTCGTCGTAGATCGTGAGCGCAGCCTTGCCGTTGTAGAGGAAATACTCCCCCATCGCGCAGCCCGCATAGGGCGCCAGGAACTTGATTGGCGCGGCCTCGTCAGCGGCCGCCATGACGATGATCGTGTTCTTCGAGCGCGTCGGCCTCCTCAAGCACGCTCGCCAGTTGTGCCACGGTCGATTTGCGCTGCCCGATCGCGACGTAGACGCAGATCAGGTCACGGTCCTTGTTGTTGATGATCGTGTCGATGGCGATGGCCGTCTTGCCGGTCTTGCGGTCCCCGATGATGAGCTCGCGCTGGCCGCGGCCGATCGGGATCATTGAATCGATCGCCTTCAATCCGGTGAGCATCGGCTCTTTCACCGGCTGACGCTGGACGACTCCGGGCGCCTTGTGCTCAACCGGACGCGTCGTCGAGGTCCGGATCTCCCCCTTGCCGTCGAGTGGGGTACCGAGCGGATCGACGATCCGCCCGAGCAGCTCCTCCCCGACGGGAATCTCCAGGAGCCGCTTGGTCCGCTTTACGGTGTCGCCCTCGACAATCTTTTCCCACTCGCCGAACATTACGACGCCGACGTTGTCGGACTCGAGGTTGAGCGCCAGTCCGGTGACGTCGTGGGGGAATTCGAGCATCTCGAACGACATGCAGTTCTCGAGGCCGTGGATGCGGCAGATGCCGTCTGCCACCGACAACACGGTTCCGACCTCGGTGAGGTCGGCGCTCGTGGCGTCGAGACCCTGGATCCGGCTCTTGAGGATTGAGGTGATCTCGTCAGGCTTGATCTGCATTGAGTTGCTCCTTGACCAGCGAGGGTGGCCCCGCCCGTCCGACTTGCTTGCGAAGTTGGCTCAACTTGTTCTTGATGGATGCGTCGAGGATGAAGTCGCCCACGCGGAGCACGATTCCACCCAGGATGTCGGGATCGACGACGCTGGTGAGCTCGATCTTGTTGCCGGTCTGCGTGCCGATGCGTTCACCGATGTCCCGCACGACGGCTTCGTCGAGCTCCACCGCGCTCGTCACCTCGACTGGCAGTAGCTTCATCTCCGCATCCCACAGCTCTTCGTAGCGCCCACGGATGTGGAAGATCTCCGGCATCCGTTGACGCTCGACCAGAGTCTCGAGGAAGCTCATGAACGTTTCATCCGCGCCCTCGATCAGTCGGCCCAAGCCTTCCTTCTTCTCCTCGGTCGAGAGATACGGCGAGAAGAAGAAGGTCTGGAGACTGTGGTTGGTGGACAGCACGTCGGCAAACTGGACGAGCTGGTCCCGAACCAGGTCCAGCACGTCGCGCTCAGAGGCGACCTCAAACAGCGCCCGGGCGTAGACCTCGGAGACCTGTTCCACTAGCTGGGCGTCTTGGAACTCACGGCTGCCGACCTGGCCCGCCGCTGAGCACCGAGAAGTCGAGCTCGGACATCGCGTCCTCGACCAGCCTTCGCTGGTCCTCCGCCGTGAGCACCTTGCGCGTCACCAGTTCCGTGGCCTGCACCGTGAGCTCGACGACATCGCGCAGGATCTCGTCGAGCACGCGGCGGGTCTCAGCCTCGATATCCCGGCGCGTCTGCTCCAGCATCTGCTCGCGCCGTACCTGGGCTTCAGTGCGGGCCTCGCGCTCGTTCACGGCGGCCGCCTGGCGGGCCCGCTCGACGATCTCTTCCGCCTCGTGACGCGCATCGCGAAGCCGCTCGCGATATTCCACGAGCAGCTGGTCGGCCTCGAGGCGCGTGCGATCGGCCGCGTCGATCGAGTCATCGATCGCCTTTCGGCGCTGATCGAGTGCCGCCCCGATACGAGGGAATACGGCCTTTATGAGGATGAAAAGTGAGATCGCGAACACAACGAGCGTCCAGATCGTCAGCCCGACGTCGGGCGTGATCAGCCATGAGCTCGATGCGGCTAGCAGATGAGTCATGTCGGAGTATCGACCCTGTCGACTTACAGGAAGAAAGCGATGAAGCCGCCGACGAGGCCGTAGAAGAAAGTGGCCTCGGTGAGCGCGAACCCTAGCCACTGGATCGACGTGATCTCACCACGCATCTCCGGTTGACGGGTCACCGACTCGATCACCTTCCCGAACAGCATCCCGATGCCAGCGCCGGCCCCAGCGGCGCCGCCTCCAGCCCCGATGCCAAGCGCGATGGCTTTACCAGCCTTCTCACCTATGAGGTCGTATGACTGCGCCGCGCCTGAAAGCAGGGGATGAAGAAGGAAAACGGCGCCGAATAGATGAAACATTTCGCTCCTTTTTGCCTAATGGCTTTCGACAGCGCCACCGAGGTAGATGGCCGTGAGGATAGCAAAGATGAACGCCTGCAGACCGGCGATCAAGACACACTCGAACAGGTAGATCGCCACGCCGAGGGGCAAGGTGAACCACCCAATGACGGGCAGACCCAGCAGCACCGCCATGTCACCCGCCATGAAGTCGATCAAGAGGTGTCCCGCGAGCAGGTTGGCCCACAGCCGGATCGCCAGCGAGAGCAGCCGCAGGAAGTGGGAGACGATCTCGAGGGGGAAGAGGAAGAGCACCATGCCGCCGGCCACGCCCGATGGAATGAGGCTCTTGAAGTACCCGGTGAACCCGTGGTGACGGAAGCCTTCGACGTTGTATGCGATGAATACGCCGAGCGCCAGTAAAAGCGGAAGCGCGACGTTGGTGTCGGCGGCATAGATCTGGAACGACGGGATGTGCGTCCCAGCCACATTGATTTTGTCGATGGTGTTGACGGGCAACGGGATGTACCCGAGGAGGTTGGTGACGAGGACGAACACAAACAGGGTGAAGACGAGCGGAAACCACCTCCTGGCCATCCGCTCGTCCATGTTGTCGTTGGTGAGTCGCTTCGTCAGGTCGTAGGCCCATTCGACCGCGGTCTGCACTCGGTTCGGCCGCATCTCCATGCGCCGGGCAACAAACACGAGGATGCCGATCGTGAGCACCGTGGTCATGAGGAGGTAGAGCACGCCCTTGTTGAGGTTGATCGGGCCGACCAGATGCACCCACGTCACGAGGTGGTAGGGAGAGACGATGTTGAACTGGGTGTTCTGGTGCTCGTGCAGGCCGAAGACGGCCCCGAACACGACCAAGCCGACGACGTACACGGCAACGATGCCGTAGGTGATCTTCCTCCGGGTGGTGAGGGGCTTCCTGCCCTTTTTCGGTGGCTCCGGAGCTTCTTGGCCCTGCTCATGCTCGGGGCGAGTCAGGGTGGGGGTGAGGCTCATCGGAGCACGCTCCGCTGCGGTGGTCCCGTGATCACCTTTATCGCGAAGGCCACCGAATACGCCCCCATGGTGACCAGTGCCGCGGTGAGTCCGTTCACGCGGCCGCCGGCGACGCCCGCGATGATGATCACGCCGGCCAGCAGCCAGATCCGCGCGAAACCCTCGAACAGGCTCAGGCCGAGCTGCTTGCGCGGCTCGCTCACCCTGCGAATCCAACGCCGGTCGGTTTCGGCGATGGCGCGCTGCACGATCCATCCGCACGCAGCAAGGACATAGCCGAGGACGGGCACTCCGAGCGCAAGTGCGGGGGCCATGGCGATCACCACCAGCACCACGTCCAGATAGCGCAACAACACGAGAGCACGCTTGGGAGACGCGGCGTATGCGTCTACCGCCAAAGCGGGCTCCGGCGGAGAAACGCGGGCACCGCGGGCCTCGTGCGGCTGGTGTGCACGGTGTGGGTCTTTGGGGTCATCCGACACTTGGCAGGGTAGTTGAATAAAGCATCACGGAGTCCCGGCGATCACTTTCTTCTGCACTCGATCGGGGTCGACGGTACTCGATCAAAACTTGACCGTCCAACCCGTGGGAGGCGCACGAAGAGCCGCCTCTGGGCCGTCCTCACTGTGCAGGTAACACTTCTGGGCCGGATCCTCGGGACCTGCCATCAGTGAGGCCGGGAGCGGCACCTGGACTGCAGCGCCAGCCGCTCGCGGTCGCCGCGGTAGAGCGCGTCCGCTTTCTCCGCCGCGGGCGAAGCGCTCCTCGTGTCTCTCCGGCCGTCTCCAGGCGCAGCGCCGCACGGGGACCCGATCGGCGATCTCGATCAGGTCAGAAACGGCCGGAGGCGCGTCCGCCCACCGGTGGGACCTCACCCACAAGAGCGGCATGCCCGTTGCCCTGGGTGCCGTCTCTGGTCGAGCTCACCGGTTCGCCACAGCCAACCTCGTGCTCGCCGTCGCCCCCGGGCGTGTGCCCCTTCACGCCGTTGCCGTTCATGGTGTCCTTACGTAGGCCCGGATGGAACAGGGTGTAGAGCGCGAGCCCGAGGACGATGACTCCGAACGGGATGACGGCGTTGCCTTTCTTGTCGAAGAGCGGATACAGCAAGAAGGCGGAGAGGACCGCAGTCCAGGCCCACAAGATGGCTACCGTGCGGCGAGGACCATGACCGAGGCGCAAGAGACGGTGATGGACGTGGTTCATGTCCCGGGTGTGGAACCCGGTGCCCTTGGCGGTGCGTCGGATGAACGCAAACGCCATGTCGGCGATGGGCACGCCCAGGATGAACACCGGGATGAAGAGCGGTGCGTAGAAGAAGTAGGTCTGGCCGCTGATGTCGGGGGTCCGCCCCCCGATCAGCATCGTCGATGCCGCCAGAAGGAGACCCAGGAACAGTGCACCGGCGTCGCCCATGAACGCTCGGGCGGGATGCAGGTTGTGGGGCAGGAAGCCCATGCACACCCCGAAGGCCACCACCGCCACCAACGGTCCCAGATTGTCGGCGGGGAGCTCGCCCAGGAAGATGAGGCGCAAGCCGTAGATGGCAAGGGCGCCCGACGCGATGGCCACGATGCCGGTGGCGAGCCCGTCGAGCCCGTCGATGAGGTTCACGGCGTTGGTGATGACGATGACCCACAACGCGGTCAAAAGCGGCGTCACGTCGGGCGACAGCACGTAGAAGCCCACGAAGGGGATCTTGAACTGGAACATGGTCACGCCCAGGAACACGAGGATCATCGCGGCGAGCACCTGCCCGGCCATCTTGGCGGGTGCCGACATCTCCCGGAGGTCGTCGATGAACCCCACGCCGAAGATGACCGCGGCGCCGAGCACCAGTCCGAGCGGTTCGGAGGACCCCGCGAAGAGCCCGTGAAGCTGTTCCAGTCGGGACGCCACCAGCATCGCCACCAGGAACGCCAGGAACATGGCGATGCCGCCCCCGTAGGGGGTCACGCGGTCGTGGACTCGAAGCTCGTCGGGCTCCACCACGAAGTGCAGGCGCGTGGCCAGGTAGCGGATGGGGAACATCGCCGCGAACGTGCCGAGCGCCGCCACCGCTGCCACCACCAGGTACGCCCCGAGAGGTGGCACGACCTCAGCGGCCTCCGGTCGGGCTGCCCAAAGCGGGTCCCCTGACGAGCTGCGGGTACGGAGGGAACCCGCCGCACAGCTCGAGCACCTCGCCCCGCACGTCGTGCAACGCCGACTCGTCGGCGCGCCGGCGCAGAGCGCGGCCGATCAACGCCGCGATGCGCGCCATCTCGTCGGTCCCCATGCCCGCCGTCGTCTGGGCGGCGCTCCCCAGCCGGAGCCCCGAGGTCACAAAGGGCGAGCGGGGATCGTCGGGGATGGTGTTGCGGTTGAGGGTGATCCCGGCCCGGTCGAGGACCTCTTGGGCCACCTTGCCGGTGAGCTCGGCGTCGAAGGGCCGAAGGTCGATCAGGATGAGATGGTTGTCGGTCCCCCCTGACACGAGCCGGAACCCCTCGGCCGCCAGGGCCAGGGCGAGGGCGCGGCGCGTTGGCGACCACCTTGTGTGCGTAGTCGCCGAACGACGGCAGCGACGCTTCTCGGAAGGCCACCGCTTTGGCCGCGATGACGTGCTCGAGCGGACCACCTTGGAGGCCGGGAAAGACGGCCGAGTCGATGGCCTTGGCCAGGCCCTGATCGCACAGGATGGCTCCGCCCCGGGGCCCCCGCAGGGTCTTGTGCGTGGTCAGCGTCACCACGTCCGCCACGCCGACGGGATTGGGATGGGCGCCGCCGGCCACGAGTCCGGCCGGATGGGCGATGTCGAACATCAAGAGGGCCCCCACGTCGTCGGCGATCTCTCGGAAGGGCTGGGCGTCGATCAGACGGGGGTAGGCGGTGGCACCGGCGACGATGAGCTTGGGGCGTTCACGCTTGGCGACGTCGGCGACCTCGTCGAAGTCGATCGTCTCACCGGGCGCCGAAGGGTCTCCCGACGCAGGCGTCACCCCGTAGGCGACGAAGCGCCAGATCTTGCTCGTGATGCTCGCCGGAGAGCCGTGGGTGAGGTGGCCCCCGTGGTCCAGGCTCATGGCCAGGACGGTGTCCCCGGGCTCGAGCAGGGCCTGGTACACCGCCAGGTTGGCGATGGCCCCGGCATGGGGCTGGACGTTGGCGTGCTCCGCCCCGAACAGAGCCTTGGCCCGGTCGCGAGCAAGGTTCTCCACCTCGTCGATCACCTGGTTTCCGCCGTAGTACCGGCGCCCGGGATAACCCTCTGAGTACTTGTTGGTGAGCACCGATCCCGAGGCGGCCAACACCGCGGTCGAGGTGAAGTTCTCCGAGGCGATCAGCTGCAGGGTCGTGGACTGGCGGTCGATCTCCTCACCCAACAGCGCGGCGACCTCGGGATCGTCGACGAGCCATTCGTCGAAGGGGGACGACGCCCGGCCGGCGCCGTCACGTGCATCGGTCATCTCGGTCCTCTCTCGCGCTGCGCAGGGATCTACCTGGTGCTCGGAATGGGTGCCGGGGTCGACGATCTCGTGTGCCGGCCCGGTCGGGCATGTCCGGAGAACTCGTTCGGGGGTAGCCGACGTGGTCGAGACCGACCGCGATACGCATCGCCGAAGCATACCGAGGGCCTCGCGCCGTCCAGGGGGCTCCCCCACCCCGAAAGCTACGCTCGGCCGCCGTGGCCCTCGACCCTCACACGCCGGTGCTGGTGGGAGTGGGTCAGGCCACCGAGCGCCCAGACCCCGAGGTGGCGATCACCGAGCGGGCCGAACCGGTCGAGCTCATGGCGAGGGCGCTGAGCGCCGCCGCTGAGGACTGTGGCACCGGGGACGCGGGGCGGGCCCTTTTGGAGCGGGCCCAGTCCCTCCGGGTGATCGTCCCCTTGAGCTGGCGGTACGCGAACCCCGGCCTGCTCGTGTCCCAGCGCCTCGGGATCGCCCCTCAAGAGCTCGCGCTCACCGCCATCGGGGGGAACAACCCTCAGACCGTCGTCAACCAGACGGCGCTTCTGATCGCGGCGGGAGAACTCGACGTCGCGCTCATCACCGGGGCGGAATGCATCTTCACCCGCCTGGCCGCCCGTCGCGACCCGCAACGCCCGATCCTGACGTGGACCACCCAGCCCGACGACACCGCACCCCCGGTCATGCTGGGCACCGACCGTGCCCCGGTCACCGAGATCGAAGCAGCCCGGGGACTGGACCGACCGTTGCGCGTCTTCCCACTGTTCGAGAACGCCCTGCGCGCCGAATCGGGCCGCACGATCGAAGAGCACCAGCGAGTCGTCTCGGAACTGTGGGCACGGTTCTCGTCAGTGGCGGCGACCAATCCCTACGCCTGGTCGCGTGAGCCCCGGACGGCAGAGGAGATCCGCACCACAGGAACGTCCAACCGCATGGTGTCGTTCCCGTACCCCAAGCGCATGAACGCCAACGATCGCGTCGACCAGGGCGCCGCACTGATCCTGTGCTCGGTCGGCGCGGCGCGCCGGGCGGGGGTGCCCGAAGACCGGTGGGTCTTTCCCGTGGCGGGAGCCGACGCGCACGACCACTGGTTCCTCTCCCACCGCCAGGACCTGCGATCGTCGCCCGCCATCGCTGCCGCCGGCAACCGGGCGCTCGCGCTCGCCGGCGTCGGGATCGACGACATCGCGCACGTCGACCTGTATTCGTGCTTCCCTTGCGCGGTGCAGATCTCGGCGCGCGAGTTGGGGTTCGCCCTCGACGATCCGGGCCGGGCACTTACCGTCACCGGTGGGCTCGGGTTCGCCGGCGGTCCGGGGAACAACTACGTGAGCCATTCCATCGCGGCGATGGCCGAACGCCTGCGAGCTGATCCGGGTTCTCTCGGCCTCGTGACGGGACTGGGGTGGTACTGCACCAAACACGCCGTCGGGGTGTGGTCGACCACGCCGCCCGCCTCGGGGTTCCGTCACGAGAGCCCCCAGGACATCGTGGACGCGGGGCCCCAACGCACCCCGGCCGCGGACTTCGAGGGCGACGCCACCATCGAGTCCTACACCGTGGTGCACGACCGCGACGGGGAACCCGAGCTCGCCATCGTGGCCCTGCTCACGGCGGAAGAGCACAGGACGTGGGGGAACATCTCCGATCGCGACGACATGCTGAGCCTGATGGCGGAGGAAGGGTGCGGCCGCAAGGCGCGCCTGGGTGCCGGTGGTCGAGCCGAGCTCCGATGACCGGCGCAGTCAGCCTGCACGAACTGGAGGAGGAGAACCATGACTGACCTCGTGGAGGTATCGACCACGATTGCGGCGCCGCCCGAGAGCGTCTACGCGTTGGTGGCCGACCTTTCCCGCATGGGCGAGTGGAGCCCCGAGACCACGGGCATCACCTGGCTCGGTGTTGCCAAGGAGCCTCGCCCCGGGGCGCGGTTCCGGGGCGCCAACCGCAACGGCGTGCACCGCTGGAGCACGATCTGCACCGTCGTGAACGCCGAGCCGGGGCGTGAGCTGTCGTGGCGGTCGAGCCTGTTCGGGCGACCCGTGGCGCTGTGGCGCTACCTCTTCGAGCCCGACGGCAGTGGTGGCACCAGGGTCACCGAATCAACCGAGGATCAGCGCGGCGCCGTCTTCCGGGCGTTGGGAGGTGTGGCCAGCGGCGTGAATGACCGCACCAGCCACAATGCCCAGTCGATGCGCGTGACCCTCGAACGGCTCAAGGTTGCGGCGGAGACTGGCGACGGAGCGCCGACGGCAAGCAATTAGCTGTCGTCGACGCCGCTCAGGTCGACGCCGGCCGCCAGCAGTTGGGCCTCCAGAAGTGACCAGTCGTAGTAATCGCGCCACGAGGCGATTAGCCCGTCGCCGTCGAAGTCGAAGATCCCAGCGACGGGCACCGCCATCGGGATGTCATTGATCACGAACCTGTCGACGCGTTCGGTGAAGACCGTGTCGCCCACCACTTCCAACCTCTTGAACTCGAAGGAGAAGTCCGAGGCGAAACCGGTCTGGAGCTCGAAGACGGGACGGATCTCGTCGGGGCCCTTGGCCGCGTCGCGGTTGGCCTCGCTCCAAGTGCCGTCGGAGGCGAAGAAGCCCGTGAGCCGCCCGGGATCGCGCTCGACCCACGCACCGAAGAAGGCCCGCACCGTCGCCTCGTGATCCGCTGACATCAATTACCCCTTTCATTCAGCTTCATTCGGCCGACATCAACGGCCGGACTGTTGGGCGTGAGCCTGCCACAACCGCGGGAGGGCGAACCTGTCGGTCGCGTGCGGTGCGTGTGCCGTCGAACGGCGGAGCGCCGTCGACGCCAGTCAACCGACCCCGAGCACAGCCGCCACGTCGGCCCAGGGCACTGCGCCCTCTCGGAGGCACCGCGGGGTGTCTTCAAGCACCGAGACCACGGTGGACGGCTCGCCGGCACAGCGACCGCCGTCGATCACCACCACCCTCGAGCCGAAGAGGCGCTCGACCGCGACAGCCTCGGTGCACGGCGCTTCTCCGTGGAGGTTGGCGCTCGTGGTGGCGAGGGCGCCCACTTCGTCACAGAGCGCTCGCGCCGTGGCGTGGTCGGGAAGCCGCAGCCCGATGGTGTGGACACTGGCGCCGAGAGCCCAGTCGAGACCGGCCCGCCGGGGCACCACCACGGTGAGCGCTCCGGGCCAGAACGTGTGCGCGAGGCGTCGGGCCGCGGGCGAGAGGCCCGCCGTCCCCGCCAGCGCGTCGGCCTGGTCGAAGGATCCGACCAGGACCGGCAGGTCGAGCGACTCGGGGCGGTCCTTGAGCCCGAACAACGCGTCGGTGGCTCCAGGGCGAGTGGGGTCGACGGCGAGCCCGTAGACGGTGTCGGTAGGGATGGCCACCACGGCCCCGGCGCGCAGTGCGGCCACCGCATCGTCGAACCCACGCACTCCCCGGTCCGTCGGGCCCCGACGCCTCGGGCTGCCCCCGTGACCCGGCGACGGATCGGTCCCACGGGGCGTCACCGCCGCGACGACCGGGCGACGAGCATGCGGGGTCGACCGGACAGGTCGGCATGGACCTCGATCCCGTCGAAGCCGAGCTCCGTGGCTCGCGTGCGCACCACGTCGGCCTGGGCGGGGGCCAGTTCTACTACGAGGTTCCCCCCCGGGACGAGCCAACGGGGCGCCTCTTCCAAAAGCACCTCGATGGCCTCGAGGCCGGTGGGGCCGGACACGAGCGCGCCGACGGGCTCGTGATCGCGGACCCCGGGCTCGAGCACCTCCCATTCCGGCGCGGACACATACGGCGGGTTGGACACGACCAGATGGAGCTCCCCCGCCAGGGTGGCGGGCAGGGCATCGAACCACGAACCCCGGGCCACACGGACCCGGGCGGCCGCCCCGCGGTCGTGTCCGGCCAGCGCGGCGAGGTTCTCGGTGCACAGCTCGAGCGCGCCCACCGAGATGTCGGTCGCCCACACCTCGAAGGGGCGAGTCGGGTCGAGCTCGGAGGCGAGGGCCAGCGCGATCGCGCCCGAGCCGGTGCCGAGGTCGGCGGCCAGAAGCCGGGTGCCGGGCACCACCAGAGCGGCCTGGGACAACAGCTCGTCGAGCGCCACCCCCACCACCTGCTCGGTCTCGGGCCGCGGGATGAGGACACGCGGGTCGACGCGGACCTCCACACCCCGAAAGGCCCAGGTGCCGAGCACGTATTGCAGGGGCTCCCCCGACAAGCGCCTTCGCACCATGTCCGCCACGGCATCCGACACCGCCGGTGCCACCTCGGTGTCGGGTCTCGCCACCAGATCGCCGGCGCTCATGCCCGCGGCCTGCGCCACGATCCAGCGCGACTCCAGCGCGGATCCGACGGCGGCGGACGTCGCGGCCACAAGGTCGCGCGACGCTCTGGGACGGCACCGGGGCGCCGGCCAGCGTCACGCCCGTCGGCGCTCGTCGGCGATGAGGGCATCCACGATCTCGTCGAGATCTCCTTCGAGCACACGGTCGAGCTTGTGCAGGGTGAGCTTGACGCGATGGTCGGTCACGCGGTTCTCCTTGAAGTTGTAGGTCCGGATCTTCTCGGACCGGCTACCTCCCCCGACCTGGCTGCGACGCTGCTCTGACTGTTCGGCGGCGACGCGATCCTGTTCGAGCTTGAGCAACCGGGCCCGCAACACCTGCAGCGCACGGGCACGGTTCTGGATCTGGCTCTTCTCGTCCTGCATGGAGACGACGATGCCGGTGGGAAGGTGGGTGATGCGTACCGCCGAGTCGGTCGTGTTCACCGACTGGCCCCCGGGCCCCGTCGACCGGAACACGTCGACCCGCAGGTCAGCCTGGTCGATGGACACCTCGACCTCGTCCGCCTCGGGAAGCACCATGACCGTGGCGGCCGAGGTGTGGATCCGACCCTGGGACTCGGTCACCGGCACCCGCTGGACCCGGTGCGTGCCGCCCTCGTGCTTCAGGCGCGACCAGGCGTCGGGGCCCTTCACGATGAACGTCACTTCGTTGAGACCGTCGCGGTCCGACGGGTCCGAGGAGAGGACTTCGAGTCGCCAGCCGTGTTGCTCCGCGTAGCGTCGGTACATCTCGAACAGGTCCTTGGCAAACAGGTTCGCCTCTTCACCACCCTCGGCGCCGCGAATTTCGACGATGACGTTGCGGCCGATATTGGGGTCCTTCGGGAGCAGCATCACGCTGAGCTGCTCCTCGAGCTCCGCGATCTCCGACGCGGCCCGTTCGATCTCGGCGTTGACCACGTCGCGATCCTCCCCCGACGCCTCGGTCAGCATCTGACGGGCGGTCACCATGTTCTCTTGCGCCTGGCTGAGGCGCCGGGCCACGGTGAGGAGCGCCTCAAGGTCTTTGTGGCGTCGCGAGGTGTCGCGCAGTCGGACCCGATCGGCGACGACGGCGGGGTCGCCCAGAGCATCGAGCACCTGTTGGTACTCCTGCTCCCACGCCGCCAGACGTTCGGGGTCCATGGCTCCAGGGTATCGACGTGTTGCTGACCCACCGCCGCATCCGGCGGCGGCACGAACTCAGTCGGTCAGGAGGCCGACGAGACGAGGATCAGGCGCGCTTGGCTTTAGACCGCGAGCCACGCTGGCCGTAGCGGCGCTGGAAACGCTCGACCCGACCACCGGAGTCCACCAGCTTCTGCTTGCCCGTGAAGAACGGGTGGCATTCGTTGCACAACTCGACGTGGAGCTCGGCCTTGGTCGACCGGGTCGTGAACGTGTTGCCACAGGAGCAGCGCACCGAGGCGTCCACGTAGGAGGGGTGAATGTCAGCCTTCATGATTCCTCCATTGTAGGGGTCTCGCCGCTGGGTCGGGCCGGCCTCACGCCGGCGTGGGACCCTTGGCGATCTCGGCCAGGAACTCGTCGTTGCTCTTGGTGCTCCGGATCTTGTCCATGAGCAGCTCGAGCCCCGCCGCAGCGCTCCCGTCCGCAGCCAACGCGTTGAGCACCCGGCGCAGCTTCCAGACCTGCTGGAGCTGGCCCCGATCGAACAGGAGCTCCTCGTGGCGGGTGGAGCTGGCGTTGACGTCGATCGACGGGTAGAGGCGTCGCTCGGCCAGGCGCCGGTCGAGGCGGATCTCCATGTTGCCGGTTCCCTTGAACTCCTCGAAGATCACCTCGTCCATCTTCGAGCCCGTCTCCACCAAGGCGGTGGCGAGGATGGTCAGGGATCCGCCTTCCTCGATGTTGCGGGCCGCGCCGAAGAACCGCTTGGGTGGGTACAGGGCGCCGGAGTCGACACCACCGGACATGATCCGGCCGGTGGCCGGTGCGGCCAGGTTGTAGGCCCGGGCGAGACGCGTGATGCCATCGAGCACGATGACAACGTCCCTCCCCAGCTCGACCAGTCGTTTGGCCCGATCGATCGTGAGCTCGGCGATGGCGGTGTGCTCGTCCGACGGCCGGTCGAATGTGGACGCCACCACTTCACCTTTAACCGAGCGGCGCATGTCGGTGACTTCCTCGGGTCGCTCGTCGACGAGGAGGACGATCAGGTGCACCTCGGGGTTGTTGGCCTCGATCGAGTGGGCGATCTGCTTCAGGATCGTCGTCTTGCCGGCCTTGGGCGGCGAGACGATCATCCCGCGCTGACCCTTGCCGATGGGCGAGAGCAGATCGATGATCCTGGTGGTCAGTTCGGCCGAACCGGTCGTCTCGAGCCGAAGCCTTTCGTCGGGGAACAGCGGCGTGAGGTCCTCGAACCGGGGGCGGTTCCGGGCCTCTTCGGGCGCCAGTCCACTCACAGAATCGATGCGGATGAGCGCCGGGAACTTCTCGTTCGATGCCGCGGGGCGACAGGCACCCTCGACGAAGTCACCGCGTCGCATGGCGAAGCGGCGGGCCTGGCTGATGGAGATGTAGACGTCCTTCGAACTCGGCAGGTATCCCTCGGCCCGCAGGAACCCGTAGCCTTCGTCGCGCAGGTCGAGCAGGCCGCTCACGGGGATCAGCTCGCCGGAGTACTGGGCTTCTTGCCCGCCTCCCTGAAGCTCGCGCTCACCTCCGCCGCCGCCACCGCCACCGGGCGTGCGCTCGCGGCCGCGCCGGCGCCGTCCCCGGCGATTGCCGGGCTCATTGGCGTTGCTGCCTTGCTGCATGGGCTGACGGTTCTGGTTCTGACCTCCACCCTGGCGGGGTGCGGTGAGCACCCGATCCGCCGATGGGCCGGCCCCGTCGCGTTCTGGCGGGGATTGATCACCAGCGGACTCACCGGTGGACCGCTCAGACGAGGGGTCCGACAGCTCTGCACTGGGCGAGTCCTCGTCATGGGATCCACCCGAGGTGGCCGAGGAGACGGTCCCAGCCGAGGAGGACCTGGCACTGCCGTTGGCACTTTCGTGTCCCGGCCCGGTCCCGTTGCTGGCCTCGCCGTCGAGCTCGATGTCCTCGGCGTCGCCGTTGGACTCGGCGCTTCGGCCGGCACCACGGGGCCGAGCGGGCGCGCCGGAGCTCCCGTTGGCGCTCCGTCCGGAACCCGTCGACACCTCGACCCCCGCGGCGCGCAGGATCTGGTCGATGATGTCGGCCTTCTTGCTGCGCGAATTGGTGTCGAGCGACATCGCCTGGGCGATCGCCCGGAGCTCTTCGCGTTCTTTTCGTTCGAGTACGGACCGCTCGAGCTGTTGCTCTGCAGTCATCAGTCACCTCGCTAGGTTGCGTCCCCGTTCTCGGCTCGGTGAGCCCGGACGCCAAGGGACACGGAACAGAGGATAAAGGCGCCTGGCGCGATTTCACGTCAAGCCCCCGCCTCTCCAACAAGTCACCCGTTGGAGCACCCGCCTGGCGAGTCCGGCTTCAACAGCCTGTCGCCCGCGACGCCCAGAGGATACTGGGGAGCGGCGGTGCCCACATCGTACCGGACACCGGGCCTCCTAGGCAACAACCCCGCAACCGTCGGCGTTGTTCCCGTCGGGCACCAGAATCCCAGAACCGGAATCCGAGAAACCGGACTCCTAGAGCCCCAGAGCGCCGATGACCGCGCCGTAGTCGAGCTCGACCGCGGTGGGCACCGAGATCTGGCTGATCGCCAAGTCGGGGTCCTTCAGACCGTGGCCCGTCAACACGCACACAACGTTGGAGCCCGGCGGTGCCCCCACCTTGATCAGTCCGGCCACCGACGCCGCCGAGGCGGCCTCGCAGAAGACCGACTCTTCGGCCGCCAGGAAACGGTAGGCGGCGAGGATCTCGTCGTCAGTGACCGCTTCGATGGCACCTCCCGACTCGCTGGCCGCGGCTGTGGCTCCATACCAGGACGCGGGGTTCCCGATGCGGATGGCCGTCGCCACCGTCTCGGGATGTTCGATGGGGTGGCCTTCGACGATGGGGGCGGCTCCGGCGGCCTGGAAACCGAACAAGCGCGGGAGCTTGGTGCTGTGGCCCGCTTCGCGGTATTCGAGGTAGCCGCGCCAGTAGGCGGTGATGTTGCCGGCGTTGCCGACGGGGATGCAATGCACGTCGGGGGCATCCCCCAACTCGTCCACAACTTCGAAGGAGCCGGTCTTCTGACCCTCGATGCGGTAGGGATTCACCGAGTTGACGACGGTCACGGGAGCCTTCTCGCCCAGACGGCGCACCATGGTGAGCAACTCGTCGAAATTCCCGCGCACCTGGATCACCTTCGCCCCGTGCACGAGGGCCTGGGCCAGCTTGCCCAGGGCGATGTATCCCTCGGGGATCAGCACCCCGCAGGTCATGCCGGCCCGAGCTGCGTAAGCGGCCGCCGAAGCAGAGGTGTTTCCCGTCGACGCGCACACCACCGCCTTGGCCCCCTCCTCCAGCGCCTTGGAGATGGCCATGGTCATCCCCCGGTCCTTGAAGGAGCCCGTGGGATTCTGTCCTTCGAGCTTCAACCAGACCCGGGCCCCGACGCGGGCGGACAGGCGCGGTGCTTCGAGCAGCGGCGTCCCTCCCTCTAAGAGCGTGACCACCGGCGTGTCGCTCGTGACCGGGAGCAGGGCCCGGTATGTCTCGATGACTCCTCGCCACCCCATGGCGCGCTAGGTCCCTTCCTCGTCGCCCATCACACGCAGGACGCCGCCGACATGGTCCACGACATCGAGGCGCCGCAGGCCGGACAGGGTGCGCTGCACATCCCCTTCGCGTGCCACGTGGGTAAGGAAGATCAACCGGGCTTCGTCACCGAGGCCCACCTGCTCCATCGACCGGATCGACACGCCGTTGTCGCCGAACAGCCGGGCCACCGCGGCCAGGACACCGGGACGATCGGCGACGTCGATGTTCAGGTACCAGGCACAGCGAAGGTCGTCGGTCGGCCGGAAGTTGGGACGCACGCGGGGCACGAAGCGGGCGGCCGAGCCCGTCTGGAGGTGATGGGCGGCGTCGATGAGGTCTCCGAGCACCGCGGAGGCCGTCGGCCTCCCGCCCGCGCCCTGGCCGTAGAGCATGAGCTCGCCCGCGGTGTCGCCCTCGATGAACACGGCGTTGAACGCGCCTCGTACTGCGGCGAGCGGGTGGGTGCGAGGCAACATGGCCGGATGGACGCGCACCGAGATCTCCGGCACGTCACCGCCGGCCCCGTCGTCTGCGGCGACCCGCTCCGAGCCGCTCGTCCGTTCGAGGACGGCCAAAAGCTTCACGACGTAGCCCAATCGGTCGGCAAAGGAGATGTCGACGGGGTCGACGGTGGCGATGCCTTCGCGTGGCACGTCGTCAGCGACGACGTCACATCGAAACGCCAGGGCGGCGAGGATGGCCGCCTTCGATGCCGCGTCGTGCCCGTCGACATCGGCGCTGGGGTCGCGCTCCGCGTACCCGAGCCGCTGCGCCTCCGCCAGGGCCTGGGCGTAGGAGACACCCTCCTCCGACATCATGGTCAGGATGTAATTCGTGGTGCCGTTGACGATGCCCATGACGCGATGGACCTGTTCGCCGGCGAGCGACTCCCGCAACGGACGGATGAGCGGGATGGCTCCGGCTACGGCTGCTTCGTAGAGGAGATCGACCCCGGCCGACGCCGCTGCTCGTGCCAACGCCGTCCCGTGCGCGGCGATCAGCTCCTTGTTCCCTGTCACCACGGACTTCCCGGCACCGAGGGCGGCTTCGACCAAGGCCCGAGCCGGGTCGACACCACCGATCAGCTCGACCACCACATCCACGCGCTCGTCGTTGACGAGCTCCTTGGCGTCCCCGGTGATCAACTCGGCCGGGACGCCGGGCCGCGCCCGGGACGGGTCCCCCACGGCGACCCCGACCAGCTCGAGGCGCACCCCCGAGCGAGCGGCGATGGCATCGGCGTCCCCGAGCAGGAGCGCGACGAGCGCACCGCCGACATTTCCGCAGCCGAGAACCGCCACACGGACGGCCGCTTCTCCGTCGCCGCGGGACCCCGCTGTCCGGCCGCGCTCTGTCCTCGCCATTCGCTCACGCTACCGCCCACCGGCGATCGGGCTCCGCCCATCCCTCCGCCCATCCCTCGGCTCATCGGGGGGCGTTCGCCCTGCGCTTACCCGTCGAGACGGATCAGGTCGTCGTCGTTCTCGCGCCGCACCACGACACGGGCCTCGCCGTCGGCGACGAACACGACGCCGGGCCGGGGCACCTTGTTGTAGTTCGAAGCCATCGAGTAGCCGTAGGCACCGGTCACGGGGGTGGCCACGACGTCGCCCACTCGCACATCCGCGGGCAGCCGGGCGTCGGCCACGACGATGTCGCCGGACTCGCAGTGCTTGCCGACGACTCTCGCCCTCAAGGGACGGGAAGCGGCGGGTTGTCGCGGGAGGAACGCCTCGTACCCGCTGCCATAGAGCACTGGCCGGGGATTGTCGCTCATGCCACCATCGACGGCGATATACGTGCGCACGTCCGGGAGCTCCTTGATCGTCCCTACTCGGTACAGCGTCATTCCGGCCGTGGCCACGATCGAGCGCCCGGGCTCGGCCGTGACCAGTGTGTCGGCGGGGATCCCGGCGCTCCGACACGCGTCGTGCACGGTCTGGGCCCACAGCGAAAGCGATGGCGCGGTCTCCCGGGCCACATAGGGAACCCCGAGCCCACCCCCCACGCAGAGCTCGGGCAGCCCCAGGGGAGAGAAGAACCCGGCCAGAGCCTCCACCTCCTGCGCGAACGAGTCGACCCTGAACACCTGACTCCCGATGTGGGCGTGGATCCCCACCAGGTCGACCCCCGGCAGCGCCCGCACGCGCGCCACGGCGTCGGCAGCCGCACCCGAGGCCAGACCGAACCCGAACTTCGAGTCCTCTTGTCCTGTCCGAACGAAATCGTGCGTGTGCGCCTCGACCCCTGGTGTGACCCGGATCAACACGGCCTGCCGACCGTTGACGCCCTGCGGCTCCCCGGCGGACACGCCGGACTCCGAGACGAGACGGGCCAGGCGGTCGATCTCGTCGAAGGAGTCGAGGACGATACGACCGACACCGGCGCGCAGGGCACGGGCCAGTTCGTGCTCGGACTTGTTGTTGCCGTGCAGCACCAGGCGCGCCGCGGGCACACCGGCAGAGAGGGCGACATGCAGCTCGCCTCCGGTGGAGACGTCCAGCCACATCCCCTCTTCATGGGCCAGCCTGGCCATGGCCAAGCACAGGAACGCCTTGGTGGCGTAGGCGACGCCGTCTCCCCACGCCGCCACGGCCTCCCGGCAGCGCACCCGGAGATGTTCTTCGTCGTAGACGAACAGCGGCGTCCCGAATCGCTCCGCCAGCTCGAGGAGGTCCACGCCCCCCACCACCAGGCCGCCGTTGGTTCGGACCTCGGCCGTCATGGGCAGCAGCTCGAGATGGATCGGACCCTCGTCAGGACCCGGTGCAGGACCTCCGTCCCGCGCGCCGACGGAACCACCTCCTTGTCGCGGCGTGGCGCCGAGATCGACCAGGTCGTCCATGAGGAAAGGCTACTCACGACCCCGTTGCAGCCCCGACGACGACCGGGACACCGGCAGGCCGGCGGAGCGGGGCGGCGGTGGCGGGTCGAGCGCTACATCGCGTCCGGTGCGCTCACTCCGAGCGTGTCGAGGCCGATGGCGAGACCCACGCGCGCCGCCTCGACGAGCCACAGCCGCGCCTGGGTCAGGTCATTGCCGACCGTCTCGGCCAGCACCGGGCAGTCGTGGTAGAAGCCGTGGAAGGCGCCGGCCAGACTCCTCACCCAGGCGGTGACCTTGTGCGGTGCCCGGTCCCGGCCCGCTTCGGCCATGACGTCAGGCAGTTCCTCGAGACTGCGCAGCAGCTCGAGCTCGCGGTCGTGCGCGAGCCGGGACAGGTCAACCTCAGCCAGAGGGAGCAACTCGATGCCCCGTTCGGCGCGTCTGCGCTCGATGGAGGCGATGCGGGCATGGGCGTACTGCACGTAGTACACAGGGTTCTCCATCGACTGGCTCCGCACCAGGTCGAGGTCGAGCACCGCCGCCTGATCGAGCGACGACATAAGAGAGAGCAGTCGGGTCGCATCGGCCCCGATGTCGTCGATCAACTCGTCCAGCGCCACGAAATTGCCGGCCCGCCTCGACATGCGGCCGGCCTGGCCCCCCTGGACCAGCGACACCATCTGCCCGAGCTTGACCTCGAGGCGGCCGGGCTCGACGCCCATGGCCTCGACCCCGAGCATGAGGCTCTTCACCTGTCCGGCATGGTCGGCACCGAAGACGTCGATGACACGGTCGAAGTGCCGGACGAGGAACTTGTCCCGGTGATAGGCGAGGTCGCCGGCGAGGTAGGTGGCGTCCCCGTTCGACTTCACGAGGACACGGTCGCGATTGTCTCCGAGGCGCGAGGACCGGAACCACACCGCCCCGTCCTCTTCGTCCACGAGGCCTTTGCTCGCCAGCAGTTCGATCGTCTCACGCACCGCCCCGCTCTCCTCAACCGAAGCCTGGCTGAACCACTCGTCGAAGCTCATCCCCAGGCGACCGAGCGTCGTTCTGATGTTGTCGAGGATCTTCTCCGCCGCCCACCGCCCCGCCGCTTCGACTTCCTCGGGCCCGTCGTACGCCGCCGCCAGTTCGGCCACGTACTCGCCCTGGTACCCCTCCTCGGGGACGGCGTCGCCGCGGCGCCGGGCCAGGAGGCTCTCGCCGAGCGCACGAATCTGCCCCCCTGTGTCGTTGACGTAGTACTCGCGGTGCACGTTCCACCCACAGCGCGTCATGACCCGACCCATGGCGTCGCTATAGGCACCCCACCAACCGTTGCCGACATGGACCGGGCCGGTGGGGTTGGCCGAGATGAATTCGATCTGGACCTTCTCGCCCGCGCCGATGTCGCTGCGCGCGTAACCCTCCTCCCCTTCTCCCACGACGTCGGTCAGAGTGTCGTAGAGCCACCCCAGCTCAAGGCGGAGATTCACGAATCCGGGGCCGGCTACCTCGACCGACTCGAGGTGTGGAGGCGGGTCGTCGCGGAGGTGCCCGGCCAGCTCGTCGGCGATCTCGCGAGGCGGGCGTCGAAGCGCCTTGGCGTTGACGAGCGCGGTGTTGGTCGACCAGTCGCCGTTGTCTCGGCGGGCGGGCCGCTCGAGGTGGACCGAGGCCGGGTCCACCTCGATGCCCATGGACGACAGGGCTCGGCTCACAGCGGCGGCGATGAGGGGGCGGGCGGCCATGGTCCCGCCGAGGATGACGCGGGGAAACCACCAGCGCAATTGCCGGTCGGACCAGGACGGCCGGCCAGGGACTCAGACCCCGGGACTACAGTTCGTGACGGCTCCGCTCGACCGCGCCCCGCGCTCGCGTCGGCGACCGTCCCATCTGCCCTCGTAGCTCAGCGGATAGAGCACCGGCCTCCGGAGCCGGTGGCGCAGGTTCGAGTCCTGCCGAGGGCGCCTTGACGGTGGTCGGACCTTTGTGCGGCACGGTTCTGGGCCCCTGGGTCAGCTGCGCCCCATGCTGCTTCGTAAGGCAAGCGCATGGCCCCACCCCAGAAGAAGAATCGTGTCCTCTGCCCGGCCATCTGGGGTACTCCGGTGTGGCGGTCTGCCGTGTCAGTTTAGATTGACAAATCGGCCACGTCAGTCTAAACTGACACTCATGGATGTCGAAGATCTCAACCTGAATCTCTCGTCCGATGACCCCGCAATTGGGCTTCGCGCCTCGTTGGCGCTACATCGCCTGGCTGAGAGGGTCGAAGCGAATCACGTCGCGGCTGCCCGAGAAAAGGGCTGGTCGTGGCAGCAGATCGGAGACGCTTTGGGCGTCACCCGCCAATCCGTGCACACCAAATACAACAAGGAGTCATCATGACCACCGAATCGGTTGTGCCAGAGATGCTTCACGGCTGGGACATCTGTTTGCGGGCCAGTGAGGAGGCTCGTCGCCGAGGTGATCGCCGAGTTGGCACCGATCACGTCTTGCTCGCCTTGTTGGAGGATCCCTCGATCGAAGCCGTGTTGGGCGTGAGCCTAAAGCAAGCTCGCCGGGCCCTTGAGTCGCTCGATCACGAAGCCCTGGCCGCCCTGGGCCTGGGGTCCGGCACCGACGCTCCCCCACTGCCAATGCGCGCCGTGCCGAGGAAGCCGAGGATCAGAGACGTCGCGCAAAAAGATCGCCTCCGCATGGCGCCCGCGGCAAAGAATGTGCTTGAGGAAGCGTCTAAGCCAAACCGTCGGAGGCTCTATGTTACGGCCCAGCAGGTGCTGGCCCAGATCCTCACTCTCCAACCACCAGATCCTGCGGCCGTGCTGCTGGGCGCTCTCGGCGTGAACACGTCGGAGGTTCGGCGCCGACTGGATGCGGTCACGCCCGACAGCTGAGTCCCAGCGACATTCACGACCTCGAGCCGAAGGTGTCCGGATCGGGCCGCTCCTGGCGAGGGGAACAATCGCAAGTAGGTCAGGACCTCGAGTAGCCGCCTCGCCGCACCTTGACGTGCGCTCCTGCCAAGGCGATCACGTCGCCGACAAGCTCGGGCGAAAGGTTCGCATTGAGTAAAGCTGGGTGCGCCAATCCGCTATCGGGGGTGATGCGTCCGATGGTGTCGCTGCCCTGGTTCGTGAACCACAGTGCGCGGGCGGACTCGCCGTTAGTCCCTGCGGATCAGGGATCCCGGGGCCGGTGTAGAACGTCTCCACATGATCGTGCGTGGACCCACGGGATGGCAGGGCGTGGCCCGGGCTCCCCGAAGGGCATGGGCACGCGTGCTCGTCGCCGGCACCGCGGCGGCGATCGCATTGAGCGCCTGCGGTGCCGGGTCCGGGGCGCCCCCCACCTCGACGCCGGCCGCCTCGGCCACCTCGACGGTGACACCCTCGGGAAAGAGTGGTGGCGGCTGCGGCGCCGCCGCCAGCCCCGGGTCGACCACCCTGGCGGTGACCGTGGCGCAGCGGAACCGAACGGTGATCGTCCACGTGCCCCCCGGGTACGAGGACTCGAGCAAGGTGCCGTTGGTGCTCAACATGCACGGCAGCGGGAGCACGGCCGCGGACCAGGAGGCCTTCAGCGCCATGGACGCCACCGCCGACAGCCACGGGTTCATCGTGGCCTACCCCCAGGGGTTGATCACCGAGGGCTCGGGCTTCGACTGGAACGTTCCCGGGGAACCCCTCGTCGGGGGCGGAGCGGTTCCCGCCGGTTCGGCCGACGACGTCAGCTTCCTCACGACGCTGGTGCACATCTTGGAGCAGCGGTACTGCATCGACAGCGATCGCGTCTACGCCACGGGCTTCTCGGGGGGGTCGCGCATCGCCAGCCAGCTGGCGTGTGACGCGTCGAGCACCTTCGCCGCGATCGCCCCGGTGAGCGGCCTGCGCCACCCGACGCCGTGCCCCGCCACCCGGCCGGTCCCGGTCCTCACCTTCCACGGGACCGCCGACCCCGTGGATCCCTACGATGGTCACGGCGAGGCGTACTGGACCTACTCGGTGCCCCAAGCGGCCCGGGACTGGGCCGCCCAGGACCGCTGCTCCTCCACCCCCACGACGTCACAGCCCGACGCGGGGGTGACCCTGACGCAGTACGGGGGGTGCGCCGGCGGTGCCACCGTCGAGCTCTACACCATTGCGGGCGAGGGCCATGAGTGGCCGGGCGGTCCCGTCCTGGCCAAGAGGCTGACCAGCGTGCTCGGGCCCCAGTCCGACGCCGTCGACGCCGACGACGTCATGTGGACCTTCTTCGCCGCCCATCCGATGTCCTGAGCGCTCGGGGGCACGGCACCGGGGTCTCAGGAACATGCCGGGCGTCGGGCCCTCACCGGACAAGATGTTGCTGGGCCGGCTGTTCAGCTATCACGACACCCACCTCCACCGGGTGGGCGCCAATGCGCAGCACCTTCCCGTCAACCGTCCCCGGTCCCCGGTGCACTCCTACAACCGGGACGGGCACATGCGCTACGAGAACCCGCCCGATCCCGTCTATGCCCCCAACTCCTACGGCGGGCCCACGGCACAGCCCGAGCGCTTCGGCACCGACCCGTCCTGGGCGGCCGACGGGGAGCTCGTGCGCGCCGCCTACGAACTGCACGCCGAGGACGACGACTTCGGCCAGGCCGGCACCTTGGTCCGCGACGTCCTGGACGATGACGCCCGGGACCGCCTGATCGGCACCATCGTCACCCACGTGCGCGCCGGAGTGGTCGAGCCCGTACTCACGCGGGTGAAGGACTACTGGCGTCAGGTGGACCCCGGTCTGGGGGCACGCGTCGCCAAGGAGCTCGAAACCTGACCGCCCTGTGCATGGCTCTGTGGGTGCGCACGTGAGGTGACCGACCCCGCGGTCAGGTGGCCGAGCTCCCCGCCGTCGCCTGCGCCGCCTCGAGGAACTGTTGGAAGGTCACCACCTGGTCGGGGGGTGGAGCCTGCACGCTCACCGGGGTGCCGTACTCGGAGAAGTCGAGGCTGTCGTTGACCATGATCTTCCCGGTCGAGGCCGTGGACTCGGTCAGCGACAGGCTGTAGCGCCGCAGAAGTCCCGAGCCGTCGACGTAGACCTTGTTCCTGACGCTCTGGATGTCGATCAAGTTCAGCGCCGAGGTCATCCACGAGGGAAGGTTGGCCTTTGACAGCTGGGCCTTGATCGTGGCGGGCGTGAGCTTCACCTCGTAACCCTGGACCGAGGTGCCGTCGATCGTCGACGGCCCCAGCGCCACCACGACATTTCCCTGCTGGGCCAGAAGCCGCAGCATCGCCGTCGGGTTGTTGCCGGTGGAGAACGCACCGGGGCCCTGACTGGACGCGGCGGAACGGACGTCGAGTGAGATCCACGACTTGCCCGGGATCAACTGGTCCAGGCCGGCGATGCTCTCGTAGATCGACCCGCTCAGGTACAACGCCGTGATCGGGATGTGCTGCCCGGCGGCATCGACGGTGAACTGGAGCTGCAGGGCGCTCTGGCTGAAGTCGACACCGCCGACCCCGGTGGCGCTCACGTGCGAGGAGGAGGAGTCCTCGGTCGTCGTCATGACGACGTGCGCCGTTCGATCGGCCATGGTGCTGTTGACCGAGTCGATCACGGCCGCCGCCGCGCTCTTGCTGCCACTGACCACGGCGAAGACGCCGCCCGCGATAACGGCCAGGACGAGCACCACGAGCCCGGTCACCAGACGTCGGCGCGGCCGACGGGTAGTGGCCGGTCCCGACCCGACGGCGAATGTGTCGGTGAGTCCGAGGTCGGGTCGGGCTGGCGCAGCGGACCCGGGGAACATCGAAAGGGCGTCGGCACCCGGACGCGGTGCGGGCGGCGGGGGCGACCAGTAGGAGCTCCCGAGGGGTGGGGGCCAGGGCGGCGGGGTCGGTAGCTCGGCCGCGGGTGGTGTCGATTGCTCGGGCGCCGGTTCGGTCGACTGCACGGGGGCCGGTTCTGTCGGCCCGGCCGCCGGCGCCGTCGCCGTCGAGAGCTCGGGCGGGAGCAGGGCCGAGGGCCAGGTCGATTTGGGGGGGAGATCGTCGAATCCTTCGGCTGATCCGTCCTTCACCAGCTTGGTAGGGAGGCCGTCGACGTAGAAGCGCAGCTCGTGAGCTTCGAATGGGTCCGGTGCCCAGCCCTCGTACGCGTCCATCATCGGTCTTCGCTCGACACCTCGATCACTTGGCACCCCGATCGGATCACGATCGATCATTTGTCGATCGGCGCCCCGGGCCGGCGCCTTTAGCGTCGCCGCCGACCCGCCCGGTGGCCAGGAGTTCGGGCGGACTCGGGCTCGGACCCTCTGTCCTCTCCCCGTTGACGGCGCCACGCCCCAGGGGTATCGATTCACAGGGGACACACAGGGGGCACACAGGGCCCGCGCATGGAGGCCGTCCATCCTCGAGATAGGAGGACAGTGACCATGGACACGAAACGGAACAGAGTGCTGGTCGTCGACGACGAGCCGTCGATCGTCGATGCCGTGGCGACCTCGCTGCGCTACGAGGGCTTCGAGGTCGAAGAGGCGATGTCGGGGCGCGCCGCGCTCACCGCCGCCCAGGAGCGACCGCCCGACCTGATCGTCCTCGACGTCATGCTGCCCGACCTCGACGGGCTGGAGGTCACCCGTCGGCTGCGCACAGACGGGATTCGGGCCCCGGTCCTCTTCCTCACGGCGCGCGACTCCTTGGAGGACAAGATCGCGGGCTTGACGGTGGGCGGGGACGACTACGTGACCAAGCCCTTCGCCCTGGCCGAGATCATCGCCCGGACCCGGGCGCTGCTACGACGGGCCGGCGTGGACTCGGGTGACGAAGGCGTCTTGCGGTTCTCGGATCTCGAGATGGACGAAGGCGCGCACGAGGTGCGCCGGGCCGGCGCGCTGATCCAGTTGACAGCGACGGAGTTCAACCTCCTGCGGTTCCTGCTCCGCAACCCCCGTCAGGTGCTCTCCAAAGCGCAGATCCTGGACAACGTCTGGCACTACGACTTCGGCGGCGAGGCCAACGTGGTAGAGACCTATGTGAGCTATCTGCGCAAGAAGCTCGAACGTCACGGTCCCCCGCTCATCCATACCATTCGCCTCGTCGGCTACACGTTGCGCGAGTCAGAGGCCAGCTAGGTGTCACTGCGGCTCCGGCTGCTCCTGGCCGTCGGGGCCGTGGCACTGACCGCGCTCGCCATCGCGGACGTGGTGACCTACCACGAGTTGCGCTCGTTCCTCTACAGCCGCATCGACCAGTCGCTCCAGCAGTCGCACATGCCCATCGAGGCCGCCCTGGGGAGCGGTCCGGCAGGGCGCCCCTCGGGTGGCTCGTTTCCGTCGTCGGGCGGGTCCGGGCCGAACGAGCCGAGCGGGCCGCCCCCGGTGCCTTCGACTTCGCCGTCCTCATCGAAGGTTTCTTCGTCGAACCAGCCCGCCTCGTGCGACGGCTTCGCGGCCCTCAGCACCGACCTGCTCCACGACCTGCAGCCGGGGACCTTCGTCGAGCTACGCAGCGCCTCGAATGCCATCCTGTGCCGGTCGGTGCAGCCCGCGCCCCTGGGCACGAACGCCTCGGCCGCTCCCACCCTGCCCTCCCGGATCACCGGGTTCGCGTCGAATGCCGCCGACCACGGGGAGGCGACGGTCTACTTCACCAGCGCCGATACGCAGTACCGGCTGCGAGGCATCGGTCCTCGACGGCGGCCCTTACAAGGGCGGCCAACTCGTGATCGGGGTCCCCTTGGGGTCGACGGTCTCGACCCTGGACCGGCTGGTCGGCGTCGAGCTCGTCGTCACCGGCGCCGCGCTCCTCGCCGCGCTGCTGATGGGCTGGTGGTTGGTGAGGGTCAGCTTCCGGCCCCTCAGGGCGGTCGAGGGCACGGCCGAGGCCATCGCCCGCGGCGAGCTCGCCGAGCGCGTCCCCGGCGACGAGGCGCGCACCGAGGTGGGACGGCTGGCCCGGGCGCTCAACACCATGCTGGGGCGCATCGAAATGGCGTTTGCGCAGCGAGACGCCACCGAACAGCAGCTGCGGGCCTCAGAAGGCCGGATGCGGCGGTTCGTGGCCGACGCCTCGCACGAGCTGCGCACCCCGCTCACCGCGGTCTCCGCCTACGCGGAGTTGTTCGAGCAGGGCGCGGCCACACGTGCCGACGATCTCGAACGCGTCATGCACGGGATCCGCACCGAGACCGCCCGCATGGGGAGCCTCGTCGAAGATCTCCTCCTGTTGGCCCGGTTGGACGAGGGCCGCCCGCTCGAACGCCAAGAGGTCGAGCTCCTTGGCGTGGCGTCTGAGGCCGTGCTGACGGCGTCGACGGTGGGACCGGGATGGCCGGTCCGCCTCGTGGCCCCGCGACCCGTCGAGATCGTCGGTGACCGCATGCGTATCCGTCAGGTGCTCGACAACCTGCTCGCCAATGTGCGCACCCATTGCCCGGAGGGGACGTCGTCGGTCGTCACCGTCGAGCAGGAGGGCGACGACGCGGTCATCCGCGTCGAGGACGACGGCCCCGGCTTGAGCCCCGAGGACGCCACCCGGGTCTTCGAGCGGTTCTTCCGTGCCGACACGTCGCGGTCGCGCCGGTTCGGCGGCGCCGGGTTGGGCCTGTCCATCGTGGCGTCGATCGCCAAGGCCCACGGCGGCACCGTCACCGCCGGCCCAGGCACCAACGGGGGGACCGTGTTCACGGTGCGCGTGCCGCGCTCGGGAAGCCCCGAGGAATTCACAGGAGACTCATAGCGGACTGTGCGAGGGTCGGCAGGTTCGAATGCTGACATGCCAACCATGACAACGCCGCCGGCGAGAGCACCGATCCTGGGCCCTCCGGCCCGACAGTGGCACCGGCGGGACCGGTCCGGAACGACCCGGCGCGACGAGGCCCGGGCCCGGGTGCGCTGGATCTCGAGAGCCGTCGCGATCGTGGCGGCCGGAGCCGCCGCGGTGCTGGGGCTCGTCGTGTCCAAGGAGATCCCCGGTACGACCGCCTCGGTCCACGCCACCAGCTCGACCACGTCGACATCCGCGCCAACAGCGTCGTCGGCGGCGTCACAGCCTGCCACCGCCGGTGCCGGTTCCTCCTCCTCGGGCACCAGCGCCACGACCGCGGCCACGACGACCCCGACCACGGCGACCACCACCCCGAGTTCGACGACCAAGTCGGCCACCGTCGTGTCGGGTGGGACCGGGAGCTGACGATGCGCACACCGCGTCCCCCCACCGACGCCGGCATCTGCCCCGGGTCCGCCCCGCAACCCGCATTCCGGGCGATGCGCGCCATAGGCACCACCGCCATCGTGGCCGTCACCGACCCCGCCACCATGGACTGGGCACAAAGGATCCTGCGCGACGAGCTCGTCGCCATCGACGAGACCTGTAGCCGGTTCCGATCCGACTCCGAGCTCTGGAACCTCCACCGTGCGAACGGCACACCCGTGAAGGTGAGCTCGTTGCTCTTCGACGCCATCAGGGTTGCGTGCGACGTCGCGCAGCACACAGACGGAGCCGTGGACCCCACGGTGGGCGCCGCCGTCGAGGCATTGGGCTACGACCGTGACTTCGACGAGCTCGACGGGATCGGCGCCGAGCTCCAGGATGCGCCCCGGCCGGCCCCGGGCTGGTGGCAGATCGAGCTCGATGCGCAGGCGCGCACGGTGCGGGTACCGCCCGGCACACACATCGACCTCGGCGTGTCGGCCAAGGCTCTCGTCGCCGACCGGGCGGCACGGCGGATCGCCAGGGCCGTGCGTACCGGGGTCCTCGTGAGCATCGGTGGCGACGTGGCGATGGCGGGACCCCCGCCCGAGGGCGGGTGGGCCGTCGGCATCGCGGCGAGCTCCTCGACGCCCGCGGCGGCGGTCGATCAGGTCGTCTCGATCGAGTCAGGGGGGATGGCCAGCTCGAGCACGTCGGTGCGGACATGGCAACGGGGCGGCCGACAGCTGCATCACATCGTCGACCCCGCCACGGGCGACAGTGTGTCGCCCTTCTGGGTGCTCGTGTCGGTCTCGGGCGCCAGCTGTGTCGACGCCAACGCGCTCAGCACGGCTGCGGTCGTGTGGGGCCGGCGGGCCGTTCCCAAGCTCGTGGACATGGGCCTCCCCGCCCGTCTCGTCCGGCACGACGGACAGGTCGTCGCCCTCAACGGTTGGCCGTCGGATGACCGGGGTGACACCGCGTCATGAGCTCTCCCGTCCTCTGGTACGCCACCCGGGCCACCGGCCTCATGTCGTTGGTCCTCCTGACCGCCACGACCGTGCTCGGGATCCTCACAGCCAATCGGGCCGCCAGTCCGCGCTGGCCGGCGTTCTCGGTTCAGGACCTGCATCGCCGCCTTGCGGTGATCACGATGGGATTCTTGGCCTGCCACATCCTCACGAGCGTGGTCGATACCTACGTGCACATCGGATGGGCGGCGATCGTCGTCCCCTTCGCCTCGTCCTACAAACGACTCTGGGTGGCGCTCGGTGCCGTGGGCGTGGACCTGCTGCTCGCTGTCGCGCTCACTAGCTTCCTGCGTCACAAGATCCGCGCCCGCACGTGGCGAGCGGTGCACTGGTTGGCGTATCTCAGTTGGCCGGTGGCGCTGGCGCACTCCTTCGGCATGGGCACCGACATGGGCCAAGGATGGGTGATCGTGCTAACCGTCGTCTGTGTCGGTGCCGCCGTCGGAGCCGCAGCGTGGCGGATCGCCTTGGCCGCGGCGCGCCGGTCCAAGGCGTTGGCGTTGCACCCCGTCCCCCACCGCCTCCAAGGTGCCCGCGTCAAGCACCTTTCGGCCTGACCAGAGGAACGATCCCGTGCGCAGCGCCATCACCGAGGTCGACAACGGTACCCGCGCCATTTGCCACGAGACCGCGCCCGGCGAGGTGACGAGGACCCAGGTCACGAGCGGCCAGGTCACGCTCCTGGGGAGCTGGCGGGCGCACCGTCGCGCCGATCTTGTGTCCCATCTCACTTACCACGGTGCGCCTCCCCTCCCCCCAGGTGATGCGGCGTGGGCCCAACGCTTTGCGGCGACGATCGAGGCATCGGGCCTCACCGGTCGCGGTGGTGCGTCGTTCCCGTCGGCGACCAAGCTCGACCTCGTCCGGTCGGCGAAAGGGTCTCCGACGGTGATCGTCAACGCCATGGAAGGCGAGCCCGCCAGCGCCAAGGACAGGGTCCTGTTGTCATGCGTGCCTCATCTCGTGCTCGATGGGGCCGAGCTGGCCGCCTGTGCAATGGGCGCCACCCGGATCGTGGTGTGCATCACCCGGGATCGACCCGATACCGCCGACGCGGTAATCCGCGCCGCGGCGCAACGGGTCGGCACCGCCTCGGCTCCCGTGCCGCTGGAGGTGGTGCGTCCTCCCCGAGGGTACGTTGCCGGCGAGGAATCGGCCTTGGTGTCCTGGCTGCGCGGGGACTCGGGAGCGCCGAGCTGGCGGCCGGACAAGAGCCACCCTCTGGAGCTCTCACGAGGTGCGGCGCTCGTGCACAACGTCGAGACGCTCGCGCACATGGCCCTCATCGCCCGGTACGGCCCCGCCTCGTTCCGTGGCGCGGGCACCGCGGAGGCACCGGGGACGACGCTGGTGACGGTCTCGGGCGGTGTCGAACATCCCGGTGTCTATGAAGTCGCCATGGGGACGACCCTGGGCGCCATGGTCCGACAGGCCCGACCGACCCACGAGGTCGCCGCCGTGCTGACCGGCGGTTTCGGAGGAAGCTGGGTCCCGGCCGCGGCGCTGGGAACGCGCGTATGTCCCGCGTGACCTCGCCGCAGTGGGCGCCGTCGTCGGGCCGGGAGTGCTCGTGGTCCTGACGCGACGGAGCTGCGGGATCGCCGAGACGAGACGAGTGGCGCGCTATATGGCCGGTGAGAGCGCCGGGCAGTGCGGCCCCTGCGTCTTCGGGCTCCCGGCTGTCGCCGAGGACCTGGAGCGCCTGGAGTCCGGGTACGCCGACCCCGACGCCATCGGACGAATCGAGGCGCGAGTGGCGTCGGTCGATGGACGCGGGGCGTGTCGTCACCCCGACGGCGTCGCCCGCATGGTGCGCAGCGCGTTGTCGGTCTTCGCCGCCGACGCCGCCGCACATGCCGGGGGACGACCGTGTGCGTTTCGAGACGAGCCCTCGGTCCTCCCCGCCTCGGTCTCGGCCACGGCGGGGTCGATCAAGGCGGGAACCAGATGAGCTCGGTGATCAAGGTCAACCCCATCGAGTGCGACGCCTACGGGTATTGCGCCGAGCTCCTCCCCGAGCTCGTCGCGCTCGACGAATGGGGATACCCCGTTGTGGGGGGGGACCCGTCCCGGCGCACCTGGTCGCGTTGGCCCGACGAGCCGCACGGGAGTGCCCGCGGCGCGCCTTTCTCCTCGAGCAAGTCGCCGATCGCTGAGCGCTTACGGGGGAGGGATTGAATAGGTCACCTGGGCCTTGGCGACGAGCTCCTCGTGCCCGGCCGAGTGGAGCCCGACGTCGACCACTCCGAGCTGCTTGCCCAGCTTCAAGAGGCGGCCTTCGGCCACCACGTCGACCAGGGCCGGCTTGCGCAAGAAGTCGATGTGCAGGCTCGTGGTCACGGCGAGGAGCACCGGGCCGATCTGAGCCAGGATCGCCAACCAGGCCGCCGCGTCCGCCAACGCCATGAGGGCCGGCCCCGACACCGTGCCTCCCGGCCGGCTGTGCGCCTCGGTGATCGGGAGCCGGATCGTCACACCCCAATCGCCGGTCTCCTCGATGAAGTACGGAGGGGGCGAATCGGGAAAGGTCCCGTCGAGAAGACTCTGGAGTTCGGCGACGCTCATCACAGGCACCTGCGCACAGTACCGGGGAGGACTACACCGGCCCGTTCCGCTCAGAACCCTTCGGCAGCGAGACGCGCCAGGTTGCGGAAGTCGGCATCGACGGCGCGCTGGAGACGGGCCCGCAGCAGGCGGGTCCCCGGCAGCGGGACCGCCTCGAGGTGCATGAAGCGCGTGCGCGCCCCCCGTCGTGGGGCTCGGCCGCCATGAGGACGAGGTACATACGGGCCCGGGCCTGCATGAGACAGAAGCCGTCCTCGAGCCGCACGTCGAAGGGGACAGGCGACGCCGAAGGTCGTGGCCGCCACCCGGAGCCGCTCCGCCCCGTCCTCTGCTCGGCGGGCGAGGACGCGCAGCTTGCGGACCTGGGTGTCGAACCGAGGCACCGACACCGCCAGGTCGGCGATCCACGGCCACGCCACGGCGTAGGGCGCGTCCAGGATCCCCTCGGTCCACGCCGCGCTGGGGATCGAGGCGGCCATGGCACGGGCGCGCCCGATCGGCCCGAACGCCGCCACCGGCCACTGACGCCCGACGTCGCTCACGATTCCCACCTCCGGGAGAATGCCGACCGGGCCCGGTGCAGGCGCGACTTCACGGTGCCCTCGGCGATTCCCAGGAGTTGCGCGGTCTCGGCCTCGCTCAATCCGTCGACGTCACGCAGGACGAGAATGGCTCTTTGCTCGGGGGCAAGACGTGCGAGCGTCGACCGGACGTCGACGACGGCCGCGATGTCGATGGGAGGGACGGGGGCGCTCACGAGGAGAGCGGGGTCGACGGGGTCCTCGCGCCGACCGCGGGCGGCCCGGATGGACTCGCGCACCGCGATCCGACGCACCCAGCCGTAGAGGGCGGCGGGCTGGCGCAGCGATTTGATGTTGCGCAGCACCGCGATGAACGTCTCTTGCATGGCGTCGTCTCCGCGGTCGAGGGCGATCGCCCCGCATACCCGGCTCACGTAGGGCATCAGCTCGCGGACGAGCGCGTCCATAGCCACGGCGTCACCCCGCCGAGCCGCCCGGACGAGCTGCTCCACAGCTACAAGAGGCGCCGGGCCCCCGAAAGGTTCCCGCAGGTCACGTTCCGCCGTCGGGCCCGCCCTCAGGGTCGGCGGCGGGCCCCGAACTTCGGGCGGCACGAAGCCGCCGGATCCCGTCGTTGATCGCGGTCGTGATCAACCGGTCGTTGTCCTTCGAGATGAAGTGGTGGACCCGGCGCTCGAGCAGGACACGCATCACCGGGTTGAAGGCGTGGTAGGTCTCGGAGAAATGGATCTTGGTCCGGCCGTCTCCCAGGTCCTCGAGCCGGGTGCGTCCCTCGGCGATCGACCACAGCGGTTTGCCCACCGCGTCGTACTTCCACGACACGGGCGGCCTGACCTCGGTGAGCCACTCCCACGAGTTCCCGACTCCGCCCGACATCAGGTAGCGCGGCACACGGAAGGTGCAATGTCGGACGAGACCCTCGCCCACCGCGTCGCCGGGGTGGAGGATCTCGATCGACACGCCCGACGAGGTGGGACGGCGCGGGCCCCGGTACCAGAACAGCTCCCACACCTCGGGCGGGGTGCCGTCCACGATCACGTCGTAGCTCGTGCTTCTGCATCCGACGGTGCGCCCCTCCCGGCATCGTTGGCGGAGACGGGGGGACCGTAGCGCCGTACGGTGCGCCCGAGCACGGTGAGGTCCTACCCCGGTCTCACCACGGAGTGCCGAAGGTCTCGCGATGGGCCTTCTCGGCGACCGGCAGACGCCGGGGTGGGGACATCGGGCGGGCCGGCCAGCCCAGCGGGATGACCGCCATCGGGAGGACCTCCGGTGGCAGCTCGACGATCGAGACCAGTTCGTCGCCCAACACCAGAGGCAGCGTGGTGAGCGACGAGCCCAGACCGAGGGTGGTGGCGGCCAGGAGCAGGTTCTGGATGGCGGGGAACACCGACGCCTCGAGCACGCGTCGGTCCCCGAGACGGGTGTCGCCGCACACGACGACGAGGACCGGCGCGCCGGCGATGCCCCCCAGGGCTCCGGTGTCCACCTCCGCGAGGAGTCCGGGGGACAACCGGCTCTCGGAATGCGCCCGGCCCCCGCCCTCCCACGCCTGGCGGGTGATGGCGCCGATGGCGGAGCGTCGATCGGCGTCGCGGACCACGACGAACACCCACGGCTGGCGGTTCTCGGCGCTCGGGGCGAATGTGGCGGCGTCGAGCACCTTCTCCACCATGGCGTCGTCGACCGGGTCGTCGCCGAAGCTCCGACAGGCGCGCTGACGGTGCACGATCTGAAAGACGTCTTCCACGAAGACCACGCTACGGCGGGACGGGGCCCCGGGCGAGACGGAGGACCGGGTGGGATGCGGGCTGTCGCGAGCCGGGTCAGGGAGCGATGGTGGCCGCTGTCCCCATGATGATCCTGGGCTGCGCGGCGGGGCTCAGCCATCGCAGAATGGCGAGCAGCTCACTAGTGGGGAGAGACACGCAACCCACCGTCGGGGTCCCATCCGAGACATGGAGGAAGATGGCGCTGCCCGCCCCGGGCACGGTCGGGCTCATGTTGTAGGCGATCACCGCCCCGTAGTCGTAGGCGGAGACGTCCATGGGCTCGGGTGCGGCACCCGCGTTCGACACATTCGTATCCACCCACTGGTTGTAGAGCGGGCTCGACGGATCGTCATCCCAGACGATGTTCGGTCCCGTTATGGGCCGGTACGGGAATTGCACTCCGGGGTTTGCGAGCACGCCGAAGAAGAAGTCGAACCCGAACGAGCCCGACGGCGTGCGCCCGTCCCCTTCGTGCTTCTCGCCGGGCGGGGCAAAGCCCGCGTAGCCGACGTCCGCCTGCCAGGGGCCGAACACCTGGTGCCATCCCGCCGCGTCGTGCTGATACGCGGTGAGCGTGGCGACGGTCTGGCCGTACGCCGCGGCACTGACCGCGATCACCTGCGTAGCCGATCCCACCCCCACCAGACGCGTCACCAAGAGCGGTGCCGGCGCCGCCGGCGCCGTCGGCCGAGGAACCGTGGTAACCGGCGCGGGGGCGGCGGCCCGGACGGCGGGGGGCGCCGTGGTCGTCGGCGGCACCGTGGTGGCGACCGCCGCCGGCACGGTGGTGGGGACCGTGGTGGTGGACGGCGGGACGTGGGGGACGCCCCGGTGGGCGTCGGCGTCGCGGCGCCGCGGAGCCCCCGCACGAAGCCAGCACGAGCAGCGTGCACAGCGGCGAGGCCCAACCCCACGGGGGCCCGGCCGCCCCGGCTATGGTGCGCGCCCGTGCCGCGCCCCACGCGCCACCTCACGGTCCTCTTCGCCACCGGTCTCCTCTCGTCGGGCCTGTTGGCCGCGTGCTCCAGTACAGCGCGGATCGCCACCCCTTCCCTACCCACCCGGGCCCCGGTCGAGCCGAGAACCTCGACGTCGGCACCTACCACCACCGTTGCGCCACTCCCGACCACCTCCCCGACCACCTCTTTGGCACCCGCGCCCTCGAGCTCGGCCCACTTCGTGGGCACCGTGGCAACGGTGAGCGCGGCGCAGGTGTCGGGAACCTGGAGACCGGGCTGTCCCGTGGGACCGGCCCAGCTGCGCATGCTCACCATGAGCTACTGGGGCTTCGACGGGCAGGTCGCACACCGGCACCATGGTGGTAAACAGCGCGGTGACCTCGGCCGTGCTCAAGGTGTTCGGGCAGCTCTTCACCGAACGCTTCCCCATTCGCCAGATGCAGCCCGAGGACGTCTATGGCGGCCAGGACCCGGTCTCGATGGCGAACGACAACACCTCGGGTTTCAACTGCCGGTACGCGGTGGCGCCGGGCCCCCCCACGTGGTCGGTGCACGCCTACGGCGAGGCGATCGATGTGAACCCGGTGGAGAACCCGTACCTCGAGGGCGGCCAGGTCCAGCCATCTGCCGGGGCGGCGTTCCTGGATCGGTCCAACGTCCGTCCCGGCATGGCGGTCCCCGGCGGAGAGCTGGTGGATGCCTTCGCCTCGGTCGGTTGGTTGTGGGGAGGACGCTGGACGTCGAGCCCGGACTACCAGCACTTCTCGGCCACGGGAGGGTGAGGCCGCGCTCAGAGATGCCGAGCGACGCGCGCCACCACCCAGACGGCGACGACGACGACGGGCAATGCCGACAGGACCCAGGTCTTGACCCGACTCCGTGGCCGCCACCGGCGCTTCGGGCCGGTGAGACCCTCGGCGAACTGGCTCAACCCGACGACCCGGGGGGCGGCGAGCCGCCGGTGTTTGAGACTCTTCCCCCGTGCGCCGCGGATGGGCGGCAAGCGCCGACGCGCCGCACGGACCTGGCGTTCTTTGCTCCGCTTCGACCGGGCCGACCCCACGAGCCCAGCTTGACACGGAGACCCGGCGCTTCGGTCGAGGATCAAGGTAGCGTCGGCGGCCTCCCCCTCCGAGAGTTGTTTCGACCATGACCGACCTGTTCTCCATCGCCGGCAAGACCGCCCTCGTCACCGGCGGATCGCGAGGCATCGGCAAGATGATCGCCACGGGGTATGTCGAGGCGGGGGCCAAGGTGTACGTGTCGTCCCGCAAGGCCGAGGCGTGTGACGAGCTCGCCGCAGAGCTGTCCGACGCTCGGTGAGTGCGTGGCCTTGCCCGCCGACCTGTCGACCGAACCCGGCTGCCGGGCGTTGGCCGCGGCACTGGCCGAGCGCGAGTCGCAACTGCACATCCTGGTCAACAACGCCGGGAACACCTGGGGGGCGCCGTTCGAGGAGTTCGACGATGCCGCCTGGGACCGCGTGCTGTCGCTGAACGTGAAAGGCGTGTTCCACACCACCAAGTTCCTGACGCCGCTGCTACGGGCCGCCTCGAGCCCCGAGGATCCCGGCCCGGGTCATCAACATCGGGTCGATCGACGGGATCCTGGTGTCCGTGCTCGAGACCTACTCGTACGGGGCGTCCAAAGCAGCCGTGCACCAGCTCACCCGGCACCTGGCCAAGCGTCTGGCCCCGTCGATCACGGTGAACGCCATCGCTCCGGGGCCCTTCGAGTCCAAGATGATGGCGGCGACGCTCGAGGCCTTCGGCGAGCACATCGCCGCCGGCGCGCCGCTCAAGCGCATCGGTCGGCCCGACGACATGGCCGGCGCCGCGATCTTCCTGGCATCGAGGGCGGGTGCGTACCTCACCGGTGCGGTCATCCCCGTCGACGGCGGCATCGCCACCGTCGGGGGTTAGCCGGCGTGCATCGCAGCCGAGTCCGCTCGAGACGATCAGGGGTAGCCCGACCAGAGGAGGGGCGATGCGACTGAGCACCATGCTCGACTATTCGCGGGGCGTCAAGCAGTCCGCCGACCACGTGGCCGACCTCGAACGCGCCGGTCTCGACATCGTGTGGGTCGCCGAGGCCTACGGTCTCGACGGCCCGAGCCAGATGGGCTACATCGCGGCGAAGACCGAGCGGATCGAGATCGGCTCCGCCATCCTGCCCATCTACTCGCGCACCCCGGCGCTGCTGGCGCAGACCGCGGCCGGGATCGACGCGCTGAGCGAAGGGCGCTTCATCCTCGGCCTGGGGGCATCGGGACCTCAGGTCATCGAGGGGTGGCACGGCGTGCCGTACACCCAACCACTGGAGCGCACCCGGGAGATCATCGACATCTGCCGCAAGGTGTGGCGTCGCGAAGTGGTGACCAACGAGGGTCTATACCCGATACCCCTGCCAGCCGGGCTCGGGACGGGGCTCGGCAAGCCCCTGAAGCTGATCAACCATCCGGTGCGTCAGGACATCCCCATCTGGGTGGCGTCGATGGGACCGAAGAACGTCGAGATGACGGCCGAGCTCGCCAACGGATGGTTCCCCTTCCTGTTCATCCCCGAGCGGGCCCACGACGTGTGGGGCGATGCCCTGGCGGCGGGGACGGCCAAGCGCGCCCCCGATTTGGGCCCGCTCGAGAGTCGCCGCCGGCGGCCTGGTCGCGATCGGCGACGGTCTCGAGCACCTGCGCGAGTTCGCCCGGCCGATGACGGCACTGTACGTCGGGGGGATGGGTGCCAAGGGGCGCAACTTCTACAACTCCCTCACCCGCCGCTACGGGTTCGAGGCCGAGGCCACGCTCATCCAGGACCTCTACCTGAGCGGGAAGAAGGAGGAGGCAGCCGCGGCGGTACCGGCCGAGCTGCTGGAGCTGACGTCGCTCGTGGGGCCGGCGGGCTATGTGCAAGAGCGCCTCGCCGCATACCGCGAGGCCGGCGTCACCGTGCTGAACGTCACTCCCGGTCGGGCCCGACCCCCTAGCCATCATCGAGCAGCTGAAGGAGTGGTGCAGTTGACGACGAACCGTCGCATCGTCCTGGCCGAGCGGCCGTCGGGCATGGTGGACGCCGCCACCACCCGACTGGTGCAGGGGCCTGTGCCCGAGCCCGGGCCGGGCGAAGCGCTGGTCGGTGTCCGGTACCTCTCGATGGACCCGACCATCCGCACCTGGATGGACGATGCTCCGGGCTACCTACCCCCCATCGGGCTGGGCGAGACCGTTCGGGGCGCGGGGGTCGGAGAGGTCGTCGTGTCCAACTGCGAGCGCTACGCGCCGGGTGACCTCGTGGTCGGGTTGACGGGGTGGCAGGACTACGCCATCGCCGACGAGAGCGCCGCCTCGATGCAGGTCATCCCGCCCGGTATCGACCCGCCCCTGGTGCTGAGCGTGCTCGGCGTCACGGGGATGACCGCGTACTTCGGGATGATCGACGTGGGCAGGGTCACCGACGGCGATACCGTGGTCGTGTCCGCCGCGGCGGGGGCGACGGGATCGGTCGCCGGACAGATCGCTCGCATCAAGGGAGCCACCAAGGTGGTCGGAATCGCCGGGTCACCGGAGAAATGTGCGTGGCTCGTGGAGGAGCTCGGATTCGACGCCGCGGTCAACTACAAGACCGACGACGTCGCCGCGTCCTTGCGCTCGTTGTGCCCCGAGGGGATCGACCTCTACTACGACAACGTCGGCGGCGAGATCCTCGACATCTGTCTCGCCCAGCTGGCCATGCGAGGCCGCATCGTGCTGTGCGGAGCCATCTCTGTCTATAACGAGAAGAGCAGGCCCCCGGGGCCGCGCAACATCTTCAACCTCATCGTCAAACGAGGCCGGATGGAGGGCTTCCTCGTGCTCGACTATCTCGACCGGTTCCTCGAGGCCCAGATCGACGTGGTGGAGTGGCTAGCCCAGGACCAGGTGCGACACGCCGAACATCTCGTCGACGGCCTCGAGCAGGCTCCCGACGCCCTCAATCTCCTGTTCACCGGAGGCAACACCGGCAAGGTGATCGTGAAGCTGTGATCACCCGGGACGCGACAGGGCCCGTCACGCGGCGCCGTCGAACCAGTCCCAGCTCCAGGGGGTGATGGTCTCCAGAGGACCGGCGAACACCACAGCCCCGTTCGTCGCGTCGGCGGACCCCCGCACCAGCTCGCCCAGTCGTGACGCCACCGTGAGAGGGTCCGCGTCGAGATACGAGACCGTGATGGTCCTGTGGCCGGGGTTCCAGCCGCGGTCGTCGAAGCGCCTGTCGGTGGCGAAGGTCCACACGCCCGCGACCCCCTCCTCTTCGAGCAGGGCACCGGCCAGGCGACTGTCCGGCTCGTCGACGTCGCTCGGGCCCAAACCCGGGGGCACCGGTCCGCCTTCTCCGCCTTCTCGCGACGCGGTGCCGTCGCGCACCACCACGTAGATCCCGCGATTGGGCCGGTAGGGGACCGACTGCGCCGACACGAGCACCCGAGGCGCCGCCCGCATGCCGGTCACCGTCAGAGGGCCCGAGAGCCGCGACCGTCGGTGCTCGTGGAAACGGCCATCGGCCCGCAGGCGCTCCCCCAGGGCGCGGAACTCCTCCAGCGTCTGGTCGAGGGGCTCGCCCATGAGGTAGAGCGTCATGTAGTGGACCGGGGCTAGCGAAGGATCGTCATACTCCCGGGCCTGGCGACAGGCGGGGGTGGAAACCCAGCGCTGCCCGAACACCACTCCCGCCAGGGGGTACTGCTCGGGCATGTGGTCGAGCTGGTGCCACGCGTTGTACGACCTGTGCTCGGCGGGGTCCGTGACCTCTGTGAACGAGAAGAACCCGATCTGAACCTTGGCCATGGCCAGCAGTCCAGCACGACGGCACCACGCTGTGCCGGCATGGCGTCCCGGAGCGACAGTGCTCAGGCGGAAAGAGGCGTCTCCACCTGAGTGGTCAGGGTCTCTATCTGCGTCGCGGTCGGCCAGCGCACTTTGGTGACCCAACCCGCCCTCTCGAACACCGCAATCAGGCGGGCCGAGAGATCCACCTGGTGGGCGAGCACGCCGTGGCGGGCCGAGGCCGGTGCGGCGTGATGGAAGTTGTGCCAACTCTCTCCGAACGACACCAGTGCCAGAGAAGCGACGTTGGAGCTGTTGTCACCCGTGGTGAAAGGTCGGCGTCCCCACAGATGGCACACCGAGTTGATGCTCCAAGTGACATGATGCAGCAGCGCCATGCGGATGAGGCCGGCCCACAAGAACACGCCGAGGGCGCCCCCGAGGGTCCCGGTGACGGCCCAGCCGATCCCGAACGGGATCACCAGAGAGGCGACCGCCAGGACCGGGAACAGCCGGTCGATCGCCACCATGTCCGGGTCACGCAGGAGATCCGGCGCGAAACGTTTCTGACTCGTGGGGTCGGATGCGAACAACCAGCCCACGTGGGCCCACAGAAACCCCCGAGTGGTCGTGGGGTCGTCGGTCCCGTAGCTCACCGGAGAATGCGGATCGCCGGGACGGTCGCTGAACATGTGGTGCCGGCGGTGGATCGTCACCCAGCTGATCACCGATCCCTCGAGCGCCATGGTCCCGGCCACGGCCAAGACGATCTTGAGTCCTCGCCGGGCGCAGAAGCTGCGGTGGGCGAAGAGCCGGTGGAAGCCCACACTGATCCCGAAGCCGGTGAAGAGGTAGAACGCGGCAGCCAAGCCGAGACCCCACATGGTCTTGGTGCCACCCCAACCCAACGGGATGAACACCGCCAGCGCCACCAGCGGCCCTGCGACCAGAAGAGAGGTCACGACCCGAGCGGTGGTAAGTGAAGCGGGAGGAGAGGCGTCGGGGATCGGTTCCTGCGAAGGGCCGACGGCCGGCGCTGCAGGCGGCCTCTCAAGAAGGGTTTCCGACACGGCGTCCATTTCCTGCCTGGCGCGGCAGCACAAAAAACTCCACCGGCAAGGCGTACAGGTCACCGTGGTCTCGGGCGACTGGTTCCTACCAAATGGTACCCCCGGTCGCGCACGGACGGTGAGCGCCCCGATGTCGCCCCAGGCTGCGGGCACTATCGCGCCTCACAGAAAAGGCGGGATCACCTCAGGATCGGGTTCGGTCGTGTCAGGTGAGTCAGGTGAGGACGTACGGCATGGCACGGTGCGGTCGGCCGAAGCGCATGTGCAACGCGATCACCCCACTGGTCACCGCCGCCCAACCGCACCACACCGAGGCGAACCCGTCGACGGTCAATCTGGCGATGACGGCCACCGCGACCAGGTTGAGAAGGCCGAAGAAGACGACATGGCGATAGCCCGAGACGAGCAGTGTTCCGCAACAGGCGACCACATAGAGCGTGATCACGAGAAAGCCGTGAGTCAGCTTGACGCTGTAGGCCAGATGGTACGGGTGCATGGTGACGCTCACGGGGCCGCGCACCAACGCCGCAAAGAGCCACGCCGCCACCCCGACTCCGATGACGATGAACGGCACCATCAACAGTCTTCGTCTCTTACTCGGTTCGAGCGCACAGACGGCACTGGGGACGAATATCGGCAGGAGCACGAACGCGATCAACAGGTAGATCCACAGTGCGACGCGGCCGACCGAGGAGGGGACGTGGCCCTGTTGGCCCCACCACACGAACGCCTCGTCGAGCTGATGAGCGCCCAGGATCAGCGGCAACGCAGCCAGCGCCATGTGGTCCCGGCGCTGGTGCACGTGCCGGACGACGTCGACCCCGATGGCACTGATGGCGAGCCCACCCACCAAATCGGCTTGGGGCGAGAAGCACACGGGCGGACCTATCTTGCCGACGCGACATGAGCGTCGACGTCGGTGGCCGACACAGGGCCCGTCACGTTGTCTTCGGGGCCGTGGCGGCGCGCCCCAGCGGAGGGGCAGAACGAAGCGTGTCGGAACTGATCGAACGGTCGATGACGGCGCGGGCCACGTCGCTCAGAGCGACGCGACTGCTTCGGGAGTATCCCCGCAGCATGGCGAAGGCATCTTCCATGCTCACCTGCTGCTGTTCTGCCACGACGCCCTTCGCCTGCTCGATGAGGATCCTGGAGTTGAGCGCCCCTTGCAGCTGACCGGCGACATCGATTTGCTCGCGGACACTGCGTTCCTGGAGGATCCCGATGGTGGCGGCATCCGCCAGCGCCTGGCTGATGTTCACCTGTTGCTTCGTCATCTCTCGCAGCTGCGTATCGAAGATGTTCATGGCACCGATGACGTCGCGTCGCAGCCGCAACGGCAGGGCGTGAACCATGCGGAACCCGGCCGTCCGGGCCATGGGACCGAACCGGGGCCAGAGATCCTCGAGGGAATCGAGGGGGCTGTTGACGACCGGTTCGCCTCGACGCTGGCAGTCGAAGCAGGGTCCTTCCTCGTTCTGCACCTCGAACAGCTCCGCCACCCGCATGCGCTCGGAGGATGACGCCATCACCTGGAGTTGGCCGTGACGGTCCAGGAGCACCAGGCCGACTTCCACGCTGTCGAGCAGCTCGACGCATCGCTCGGCCAGCGTGGACAGAAAGTCCACGACGTCGTAGTCGGCAACGAGCGTGTCGGCCAGCTCGACGAACGTCCTGGCCAGCCACTCCTCTCGTCTGTCCATCGGCATTCCTCCTCTCGCCGTCACCGCTCGTCGAACCGTAGTTCCCCGGCCACCACGGCCTCGGCCACGTCGCGAATGGGCCGGTCGGCGGCGAACGAATGGGCACGGAGCCGCACGAGGGCCTCTCCGACGTCCGAGTCGATCTGAGCCGCGATCATCCCGGTGGCCTGGTGGACCACGGCCCGGTGGTCCGAGACGTCCAGCGCCCACGCCACCGATTCTGTGAGGGCCTCGGACTGCATGACGAGCACGAGCTGTGTGACCAGGTCCGCGACCTCGAGGGCGTCGGAGAGCTCGGCGTCCGCCAAGGCCCCCGCCCCGTCTCGGTACAGGACCAGCACCCCGATGGTGGCGCCCGCGGTCAACAGGGGCAGAGCGAACACGGCGCGGATGCCCATGGCGGCGGCGGCGGCGCAGAACTGAGGCCAGCGGGCGCCCAGGCTTCGAACATCGTCCACGAGGACGGGAGTGCCGGCGTCGTAGGCGTCCATTGCCGGCCCCTCCCCCAGGGTGAACTCGAGGTCCTGGATGGCCCGCGCCCTTCCGTCGAACGCACTGGCGACGCTCTGAGAATGGGCGGGCGCCATCAGCGAGACGGCGGCACCGCTGACACCGAGGAGGGCGACACATCCGCGGCACAACGTCGCCAACGACGGTGGTTCGTGATCGTCGGCGCCCGACAGCATCGCCCAGAAGCGTTTTGATTCGTCGCTGCTCATCTGGTCGGCCCGACGGAGACGGGCCCTCGATTCCTGTCGGGGCCGATGGCGGCGACGATCCGAAGGTGGGCGCCAGAGGGACGCCCCCTGGGACCGTGCCGACAGGGGGGGCACAGCCACTGGGGCGAGCAGTCCTCTGAGCAGATGGCGGGATGCCGGGCGAAGGTCCGGCGGCGGCGTCGGTACGTCTTGGCGGTGGGAGGGTGCTCATCGTGCCCGGGAGCTGCACCCGGGCGCGGCATCAGCAGCAGGGCGGGCCGACCAGGAGGGACGACAGGCATGACGGTCCTTTGACGTTGCTCAGAAGGGGCGTCAAGCCTGTGCAAGGCGACAACCCCAGCACGGTCGTCCAGCCAAACAAGGCGTCACTCCCAAGGGGGAACCCTTCGGACGCTACACCGGGAGCACGGCGGGGCCCTTCACCGGGCCGAGGTGTCGCACTCCACCCCGGAGGAGCAGAATGGGCCCCATGGCCGCCGCTTCTTCCTCAGCCGACAGCTTCTCCTCCCGCGCCACGATCGTCGTCGGCGACCGGACGTTCGAAGTGCATCGACTCGACGCCCTGGCCGGCCGATTCGACGTCGCTCGGTTGCCGTACGCCATGAAGATCCTCCTCGAGAACCTCCTTCGCCACGAGGACGGACGCCAGGTTCACGCCGCGGACATCGAAGCCGTGGCCAGCTGGGCCGGTCGCCAGCAATCGGGGGTGGCCTCGACGACCGAGATCGCCTTCACTCCCGAGCGCGTGCTCATGCAGGACTTCACCGGCGTCCCCGGGGTCGTCGACCTCGCCGCGATGCGCGACGCCTTGGCGGCCATGGGGGGCGACCCCGCCGCCATCAACCCGCTCGTCCCCGTCGAGCTGGTCATCGACCACTCCGTCATCGCCGAGTCCTCGGGCCTGGCCTCGTCGTTCTCCACGAATGTCGGCATCGAGTACGAGCGCAACATCGAGCGGTACCAGCTCCTGCGTTGGGCCCAACAAGCCTTCGACGGCGTCCGGGTCGTGCCACCGGGGACCGGCATCTGCCATCAGGTGAACCTGGAGTACCTGGCCCGTGTGGTGTTCGCCACCGACGATGGTCAGGCGTTCCCCGACACGCTGGTGGGAACCGACTCCCACACCACGATGATCAACGGACTCGGCGTCCTGGGGTGGGGCGTCGGAGGCATCGAAGCAGAGGCGGCCATGCTCGGCCAGCCCCTCACGATGCTCGTCCCGCCGGTGGTCGGTCTGCGGCTCACCGGAGAGCTCCCCGAGGGAACGACGGCCACCGACCTGGTGCTGACCATCGCCCAGCTGCTCCGCCAGCACGGGGTCGTCGGAAAGTTCGTCGAGGTCCACGGTCCGGGGCTCGCCCACCTGCCCCTCGAGAGCCGGGCCACGATCGGCAACATGGCCCCCGAGTACGGCGCTACGTGCGTGATCTTCCCCATCGACGATGTGACACTGCGCTATCTCCGTTTCACAGGCCGCGACGACGCGCACGTCGCCCTGGTCGAGGCGTACGCCAAGGAGCAGGGCCTGTTCCACCGGGTCGAGGACCCTGAACCGGTCTTCTCCGAGGTGGCGACGCTCGACCTTTCCACGGTGGAGCCGAGCCTGGCGGGCCCGTCTCGTCCTCAGGACCGTGTCTCTCTGGTCGATGCCAAGGCAGGTTTCCGACACTCGCTGGCGTCGGCGCCCCACGACGATGAAACGGTCCCCACACTGCGGGTGACGACGGCGCGTGTCGAGGGTCACGCGCCGATCGAGATCGCCGACGGGCACGTCGTGATCGCAGCCATCACCAGCTGTACGAACACGTCCAATCCCGACGTGATGCTGGCGGCCGGACTGCTGGCCCAAAAAGCCGTCGCCCGCGGCCTGCGCTCCAAACCGTGGGTGAAGACGTCTCTGGCACCCGGGTCGCGTGTCGTCATGGACTACTACGAGCGGGCGGGGCTGCGCGAACCGCTCGAGACGCTCGGCTTCCAGCTCGTCGGCTTCGGGTGCACGACGTGTATCGGGAACTCGGGTCCCCTCCTGCCCGGCGTGTCCGAGGCGGTACGAGACGGGGACCTGTCGGTGGCGGCGGTGTTGTCGGGGAACCGCAACTTCGAGGGCCGCATCCACCCTGACGTCCGGCTGAACTACCTGGCATCCCCGCCCCTCGTGGTGGCATACGCCCTGGCGGGCACGATGGACCTGGACCTCACCTCCGAGCCTCTGGGGACCGGTACCGACGGCCGTCCGGTCTACTTGCGAGATCTCTGGCCCACCCCGTCGGAGGTGTCCGCCGCGATCGAACAGGCCGTGACGTCTGAGATGTTCCGTCGTCGTTACGGGTCGGTCTTCGAAGGTGACGACCAGTGGAAGGAGATCGACACCGGCCGCGGTGACACCTTCGACTGGGACGCTGATTCCACCTATGTCCTGGCGCCGCCGTTCTTCGAGCGGTTCAGCGCAGAGCCCGCCCCGGTGCCGGACATCGTCGGCGCGCGCGTCCTGGCCATCTTGGGAGACAGCGTCACAACAGACCACATCTCCCCCGCCGGGTCGATCCGGCCGAGCTCCCCGGCCGGCATCTACCTCACCGAGCACGGCGTCGAGCCGTCGGAGTTCAACTCCTACGGAGCCCGTCGGGGCAATCACGAGGTCATGATGCGGGGGACCTTCGCCAACGTTCGCCTGCGTAACCTTCTCGCTCCCGGCACCGAGGGCGGCGTGACCCGGCTGCTGCCGAGCGGTGAGCAGCTGAGCATCTACGACGCCGCCATGCGTTACCGCGCCGACGGCATCCCGCTGGTGGTGCTGGCCGGAAGGGAGTACGGGTCGGGCTCGTCCCGAGACTGGGCCGCCAAGGGCCCCGCCCTTCTCGGTGTCCGTGCGGTCATCGCCGAGAGCTTCGAGCGGATCCACCGCTCCAACCTGCTGGGAATGGGCATCCTCCCTCTGCAGTTCACCGAAGGGACGTCGATGGCGAGCCTCGGGCTGACCGGGGAGGAGAGTTTCGACATCGCCGGGCTCGACGGGCTGCGCGCCGGTGAAGTGCCCAAGGAGATCGCGGTGCGCGCCGACAAGGTGGAATTCAGCGCCCGCGTCCGTATCGACACCCCCATGGAGGCCGAGTACTTCCGTCACGGCGGCATCCTGGCGTATGTCTTGCGGCAACTCGCTCACTGAGACCGGCTGATACCTGCACCACCGTCGTTCGCGCCGATGACCTCGAACGTCGCGTCGCGTCGCGTCCGGCTGGTCCTGGCCCTGGCGGGTGTCCTCGTCCTCGCCGTGGTGACTCTCGCTGCGCGGCCTGCCGGCGCGCAGCTTCCCCCACCTCCCTCGATGTCGGCTCCGTCGACGTCACCGCTCCCGTCTACGACGGCGACGCCCCCGACCCCGATGTGATCCTGGTCGGGACGACGTACTACGCCTACACGACGGGCAGTGACCTGAAGAACATCCCCGTCCTGAGCTCGACCGACCTCCAAACGTGGCAGCCGGTGGGTGATGCGCTTCCCACGTTGCCGTCGTGGTCGGGGGGCGAGCGCACCTGGTCCCCCGGCGTCGTGTTCGTCGACGGCCAGTACGTCATGTACTACGCCACCGAGGTGACCGCCACGGGCGACGAATGCATCTCGATCGCCACGTCAGCCGACCCCAGCGGCCCCTTCACCGACACTTCCTCGGCGCCGTTCATCTGCCAGACGAGTCTCGGGGGGTCGATCGACCCCCAGCCTTTGCTCGACGACAACGGCCTGCTGTATCTGTACTGGAAGTCGAACGCGGGCCAGTCGACGGTTCCGGCGGTCATCTGGGCCGCGCTGCTCGCTCCCGACGGCCTGTCCTTGGCCACGGCACCCCAGGCGGTGCTGACCCAGGACCAGCCGTGGGAGTCCACGGTGGAGGGACCCGACATGGTCAACGCCTCGGGCTCCTATGTCCTTTTCTATTCCGGGGGCCCGTGGAACAGCGCCGGCTACGGGGTGGGCTACGCCGATTGCGCGGGGCCCTTGGGACCGTGCATCAAACCCAAGGGCGCCCCGATCCTCCACTCCGACGCCAAGCGCCTCGGGCCCGGCGGGGAGTCGCTCTTCCAGGACCCTTCGGGAATTGGTGGATGGCGTACCACGCCTGGGACGGTCCGGCCAGTGACTACTCCTACAACCTGGGCGAGTTCCGCAGCCTCTGGATCGCGCCGGTGACGTTCTCCGGGGGCACCCCCGTCATCGGCGCGGGCGAGAGCCCCGAGGGCTACCACCTGTTCGCGGCCGACGGCGGCGTGTTCGACTTCGGGGCGGCGCGCTTCGCGGGGTCGATGGGCGGTGTGGCGCTGCGTGCTCCGGTGGTGGGTGGCGCGCCCGATCCGCCAGCTCGGGCGGCTACTGGGAGGTGGGGTCCGACGGTGGGGTCTTCGCCTTCGATGCACCCTTCGCAGGCTCGATGGGGGGACATGTGCTCGACGCGCCCGTCGTCGGCATGGCGCCGACGCCCGACGGTCGCGGCTACTGGCTCGTGGCGTCGGACGGCGGGGTCTTCGCCTTCGGTGACGCCGGCTTCCACGGGTCCATGGGCGACACGCGCGCTCGCCGCGCCCATCGTCGGCATGGCGCCGACGCCCGACGGGCGCGGCTACTGGCTCGTGGCGTCGGACGGCGGGGTCTTCGCCTTCGGTGACGCCGCCTTCTCCGGGTCCATGGGCGACACGCGCCTCGCCGCGCCCGTCGTCGGCATGGCGGCCATGCCCCAAGGCGGCGGGTACTGGCTCGTGGCGTCGGACGGCGGGGTCTTCGCCTTCGGCAACGCGCAGTACTTCGGATCCATGGGCGGACAACCGATCAGCAAACCGGTCGTGGCCATCGTCGCCGGTCCGGGGAGCGGGGGGTACTGGCTGCTCGCCTCCGACGGGGGAATCTTCTCGTTCGGCGACGCCGCCTTCCTGGGATCGATGGGAGCCACCGCCCTGGTGGCCCCGGTCGTGGACGGCGCGTCGGCCTGAAGGCCTCGCTCCGACCGTCAGCGCCCCGCCAGGATCACGACCGGGTCCTCGGTGACGACGAACGCCAGACGGTCGACGTCGAGGAATCTTGGGCAGGTCGGCCCACACTTCGGCGAAGTCCTTCTCGGCCATGTGGGCCCGGTAGTCCTCCATGGACTCGAACCACTGCTCGGTCACCCCGTCGTACTGGCCGTCGTCCTGCGCTCCGTAGTCTCCGAGGGGGCGGTGGTGCTGCTCGTAGCGAAGGACATGGCTCCCGCTCTTCGTCGACAACACGAGTGGCCCGTGGTGGTCGCGCCAGTAGGCGTGGAACTCCTCGGGTGACATCCCCTCCTTGCGTCGGATGAGACAGGTGAGCTTGACCATGGTGACACCCTCCGTTGGGCGACGTCTGTCCTGCGGAGCGTTCCTCCGGGAAGCAGAGGTTGCCACGAGCACGCGGGGCGGGGCGAACGCTCGATCCCGCCTCTCTCCCTGGCGCCCGTGAGACGGACGCGGGAGGAGACGAAGAGACACCCTTCTCACTCGGAGAGCTCTTCGTAGGTGACCGTGCGCTCGTTGAGCGCTTGATGGCGGACGATTCCGAGTGTCCCGCTCCGACCGATGAGCTCCGCCCCCAACAGGCGCTGCAGATCGCCCACGTCCTGCACCGGCTCAACGTCGAGTGAGACGATCACATCTCCGGGCTCTATCCCGGCGTGGGCGGCCGGGCTGCTCGCCATCACCGACAGCACCTCCACGCCGCGGGGCCGCCCGAGTTGCCGGGCCACGATCGGGGCGAGCGGTCGCGCCCCGCCACCGACCCCCAGGTAGGCGCGTCGCACCTGTCGCCCGGACGCGAGCGTCCCCACGATGGCCCTGGTCGTGGCGTTGATGGGCACAGCCATGCCGAGACCTTGTCCGATGCCCGGACCGATGACGGCGGTGCTGATGCCGACGACGCGGGCATCGGCCACCGCCAGGGCGCCACCGGAGTTTCCCGGGTGCAGGGCGGCATCGGTCTGGATGACGTTGTCGACCAACCGGCTCGTCGAACCCGACGCCGTGACGAGCGACCGTCCCAGCGCGCTGACCACTCCCGCGCTCACCGAGCCGGCGAACCCGAAAGGGTTGCCGATGGCCACCACCAGCTGCCCGACCCGCAGTCCCTCCGCGTCCCCCAGGGTCGCGGCCCGGTAGCCGGCACCGGCGGCTCGCACCACGGCGAGGTCCGACGGGCGATCCCTGCCGATCACCTCGAAGTCGACCTCCTCACCCGAGGAGAACGTCGCCATGCCCCGTTGCCCACCGGCCACGACGTGGGCCGAAGTCAGCAACAACCCGTCGTCCGAGATGACCACAGCCGATCCCGAGCCGGTGGGTCTGCGCCCGTCGTCACCATGGACGCGCAACCCCACCACCGAAGGCACCAAGCGCTCCGCCACCGCGGTGACCGTGCGCGAGTACGAATCGAGCGCGTCCGAATCACCCCTCCCGCCGGAGTCGTCACCGCGACCGGAGCGGTCGTCGGGGTGATCGCGGTCGTGATCTGCGGGGCATGCCTCAGGGACGGGGCGCGCTCGATGACCGCCGACATCAGGCCGAGCCTTCGTGGGCGGTCCCCCGCCCCGCCAGGTCGACAGCCAGGGTCACCTCGTCCGCTCCCCGCACCACGAGGACCTCGACCGAAGCCTCGGGGTCGGCGGCCTCGAGCGCCCCGGCCAGCTCGTCGACCGTCGTGACGGCTGTCCCCGCCACGCGCACGACGAGATCGCCGGCCCGGAGCCCGGCCCGATCAGCGGGTCCGCCCTCCTCCACGGCGTGGACGAGCAGCCCGTCCCGTTCGGCCAGGCCCACCGACTGCCGGAGCCGGCGCGCCACGCGCGGGGGCGCCACCGCGATCCCGAGTCGGGGACGACGCGGCACGTCACCGCGCGACAGGGCATCGACGCGAACCCTGAGGTCCTCGTCGGCGGGAAGAGCCACATAGAAACCGTCTCCCACCCGGTGGGTGTCGATACCGACCAGGTTGCCCCCGACGTCGACCACCGGGCCGCCCGACGATCCGCGTGCCAGGGGCGCCGTGTGCTCGATGGCCCCGCCCACGCGCCGACCTCCGGGGCCCCGGAAGGCCACGTCGAGGGCCGAGACGAAGCCCACGCTGACGCGTACGCCCCGCCCACCGGGATTGGCCAGCGCCAGGACGGCGTCGCCCAGACGGACCGTCGCGCCCGAGACCGAGAGCGCGGGGGCGTCGCCGGTGTCCACCGACACCACCGCCAGGTCGCCGTCGACGTCGACCCCGGCGGGGCGACCGTCGGCCCTGCGGCCGTCGGCAAAGGTGACGACCACCTCGTCGCGACGGATGTTGTGGGCGTTGGTGACCACGAGCCCCGGACCCACGACCACGCCACTCCCACCTGCGCCCACGCCGACGATCGAGGGGGCCGTCCTGGCCGCCACGTCCGCCACCGCGCTCGAAAGCTCTTCTGCCACCGTTGTCATCGACCTACCTCCGAGTTCCTCTCGACCTGCACTTCCCTGTGCCCGGCCCCACAAGACTAGTCACTTGCAACTTGCAAGCTACCATGTCGGGGGATGGCACGAACCGGGACCGGGACGACGGGGCATGCGAGGATCGGCGACGTGACCTCGGGACTCGATGCCGCCATGGCCGCCGTCGGGGACCGCTGGACCCTCCTGGTGGTCGACGCGCTGCTCGACGGGCCCCGGCGGTTCTCCGAGCTCCAAGAAGCCATTCCCAAGGTGGCCCCCAACGTGCTGACCACCCGGCTCCGGCGGCTCGAGGACCAGGGGCTGGTGGCGGCGGCCCGCTATTCGGACCGGCCGCCCCGGGTGGAGTACCGCGTCACCGAGGCCGGCCGCGACCTCGCCGGGGCCTTGCGATTGCTGAGTCGGTGGGGGGCGCGTGAAGCGGGTGGAGAGGTGGAGGGCCCCCACCACCGGTCGTGCGGCACGCCGCTCGAGGCCCGCTGGTACTGCCCGACCTGCGCACGCGTGACCGAGCAGGCCGACGACGACCTCCGGTGGCTCTGAGGACACGACGCCGAGAACCTCGAGCGGTCAGCCCCGACGCGCCACCTCGACGAAACGCCCGAGCACGCGACGCCCCACGGCCTCGACCGGGCGTCGTTCCCCGATGCCGAGGCTGATCCCGGGCGGGAGGTCCGGCGCCCACGCCGCGGCCATGGCGTCGTCCACCTCGACGTGGAACTGCAGCCCGTAGACCAGGCGCCCGAAGCGAAACGCCTGGTTCGGGTAGCGCTCCCCCGTGGCGAGGCGCACCGCGCCGTCAGGGATCTCGAAGGTGTCACCGTGCCAATGGATGACCGGCACGCGGTCGCCTTCGGGACCGAGGACGGGGTCGGCTCGCCCGTCGGCGGTGAGCGTGACATCGCCCACGCCGATCTCAGGCGACGGGCCCGTCGTCACCGACGCCCCCAGAGCCGCGGCGACCTGCTGGGCGCCCAGGCATACCCCGAGGACGGGGAGCTCGCGCCCGACCGCCTCGGCGATCCAAGCCGCGCTCGGCCTCCAGCCACGGGAACTCGGCGGTGTCGTGCACGCCCATGGCTCCTCCCATGACGATCAAGGCACCGAGATCGGAGGGATCGGGAAGCACGTCCCCCCGGTCGAGGCGCACCACGCGCGTGTCCACCCCGGCGGCGGCGAGCACCTCGGCCAGGAGCCCCGGGCCTTCGTGCGGCGCGTGCTGGGCCACGGCCCAGCAACGCCCCGGGCGCGACGGCGAGGAGCCGCGACGTTCCGAGCGCACAGAAGGTCAGGGGGTGGCGACGACCTGGAACAACTCGGCCAGATGCCCGTCGGGCAGGCCGGCCGCCTGGGCGGCGGCTTCGACCCAGGTCCGAATGCGGGCGTCGAGCCACTCGCCCTCGCCCACCTGGCTCCGGTGTTGACGGAGGGCGGCGATCTTGCGGTCGAAGGTGTCGGTGATGTCGACGGCCCGACTGGCGCTGCGCGCCGCCATCATCCAGATCTCGGCCACGCTGTAGGGCTCGAGGCCTTCCTCGAGCAGCTCGGGATGGGCGAAGGGGTTGCGGGCATCGGGATAGACCGCGCACACCGACGCCTCCCCCGCCGCCAGGTGGTCGGGATGGCTGGCACCGATGCGGTCCCACATCCGCTCGGGCGACTGGCACACCAGGCGTTGGGGCTGCACGATCCGGATCTGGCGGCTGATGTCGCGTCGCAGTTCGATGCTGGGCAACAGCCGCCCGTCGGGGTAGCCCAGGAACACGATGTCGCTCACTCCGACCTCGGCCGCCGCGGCGCGCTGTTCCTCTCGCCGGAGCACGGCCATGGCGGGACGAGAGATCGAACGGTCCGATCCACCCGCATCGCCGTCGGTGACGATGCAGTACGACACCTCGATGCCCGCCTTGACCCACACCGCCACCGACCCCGCCACGCCGAAGTCGACGTCGTCGGGGTGGGCGCACACCACCAGGATCCTCTCGACACCGCTGGGCTCGTCGAGAGCGATCGGGGTCGGGGCCGGGGCCGGACCTTCGTTCGCCATGACGGCGATCCTATCGGGGGGGTCTGCGCCGCCCGACGCCGTCAGGCGGTCAGTCCGATGCCCGCACGGGCCAGGGTGTCCAGGGCGTCGAGCACACGGCGCTCGGCACCGGAGGCGAACGCCCGCCAGCGGGCGGGATCGCCGTCGAGGGTGTCTGCTTCGTCCCACAGCACGTCTTCGACCGGCCCCAAGACGGCGCGCACGGCCTGCAGCGACGACACGTCGACCTCGGCCGCGCGCGACAGTGCCGCGAACCGACGGGCCGATTCCTCATGCGCGAGGACACCCGGGACCGACCCCCGGGCATGGTGGGCGACGGTGCGATCACGGGGACGAACACCGACGCGCACGGGTTGCCGAGCGCGACCCAGGCGCGCCGGGGACCCGCTCCGTCGACAGGCAGGTCGGCCACCATCGACGCCGTCGTGGCCTCGAAGTCCCGGACGTGCATGCACACCGTCACCCCGGTGCCGTCCGCCTCCACCCCCACCGGGGCGCCGACGACGGGCCCGTCACCGCCAGGCGCTCCCCACGGGCCCGAGCCGTGGTCGCGCAGGTGTGCCACCGCGGCACGCGCCGGCGCGGACCGGCCACGGGACGCCGGTGCGTCCAGGCTCCGTGCCACAAAGGCACGACTGGCGGCGAGGCGCCCGTCGGCGAACCCGGTCGGTGTCCCCGGGTCGCGCCAATCGTCGAGATCGGTCCCGGGGACGACGCCCGGCGACGCCCGCGTCCAGTCGCGTCGGAGTGTCAGGCGATTGGAGATGGCGGCGCCCCGATCGACCGGACGCGCCGCCCACGATCGACCCGACGTCTCGAGCACCCAGGCCGAGGTGCTGTCGGCGATCAGGAAGGAGGACCAGTAGGCGAGCTCGTTCACCGCGTCACCGACGCCGCCCTGGCCGTGGCGTTGGAGGAGCCCCGTCATGACGTCGAGGGCTTCATCGGCGCTGGCGGCGCGCTCGAGGCCCAGGCGCACCAGGTCCATGCCGAGCAGCGCCGGGGGCGCCAGGCGGGGATCGTCGACGGTGTTGACCATCTCGTTGCCGATGGCCACACCGTGCTCGTTGATTCCGTGCTCCGCACCCCACAGCCAGGCGGGGCGAGACAGCAACGTGGCGCCGGCGCCACGATCGGGCACTTCCAGGTATTGCGTGCGCTGCGGGCCCGCCGGCTCCCGGCGGGGATGGAGCTCGACCACCTGCGCTTCGGTGACGGGGCGGTCCGAGTTCTTGGCGAACAACGTGCCGGTGTCCCCGAGGACGCAGAGCGTGTCACACACGACGGCGGTGCCCTCGGTGGGAGCGGTCCGGGGGGGACGAGCTCAGGCGGCGCCCTTGTCGGGCTTCCATGCGGCCAGGTCGGCGAGGCGGGGGTCGTTGGAGAAGATCTCGACGATCGGCGCCCGCAAACTGAGGCGCTTCTGGATCCGCTCCACGTCGAGGATCTCGTTCCACAACACGAGGGTGGCGACCACCCCCGAGCCCCCGGCGCGCGCCGTACGGCCCGAGCGGTGCAGGTACGCCTTGTGGTCCTCGGGCGGGTCGTAGTGCACGACCACGTCGACGTCGTCGATGTCGAGGCCGCGCGCCGCCACGTCGGTGGCCACGAGCACATGGAGTCGTCCGGCCGTGAAGTCCTCGAGCGCCTTCTCGCGACTGGACTGGCGGAGGTCGCCGTGGATCGCCGCGGCCCGCACCCGCTCCCGGCCGAGTTGCTCGACCAGGCGGTCGGCACCCCGCTTGGTCCGCACGAAGACCAGTGCCTTGGTGGCACCCCGGCAGATCGACGCCACGACCTTCACCTTGTCCATCTGGTGGACCTGGAGGAAACGGTGCTCCATGGACTCCACCGTGGCCATGAGAGACGCCACCTCGTGGCGGACGGGGTCGTGCAGATGGCGCTTCACCACCCGGTCCACATCGCCGTCGAGGGTGGCCGAGAACAGCATGGTCTGGTGTCGCCCCTCGATCCGGCGCAGCACCCATTCGACCTGGGGCAAGAAGCCCATGTCGGCCATGCGGTCGGCCTCGTCGAGCACGACGACCTCGACGCGGGCCAGGGACACGGCCCGTCGTTCGGTCAGGTCGATCAACCGACCCGGCGTGGCGATGACCACGTCGACACCTTTGTGGAGCTTCTTGATCTGGCGCTCGATGTCGGCCCCGCCGTAGACGACGACGACGCGCCGCCCGGTTGCCTTCCCCAGGGGCTCGAGTACGTCGGCCACCTGGACGGCGAGCTCACGGGTGGGGACGAGCACCAGGGCGCGCGGGGTGTCGGGGCTCCCGGCGCCGGCCCGCATGAGCAGCGGCAGCCCGAAGGCGAGGGTCTTGCCCGAACCGGTCTTCGCCTTGCCGCACACGTCGCGTCCGGCGATCCCGTCGGGAATGGTGAGTGCCTGGACCGGGAACGGTGCGGTGATGCCCTGCGAGTGCAGGACCGCCACCAATTCGGGAGCCACGCCCAGTTGCTCGAAGGTCGCAGTGGGGATCGGCTCAGGCGCGTCGAGCTCGGAATCGGAGCTCTCCAGCTCCGCCGGGCCCCTGGAGGTCATTGCCATCGGTGTGTCGCTCGCTTGTCTTCGCTGACGGCCGCCCATCGGCCGCGGGGCGGGCCCGCCTCGATGACTCCGCCCCGGCCGCTCGTAGCGCGACCATCGAAGAACCGGTGAGGAAGACCCCGATGCACGCGGCACGTCGCCGCGACATACGACTTCAGTGTAGCCGTCAGGGCCCCGAACAGGACGTTTCCGCTGCCTCGCCTGGTCAGGCGTCGGCCGGGGCGCGATAGACCTCCGCCCCCGACGAGCGGAATTCGACCGCTTTGGCCTGCAGGCCGAGCTCGAGAGCCTCCTCGGGGGACACGCCCTGCGCGTCGGCGAGGGCCCGCACGTCATGGCTGATGCGCATCGAGCAGAACTTGGGCCCGCACATCGAACAGAAGTGGGCGGTCTTGGCCGGGCCGGCAGGAAGGGTGGCGTCGTGGTACCGGCGGGCGGTGCCGGGGTCGAGCGCCAGATTGAACTGGTCCTCCCAGCGAAACTCGAAACGCGCCGCCGACAAGGCGTCGTCCCATGCCTGGGCGCCCGGGTGACCCTTGGACAGATCGGCGGCGTGGGCGGCGATCTTGTACGCGATCATCCCCGCCTTCACGTCCTCGCGGTCGGGAAGTCCGAGATGTTCCTTGGGGGTGACGTAACAGAGCATGGCGGTGCCGTGCATCCCGATGACCGCCGCGCCGATGGCCGAGGTGATGTGGTCGTACCCCGGCGCCACGTCGGTGGTGAGGGGGCCCAGGGTGTAGAAGGGCGCGTCGTGACACACCTCCTGCTGCAGGGTGACGTTCTCGGCGATGCGGTGCAGCGGGACGTGCCCGGGTCCCTCGATCATCACCTGGGCGTCGTGGCGCCACGCCACCTGGGTGAGTTCGCCCAACGTACGGAGCTCGGCGAACTGGGCCTCGTCGTTGGCATCGGCGACCGAGCCCGGTCGCAACCCGTCGCCGAGCGAGAAGGCCACGTCGTAGGAAGCCAGGATCTCGCACAGCTCCTCGAAGCGGGTGTAGAGAAAATTCTCCTCGTGATGCGCCAGGCACCAGGCCGCCATGATCGAGCCGCCGCGGCTCACGATCCCCGTCACGCGCCGGGCGGTGAGCGGGACGTAGCGCAGCAGGACGCCGGCATGGACGGTGAAGTAGTCGACTCCCTGCTCGGCCTGCTCGATGATGGTGTCGCGGTAGATCTCCCAGGTGAGCTCCTCGGGGCGGCCGTCGACCTTCTCGAGTGCCTGGTAGATGGGCACGGTGCCGATCGGGACGGGCGAGTTGCGCACGATCCACTCCCGTGTGGTGTGGATGTCGGGGCCCGTGGACAGGTCCATGACGGTGTCCGCGCCCCAGTGGGTGGCCCAGGTCAACTTCTCGACCTCTTCGGCCACGGAGGAGGAGACCGCCGAGTTCCCGATGTTGGCGTTCACCTTGACGAGAAAGGCCCGTCCGATGGCCATGGGCTCGGACTCGGGATGGTTGACGTTGGCGGGGATGATGGCCCGGCCCGCGGCCACCTCGTCGCGCACCACCGACGCGTCCATCTGCTCGCGCAGGGCCACGAATTCCATCTCGGTCGTGATCTCTCCCCGGCGGGCGTAGTGGAGCTGGGTGACAGGGCCCGCCCCGGTGGCGACGAGGGGGCGACGACGCGCCCCCGGGAACGCCTCGGGTGCCCCGGCCCGGCGCAGCGCGCCGCGTCCGTCGTCGCGTAGGTTCGATGCCCGCCCCTCGTACTCGACGACATCGCCGCGCGCCAGGATCCAGGACAAGCGCAGCGGCGACAGGCCGCCCCGGGGATCGGACCCGGGGCCCGACGTGTCGTAGAGGTGGACCGGGGCGTTGGGCACCGCCTCGCGCCCGGGAGTGGGCGACAGCGAGACCTCGACGAAGGGGACTCGCACGCCGGCCGTCGTGCCCTCCACATACACCTTGCGCCGGTTGAACGTCTCGGGGTCGCCCGGCCTGTCGGAGTCGCCCGGGCTGTCGGAGCCGGCAGGGGCATCGGCCCCGGCCGTGCCCGCACCTCGCGCTTCGGAAACGTCGGTGATGCGCATGTCGGTCCTCCCTCCGCCGGCATTACCCGGATCAGGTCGACGGTCGGCGCCGGCGAGGCGCCCTCTCAGCCCGGTACCTCCGAGCTCCCGCGGCCCCGAGTCTCGCGCAGAAGATGGGGGGCCGGGACTGTGCCATGGTGGGGCGGCGAACGACCAGGAGGAGCCGGCATTGCCAGCGAAACCGGACAAGACAAAAACGGGCGGGGAGACGACACGACTGGGCCCCGGCGACAGGGCTCCCGCCTTCACCCTGCCCGACCAGGACGGCACCAAGGTGGCGCTCCGCGACTTCGCCGGCGCGCCGGTGGTCGTGTACTTCTATCCCGCCGACGACACCCCGGGCTGCACCAAAGAGGCGTGCCAGTTCAACGACAACCTGCGGGCCTTCTCCCGCACCGGCGCCGCCGTCCTGGGCATCTCACCCGACGGCGCCGAGAAGCACAAGGCGTTCCGCCAGAAGTACGGGCTGCGCTTCCCCTTGCTCAGCGACACCGACCACGCCGTGATGGAGCGCTACGGCGCCTGGGGCGAGAAGACGTTGTACGGCAAGAAGTCGGTGGGGGTGATCCGCTCCACGTTCCTGATCGGCGCCGACGGGTTGGTCCAGCGGGCCTGGTACCACGTGAAGGCCGACGGGCACGCCGAGAAGGTGCTGGCCGAGATCGGCGCCTGAAGGCGGCGGTCAGCGCTGGTGCAAGGGGCACCACCAGCTCGTCCGGCCCCCGATCGTGGAGCGGACGAGCTCGGTGCCGTCGCGGGGGCAGCGGCCACCGGGTCCCCGCTCCGGCATGAGGTCGCCGAGGTGCGACCCGCCGCGGCGCATCATGTCGTCCAGGGTGCCCCGCAGATGATGATGGAGTCGACGGTGTTCCGCCGGGGTCAGTGAGCCGGAACGTCGGTGAGGGTCGAGCGAGGCGCGCCACAGCACCTCGTCGGCGATGAGATTGCCCACCCCGGCCAGACGGTGCTGGTCCATGAGGCGGGTCTTCAGTGCGACGTCGCTGTGCTCGAGCGCCCGACGCAGCTGGGCCGGGGGGACCGTGAGGGCGTCGGGACCGAGCACCGACTCGTCGGGATCGAGCTCCACCCCGCCCAGCAGGCGGGGGTCGCGCATCACCATCCGGCCGCCGTCGTCGAAGAACACGCTGAAGCGGTCCCACGCGCTGTTGTCGCGATCGCTCGAATAGACGAGCCGGTCGATCCCGGCCCTCCCGTCGAGCAGGAGTTGGCCCGTCATGCCGAAACGCAGGCCGAGGCGCCGTCCATCGCCCGGTCCACCCAGGTCGAGGACCAGCAGCTTGCCGTGGCGACGGGCGTCGGTGAAGGTCACGCCTTTCAGACCGCGGCGAGCAGGTGCCGGGGCGAGGTCAGGCCCCGCGCGTAGCGGCGGTCACCGAGCACGGCACGTGCGACGGGCCGGCCGAGCGCACCCTCGGCCAACCGTCGGTAGGCCTCGATCTCGGGCAACTCGGGCACGATCGCTGACGCTACTGTGGGCGCCGATGCCTCCCGAGAAGCCGCATTGGGCCCACCTGTACGAAGAAGTCGTGACGTCGGGCCTGTGCACCGGCTGTGCGGGCTGCATCATCGCCTGCCCGCACGACGTCTTGAAGTACGACGACCAGGGCGGGGTCTACCGGCCGTGGAAGGTGGACGAGGACGGCGGCCCCACCGACTGCACCCACGGCGTGAAGGGCTGCACGATGTGCACCCGGGCCTGCCCGCGCTTTCGCAACTGGGAGACCGACATCGACTCGTTCCTGTTCGGCCGGGAGCGCAGCCAGGAGGAGGTGGCCGGCATCTCCGGGGACATCGTCCTGGCCCGGGCCACCGATCCGGCCGTCCTCGACTCGGGCCAGGACGGCGGCCTCGTGTCGGCCATCTTGATCTGGGCGCTCGAACACGACGTGATCGACGCCGCGCTCGTCTCCGCCCTCGAGGGCGAGGGCACGTGGAAGGCGATTCCGGCCGTGGCCCGCACCCGGGCCGAGGTCCTCGCCACGGCGGGATCGCGCTACACCTACTCGGCCAACACCCTGGCCTATCCCCAGGCGATCGAGGCCGGTGCCGAGACGCATCGCCCTGGTGGGCATGAGCTGCCAGGCCTCGATCCCGGCGGTGATGAAGGCCCGCAAGACGGGCAAGGTCGCCCGCCGCCTGGCGCTGTCGATCGGCCTGTTGTGCTCGAAGACCTTCGACGACGCCATCTTCCCCGAGCTCTTCGAGGCCAAGTACGGCCTCGAGCGCAGCGCCATCACGAAGATCAACATCAAGGGCGTGTTCCAGATCTGGACGCGCGACGGCGGATACCACGAGGTCCCCCTCAAAGAGGGCCATGCCTGGACCCGCGAGGGCTGTAAGACGTGCCCCGACTTCGCGGCCGAGCACGCCGATATCTCCACCGGTGGCATCGGTGCCTTCAACGACTGGACCCTCACCATCGTCCGGACCGACCAGGGACGCGACATCCTGGCCGGCATGGTCGCCGACGCGGTGATCGAGACCCGCCCCGGAGACGACGACCCCGGCGCCTTGGAGCTGCTGCGCAAGCTGGCCCGGGTTTCCAGGCGCCGCTGGCCCGAGACCGCCGTGACGGGGCCCGGCCTGAGACCGTCACCGGCCTGACGTCGTTCCCTTCCGGCCGATCCCGGCGATCACGCAGGCCCGATCGAACACGGCGTCGAGCATGGGCTCGGTGAGTCGGCCCGTGAAGGTGTTCTGCTGGCTGGGGTGATACGAGCACAGCACGGTGCGCCCGTCGGGAACGATCGCCTCGACGGCGTGGCCGAACTTGGGTCGCGGTCGCAGGCCGAGCTCGTCCGCCAGCACCTGGTAGGCGAACTGGCCCAGGGCCACCACCACGCGGAGGCCCTCGAGCAGCGCCAGCTCACGGTGGAGAAAGGGGCGACACCGGTCGCGCTCGGCCGGAGTCGGCTTGTTCTGGGGCGGGGCGCAGCGCACGGCGGCGAGGACGTAGGCCCCCCGGAGCTCGAGGCCGTCGTCGATGGCCACGCTGGTGGGCTGGTTGGCGAGGCCTGCCGCGCCACAGCGCCGCGAAGAGCCAGTCACCCGAGCGGTCGCCGGTGAAGACCCGGCCCGTGCGGTTCCCCCCGTGCGCAGCGGGCGCCAGCCCCACCACCGCCACCCGAGCCTTCGGGTCCCCGAAGCCCGGGACGGGCCGACCCCAGTAGTCCTGGTCCGCGAACGCCGCCCGTCGTTGTGTCGCCACCTCCTCGCGCCAGGCCACCAGGCGGGGGCAGCGCCGACACCGTGTGATCTCGCTGGTCAGCTCATCGAGGGGCGAGACCTCCACGGCCGACAGCGTACGATGGCGCGCCGTGCCCGCCCGCCGAAATCCGGCCCCTGCCGTCGCGCTCCTCGTCCGGCACGGTCGCACGCCCACGACGGGGTCGGTGCTCCCGGGCCGGGCCCCGGACCTCCACCTCTCCGACGAGGGAAAAGCCCAGGCCGACAAGGCCGCCGAGCGCATCGCCGCCCTCACCAAAGCACCCGTGGCGGTCTACGCGTCGCCCCTCGAGCGGGCCATGGAGACGGCCAAGCCGATCGCCCGACAACTGGGGCTTCGGGTCCGGGTCGAACGGGGACTGCTCGAGTGCGACTTCGGGGCGTGGACCGGAGCCAAGCTCAGCGCGTTGCGCCGTCGACGGGAGTGGCGCACCGTGCAGGCCTTCCCGAGCTCGTTCCGCTTTCCCGACGGGGAGTCGTTCATCGAGATGCAGGCGCGCATGCTGTCCACCCTCGACCTCCTGGCCGATCGGCATCGGGGCGAGACCTTCGTGGCGGTGTCCCACGCCGATCCCATCAAGGCGGCCGTGGCGGCCACGGCCGGGGTCCCCCTCGACCTGTTCCAGAGGCTGGCCGTGTCCCCGTGCTCGGTCACGGCGTTGGTGCGGGGCGAGTCCGGCTCCTACGTGCTGTGTGTCAACTCCACGGACTCGCTCGCCGAGCTGGCGGTGTCGTGAGCCCGACCCTCGACCTCGGCGACCTCGACCGCTTCACGGTCGGGACCGAAGGCCCCGTGGGAGAGCGCGTCTTCCTGCTGCAATGTCGCAGCGGCCTCACCGTCGTGACGTTGAAAGCCGAGAAGCAGCAAGTGGCGGTGCTGGCGGAATACCTGGGACGGCTGCTCGCCGACCTCGACCGGCCCGAGGGCCTCCCCATCAACCTCGACCTCGAAGAGCCCGCCGACCCCCACTGGGTGATCGGGACGCTCGGGGTGAGCTATGACGACACCATCGACCGCATCGTGCTCGTCGCCGAGGAACTCGTCGCCGAGGACGAGGAGGGGGACATGGCGCGCTTCACGATCACTCGCGCCCAGGCGGCCGCGTTCGCCATCCGCGCCACCACCCTGGTCGAAGCAGGGCGACCGCCGTGCCCGCTGTGCGGGGGCCCCCTCGACCCTTCAGGTCACGAGTGCCCGAGGACCAACGGCCACCGGCCCCCTGCGACTTGACGCTCTTGACGGAAGGCGACATCGAGGTCGTCGGCCGAATGCCGTGGAGCTCGAACCACACCTTCCTCGTCACGTGCGCCGTGGGCGACGACGCGGTCAGCGCCGTGTACAAGCCCGGACGCGGGGAGCGCCATCTGTGGGACTTCCCCGAAGCGATCTACCGGCGCGAGATCGCCGCCTACGAGTTGTCGCGTGCTCTGGGATGGGACCTCGTCCCCGAGACGGTGGAGCGCGTCGACGCTCCGCTGGGGCCGGGTTCCTTGCAGCTCTTCGTCCCCGCCGATTTCTCCCAACACCACTTCACTCTGGTCGAGGACGAGCACCATCACGACCAGCTGCGGGTGATCTGCGCCTTCGACGTCGTGGCCAACAACGCGGACCGCAAGAGCGGGCACTGCATCCTCGGGGAGGACGGCAGGATCTGGGCCATCGACAACGGCCTGTGCTTCCACACCGAGCCCAAGCTGCGCACCGTGATCTGGGAGTTCGCGGGAGAGCCCGTGCCCGCCGAGCTTCTCGACGACCTGGCTCGCGTGGCCGAGCACCCTCCCGAGACGCTGCGCCCCCACCTCTCGGCGCCGTGAGGTGCAGGCCGTCGGGCGGCGCGCCGCCGCGCTGCTCGAGGCCGGACGATTCCCCGTCCCTGACCCCGACACCCACCACTACCCCTGGCCCCTGGTCTGAGCGCGCTGTTGACCAACCGTTGACGGGCAGTTGGCCACGTCGTGAGGGTGGACAGCGATAATCGACCCATGTCTCTCCGAGCCCCGTCGCGGGGAAACACGCCCCCACGAGGGAGGTGATCTGACCGATGGGCCAGATGCTCGTGCGCGAGCCCAGCCCGAAACTCACAGGAGGCAGCGTGACCGAGGGGCGCGGGCCCCGATCGATTTCAAACGCGCCCATCGGCAGTGGACCAACTACGTCAAGACGGTCACGACCGCGGGGTGGAATCCGATCGTGGTCCCGCTCACCGCACCGTGCCCCGATGGCGTCTTCATCGAGGACCTTGTCTTCGTGTATCGGGACGTGGCGATCCTCACGCGCCCGTCGACGCTTTCCCGCCGGTTCGAGGCGCTCGGCATGAAGGAGTCGATCGAGCCGTTGGGATATTCGGTCCACAAGATCGAAGCCCCCGGCACACTCGAAGGAGGCGATCTGCTCGTCGTCGGAGACGACATCTTCGTCGGCTACGGAGGGGCGAGCAACGCGGAGGGGATCGGGCAGCTCCGAGCCATCTTGAAACCGACGGGTGCGAACATCGTCGCCATTCCCGTCGGGCCGGCGCGCCATCTCAAATCCGCCCTCAGCGCCCTGCCTGATGGCTCGGTGATCGGGTTCCCCGCCCTCTTGGTCGAACCTGAGCTCTTTGCGAATTTCCATCCCGTCCCCGAAGTGCACGGATCGAACGTGGTGCTTCTGGGGGAGAACAAGGTGTTGATGGCGGCGAACTGCCGCAAGAGCGCAGCCGTCGTCGCCGGCCTCGGCTACGACGTGGTGCCGGTCGACATCAGCGAGTTCCAGAAACGCGACGCCGATGTGAGCTGTCTGTGCGTCCGCCTCCCGGAGCGAGCCGTCTCGACCGCCTCGGATTCCTCTCGGTCCCACGACGACGCGTTGACCGTCTGATCAGAGGATCGGTCCCGCCCGCGGCGGTGGGTCTAGCGCCGGCGGCGAAGCGGGCGCAGTGCCCTACTGACGACGCGGCTGGCGCGGTACGAGCGGCTCCCGAGAATCTCGGTCAGGCGTCGCTCGGAAGTTCGGAGACGCTCCGAGACTCGCTCGCCATCGGCTTGGGCGACCCTGAGTCGGTCCACCGACGAAGCCTCCGTCGCCCGCGCCGTCACCAGGGCGGTCCCGAGTGCCTGGGTGAGAACCGAGGCCATGGACGCCACGTGCTCGCATCCGGCGAGGTCGTCGAGCAGGGCGGCGTGCAGAACGTGCAGGCGAAGAGGATCACGGTCTCGGTCCTCGAGCACCGCCCCAGCCCAGCGACCGACGAATCCCACACTTCGATCGCCAGGTTCGGCGGGGTGACGGGGGCGCTCCAGCACGAGTCCGAACTCGATGTCGGGCTGATCGCCGGGATCATCGAAGAAGTACAGGTCGAGGAGAGCCCACGACATCAGTCCCCGAGCCAGACAGCCGACGATGAGGACGGCGAACTCCTCCGGCGTCCAGCAGTGGACGTGGATCGTGCGCCGGCGATGCAGGTCGAAGCGCGGCGCGTCGAGCTGGGCGGGGTCGTGCCAGGCCCGAACCTCGTCGGGGTGAATGGGGGGTTGGTTGAAGATGCCCTCACAGAATTCCCGGATGTGCTCCTCGTCGACTTCGGTGACCTGGCGCTCGAAGTCGTCGAAGAGGTGGGAGAGAGCGGTGGGCCGACGGACGGAGTCGAAGGTGCGGGTCCGATCGGGAACGACCAACACGAGCCGTCCCCCGGGGCGGAGCACGCGCTCGAACTCGCACAGCGCCCTGATCGGATTGGCCAGGTGCTCGATGAGGTGAGAGGCGATGACCACATCGAAGGATCCGTCGGCGATGAGGCCGAGCCCGTCGACATCGAGGTCCACGTGGATCTGCGCCTCAGGTCCTCGGGGCTCGCCCGCCAGCTCCGGCCAGGTCGGCATCGCGACCGCCTTGCACTGAACGGTCTGCGTAGGAGACGCGTGCATCGGGTGAGGTGGGGAACGGTGCATGTCCCGGTCCGATCTCCAGAACATCGCCTCGGAGCGTCCGGCCGATGTCGGCGCGCGGGTGGCGCCCCACGATGATCCTCTCCTGCGAAACGTCGATCACCGCACCCTAGGCGGTTCGCCCATGACGGTGGGGGGTGCCACGTACACGAACTCCTCGAGGTCACGTCCATCGGGGAGGCGAACCGTCACCTCGCCCACGCGCACCCAGCCGCACGACTCGTACAACGCGATGGCGCGGCGCAGCTCCTTCGCCACGTCGAGCACGGGCCACAGACCTCGGGCCACCGCCTCCTCCGAGGCGGCCCGGAGGAGCAGACGCCCGATCCCCTGGCCCCGAGAATCCGGGCCCACGAGCAGCCGGGCCACGACGGCGAGTCGTTCGGGTGGCGCGCCCACACGCTCACTCGCCCTTGCCATCACCACGTCAGAGCTCCGGGGATGGAGCGCGACGTGCCCGGCCACCCCGCGGGGCAGTGCTGCCACCCAGGCCCCCAGTGCCCCCGCCGTGACGAGGAAGGCCGCCAGGTCGTCATCGGGCAGGTACACCGGATAGCCGTCCAGCGTGTGGGCGTGACGAGCAAGTCGCGCACAGGCGGCGACGTCAGCATCGGTCCGGGGGCGGATGTGCAAGCTACGTCGGCTCCATGCCGTGGCGCCGCATCAGGTCCAGTTCCGCATCGCGTTCGGGCGGAGTCGGCGCCGCCCACAGTTGCTCCAGGTCCTCGAAGTACCGGTCCAGGGCGGGGGCGTGGAACACCAGGAGCCGGGCGGCCTCGCCCCCCGTGTTCCCGAAGGTGTGCGCTTCTCCCGCCGGCACCAGGACGAACGTCCCCGACGAGCCCTCGAACACCTCGTCGCCGACGCGGAACTCCACCCGGCCGTCCAGGACGAAATAGGCCTCGTCGTTGGCGCCATGGCGATGGGCCGGAGGCATCCGCCCTCCCGGGGGCAGCGTTCTCTCCATCAACGAGAACCGGCCCTGGGTGTCCGAAGCCGTGGCCTTGAACCACATCTCGCTTCCCCGCGCCTCGCGACGCAGGCCCTCACCGCTTTGCAGACGACGCACGGGTTCCTCCGGGTTTCTTGTCGGCACCCACCGACGGGGCAGGCTAATCCGACGCGTCTGTGTCCGGCTCCTGACGCACGGGGGGCGGGGTCGGGGGGTGCCCAGGCGCGCCACCCAAGGGGGGAGGCGCCCCTCGGCGCTCAACGTCGCCAGCGCGAATCCCGGGATGTCGGCCAGGGATCGATAGGCGAGGTAGCGCGGGACCCAGCGGGGCCGGAACTTCTCGGTGAACGTGAAGAGCGTGGGCGCTCCGGCGGGATTGAGACGCCGGATGGCACGGGCCGGGCGGGCGTGCCCGGTGGCCACGTCGAGTCGTTGCAGGAGGTTCCGGAAGGCCACGAAGTTGAGAGAGAGCTCGACGATCCCGTTGTGCCCGGCCCATTGGAGAGCCTCGAAGATCATGCGCTCGTTGACCCCGTTGGGTGCATCGGGCACACGACGCATCGCATCGACCGACAGCTTGGTGTCACCGCTGCAGAAGGAGTACCGCTGGAACCCGATGGGCGTGCCCCCGCGGTCGCGGCACAGGACCACGAGACACGACGGCTGGGGGACGGTGAAGGGCTCCTCGAGTGCCGCGGAGAAACCCTCCTCGCGCCGTCCGCGCCGAGCCCGAACGGTGATCTCGCGCAGCGAGGCGACGGTCGAGGCAGGGATATCGCTTTCTCGCATCACCTCGGTCGTGACCCCGAAGTTCTGGGAGCGCTTGACCGCCTGACGAGCGTTTCGCATCCTCGGGTGGTCCAACGTGAAGCCGGCGACGTCCACGATCGCCTCGTCGCCCAGGTACAGGGTCTTGAATCCGAGATAGTGGTAGAGCACCAGCCTGTCTCGACGCACGAGCATGGTGACGGGTCTCAGTCCCAAGGCATGGGAGCGGTCGACGAATCTTCGGAGGCAATCGAGGAACTGGTCTTGCGCGCCGATCGGGTCGCCCGATCCCAGGGCGACACCGAAGAGCGGTCTGTAGGCGAGCGCCGCCCCGCGGCCCGGAGCGAACACGTACTCCTTGTCCTGTCGGGCCGCGAAGGGGTCGAGGGTGTCGCCGTCGCTGAGCGGGCTGCAGATGAGCTCGCGCACCCGAGCGCGATCGGCATGCACCTCGGCGCTGCGAGCGGGACGGGGCTGGCGGCCGGCTCGGTTGTTCGCCCGGGACATCACCGGTCGGGCGTCCGCAACTCGAGCAACGTCGCGGTGCCGGGCGCCACACGCGCCCAGGAACGCGTCGACAGCGCGGCCACCGCCAACGTGGCGGTGGGGAACCCGTGGTGGAGACGGGCGCGTCCCTTGGCGTCCTCGTCGTCGAGAAGGAGCAGGACGAGATCGTGGACCGTCGGATTGTGGCCGACCACCAGCACCGACGGCGCTCGCCCCCGAGCAGTCGGAGCATCTCCACGATGTCGTCGGCATCGGCCTGGTAGAGGGCGGGCTCGACCAGCAGTTCCACCTGTGGTTCGAGCTCGGCCACGACCAGCTCGGCGGTCTGCAGGGCGCGCCGGGCCGAGGACGACAGCACGAGCTCGGGGGTGCGCACTCCGGCGATCGGGGACCGCGCCAGATACGAGCCGACCTCAGCGGCCTGGCGTCTGCCGCGCGCCGTGAGGGGGCGGCTGTGGTCGTCGAGCCCCTGCGATGCAGCCTTGGCGTGGCGCAGCACCCACAGGGACTCGGCGGCTACAGGACGAGTCCCCACTCGTGGCCCATGAAGGCGATGGCGGCTTGGGACAGGCGCTGTGCACCGGGCTCGGTGATGTGGGTGCCGTCGAGGTCGCGGACCTGGACCTCGCTCCCCGACGCGTTCGGCAGGAACGCGCTGTACTGGCCCTGCGCGTTCGACAGCACGGGCCACGAGGCGAAGTAGGTGACCCCCCGGTGCGATGCCGCCTGGCCCTGATCGATGTCGTTCAGGTTCTCCATCTGGGCGTTGAGCCCGGGGTCGGCCATGGGCGGCATCCCGATCCACAGCACCCGGGCGCCCGAGTCGACAGCCGTCTGCATGAACGCCCCCACCCTCTTGGCGTAGGCGGCGTTCCACGCCGCCGTGCCGTAGGTGAGCGAGGTCGAGCCCTCCATGAAGTTCTGGGGGTCGTTGGTGCCGATGAACACCACGACCGCCTGGGGCTGGTAGGTGGCGATGTCGCGCTGGAGCTCGGATTGCCAGTCGAAATAGTCCGGACGGGACAGGCCGGTGTCGATGTGGCCGTCGAGCACGGCGCTCACCACGTCGGTGGCGGCGAGGTCGTTGACGAGGGGTTGGCCGAAATCGATCCCGAGTGAATCCCCCACCACGAGCAACCGCAGGGGAGCCGAGGGAGTGGGCACCGCCAACGGCGCCAGGCCGTCGGGCGCGGTGACCGGCGTCGTGGGGATCGACGCCGACGCGGAGAGGGGCGCGGGAGTTCCGGTCGAAGGGGGCGTCGTCCCGTCGCGCCTCGGCCGGGCGCCGGTGCGAGACGGCGCGGTGGCGACACGATGACGGTGGGCGGGGACGCCCTCGACCTGCAGCACACCGCTCCCTATGTTCCCCGTGTGTCCGATGACCCGGTTGGCTCCGCTGACGACGTGCCCGAGGCCGAGGGCATCAGAGACGTCGGCGATGGGGCGGAGCACCGTCAGGGCGACACTGCGGCGCGTGCCGAGCGGGGCGTCCTGGGCGGAGTGCAGGAGCGCAGGCGCGTCCAGCACGAGCCACACCGCGAAGCACGCCAGGCCCGCCGCCAGCGCGTGGCGCCAGCTGACATGCACCCGACCCGGCACGGGTCGCTCCTCGGGCTCGGGTCCCGCCGAGCCCTCCACCGGGCGCGGCGTCCCGTAAGAGGTGACGGGCCCGCCCGCCTGCACCCGCTCCTCGGTCGCGACAGGGGCGTGGGCCCGTCGGCCGGACGCGTCGGTGTGGTCAGCGGGGATGTCGTTCATGTGGTCCGCGTGTGCAGGTGCATGTTCGGAACCGGTCACCGAGACCTCGGGACCGGCCTAGAACCTGTAATAGATGAAAGGTGCGACACCTTGGGGCCCGAGCGTCGTGATCCCGAGGAGAACGACCCCCAGTATGGCCCCTTGCACCGCCCAGGGCTGACGGGCGAACTCGCGCTGGGCCCGCCCCCCGAGGTCCCGGGGCAGGTACTGCAACGCCACGGTTCCCACGACCGTGATCACCACCAGTGGTGTCACCAGGGGGGCACGACCCCATGCCGTGAACAGACGGCCGATCAGGGTGGCAGCGGTCGAGAACGAGTCGGCGTTGAAGAAGATCCAGCCCAGGCACACGATGTGAAAGGTGACGACCCGCTGCACGATCACGCGCAGCGTGCCGTCGGGGACGGGGTCGAGGCCGCGAGCCACCCGGTTGGACCGGCGAAGATGGCCCACCACCTGGCCCGACCCGTGGATCGTCCCCCAGGCCACGAAGGTCCAGGCCGCCCCGTGCCACAGGCCCCCGAGGACCATCGTGATCATGATGTTCCGGGCGACGGTCCAGCGCGAGCCGCGGCCTCCCCCCAGCGGGATGTAGAGGTAGTCGCGTAGCCAACGCGACAGCGTCATGTGCCAGCGGCGCCAGAAGTCCTGGAGGTTGCGCGCCGTGTACGGCGCGTCGAAGTTCTGGGGGAAGCGGAAGCCGAGCAGCATGGCCAGGCCGATGGCGATGTCGGTGTACCCGCTGAAATCGGCGTAGATCTCCACGGCGTACCCGTAGGCGGCGAAGAGGATCTCGAGGGCCGAGTGCTGGTGCGGTGCGGAGAACACCGGGGTCACGATGGCCGAGTCGACGTAGGAGGAGATCACGACCTTCTTGAACAGCCCCGCGGCGACGAGCCACGCGGCGCGGCCGAAGTCGATCCCGGCCGGATCGCGCTTGCGCCGGATCTGAGGGAGTAGCTCCTCCCCCCGCACGATCGGACCCGCCACCAGATGGGGGAAGAACGACAGATAGACCGCCACATCGAGGGCGCGGGCGAGCTCGAGCTTGCGACGGTAGATGTCGATGACGTAACTGAGCGCCATGAACGTGAAGAACGAGATGCCGACCGGCAGCGTCACCTGGAGGAGCGGCAGCAGGTGCCCCGACCCGAGGGTGTGGAAGAGGTTGTCGACGTTCAGGGCCACGAAGCCGTAGTACTTGAACCATCCGAGGATCCCGAGCAGCGCCCCGACGCTTGCCACCATGGCGATACGCCGACGGCGCTCGTCTTGGAAGTGGTTCACGGCCGAGGCTCCGACGTGTGCAGTGACCGTCACCGACGCCAGGAGGAACACGAAGCGCCAGTCCCACCAGCTGTAGAACACGTAGCTCGCCGCCAACATGGCCAACTTCCACAGGCGCGGGTACGGGTTCAGCAGCCAGTTCGCCGTGAAGGCCACGGCGAAGAAGATGGCGAAGTCGATCGTGGGGAACAGCATGCGTGCGAGTCACCCGCTGTTCAGAAGAGGAGGCACCTCGGGATCACGGGGCGCAACGAACCTCGCGGAGGATATCGCCGTCCCGACGGAGCGGGGGCGGGGGCGCCGCCCACCTGGTCAGGGCCCGAGGCCCACCACCGGGACCGCGCCGGATCAGCTGCGAGCTTTGAGGGCCTCGATCAGTTTGGGCAGGACCTTGTGGACGTCTCCCACGATGCCGAGGTCCGCCACCGAGAAGATCGGGGCGTCCTGGTCCTTGTTGACGGCGATGATGTTCTTCGAGCCCTTCATGCCCACCAGGTGCTGGGTGGCGCCCGAGATCCCGCACGCGATGTAGAGGGTGGGCTTGACCGTCTTGCCCGTCTGGCCGACCTGGTGCGAGTACGGGACCCAGCCGGCGTCGACGATGGCACGGCTGGCGCCAGGGGCACCGTGCAGCAGCTTGGCCAGCTCCTCGATCATGGCGTAGGACTCGGCACCACCGAGGCCCCGGCCACCCGACACCACGACGTCGGCCTCGTCGAGCTTCGGTCCGCTGCGCTCCTCGGCGTGGCGGGCCAGGACCTTGGCCCCGTTGGTGGCTCCGAGCTCAGGTACCGGGGCCGCCACGACCTGGGCGGGGCCGCCGCCGGCGGGATCCGCGGCAAAGGACTTGGCCCGTACCACGAAGATCCAGGGGCGCTCCCCCGTGAACTGTGCCGTCGCCACCTGGGCACCGCCGAACAGTCCGTGCTGGCTGCGCACGTCGTCGCCTTGGGTCGTCAGGTCCACGACGTTGGTGATCACGGGCTTGTCCAGGCGCACCGACAACCGCGCCGCCACGTCCCTGCCGTCGTAGCTGGCGGGCACGAGGATGACGTCGGGGCGGTTGCCCGACTCGATGAGCGACGCTATGGCAGCCGCCACGGGGGCGCCGGGGAGGGCGTCGCCGAGATCGCCCACGTCGTAGACCGTGGTGGCGCCGTAGTTGCCCAGCTCGCCGGCCACCGCCGCGGTGTCGGGTCCCCATGCCACCGCTTCTTTGGTGGAGCCCATGGAGCGGGCCCGGGTGAGCAGCTCGAGCGTGATGGTCGTGGGCTTGCCCTCGGCGGATTCAGCGAGGACCCAAACCTTGTCGATCGACATTCTCTTCTCCTGGGGGTGCGTGGAAGAACGGTGCCCGGCGCGGCCGGGTCAGACCAGCTTGAGCTGCTCGAGGAACCGGACGATGTTCTCCTGGCCCTCGCCTTCGTCGACGACGATCTCGCCGGCCTGGCGCTGCCTCCGCCGCGGTGACGTCGGTGACCTGCTCGCGCGCCCCGGCGGCACCGACCTGACCGGCGTCGAGGCCGAGGTCGGCCACCGTCAGCTGGTCGACGGGCTTGGACTTCGCCGCCATGATCCCCTTGAACGACGGGTACCGGGGCTCCACCACACCCGCCGTGACGGTCACCACGGCAGGCAGGGGACAGTCGATCTCGTCGTAGCCGGCTTCGGTCTGACGCTCGACGTGCACGCGGCCGTCGCCGACCGAGACCTTCTTGGCAAAGGTCACCGCCGGAAAGCCCAGAAGCTCGGCCACCTGGACCGGCGTCGTCCCCGTGTAGCCGTCGGTCGACTCCGTGGCCGCGATGACGAGGTCGGGCTGGGCCCGCTCGATGGCCTTGGCGAGGACCTTGGCCGTCGACAGCGCGTCAGAGCCCTTGAGGGCGTCGTCACTCACGAGGATGGCTTTGGCCGCGCCCATGGCGAGGGCGGTGCGCAGGCCCGAGGTCTCTCCGCCAGGTGCCATCGAGACCAGGGTGACCTCCCCGCCGCCGGCTTCCTCGGCCAGCTGCAGACCCATCTCGACGCCGTAGGCGTCGGAGTCGTCCATGATCAGCTTTCCCTCCCTGACCAGGGTGTGGGTAGTCGGATCGAGGGCTTGGGGTGCAGCGGGGTCGGGGATCTGTTTCACGCAGACGACGACGTTCATGGCCTCGATTGTTCCCGAGAACCCGCCGCTCGACCAATCCAGCTTCCTGAATCGGTACCCGCCCGCGGCGGGGCCACCCGGCTCAGGTCCGACCCAGATGAGCCAGGGTGTTCGCCACGTCGTCGGTGATCACCACGTCCACACCGGCCTCGACCACGGCATCGAGGTCCTCGGGAAGGTTCACGGTCCACGTGACCACGGCCAACCCAGACTCGTGGGCCCGGCCCACCAGGTCGGCAGCCACCTGGGAGTAATGGGGATGCAGGGCCCCGCACCCGAGGCCCACCGCGGTGTCGAGTGCAGACCACACGTCCAGTGCGGGATGCACCAAGAACCCGAGCGGCGCCCATCGGTCCCGGTCCCCACGATGCTCGGAGTCGCCATCGGCTTCCCTGACAGCGGCCAGCGTGTCGGGCCAGAAGGAGGACACGATGACGTGGGCGGGCCCAGGCCGCGCCGTCCCGACAAACGTTGCGAGGAGTGCGGCGACTTCGACCGCCACCTGGTTGGTCGGGTCATAGGCGGGGTCGGTGGGGACGTTCTTGATCTCCACGTTGACGATCGCCCCCGCGCAGGAGGCCAGGGCGAGGTCCAGCGTCGGAATCCACTCCGGGAGCTCCTCGCGCCGCCGTTCGTGGATGAGCCCGGATCCGGGGACCACCGGGTCGTGATGCACCACGAGCTCCCCATCGGCGCTGCGTCGCACGTCGAGCTCCACGCCGTCGGCCCCGAGGCGCAGAGCGGCCGAGAAGGCTTCGACACTGTTCTCGTGCCAGGGCCCGGTCCCGCCCCGATGCGCGAGGACACTCACCGGGTCTTGCTGACACCGCCGCGGCCATCGCGGGGGCTCGTCGGGGCTCATGTCGACGCGGAGGGGTGTGCTGCCCACCGACGCACCATAGGCATGACGTTTGGGCACCACTTGCGTGTCACCGATGACCGCATCAGACAGGGGATCGCAGGAAAATGGCGGAGTGCATGGGCAGCGCACGCAGCGGACACTGCACGAGAACGCTGCCCATGCCTCGCCATTTCGTTGCGAGAATGGACGTCCAGCCAGTGGTGGGGTTTTGGGGGAACCGCAGTTTCAGCTTGGCCGCCCACCAGCACCTTACGACGGCACCGCGGGGGTGCCTAGCGGGGTTCCACCCGAAATGACGAGCGAGAAATTACCTACGGACCTCATTCACCGGGGTTTACGCGGGTTGCGGCGCCTCTGGAGTTTCGGAGCCTTTCCCGGTAGCCGGTGCGTTCGGCTGTCTCAGCGGTGGTCCGTGGAGGATCTGGTAGGCCAGTCCGATGCAGTCGGGGCAGATGTACGCCCAGCGCGGGGTGCCTTGGCCGGAGACGCCACCTTCTCGGTCCCGGCCACAGAACGAGCACATCTGGCCGTGGCTCACCTCTGCCCTCCTCGCTCCTGCCACCACTCCAAGGTTCCATCCCGAGCGGCGGAACTCTTCATCCAGGCGGGTCCAGCCAGTCTCTCGGCCTCAGTCATCCTCGACGTCAGCCACCGAACATGTGGGCCAACTCCCAGGCCATGACGCCGAAACCCGTGAACACGACCACAAGCACGGTGACGGACATCACCATCGCCAGGGCTGCGCTCGCCACGAACGCCGGGGGATTCTGTTGGTCGGGCGTGATCTCGCGGGCTTTCCAGGGCGGGTCATCGAACAGGTCGATGTGCTCCCGAAGCCGGCTCGACGCCATGCCGAAAGCCTACGTCCGGGGTATGACAGCGACAGGAGCTCGAAGACCCCACTCGACGGCTCGTACCCCGTCGCCAGGACGCACGGCCACTCGCTCTCTTCCACCGGCAGGGTCGCTCCCACCAGCTCGTCGAACTCCTCTTCGGTGGGCTGGCGGGGGTCGTTTGGGCTGGCAGACATGGATAGACGGTAGTCCTGGATTTCGAGGGTTTCCCAGTATTTCCCTGGTCTTTGGATCCCTTCGAGCCTGACTTCGCGCTTGCGGGGGTAAGCGCTTGGGAGTAGCTTCACATTCACCGTTTCCCCTGGCGGCCAACCCCTGTGGCCAGCCAAGTGAACGGGATCACAAGGAGCGGACGGTCAATGTTGCCCGCAACAGCACCGTTTCGGAGGAGGTAATCGTGGCACTCATGTGGAACCGCTCGGTCGAATGGGATGCCGAAGACTGGCGCAAGGTAGCGGCCTGCCGGCACACCGAGCCGGACCTCTTCTTCCCGGTCGGGACGACCGGGCCGGCGATCGAGCAGATCGAGGCAGCCAAGCGGGTCTGCCGGGCGTGTGAGGCCATCGAGCCCTGCCTCGAGTTCGCTCTGGCCACCAACCAGGAGTCGGGCATCTGGGGCGGCACCTCCGAGGAGGAGCGCCGCAAGCTCCGCAAGGCGTGGCTCGCCGCCCGCCGACGCGCTTCGTAGTCACCTCGCAAGCCCCGCGCCAGAACCGACCCGGGCCCCGGAGCGATTCCGGGGCCTTTGCGCGTCCGGTATCGAGGCAGTTCCACCTGACCCTCGGTATCCTCGAATTGACGAGGAACGCGCCGACTTCTCTTTGTTCTGCTCCACCTCGCTCGAGAGGCGCCGTTCCTCGGTGAGAGGTGCCGCCATGAGTGACGCGTCGGGTGGGCAACGGCTCGGCACCAGGTGGGTCGACCGGTCCATGCGGACCAAGGGCCTCGTGGTCATCGCCGTCCCCATCGCCATTCTCTTCGTCGTCCTGGGTTCGACGTCGTGGTTCACCCACGTCGACAACCGGGCCCAGGATGTCGCGAGCAGCTCCCGGCAGATCGTGGACGCCGCCACCATGCTCGAGAACAGCCTCCTCTCGGCCGAGAGCGGGGTGAGCGACTACCTCCTCACCGGCAACCGTTCCTTCCAGGCCTCCTCGGCCCGGGCCGAGAACGGGGTGCGGAGCCAGCTGGGCCAGCTCGCGGCGCTTGACCCTCGACACGGGGCCGGGGGCCGACCTGGGGCCTGGCCATCCAGCACGACACCGATCGGCTCGTCGCGGCGTTGGATCGCCTCAAGCTCGAGCCTCCGTCCGCGGCGCCTTCGACGACGGTGCGCACCTTGTTGCAGTCGGTCCAGGCCCAGACGAGCAAGCTGCGTGACGACATCTCCTCGCTCATCGGTGAGGAGAACGCCATCATCGCCAGCCAGCAGTCCGACATCCACACCTCGAACATCGTTCTGCCCGCCATCGTCATCGCCGCCGTCGTCCTCGCTCTGGCCGGAGGGGTGATGGTGTCGCAGCTGTTCACGACCGGCGTCGTCCGACGACTGCGCCGCCTCGAACGCGCCACCGAAGAGCTCGAACGCGGGGAGACACCGGTGTCGGTACCGAGCGGGCGCGACGAGATCGGTCGCCTTTCGGCCCGGCTCCTCGACACCACGGCGCAGCTGCGCGAACGGGCCGAAGAGCGGGACCGGGCCCGGAGGGAGCTCGAGAACATCCTCACGGCCAGCCCCGTGGTGTCGTTGCGCTACGACGTCGGTACGCAGCGGTTCACCTACGCCAGCCCGAACATCGATCGGCTGCTCGGGATCTCGGCCGAGGAGGCCGTCTCGGCGCCCGCAGGGATCATCGAGCGCATCCACCCCGAATCGGCGAGCCAGTTGCGCGACGCGATGGCGGGGGGCCCGAGCGACGGCGAACGTCTCGAGATCCTCCTGCGCTTTCGGCGCGACCCGACCTCTGAGGACTGGCGCGAAGCCGAGGTCGTCTACACCTTGGAAACGGGCCCCGACGGCGAGCTGCAGGGCCTCGTCGCCTACCTCGTCGACGTGTCGGAGCGTCACGTGGCGCAGCGCGCCGCCGACGAGCGCCGATTCCTCCTCGAGTCGATCTTCCATGCCTCTCCCGACACCATCGTGGTGCGCGACATCACGGGGCAGGTCGTGCTCGGCAGCTCCCCCTTGGCCGACGTGATCGGAACCACCGACGCCGCTCCCGACGCCGGGGCCGTCGCCATCGGCGCGGTCGACGGGGCCTCGGGCGACCAGGCGGCCGGGAACGGGGTGGCAGGGGCCCTGGCTCACGACCTCGACCGGGCCGTCCTGGATCAACTGATCGCCCGATGTGTCGCGGGCGAGCAAAGTCCCGATCCGGTCGTGACCACGGGCCGGCTGCCGGGCGGGGACTCCGAACCTACGAGACCCGAGCCCGGCCGGTCTTCGACCACACCGGACGCGTCGACGGGCACCGTGACGATCTCGCGCGACGTGACTCGGCGGGTGCACCTCGAACAGTCGCTTCGACACGCATCGGTGGGGGCGGAGAGGGCGAGCCAGGCCAAGAGCGAGTTCCTGTCGCGCATGAGCCACGAGTTGCGCACGCCTCTCAATGCCATCCTCGGCTTTGCGCAGCTGCTGGAGCTGGACGAGCTTCCCGAGAACCAGGCGTCGAGCGTGGACCAGATCCAGGTGGCAGGGCGCCACCTGCTGTCGCTCATCAACGAGGTGCTCGACATCTCACGCATCGAAGCCGGTCGGGTCAGCCTTTCGACCGAGCCGGTCGAAGTCAGCGAAGTCCTCGACGAGGTGACCACGTTGCTCGGTCCCGTCGCCGAAACTGCGGGCATCGAGCTCTCGGTGGACAGCAACGGGTCACGCGTGTTGCGCGTCCGAGCCGATCGCCAACGACTGCTGCAGGTTCTTCTGAACCTCGGCTCCAACGCCGTCAAGTACAACAGCCGGGGCGGCTCGGTGGCCTTCTGCACCGCTGTCGGCGACGGCGGGCGGGTTCGCTTCGAAGTGCGAGACACGGGGCCCGGTATCCCCCACGAGCAACAGGACCAGTTGTTCGTGCCCTTCTCGAGACTCGGGGCGGAGCGGTCCGCGGTGGAAGGGACAGGGGTCGGCCTGGCGCTGTCGAAACAGCTCGTCGAGGTGATGGGGGGCACCATCGGCGTGGACTCGGTCCCCGGGCACGGCTCGACGTTCTGGGTCGAGCTGCTCCCCGCCGACGCGCCGGTACCCGACGAAGGGCCGCTCCCCGACAGCGTCGGCTCCGCCCCGAGCCGGTCAGAGGTCCGTGCCTCGGCCGAGCTCGACGGAGCCGGGGCCCGGGGCTCTGGCGCCCCCACAGGCGCCGCGCCCAACGGCGCACCCGGCTCGGCCGGGTCGGGCCGGGGCGTCGTGGTGCTCCAGATCGAGGACAACCCCTCGAACTCCGCCCTGGTCGAGCAGGTGCTCGCCAAGCGCCCCGGAGTTCGCCTGGTGTCGGCGGGGGAAGGGAGAACCGGGCTCGAGCTGGCCCGACAACACCGCCCGGACCTGGTCCTTCTCGACCTCCACCTGCCTGATCTTCCCGGTGACGAGCTCCTTCATCGGCTCAAGGCGGTGCCGGAGTTGGCCGACACAAAGGTAGTCGTGGTGAGTGCAGACGCCACACCGAGCAGGATTAGGGAGATGCTCGACCTTGGGGTCGAGGGTTATCTCACGAAGCCGGTGGACGTCGCAGCTCTGCTCCGACTGGTGGACTACGAGATCGGAGCCAAGCAGAGTGAGCCTGGATGAAGGGTTGTCGCACGGTGCACGGGTGTTCGACACGTTCGACGGGCCTTCGCTCGTCGCGCCGGACAAGCCCGCCGACGACACCCTGAGAATCGAGCAGATCACAATGCAGGAGCGGTCGAGGGTCGCACCCCGACACAGTGGACGGGAAGACGGGCGACCGGAGGTAGGTCTGTGACTGTGACATTGCCCGACGAAGACCACATGGTCCTGGTGGCCGAGGACGACACGGCGAGCCGAACCGCGACCCGTCTGTTTCTCCAGCGGGTGGGATATCGCGTCGGAGAGGCGGCGGACGGTCCCGGCACGCTGCGCGAGGCAAGTCTCGGCAGCTACGACCTGGTGGTCCTGGACCTCGGGCTCCCGGGCCTCGACGGCGAAGAGGTGCTCGCCCGGCTCCGCCGCGACAGCGGGTTGCCGGTCATCGTCGTCACCGGTCGGGCCGAGGAGGCCGAGCGGGTTCGTCTTCTGAATCTGGGTGCCGACGACTACGTCGTGAAGCCATGCTCGCTTCCCGAGCTCGACGCCCGCATCCGTGCGGTGCTGCGTCGCGGCCAGCCGACGCAGACGACGACCCAGATCGAGCACGAGGACCTCATGATCGATCGCAGCCGCCCACCGCGTCACGGTGAGCGGTGCGGCCGTCGACCTCACACCCAAGGAGTTCGACCTCTTGGCCTTTCTCGCCGCCACACCCGATCAGGTGTTCACACGCGAAGAGCTTCTCGAGCACGTGTGGGGATCGACACAGGAGTGGCAGGACCCGGCGACGGTCACCGAGCACGTCCGGCGACTTCGACTGAAGCTCGAGCCCGACGCGACCACGCCGCGCTGGCTGCACACCGTGCGGGGGATCGGCTACCGCTTCTCGGTGGAGTCCCCCGACTGAGCTCAGGCGGGAGCAGCCCCGTTCGAGGATCTCTCGACGGGCAGGTCGATGGTCACCACGGTGCCGCCGTTGCTGTGCATGACGATCGACCCCCCGAGCTGGCTGGTGACGAGGTCCCGGACGATCGACAGCCCGAGACTGGTCGTATGGTCGATGTCGAACCCCTCGGGCAGCCCGCACCCGTCGTCGCGGACCTGAAGGGTCAGGTGATCGGCCTCGTTGGCGAGCACGAGCTCCACGTGCCCGACCGCTTCGCCCTCGTTGTCGCCGATGAACACCGAGTCGGCTCCCGACGACGGGAAGGCATGTTCCACGGCGTTCTGGAGGAGTTCGGCCAGGACCACGGCGAGAGGGGTGGCGACATCCGCGGCCACCTCACCCACGTCCCCGATCACTCGGATCCCGATGCGGTCCCCCGACACGACGGAGTCCTCGGCCATCCGGACCAGCGATCCGACGATCTCGTCGAAGGGAACCTCGTCTCCGGGCTCGCGCGACAAGATCTCGTGGACCAGGGCGATCGACCTGACCCGGCGCTCCGCCTCGCGCAGCGCCTCCTGACCCTTGCCCGGCTCGAGCCGGCGGGCCTGCAGACGGAGCAACGACGAGATCGTCTGCAGGTTGTTCTTGACCCGGTGGTGCACCTCGCGGATGGCCGCGTCCTTCGACAGCAGGAGCCGGTCGAGGCGACGTAGGTCCGTGACGTCGCGGAGCAGCACCATGGCCCCGGTGACGGTGTCCTGTTCGAGCAGCGGCGTGCATTGCATCAGGACGATCACGTCGGGGCGGCGCTCCACCTCCTCGGTCACCGGACATCCCGCTCGCAAGGCCCAGTCGAGCGCGGCGTCGTCGATCCCCAGCTCCGAGAGGCGCCGGCCCTCGACCACGTCGCTCACGCCCATGCGGTGCAACGCGCTCATGGCGTTGGGCGACGCGTACCGCACCTGCCCGTCCTGCTCGACGAGCACGAGGCCGTCGCCGACCCGGGGTGCGTCCTCGGTCGTGAAGTCCTCGCCCATGAACGGGAAGTCGCCCACCGCCACCATGTGGGCCAGTCGTTGGTAGAGGCCCCGGTACTCCCGTTCCAGGCGTCCGGGTCGGCGGTCCTCGAGGGGCGCCACCTTGACGACGACGGCGACGGGGTCGCCCGCCGTGGCGGACGGGCACACACTCGAGCTGGGCGGTGTCGGGCACGGCTGGCACCTCGCCGGTGTCGCGAGACGTCGGATCGCCCGATGCCAGCCGGATCCGCACCGGGACGGGGATGACCGCCAGCCCCGACGACATCGTGCCCCGCAGGGCTTCGGTCACCACCGGCCAATCCGAGCTCTCCACGATCTGGCCCACGAGGTCCACCCGCAAGAGCGTGGTCCACGTGGTCGGTCGGATCTGCCCGAGCACGATCAGCTTCGAGCCGGCGGTCCCCCGCACCGGCGCCACGAGCAGCAGGTCCGAGAACGAGAGGTCCGAGAGCACTCCCCACGACCCCAGCAGCCGCTGGAGGTGATCGAGGCTGGCGGCATCGAGCCCGGTGTGGTCGGCGGCCAGCTCCGCCGGCGTCTTCATGGGCCCGGCACCGTGGCGGCCAGGGGGACGTCCACAGGCGCGACGGGCGCGGAACGCCCGCAGCGTGGTCACGTCCAATGCGTCGAGCATGCGGGCGAGATCCGCGCTCCGGTGGGCGACGTCGGAGAGCCGATGCGCATCCGACGCCGTCGTGAGCGGGACGCCGCGCGCCGCGAAGCGCTCCAGCAGCGCCGGCGCGGGATAGGCCTCCTGCGCGGGCTTGCGCCATCCTGCCGACGAGAGCTCGGCCGCCATGCCCGAGCGCAGCGCCGCCTCGACCAGCCGGTCCCAGCACTCCTCGGGGGCCCCGGGCCGGTGACCGGCCGCCTTCACCAGGTCGGGATGGGCCAGCACGTCGCAGGCGGAGGTGGCGGCCAGTTCCTCGATGGCATCGACATACTCGCCCCACGCCGCGTCGACGTCGCGCGTCGACCACTGCGCCATGGAGAGCGCGTCGTCCACGTCGTCGAAGCGCCACGCCCCGATCCAGTGCACCGAGCCCAGCAAGACGTCGAAGGGATAGCCGGCCAGCAAGGCGACGACGTCGTCCATCCGGCCGCGGTAGTAGTCCACCTCGAGCCCGAGCACGACGGGGAGTCCGGCGTCCTTGGCCGCCACCACGCACTCCACGTAGGCGTCAAGATCGGCGTGGGCATGCGCGTCCCAGTAGTTCGTCATCGACGCCCGGAGGGCGGCGTCGGGCTCGTCGTCCCAGAAATCACGCAGCATGCTGTCGGCCTGACGGAATCGGAAGAGATGCTCGGTCAGCGCGATCTCGTGGACGCCGGCGGCGGCGGCCCGCTCGCAGTAGTCGGCCACCTGCTCGACCGTCGGAGCGGTGTCTCGCTGGCCGTGGGGCCAGAGGTGCAGGTGGTAGTCGAGCATCGAAGGTCCCGGCTCTGTCGGCTCGGCTCAGATCCGGCCCGAGGCGACGGGGTTCGACGTCCGGATGAGCGTCACGCCGTCTCGTACCGTGGTCTGCACGCACACCACCCGGGGGTCGGCCACCACGGCGTCGTTGAAGGCGCGGATGGCACGGGTGTCGTCGGACTGATCGGCGTCATCGACCACCCTCCCGCTCCACAGCGTGTTGTCAGCGGCGATGAGCCCCCCGGGTGCGAGCTTGGGGAGGACGGCCTCGAAGTAGGACAGGTAATTGGTCTTGTCGGCGTCGATGAACACGAAGTCGAACGGCCCGTCCAGCTTCGTCACGGTGTCGAGCGCCGGGCCCTCGATGACCTCGATGCGGTCCGGATAGGGGCTGCGGGCGATGTTGGCCCGCGCCGCCGCCGCGTGCACCGGGCTCAGCTCGCACGTGGTGATGCGGCCGTGGGGAGGGAGACCGGCCGCCATCGAGATCGACGAGTAGCCGCTGAACGTCCCGATCTCGAGGACCCATGTGGGACGCAACGCGTACACGAGCATCTCCAGGTAGCGCCCTTCGAGCGCTCCCACCATCATCTGTGGCGCACTGAGCGTGGCGCGGGTCTCTTCGGCCAGGGCCAGCAGGTGGTCGCCGGGGGGACTGGTGTGCGCGGTGGCGTAGGCCTCGAGCACGGGATCTGTGATGTCGGTCATCGAACCCTCCTCCGACCGGCATCGTAGGCGCCGGAGCCGGTCCGACGGACCGGCTCCGGCTGACCCCTTACGAGGCGACCAGCGGCCTGACGAGGCGCATGACCCGATCGAGCGCGCACATGTAGTCCCGGTGGGCAGCCGGCGTGCCGTCGCGCGCCGCCACCGCGTAGGTGGCGTGCAGCCACCGGTGCGCATCGATCCCTTGGATGTCCCCCGCGAACCCCTCGTCCTCGTCGATCTCGCACAGGAGCCCGTACAAACCCCGTGCGTCGAGGAGGGGGAAGTCCTGCACCAGGCACTCGATGTGCGGGTCCGCACCCTCGGGTCGCTCGGCGTCTCCGTCGGCATTGATCGGGACCAGCACATGGGTTCGCCCCCGGTCCTCGTACCCGAGGACGAGCAGCGCGCCGACCCGCCCGAACCGCTGGACGACGGCGGCGCGAGCGGCGGGCGAAGCTTCGGGCCCTCCGAGCAGTGCCATGGCGGTGGTGGCGTCGGCCAGCACGCTCTCGGCGCGCAGTCCGACCTCGTCCGCATCCTCGCTCGCCATCGCCTGCCGTATGAGCTCGGTGGCGCGCCGTGTACGGCTCCCGCTGCGCCGAGGCTTGGAACCGAGCGCGGCGCGTGCGGGTGCTGAGTCGGACCGATCCGGTGTGACGGTGACCAATTCGCGCGACACCTCGGCGGGCGTACAGGGATGACCCGCCCGGCACCACGGGACGCCCTCGGGCACGTGGTTTGCACAAGGTCGACCGGTGGTCGTGAATGCAAACCCACACGTTCTCAAGGCCAACGCCGCGTCCGCCTCACGTCGGGCCCCGTGGGCCCGCTTCGGCGTTCGAGTCGTCATGCAGTTGATGTCGGCATCTCGAGTGGGGTTCTTCATCCCGGACAACACAATGCCCGACCAAGGTTGCACTATCGGCAAGAAACGGCGTTGCCCGTGACGCGCCGAGCGTCGCGGCACCGGCCACCACGACGGCTCGTGACAACAGTTCCTCATCTGTCTTCGAAGGACTCAACCCGCCTTCCGATCGTGCCGAGGAGAGGGCACCGAGGAGAGTCACGGATCGCCCCGCCTTCGGGTGCCGCGCCCCGCTCTCGGGCCCGCCCACCCGCCCTCGCAGCCGGGGCGGACCCCCCCTCCTCCGGTGCCGGGCCCGCACTCCCGACCGGCGGCAGCCGGCGACGACCGAATGGACTCGGCGGCTCCGGGTCGTGCCTGGGCGCCTCCACCGGGCCGGCCGTGGAGACCGGGGCTAAGGGAGAGGGCTGCCACAGCCGATGGAGTCCTTGGTGATGGAATCCCGAGGCCTCCTCGACGTGGCTGTCTGGCTTCCCGACGCCGTTGTCGTGGTCGACGCCTCCGCCCGGCTGATCTGGGCGAACGACGCCGCGGAACGGTTGTTCGGGGTGGACAGCGCGCGCCTGGCGGGGGCTGACGGGCTCGAGTTCCTCCACCCCGACGACCAGGAGGTCGCCGCGGTGGCGTTGATGAGCATCCAAGGCAAGACGGTGGGGACACCGATCGAGCTGCGGGTGCGCGCTCCGGGCGGGTGGAAGCTCGTCGAGGTCATCGGCGCCAACCTCATCGACCGGCCCGCCGTCAACGGCCTCGTGCTGTGCATGCGCGACCTGACCGAGCGGCGGCGATGGGAGATCGCCTCGGACGAGGTGGGGAAGTTCCGGGCCATCGTGCACAACGCGGCCAGCATCATCATGTTGTTGGACGGGGCGGGCCGGATCCAGTCGGTCTCCGCCGCCATCACGAGGTTGCTCGGCCACGACCAGGAGCTGGTGGAAGGCAGGCCTCTCGTGGAGTTCGCGGCGTCGCACGATCGGGGCAGCCTGGCCGCGGCCCTGTCCCGCTCCATCGACGTCCCGTCGTTCAGCCGGTCCCCCACCGTCGTCGAGGTCGAACTGATGCGACGCGGGGGGAACGAGTCCGTCCCTTTCGAGTTGAGCATCGTGAACCTCCTCGACGATCCCACGGTGAGGGGGCTCGTGGTGTCGGGCCACGACATCACCCAGCTGCGCGCCACCCGGGACGCCCTCGACGAGCTGACCACGTTCGACCCGCTGACCGGACTGGCCAACCGGGTGACCCTGCGCGCCCATGTCGAACGGTGTCTCGGCAATCCCACGACCGCGGTGGTGTTCATCGACCTCAACGGATTCCGTCCCATCAACGATCAGCATGGCCGCGCCACCGGCGACGAGATCCTGCGTCGGGTGGCGTCGCGTCTCGAGTCGTCGGTGCGCAAGGGTGACATCGTGGCCCGCTACGGGGGGGACGAGTTCGTGGTGGTCGCGGCGATCCGCGACCCAGAGGAGCTCCGGGCCCTCGGCGCCCGTCTGGCGGAGGGGATCCAACGTCCCATCGAGCTCCCCGAGGGCACCTTCCATCTGACCGCCAGCGTGGGACTCGCCCATCCCGGCCCCGGCGACACCGCCGCCACCCTGCTCGGCCGGGCCGACACCGCCATGTACATCGCCAAGCAGCACGCCGAAGGCGGCGGCGGGAGCTACCCCACGCAGTAGGGCCAGCCGGCCCCGGTCACGAACCCCACAGTTTCTCGCCCAGGCGCAGCAGCCCGGCGAGGTCGTAGACGTCGGTCTCGAAATACGGCACGCTCACGAGCGCCTCGGGCACCGTCGCCAGTTCCGCCTGTTGTTCGGCCTCGCGCTGCGCCACGACCCTGTAGTCGAGGTAGCTGCGGCCGACCTCGGCCAGCACCCGCCGGATCTGGCTGACATCTCCCGACCGCACCTTGGGGCCGACCGCCTCGGCCAGCGCTTCGGCCCGGTCCCGCAGCTTCTCGGCCACGGCCGCGCCCTGGGGATCGCGCAGGTAGGCGGGGAGGACCTTGTTGAGGACGATCGCCCCGAGATGCAACCGGCGATCCTTGAGGGATTGCGCGAAGAACTCCGCCTCGCGCAGAGGCACGGCTTCGAGTGTCGACACCACGATGAACGAGGTACGACGGTCCGCCATGAGCCGGTGCACGGCCCGCGCCCGCTCGACGAACCCGTCGTACATGGACTGGAAGAGGATGAAGAACTCGGCGACGTCCTCGAGGAATTGGGTTCCGAGGATCCTGTCGGCCACCTGGTAGAAGGGCTTGGAGGCGAAGTTCACCAGTCTCGACCGGTAGGGCACGATGAGCCAGCGCAGCAACCGGCTGGAGAAGAACTCCGCCATGCGCTCGGGAGCGTCGAGGAAGTCGAGGGCGTTGCGCGTCGGCGGCGTGTCCACCACGATGAGGTCGTAGTTGCCCTCGGAGTGGATCTCGAACAGTCGCTCCATGGCGATGTAGTCGTGGCTCTGGACGAAACGCGACGAGATGTTGCGGTACAAGGGGTTCGACAGGATCTCGTCGCGGGTGCGGGCGTCGGGGGCGTGGAGCCGGATGAGCGAGTCCCAGGACTCCTTGGTGTCGAGCATGGCGGCCCACAGCTCACCCATGGGCTTCACCCCTGCCGCCAGAAAGGTCTCGTCGGGCACGCGCCGCTCGGTGTTCCCGATCCCTTCGAGCCCCAGGGCGTCGGCCAGCCGCCGGGCGGGGTCGACGGTGAGCACGAGCACCTTGCCCCCGAGACGCGATGCGGCCATGGCGGCCGCCGCGGCGGCGGTGGTCGTCTTGCCGACCCCCCCGGGCCCACAGGCCACGACGATCTCCTTCGACGCCATCAGCCCGTCGAGCGACGCCCGGCGCACCTCGGCTGGGGGTGAGCTGCGCCTGGCCATCAAGACGCCAGCTCCTCGCCCAGCGAGAGCGCGACCTGGCGCAGCGTGCGCAGCCCGTGCAGGCGGGTGAAGAGGAAGGGCAGGTACATCATCGGTACGACCGGATCGATTCCTTCTCGCAAGCGCTCGAGGTGCTCGGCCCGCGTCCGGCGCAGCGTGACCGCCAGGCGCGCCGCGTCGAGGACCGGGGTGGGGTCGCCCTGGACGAGCTTCTTGAGCTCAGCGGAGACCCCGGGCCGGCACAGCTCGTTGAAGAGCGTCTCTTCGCTGCGCCCGAACAACTCGGGGAGCACCCGGTTCACGATCACTGCGGCGAGCTCGACCGAGGTTTCGGTCGCGACCCGGCCCGCCAGCTCGATGGTCTCGTTGACGGGCATCTCCTCGGGCGTGGTGACGATGACGAGGCCGGTCGTGGCGGCATCCGACAGGATGTCGAGGATCCAGTCTGTCTGGGATCGGATCAACCCGACCTTCACGAGGTCGTTGATGGCCTGGGGCGCGGCCAGCTGCCCGACGATGTGCCCGGTGGCCGAGGCGTCCACCACGACGAGGTCGTAGTGCTTCTCCCGTACCTCGTAGCAGAACTTTCCCACCGTGAGGATCTCGCGCACCCCCGGGGCCGCCGTGGCCACGAAGTCGAACACCTTGGCCAGGGGCCCGATCCGACCCACGATGGGGATCTTCAGATTGAGCTTGAGGTATTCCCGCAGCGACGCCTCGGTGTCCATCGACATCGCCCACAGCGACGGGAACACCTCGCGTGCCGTGAAGCTGGTGGGACCGGTCTCGAAATAGGCGGCCACGTCCCCTTTGGCGTCCATCTCGCACACCAGGGTGCGTCGGCCGTGCTCGGCGGCATACAGCGCCAGGCCGGCGGCCACGGTCGTCTTCCCCACACCACCCTTACCGGTGACAAAGAGAAGGCGGCGGTCGAGCAGTCCGACCATCTGACGCTCGGCGGTGCTCACGGGCGGAACTGCCGCCGCGTCCGGTCAGGGGGCGCCGAAACCGACCCGGCGCTCTTGGGTGGGCGCCCCGACCTCGACGTAGGCGACCTTGGCCACCGGAACGGCCACGCGCCGACCCTTGCGGTCGGTGAGCCACAGCACACCCGCCTCTTTGCCCAGAGAAGCTTCGATGTCCGCGATGACGGCGTCGCGATCCGCGTCTTCGTCCAATTCGACCTCGAGCTCCTTGGCGCTCTGCACGATCCCGATGCGCACGTCCACCTGTGTCTTGCTCCTCCGATCGAACCGGCCATGGCCGGGCGGCCAACGACCCTACAGCCGTGAGCCACACTAAGGCCCATGGAACCGACCCCCGTCGCGCAGACCGAACGGGGCCGCCGCTGGGCCGCCACCATGGCGGGGCACCAGGGCGAGGGGCAACGCCGCGCGCACGCCGACTCGTCGGCCACACTCGGCACCGACGGCGAGGGCCCGCCCTTCGACCGCCCGGCCCGGGAGGCCGGCCAAGACCTGGTCCTCGCCCCCGGGGCGACCAGGGCCATCGCCGGGGGCCGGCGCGCCGTCCCCGAGGAGCCCGACCCCTGGCGCACCTGCTTCGAACGCGACCGGGACCGCATCTTGCACTCGGCGGCCTTCCGGCGACTGGCGGGCAAGACCCAGGTCTTCGTCTTCCCCGCCGACCACCAGAGGACCAGGCTCAGCCACGCGCTGGAGGTGGCCCAGGTGGCCACGGCGGTGGCTCGGGCGTGTCGCCTGAACGTGGCGCTGACAGAGGCCATCGCCCTCGGGCATGACTGCGGGCACGGCCCCGGCGGGCACATGAGCGAGGACGCCCTCGGGATCTTCCTCCCCGACGGCTTCGACCACGCCGTATGGGGTGCCGACGTCTCGCTCGTGGATCTGAACCTGTGCGAGGAGACACTCGACGGGATCCGCAACCACTCGTGGTCGCGACCCGCTCCCACCACGCCCGAAGGTGAGGTGGTCAGCTGGGCCGACCGCATCGCGTATTTGTGTCACGACTGGGAGGATGCCGTCTCCGCCGGGATCGTGACCGCGACGCTCCTGCCCGACATCGTGCTCGACCACTGCGGCGAGACCCGGTCCCAGCAACTGCGGGCGTTCATCGAGGGGACCGTCCTCTCCACCCTCCACACCGGCACGGTGGGAATGGACGACGATCTCGCCGACGCCTTGGCCGCGTTCCGGCAGTGCAACTACGAGCACATCTATCTCCGTCCGGCATCGGTGACACAGGGCGAGTCCGTGGTGGCGGTGCTGCTGGCCCTGGTGGCGCATTTCACCGACCAGCCCAACCTCATCCCCGGCGTGCGCGGTGCCGGTGGCGTCGCCGGCGGCACCGACAGCGCCGTCTTCGAGGCCGTCGCCTATGTGGCGGGCATGACCGATCGATTCGCCCTGGCCGTCGCCGTCTCGGACCTCGGGTGGGATCGCGAACGTCTTCCCCGGGGGGTGGACTACCTCACCGGACGTTGAGCTCCCGGCGGTAGATGCGGGCGGGACCGAGCTCCTCGAGGCGCGTCGCCAGGGCGTCGAACGCCAGCGCCGCTTCACCGGCGGGGTCCGCCACCCGCACCGGCACTCCCGAGTCCCCACCGACCCGGACCTCTTGGACGAGCGGGACCTGACCCAGCAGGGGCACCTCGAGGTCATCGGCGAGCAGACGGCCGCCGCCGGCTCCGAAGAGCTCGTAGCGCGTGCCGTCGTGGCCGGTGAACCAGGACATGTTCTCGACGACACCCCTGACCGCCAGCTTCAACTTCTTCGCCGCGTAGGCCGATCGCTGCGCCACTCGCTGCGCCGCGGCTTGTGGCGTGGTGACGACCACGATCTCGGTGCGCGGCAGGTACTGCCCCAACGACAAGGCGACGTCGCCGGTGCCCGGGGGCATGTCGATGAGCAGGAAGTCGGGTTCTCCCCAATAGGAGTCGACGAGGAACTGCTCGAGTGCCTTGTGCAACATCGGCCCCCGCCAGATCACGGGCTGCTCGTCGGGCACGAAGAACCCCATCGACAGGCAGCGCACCCCGTGGACCACGGGCGGGACGAGGAGGTCGTCGATGGCCACCGGGCCCCGCGTCACGCCCAGCATCTTCGGCACCGAGAAGCCGTACACGTCGGCATCGAGCAGTCCGACGTCGTGGCCCCGGGCTGCCAAGGCGACCGCCAGGTTCACCGTCACCGACGATTTCCCGACGCCGCCTTTTCCCGACGAGATCCCCACCACCCGGGTGCGCGACCCGGGGGCCATGAACCGGTTGGGCCGTCCCGCCTCGTGTCCGAGCGGGGCCGGGGGACCACCGGGCCGCTGCCCATGGGCGTGCCCGTCGCCACCCGCCACCGCCGGTTCGACCGGCTCTCCGCCGGCTCCGAGGGCCAACCTGTGGTGGAGCTCCTGGCGCTCCTCACCCGTCATCGTGGCGATCTCGACCTTGACCTCGCCTACCCCGGGGACCAGACCCACGGCCCGGACCACCGAATCGACCACCTCGTCGGCGTCGGGCCACCGGTCCACGGGCAACGCCAGCACCACCGATGCCTGGCGGCGTCCCGACCGGGCCGAGCGCACCATCCCCAGCTCTCCCAGGCCGCGGCGCAAGGTGGGGTCCTCCACCGCCGCGGCGGCGGCGCGCACATCGGCATCGGTGGGGGCCACGGCGTCTCTCTCGGAATGGTCCGGCGGCGCGACCAGGGATTACGCCGCGTCTACCCGGTAGACTAGTGGTGTGCAATCTGCGTCCGATCTCGGGGGGAACGGCCCCGCCGACCGCCGGTTCTCGGCCGCGGTGACCGCGGTCACCTCCGCCTTCGGCGACCCGACCCGGCGTGAGATCTACCTGCACGTGCGATCCCATCCGGGTGCGACCGCCTCGGAGCTCGCGGCGGAGTTCTCGGTGCACCCCAACGTGGCCCGTCACCATCTCGACCGCCTCACCGCCGGCGGGTATCTCGAAGTGAGCCTGGAACGCTCCCCCACCGCCGGTGCAGGACGGCCCTCCAAGCGCTACCGCGCCGCTGACGGTCCCGGCGGCGACCCCACCCTCGACTTCGCCAGCCACCGAGACGACCTGATCGTGGCGCTGCTGGCTGAGGCCCTCGAGCTGCTCGGCCCGGCAGAGGCCGAGCGCATGGCGGAGCGTCTGGGAGAGAATTACGGACGGGTGCTCGCCGATCGCATGGAACCCGGAGAAGGGCAGCGCTCGGTACGCGCCGCCATGCACGCCATCGCCGATGCCCTCACGGCCCACGGGTTCGCGGCGCACGCCGAGGACCGCGGCGAATCCACAGCCGTCGTCGCCGAGCACTGCCCGTTCGGAGAGGCCGCCACCCAGCACCCGGTGATCTGTGCCGTGGACCGCGGGTTGGTACGGGGGCTCCTGGCGGGGCTGTGCGGTGAGGTGGCGGACGAGCCCATTGCGGTGGTCCTGTCGTCCCGGGCGCGCGGTGACGACGCCTGCGCGGCGCTGGTCTGAGCCCTGGCGCGCCACTACCTCGACCACGCGTCCACGTCGCCGCCCCGTCCCGAAGTGGTGGCGGCCATGGTCCGCTGGTTGGAGTCGTCGCCCCACAACGTGGGGGACCCGGGCCGAGTTCACACCGAGGGTCGCATCGTCCGCGCCACGGTCGAGGCGGCGCGCGAACAGGTCGCCGCCCTCCTCGGCACGCGTCCGCGCCAGGTCGTGTTCACCTCGGGCGGGACCGAGGCGGTGAACGCGGCGACGTGGGGGGCAACCCGGGCAAGGCCGGGCCGACCCACGGTGCTGGCCGACGTCGAGCACTCCTCGGTCCGAGACGCCTCGAGTCGGGCGGGACCCGTCGTGCGCGTGGACGTCGACAGGGCGGGGCGCATCGACCCGGACTCGGTGCGCGACGCCCTCGAGGGGTCCGCCCGAGATGGATCGCCCGCCGCGCTTGTGCACTGTCAAGTGGCGAACCACGAGGTCGGCACCACCCAGCCTGTGGGCGAGGTGGTCGAGCTGGCTCGACGACACGGGGCGTTCGTGCACGTCGACGCGTGCATGGCCGCCGGGCACATCCCGACGAACCTGGACGAGCTCGGCGCCGACCTCGTGTCGGTCAGCGCCCACAAGCTGGGCGGGCCCCCGGGGATGGGTGCGCTCGTGATTCGCCGGGGCCTGCGCCTCGAGCCCTGGCTGGTGGGTGGCGAGCAGGAGCGGGCCCGCCGGGGCGGGCTCGAGAACGTGGCGGGCATCGTCGGGTTCGGCGCGGCGGCCGAGGTGCTCGGTGACCCCGGTCGGCTCGAGCGCGAGTGCCGCGACGCCAGGCGAAGAACCGACGCCATCCTGCGCGCCGCGGTGGCCGTCGACGACGTCGAGGTGCTCGGCGATCGCGACGAGCGAGCGCCTCAGATCGTGTGCGTGGCCGTCGGCGGCGTCGAGGCCGAACCCGTCCTCCTCGGCCTCGACCAGCTCGGCATCGCGGCGCACTCCGGATCGTCGTGCTCGTCGGAGTCCCTGGCGCCCTCGCCGGTGCTGGCGGCCATGGGCGTCGACGCCGAGCGCTCGCTTCGACTGTCTGTGGGTTGGTCCACCACCGACGACGACGTCGAGGCGTTCGCGGCGGAGTTCCCCCGGGTGGTGGCGCAGTTGCGAGCGCTTCGAAGCTGAGGCCCGGTCCTCAGCCGGCGGGGGGAGCCGTCGTGGTGGAAGCCGCGCCCGGCAGGGCGGGAACGGGTTGTCCCGCCTGGCGGAACGCTTCGGTGATGAATGTCTGGGCGACCTGTACCTCGCGGGGCGGAGGTCCGTCCGCCAGGAACTGGCGGTACTGCCCGACCGCCGCGGCTGCGTCGCCCTCGGCCAGGAACATGGACCCCAGGTACAGGTGGGGCGCATAGGCGCCGGGCTCGGCCCGTTGGGCCGCCTGCTCCTGCTTCTGGGCGTCGGCCAGCACCGTGGCGTCCTTGGACTTCACCCCCGCCTCGAACTCGAGCCATCCGGACTCGGCCAGCGCCTCGGGCTGTGTGGGGTCCTGGCCCAGCACCTCCAGGTACAGGCGCAGCGCGCCCGCCTCGTTCCCGTCCGCTTCGAGCGTCTCGGCCTGGGCCAGGGTGCGGCGTTGTTGGGCGCCGCGGCTCAGGCTGACCGACCCCGACGCCGTCTGGCCCGGAAGCCGGGCGCCGGTCTGGGAGGCGACCACCGCCACCGCCACCGCCGCCACCGAGAACAGCGAGCCCATGACGACCAGCGTGCGTCGTCGACGCACCCGCGTCGGCGCGGCGCCCGACGGCGTCCCGAGTGAGTCGGCCGGAGGCGACCCTGACTCCGGTGCGTCGGTCTCCGGCGAGTCGGGCTTCGGCTCCGCCTCGTCTCGCTCCAAGGCCCTCAAGACCTCCGCCAGCGCGGCGCGTGTAGCGGTCGCGCAGCACGGTGTAGTCCACCTCCGACAGATCGCCGGCGGCCCGCTCGCGCTCGAGGTCCTCGAGCGAGTCCAAGAGGAAGGACCGTTCGTCGTCGAGCTCGCCGCGGTTCACGGGGCGCGCACGACCTCCGTGGCGCGTCCCCCGCCGCCGCACGCTGGGCCAGTGCCTCTTGGACCAGGGCGCGGTCCCCCGACGAGATCGCCACCGGGGCGCGGTGTCGGCGGCGCCAGAGCACGGTCACGAGGCTTGCCACCGCCAGCGCCAAGGCCACGGGAGGGAGCACCCACACCCACACGGTCCCTCCGTGCACGGGCGGGCGCAGGAGGATGCTCGGACCGTATCGACTCACCAGGAACGCGTCGATCTGGCTGTCGGTCTGTCCGGCGCGGACGCGGGCGGTGACCGCTTGGCGGATCGCCACCGCCGTCGACGCCGAGGAGTCGGCCACGGAGATGCCGTCACAGCTCGGGCACCGCACCAGCGTGTCGATGCCGTTGACCCGTTGGGCCACGGTGAGGGGTGGGCCACCCGGCGACGCTCCGACACCGAGGGCGACACCGATGACGACGGCCAGCGCCGCCCACGGCACCCAACGCCGGAGCTGGCGCGCCGGCGCGTCGCTCACGCCGCTCCCCCTCCTTTGGCCCGCGCCAGCCAGTAGTCCAGAGAGGCTTCGGTCATGGGGCCGTCGAAGTGCGCCACCACGGTCCCGTCAGGTGACACGAAGAACGTCTCGGGCGGTCCCCGGACCCCGTAGTCCAGAGCGATCTGGCCGCCGGGATCGACCACGGCGGGCCACGACGCTCCGGTGGACCGCATGAAGCCGCGCGCCGTCGACGCCGAGTCGTCGAACACCACGCCGACAAGGGCGGCGTCACCCGGCGACCGGTGCGCGTAGGCGAAGGCGATGAACTCGGGCTGCTCCTGTTGGCACGGCGGGCACCAGCTGGCGAAGAAGTTGACGATGACCCAACGACCCCGCAGGGCGGCGAGGCGGAACGGGGCGCCTCCGAGCGTGGTGCCGTTGATCGGCGGTGCCGCTTGGCCGACGAGGGGTGTGTCGACCTCGGTCGCGGTGGCGGGCGGGCGGGTGGCCAGCACCGCCACCAGGGCGGCCCCCACCACCAGCGCCACCCCCGCCACCCACCTGGCGGTGTGCCGGTGACGGGGGCGGAGGCCGGGGCCGGCCTCGTCGCGCACCGTGATCGTCACGGGGATCCGGCCGGGACGGGCTCCTGCACCTGCTCGTCATGGTCGGGCTCCTCGGTCCCCACGCCGATCCGGTCTCCAGCGGGCACAGCCGACGCCGGGACCAGGGCGTCGCCCGAGCCGGTGCTGCCGTCACCGGTGTGCAGAGCCGGCACCGGCGCGGAGACCGGATCGGTGGGACGCCGACGCCTGCCGGGGACCGCCGCCAGGACAGACCCGAGGACGAGGAGCAGCCCTCCCCCCCACAGCCAGACCACGAGGGGTTGGACCGTGACCCCGATCGTCACGGGCCCTCCGGCCTTGGCCGGGAGCGCGTCCAACGTGAGGTACACGTCGTCCTCGAGGCTCGAGTCGATGGCCGGCGTCCCGACGGCTTCGGTGTTCTGCCCGTACTGGCTCACCGCCGGACGCAGCGGGCCGTGCCCGTCGACGAGGACGAGAGCCTCGGTGGCGGTGTGGGCCGGGGTGCGAATCTGGGTGAGGCCCTCGAACGTGATGCGGTGGCCGTCGGTCGAGGCGAACTGGCCCGGACGGAGCGTCACCTCGCTGCGGTGACCGAACGAGGTGGCGGCCGCCAGGGCCACCGCGATCACCACCACGCCGAGATGCACCACCATGCCGCCGTTGGCTCGCCCCACGAGCCCGTGCCATGCACCGGTCCCACTGCGATGCGCGCCCCGCGCCGAGAGCACGAGCTGGCGGGCATTGGCCGCGGCGGCGAACCCGCCCAGGCCGAAGGCCAGCAACGGTCCGATGCCGCGCACGCCACCGACCACGCACCCCACGACGACGAGCGCTCCGATCCAGGCGGGCACGGTCAGACGTTTGCCCAGCGTTCCCGCCGTCGTCTTGCGCCAGGGCAGGGCCGGGCCGATCGACATGAGAAAGAGCAGGGCCAGGCCGATGGGCAGCGTCATGGCGTTGAAGTACGGCGCCCCCACCGTCACCTGCTGTCCCCGGAACGCCTCGTAGAGAAGAGGAAAGACGGTCCCGAGGAGCACCACGAAGGCGAACACCACGAAGAGCAGGTTGTTCACCAAGAAGGCGCCTTCCCGACTCACCACGGAGTCGATCCCGCCCGGGGACCGCAGCCGGTCGCCACGCCACGCGATCAGGCCCACCCCCGTCGCCATCACCACGCCGAAGAAACCGAGCAGCAGGGGTCCGATGTTCGAGTCGGAGAAGGCGTGCACGGACTCGATCACCCCGGACCGGGTGAGGAACGTGCCCAGGATGGTGAGGCTGAAGGTGGCGATGACGAGGGAGAGGTTCCAGACCCGCAGCAGGCCTCGTCGCTCCTGGACCAGCACCGAGTGCAGGTAGGCGGTGGCGCACAGCCAGGGGAGGAACGAGGCGTTCTCCACCGGGTCCCAGGCCCAGAACCCTCCCCACCCGAGCACCTGGTACGACCACCAGGCACCGAGCACGATCCCGACCGTCAAGAACGCCCACGCGAACAGCGTCCACCGGCGCGTGGCGAGTTGCCAGCCCTCACCGATCCGTCCCGTGATCAACGAGGCGATGGCGAAGGCGAAGGGGATCGTGAACCCGACGAAGCCGAGATAGAGGATGGGCGGGTGGAACGCCACCAACGCGTTGTCCTGCAGGAGCACGTTGGGCCCGAGACCGTTGGCGGGCGCCGCTCCGACCACCGTCTGGAAGGGATCAGCCGGACCCGCCATGAGCCCGAAGAAGAAGGCGGCCACGACGAGGGTGACGAGCGTCGCCCACGCCACGAGGGGATCCGCGGCGCGGCGGCGGAACCGCCACACCATGGCCACGATGTAGCCGGCGAGGATGAGCCCCCACAGCAGGATCGACCCCGCCAGCGCGGACCACATGCCGGTGATGGTGTAGAGCAGCGGGGTCGCCCGGCTGTTGTTGGCGGCCACGAAGGCGATCGAGAAGTCATGGGTGATGAGCGCCCGTTCCATGGCGACGGTGGCGACGACCGCCCCCAGGAGCACGAGCTCGGCGTAGACACGGCCGGTGCGGGTCAGGTCGGGGCGATTGCGGGCGAGTCCGTAGGCGATCACGACCACGCCGATGATCGACGCGGCGAAACTGAGCCAGACGCCGCTGTGCCCGAGGGCGGCGTTCACCGGGTCGTCCCGTTGGGCGCCCTGACTCGGTTGGGATGTTCCTGGACGTACTGGGCGGTGTGGTCGACGATGAGCTGGTCCGAGATGAAGGTGCTTCCCGAGAAGTGCCCGACCACCACGACGGGGATGTCGGGTTGGAAGAGCTGGGGGGGATTGCCGTGGTTGATGACGGCGACTTTGTGCGTCCCCGTGCCGGTGGCCACGAAGGCGACGCCGCCCGCGATGCGGTGCACGGTCCCGGGCTCGACCACGCCTTCGAGTCGGAACGTCTGCGAACCGAGCGTCGTCTTGTGCGCCAGGGCCTGGTCGACGGTCTCGAAGTAATTGAGCGAGCTCCCGAGCCCTTCGACGAGGAGAAAGACGAACGCTCCGACGAGGACGGCGCCCACCACCCACAGGCGCCAGCGCGTGGCGCTCCGCTTGTGCGGCCTCCGGGTCGTCGGGCCGGGCGCTGCGGGCGCCACCGCGACGTCGGCATCGGGTTCGGCCGCGCCCGCCGGGGCGAGGATCGTCGGCTCGGTCACGGCGGCTGGGGGCCGCGCGCGCGTGAGGCCGCCCGTTCGAGGCGCTGGCGACGGCGCCACAGGAGAGCCGCGTACGCGGCGAGCACACCGAAGGCGATGGCGTACCCGGCGTCGATGTAGTTCATGACACGCGTCTCGGGCTCGTCATGCCGGACCCCCGCTGCGCGCCAAGGCCGTGTCAGGCTCCCCGGGGGCCGATCCGGTTCCTTCGGCCCACCGCTCGTGCAACGCCACGTCGAGCTCGGAGTCCTCGAGATGTTCCGAGAGCAACTCCACCCGGTAGCGAAGGGCGAGCATCCAGGCGAACAACAGCGTGAAGGCCACGAACCCGAGCAACAGCGTCCACGCCATGGAGCCGTGGATCGTGGGCGAGAGGTTGGCGTTGAGGACCGTGGCACCCTGGTGCAGCGTGTGCCACCAGTCCACCGAGAAGTGCACGATGGGGACGTCCACCGCCGCGACGAGCGCGACCACCGCGCTCCGGCGCGCCCGGGAGTCGGGATCGCCCGGCACCCGGCGCACCGCCAGATATCCCAAGAGGAGCACGAGCAACAGCGCCGTCGAGGTGAGGCGGGCGTCCCAGGTCCACCACAACCCCCACGTAGGCCGGCCCCAGATCGAGCCGGTGATGAGCGTGAGCGCGGTGAAGACCACGCCCACCTCCACCGCAGACGCAGCCAGCCGGTCCCAGAAGCGGCTCCGTGTCCGGGGCCACAACCACAAGACACTCGACACGGCAGCGACCCCGAAGGCGAGATAGAGCGCGACCCATGCGATCGGTGGGTGGACGTAGACCAGACGGACCAGATTGTGCTGCACCTCGTCGGGAGGAGTCACCCACAGCCCGAGCCAGATGGTCGCGGCCAGAGCCACGGCGGCCGCGATCCCCAGACCCCGCACGACCCAGGTGGTGGCGGGGCTCCAGGGCGCCACCGCGGAGTCGGTCGGGCTCACGATGCCTCTTGCAGGGGCCCGTAGATGACGACACCGAGGGCGAGGTAGACCGCGGCGAACACGAGCAAGAGCCGGACCCACGGATTCCCTGCGCTGCCGATGTTGCCGGCGCCGATCCCCAACGCGGCCTGCCACGCCCGGGTTCCCGCCAACAACACCGGCGCGGCGACAGGGAGGAACAGGAACGGCAGCAGCGTCTCTCGTACCCGCAGCCCCGCCGCCAGCGCTCCGTACAGGGTGCCGGCCGCGGCCAGTCCGGCCGTGCCGGCGAGGCCGGCGACGATGATCGAAGGGTAGGAACGGACGTGGCTGCCGTAGAGCACCACGACGCCCGCGGTCAGGACCACTTCGAGGATGACCATCTGCACGGTCACGGCCGCGGTCTTGCCGAGGAACACCCCGGCCGGATCGAGCCCCGACAGCCGCAAGCCGTCCCGGGCACCGTCGGGGGCTTCGAGGGCGAAGCTGCGTTGGACGGCGAGCACGTTGGCGAAGAGCACAGCCACCCAGAACAGCCCCGGCGCGGCTTGGATCATCGGAGCGCGATCAGGTCCGAGTGCGAAGGCGAAGAGGACGAGGACGAGGACCGCCACCGGCACCACCTGGTGCATCACGACCCGTGAGCGGACCTCGATCCGGAGGTCTTTGCCGGCCACGAGGACGGTGTCACGCCACATGGGCACCGCCGGAAACCGCTCGCAGCTGGTCCGGGACGGCGGGGGGGGCGGAGGCCCCCACGGCACGCTCCTCGACGACGCGCCCCCCCACGATGGACACCACCCGATCCGCCAGAGGCCACGACGCTTCGGGCTCGTGCGACGCCAACAGCACGGTGGCGCCCTCCGCCACGACCTCGGAGACGATCTCGCCCAGGACCGCCCGGGCGTCGGCGTCGAGCCCGGCGTGGGGCTCATCCAGCAGCCACAGCTCCGGTCGACGCGTCACGAGCAGGGCGAGCGCCACTCGCCGGCGCTGCCCGGCGGAAAGGCGGCCGACCGGCGTTCGCCGCACCCGGCCCCCCAGCTCCAGGCGTTCGAGGGCGGCGTCGATGTGCGACACGTCACCTCCGGCCGCTCGAACCGCGAACCGTACGTTCTCGAGGACGGTGAGATCGTCGTAGAGGGCCGCGGCGTGTCCGAGCATCCCCACGCGCCCGCGTAACGCGGCCACCTCACGCCGGAGATCACATCCGAGCACCGTGCCTTCGCCTCCAGTGAGGGGTAGCAGGCCGGCACACACCCTCAGCACGCTGGTCTTGCCTGCCCCGTTGGGCCCTTCGAGAACGACCACTTCACCCTGGGCGACGGCGAGATCGACGCCGGCCAGGGCCGGAAACCGCCCCGTCACACAGACGGCGGTACGGAGGAGGACTGCGGGGACCATGGCCTGGGCGCCCATGCTACGGGGGACCCCCTCTCCGATTCCAAGCGGGTCCCCCCTGGGCCCGGAACCGACGCCACGACGGACGACGCCGACGCCGGGAGATCCGGCGTCCGGTGTTCAGCTCACGGTCAACCGGCTCAGACCGAGACCCCTGAGCACCTCCGCGCTGACCGAGGACAACCAATGGAGGTTGTTCGTGAGCAGGAGCACCCCGAAGGCGACGAGGGCCACGCCCGACACCATGTTCACGAGGAACAGTCGCCGCTTGAACCGGGCGAACAGCGAGGTGAGCCGGCCGAAGGCGAGCCCGGTGGCGAGGAAGGGCACACCCAGGCCGAGCGAATAGGCGACGAGCAGCGTCACGCCCGACCCGAGCGTGGAGCGGGTGGCGGCGAGTCCCAGGACTCCACCGAGCACGGGCCCGACACACGGCGTCCACCCGAAGGCGAACGCCATGCCGAGCACGGGCGGCGCCCATGCGCCGAGCCGAGAGGGGCGCGGATGGAAGCGGTGCTCGCGCAGGAACCGACCGGGCGTGGCGAAGCCCGTCATCCAGACCCCGAAGACCACGACGAGAACCCCGGCCGCGATGTCGAGCCCACGTTGATGACCGAGGAGCAGATGACCGAGGCCCGAGGCGGCGGCGCCGAGGGCGGTGAACACGACGGTGAAACCGGCAACGAAGCCGAGCACCCCCCGCAGCAGAGGCGCCAAGTCGCGTGACGCGCCGTCTTCGATCTCGGCCGCCGACAATCCCGACACCATCGACACGTAGCCGGGGACGAGTGGCAACACGCACGGTGAGAGGAACGACAGCATCCCGGCGCCGAATGCCACGAGCACGCCCAAGGGGTCGGCCGAGATCGTGGCGTAGGCCATGATGGCCGCCGACGTCGTCATCACGCCGCCGCGCCGTCCCCGGTGTCAGCGGTTCTGGACACGCAGGAGCTCCACATCGGCGTCCACCATCATGGCAACGAGACCGGCAAAGGTGACCGTCTTCTCCCATTTGAGCTCGGTCTTCGCCTTGGTGGCGTCCCCCACGAGCAGGTCCACCTCGGCGGGGCGGAGGAACTTGTCGTCGACGACGACGTGCTCATGCCAGTCGAGGCCGACGCGGGCGAAGGCGATCTCGCACAATTCCCGCACCGAATGCGTCTCACCGGTGGACACCACGAAGTCGTCGGGCTCGTCTCGCTGCAGCATCAACCACATGGCGCGCACGTAGTCCCCGGCAAACCCCCAGTCACGCTGGGCGTCGAGATTCCCCAGGAAGAGCTTGTCGTCCATCCCAGCCGCGATGCGGGCCACGCCATGGCTGACCTTGCGGGTCACGAACTCGAGTCCGCGGCGCGGGCTCTCGTGGTTGAACAACATGCCCGACGACGCATGCAGGCCGTAGCTCTCCCGATAGTTGACGGTGATCCAGTGGCCGTACACCTTGGCCACTCCGTAGGGGCTCCGGGGGTAGAACGGCGTGCCTTCGTTCTGGGGCACCTCCTGCACCTTGCCGAACATCTCCGAAGACGAGGCCTGATAGAAGCGGATCTCGGGATCCACGATCCGGATGGCGTCGAGGACCCGTGTCACGCCGAGCGCCGTCGTCTCGCCGGTCAGGACCGGCTGAGTCCACGAGGTCTGGACGAAGGACTGGGCGGCCAGGTTGTACACCTCGGCCGGGCGGTGCTCGCGCAGGATCCCGATGAGCGAGATCTCGTCGAGGAGGTCGCCCGCCACCAGCGACACCCGGTCCTGGATGTGGGCGATGCGCTCGAAGTTGAGCGTCGAGGATCGCCGCACCATGCCGATCACCTCGTAGCCCTCTTCCAAGAGGAGCTCAGCCAGGTACGACCCGTCCTGCCCGGTGATGCCGGTGATCAAAGCCCTCTTACGCATCGTTCACTCGCTTCGTCGGTCGGGCATGGTCCTCAGCGCCCCCGCCACTGCGGCGCCCGTTTTTCCAGGAACGCGGCGACGCCCTCGGCCGCGTCCTCGGTTTGGGCAGTGAGCGAGAGCATGGCATGGAGGTGGGCGAGGGCTTCGGGAGCCGCCATGTCCCACACAGCGTAGAACGCGTCGCGACCGAGCTTCATCACGGCCGGAGACTTCGAAGCCAGCGTCTGCGCCAGCTCAGAGACAGCCCCGTCGAGCTCGGCGGGGGGAACGACCTTGGTCACAAAGCCCAAGCGTTGGCCCTCGGCTGCGTCGACCCGGCGACCCGTCAACATCAGCTCGAGCGCCTGCTTGGGAGGCATCGAACGGACGAGAGGAACGGTGATCATGTAGGGCCACAGGCCCACGTTGACCTCGGGAGCCCCGAAGAGCGCCCGCTCCGACGCCACGACCAGGTCGCAGGCCAGCGCGAGCCCGAAACCCCCCGCCAGCGCATAGCCCTGCACCCGCGCCACGGTGGGTTTGCCCAGTCCCCACAAGGCGCCGAACACGTCGGCCAACACCCCGCGCTCCTCGTGCACCGACAGCACCCCGGCGTCGGGCTCGTCGGCTCCCGTCATCTTTCCGAGGTCGGCCCCCGCGCAAAAAGCCTCGTCCCCTGCGCCCGCCAGAACCACCACACGGACCTCGCGGTCCTCCGAGGCATCCGCCAACACTTGTCGCAGGCCGTGCATGACCTCCCACGACATGGCGTTGCGGCGCTCGGGGCGGTTGATCGTGATACGGGCCACGCCCTCATCGACCTGGTACAACACCGTCGGCGTGCCCGAGACCCCGGGCGCGTGGGCGGCCGGGTCGGAGATGGGTTCGGGCACGCGAGCGACGGTAGTGCCCGACCCCCGTCCGAGCCCAGCCCGAGCGGTGCGACACCGGGGCCGCGGTAGCGTGACCCCCCCGTGGCCAGACCCGTCGCCGCCTTGCTGTCCTTCCGCCTGGGGGGCTCCGACGGGGTGGCCGTCGAGGCCACCAAATGGGCCGGCGCCCTCACCGCGCTGGGTTTCGACGTCCGCACCGTGGCCGGCGAGGGGCCCGTCGACAGGCTCGTCCCCGGTCTGGCCATCGACGCCACAGAGCCACCCCCGCCGGCCGCAGTGGAAGAGGCCCTCGAGGACACCGACCTGGTGGTGGTGGAGAACCTCTGCTCGTTGCCCCTCAACCCACGCGCCTCGACGGTGGTCGCCGAGGCCATCCGGAACCGACGGGCGGTGCTGCATCACCACGATCTGCCCTGGCAGCGTGAGCAGTACGCCGGGTATCCCCCGCCACCCGACGACCCGGCCTGGATGCACGTGACGGTGAACGACAGGTCGCGACGCGAGCTCGCGGCTGTCGGGATCGCCGCGACGGTGGTGCGCAACGCGTTTGACGTCGACGCGCCCGAGGGTGACCGACGCACTCCGCGCGCCGCGCTCGGACTGACCGCCGGGACACGCCTCGTCCTCCAGCCCACCAGAGCCATCCCGAGGAAGAACATCCCCGGTGGCATGGCTCTGGCCGAGGCGTTGGGGGCGGTGTTCTGGCTCCTCGGGCCGGCCGAGGACGGCTTCGGTCCCGAGCTGGACCGCCTGGTGAGCGAGGCCCGCTGCCCGTGCGTGCTGGGGGACGGCGCGCTGGGCAGCAGTGGACGCGTCGTCGATGCCTACGCGGCGTCCGACGTCGTCGTGCTCGGATCCACCTGGGAGGGGTTCGGCAATCCGGCCATCGAATCGGCGGTGTACCGTCGCCCCCTCGCCATCGGGCCCTACCCCGTCGCCGCCGAGCTGGCCTCCTTCGGCTTCCGCTGGTTCGCCCACGACGACCCGTCGGCCGTGGCCTCGTTTCTCGACGAGCCCGACACCTCGCTGCTCGAGCACAACCACCGCGTCGCCCGTGAGCACTTCGCTCTGCGCGACCTGCCGGGCCGGATCGGGCGCGTCTTCGAGTCAGCCGGCTGGGTGTTCGACTAACTACAGGCAAAGAGCCAGGTACCGATACGCTTCTGGCATGGCGTCCCGCCGTCCCACCGGTCCCGCGACCACCGCCAAGCGGCTTCCTGCCGACCGGCGCCGGGAACAACTCCTCGAAGTCTCATTGAAGCTCTTCGCCCAACGCGGGTACAACGCCACCACCATGGACGACATCGCCGAATCGGCGGGCGTCACCAAGCCGCTGCTCTATCAGCACTTCGCGTCCAAGCGCGCCCTGTACCTGGAGCTGCTCGACTCGGTGTCCCACACCATGCTCGAGGCCATCGGCAAGGCCATCGCCGCGGCCGGCGGCCCGCGCCAGCAGGTCGAAGGAGGCTTCGCCGCCTACTTCCATCTGGTCGTCAGTCACGCCGATGCTTTTCACCTGCTCTTCGGCAGCGAGGTTCCCAACGACCCCGAGTTGTCGAGAGCGGTGCGCAAGGTCGAGGACAGCATCGCCGAGTCCATCGACGTCCTCATCGACGCCGGGCTCGACGAGGACCACCGCCGCCTGCTCGCCTTCGCCGTGGTGGGCATGGCCGAGGGCGCCAGTCGGCACTTTCTCGCCGCCCGTGATCCGAACGAGGGCGACCCCCACGAGACCGAGGCGACCCGCCTGGCGCGCCGGCTCGCCGACCTGGCGTGGGCCGGGTTGCGCTCGGTCCACCCCGACTGAGCGCCTCCGGCGGGGCCGGACAAGAAAGCTGACCTGCCAGGTAGGCTTTCGGTCGAGGCCACGCACCGGGCTGGGCCCGGACGCCGAGGTGAACGCCATGAGCACACGGGCCAGGACCCTCTTCAGCTTCCCCAACCCGGTGAACGAAATCGCGGCGCGGGTGGTTGCGGGTGGAGTCCTCGTGCTGTGTGTCCTCGCCATCGTCCTGCGCCAGGGGTGGCTCCTTGTCCCCCTCGCCTACGGATTCTGGGCCCGGGTGCTCACCGGGCCCTCCTTGAGCCCACTGGGCCAGCTCGCCACGCGGGTCATCGCACCCCGGCTCCCCGTGGCGCCGCGCCCGGTGGCGGGGCCGCCCAAACGGTTCGCTCAGGCCGTGGGGCTGGTGTTCTCGAGCACCGCCGTCGTGCTCTGGTTCGGCGTCGGGGCCCAGGGTGCGACATGGGTCGTGGTCGGCCTGCTGGCGGGCGCCGCGTTGCTCGAGTCGGCCTTCGGCCTTTGTCTCGGCTGCAAGGTCTTCGCGGTGCTCATGCGGGTCGGGCTCGTGCCCGACAGCGTCTGTGCCGCGTGCGCGGATGTCACCCTGCGCCACCCCCAGTTGCGCGAACCCGCCGGGATCTGAGAGGCGCGGCGTCCCGGGGCGCCCAACGCCCGATGGGAGGCGCCGGCTCGCCCTGTGTTCTCAGGCCAGGCGGGCCACGAGCTCGGTGATGAGCTCGGACAGCTGGCGCGCGCAGTCGACGTAGTCCTCCTCATCGCCGCCGGCGGGATCGACGACATCGCCCTGCGCAAAGGGATCGAGGCTCGCCAGCCCGAGCGCGGCGACGCGCTCGGACAGCGGGGTCGCTCCGGGGGGGAGGTTCTGGGCCAGGAACCGCAGCGTGGCGGTGCGGTCTGCGCCCACGGGATGCCGCCGGCGTATGTAGGCCACGTGCTCGCTGGCCATGGCGACAACCAGATCCGCGGCACCCACCTCGGCATCGGTGAGCTGACGGCTCCGGTGCACCGATGCGTGCAAGCCGACGCCGTTGAGCGCCTGGCGCGTGCGAATACTGACGGGCTGGTGCTCGATGACATGGGTGCCAGCCGTGGTGACCTTGACCGGAATGCCACTCGCCTCGAGCATCGCGCCCGCCATGACCGAGCGGGCCGCGTTGCCGGTACAGATGAAGAGGACGTGGTCAGTCATGGATCACCATCGTCGCAGCCCCGGCGAAGGGGACGCGCCCCCGGCCGAGGAGCGACCTGACCCGGGCGTGCAGGCCCTCCAGATCAGGAGATGTGGATGCCCGAGACGGCCCGGGCGATAATCAACCTCTGGATCTCGGACGTGCCCTCGAAGATCGTGTAGATCTTGGAATCGCGGTGCCAGCGCTCTACGGGGTGCTCGCGGATGTACCCGTAGCCACCCATGATCTGGATGGCCTGCTCGGTCACCCACACCGCGGTCTCGCCCGCGTAGAGCTTCGACATCGATCCTTCGCCCGCGACGAACTGCTTGCCCGTGCGTCCCATCCACGCGGCCCGCCACACCAGGAGCCGAGACGCGTCGATGCGCATCTTCATGTCGGCGAGCTTGAAGGCGATGCCCTGGTTCTCGATGATGAGGCGGCCGAACGCCTTGCGCTCCTTGGCATAGTCGAGGGCGTACTCATAGGCGGCGCGCGAGATGCCGAGGGCCTGGGCACCCACCGACGGGCGCGTCGCCTCGAACGTCGCCATGGCCGCTTGAGAATTGGACCTCTTGCCCTCGCGGGCGCGAGCCATCTTGGCGTCGAGCTTCTCCTTGCCTCCGAGCAGGCAGTGACCGGGCACCCGCACGTCGTCGAGAATCACCTCGCCGGTGTGGGAAGCCCGGATCCCCATCTTCTTGAACTTCTGCCCGGCGGACAGTCCCGGCGTGTTGGGGGGGACGATGAAACTGGCCTGGCCCCGCGAACCGAGCTCGGGGTCGACGGCCGCCACCACCACATGCAGGTCGGCGATGCCACCGTTGGTGATCCAGGTCTTGGTCCCGTTGATGACCCATTCGTCTTTCGCCTGGTCATAGACGGCGCGGGTGCGCAACGAGCTCACGTCGGAGCCGGCGTCGGGCTCCGACACCGCGAACGCGGCGAGCTGGATCTTCTCGGGTGTCCCGAAACACTGGGGACCCCACTCCCCGAGTTGCTCGGGCGTCCCGTTGGCGACGATGCCGGCGAGCCCGAGTGCGCTGCCGAAGATGGCCAGCCCGATCCCGGCGTCACCCCACGCCAACTCCTCGTTGGCGATGGGCATCATCAAACCGCCCGGGTCGAAGAAGCACTGGGTCATGAAGTCGAAGGAGTACAGCCCGATGCGAGCCGCCTCCTCGATGATCGGCCACGGGGTTTCCTCCCGCTCGTCCCACTCGTGGGCAGCCGGTCGAATCACGCCCTCGGCGAAGTCGTGGACCCATTTCTGGATCTGCAGCTGGTCCTCGCTGAGCTCGAGAGAGAACTCGGACATCGCATCCCCTTGGTCAAGGCACGGGTCCAGGCCGGTCGTGGTCCTGGTCCGTCCCTATCCGTTGTTACTCAACGGTAACCTATGCCGCCCGGTTCGACAACCATTTGCGGCCGAAGATGTCAGATTCGTGCGCATGACCAGGGAGAACAACAACGCGGCGGTGACGGCCAGCCCACCGCCCACGAAGGCCGCCCCCACGCCGAGCAGGGCGTAGGCCAGACCCCCGGCGGCCGGTCCGACGATGCGGGCCAGGGCCGAGAGGCCCTGTTGCGCACCCAGCGCGGACCCCCGCCCGCCCGCCCCCACCTTGGCCACCACCAAGGCGTTGAGCGCGGGGGTGCTCAGGCTCTGGCCGGCCGTGACGAGAAGGAGGGGCACCACGAGGTCCACCCGACCGTGCACGGTGGGGAGCAGCACGAGCCCCAGAGCCTCGACACCCAATCCGATGCGCAGGCACCCGGCATTCCCCACCCGGGCCGCCAGCGGACGGACCACGCCCCCTTGCACCACGGCCGCCACCACGCCGACCATGGCGAAGACGGCGCCGATGGCCCCCAGGCCGAAGCCCAGACGACGCTGCCCGAACAACGCGAAGGTCGCTTCGAAGGCGCTGAACGAGGCCACCAGGAGCACGGTGACGACGGCGGGAACGGCGATGGCACGCACCGCCGTCCGCAGGGACTCCGAAGCCTGACCGTGGCGCCCCCCGCCGTCGCCGAGGCCCGCTTGGGGCCGCGTCTCGGGAAGCCGTCGAACCGCCACCACGGCGTTGATACCGGCGATGCCGGCGGCCACGTAGAACGGAACCCGCGACCCTCCGAGCGCGGCCAACCCGCCGATGGCGGGGCCGATCACGAACCCCACCCCGTAGGCCGCGCCCAGCAGGCCGAACACCCGCATGCGGTCCTCGGGACCGACGAGGTCGGTGGCCGACGCCTGGGCCACGGCCACGCTCCCCCCGACGCGCCGTCGAGCACACGCGCCACCAAGAGGAGCCACAACGAGCCGGCGAAGCCGGTCAGCAGGCTGGCGACGGCGGTCCCGGCCAGCGACACGATGAGCAAGGGTTTGCGCCCCACCCGGTCAGACAGCCTCCCCAAGAGCGGCGCGCTGACGAACTGGGCCGCTGAGAACGCCGCCAGAAGGAGCCCCACCGACGCCGGGCCGGCGCCCAGGTGACGCGCGTACAGGGGCAGGAGGGGGACGACGATGCCGAAGCCGAGGAGGTCGATCGCCACCGTGGTCCACAGCACGCCGAACCCGGGCGGAAGCCCGCGACCCTCGGGGCGGAGGCCGGGCACCCAAGCGCGCCGTGACGAACGGCCGTCCGACATGGGTCACAGCAGAGGGCAGCGCTCGACACAGGTCAAGTCGGGGCCCGAGGCGCACCGCGTCGGGGCGGATGAGGGGTGCGGTCAGGCGGTGGCGGGCCGCACTTCCACGGCCTGCAGGCCCTTGGGGCCCTCCTTCAACTCGAATTCCACCGGCTGCCCCTCCTCGAGGCTGCGGTAGCCGTTCATCTGGATGGCGGAGTGGTGGACGAAGACGTCTTCGCCTTCCGATTGCGCGATGAAGCCGTACCCCTTCTCCGAGTTGAACCACTTGACCGTTCCTGACGGCACTTCGTTCTCCCCTCTGTCCTCCTGCTTCCCCCCACGGCGCCAAAAAGTAGCAGCGACATCTTCGACCTGAGGGCTTCGACCCGTCGGACCGGGCCTGTCAGGAGCCGGGGCGGCGGTGCAGTCGGGTGCCGTCCGGACCGTCCTCGACCACCCAACCCCGAGCTTCGAGCTCGCGCCGGTCGGAATCCGCCTGGTCGTAGTCGCCCGCCCCCCGGGCGCGGTCCCGGTCGGCCACCAACGCCGCGGTCTCGGGGTCGAGCGTCGATGCGGACCCCCCGAGGGCGAGCCCCAGCGCGCCGCACAACACCACCACCGTGGCGGCGAGACGCCGGCCCTCTTCGTCGTCGCCGGCGTCGGCCGCCGAGTTGGCTCTGCGCACGAGGTCGAAGATCGCGGCCAGGGCTCCGGGGGTGTCGAGGTCGTCGTCCATGTGCTCGACGAACGCAGCCAGGGCCTCCGCGTCGGCTCCGGCCCGCAGCGCTTGGTCCAACGTGAGCCCGGGCGGCGAGCCCGGCACGTCGAAGCGCCGCGCCAGTTCGTCGAGGCGGGCGAGCGCCTTCTCGGCCTGGTCCACGGTGGACGGGGTGACCTCGATGGGCGAGCGGTAGTGGGCCCGCAGCATGAGGAGGCGGTACGCCCGGGCGTCGGCTCTCTCGAGCAGGTCGGGCAGGGACGTGAAGTTCCCGAGCGACTTCGACATCTTCTCGCCCTCGACCACCACGAACCCGTTGTGGACCCAATGGCGGGCGAAGGCGCGGCCCACGCCCAGCGCCTGGGCGCGCTCGTTCTCGTGATGGGGGAAGGCGAGATCCATCCCCCCGCCGTGCAGGTCGAACCCCTCGCCGAGCAGGTCGAGCGACATCACCACGCACTCGGTGTGCCAGCCCGGTCGTCCCGGGCCCCAGGGCGACTCCCAGGTGGGCTCGCCCGGCCGGGCCTTCTTCCACAACACGAAGTCCAGCGGCGAGCGCTTCTCCTCGCCGGGGTCGACGCGCGCCCCCGAGCGCAGCGAATCGAGGTTCTGGCGCGCCAGGAGCCCGTAGCCGTCGATCTGGTCGACCGACAGGTAGACGCCGTCGGACGTCTCGTAGGCGACGCCGCCGTCGACGAGGGTGGCGATCAACCCGACCATGTCGGCCACGAACGCGGTGGCATGGGGGGCCTCGGTGGGCCGCTTCACCCCGAGGGCGTCCATGGCGTCCCACCACACCGCCTCGAACTCGCCGGAGACCTCGGCTTCGCTCCGGCCCTCCTCGGACGCCCTGGTGATGATGTGGTCGTCGATGTCGGTGATGTTCGACACGTAGCGGACCTCGAGCCCACAGAACTCCAGGTAGCGCCGGAGCACGTCGAAGACGAGGGAGAAGCGGCCGTGGCCGAGGTGGGGGACGTCGTAGACGGTCGGACCGCAGACGTACATCGACACGCGGCCGTCCTGGCGCAGTTCGAGGGGTCGGACCGTCCCCGTTGCCGTGTCATGAAGGCGCAGCACTCGGAGTACGGTAACCGGACCGTGGACACCACCGTGGACGTCACAGTGACCACCGACGTGCAGCCACCCGAGCTCGAGGGGCCGCGGCCACCGGAGGTGCCCGACAAGCCCTCCCTCGAAGGCCTCGAAGCCAAATGGGCGGCCCGGTGGGAGGAGACGGGCACGTACCGGTTCGACCGGTCCGCCCCTCGTCCCCGGGTCTTCGCCATCGACACGCCACCCCCGACCGTGTCGGGCTCCCTGCACATCGGCCACATGTTCTCCTACACCCACACCGACGCCGTCGCCCGTTTCCGGCGCATGCGCGGCTACGACGTCTTCTATCCCATGGGTTGGGACGACAACGGTCTTCCCACCGAACGGCGCGTGCAGAACTACTACGGGGTCCGATGTGACCCCGGCCTGCGCTACGACCCCTCCTTCTCGCCTCCGGAGAAACCCGGAAAGGACACCGTGTCGGTGTCGCGGCCGAACTTCATCGAGCTGTGCGACCGGCTCGTCGTCGAGGACGAAAAGGCTTTCGAGCACCTGTGGCGCACGCTCGGCCTCTCGGTGGACTGGAGCCAGACCTACGCCACCATCGACACCACGTCGCGCCGCACGTCGCAACACGCCTTCCTCCGGATGCTCGTCGCCGGACAGGCCTACTCGGCCGAAGCACCCACCCAGTGGGACGTGGACTTCCAGACCGCGGTCTCCCAGGCCGAGATGGAGGACCGCGAGCTCGCCGGCGCCTATCACCGGCTGCGGTTCGATCAGGCCGACGCCGACGGTGCGGTCGACATCGAGACGACGCGCCCGGAACTGCTGGCCGCCTGCGTGGCGCTCGTCGCCCATCCCGAGGACGACCGCTACCGGGCCCTGGTCGGCCGGGAGGTGGTCACGCCGCTGTTCAAGGTCCGGGTGCCCGTGCTCGCCCACCCGCTCGCCGATCCCGACAAAGGGTCGGGCATCGCCATGATCTGCACCTTCGGCGACACCACCGACGTGACCTGGTGGCGCGAGCTGTCGCTGCCGACGCGCACCATCGTGGGACGCAACGGGCGCCTGCGGGCCGTGGCGTGGGGAGAGGACGGCTGGGACTCAGAGGATCCCCGACGCCGCGGCCGACGCCTACGCCGAGCTCGAGGGTCGCACCGTGTCCCAGGCCCGGGCGCGCATCGTGGAGATGCTCGCCGACGCGGGGGCGCTGGTGGGCGAGCCCAAGCCCATCACGACACCCGGTCAAGTTCTACGAGCGCGGGGACCGCCCCCTCGAGATCGTCTCCAGCCGCCAGTGGTACGTGCGGACGCTCGCCCTGCGCGAGCGACTGCTCGAGCGAGGCCGCGAGCTGCGCTGGCACCCGCCCCACATGCGCCACCGCTACGAGGCCTGGGTCGAGGGCCTGAACGGGGACTGGAACATCAGCCGTCAGCGGTTCTTCGGGGTCCCCTTCCCGCTCTGGTACCCCGTGGGCGACGACGGCTCGATCGACCACGACCACCCCCTTCTCGCGGCCGAGGACCGCCTGCCGGTCGACCCCTCGAGCGATGTGCCCGACGGGTACGGCGAGGACCAGCGGGGTGCAGCCCGGTGGGTTCGTCGGCGACCCCGACGTCATGGACACCTGGGCCACGTCGTCGCTCACCCCGCAGATCGCCGGGCGGCGGGAGGACGATCCCGACCTCTTCGCCCGGGTGTTCCCCATGGACCTCCGGCCCCAGGCGCACGAGATCATCCGGACCTGGCTGTTCAGCACGATCGTGCGCCACGAGCTCGAGTACGGCTGCCTGCCCTGGACCGACGCGGCGATCTCGGGCTGGGTGCTCGACCCCGAACGCAAGAAGATGTCGAAGTCACGCGGCAACGTGGTGACCCCGCTGCCGCTGCTCGAGACCCACGGCGCCGACGGGGTGCGGTACTGGGCGGCGAGCGGCCGGCCCGGCGTGGACACGGCGGTGGACGAGGGCCAGATGAAGGTGGGCCGGCGCCTCGCCATCAAGATGCTCAACGCCTCGCGCTTCGCGCTGACCCGGCTCGGCCACCAGGCGGCCGCCGACCACCGAGGCCGTGACCGCCCCCCTCGACCTCGCCATGTTGCACCGCCTGGCCGACGTCGTGGTCGAGGCCACCGCCGCGCTCGACTCCTACGACTACGCACGCGCCCTGGAGCGGACCGAAGCCTTCTTCTGGTCGTTCTGCGACGACTACCTCGAGCTGGTGAAGACGCGCGCCTACGAGGACTCGAGCGAGGCTCGGCCCCGGCATCGGCGCGCGCCGCGCTGGCGATCGCCCTGTCGGTGCAGCTGCGCCTGCTGGCCCCCTTCCTGCCCTTCGTCACCGAGGAGGTGTGGTCGTGGTGGCACGAGGGCTCGGTCCACCGGGCGCCGTGGCCCGACGTCGCACGAGCTGTCGCCCGGCCCAGGAGTCAGGCGACGTCGCCGTGCTCGACATGGCCGCCTGGGTGCTCGGGGAGGTGCGCAAGGCCAAGACCCAGGCCAGGGCTTTCCATGCGGGCCCGGGTGGCGAAGCTCACCGTGGTCGACGACCCCGCGCGCCTGGCCCTGCTCGCGCGAAGCTGAAGGGGACCTTCGTGACGCAGGGGGCGTCGACGAGCTCGTCATGTCTCCCGGTGCCCCCCGAGGTCATCGTCGAGCTGGCACCCGAGGAAGGGAGCGGGGACCGCTGATGCCCGGCGGTGACCGCGACGCGAGCGCGGCGGCTGGCACCGGTGACGACAGCGAGCTCGAGACGGTGATCGACTGGGTGCCGGTGCGTCGCACGAGAGGCTGCTCGCCACGGTGTCGGGCTTCGACGACGCGGCTGTCCGCAGCCCGAGCCGGCTCGAGGGCTGGACCGTCGGCCACGTCGTCACCCATCTCGCCCGCAACGCCGACTCCCACACCCGGATGCTCGACGCGCCGCGGCGCGGGGCGATGCCGTGGAGCAGTACGCCGGCGGCGGCGAGGAACGGGCCGACAACATCGAGGCCGGCGCGGCCGCGCCGCGCGCGGAACTGCTCGATGACACGGTGCGCTCGATCACCGACCTCGAGAGCGCCGTGGGCGGCGATGACCCCGTCGGCCTGGGACCGACACGGCCTGTCCCGTGGACGTCCCTGGCCGTGTCGGAGCCTGCCCTCCTTCCGGTGGCGCGAGGTCGAGATCCATCACGTCGACCTGGGCGCCGGCTACGACATCCGAGCAGTGGCCCGAGGAGTACGTGGTCCGGGAGCTGCCGCTGCACCCTGGCCACGCTCCCCGGTCGCCTGGAGGACGGTGGGCAGCGACGCCGCCTGCTGGCGTGGCTCACCGGGCGGTCCCCGTCCGCGGGCGATCTCGACCTCGGCCCGTGGGAGTCTCGTCCCGGGAATTACTTCAAGGGCCTGGTCGAGCTGAACCGCCCCGGGCGGGCCGGACCGCCGACGATGGTCACTCGTCGAGCTTGAACACCCGCATGGCGTTCTCCCGCAGGAACTTCGGCCACACGTGGTCGCGGAACGGGACGTCGGCCAGCTCCGAGAAGATGCGCTCCAGGGTCAGCGCCATCGGGTAGTAGCCGGCGTACATGACCTTGTCGGCACCACGCGTGTTGGCGTAGTCGATGATGGCCTTCGGGTAGTACTTGGGGGCGAAGGCGCTCGTCATGTAGTAGAGCCCGGGCCACTTGAGCATCAACTTCACCGCCAGCTCCTCCCAGGGCTCGGCCCCGTGGCGCATGACGATGCGCAGCTCGGGGAAGTCGTAGCAGACCTGGTCGAAGTGCATGACGTCCTGGCACGCGGAGGGCACCCGCGGCCCGGCGATCCCGGCGTTCACGACGATGGGGAGGTCGAGGTCGATGCAGGTCTGGTAGACGGGGTAGTAGCGCCGGTCGCTCACCGGCACCTGGGGGTTGCACCCCGCCGGGAAGGTCGTCACCGCCTTGATGTGCGTGCTCGCGCGTGGGCCTCGCGGATGCGCCGGACGGCCCCGGTGATGTCGTTGGGGTCCAGGGCTTCGAGGTTCGCCTTGAACCGGTCGGGATGCTCCGCCAGGGCCCGGTCCACCACCGAGCCGGCCAACCCCACGAGCCCGATGTCGATGCCGAACCGGTCCATCTCCGCCAGCGTCACGGCCACGGTGTCGTCGTCCTCGGCCACGCTGTTCGGGGTCGTCCTTGAACATGTAGGAGATCGGCGACTTCGAGGACGCGCTCTCCTCGTCCCGCAGCTGAGGCTTGAGGAAGTCGAAGCGCCGGGCGGCCCGGGCACTGGGGAACCCGATCATGCAGTCGACCACCCCGACGTCGGTTGGCATCGGCACGGCTCGCCACCGTACAGGGGCCCGGGGGGCCCGGCGCTCCGGACGGGCGGCGCGTCGTTCCCGATGGCAACCTAAGGTCCGCCCCCTCGGGCGTGAGCCGGCTCCCCGGCACGGATGTGGAGGATGGGATCGATGGACGTCGCCGACATGACAGGCAAGACGGTGGTCATCACGGGCGGGAATTCGGGCATCGGCCTCGAGACGGCGGTCGCCCTGGCCCAGGCGGGCGCCAAGACCGTGATCACGGCGCGGGACCGCACTCGGGGAGAGGCCGCCGTGGCCGACATCAGGGCGCGCTCGGGGCGCGACGACGTCGACCTCGTCGTCTTCGACCTCGCCAGCATCGCCTCGATCCGGGCCGGGGCGGCCGCCATCCTGGCGCGCTGTGAGCGTATCGACGTGCTGGTGAACAACGCCGGCCTGGTCCTGTCGGATCGACGCGAGACCGAAGACGGGTTCGAGGCGACCTTCGGCGTCAACCACCTCGGCCCCTTCCTCCTCACCGAGCTGCTGCTCGACCGGATCAAGCAGAGTTCGCCGTCGCGGATCGTCAACGTGGCCTCCACCGCCCACAAAGGCGCCCGCAAGGGTCTCGACTTCGACGATCTCCAGTCGTCCCGCGCCTACCGCGGGATGCAGGTCTACTCGAAGTCGAAACTGGCCAACATCTACTTCACCACCGAGCTGGCTCGGCGACTCGAGGGAAGCGGGGTCACGGTGAACTGCCTGCATCCCGGCACGGTCGCCACCGGCTACGGACGAGACGGCGACTCCTCAGGTGTGCTCGCCTTCGGGCTCAAGCTCATCAAGCCCTTCATCCTCAGCCCCGCCCAGGGGGCGCGCACCTCGATCTACCTGGCGTCGTCGCCTGACGTGGCCGGCGTCACGGGCCAGTACTTCGTGAAGTACAAAGCCCGAAAGCCCTCCGCCGCGGCCCGGGACGACGAGGCGGCGCAGAGGTTGTGGAAGCGCAGTGAGGAGCTCGTGGCCGACAAGGCGTGAGCTGTTCGGGGCGGGGCGGGGCCGGCGCGGCCCCGGCCTCGAAGGGGCGGCTGGTTCAGCCCGCCTCGCCCATGTACGCCTCCAACAGGTGATCGCCGACCTCGGCCGGCGTCCCGCTGCGCACCAGTCGGCCGTTCACCATGACCCCGGCCTGATCGGCGATGGCCAGCGCGGTCTGGGCGAACTGCTCCACCAGGAGGATGGTGATGCCTTCCTGGGCCACGGCCTGGGCCACGAGGTCGTAGAGCTCGGCCACGACGAGCGGGGCGAGGCCCATCGAGATCTCGTCGAGCAGCAACATGCGCGGTTTGGTGAACAGCGCCCGGGCCAGGGCCAGCATCTGCTGCTCGCCCCCCGACAACCGGCCCGCCAGCTGCCGGCGTCGTTCGCCCGAGGACCGGGAACCGGGCGTAGCTCTGCTCTTCGAGGTCCGACACCTTGGTGGCCCGGCTGCGGTAGCTGTACATGAGCAGGTTCTCGGCCACGGTCAGGTTGGGGAACACGGCACGGCCCTCGGGGACCGCACACAGACCCCCGGCGGGCGAGCCGGTCGGGAGTCGAGCCGACGGATCTCCTCGCCGTCGAACGAGACGGTGCCGGACGTGGCCGGCATCCGGCCGCTCGCCACCTTGAGCAGCGTGGACTTGCCCGCTCCGTTCGGACCGAGGAGGGCGTAGACCGATCCTTCGGGAACTTCGAGCGACACGCCGTGGACGACCTCGATGCGGCCGTAGGCGGCGCTGGACGTCGGTGATGGAGAGCATGGGGGCATTGGACACGACGGGGCGGGCGGGGCCGGGACGGGAAAGGCGATCATCTTGGTGGCGGACGGGGCGGTGCCCCGAGGCGTCGCCGGCGCGGGGGCGCCGACGAAGACGGCGGAGGACGGTTCAGGAGCGGCCTCATCGTCGACGGTGCCGAGGTAGGCGGCCTGGACGGCAGGGTCGGCCTGCACGGTGGCCGGGTCGCCCTGGGCGATGACCTCGCCGTAGTCGAGGACGCTCACGTGGTCGCAGATGCTCATGACGAGGCTCATGTCGTGCTCCACCAGCAGCACCGCCATGCCCCGGTGGGCCAGGTCCATGAGCACCCGCCCGAGCTCGACCGTCTCCTCCTGGTTCAGGCCCGAGCTCGGCTCGTCGAGCAGGAGCACCGACGGGCCCGTGGCCAGGGCCCGACCGAGCTCGACCAGGCGGGCCAGGCCGGTGGGGAGCAGGTCGGTCGGTTCGTCGGCGACGTGCGACAGCCCGACATGGGCCAGGATGATGTCGGCTTCGGCCCGCGACGTGACCCCGGTGGGGCGTCGGCGCCTCGTCTCGGCCGCCATCTGCACGTTCTCTCGCGCCGTCAGGGTCCCGAAGAGCTCGAGTCGTTGGAAGGTGCGGGCCATGCCGCGCCGCGCCCGGTGATGCGGCGACAGGCGCGTGATGTCGTCGCCCCCGAGGCGTACCCGACCGTGCGTGGGCGGCTGCAGGCCGGTGATGACGTTGAACAGCGTCGTCTTGCCGGCCCCGTTCGGGCCGATCAGGCCGTTCACGGCCCCGGCATGGACGTCGAGGTTGACGCCCTGGAGTGCCTGGAGCCCCCCGAACCGGACCGAGATCTCCTCGACCGCGAGCTCAGACAACCGAACGCACCTCTGTCCCGACCGTCGCGGCCACGCCGGCGGGTGCCGGCGGGACCAGGGCGGTCACCGCGGGATCGAGCTGGTCGAGGATGGGCGCCCCCCGTCCCTGACGCCGGTTCCAGAAATCGGTGACCTCGTCGTAGAACCTGCCGATGCCGTTGGGGTTGCGGCCGATGGTCACCACCCCGAAGCCGATGAGCAGCTGGGTGAAGTCGGGGACCTGGGGGATGTGGGCGCCGATGCACGGGGCCCGACGGCCAGGAAGACGCCGGCCAGGACCGCACCGGTGAGGAGGTTCACCCCCGAGAGGGTCAGGCCCACGAAGATGGCGATGCTGAAGAGGAAGTCGAATTGGGCGGCACCCACCTCGGTGTTGAGCCCGCCGTAGAGCGCGCCGGCCAGCCCGGCCAGCCCGGCGGAGAACGCGAACACCGCCAGCTTCGTGACGGTGAGGCTCAGGCCCACGGTGCTACAGGCCGCGGGCGAGTCGCTCATGCCCACGAGCCGCCGCCCGAACGGACCGCGGCGCAGCGCTCCCACGCCGATGAGACAGAGGGCCAGGACGATGGCGAGGAACACGTCGAAGGCGCGATCGGTGACGAAGCGCATGCCGAAGATGTCGGGGCGCCCGACGGCCACGGTCCCGCCGACACCCATGATGGAGCTCGACTGGAAGAAGATGTTGTCCATCAGCACGGCGAACGCCAATGTGGCCAGCGCCAGGTAGAGGCCGCGCAGGCGCAACACCGGCAATGCCAGCACGGCGCCGACGCCGGCGCACACTCCCACGGCCGCCAACAGTCCGAGCACCGAGCCTCCGCCGTCGACCGCGTGCATCGTCACCGCGCCGATGCCCGAGGAACGTGAACTGGCACAGCGAGACCTGGCCGGCGTAGCCCGAAAGAGGCACGAGGCTCAACGCCAGGATCGACAGGGCCAGGCCGTTGCCCATCGTGAACAGGTTGTTGCCGCTGAGCACAGCACCGAGCCCGATGACCACCACCACGACGGCGACAGCTCCGACGAGCGTCGTCCTGGCGCTCGCCACCCGGGGGGGCCGCACCCGCACCACCCGACCGATGGCCAGGCGAACCTCGGGGATGAGGAGCAGCGCCAGGAACAGCATGACCATGGGCAGCGCCGCGTCGACATCGTTGCGCACCCCCTGGGGGGCGTAGCCGATGGCCATGGAGTTGGCGACGCCGAGGATCATGGCGCCCAGGAACGTCATGGGCAGGCTGCGCAGACGGCCCACCACCGCGGCGGCGTAGCCGTAGATCACGAGCTGGGTGAGCGTCTCGATGTTCATCCCCTGCACGCTCGGCGCCAGGAGGATGCCCCCCAGGCCGGCGAACATGACGCCGATCATCCAGGAGTAGGCCGAGATCCGGCCCGAGGGCGCCCCCGCCAGCGAGGCCAGGCTGGGGTCGTCCACCACGGCGCGCATGGCCACGCCGGTGCGGGTGCGGCGGAAGAACACGCGCAGGAAGACCGCCACGGCGATGGCCACCGCCACCGTGATGAGCTGCTCCCACGAGAGGGTGATCCCCGCCACCGAGATGGGGTTGCCGTTGAGGAGCTCGGGCGTGTTGTAGGTGTTGGCCGTCGGGCTCCAGATGATCCCCGCCAAGGCCACGAGCACGAGCAGCAGACCCAGGGTGACCGCCAGCCGGATGCTCGTGGCCGCCCCGTACAAGGGGCGCATGACGACTCGTTCCACCACGACGCCGAGCACGGGCGCCGCCACCACCAGGACGATGGCGAGCGACACCAGTTCGGGCAGGCCCCACCCCTGCCACAGCTGCCAGAAGAGGTACGCCATCACCATGCCCATGGCGCCGTGGGCGAAGTTGAAGATGCCCGTCGTGTTGTAGGTGACCACCAGACCGCTGGCACTCACGGCGTAGATGGCGCCGAAGACGATGCCGGCGATGAGGAGGCTCAGAAATTCGGTCACCGCACCACGAGCCCTTTCGAGGCGTCACCCGAATGTCGGGCGTTCCGGCGGTCGTCCATCTGCTCCCCTATGACGTGGGCCGGACCATCGGGGTGTAACCGGGCTCGGTCAGAAAACGGTTGGCGCCGCAGTAGAACCCGGTACTCGGTGTGGGTGCCACGCGCTTGATCTTTCCGTTCTGCACCTGGGCCAGCAAGAAGCAGCCCGAGGGAATGGCCTTGGCGGGGTCACTGGGCGGCACGAGCCCGCCGGCATCGAAGAAGGTGACCTTGTTGAGCGCCTTGATCAGTCCCGCCCGGGTGGGCGGGTTGCCGGCTTCTTTGAGGGCCTGGGCGAAGAGCTCCGCCGACGCCCAGCCGTAGACCGATTCGATCTCGAAGTTGGGTTTGGAGTCGACCTTCTTCATCCACTTGTCGAACAGGCCCACGGCGGGCACCGTCTTGGCGTCCTGGCCCAGGTACAGCGCGTAGCCCTGCTCGATGTACATGTTGTTCGCGGCGCTGCCCGCCAGCGACAACAGCTGGGCGGAGTAGGCCGCGCCCTCGACGTTCATGGCCTTGAAATTCTGCTGCTGGAACTGCTTGGCCAGGGTGGCCGCATAGTTGTCGGGCAGCTCCGTGGAGAAGAACAACTTCACGCCCTTGGCCTTCATGGAGATGATGTCGGGCAGGAAGTTGGTGTCGAAGGGCCCCACGCCGTGGTCGTAGACGATCTTCCAGCCCGCCGCCTTCATGGCCGCTTCGACGGCGGTCTCGGCAGCCGCCGTCGACGCGGTGGCGTTCTCCCAGATGATCCCCACCTTCTTGACCGCCTGCGGGTACTTCGACTTCAGGTACAGAAAGAGGTTGAGCGGGTAGTAGCTGTCGGGGTTGGGGAGCGGGCTGTAGAGATAGGGGTCCGAGGCGAGCGAGGGGCTCAACGAGAACCCCACATCGGGCACGTGCGCGATGTTGATGAGCGGCTCCTCGGCCGAGTCCAGAAGCGAGAACCCGCCCACCAGGGCGAACTCGGTACGGATCTGGGCGCCGGTCTCCGTCGCCACCTCGCCCCCTTGGAAGGTGCTGTCCTCGGCGTCGAGCTTCAGCATCCGGCCGTTCACGCCGCCCAAGCTGTTGATGTACGCGAAGTAGGCCTTGGTCCCGTCCTCGGCTCCCTTGAACAACCCGGGAATGGGTGAGGACAGGTCGTCGACCTGGCCGACGGTGACCGAGTTGGCGGTGACGCCGGGCGAGGAGCCCGATGTCCCCGACGACCCCCCGCCCGCCGGGTTGGAGGACGCCGAGCTCGCGGTCGAGCCGGGGTTCGACTTCGAGGAGCACGCCACGAGGACCACGCAGCACACGGAGAGTGCGAGAGCGATCCCGGCACGTGGTGTCAATGGGGACACCCAGCGTCCTCGGCGCGCTCGCATCCGCACCCTCTCTCGGTTCGCGTTCACCAGGCCCCCCTCTGTGTCCCTATCCTCACCGTGCGGCCCTTCCCCGGAGCCACACCCAGCTTGCCATGCCACCCCGCAGGGCCCGCCGCGCCCCGTGTCGACGAACATCACCGATGCCGGGGCCCACCGCGACGACACCTGATCTCACGCGGGAACGCGTTCTAGTTATTAATGCTACGCCAGATACGGGGCCTATGGGTAGTGGTCGCGGCCGGGGCGACCCCCGGGGCGCGAGCCCCGGCGGCCGCGTCAGGGCGCGGCCGGCGTCTCGACCTCGTGGGCCTGGTCCGGGGCCGAGCGACGGAACCGGACTCCTTCGAGAAACCGAACCACGGCGGCGACGGCGTGGGCGGTGCGCACCGACGGGAGGACGTCGAACGCGTGCTGCGTGTAGGGGAGCTCCGCGTACAGCGCGGGCGCCTTCGACACCTCCCGCAGTCGGGCCACGAAGGCGCGCGCTTCGGCGACGGGCACGAGCGTGTCGTTCTTGCCGTGGACGACGAAGAACGGCGGTGCGTCGGGGTTCACCCGGCACATCGGGGACGCCGCCTCGAAGACGCCGGGGTCCTCGGCCAGACGGCGTTTGAACACCCGCCGTTCGAGCAGTGCGAGCAGACCTTCGTCGTAGCGCGAACGTCCCCCGCCCCGCGGTCATGTCGTAGACGCCGTAGAACGGCACGCATGCGTCCACCGAGGCGTCGTCGGGCACGAACCCCGGCTGAAAGTCGGGGTCACCGGGAGTGAGAGCCAACAGCGCAGCGAGGTGACCACCCGCCGATCCGCCGGAAACGGCGATGAACCCCGGATCTCCGCCGTACTCGGCGATGTGACCCCGCACCCAGACCACGGCCCGCTTGCAGTCCACGATGTGATCAGGCCAGGTGGCCTTCGGGCTCAGGCCGTAGTTGATGGCGACGGTCACCCACCCTCGTCGGGCGAACTCGAACAACAGGGGGAGCCCCTGTTCACGTTTGTCCCCGATCACCCACGCACCCCCGTGGATGTAGATCAGGACCGGGGCGCCCGTCGGGGGATCGACACGCCGACGGATGATGTCGAGGCGATGGCGCGCGATGCCCGTCCCCCACGTAATCGATGTTGCGGACGAAGTGCACCGATCGGGTGGGGCGCGGGAGCGGGTAGAGAAGCCGGGGGAAGCGCCACATGGTGTCGCCGCCGCGCCCGGGAAGGCCGTCCACGTCCCCGCCCGGCAGCGGCATCTCTTCCTCGGCCCGGCTGAACACGCCGCCCGCACCGGCCGACACCCGGGCGTGGAGCACGAGCCCCGTCCACGCGGCCGCGTTGATCCCCAGCCCGACCCAACCGGGCCATGACCCGAGGGCGCCCTCGAGGATGAAGACCACGGTGGCGGCTCCCTGCCACACGATGTGCCAGACGGGCATCTCGGCGGTGTACCAACCGGCGAAGAAGCTCGGCACCACCAGCCAGGGGTGCCGAGCCGGCCGGAAGGCGTTCAGCACGAACAGGGCGCCCACCACGCTCACGGCCAGGTACGCCCATGCCCACGACATGGCACCATCCTCGCTCATGGTGGGAAGATGGCGCACGCCCAAATGGGCGGATGACTGACGGCTGTGGGGGGCACGAACCGACGAACGAGGGCGAAAGACCATGGAACAATTGACAGGGCTCGACGCGACGTTCCTGTACCTGGAGACACCCAGCCTCCACATGCACGTCTCGATGGCGGCGATGTTCGATCCGTCCACCGTGCCGGGCGGGTATTCGTTCGACAAGCTCCGCGACCTGGTGAGCTCCCGTCTGGAGCAGGCCCCGATCTTCCGTCGGCGACTGGTCGAGGTGCCGTTGCGCCTGAGTCACCCCTACTGGGTCGACGACCCGACGTTCGATATCGAGTACCACATCCGCCAGGCCGCGGTGCCCGCTCCCGGCGGCGTGGACGAACTGGCCCGATTCGTCGGTGACGTGTGCAGCCGCCAACTCGACCGCACCAAGCCCCTGTGGGAGATGTACATCGTCGAGGGGTTGCGGGGAGGCCAGATCGGCCTGGTGACCAAGATCCATCACTGCACCATCGACGGGGTCTCGGGGGCCGAGCTGCTGGCGCAGTTGTTCGACCTCGAGCCCAACCCGCCGCCGCGGCCCGCTCCCGAAGGGCCGGTGTCGGTCGACGACCATCTGCCCTCGGACCTCCAGCTCCTGGCGAAGTCGATCGGGACCCGCGTGACGCGACCCGTCGGGATGACGAAGCTCGCCTGGCGGACGGGGTGGGCGTTGCTCGATGTCCGGCGCGTGCGCGCGCCCGGGGTTCGGGACGTGCCGCGTTTCCTCTCACCACTCCCCGTACCTCGCTCAACACCTCGATCACCCCCCATCGGCGTGTGGCGTTCTCGTCCATCGCCCTCGAAGACGCCAAGCGCATCAAGCGCGCCTGTCACACGACCCTCAACGACGTGGTCCTCGCGGTGTGCGCCGGAGCGCTGCGGCGCTACCTCATCGAAGGTGACGAGTTGCCCGACGAACCCCTCGTGGCCACGGTGCCGGTCTCGACGGCCCCGAGAGCGGGAAACCGCCGCGGCGCCAACAAGATCTCGGCCATGTTCGTGGGCCTGCCGTGTCAGATCGAAGACCCCGTCGAAAGGCTCCATGCCATCCGGGAGGGCACCAAGGGGGCCAAGCAGGAGCACAACGCACTGGGCGCGGACGTGCTGCTCAATTGGACCGAGCACGCCACCCCGAACGTCTTCTCGGCCGCGGCGCGCGCCTACACCCGCCTGAAGCTCGCCGATCACCACCGGCCCATCCACAGCCTGGTGATGTCCAACGTGCCTGGCCCTGACTTCCCCCTCTACCTGGCGGGAGCCGAGCTCGTCGCCGGCTTCCCCCTGGGGCCGGTGATGGACGGCGCGGGGCTGAACATCACGGTGATGAGCTACCGGGGCGTCCTCAACTGGGGCCTCATGGCGTGCGCCGAGACCGTCCCGCGCCTGGCGAACCTCGCCGCGTACATCCCCGAGGCCCTGGCCGAGCTCGCCGCCGCCGCCGAGGTCGGACCCGTGACGCCGGTGGGTGTGGCCCCGGGTCGTCGCACCGCGAGCAAGACCGTCGGCACCACTCGTGCGGCGCAACCGATCGAACGACGCCACAGCACGCCGGTGACCGGATGAGGGATTGACCGAGGGTCGACCGCTGCGGGTCGGGCTCGTCGGCTGCGGGATGATCGGCCAGATCCACGCCGACGGACTCCGCATGATGTCCGAGGACGGCGAGGTGGTGGCCGTGGGCGCCGCTGACCCCGCCGAGCCGTCGCGAGCCGCCACGGCCCGAAACTGTCCCTTCCAGTACCTGACCGCCGATCCCCGGCGCGTGATCGAGGACCCCGCCATCGACGCCGTCATGATCACCGCACCGACGTCGACACACCGCGACCTCGTGCTGGCGACTCTGGCGTCGGGCAAGGCACTGTTCTGTGAGAAACCCCTGGCACCCACCTTCGCCGAGGTCCAAGAGATCTGTGCCGCGGTGGCGGCGACGACACGCCCCGCGCAAGTCGGGTTCCATTCGCGCTTTCACCCCATCGTCAACGGGATCCGCCGACTCGTGGTCTCCGCCGAGCTCGGCGCCCCCATGGCCTACACGCTGCGCGACGACCAGTATTGGCCCACCGGTGGTGTGGTGCCGGGCCACAGCTCGTGGCGCTCGGAGCGGGCCCAGGCCGGAGGTGGCGCCCTTCTCGAGCACTCGATCCATGCGGCGGACATCGTGTGCTGGCTCTTCGGCCCCGCGGTGCGGGTGTCGGCCACGACGCGGGCCGTCTTCGGATACGACGTCGAGGACGTGGCCGCGGTCATGGTGGAGCACGCCTCGGGTGTGGTCGGCACCATCCTCAGCGTCTTCAACGGCGTTCGGGGACGCGAGGAGCGCCGATTCGAGGTGTTTTTCGAGGGTGCGGCCGTCGAGGCCACCACGGACTTCATCGTGGGCGCGACCGAGGACAGCTTCCTGGTGCAACGACCCGACGCCGAGCCCGAGCGACCGGATCTCGACGAGCTGCGCGCCGCACACTTCGGGACCCTCGGGCTCTCGCGCCGGGACTTCATCTTCTACACCTATCCCGCCGACCGCCACTGGGTGCGCTGCGTCCGGGACGACACGCCCGCGTCGCCCGGCTTCGACGATGCCCTGCGTGCGCACGGGCTCGTCGACGCCGCCTACCGGTCGGCGGCGACCGGATCCTCCGTCTCGCTCTGAGGCCCGTACTCCCCGAGACCGGGAGCTGTTTCGCCGAGCTTGCTCCCCGGCGTGGACCGGGCGGCATGATGCGGGAATGACCAACCGACCTTCGCCGCCCGCCCCCCATCGTCCTCACCTGCGCATCGGGGGCCTTGCGTCGGCCGTCTCGAGGTGGGTGGAGCCCGAGGACAATCCGTCGGGCGTGATCTACGGGACGATCGCGGTCGGGGCGGTGCTCGCGGCGGAGAGCACCCGACGCGAGACCTTTCCCGACACCATCGAGGCCACCGTGATCATCCTCGGCCTCTACTGGCTCGCCCACACCTACGCCACGGTGGTCGGCGACCGCCTCAAGATGCGGGAGACCCTCTCGCTGAACCGGCTGTGGCGGGCGTTCGTGCACGAGGGATCCATCGTGAAAGGGGCAACCCTCCCCATCGCGGTGCTGATCGTCGCTGTGGATGGCCGGAGTCTCCCTTCAGGCCGGCGTGAACGCGGCCCTGTGGACCAGCGCCGCGGCGCTCGCCGCGTTCGAGATCATCGCCACGCTGCGGAGCCCGATCACCGGGGCGCAACGGATCACGCAGATCGTGATGGGTGTGCTCCTGGGCGCCGGCGTCCTCCTCGTCCGCGTCGTCCTGCACTGACCGACGCGACGGTCACAAGGCCCATCACCGCGCCCGGCTCGATGACAGCACCAGCTCCGCCGGGGCTTGTCGAGGCGCGGTCGCTCTCCCGGGACGCAAGAGCGTGCAGGCCAAGCCCGAGAGCAGGGCCATCGAGGCCGCGTACCACCACAGGTGTCGGAAATTGTCGAGGGCGACAGCCGGGGTGTGCGGAGTCCCGAGGATCACGACGAGCAACGCCACGCCGAACGCTCCCCCGACCTGGCGGGCGGTCTGGTTGACCGCACTCCCCACGGCGAAGCGCTCGGGATGCAGGCTCGACACCGCCGCCGCGCTGAGCACCGGGAAGGTGAGGCCGATCCCGAGACCGGTGATCAGCGTGGCCGGCAACCAGCGCGCCAGATAGGACGGGTCGGGGCCGATCCGGGTCGCGTACCAGACGAGGCCACCGGCGAAGCACGCCGTCCCCACGAGCAGGACCCGCCGGAACCCGACGCGAGCGGCGATTCGACCGGCCGGGCCCGACACCGCGGCGACCACCAACGGTCCGGGGGTGACAGCGAGACCGGCCCGCAAGATCGTGTAGTGCCACACCGAGGTCAGGAAGAGGATGTTGCCGAGGAGCATGGCGAAGAAGCCCATGGCGTAGAGCAAGGTGGCGGCGTTGGCCACGCTGAAGGACCGGGCCGAGAAGAGGGTGAGGTCCAACACCGGCGCCAGGTGATGCGCCGAGCGGTAGAGGAACGCTGCACCCAGGACGGCGGCGGCGGCGAAGCACACCACGACCCTCGCGCTCGACCAACCCCAGCTCGGCCCTTCGGAGATGCCCAGCACCAGAGCAGCCAGCGCCGTGCTCACCAGCACCACTCCGAGATAGTCGGGTCGGGCCCGCGCTTCGTCGGACTTGGAGTCGATCAGGACCCGCCGGCCCAGCAACCAGGCCAGGGCACCGACCGGCAGGTTGACGTAGAACGCCCACCGCCAGCCACCGGCCGAGATCAGAAGAGCGCCCAGGGAAGGACCGGTGGCCACGGCCAGGGCTCCGACCCCACCCCACATCGCCACCACCTGGGAGCGGCGTTCGCTCGGGAAGGCGCCCAGCAGCAGGCCCAGAGAAGCGGGCAGCATGGCGGCCGCCCCGCAACCCTGGATCAGGCGACCCGCCACCAGAAGGCTCACCGACGGCGCCAGGCCGCACAGTGCCGACCCCAGGCTGAACACGCCCAATCCCGTGAAGAACACGCGCTTGCGACCGATGCGGTCGGCGCTGCGTCCCGCTGTCACCAGCAAAGACCCGAAGACGATGCTGTAGCCGGTGATCACCCACGCCAGGGCGGCCCGGGAATCATGAGGGAAGGATCGCTCGAGGGCGGGGAAGGCGACGTTCACGATGGAGAGGTCGAGCGATGCCATGAACGCCCCGAGGGCGGTCACGGCGAAGATCGCGGTGCTGCGCGACGGCACGGCCGGCATCGTCCCCGCCGCCACCGAGGAGGATTTCCTCATGGAACGCACTGTAGGAGATTGCATTCGATCATGCAACTCACTAGCCTGGATGGCGTGGAACGGAAGAGCTTCGCCGACATGGACTGCTCTGTGGCGCAATGTCTCGAGGTCGTGGGCGAGTGGTGGAGCATGCTCATCATCCGGGACGTCTTCTTGGGCGTCAGCCGCTTCGACGAGTTCCAGCGGCGCCTGGGGATCTCGCGAAACATCCTCCAGCAGCGTCTGGCCCGGCTCGTGGAAGCCGGCGTCCTGATCCGCGTGCCCTATTCCGAGCACCCGCCCCGCCACGACTACCGGCTCACCGACAAGGGCCGCGACCTCTGGCCCGTCCTGACCGCCCTGCGGCAGTGGGGGGACAAGCACGCCGCCCCGTCGGGCCCACCACTGAAGGTCACCCACAAGGCCTGTGGCTCAGCGTCCGAAGCGGTGCTGGTCTGTGGGACGTGCGGGGAACGGATCGGTCCGAGAGAGGTGGAAGCGCGGCATCGGCCCGGGCACGCTCCCTTGGGCTCGGCCGCACCCCGGCTCCGCCAACGGGCCTGACCTCGGGTGTCCCGACCAGCTCCTGCCGGCCGAGCCGGCCCGTCCCTTTGGGGCGAGTTTCTCACTGGACGTGTTTATACTTTCACTTTAGGTGGTATTATGGGTGGGTGATGAGGCAGGGGCCACCCGAGGACAACCCGAGCATGAAGCCGGCGCGGCCTCACGGCAGGGTGTGGCGGGCGGTGCTCCTTTTGGGTGGTGGTGCCGCCGGTGTGGTGGCCGGCATCGCCCTGTCGGCGGCATTCGCAGGCGCTGCGGACGCGGCTCCCCTGCCCGCACCGATCCCTCTGACCGCACCCACCTTCGGCACCGCTGCGGTGGCGGCCCAGGCGATCACGAAGCCGGCCGGCAGCGCCGTGCGGGGAGTCCCGAGCGTCGTGACGGCCACGGCGAGCCCCGCAGCTCCGGTGATCGACACCGTCCACCACGTCACGCAACCCCTGCCGACGACCGTGCACAACGTGGCGGGCGTCAGCCTGAGCACCCTGACCGCGAGCCTCCCCGCCACGAGCCTGGGCACATCGGGGGGCCCGTCGTCGACGCGAGTCGGCGCACCACCCGCGACCCTCACGATCGACCCGTCGGGTCCGGGGTCAGCCCTTGCGCCCGCCGCCGTCCTCCACTCGGGATCGCCCGTCCCGGCCGGCCCTTCTCCGGTTCCCTCGCATCGTTCCCAGATTCCTCCCCTGACCGCCAACGAGACGGCTGAGTATTCGTCGCAGAGTCAGGGTGGCAACCCGTTCGGAGCACTCCCTCCCACGAGCCTGCTGCTGCCGGCGCTCGTCCTCGGAGCCGTGCTTCTGGCGCGGGAGAACACACCGTTGCGCGTCTTCGATTTGAGGTACTCCCCTCCTGGTTAACCGTTCCTGTTGAGCACGCACGCGGCCCTTCGCCGCGACCAGCCAATAGAGAACGACAACCACTCAAAAGGAGTACGTGACATGAAGACCTTTACCAAGCGCGCCCGTGCAATTGCCCTGAGCGCGTCTCTCCTCGGGCTCGCAGGAGCCGGAATGACCATGCTGTCGTCGACGGCACCCGCCTTCGCAGGCTCGTGTCCGAACGGCGTCGCCGCGGCACCTGCGGCCCAGTCGACGGCTGGGGCTCAGAAGAGCTCCACCGCCCCGGCTGCAGACGACGCCAACGCGACCGCCGCGTCCAGCCCTGCACCGGCAGGCGGAAACGGCGGTGGCTCGACGACCGGCACGGTGGTCAACACCAACGCGCCCGTCCAGGCGCAGAACCCCACCTCCGGACGGTCGTCATCGGGGTCCCCGTTGGTCAACACCAACGCGCCCGTCAATGACACCGGGAGCGGGACCGGTTCCGGGGGTTCGAGCACCACGGGGACGCTGGTCAACACCAGCGCGCCCGTCCAGGCGCAGAACCCCACCTCCGGACGGTCGTCATCGGGGTCCCCGTTGGTCAACACCAACGCGCCCGTCAATGACACCGGGAGCGGGACCGGTTCCGGGGGTTCGAGCACCACGGGGACGCTGGTCAACACCAACGCGCCCGTCCAGGCGCAGAGCCCCACTGCGGGGTCGTCATCGGGATCCCCGGTGGTGAACACCACCGCCCCCGTCAACGGTGGGTAGTCCCGTCAGGTAGTACTCACCGACTCTCCGCCCGGCACAGCGGGCGCGGAGTTTTGGAACACGGGTCGCACACCCCTGCCTCCGGCGCCGGAGGCAGGGTGTGCGCTCGCCGCCGCTCTTGACACATTGAACAGACCGGTCTACCTTTCCTTTGAGACAGACCAGTCTGTTCAAGGAGGCGTCATCGAGCGCGACAAGCACGACGACGGACTCAGGATTGGGCACGGCGCTCGTGACGGGGGCGACCTCTGGCATCGGCCGAGCGACCGCCCTGCGACTCGCCCTCGACGGCTGGGAGGTCATCGTCCATGGCCGCGACGCCGAACGTGGTGCCGAAGTGGTCCGAGAGATCGAGGCGCAAGACGGGCGCGCCCGTTTCGTGGCGGCCGACCTCAAAGACGTGGCGGCGGTGCGAAACCTGGTCGACACGGTCGGGGACGTCGACGTCCTCGTCAACAACGCCGGGTCGTCGTGGTTCGGCCCCACGGAAGAACTCGACGAGGCCACCTTCGACGACCTGTTCACCGGCAACGTGCGCTCGGCCTATTTCCTCGTCGCGGGGATCGCCCCGGGCATGGCCGAACGGTCTTCGGGCACCATCATCAACCTGGCCAGCATGGCCGGTCAGATCGGTCTCGACGGCGGAGCCGCCTACGGGGCGACCAAGGCCGCGCTCTGCTCCATGACCCGATCCTGGGCGGCCGAGTTCAGCCCCCGGGGTGTCCGGGTCAACGCCGTCGCGGCCGGGCCCGTCTTCAGCACGCCCGAGAAGGCACCTTTTATCGAGCAGCTCGGCCAGACCACCCTGCTCGGACGGGGCGCCCAGGTCGAGGAGATCGCCGAGGTCATCGCCTTCCTCGCCTCCGAAAAGGCGAGCTACCTGACCGGAGCAACCCTCGCCGCCGACGGCGGTCGCACGGCGGTCTAAGTCCGATGCTCGCTCTGCAGGAGTGTCCCGTCGACTCCACGGTTCCCGCCGTGTTCGTCCTCGCCCTGTTTGCCACCCTCAACCTGATCCGTCTCCGTGCCCATGAGCGCCCATCGACCGAGGAGGTTTCCCGATGACCGACGTCCGTGCCCACGAGACGCCCGGACCCGACCACCCCATCACCCTGGAACGGTCCTCCTCCCACGTGATCGTCCGCAGCGGCTCCATCGTGATCGCCGAAACGAGCCGGGCCCTCGAGATGCGAGAAGCGTCCTACCCCACCGTCTTCTACGTCCCGATTGATGACGTCGACCAGCGCCTCTTGCGAGTCAGCCAACACCAGACCTGGTGCCCCTACAAGGGCGAGGCCTCCTATTACGACATCATCGACGGCGCAGGGGCAGATCTGACCGCCGCGGTCTGGTACTACGACGACCCTTTCCCGGCCGTCGCCGACATCAAGGGCCATGTGGCCTTCTACACCGACCGGCTCACAGTGACCGCCACTCCAGGGAATCGACCCTACGATAGACAGAACTGTCTGCAAGGAGGCCAGGCCGCGTGAGCACAACCGCTCCAGCTCCGATTGACCATGGAGGTTCAGCACGGGAGCGGCTCCTCGCCGCCGCCAACGAGCTTTTCTATGCCGAGGGCGTCCAGACCGTCGGCATCGACCGGATCATCGAGCGCGCCGGGGTCGCCAAGGCCTCGCTCTACAACCTCTTCGGAAGCAAGGAAGAGCTGGTAGCCGCGTACCTGGCCTCACGACACGATCGCACGACCAGCAGGCTCACCGAGGCGATCGAGGGCATCGACGATCCACGCCAAAAGATCCTGGCTGTCTTCGAAGAACAAGCGCAGCAGTACCAGCAGCCCGATTTCAACGGCTGCGCATTCATCGCTGCCTCCACCGAGGCACCCTCGCGCGGACTGGTCGAGCAAGCCGCCGACCAGTTCAGGGCATGGGTCCGAGCCATGTTCACCGACCTGGCCGAGCAAGCCGGCGCTCCCGATCCGGTCAGCCTCGGACGTCAACTCCACCTCATCTACGACGGCGCCGGACTGGCAGGCCGCATGGACCACCACGACCCCGAAATCGCACCTTCCGCCCGCGACGCGGTTCAGGCGCTGCTCGACGCCGCGTTGACCAGAGGAAGCCGGACGCCCAAGCGACGCTGATTTGATCGGGATCGATTCGATCCGCCTCAGCATCAGAAAGCGCCCAACGGGTCACAACCGGCGGACAGCAAGGAGGACGACTATGACCACCGCTGCCGTGTCGACCACCAAGACCCTCGACGTCGCGGCCATCGGCCCTGTCGAGCTGACCGTCCAAGAGCGAGGCGACGGGCAGCCCTTTCTGGTGCTCCATGGCGGCGCTGGTCCACAGTCGGTCGCCGCGTTCGCTCAGCTGCTCGCCGAGAAGGGCCGCACCCGGGTACTGACGCCCACTCATCCCGGCTTCGGCGGTACACCGCGGCCGGACAGGTTGCACAGCGTGGCCGGGCTCGCCGCCCTCTACAGCAGCTTGCTCGACGACCTCGGACTCGTGGACGTGACGGTCATCGGGAACTCCGTCGGCGGCTGGATCGCAGCCGAGATGGCCCTGGTGGACTCGAGCGCGCATCGGCCGAATCGCGCTCCTCGACGCGGTGGGTATCGAGGTGGGCGGTCACCCCGTCGCCGACGTCTCCGGCCTATTCGTGCCCGAGATCCAGGCACTCTCGTTTCACGACCCGACGCCCTTCCGCGTCGATCCCGCCACGATCCCCGATGCCCAAAGAGCAATTATGGCTGCGAACGGCGCGGCCTTGGCCGTCTATGCCGGCTCAGTGGCGATGGCCGACCCGACTCTGCTCGGCCGCCTCAGTCGCATCGCCATCCCGACCCTCGTCCTGTGGGGCGAGAGCGATCAGATCGTCGCGCCCGTCTACGGCCAGACCTATGCCGCCGCCATCCACGGAGCGCGCTTCGAGGTGCTGCCGGGCACGGGACACATGCCTCAGATGGAGACTCCCGATCTCGTGCTGCAAACGATCTGGGACTCGGGCGAAGCCCACGCCGACGGTTCGGACACCGCCTAACGAGGTCACCAAACTTGGCCGGACCTCTTGTGCGACGGTGCGGAAAGTGATATCTATTTGATATCACTTTATTGACAAGCGTCCAGCAGGAGGAATCATGAACCAGTCGGTCCAGCCCGTCAGCGATCCCGAGGCATCACCGATTGGCCACTCGGCACCCCACGTCGAGATCCGGGAGCGCCAGGCGTGGGCCATCAACGGCTGGCTCGGCATCCTCGTTGTCGCCGCCTGCGGCGTCGGGGCGGGATTCCTGGCCGAGAGCTCCGCCAAGGACTTCACCATCCTGCCCATCGTGCCCGCCGTCATCATCTTGGCCTCGCTGGTCATCGTGCAGCCCGGCCAGACCAGGGTCGTGCGGTTCTTCGGCAGCTATATCGGCACCGTCCGTCGCACCGGTCTGTGGTGGCTCGTCCCCCTGACCGACCGCCGGAACGTGAGCATTCGGGTCCGAAACTTCGAGACGAACCACCTGAAGGTCAATGACGCCGACGGCAATCCCGTGGAGATCGCCGCCATTGTCGTGTGGCAGGTCGCCGATACCTCGCGCGCGCTCTATGCCGTCGAGGACTTCCTCAACTTCGTGCGGGTTCAGGCCGAGTCGGCGCTACGGCACGTTGCCACGACGCATCCCTACGACGACCCCACAGAAGACGGACTTTCCCTGCGCGGCTCGACCGACGTCGTGGCGGGCGAGCTCGCCGCCGAGGTGGCCCAGCGGGTCGGCATCGCCGGTATCGAGATCGTCGAGGTGCGCATCAGCCACCTTGCGTACGCCTCGGAGATCGCTCAAGCCATGTTGCGCCGACAGCAGGCCAACGCGGTCGTCGCGGCCCGCTCCCGGATCGTCGACGGCGCGGTGGGGATGGTCGAGATGGCGCTGGCCCGGCTCAGTGAGCGCGGCATCGTCAACCTGGACGAGGAACGCAAGGCAGCGATGGTGAGCAATTTGATGGTCGTGCTGTGCGGCGACCAGCCGGCCTCACCGGTTGTCAACACCGGGACGCTCTACTCGTAATCCGTGAACGACCGCAAGCAGGTACTGCTGCGAATCGATCCCTCCGTCCACGACGCCTTGGCCCGGTGGGCGGCGGATGACCTACGCAGCCTCAATGCTCACATCGAGATGCTGCTCCGCCGGGCTCTCGACGATGCGGGGCGAATGCCAAAGAAGGTCGGACCCCTGCCTCAGCGGGGGCGACCCCCCACAAGTTGACCCGGCGTTGGGAGCACCGCGGCCTTGCTCGACCGCTAAACGTTGTCGGGACTACCGGGGGAGAGGACGGTCTCGCGCCGGTTACTCGGCGTTCCACTGGAAGAAGCGGACGCCGATCAGTCCGCAGAACACGATGTAGCCGGCGCAGGCCACCAGCGACCACCAATCGGTGCTGTCCCAACGGCTCAGGTCGAGCGCTCCGGCCAGGAGCCGCATGACGTCGCCGACCGGGGACCACCGGGCGATGGCCCCCCAGTTGCCGCTGAGCTCGCCGTTCTGGCCGAAGATGCCGAGGAGGGACAGGGCGATGTACAGCAGTCGGCCCAGCGCGTTGACGGTGTCGGAGCGCTTCACCAGCCCGACCAGCGCCTGGCCGATGGCGAGGAACACCGCCGCGCCGAGCAGGGCTACCGCCAGTTCGAGGACGTAGTCCCTGGCCGACAAGGACAGATGGTGTTCGCGCACGGCGATGAGCAGCACCACCAGCGCGATGACCTCGTTCACCAGCAGCTGGAGGGCGAGGCGGCTGCCCATGATGGCCCAGCGTGGTGCGGGCGAGAGCCGCAGGCGTTGGAAGACACCGTTCTCCCGGTCGCGGGCGGTGGTCGACGCATAGCCCATGATCGACACCGAGGCCAGGCCGAAGGCGATCGACAGGCCGATGACGAACAGCGAGCCACCGAATTTGTTCAGGGCCTTGGACGAGTTGGTGGCCGACAGGATGATGATCGGCAAGAGCAGGCTCAGGATCACCCGCATCTTGTTCTTCAGCATCACCGAGAAGTCGGCCCGAGCCAACGAAGCGAGGAGTAGCCCCGTCCGGGGGGGCTGAAGGGTCTGGGTCTCAGTGCTAGTCACGGATCTCCCTTCCGGTCAGGCCGATGAACACGTCTTCGAGAGTGATGTCGCCACGGGCGACGGCCCGGACGTCGGGGTCGTCACGATGGGCGTTGATGAGGGCCTTGGGCTCGTCGACAGCCAGCACGTGGCCGTGGTCGATGATGGCGACTCGGTCACAGACCGACGCCGCCTCCTCCATCGAGTGGGTGGTGAGGAGGATGCAGCCCCCCTCACCCCGGATTCGCTCGAGTCGCTCCCACAGATGCCGGCGCGACTGGGGGTCGAGGGCGGCGGTGGGCTCGTCGAGCAGCAACAACAGCGGGTCGTGGATGAGGGCCACGAAGAGGGCCAGGCGCTGCTGCTGGCCCCCCGAGAGTTGGCGGAAGGTCCGCGTCGTTTCGCTGCCCAGCCCGGCCTCGGCCAGCCCGGCCGCCAGCTCCTCGTCGGTGCGCACCACGCCGTAGAGGCCGGCATACAGACGGGCGACCTGCATCACCGTGAGCTCGGGCTGGAAGGCGGTCGACTGGAGCTGGACCCCCATGCGGGCGCGCGTGGCGCGCTGATGCCGGTAGGTGTCCACCCCATCGAGCAGGACGTCGCCCTGGGACGGCTTCAACAACCCCTCGATGGCGCTCAACGTCGAGGTCTTGCCGGCGCCATTGGGACCGAGAAGACCGAAGATCTCCCCCCGTCGGATCTCGAGGTTGGCGTCGTCGACAGCCACTTTGGGTCCGTAGGCCACCGACAGGTGGCGGACCTCGAGAAGGACCTCGCCCACCCCGGTCCGGGTCACCGGTGCGGTCGGCGTCCCGCCGACGGTGATCGTCGTGCCGCCCGAAGCGGCGGACGTGCGATGCTGGTTGTGGCGGTAGAGGGCGAAGCCGAAGCGGAACACGAGAAGGGCGGCCACGACGTAGATGGCAACCCCTCCCCCTCCCAACAGCGAGGCGGTCATTGCGCTTTCTCCTTGGTGGCGACCGGGTCCCGGCGCTCGTCGTGGACGGTGGGCATGAGGTGACGGGCCAGCAGCTCGAGGGCGGCGACCACCTCGGACACCTCGTGGGCGCTGGCCCCGGGCATCGCATCGGCGAGCGTCCGCTCCACCGGGGCGGCCGCGGCGGGATTGGTGCGGGCCCGCTCGCCCGCCATGGGCGTGATGGTCACCAGCGTCCGGCGGCGGTCGACCGGATCGGGTTGGCTGTCCACGACCCCGATTTCCTTGAGTTTCGCCACGGTGCTCGAGACCAGGCTCTGGGGGAACCCGGTGCGGAGCACGATCTCGCTGATCGAGGTCCCGGAGTTCGCCGCGACGTCGATCAGGATCAGCCTGGTGCTCGTATTGGCCGCCCTTGGGCCCATCGGGAGATGGTCCTCGGCCACCTTCATGAGACGCCGGCTCAGGGTGAACAGCTCGCCCGTATTCATATCTAAAACAGATATATCACTTTTAGATGTATGTCAAGGCCTCCGGTACCACCTCCGAGACGGCCCAGAGCTGCGCCGGCTCACCAATCAGGACAAGAACGCGTCGACATCGGAGGCGAATTCATCGTGATGCTGAAAGAGGAACCCGTGGGCCGAGTCCGGGTAGATCTTCACCCGAGCCTGGGGGACAAGACCGGCGATCAGGTAGCTGTAGTGAGGCAGGATCATGGGGTCGCTGTCGCCGTTCGCAACCAACACTGGCACCTCGACGGCACTCAATCGCTGCAAGAGACCGTGGTTCGGGATCCCCCACGCGCACACGGCGTCGTACTGGGCCAGGCGGGTGTCCCAGGTCGTCGGCCGGTCTCGGTCTTGCTGCCTTGCCATCATGCGCTCCAACGCTTCTTGTCCTGCCTGCCTGCTCGTGGCTGACCGGGCGAAAAACACGTCCAGGTAGCCCTCGGGGTTCGGCTCAGGTTGGCCTACGGCCCCGATGACATCCGGCGCCCACCCGTGCATGCCCGCTGCTCCCTTCGGCGCGGAAGAGGCCAGAATCAGCCGTCGCACGATGTCGGGCCTCAGGAGAGCGATCTCTTGGGCAACGAAGGAGCCGATGGAGAACCCCAGGAGGTCCACCTGGTCGAAGTTCATTGCGCTGAGGAAAGCGAGCGCATCGTGGGCCATCTGGACCACCGAGCTTGGCGTGGTACCCGTGGTCATCCCTACTCCCACATTGTCGAAGGTCACGACACGGCGAGAAGAGGCGAGCGCGTCGATCAGCGCCGGATCCCAGTTGTCGAGGTTTCCGCGGAAGTGTTGGAGAAGGACGACGGGAACGGCTCCGTCCCCGACGTCTCGATAGGCGTAGTCGATGCCGCTCGCGGCACTGATGATCTTGTTTGGCGCTTCTGAATAAGCGGTCATCGTGCTTGCACGTCGTCGGCTATCAGCATCTCCTTTCGTGCCGCCGTCGTTGATGCTGACCAACCTGTTCAGCCATCAGTTGGGCTGGCAGGCCTCGGCCGCCTGTTCGATGAGCTCGACGACAGCATCGGGGTGAGAGACCATCGCAACATGGCTGGAAGCGACCTCGACCGTCGTGGCGCCCATTCGCTTGGCGAATTGCATCTCGGCCTCCGGAGGAATCGCCTGGTCGTCTTTGGCGACGAGATACCAAGACGGAACAGACTTCCATGCCGGAGTTCCCATCACATCGGTGAAGGCCGACCCGGCCAAGGCCTGTTGCACCGCGTACATCACCCTTGCCTTCACCGGGTCCACATCGGCAGCAAAGTGGTTGACGAAGTCGTCCTCGGAGAGCCAGCCGAAACCTTGCTTGTCGGTGAAAAGATGCTTGAGCGCTGGTGTCACAGGTCCCTGCGCCAGCAGCGCACCGAGCGACTCGCCTTCGTCGAGCCCGAAGGCTGCGATGTAGACCAAGCCGACGACGTTGGGTGCGTTGGTGCCCAGTGACGTCATGATCTGGCCGCCGTAGGAGTGTCCGACGACGACGGTCGGACCGTCCTGGAACTCCAGCACCTGGCGAAGCCGGGCCACGTCGTCCGCCAACGCCGTCATTGGAAACTGCGGTGCGATGGCCCGAAACCCATTGGCCTGGAGCCGCTCGATGACGGCGCTCCAGCTCGACCCGTCGGCCCATGCGCCGTGGACGAGAACGATATTCGGTTTGGTAGGCATTTGACTGTTCCTTTCTGTCTCGGACTCGGGGAGGTCACTCCGTCCTGTCACTGGCTCTCGCTCTTCGCTCTGTCCATTCGGTCTCGGAGAGACGATCTCGTTCATTGCGACTACTTGTCGACAGCCCGCTTTTCGGCGAGTGCAGCCAACTCGCTCCGGGCGGCCTCGGCGATGTCGGATCCGGTGTTGGCATGCCCGTTGATCCCCCATCCACCTTCGGGCGACTCTGTGATGAGCACCCAGGTGCGCTCGGCCAGTGTCGGGTCTCCGGCGGCAGCAGCAACGATGTCGGTCAGTTCCCGGACGACCCCGAGCTGCTTCTCGCGATCCAACACGCCCGCCGGTGTCAGGACCTGAACCCGGACGTAGTTTCTGTCCCCGTCGACATTGGACAGCGAGTCGGCGGGGAGGTCGTGGACAAAGGCCGCAGTGTTCTTCCTGAACAGCGGACAGTTCGGGAACCTTCTCCCACCGCATGACCGCCGCGGCGAGGTCTCTGGCAAGGGCGTGCTTGTCGGGAAAGGTCCCTCGCCGAGTACACGTCGATCATGGGCATCAGATCTCTCCTCGTCGAATGAATTTGGCGTGTCAATACGGCGGAGTGGAGGGTTACCGACGTCGGCTCTTCATCGAGACGTCAGAGCGCTCCCGGTATCCGGCGCTGAGCCAGCGGACGAGCACGTCCCCGTACAGATCCGGCACTTCCTCCCACGCAAAGTGCCCGGCAGGAAGAAGGTCCATCCTGTTGTTGGGCAGCCTCTCGTGCAGAAACTCGGAGTTGGCCATTGGCACAAGGGGGTCATCTCGTCCGCACACGATCTGGGCGGGCGTCTCGATGCCGGGCAGCTTCTCCGCCAGCTTGGGCAAATCGGTTGGATAGGCGCGGACGAAGCGGGTCGACTCCACGAACCGGTCGCCTGCGTAGGATTCCAGGTAGTCGTCTCGGACGTCTGGGGGCGGAGCGCCACCCGGTATGGCGTCGTAGACCGGCCCGAGGATGTCCTTGGAGTCGATCTGGCGGAACCCCTCCATGTCGGGCGCCTCGATCATGTCCTTCAGGTTTCCGCCGACCTGCAATGGGACAGCGATTGCACCGCCGCCGATCGCCAGGCTGCGCACGAGCGCGGGATCATTCGCAGCCGCCCACAGGGCGGCGGGCGTACCAACGTCAGGGGCGACGAAATGCACCGGGCCCAAGTCCCACTCCTTCACCAACTGCAGAAGGAAGGCCCCCATCGCGTACGGCGACAGCAGGTCGAGCTGACGCTCAGACTGACCAAATCCGGGAAGGTCGATCGCGACGAGGTGGAACCGCTCGGCCAGGCGGTCCCATACCTTTCGGAAGGCGAGCACACTCTCCGGCCATGGGCTCGTCAAGACGACGGTTTCGCTCCCGCCTTGCCCAGCCTCGGCGAACCGGATCTTCACGCCGTCTGCTTCCCTGATCGCTAGGTCCATCGCCATGGTCTCCACTTTCGGACGGACGTCGGAGCCCGCCCAGCACTCCACGCACTGTCCCCGGGAACCGTGCCTCTGCGCACCGCGCGTTCGTGTCATATCTCTCCACGAGCCAGCTGGTCACCACCCTCTTGACCTGGTAGTCCGCTGCCGCCGAGCATGATCCAGACACGACTCGCGAGTGACTCGACGACGGGTCGATGCAGCACTATGAGCCCAGAGTTCGGCGAGTCCTGCATGGGCGATGACTGCTCCGAGCCGTCCACCGAGATGCGCACTCGGTGTCCGCGTCGTCGACCCTCGAGGTCTCAGGCTCGCGGGTCGTGAACGGCCGCCAATCGGGTCAGCTCGACCCGTGAGTTGACGTCCAACTTGGCGAAGACATGACGCAGATGACCGCTGACGGTGTGCTGAGAGACAAACAGCCGCTCAGCCACCTCTCGGTTGGTCAACCCTTGGGCGACCAGCCTCGCCACCGCGAGCTCGGAGTCGGTCATGGCGGCCCAGCCTCTCCCGGGGCGCTGCGCCGCCACCAAGCGGCGGCGCACGCCCAAGGCCCTGAGCCGGCCGCGCACCCTGCCGGCATCCCAGGCCGCTCCCGCTTGGGCGTACACCTCCAGCGCCCGGCCAAAGACCTCCACGGCTTCGTCGGTGTCGCCTCCGTCGACGGTGGCGACTCCCAGATCCTCCAGCGCCGCCGCGTAGGCCAGCGGACGAGGGCCGCCCTCATACAGCGCGACCGCTTCCGCAAGGTCCTTGCGGTTGTGGTCCAGCAGACCTCGTGCGTGGGCGGCGGCCGCCGCTATCGATCGGACCTGGGGATTGCGCTGGGCCCGGCACTGGGCCGCGTGCAGCGGCATGGGCGGCGAGTTCGTCGTCCTGCGCGGCGAGCGCGATGTGGATCAGGCGGGCCTCGTCGGCCACGTCCATCGGAAAGAGCGGCACGATGGACATACGCTCCTCCTCCCCCAACGCGCGGAGCCACTCGTGGGCGCGAGCGGGGTCGCCGCCTGCCATTTCCTGCAACGCGAGCAGCCAGGCGGCGTGACGACGGACGCTCGGGGCGCTCTGGCCGAGCATCACCTGGGCAATCTCCCGAGCCTGCCGAGACAGGCCCGGGTCGCCTAAGTGGATGGCGACGCGTCCGAGCGCCACGACCCCCGCCGCGTCCAGGACACTGACGATGTGGGGCGCCATGTCCACAGGGAGCTGGCCCTCGAGGGCGACGGCGGCGTCGGCCAGACGCCCCATCTGCAGGAGCTGCCTGCCACGCCCGGTCTCGAAGATGCTGAGGGCCCAGCCCTGCCGGTCACGTTGAGCCGAAGCGACGCCTTCCGTCGACATCTGGAGTGACTCATCGAGGCGGTCGACCATCGTCAGCACATCGCAGCGCCATTGGTAGGTGAGGTGGCCCCGGGTGTCGTCGCTGGTGCGAAGACCGGTGCGCAGAGCCGTCTCCACCATCGGGAGCGCTGCGGGGAAATCTCCGTCGGCGTACATGAGACCGGATTGGGCCAGTTCCAAAGCGAACCGTGCGGCGACGTCGTCGCAACCGTGAACTGCCAACGTCACCTCTTCGAGCATGGCGCGGGCGTCATCGCAGCGGCCCGCCGTCACGAGGTTGTGGAACAACAACGCCAGGTGCCGGGCCCGCAGGTTGGCCGGGAGACCCGGAAGGGCGAGGGCGTGGCGGCACTCCTCGGCGCGCACGTCGGAGGATATGGCGAACATCCCGGCGATGCTGAGGCGGACCTCGGCTTCCTGCTCGGGTGGGAACGCTTCGTGCAACGCCGTGTCGGCGAACGCTTTCGCCTCCTCGCCGCGCCCGGCGGCGTGCAACCAGACCGCGGTCTGAGCCACCAACGGCCCCCGCAAGGGATGCCGTCTGGGAGCAAGCTCAAGGGCGCGCTGGCTCAAGTCGGCGGCCGCGCCGGGATCGGTTGCGCCGAGCGCCTCGGCCGCCTTGAACAGCGTCGTGATCGCAACCTCATCGCCGGGCGAAGCGCTCTCTGCCAGCTGCGTCGCCACCTCCACCGGGAGCGCTCCCCGTGCAAGGAGCACCGAGGCCGCCTGTCGATCGAGCGACCGGCGCACCGAGACAGGGATGCTGGCTCGCACCGCTTCCAGGGTGAGGTCGTGGCCGAACATGAGTCTGCCGTCGCATTCGGCCAGCAGGTCGGCGTGAATCAGCTCGTCAACCGGCGTCAGCAGCTCCGACGGTGACAGGTTGAGCATGGCTGCCACATCGTCGAGGGAAAACCTCCGTCCCAGGGCGGCGGCGACCGTAGCCACCTGACGGGCCGAGTCGGACATGCGCTCCAGCCGCAGGCGCATGCTCTGACTCACACGATCAGGCAGCCGCCACTCGACCAACTCGGCCCGTCCTGATTCGACTCGGACGAGTCCCTCTTCGCGCAGTCCCGAAAGGAGCTCGACGAGAAGGAACGGGCTGCCCGCCGGCCGCTCCGCCATCTTCAGCAACTCGCTGTCAGGTTCCGCCCCCAGGACGTCGGCCGCCATCTGCGCGACCCCGGCCTGGTCCAGCGGACCGAGGGCGATCTTGGCCGCTCCCTGACCCGCCAAGAAGTCAACCGCGCTCCGAACCTGGGCAGATCCCTGACCGGGGCGAAGGGCGATCACCCAGCCGATCGGTACCGTGGCCAGACGAGACGGCAAGGCCCGAAGCGCGGCCGCCGTCCCGCTGTCGGCCCACTGAACGTCATCGAGGCAGACCAGCAAGGGCCCCTTGAGCGCTGCCCCCTCAAGCAGCGCTTCGAGATCCTGCAGCAGCCAATATCTCTGCTCGGGAGAAGCGTGCGCGTCGCCCAACGCCGTGCGTTCAAGGATCGGGGAAGGGCCCTCGAACAGGGCCTCCATCAGCACCGACAGTTGGACGACAGTGTCGCCCGGGTCCGCCACACCGCAGCCGACCCGTATCGACAGGCGGCGCGCCATCCCCGCCACCTCCCCGAGAAGGCGGCTCTTGCCCATCCCGGCGCCCCCCTCCACCAGGACGACCGAACCGATACCTGAAAGAAGCTGGTCCAGGTGCTGGCCCAGGACCGTCAGCTCGGCGTCGCGGCCACGGACGGTCTGGATGGGAGCACGCTCCGTTCGCTCGAACCATCTGTGGTGCCACTAGCAGCCCCTCGGCTGATCAGGGACGACTCGCACGACCACCATCGTACGAACTGCACGCGGACTCGGCATGGTGGTGCGTAACGACCTGGTGTTCACCGCAGGACTCGAGCGGATCCTCGACGGTCTCGTCCCCGACAGCCGATGAGTGATCCCGGGGGACATCCACCGACTCCGCCTCGTGCACTCGTGGCTGGTTCGCGTCGGACCCGTCGATCAGACCTGAATAGATCCCCCACAATCCCCCCACGCTCCATCGGTGGAGTTTGTTCTCCCGCGTTCAGTGCTTGGCGGGTTCACATGCGGCGGAGGCAGTCCCCGGTCGGTCGTCGTCGCCTGACGCCGGTGCGGCCATCCCCCAGTGCTGGGCGATCAAAGACAGGGACCGCACCCGGGCCTCATAGGTGTGGGACCGGGTCGAGAGCATGATCTCGTCTGCCCCGGTGCGGCCCTGCAACTGCCGCAGGCCCTCGATGACCATGTCCGGGTCACCGATCAGATGCGTCGACATGGCCTCTTCGATGGTCGATTTCTCGGCCGCGGTGAACGGGTACTCCGCCGCCTGTTCCGGGGAGGGCAGCGGGCCCAAGCGGCCCGATCGCAACTGCAGGATACTGAGTGCGGTCGAGCCCGAAAGCCAGACGGCTTCGGTCTCGCTCGGCGCGCAGAGCACGGAAACGGCCACCATAACTCTGGGCTTGGTATGCAGCACCGAGGGACGGAAGTTCGACCGATACGTGCTCAGGGCATCGTCGAGGAGCTTGGGTGCAAAGTGGTAGGCGAACGAAAACGGAAGTCCGAGGAGCCCTGCCAGTTGCGCGCTGAAGAGGGACGACCCTAAGAGCCACACCTCGGGAAGGTAACCCCGACCGGGATTCGCTGACGGGTGGCTGGGCGGACCCTCGCCGGGCAGGAGGTAGTTGATCAGCTCCACGACATCATCCGGGAACGTGTCAGCAAGCATGTCGGGCGTGCGCCGCAGGGCCCGGACGGTCACCGGGTCGGTCCCGGGAGCCCGTCCCAGTCCGAGGTCGATCCTCCCGGGGTGCAGCGCCTCCAGGGTCCCAAACTGTTCGGCCACCACGAGTGGGGCGTGATTGGGCAGCATCACACCACCCGAGCCGACTCGCAGTGTGGTGGTGGCATCGGCCAGGTGGGCGATCAGAACGGCGGGTGCGGAACTCGCCACGGCGGGCATCCCGTGATGCTCCGCCACCCACAATCGGTGGTAGCCGAGTCGCTCCACCTCCCCAGCGACCTCGACTGTCTCTCTGAGGGCTTGAGCCGGCGTCGATCCGGTAGCCACGGTCGCCAGGTCGAGGACTGAAAGAGGAACCACTCCACCTGCAACGTCGAGACTCCCCCAAAGCTTCCGGTCCACCCGAGCCGGGCAGTCGCGCCGCCCTGCATTTCGTGTCTATGCAGGAGGAGTCGGAGCGGTGTTGGGACCGTGACGGCGACTCCGGCGATGACGAACGGGTTGCCTATGAGGACGGCGGCCCCGACACCGTCTCGCGGTCGATCGCCCACAACCGGCGTACCATGAAAGCTTTCGAAAGAAATCCAGGGGGCGGTGTCGAATCGGGGCAGAGGTGTTCGTAGTAGCGGTGGACGGCCGCCCACAAGGGCGCCCAAACCATAGGAGATGATACGAGATGCACTATCTGGTTTCCGTGATCGCCGACACTACCGACCTCGCCACCCCGGACGAGGACGCTGCGATCGACGTGTTCAACGACCGGCTCCAGGCCGAGCGTTACTGGGTTTTCGCCGGCGGCCTCGGTACGCCCAGCACGGCCACGGTGATCGACAACCGCGGTGCCGAGACGTTGTTCACGGACGGGCCCTTCGTGGAGTCGAAGGAGTTCCTCATCGGCTTCTGGATCATCGAAGCCCCCGACCTCGACGTGGCCCTCAAGCTGGCAGCCGAGGGGTCGAAGGCCTGCAACCGGAAGGTCGAGGTGCGACCGATCCTGTGAACAGGCTCGACGTCCGGGAGGCGATCACCCGAACCCACCACGAGGAGTGGGCCCGGGTCGTGGCCTCCTTGACCAGACGTTTCGGTGACCTCGACATCGCCGAGGAGGCCGCGGCTGCGGCGTTCGCGACCGCGGTCGAGCGGTGGCCGGCCGACGGCATACCGCCCAACCCCGGCGCCTGGCTGACCACCGCCGCCAACCGCAAGGCCATCGACCGGATCCGGCGCGAGAAAAGGCGCGACGACAAGCAGAAGGAGGCTCAGACTCTGTCCGACGACGACCCGCCCGATCCTGCCGGCGTCATCGACGACGAGCGGCTCCGGCTGATCTTCACCTGCTGTCACCCGGCGCTGGCGATGAAGACTCGCGTGGCGCTGACGTTGCGCATGGTCGGCGGTCTGACCGTGCCCGAGATCGCCCGTGCCTTCCTGGTGCAGGAGACCACCATAGGGCAGCGGATCACCCGGGCGAAGGCCAAGATCAAAGCGGCTCGCATCCCTTATCGGGTCCCGTCCGCGGAGGACCTTCCGGGACGCCTCTCCGGCGTACTCGCCGTCCTCTTCCTCGTCTTCAACGAGGGCTACCTCGCGACTGGCCCCGACACCGATCCCGTACGTCACGACCTGACCGCCGAGGCGATCCGAATCACTCGCCTGATCCGTGCCCTCATTCCGGACGACGGCGAGGTGGCCGGGCTGCTGGCGATGATGCTCCTCATCGATGCCCGCCGCGCCGCCCGAGTTTCGACGAGCGGGGAACTCGTCCCCCTCGACGAACAGGACCGCGGGGCGTGGGACACGATGCTGGTAGCCGAGGGTCATCGGCTGGTACGCGACCGCCTGGCCGCCGGAGTGGCTCCCGGTCGCTACCAGATCCTCGCCGCGATCAACGCCGTGCACACCTCCGCCCGCGACGGACGCGACACCGACTGGTCGCAGGTCGTCGCCCTCTACGACCAGCTCGTCCGCCTCGACCCCTCGCCGATCGTTGCCCTGAACCGGGCCGTCGCGGTCGCCGAGCTCGACGGCCCGGAGGTGGCACTGGCGGCCGTCGACCGCCTTGAGGACCAGTTGTCCGGCTATCACGCCTACCATGCGACCCGCGCCGACCTGCTGCGCCGGCTGGGCTGCAGTCAGAAGTCGCGCGCCGAGTACGACAGAGCCATCGAGTTGGCCGGCAACACCGCCGAGACCGCCTACCTGATGCGCCGCCGCGACCAACCGGAATAGTGCCAGTGCCCGATCGCCCCGTCTCAGGCTCAGATACCGGTTCGTCCTGAGCTGACTCGGCTGTCCACGCCGTCGGCATCAGTACGGTCAGACCGATCGAGTTGTAGCAACGGTTGTAGTAATGCCTTTAGCCGTGATAACGGGTCAGGACCCCGTATAGGTCGGGACGACGGTCCCGGAGTAGACCCCATCCCGCCCTATCGGCCCGCGCTTGGTCGAGGTCGACCTCAGCGACGATCGTCTCCGCGGTGTCACGGCCAGCCTCGACGAGTGGCCGCCCGCGGTGGTCGACGACGAAGGACGAACCGTAGAACGTGAGCTTCCCCTCGGTTCCAATCCGATTGGCGGCGGCGACGGCCACGTGGTTGCACACGGCATGGCCGTCCATCGCCCGGCGCCACATGTCTGACGTCTCGTTGCCGGCCTGACTCCCGATCTCGTTGCCGATCGCCGTCGGGTAGAGGAGAAGATCGGCGCCGAGGAGCGTCATCGCCCTCGCACACTCCGGGAACCATTGGTCCCAGCAAATACCGACCCCGATGCAACCGTGGCGCGTCCGCCACACCCGGAACCCGGTATCACCAGGGTTGAAGTAAAACTTCTCCTCGTAGCCGGGGCCATCGGGAATGTGGGACTTCCGGTAGGTACCGAGAACCTCCCCGTTTTCGATCACTGCGACTGAGTTGAAGTAGACGGGCGGTGCGTGCTCGAAGAACGAGACGGGCACCACCGCGCCGGTGCCGGCGGTCACCTTCCTCACCGCCTCGATGGCGGGATTCTCGTCTTGGGACGTGGCCCAGTCGAAATATTCCTGTTCCTCGTACTGCGGGAAGTACCTTCCCTCGAAGAGCTCGGGACACAAGACGACGTTGGCGCCGTTCCGGACCGCATCCGAGACTTGCTCGACCGTGGCGTCGCGGTTCTCGGCACGATCATCACCAAACGCGCGCTGGATCACAGCAAGTACGAGCTTTGAGCTCATCGGTGCCGAGCGTACCCCCGTCGGAGCTGGGGCAGGAGCACGGGAGCCGGGCACCCGCTCGCCTATTCTCTCGAAGGTGCCTGTCGGTCCATCGACGTCCACGCCAGCCGCCGACGGCTTCCACATGCCGGCGGAGTTCGAGCCACACGATGGCTGCTACCTCGTCTGGCCCGAACGTACCGACACCTGGCGGCTCGGGGCGAAACCGGCCCAACAAGCGTTTGCCGCCGTCGCGACGGCAATCTCTACAAGCGAACAGGTGACCGTGGTCGTGTCCTCACGGCAGTGGGAGCATGCCAGGGCCGTGCTCCCGCCTGAGATCCGGGTGGTCGAGATGACGAGCGACGACGCCTGGGTCCGCGACACCGGACCGACATTCGTGGTCGATTCCCCCAAGACCGAACGCCGCGGTGTGGACTGGCTCTTCAACGCCTGGGGCGGCCTCGAGGGTGGGCTCTTCTTTCCCTGGGCGAACGACGATCTCGTGGCTGCGAAGCTTTGCGAGCTCTCCGGATCGAGGCGATATCGTGCGCCGCTCGTGCTCGAGGGTGGTTCCATCCATGTGGACGGTGAGGGCACCTGCCTGACGACCGCCGAATGCCTGCTCCACCCGAACCGCAACCCGACTCTGTCCAAGGATGAGATCGAAGATCATCTGCGCTCTTATCTCGGCATAGAACGTGTGATCTGGCTTCCCCGGGGCGTTCCCTTCGACGAGACGGACGGCCATGTCGACAATCTGGTGTGCTACTGCGCCCCTGGACGCGTGATGCTCACGTGGAGCGAAGACCCGGCAAGCCCCGTGAGCGAGGTGTCGTACGAGGCGCGCCGGGTCCTTGAGTCCTCCATCGACGCCCACGGCCGCTCGCTCGAGGTGGTCCCCGTACCGGCGCCCTCCGTAGCTCCCATGACGGCCGAGGAGGCGGCGGGGATCGACCGATCCCTGGGCGCCAAGCCTCGGATGGGTGGTGATCCACTGGCAGCGTCCTACATCAACTTCTACATCGGGAACTCGGTAGTGGTCTTCCCACTCATCGATCCCCGAAATGACGACTTCGTTCAGGAACTCCTGGCTCGTGAGCTTCCAGGGCGCCGAGCGGTAGGCGTTCCGGCCCGTGAGATCCTCCTCGGTGGTGGGGGCATCCACTGCATTACCCAGCAGGTTCCGGCGGTCGGCGGTTGAACCTCGACTCGAGTCACCTGTCCGCCTTCCACGGTCGGCGTCATTTGCCACGGCGCGCTTGACCTGCGCCCACCAAATTCAGGAGGAGCAGGCGTTCCGGGTGCTCAAGCCCGGCGCGCCGCTGGGCATCAGCTTCTGCGGCGAGGGACCGCCGCTCGACATCCGCAGCATCTTCCGCCCCTTCGCCCGCCATTCACCCGAGCCGCACCATGGGTCGATGAAGCGGCTGAAAGACATCGCCACACCGTGTGTCGCCGAGGCGTTGCTCGCAGCAGCCGGGTTCGTCGTCACCGAGCGGGCGCTCGGGTTTCGGTCGTCGAGTGGCCCGACGCGGATGTTGCCTGGCGGGCCGTCTCGAGCATCGGACCTTCGGTGCTGGCGCTCCAAGGTCCTGACGCCGACGTGGTCCGGCGCGAGATCATGGATGCCCTCGAGGCTGGCCGCGACGAGCGCGGCATCTACGGCGTCCGCAGCGACCACCAGTTCGTGATCGCCCGGAAACGTTGACGGGGATTGCGGCGCTGCCGTAAACGGACGATGGCCGACTCGAGTCAACAGACGGCGCGTCGGGAACATCGACCTGACCATGAAGGTCACGGTTGCCGGGATCAGCGCGACCCCCGTGCACAGTGCGCTGAAGTGCAAGACATTCTGTAGGTAGAGGGACGTGAAGTAGACGTATACTGCGACGACGGGTACTCCCCTCCGCGGCGTGAATTGCCTCAGGAAGAACACCGCGGCACGTCGGATAGAGTCACCTTATGGCAGGGCAGATCGCACCAAGGAGTCGGACGGCACTCGTGACCGGGGCGTCGTCGGGAATCGGGGAGAGGATAGCCCTCGACCTCGCGTCATTGGGTTATCGGGTCGTCGCCGTGGCGAGGCGGGACGCTCGCCTCGAGTCGCTGGCGGAGGCCGCCCGGTCCAAGGGTGCCGAGATTATCCCGGTGCGCACCGACGTCACCGACGCGGCCCAAGCGAAACACGCCGTGGATGAGGCGATGAATCACACCGGCCGAATTGACGTCGTCGTCAACAACGCGGGTCTTGGCGTCATCGGTCCGACCCTCGGCTCCAATCTCGACGACTGGCAGCGCATGGTCGAGGTGAACGTGATGGGGGTGTTCAACGTTACCCACGCGTGTCTCCCGATCATGGTCGAACAGCACGAAGGGCACCTCGTCGCGATTTCGTCGGCCGCCGGTCGGCACGTCCACGTTGGCAACGGCGTGTATTCGGCGACGAAGCACGCGGTCGGAGCGTTTTACGAGTCCATCCGATTAGAGCTCAGCTCGGAAGGGATACGCACGACGCTCATCGAACCTGAGACGGTACGAGGCACGGAGATCCTCGAGCAGACCACCCACCGAAAGTCGCGCCTTGCCCTCGCCCTCAGCACGGCCAATCTGGCGATGGAACCTGAGGACGTGTCGGCAGCGCTGGTCTTCGCGATCTCACAGCCACGGCGGGTCACGATCGCGGAGATGCTCATCACCAACTGAGACGCCGGGGTCCTTCCCGCTTGTCATGCTGTCGTAACGTAGGACGACGATGAACTGGGATCTGCAGCACCGACAGTCCTCGCTTGCGATCCGGCTGCTGCTGGCAGTTTGGATCGCCGTCATCGTCGTTGTTCTCTGCGCCACGGGGCGCTGGTGGGGCCTCGCATTCGTCGTCCCCCTAGTACTTGACTTGTACCTGCTCCGCCGGATCTTGGCGACCGGCTCGAGTCAGTAACGCTGGCCGCGGCCACGTCGGAAGGCAATCAGGCCTCCACGACGAGGGACCGCGCCTCTGCGGAGCCGACCACAAGATCGTGAAGATCGCCGCCCACCTCGAGTCGGCTCGACTGTTCAACCCCGCCGATCCGCATCGGCTCAAAGCCCGCCGTTCGGATCAAGTGCTCGACTTCGTCGCTCCCATGCTCGTTCGCGGACACGTAGAACAGAACCGCGGGCTCGGGCGACCGGTGGCTCGAGGACTCGAATAGATCGGCCGACATGGTGCCGAACGCAATGGCAAAGCGTGTCCCGATCGGCAACCACGCGGCAACAACTTGGCCCGATGACTGCCCTTCCGGTAGGAGTCGCAGGACCTTGCCTTGTGCGTCGAGTCCGACCGGATTGCTCGGAACCACGAGAGACGTGTCTCCCAGCGCGTCGGCGATCTCGTCGATGACGTCTTTCAACACGGAAAACCGCAGTGCAAGGACGACGGCATCGGCTCCCTGCAAAGCGCTCCGGTTGTCGAGCGCGACGACCGCCGCTCCGCCGATTGCCGCGGCCAGCGTTCGCGCCGATTCCTTGTCGGCGCTCGAGAGCTGGAGGGCCTCGCCGCCGGCAGCAAGCTGACGCGCGATGGCCGATCCGATGCCTCCGGTGCCGATGATCGCCGTGGTCACGATGGAGACCTGCGCCCCGTCAGGAAGCTCACCCCGACTTGCTCGATGGCCATTGATTGGGGAACCAATCTCCCCCCGGGTCAGTCGTTTGTCCCACTTCGATCAGATGACCATCGGGATCACGGATGTAGCAACGGATTTCGTACTGGTGCTGCTTCGGTGGCGTCAGGAATTCCGCACCGCGGGCGCTCCATTCGGTGTACACAGTGTGCATGTCCGTCACTCGTATATTGAGGAAGCTGCTGACCCGGTCAGGATCGGCGGGCGTCTCAAGGGTGACCTCCGGCTTGTCGTCGGTCGGCCCTCCGCCGACGTTGATGATGATCCAACTGTTCGACAGTTGGACATACGTGAGCCCTCCGGGTCCGGAGAACGCATCCCTGCCCCCGAGCACATCGGTGTAGAAGCGGCGAGAGCGCTCGACGTCGTCCGATACGATGAAGTGGGCCAGCACGATTCCCTCTGGGGGCGTTGGGTGCTCGTCGGCCGGCGTACTTGATGGCCAGTGATCGGGCACCCAGTCCCCCTGGGGGTCGGTGGTCTGCCCTACTTCGATCAGGTGACCATCGGGATCACGGATGTAGCAACGGATCTCATACTGGTGCTGCTTCGGAGGCGTCAGGAACTGAGCACCCCGCGCGCTCCATTCGGAGTACACGGTCTCCATGTCCTTGACCCGGATGTTGACGAAGCTGCTCACCCGATGGGGGTCGCCGGGCGTCCGCAGGGTGACCTTCGGCTTGTCGTCGGTCGGACCTCCGCCGGCATTGATGACGATCCGACTATTGGACAGTGCGACGTTGGTCGGCCCTCCCGGGCTGGAGAAGGCGACCCGGCCCCCAAGGACTTCGGTGTAGAAGTGCCGAGAGCGCTCGACGTCGTCCGACACGATGAAGTGTGTGAGAAGGATTTCCTCTTGGGGCGGGGGGACCTCGGCCATCTGCTACCTCCGTTGATCTTCCACGGTCATAGCCGTGCCACCTGCGCCTGCATTGGCTGCAAAGGCGGCGGCATTTTGGCGATCTCCATTCGAAGGGCTTTGAAAGCCGAATCGAAGATGGTCGAGAAACTTGGGAACGGCTGGATGACGTCGCTCAACACCTCCAACGGAACGCGGGCGCGTATGGCGAGCGTCGCCTGCTGTAGCCACTCGCCGGCCTCGGCTCCGAGCGCATAAGCGCCGGTCAACCGGGCGCCGTCGCTGAGCAGGGTCAAGAATCCGTTCGACTGGGCGTACTGGTGGCTGTACGTCGCGGTCTTGGACACGTCGGTCAGGAGCGTTGTGCTGCTGTAGGGTGCCTCCGCGGCACCGACGGCGGCCGCCTGTGGATCGGTGTACGTGACGCGCGGTACGGCTTCGTAGTTCGTCGGGTGGCTCTCTCCGGCGATGTTCGCCGCCACAACGTCTCCTTCGTACTCGCCGACGTGTGTCAGGGGCCAGATCCCGTTGACATCCCCAATGGCCCAAATGTTGTCGGCGGCACGCAGATACTCGTCCACCACAACGCCGTGTGGGTTTGCCTCGATACCGACCGTCTCGAGCCCGATCCCTTCGACACGGGGACGGCGGCCGGTCGCAACGAGCAGTCGCTCTCCTTGTACCGAGGTCCCGTCCGAGAGCCTCAGGACGAAGTCGCCGCCGTCGCGCGAGGCCTCCGCGGCCTGGACTCCGAGGTGTAACTCGATCCCGTCCCGCCGCAGTGCTTCGGTCAGAGCCACGCCGAGGGGGGCTGGCTCTCGTGGGATCAGCCGATCAGACCCCTCGACGAGCACGGCCTGACCACCCAGCCGCCGCACCACCTGTGCGATCTCGACACCGGCCGAGCCACCGCCGAGCACGATGAGGCGGCTGGGAACCGTCTTCATGGCCGTGGCTTCGCGCGTGCCCCACACGCCGACCAGGCCGTCGAGCCCCGGAATGGGTGGCACGAAAGGATCCGCGCCCGTTGCTAGGACGACATGCTCCGCCGTGTGGCGAGTGCCGTCCACGTCGACCACGCCGGGCCCGGCCAGCCGGCCCACGCCCCGGACCAGTGCGATGCCCCGATCCGCCAGCCATTTCTCCTGTCCCGCATCCGAATAGCCGGACACCATGAAGTCCCGCCAGTCCAGCGCCGCCTGCACGTTCACCTCGGCGCTGGCGCCGACGTCGCGGGCGCCCTGGACCGCCTCCCCCGGACGCAAGAGGGCCTTGGACGGGATGCACGCCCAGTAGGAGCACTCGCCGCCGACCAGCTCCCGCTCGACGACGGCGACCCGAAGCCCACGCGCCGCGATAGCCCCGGCGCAGTGCTCGCCGGGCGCACCGCCGCCCAGCACGATCACGTCGAAATCGCTCATACAGGAAGCTCCTGGCCGCTCTGTTCGCTCACCATGTACTCGGCGTACCAGTCGGGCCAGTCCGAGTCGGCCCGGCCGATGCGCTTCTCGTGCTCAGCGTGGGCCGACTCGGCGCGGTGCAATGCCGCAGCCAGGTCACCGGCAGAGTTGAACGAGGTGGTGGTCGGATCGAGACGGCCCGGGAGGCGACCGGTCACCTCTTGGAGTAGCCAGCTGTTGCCGTCGGGGTCTTCGAACGTGGCGAAGGAGTTGTAGCTCTTGTGATCCGGATCCGGCCCCTTGACCCGATCACCCGTCCCCTCAGGGTCGAGTTGCGCTCCGGGCGCGCCGGAATGGAACACCCCACTGACCGTGGCTCCCCGGCTGACAAGTTCGTCGCGCCCGGCTCCGATGTCAGACACGATCAGGTACAGGCCATGGGCAGATCCGGGTGGCGCCCCCGTGATGTGGGTGCCGAACTGCACAGAACACTGCGATCCCGGTGGCGTGAATTGCACGACCCGGAAGCCATTGTCGAAGGAGAAGTCGGCGTCGAGTCTCCAGCCGAGGCCGGCGTAGAACGCCTTGGAGCGATCGGCGTCGGCCACGGGGATGACGACCGCCTCCAGCTTGAGATCGGCCGGTTCGCTGCCCGGCGATCCGCCGGATGCGCTCTGTCCATCGACGGTGCTCATCCGGCTCTCCTCTGTCCGGTTCCGGAACGATTGTCGCACTCAGGCGAACGCTTTGCACCTGAAAACATCCCTCGCACTCGGGGTTCGAGGTCGTTCCAGCGCACGGGGGTCGAATGGCGATGCACGGGTGCACGTCCCAACCTTTCCGCCCGGCCCGCGGAGCAGCTCGAGTACCTATGGTCGAGAACCCGAGCGGAGGATGGGCGCCCCGACCCCCAGAGTCAGCGTTTGATACCGATGCTCTTGCCTTCGGTGTACCGGATCGGCTCCTCCAATGTGTCGACGAGGAATTGATCCCGGTCTCCTCGTTCCCACGCCTCCCTCAACCCCGGAGCCCCCAAGTCGAAGTCGGGCCGAATTTTCTTGAACACGCCCCTCAGATCTACGTGGAGCTCTGCCATCGTGGGCCGACCCCAGTACCAGTATCCGTTGTAGATCTTGAAGATCTTGAGTCCGGGCTCGAGGACGAACGTGTGGGGGATCATCGGATCGTGCGGTTCATCCGTGAACTCTTTGATGTCGAGATCCTTCTGGACGACCCGATCGGGGTCCGACAGGAACGGCCACGTGGCGCCCAGCGCGTCGCGGAACTCATTGATGTTCAGCTGATTGTCGGTCGAGATGAGGGCCAATCGCGTGTAAGCATTCCTGAACTCGGGATATACGGCGACCAATTGCCCTACGAACTGATGCTCTTTGGGATCGAAGCCGCCACGGGACAGATGGAGCACCATCGGGTTGCCCCCCTGGAGCTCCGACAGGGACCGCCGCCGGCCGGATTGATCGGCGAGCTCGTAGTTGGGAAACGTCTCGCCGTCACGGATATCGCTGCGCATGTGGCCTCCAAACTCGAAAGGGTCCGGTCCAAAGATCCCACGGGAGTTCAACAGATTTTCAACTCGGTTGCGTCTGTTGGCTCGATCACTCCAGCCCTTCGTAACCGATATCGGTGCCGTTCTCGTGGACGACGCTTCGCTACAACCTCGGTGCGAACCTCGTGCGGCTTCTCTCCGCAGCCGTTGGTAGCTGGACTTGCGATGAGTCCGCTTTTAGGTCATCTTTGTTGTTATGTAAGGTCGCTGCAATCCTCTAGTCAAGGTACACCCGTCAAACTGGCGCTTGGATGTCGTCGTAGATTCGAGCGGCAGCCAGCAGACCGTCTGAACTTCGCTCATAGACGCTGATCCCAGCTTGGGGTGTCAGGTCATGACTGCCCCATCGAACGCAGTTGAATTCCAGGGCGCAACGCACGCCGTCGTCGGTCACGGTGCAGTGCTCGAGTTTGAGCCCGCCACCTGCCTTGAAGCACTCGGCAAAATACGAACGCAGCTCACGCGTGCCACGGTGTAGATAGTGCGGGCCGATTGACTCACGGAAGTACCCATCTGGGACGAACGCGCTCACGATGGAGTCGAGATCTCCGGCGCTTAGCGCGGCTAGATATCGGCCGACAACGTCACTCAGCGGGGCGATTGCCGGCTCGAGCAGGGGGCGCCTGATGTGGCGCTGCCCGTCGACCGGCCATTGGCTGCAATAGGTGCGGAACACGACCGACAGTTCGTCGGGGGACTCTGCAACGACGGCTATCGGCCAATCCACCGGCTGACCGTCGTAGTCGTCCAGGTGTGCCAGCAGCTCGACTACGGCCCGCCCGCCTATACTGGTGGAGGCTACGGTTTCGATGCGGACGTGGCGCTCAACCCACAACAATTGATTGTTGCGGACAAATCGTCGAAGCTGTCGATGACCGCGCACCTCTCCCTCTCGGGGGTCGTAAATCGCCACTTGGCCGGGCCATATTTCTTCTAGTTCGTGGGTGCGCCCGGTCTCGAGGGCGATGAAGTACCGCTGGACGGGATCAGCAAGGCCGACGGACCGTGTCTGGCGACGGGCGAGTTCAACGGCACTAACGAAATCTGGAAACCATGGCATTTTGCCCTCCAGGATCCCTTCTCTTTGGGCAGCGCGATGAGCCGGTCAACGCGCCGAGTCCACCCTTCGCCTGCCTCGATCCCGTCAGCCCGCTTGTCTGTGCCTACGAGCCACCGCCAATTAACTCTCACGTCTCAACGGATTTGTCAACGGACCTCGCTCCGGCTGGGTCGCACAAGGAGTCCTACTGCACATCGTTCCCCGCGAACCGAGCGAATCGTTCCGGCGCTCGCTGGCTTGGATTCGAGCAAAGGACCACGCCATAGAACCTCCGGGATCACGTCCCAGTCGGTGGGTCTGAAGCGCCTGAGGCTCGGGTTTTGTTTGACGACTTCGCAGATACGTCGGTACCTCAAGCGCGGCAACGCTCTAGGAACTTGATAGAGAATTCAAATGGACGATCGATGACGACCCTCTCTCAGGTCTCTGATCGTCGCCGCCGCCGGCAGGTCGGCTTGGCTCACAGACGCGAGACGAGCTCGGCCACGATCTCCGACGCTGGTCGTGACTGCCTGGCGAGCGCGACGCTCTGTCCGGCCCACATGGAGAGCGCTTCAATGTCACCGGTGGTGCCGACCATCGGCGGCGCTGGCTCGTAGCGGACGATTGCTTCGCCCGAAGCGAAGTGCGCGATGACATCGCCCACTCCGGGCCGACTCTCCAGAGGCGGCCGGCCCGCGTCCTCCCACATCTCGGCCGTCGAATTGCGGAGCGCGCGGTGGGGCGAGTCCGGCCAGTCGACGTCGTAGAGGTCGGGATACCACACCGCGTCGGTCTCGACCGCGTTGATCAGACGAGTGCGGTACTCCCGGTGGATGGGCATCTCCTGGGCAAGCAGAAACTGGGTACCCACCCACGCCGCCTGAGCGCCCAGGGCGAGGACGGCGGCCACGCCGCGGGCGTCCCCGATCCCACCGGCCGCGATCACCGGCACCGGCGCCACCGCGTCCACGACGGCGGGCACCAAGGGGAGGGTCGCAATCTGACCCCCCACGTGCCCCCCAGCCTCCCAACCCTGCGCCACAATGACATCAACTCCGCTCGATACCGCCCGCCGCGCCTCTTCGGCGCTTCCGACCGTACACAGAACGAGTCCGCCCGCATCGTGGACCCGCTCGATGTAGCCAGCGGGATCTCCCAGAAATAGTGACACGAGCCGCAAGCCGGCCTCGAGGGCTTCATCGAGGCGACGGTGCTGATCGGAGGTGAGAACCAGGTTGCCGCAGAAGGGACGATTGGTGAGCGCCGCCGTCTCGCGAACCACGTCTCCTGCCGGATCGGACCACGTCAGCGTCACCATGCCGAGCCCACCGGCATTCGAGACCGCTGCCGCCAGTTCGGGCACCGCCACCATCGCCGCCAAGACAATCGGTTGTTCAATACCGAGCAGTTCGCAGACCGGCGTTCGCACTATTGCCACCTACCCCTTCGATCCATGCCGTCCTCAACTCAACAGGGACAGATCCATATCTTCTAGGACTCATACGATGTGGGCATCGACTTGGCGGTCCGCTTGTTCCAACCGTGAAAGCTCGAGTAGTCACCTGCATCCCAGGCCTCGCGCAATCCCGGTTTGCTCAGGTCCCAGTCGGGGCGGATCTCGCTCGACGCAGCGCACAAGTCGGACCACAAGTCGTAAAACGACGGGCGTCCCCAGAACCAGTAGCCGTTGTAGATGCTGTGAATGAGGAGTCCAGGCTTGAGGACCAACGTGTGGGGGATCATCGGATCGTGCTCGGGGTCGGTGTATTCCTGGATGTCGAGGTCCTTTTGGATCGTCCGAGCTGGATCCGAGAGAAAAGTCCATTGGGCGCCGACTGAACCCCGGAACTCTTGCAGGGTGTGGTGGTCATCGGTGGCGATAGTGACGACCTGTGTATAGGCGACGGCGATTTTCGGATAGTTCGCTGCGAGTTCCAGGTGCTGCTGGTGTTCCTTCGGACAGTAATTGCCTCGCGCCAGCGTGAGGATCATCGGATCGTCACCTTGGAGCTCACTCAATGTGCGAACGATGTTGGTGTGATCGGGCAACGAGTAGTCGGGGAACACGCCGCCTGGTCTGATGTCGGATCGCATGGGTCGACTGCCTTTCACTCGACGATGCCTGCAGGGATCTCAGTGCCGGTTGGATTGGCCGCCGGGTGACCGATCTCGTCGGTTCGGAGACCACCCATTTCTAGGTGGAAGAGTCCATCGGCTACCGCGCTCGTCTGTCCGAGGACTGCGTGATCGGAGGGCGCGCAGACGGCGACGCATCGATGAGTGGGCACCCCGGGCATTCCATTCGGCGTACACGGCCCCAATGTCTTTGACCCGGATATTGAGGAAGGTGCCGGCCCCTCGGGGTCGCGTGGCGTTTCCAGCGTGACGGCGGGATTGTCGTCAGTCGGGCTCCTGCCGACATCGATCATGACCCCGCCGTTGGAAAGCGCGACATACGTCAGCCCTCCGGGGCTGGAAAGATCACCCTGCCACCGAGCACTCGGTGTAGGAACGCCGAGAGCGATCAACGTCGTCCGAGACGATGAAGTGGGCCAGAACGATTTCCTCTGTCGGCGGTCCGAGCTCAGCCATCTGGCACCTCCGTCGGGTAGAACTCATACCAGCTGGCAACCGGTATGCCGCGGCACTGCCACCGGCGTGGCCACTCCCCCAAGACTGCGCCACCGGACACGAGATGTCCATAGGCGATCAGAAGACCGCCGTCGAGCGGTCCGATTCGGCGGGTCTGCAAGAAGAACGACTACCCGGAACGGCTGCGGCGTTAGTGCGAGAGTCCCGTCGCGCGCCCGAAGTCCAATCGCGCACTTCTGTAGGCTGGCGTTGGCTTCCAGGGGCTTGGTCAGCCTCCGGCTGCCCGGCCCCCGTCAATACGGAGCGTCGCACCGGTGACGAACGTGGCGCGCTCGAGGTAGAGAACCCCGTCGACCACGTCGCTGACCTCGCCCACGCGTCCCAAGGGATGTCGATTAGCCAGCTCACGGTACGAAGCCGGGTCGTGAAGTGGGGTCTCGATGATGCCGAGCGCCACCGCATTGACGCGGACGCCACGTCCGGCGTACTCGGTGGCCAGAGAGCGTGTCACCGCCTCCAGCCCGCCCTTGGTCAGGGAGGTAAGGGCCGACGGTTCCCTTGCGTCCGCGTGCTCCACGAGACTGGTGCTGACATTGACGACGTGGCCTCCACCCTGGCCGACCATCTGCGCGATGGCCCGCTGGGTCATGTGGAAGAACCCGGAGAGGTTGACCGACGTGATCGCCACGTAATCGTCGAGCGTGTAGTCGGTGAACGGCTTCCCGATGTAGATGCCTGCATTGTTGACCAGCGTGTCGATCCGGCCGAACCGATCGAGCGCCCGCCGGACCACGACTTCGGCGGTCTCGGCTTGCGCGATGTCTCCCGGTACCATCACCATATCCGGTGTTGCGGACGGCTCGACGGAAAGCGCCGTACCCACTACGGCGTAACCTGCCGCGGTGAAAGCGGCAGCGATGCCGGCACCGATCCCTTGCGACGCCCCGGTGATGATCGCCACCTTCTTCTCCGCTCGTAACGCACTGTGCTCCGGCTCTGACGCCGGCTTTGCACTTACTGAAGATGTCATCAACGCTCTCCTGCACTCGTTGGGCCCAGGCCGGGTCGCCGACCTCAGAGGTATAGGAGCCCAGAGGGGCCGAGTCGGTGACATGATCCTACCGTCGAGGTTGCGAGCGGGTTGCGGCTCGTCGTGTACTCGGCGCACCTGCGCCGCTCGGTCGGGTCCGGCCCGTCGGAGATCGTCGTAGGTGGCGGCCACCCACATCTGTGCCACAGAGGCGACATCGTCGACAGCGGACTCTTGGCCCGCCAGAATCGTAACAGCGCGACCGAGCCTTCAGGTAGTGGCGGAGGGAGGATTCGAACCTCCGACCTTCGGGTTATAGAGCGACCACGGGAGTGGTCCCACCGTGTCTAAGGCGAGCCCCTCCGCAGGACGTCCTGTCCAGCGCGTGCCGTCCCGGCCGACCGGGTTTGGTGAGTTGTAGCAATCGGAGTAGTAACGGTCCTGGCTCCTAAACTCATGTCACTGGGAGCGCCCATGGAGATGTTCTGCTGTCCAGACGTCATCGTGGGCAACCCCACTTCATACGCGGCTTGGGCCCGGCCGATCCATTGTCACTCGGCGGGAGGAGGCGGCGGCAGCCCGGCCCGACCCATGAAGGCGAAGACCTGGTCGGTACCGGGAAGGAGCAGCAGGCCATCGCCGACCGACGGCGTCGGGAAGTGGTTCGCATGGCCGCCGAACGGTATCGAGACGACCTCGTGACCATTGGCCCGGTTGAGGCCGTGCACGGTGTTGCCACCGATCGTCCAGACCAACCCGTCGGCGATGATCGGTCCGCCAGCCGCGCCGTCGTTGTCGGTCCAGAGCCGTTTGAGGTACGGGCGCCTCGTCAACACTCTGACGGCCGTCACTCCGTTCGGACAGGGCACGTAGACGACCGAGCCGTCCACCGCGTGCCCGCCGTCTGGGTTGCCGCTGCACATCGAAAGCGAGGCGACCTCACCCTCCTCGCCGCCGAGGTGCCCCTGACGCAGCAGATAGGCGATGTCCGTCTTGCCGATCTGGAACACGAACCCGCGCACGAGCACGGGGTCCCCAGTGCCGAGGTCCAAGTCGTCGGCGCTGAGGGTCTGCCAGTCGCTGGGATAGAAGATCGACTCAAGCTGCATGAGTGGCGACAGCTCGAGCACTGCGTCGCTGTCGTCGTACGGCTGGCCGGTACCGAGGTCGTACCCGTCCGCGCTCGCAACGTAGATGTTCCCGTTAGGGTCGACGACCGGAGAGCTCCCGCCCATCCACACCGCTCCGCGATCTTGGCCACTGCCGATCTGGAAATAGCGAAGTTGGCCGCCGGTCTCCGGAATCGAGACGACGTACCCGTGCGCAGGACCGTTGGGGCCAGGACAGTCGCCGGCGTTCTGGCCGTAGGCGATCACCACGTAACCGTTGTCGAGCGCCAATCCTGGCCGCTGCAGCTGCGCGAGCTCATCCTCGCCGGCGTTTGGCATCGCCGGCTCGTCCAGCTCAACCTCACCCGTGAACAGGTCGAGCCCGAAGAGAAGATGCGAGGCCTCCACGCCGCCAGAGGCCGCCGGGCCGCTGATCAACGTGTCCGCGTCGACGAATATCTCGTGGCGGGCGAGGTCGATTACCGGCGTGCCCGTGATGCCGACCTCGGGCGAGATGTCGCCGCAGGGCAGGTCATCAGACGGCACGGCGGTCGCGAGGTGGCGTGACCATAGGACCTGCCCGCTGTTGGCAGCCAACACATAGACCGTGTCGTTCTCGGTCGCGGCGACTACCCGCCCGTCGGCGACGAGCGGCTCGCCATAGAGCTGCCCGTCCAGGACCGGCGAGGTCCAGGCTGGTCGCGATGGCAACAACCTCCTGGACCCAGTGCGGAGTCCGGTCGCCTCAGCGTCCCCGTGGTAGCTGGTCCAGTTGGAGCCGAAGCCGGAGGAGGCCACTGGTGCGGCCCGCGAGCTAGCTATCGCGGTGCTGGGCCCGCCCAGCGTCGCAACCATCACGGCCGCCAGCACAACGAGGGGCGGCCGCAGGTGCCTTCGGGTACCACGCGCCGCAGTGCGGCTAGCGCGCACCGCCCTCACCGCAGAACCCGAGCGTCCGCCACGGTTCCGGGAGTGCACAGGGACCATCGTGACTCTTGACGCGAGCTTGGACGTATGCCTCGATCCCCCTCGGAGCAAACCTCCGACCTTCGGGTCATGAGACCTACTTTCGATTTCTGCACCAGGCAATTCGTGGGTCAACCAAGTGGTACCGAGTTAGCGTAGTAGCTGGGCCGACTCGCAACTCGGCTGCCCAAGCAGACGGTCAACCGGTGCCACGAGAATCATAAATCCTTGGGATTTTCTCTGGATGGATTCCGCCCGGAGAGGTCCTCGGCGTCTTCGAGTGATCGAGACTGGCGCCGGCGGTGACCCACGTAATGCGAAGCCAGCGAGCCAGCCGGGGGTACCTGCGATCCACCGATGTGAGCAACGTCCTTCGGCTGTCACCAGGGTGAGTTCGGACAGCGCCGCCTTGCGTCGGGGGGCCGAGGGAGCAGGGTCGACAGATTCCTATTCGGCGGCGATCGTTTAACGGTACACAGTGGAGTCCTGCCGTGTCCGTGCAGCCACCGTCAGGCACGGTGACGTTCTTGTTCACCGACATCGAGGACTCGACGCGACTCTGGGAATCGACGCCGTCAGACATGGCCGCAGCGTGCAGGCACGCGACGTCATCGTCCGCTCGATGATCGAGCGCCACGGTGGCCACGTGTTCGCTACCGGGGGCGACGGCTTCTGCGCCGCATTCTCTCGTCCGCTGTGGACGCGGTCACGGCCGCAGTCGAGTCGCGGCGGGAATTGGGGGCGACAAGACCATCCCGTTCGCCGCCCGGATGGCGCTACACACGGGCGAGGCATTGAGCGCGACCGCAACTACTACGGCACAGAGGTGAACCGAGCCGCTCGGTTGATGGCCCTCGCCCACGGGGGCCAGGTGCTCGTGTCCGACACCGCCTGAGTCCCCGAGCAATCCTCCGCTATGGGCGACCTCCGGGTTGACGACTTGCTGCCTCGGACTCGTGTAGGGGGAGCGTCCCAGACAGGGCGCCGAGCGAAGCTATTGACTGGATATATACACTCAGAGTATTCTCTCGGGTATGAGCGTCCCCATGGCCCTGCTCGGCCTTCTCGATCGCGAACCGAGCCACGGCTACGACCTGAAGCGCGATTACGACACCTACTTCGGGCGCGGCCGGCCGCTGCCCTACGGCCAGGTGTACGCCACGCTCTCCCGCCTGGCGAGAGACGGGAAGGCGATCGTCGGCGACGCCGAGCCAGGAGCCGGTCCCGATCGCAAGCGGTACAACATCACCGAGACCGGCCGGAACGAGGTCGAGGCGTGGCTCTCGGAGCCCATCCCCGCCGAGCCCCACCTGCAGACCGATCTGTTCGTGAAGGTCGTCCTGTCTCTGATGCTCGGTCGCCGGGCCGAGGAGTACCTGGATGCCCGACGCGCGCTGCACACCTGCACCGCATCCGCGAACTCACAGACCTCAAGCAAAAAGGAGGCCTGATCGATTCACTCCTCGCCGACCACGGTCTGTTTCACCTCGAGGCCGACCTCCGCTGGATCGACCTCACGACCGCTCGCCTCACCGCACTCGCCACGGAGGTTGCCTGATGAACACGCCCAACGGTTCTGCCCTCATCCCGCTCGGAGGCACCATCATCGAGGCGCAGGACCTCGTGCTCTCCTTCGGCGAGACCCCGGCGCTGCGCGACGCCAGCCTGTCCGTGCAGCGCGGCGAGATCGTTGCCGTGATGGGCCCGAGCGGATCGGGCAAGTCGACGCTGCTCCTCTGCCTCGCCGGCATCCTGGTCCCCGCGTCGGGCCGAGTGATCTTCGAAGGGCAGCGCATCGACGCGCTGCGCGAGGATCAGCGAAGCCGGCTCCGCCGAGACCGTTTCGGCTTCGTCTTCCAGTTCGGCCAGCTCGTCCCGGAGCTGACAGCCGAGGAGAACGTCGCCCTCCCACTCCTTCTGGGCGGGATGCGCCGCCAACAGGCCCTGGCCCGAGCGCGGAGCTGGTTCACCCGGCTCGAGCTCAACGGGCTGGAAAACCACCGGGCGGGCGAGATGTCAGGAGGCCAGGCCCAGAGGGTTGCCCTCGCCCGGGGCATGGTCGCGCAGCCCGACGTGCTGTTCGCCGACGAGCCCACCGGTTCACTCGACTCGCTGACCGGTGAGCTCGTCATGAACTTGATGACCAGCGTGGCCCGCGAGGAGGGAATCACGGTCGTCCTCGTCACCCACGAACCCCGCGTCGCCGCCTACGCCGACCGCGAGGTGATCGTCCGCGACGGTCGGGTCGTCAGTCCGGTGACGGTCGGCGCATGATCCGGCTCGGCCTCCGGCTGACCTTGGGGAGTGGTCGTGAAGCCCTCCTGCGGGTCCTCGTCACCGCTGCTGCGGTCGCCCTCGGCGTGGGCTTTTTGCTGGCCGCCCTGGCGGGGATCAATGGTCTCCACGCCCAGAGCGATCGAGGTGCCTGGCTGAACTCGGCGGTGCAGCCGACACCGCCGGCCTCGCCCGGCAGCGGGCTGTGGTGGGAACCGAGCACCGACTCGTTCGGGAGCCAGCTCATCAACCAGATCGACGTCGCGGCGGCCGGGCCGGGTGCGCCCATCCCTCCCGGAATGTCCCGCCTGCCTGGTCCGGGCCAGTACTTCGCCTCACCAGAGATGGTGCGCCTGCTTCGCTCCCAGCCCGCCGACGAGCTGCGTGATCGCTACCCCGGTCGGCTGGTGGGCACCATCGGCAGCGCGGGACTGCCGTCGCCGAACTCGTTGATCATCGTCATCGGTCACAGCGTCGGCCAGCTCTCGAAGCAGCAGGCTGCCATCGAGATCGGGGCGATCCACCGCGGCCTGGCGAATTGCTATGGCTGCCAGAGTGAGGTCGGGAGCGGGCCAGTTCTGGAATTCATCCTGGTCGGCGCGGCCGTGGCGCTCGTGCTGCCGATTCTGATCCTGATTGCGACGGCGAGCCGACTGTCAGCCGTCCGGCGCGAAGAGCGCTTCGCCTCTATGCGACTGATCGGCGCCACTCCTCGCCAGATCTCGACGATTTCGGCCGTCGAAGCGGTCATCGCCGCTCTCGCCGGAGTCGCCCTCGGTTTCGGACTGTTCTTCGCTGTCCGACCGCTGCTCTACCACGTGCCGATCACCGGAGCCCCGTTGACGCAGGGGGACCTCGCCCTTCACCCCGTCGACATCCTCATCGCGGTGGTCGGAGTCCCCATCGCCGCCGTCGTCTCCGCCCGTCTCGCGCTGCGCCGCGTACAGATTTCTCCGCTAGGAGTGGCGCGACGGGTCAGGAGGCGCCCACCGGGGATCGCCCGGGTCGTTCCCTTGTTGGCAGGTATCGCCTTCCTCGCCTACTTCGACGCGGCCGGAAAGCCCGGCGCCATCGGAAGCCAGCTCCTCGAGCTCCTCGTTGGATTCGCGCTGCTGATCGTGGGTCTGGTTCTGGCAGGGCCGTGGTTCACAACGGCTGGGTCGCGGATCATGGCCAAAAGAGCGAGTGGCCCGGCCACGCTCATCGCCGGTCGTCACCTCCTCGACAACCCCAAGGCTGCCTTCCGCTTTGTAAGTGGCCTCGTCATTGCCCTCTTCGTCGCCAGCGCAGCGATCGGTGCCCTCAGCTCGGTGACACAAGTAACCGGAGAGGGCAGCACCAACGCCAGTCTGGGAACCCTCGTTGACCCGTTCTGCACCTATTCGACCACCGCCTGCCCCACGGCGTCCGTGGTGGCTTCCGTCCCTTCCTCGGTCCTCAACAAGCTCCGGGCGACGCCGGGGGTGCGTGGCGTGGCGGTGGTCCATGAGGCTCCCAACCAGACGCAAGAGGCGCGATCGTTCGGGGTCGTCGCGTGTGACGAACTCGCCAAGACTCCGGCCATCGGCCGATGCGCACCGCGGACCACCGCGGCGTCCGTCGGATACTTCCTCTCGAAGGTCCTTGGGCACACCGCCAACGCGTCGACCACGACCTGGCCCTCTTGGAACCTGTCGGCGACGCAGCTCGCATCCCTCCCCGTGAGCGCGGTCGTCGTCGCGACGAACGGGTCTTCGGGTGGGGTCGAGCGGGTGCGAACGGAGCTCGAGCGCGCATTCCCGCTCCAGGGCACACCGGTGACCGTGGAGGCACTCGGTCCCTCGACGGCGCGCCTGCTGACCATGATCCAGGCCATGACCGACGTGATCATCGTGGCCAGCCTGATCATCGCTGCGTGCAGTCTCGCCGTGAACATCGCGGCCGGTCTCACTGAGCGGAGGCGGCCATTCAGCCTGCTCAGACTTACGGGCGTCCCGCGAAGACTCCTGCACCGGGTCGTGACGCTGGAGAGTGCGCTGCCCCTGCTCCTTGTCGCTGCGGTCTCCATCGTCGTCGGGCTGCTGGCGGCCGCCCTCTACCTGCACTCGCAGGTCGGGCTCGCCTTCAGCCTTCCGGGAGTCTCCTACTGGACCACCGTGATCGGAGGGCTGGCCGCGTCGATGGCGATCATCGCCGCAACGTTCCCCATCCTCGATCGGATCACAGGGCCCGAAATCGCCCGGAACGAGTGATCACAATGGCGAAACCGAAGCGTGCCCTTCGTCGGGCCCCATTGACTGTCCTCACCGCACTTGCAGCACTCTGTGCGGGAGTGTCGGTCGCCGGCTGCTCGTCGCCTCCGAACGAGGGAACCCTTGACGGCACACTCCAGGCTGTCGGTGGTCCGGCTGGGACAGCGCCGCGACCGCTCAGCGGCTCCGTCACGTTCCACGGGTCGGACGGGAACATCGCCACCATCGACCTCTCCGCCAACGGCCGGTTCTCAGCGCATCTGCCCGTCGGTCGCTACACCGTCGCAGGGCGGAGTTCCCAGTTCAAAGGGGGTACCGGCGAGTGTCAGGCACCAGGACCGGTCACCGTGACCAACGACGGCACGAGCCACGTAGAGATCGATTGTGAGGAGAGCTAGGGCCGTTCGGCCCGAACACGGCCTTCCCTCGGCTGGCAAATCGTAGATCGAACGCCAGGGCCGCCTCGGCCCCTCCCCCTCTGTTACGACCACGGATTTTGGCAACTGTCACAACTGAAGTCGTCGCCAGACGCATGGTGGTGTCGATGAAGGTCGGGGGGCCGGTCGGACCGGGAGCTACCGGCGTTTCCGCAGCCCGCGAGACGTCGTAGTGATTGATGAAGAAATTCGGATCAGCGCTTTCGAACACCACCACGCGAAGCGCATCGTCGGTCTCGAACATGCCGACCAGTTCTTGGAGCTCGAGGATGGCGTCCGGGTCTTGGAGGTTGATGGGAGGGTTGCTGAAGCTGATCTGTCAGTAAGCCGGCGTGATTTCGCTGATCGTGAATTGGTTTAGCTCGGTGGTCATACATCCCTTACCGCTTCTGCCTTCCGGCCCGACAACTCGGCAATTTGTGCTCTGGCCGCTGCAACCAGTTCTTCGTTGGTGTTGGCGTGACCACTGAGACCCCAACCGCCCTCAACGGCCTCAGTCAGAAGCACCCAAGTTCGATCGGACAATGTGGGATCTTCAGCGGCCGCCGCCACGAGCTCGGTGAATTGGTCGACCACGGCGAGCTGCTGGTCTCGGTCGAGGGCCCCGGCGTTGGTCAGTACCTGGACCCGCACATACCCGCTGTCGCCGTCCACGTTGGAAATTGCGGGACCATCCAGCTCGTGGACGAATCCCGCCGTGTTCTGCCGGAACATCGGGATGTCGGGGACACCCTCGATCGTCATGAGCGTCCGGGCCAGGTCGGCGGCGAGCTGGTGGGGATTCCCAAACGTGCCCGAGGCGGCATAGACGTCGATCATCGGCACGGGGCTCTCCTTTTTATCCATCTCACCGTTTCACCGTTCCAGTGCCCGGCGTACGACCACCGTCTCTGCTCCCACGTCATTGCGATGCGAGCGCCTTGAGGATCAAACCGGATGCGACGTCGGGCTGGGCGATGAAGGCCGCGTGAGAGCCGTCCACCGACTCGGTCACCGCGTTCATCCGCTGCGCCATGAAGCGTTCGCAATCAGGCGGGATCGCGTTGTCGTGGTCGGACACCATGTACCAGTTTGGAAGGTCCCGCCAGCCCACCGCCGTGGCTGCCTCGGTGAAGGCAGCCGCCGCGAGGGGGCGTTGGCTGACCGCCATCGGGCCCGCGACATCCTCGCTCAGATCAGCACAGAAGGCCTCGTGGAACTGGTCGATCTTGATGAACAGGTCTGGGCCACCCGCGGCGCCAGGCGCGTCGTAAGGACTCGGCACGTTTGCGGTCGCCAGCAGCGCGGGCGGGAACGGCTCCGCCACGCTGACGCAGGTCTCACCCTCGTCTAGCGCGAAAGCGGAAAGGAACACTAAGGCACGGACGTCTTTCACGGCCGGCGCGGCCTGCGAGATGACAGCCCCACCGTAGGAGTGGCCGACCAGGACGATTGGCCCTTCGATCGTGGTGGTGTAGCGCCGAATGGCTTCGGCGTCGGACGCCAGACCACGGAGCGGGTTCATTGGCGCCCGCACGGGCACACCTTGCGCTTGCAAACGGCGGATCACGCCGGCATATCCAGAGGCGTCGGCAAATGCACCATGCACCAGAACTGCGGTCGGCTGTGTGCTCATCTGGACCTCCGATCCGTTGACTCACCGAGCAGCGAGCGCTCACTAGACCGATCGCTCCAGCCTTTCTAGACCGTTCGCTCTAGTAAAGTCAAGAGGTGGTGCGTGACCGTGACACCCGGGCCGACCTGGTCCAGACGATGGCGCGGCTGCTGCGTGACCAGGGATATTCGGCCACCGGCCGAGCGCAGCTGCTGGCAGAGAGCGCTGTGTCCAACGGGTCGCTGTACCACCACTTTCCCGGAGGAATGGAGGAACTGGCCGAGGCAGCGCTAGAAGCGTCCGGTCAGGCGGTCGCTGACGCCCTGCGCGAGGCGTTGGACGGAGCGCCCAACGCTGCACTCGGCGTGATCCGCTTCCTCGAGGCCGCCGAGGGACCGGTTGCCGGGGAGAGCTGCCCGGGTTGCCCGATCGCGCCGACCGCACTCGAGTCCCCCATCATCAACCCACGCCTACGCGCCGCCGCGGCACGGTGCTTCGACAAATGGGAAGGGCTCATCGCCGCCCGGATCCGGGCCGACGGGTGGCCTGAAGCTTCGGTCGCCGAGAAGGCATCGGCGGCGCTAGCCCTCATCGAGGGCGCGCTGCTCCTCGCCCGAGTGAGCGGGCAAGTGAGCCACCTCGCTCACGCCAAGCGCGCCGCAATGTCACTCCTTGGCCTAACCCCACTGGCGGAAGAGAACTGAGGGCAGCTACCGAGCCGCACCCCTGGGGTGCGGATGTCAGTCCTTTCCAATCGAGCCTGCTGTGTCACGAAGGTGAGACGGCCTGTCATGTAGCCGATTCAGTCGAGCTCGAGCCGGGCGCGCCGCGAGGGCACCCACGATCCTCAAGCGGTGGGCTGATCAACCATCCGTAGCGTGGATCAGGACCCCGCATCTCGGGACCAAGTCCCGAGATTGCATAGCGCAAAGGTCAGCGGTGCTCGGCTGATGCACCGATCTGACCAGCACATCTGCAGCGATGCACCATGCAACAACGATGGGCGAGTCCTACGCTGCACAAGCAGAGGGTGACCAGTCAGGACGCGTCTGGTCAACCCTTGAGGGGAACTCATTCGATCCAAGCCGCCGATGCGGCTTCGTCGTGTTCGTAACTGAACGGTCGCCCGTTCATACATGGTGGCGGGGGTTCACGACCATCGTGCACCTCCGGGCTACAAACCCGACGTTACCGCTGGTCACGGGCCTTGCCCTAAGCAGCCGCTCAGGTGCTGCACTACTCAATGTCGTCGCTTCCAGGTTGAAGTCCCGAGAAATCCGCTGTCACTGTCGGTCCTAGTGAGACCTTCGGGTTGTGGACGACGGGCGGCCACCTAGTGACGAGAGTCGTCGACGTCGGGATACGACCTCGCCATGGCCAACTCTGTGCGGTCTACCTTGCTGCGTCTGGCGGTAGCGGCCGTCGGCATCCGGGCACCGCGGCCGCAGGCCGAGGCGGCATCGTGACGGATCAGGTGGAATCGTCGATTGGCAAAGCACGTATGGCGATCCGGTCGACGGCCGCCAGTTCTTCTGTGCTGGCGCCTGCCCGGGCTCTCGCCGACATGCCGGTGATCACGGCACACACGTAGGCGGCAAGCGCCTCGACGTCGGCGTCGGCCGGCACGTCGCCCTCAGCTACACCACGCTTCAGACGACCGAGGATGGCGGCGTCGGACGCGCCTCGACGCTCCGCAAGGCGGGGCTCGTTCACAATGAGGCAGCCGGGCGGACGGTCGACTGCGGCATAGAGGCGCGCCGCGTCGCAGAGCGACCGCTCCAGGGCCTCGCGGGCTGTGGGCTCAGCCAGCGCGGTGGCGACCACAGCTCCAGGCCCCGTCGCGTAGCGCTCTACCGCTTCGTCGAAGAGGCGCTGCTTGTCGCCGAAGGCGGCGTACAGACTCGGTGAGGCGATGCCCATGGCTGTCGTGAGGTCGCTGATCGAGGTGTCCTCGTAGCCGCGCTCCCAGAAGAGTCGCATCGCTGTTTCGAGCGCTTGGTCTCGGTCAAAGCCGCGTGGACGGGCCATGGCCCCAAAATTCTATAGCGGTCGGCACAGAACCATGGTACGGTCCGGCAAAAGGTTCTGTATCGGATACTACAGAATGGGTAACCCCATATGGGTGCGCTCGCGTCTCGACTCTTTGTGACCCGAGAGGGGGCAGGACATGGCAACGAAGGAATACGAGTTCATCGTCGTGGGCTCGGGCTCGGCCGGTGCGGTCGCCAACCGCCTCAGCGAAGAGGCGTCGCTACGCCTCGTCGAGGCCGGCCCGCTCGACCAACCGCGGCAGCCACGGATCCCGCTCTCGCTCCGACGCTCAAGTTATGGAGGTGGTCGTGGTCAATGATGTGAGGTCGCTTCTGGGGCGTGTGGAGCATGGAGCTCCGCGGCGCCGGACGCCCCCAGGTGAAAGACGCCGCGGGTGAACTGGATCAGCTTGGGCTGCGGGCGTTGTGGATTCCAGGCTTGGATGGTCATGGTGTCTTCGACGATGTAGGCCACTTGCTGCGGTCGGCACCAAACTCGGCTGTCGTCGTAGGTGTGCTGGGGATCTGGGGACAGAACCCGACGGCCATAGGTGATCGCCTCCACCAGTTGGACACAGAGTTCGGGCCGCGAACCATCACCGGGTTCGGGGTGAGCAACGTGCAGGCGGCGGTGAACGCCGGCCAAGTCTACGGAAACCCGATCGCCGCGGTCGGGGAGTTCCTTAACCGCCTGGACGAGGCCGCCCACCCAGTCCGGCCAGAGCGGCGACTGCTGGGGGCGAACGGTCCGAAGATGGCCGAGCTAGCGGCGTCGCGCACGGCAGGGATCCACCCGTTTCTCGTCACACCGCAGTACAGCACCCTGGTTCGGCACTTCTCGCGGCCCAGGCCATTTCGGTACACCGCGCGTTCCGGGCGGCTCAGTCCTTGACAGAGAAGAGCTTCCAGGCTCCCGGCACGCCCTTGAGATCGTGCTCACCGTGATCGTCGAACTCGATGCCCGAGCCCACGACGAGATCCTTCACCGTCCCGGAGACGAGTACTTCTCCCGTCGCCGCCATGGCACCCACGCGGGCGGCGATATGGACCGCTAATCCGCCCAGGTCGTCGCCGCGAACCTCACATTCCCCTGTGTGAAGTCCCAGCCGAACTTCGACCCCAACCTCAGCGACGGCGTCGCGGATTGCCAGGGCGCAACGAATGGCGCGAGCGGGACCATCGAACGAGACGAGAAATCCGTCGCCGGTGTTCTTGATCTCCTTACCTCGAAATCGTCGCACCTGCTCCCGTACCACCCGGTCGTGGGCGTCGATGACGGAACGCCAGCGATGGTCGCCCAACGACGCAGCCTGCTCGGTGGAAGCCACGATGTCGGTAAAGAGCACCGTCGTGAGCACTCGCTCGAAGTCCACGGGCGGCTGATCGCCGGTGAGGAAGCGGACGACTTCGTCGGTGACGGTTCTCTGCTGTCCCGGAGAGGTCGGTCCGAGTTCGGCACCGGGAAGCTCGACCAGGGTGGCGTTTGGAATACGTTCGGCCAGATATCGACCGAACTCGATGGGGACGACAGGGTTCTCTTTGGCGTGGAGGACCAATGTCGGAACCTGAATCAGCGGGAGCGCGTCTCGAATGTCCGTTCTGCGCATGACGTGGCCCAACTGGGTGGCTGCACTCCGCGGGGTCATGGACGCCCGTTGGGCAGCAGCCAGGAATCGGACCCAGTCGGCGTCCCTCGCCGTTCCCGGTGCGCCAATGGACACAAGGTCGGGAGTACCCCACGCGCTGGCAGCGAAGGACTCCAGGGCGTCAATCGTGTCGTCAGACAGGCCGAAGGGGTAGTCGGTGTCCCACAGAGTACGAGCGGCCGTGTTGACCAGCACCAACGAACTCACCCGCTCGGGATGCATGGCGGTAAACAGCATCGCGGCTGGTCCGGCGTCAAGCCAACCGAAGACCGCCGCTCGACTCGACCACACAGCATCGAGGACCGCCGTCATGTCCTCAGCCCATTCCTCCCAGGTGGGAAGGGCATTCCGCGACACCGCATCGGACAGACCTGCTCCTCGACGGTCAAAAAGGATTACCCGGCTGATGCCTGCCAGCCGTCGCATTTGCTCTGCGAACGGTGGCCACTGCCAATACAACTCGATATGGCTCCCCATACCATTCGCGTAGAGAAGGTCAAGAGGACCGGTGCCGAAGACCTGGTAGGCCACGTCGACGTCACCGACGGCAACGTATCGCGTCTCCGGTACGTCCATCACCTACCAGTTTGGACGCGCCAATCCCCTGCTGTCACCTCCGGTCAGACAGCCGTAAGGCCGGTGGTCGCCTGGCTGCCCGGTGGCCGCTCATAACACCCGAATTGCGTGACCTAAGACGACTTTGGACCGCGCTGTAGTGAGAGATCTGGCGCCCTGACGAAGCCAGCACACCAACCTCAGGCCGATCGAGATCACTTCATATGTGGGTGATCCACCAGGTGAGATGAGCGTACGGGCCACCTAGGAGGTTGGTGTCTTTCGTGGGCCTGAATGCTCGCGATTTGGTCGCCGATCGGCGAGAATTACTCGACTGTACTTTCTCGACCAGGAGCGCGGCTGATGACTCTGGGGCTCGCCGATCGGCAGGGTAATCTCCTCGACGACGTGGAGCGGTTCTGCGACGAGGCACTCGACCAGCACACGATCTACGCCTTCTTGCACCGCGACGCGAGCGGCTCTTTCCTGACGAGGAGTTCGCCGACCTCTTCGACGAGACGGGCCGCCGCTCGGTGCCCCCGTCGGTGGTGGCGGCGGTCATGGTGCTCCAGCGCCTCGAGGGCCTCTCCGATCGCGAGGCGGTCGAGCGCTTCACCTTCGACACCCGTTGGCGCTATGCGGCTGGCGTGGGCGGATACGACAGCGGCGCCTGGAGGAGCTTCGCCCACACGGTTCTCGTCGACATGCGGGCTCGTCTGTCCAGGTCGACCCGTCCCAACCGGATCTTCGAGGTGGGCCTCAAAGCGGCCCAGCAGGCGGGGCTGATCGGACGGCGCCGAGTGCTCGACTCGACCCCGCTCTACGACGCGGTGGCGACCATGGACACCGTCACGCTCATCCGCTCGGCGATTCGGGGCCTTCTGAAGGTCGCCCACGCCACACTCCAAGCTGACCTGCGAGCCTCGCTTCGTTCGGGCGACGATTACGCCAGCGCGGCCAAGCCCCAGATCGACTGGGACGACCAAGAAGCCCGAGAGCAGCTGATCGACAGCCGAGCCAACGACGCCTGGAGATGTCTCGCCTTGCTCGACGGCCGTCAGCTCGACCCAGCTGTCCTCGAGGCCGCCAGGTTGCTCGCCACGGTCGTCGGCCAGGATCTTGAACAAGACGATGACGGCATCTTCCGCATCGCCAGGAAGGTGGCCAGGGACCGGGTGATCTCGACCGTCGATCCCGAGGCCCGCCACGGGCACAAGACGAGCGCCCGGAGTTTCGACGGCTACAAGGGACACGCCGCGCTGGACCCTGACTCCGAGATCATCACCGCCACGGCGGTCACCCCCGGGAACGCCTCCGACGCCAGCGTGGCCGAAGACCTCATCGCGGACCTGGTCAAAGACGACCCGGCCGACGGCGCCCACGACGCCGCTGTCGATTCTGAGTCCGACGACGTGTCGCGTATTGACCGTGATGGCGAGTCCCCGATCGTCTACGGCGACAACGCCTATGGAACCGGCCCGTTCCAAGAGCATCTCGAAGACGCCGACATCGAGTCCCGTTGCAAGACCCAGCAGCCCACCGCCCCGGGCGGCCTGTTCACCAAGGAGCGCTTCGACGTCAACCTTGACGACGAGGCCGTCACTTGTCCGGCGGGGGTGAGAGTGAAGATCCGCCGTGGCACCAGTGGCTTTGGCATGGCCTACTTCGGTGCTTCGTGCACGACCTGCCGCGCTGCGACACAAGTGCACCACCTCGACCAGCGGTCGCACCATCGGCATCAGCGCCCACGAAGCTGCTATTGCTCGAGCCCGCAGACGTCAGGCCGACCCGGACTGGAAAGACGACTACCGGGCCACGCGTCCGAAGGTCGAACGAAAGCTCGCCCACCTCATGCGTCGGCGCCACGGTGGACGACGAGCGAGAGTACGCGGCACCGTCAAGGTGGGCGCTGACTTCAGCCTGCTCGCCGCGGCCACGAACCTGGCGCGCTTGGCCGTGCTTGGCACGCAGACGAACCTAAGCGGACAGTGGGCGGCCGGTTGAGTGAGCACGAACGAACCCACCATGTTCGTTGGGGCTCCGCCGGCCGCTTCACGGCCGACGGGTTGCGCTCACAGCGACACCGTCCTTGGTCACGGCCGAGGTCGTCGAGGGGCTACAGAACGCTCGACACTTCTCGTTCAACCCTGACAGCCGTTTGACACCAGCCACCTAGGGGCGGACCAGGCAGGTATCGCAGATGTGAGCGGATAGCTATGGGGGCTCCTGGAGCCTCCTCCAGCCTGCTGCCGACTTCAAGGTCGCGGAGACGACACCCATCACCGATACCGGGCTCGACGCTCAAGTCCCGCCCGATCGCTCACCTCGATCTGTCCTCGGCGGAGTTCGACGAGCCCATCGGATTGTGCCTGGCGCAGCAGCTTGTTGAGCGTCTGGCGCGCCGTCCCGGCCATCGTGGCAAGGTCCTCTTGGGTGATGGGGATCGCGTCCTCGCCGTAGATGTCGGCCAAAGCCACCAACCGCCGGAACACACGGACTGGCACCGGGAGATAGAGGGCCTCGACGAGAGCTTTGGTGGTGGCGCGAAGCCGGGTGTCAAGCATCTTGGCCAACATGGACGAAACTCCCGGATGCTCGGCGAGCAGGGCCTCGAAGTCGTCCTTAGCCAGTTGGAGCGTTTCGGCCTTCTCCAGGGCAACCACCGTTGCTGATCGAGTCGAATCGCCAGCGATGAGGGCCTGCTCGCCAAAGGTGTCGCCGGGCCTGAAAACCTCCAAAGTGGCCACATCCCCGAGCGGGGTTGTCACCCTGACCGCAACGGTGCCCCGTTGGAGCAGGTGGAGACTCTCGCCAGGATCCCCCTCGTGGAAAACGGTTTCACCTCGGTCGAATCGCCGACGGCGACAGTGGGCGAGCACCGTTCGCTGATCGTCGTCTGACATCCCTCCCAGTAGGGCCCACCTCACCTGCCCCCACCTCCCGCAGTGCAGAAATCGGTCTTTCGTCTCATCAACGTCGCCATGATGACATTCGCAACGTCGCCTGGGTGACGGAAGATCCTTCGCCGTAGGCGCATTCTGACGGTACGTCCAGGTCGCAGCTAGCACAACAAGGAGGAGCCAATGACTCACTCGATCCGCATCCGCAGCGGCCTCATCTCGCTGGTTGTGGCCCTGAGCCTGAGCGCCCCCCTCGCTTTTGCGGTCAACGCGGCTTCCATCCATGGTGTGACGACTACTTCAACGGTTACGAGCAGTACGCCGACGGGAACCACACTCCCGCTGCCAGCTTTACCGCCGAGATGAACGGCCCGTCGCTACGGGCACCGTGTCCTACGTCACCCCTTTAGTTACTTCGACCTGAAAAAGTCGATCTGAAAATCGCAGCTGACCAGCGCGTTCATAATCGCGCGGTGCTCGCGTTCGGGCTCAAATGCAACAACGATGGTCCCCAGTCCCCTGGAAAGGATTGGAGGCCATCGCTGTGCTGCGCACCAAAGTAGACGCGCAGGTCGCGTTGTGGGAGACATTGCTCCCGCCCGAGGTCCTGCGTTTGCCACCTGGACTTATGCAGATTGACGCCCTGCTCGACGACCCGCTGTTCTTCGAGCCCTTCGAGGAGTTCTTCGATCCCGAGATCGGACGGCCCTCGATCCCGATGGAGACGTACCTGCGCATGATGTTCCTGCGCTTCCGCTATCGCCTGGGCTTCGAGACCCTGTGCGCCGAGGTGGCCGACTCGTGGGCCTGGCGGCGGTTCTGTCACATCGGGCTGACCGACGCCGTCCCGCACCCGACCACGCTCATGAAGATCACCACACGCTGTGGGGCCAAGGTCGTGGCCCAGTTGAACGAGGCGCTGCTCGCCAAGGCCGACGGCGCCAAGGTGGTCAAGCTCGACAAGGTGCGCGCCGACACCACCGTCGTCGAGGCGAACGTCTCCTATCCGTCGGACGCCGGGCTCCTGGCCAAAGGTGTGGATCGGCTGACCAAGCTGGTCGAGAAGCTCAAAGCCGCCGGCTACGCGTCACGCACCGGGTTTCGGGACCGCACCCGCTCGGTCCGCCGCCGCACCCACGCCATCGGCGCCTGGCTGCGCCGACGCAGTGACGAGGCCAAAGACGAGGTGCTCACCATCACCGGCGAGCTGGTCGCCATCGCCCGGGCTTCGGTGAAAGAGGCCCTGGTCGTGGGGCACAACACCCGGCGCTCCCTGCGCCGCCCCGGCATCGAGGCCTCGGGGCGAGCCAAGGCCCTCGTCGACGACCTCGAAGAGACGGTCGCCATCCTCGAGCAGGTGATCGCCCAGACCAAGGTTCGGCTCTCGGGATCGGTGCCCGATGGATCGAAGAGGGTGGTCTCCCTGCACGACACCGATGCCCGGCCCATCAGAAAGGGGCGGCTCGGCCGTCCGGTCGAATTCGGCTACAAGGCCCAGGTACTCGACAACGTCGATGGCGTCGTGCTCGACCACGAGGTCATGATCGGCAACCCCTCCGACGCGCCCCTGCTCGCGCCGGCCATCGGGCGCGTCATCGAGTTGTTCGGCCGCATCCCGAGGGCTGCGACCGCCGATCGCGGCTATGGCGAGGCCAGCGTGGAAGAAGAGCTCTCTGACCTCGGCGTCAAGAGGGTCGTCATTCCCCGAAAGGGCCGGGCGAACGCCGAGCGCCGCAAGCTCCAAAGCTCCAAGCGTTTCGTGAAACTGGTCAAGTGGCGCACCGGTTCCGAAGGACGCATCGCCCATCTGAAGCACTCCTGGGGCTGGAACCGCACCCACATCGACGGCATCGACGGTGCGCGCACGTGGTGTGGATGGGGCGTGCTCGCGCACAACGCGACGAAGGTGGCCGCGCTCATCGACGAACGAGGGGATACGCGAAAGACTCCCTGTCCGACCGCCCGTGGACCATGCCGACCAACACCGACCACGAAGACCTCCGCCGCCTGATCCCCGTTCCGCTCTCTCCGGTCGCGCCCCGAATGCCGGAAACGGCAGAAATCCGAGGCGAAAACGACCGGGGACGTCCGGAGCGGGGCACAGGCGAGCGCATGGACACCCTCAGGACGAGCTGAGCTTCGTGCCTACACCGACTTTTTCAGGTCGAAGTAGTTAAGGGGCGGTGGGCCAAAAACACATGCGACTCGGCAGCACCAATCCGCGATCAGACGCTGTCGGTTGTGCGGCTCTCCGAATCGCTTCGCTGGTACGGTCATCATCAAGATCAAGGCGCCGGAGAAGATAGGAACGGCCCAGCTCGTCCCCATTACTACTGGGCCAACCTGAGGTGGCTCCGTGAGCGACCGACCGATATTCGCAGCCACTGCAACCTCGGAGTGTCGGACCACCCAGTCGGACGCGGCCGGACCCCTTTAGTGGCGGGGGTTCACAACTATCGGGCGACTTCAGGCCTCAAAGCAGGCGAAGTTGCTGGTCATGGCGTCTGCCCTATGCAGCCGCCTAGGCGCTGCACTACTCAATTCGCCGCTAAAAGCTCTGAGTCCCGAGAAACTCCCCGCGCCGGCGGACCTACTGAGATCTTCGGGTTCGAAACCCGACGGACCCGCTGGTCAGAGCGTCATGCATATGCACTACATAGGGCATGTGCTTACTCAATGTCGGCGGGTCGCTGACCATGCCCCGAGAAATCCTTTGGGGCGACGACTCCTCACTCGCTGGCTCGTCCGCAGCCTCGTTTCGGGCTGAGAACAGTTGCGGAAGCGCGGATTCCCTGGTGGGACGTAACGTAGTTGGTGATGGCTGGTTCGCCGCGTTCGGACGCTAGGGCGGCGTTGTGTCCGGTGATGGTCGGGCGCGATCAGGAGCTCGAGGCCCTGGAGAGGTCGTGGCGATCGGCTGGTCAGCTGGTCGTAATCCAAGGGGCGGCAGGGATCGGCAAGAGCCGGCTGGTGCGGGAGTTCGCGTCGAAGGTTAGGGACTCTGGCGGGATCGTGCTCACGGGCCGTTGTAGCCCGACGGCTATCGATGTCCCGCTGCGTCCATTACGTGAAGCGCTGCTCACGGGAGATCGCAGTGGACTCCACCCCTCCGAGGCCCTCCGGCCGTTCCTGCCAGCTCTTGGAGCGGTCGTTCCAAATTGGGCGGGGTCGGCTGACCCGGGTGCCGACCGGGGATCGATCATGCTGGCCGAGGGCCTGCAGCGACTAATGGCGCAGTGGTCGACGACACCGAAGTCCGCCACCGTCCTGGTGATCGAGGACCTGCATTGGTCGGACCCAGAGACCCTGAAGGTGTTGGAGTACCTCGCCGACAACCTGGCCGGGCAGCCGGCGCTGGTCGTGGCGACCATCAGAGAGGGAGAGGCCGGGGCGGGCAACGACCTCGTCAGCGCGCTCGAGGCTCGTCGAGCGGTCGTCTCGATCGATGTAGGTCCCCTCGACCGGTCACAGTCCGAGGAAGTGCTTCGGGAGTGCCTCGCAGTCGAGATTGTCCCCGCCGATTTGCTTGAAGCGGTCGTGCTCCGAAGCGATGGCGTCCCGTTCTTCATCGAGGAGCTGCTTGCGTCCGCGCTTGCTGACCCGTCCGGTGGGGTCGTCCCAGCGTCGATCGGCACCGCGTTGGAGGGCCGCCTCGCCTCATTGCCAGATGGCACGGCTCAGCTCGTCCGCTACGCCGCGGTGTTGGGCCGCCAGTTCGACTGGCACTTGGTTGCCGCTGCCTTGCGATACCCGCCCGAGGACGCGATCGCTGCGCTCCGCCAGGCGATCAGCGCTCAGCTGATCGACAGGGCCGGAGAAACGTATCGGTTCCGTCATGCCCTCACCGTAGAGGCCGTTCAAAAATCCCTGCTTCCCGAAGAAAGGCAACTCATCAGCGCCGAGCTGTCGCAGACGCTTGAGACCCTCTATCCGGGCCTGGAGGGGGAACTCTGCCAGCTCGCCGCCAACCTCGCGGAGATAGCCGGTGACGCGGTCGGCGCCGCCGAACTGTGGCTCGACGCGGCTCAACGAGCACTCGGTGAGGGATCGTTGACCTCCGCCGAAGCACTGGCGCTGCGTGCGCGTCCTCAACGCCCCATCGAGGCCGACCGGCTGCTGCTCTCGACGTGGGCGCTGGCCGGGCAACCTCTCCGGGCTCTGGAGGTAGGCGAACGAATCCTCGCGTCGAGGGCCGATCCCGCCATCCAAACTGAGGTGCGCTTCGACCTGGTCGACGCCATGATCGACGCCGGCCGTTGGGATGATGCCAGAAGGCACCTCGCCTGCTTGAGCGGCGAATCCGACCCGTCCCATGTCACGCGTCGGGCGATCGGCGAGTCAGAGGTGGCTTTGGCCGGTAATGATCGGCAAGCGGCGATGGCCTTCGCCCGCGCCGCGCTAGCCGACGCGCAAACCGCAGGCCTGCCCGACCTGACGTGTCGGGCACTGTGGCTGATCGGTCGCATTGAACGCGGGAGGGACATCGCCGCAGCGTCCCGGGCCTTCGAGGAAGCCTATGAATACGCGACTCGACACGACTTGGCCGTCTACCGGGCCCGGTCCCTCTTGGAGCTGGGGACGATCGACATGTTCGAAACGCTGGCCACCGGACGGCTGGAGGAGGCCACTCGTGAAGCGTTGAGGGCCGGCGCGCTGTCAACGGCGGCGATGATCGAGCTCCACTTGGCCGGCACCTTCAGCGTTCGCGGCGAAACGGCACCGACGCTGGAGGCGGCGGCCCGCTGCGAGGAGGCGTCGCGACGGTTCGGTCTGTCGTCGCTGCCGATGAGCCTCGCTCTGCAAGCGGTGGCTCACGGAATTGCCGGCAACCGGACGGCAATGGAGGACGCAGTCGCCGCGGTACGCGAAACCGAGGGCGATCGCGACACCGCGCAGATGATCGCGCTGGCCAACGGTGTCGCCCTCTACCACCTCGGCAACGGGCAGCTTTTCGAGGCGATCGATGCCATGGATTCCGCCATGGAGCTGCTCGGCGCTGTGGTCGGTGGCCCCCACGACTTTCCCGGCCGCTGGGCCCTGATGCGAACCGTCGCCGACGACGGTGGAGAACAAGCCCGGGAGAAGTGTCGGGCGCTTGAATTCGACACGGTGATGAGCCGCGCCACGCTGCGGGCAGCAGACGCGGTGGCTAGAGGTAGGCAGGGCGGCGACGCCATGTCGCTCTTCTCCAGCGCCGACGAGGCACTCGGCCACTTCGAGGGCGGCTTCCTTCGGAGCCTGGCCTGGCTGCTCGTCGCACCCTGCGCCCACCGCGACGGCTGGGGGGAGCCGGCGGCATGGCTCAGGGAGGCGTTGGCCACCTTCGAAGGCATCCACCTTGTCAACTTCGCCGGCCAGTGCCGGCTGACCCTGCGGGCCATGGGTGAGTCCGCCCCCCGCCACACCCACTCCGACCAGGGGGGTGTCCCTCGACCGTTGGCGGCCCAGGGCGTGACCGCCCGAGAGGCCGAGGTCATGGCACACCTCATGGCCGGCCGCTCCAACCGGGACATCGCGGCGCGGCTGCAGCTCTCGGTCCGCACGGTCGAAAAACACGTGGAGCGCCTGCTCATGAAGACGGGCTCCACCCGCGCTGAGCTGGGGCAACTGGCCGAAACCGCAGGCCTGCGCCCGGTCGAATGACCCACGCTACGTAGCGGCATGGGCGGCGCCCTGCCAGGTACGTAGTCGGAAGCGGAAAGTGTCGTAGCGGACTACCGATGCGCCAGGCGCTCCCCGGGCAGACGATGACACCAAAACGTCAATCCCATCGTCCCGGAGGAGCATCACATGACGAGCATCCCGAGCCTGCCCGACAGCTTCACCACCACCTTGTCGGTCGACCAGAGCCCCGACGAGGTCTTCGCCGCCGTCCTCAACGTCCGTGGCTGGTGGTCGGAGAACATCGACGGCCCGACCGACCAGCCGGGTGAGCACTTCACCTACCAGCATCAGGACGTTCATCGCTGCACGATGCGCGTGGCCGAGATGACCAGCCCGACCCGGGTCGTCTGGCACGTGGTCGACAACCACTTCAACTTCACCGACGACGCCAACGAATGGAAGGGAACAGAGATCCACTTCGACATCACCCGGGTGGGGACGAAGACCGAGCTGCGCTTCACACACCTCGGGCTCGTTTCTGCCTACGAGTGCTTCGACGTTTGCTCCGGCGCGTGGGACTTCTACCTGCAGACCAGTTTGCGCGGCCTGATCCGCACCGGCAAAGGCCTGCCCAATCCCCTCGAGCAGCCCGCCGCCTAGCGGCTTCGCCCATTCGGCCAGTCCGAGAACCAGAACCAAACAGACCACAAGGAGAACACCATGAAGACCACCCTGACCAACAAGACCATCCTCGTAACCGGCGCAAACCGCGGCATCGGCCAAGCGCTCGTCGCCGAAGCCCTCGGCCGCGGCGCCCGGCGCGTCTATGCCGGGACCCGCCAGCCCATGGCCCACACCGACGAGCGGGTTGTCCCCCTCGCCCTCGACATCACCAACCGGGCGCAGATCGAAGCGGCCGCCGAGATGGTCGAAGGACTAGACATGCTCGTCAACAATGCCGGGACCGGCCTCTACGATGACCTGAGCAACCGGGCGGCCCTCGAGGAGCACCTGGCCGTCAACCTGTTCGGCCCCTACGACATGGTCGAGGCCTTCCTCCCAGCCCTCGCTACCCGCAGCGGTTCGGTCGTCAACGTGCTGTCGATCGCCTCGCTGGCCGCGCTGCCGATCATCCCTTCCTACTCGGTGTCGAAGGCGGCGGCGTTCTCGCTGACCCAGAATCTGCGCCCCCTGCTCGCCCGCGACGGCATCAGCGTCCATGCGGTACTGGTCGGGCCGACCGACACGGACATGTCTCGGGGTTTCGAGGCACCCAAGGTCTCTCCGCAGTACGCGGCCGCCGCCATATTCGACGGCGTGGAAGCCGGGGAAGAGGAGATCTTCCCACACCCCTTGCTCGACGCCGTCGCCACAAGCTGGCACACCGGTGAGATCAAGTCTCTCGAGCGCCAGTTCGCCAGCTTCGTCGCGCCGGCCGCGGTCGCCTCGTAGGCCGACAAAAGGCACTTTGGGTAGAAGTCCCGGTTTGCTGCATGACTGGCGCACCGGGGGAAGACCCTCTCCCAGCACTTCAAGAAAGGTAGGAAACATGGCCACCCAGGATTTCCACAGCACCTTCACCGTCCCCCAGCCGCCCGAGGAAGTGTTCGCAGCCATCACTCACCCGCAGAAATGGTGGACCGGCGACATCGACGGGACAGCGCACGAAATCGGCGACGAGTTCTCCTACCGCTACGGGGACGTCCACTACTCCAAGCAGAAGGTCACCGACCTCGAACCCAGCCAGAGGGTCGTATGGCAGGTCGTGGAGTCGCACCTCCCGGGCAACGACGACCCAGAGGAATGGACCGGCACCCAGATCACCTTCGAGATCAGCCGCCAGGAAGGCAAGACCGAGCTCCGATTCTCGCACCACGGCCTGGTCCCCCAGTTTCAGTGCTTCGACTCGTGCTCGAGCGCCTGGGGCTTCTACATCAACGGCAGCCTCAAGCGATTGATCACGACCGGTGAAGGTCCGGCCACGCCGCCCTGGGCCTGATGGCGCAGTTCGTGTTCACATAGCAACTGTCCAACGACAAGAGGAGGAGCAGCGGTGGCGAATCATCGCATCGGAACCCGTGCCGAATGGCTCGACGCTCGGCTCGAGCTGCTTCGGGCTGAAAAGGAGCTGACCCGCATGAACGACGAGCTTGCCCGCCGGCGGCGGGAGCTGCCGTGGGTCCGCCTCGACAAGGCTTACGACTTCGACACCGAGGGTGGCGAAGCCTCGCTCGTGGACCTGTTCCGTGGGCGTTCGCAGCTGATCATCTATCACCTCATGTTCGGCCCTGACTGGGACGAAGCCTGCCCGAGCTGCTCGGCCATCGCCGACGGCTTCGACAAGACGCACCTGCACCTGCAGAACCATGACGTCGCCTTCACCGCCGTGTCGCGTGCGCCGCTCGACAAGCTCCTCAGGTATCGGGACCGAATGGACTGGAGCTTCCCCTGGGCCTCGTCGGGACGGAGCGATTTCAACTATGACTTCCACGTCACGATCGACGCATCAATCGCCCCGGTGGAATACAACTACCGGAACCAAGCCGAGCTCGAGGCGGCCGACGTCGCCTGGCGCGGATGGTCTGGCGAGATGCCCGGCATGAGCGCCTTCGTGCTCGAGGATGGCGTCGTGTACCACACCTACTCCGCCTACTCGCGGGGATTCGACGCACTCTGGACCATGTGGCAATGGCTGGATCGTGCCCCCCTCGGGCGCAACGAGGGGGACCTGTCCTGGTTCCGCCGCCATGACCAGTACGAGAAGAGCTACCGGTGACGGGCGCCGTCGACGAAAGGAGTCCCAATGTCTGAAGCACCGTCGGAGTACAACGCCAGGATCGTCTCGGAACTGCGCGCCAACCAAGGACATGCTGCCGGCGAATGGGAGGGAATCCCACTCCTCATTCTCCACCACACGGGTGCACGGTCAGGCGTGCGTCGAGTCAACCCGGTCGCATACCTCCCCGAGGGCGCAGGCTACCTGATCTGGGCCGCCAACGGCGGGGCGCCCCGAAGCCCGGACTGGTGCCACAACCTCAAGGCGAATCCGCAGACCACGATCGAGGTTGGTGGCGAAACCATCGACGTCGAAGCGCGGGAGGCATCAGGCGCAGAGCGCGAGCGCCTCTTCGCGAAGGCGACGGGCCATTACCCGCAGCTCCTCGAGGCGTCGCGAAAGACCGAGCGTGTGATCCCGTTCATACTACTTGCCCCTCGAGTGAACCTCTGAGTGTGCCGGACGTGGCGATACCAGTTAGCAACTGAGAAATCCCAAATGAGGAGAAGCTACAGTGAAAGACGATCCCTCCAACGTCGGTATGACGGCCGCCGCTCCACTCGGCTTACCGCCGGTCGCCGACAGGTCGACGTTCCAGGCCGAGCTGGACGAACTGCGGCTTCGGGAGAAGGCGCACACCCACGAGGGAGACACGATCGCCGCGGCCCGACGGCGCCTACCCATGGTGGAGGTCGACGGGAGCCTCGAACTGATCGGCCCCGACGGTCAGACCAGCCTGCTCGATGCATTCGAAGGGCGCCGCCAACTGATCGCCTACTACTTCATGTGGCACACCGGCCACCCTGCAGCCGAGCAATGCGAAGGCTGCACCTACTACACCACGCAGATTGGCGAGCTCTCCCACCTGCACTCTCGCGGCATAACCTACGCGGTCCTCTGCCAGGGTCCCTACGAGGAGAGCATTCGCTACCACGATTTCATGGATTGGAAGATGCCCTGGTACTCCGCGCAGGACTCCCTCTATGCCTTGCTTACCCCGCCCAAGCGGCCCGGCATGATGCACATTGTCTGCTACGTGCGAGACGGCGGCCGCGTCTTCGAGACCTACTGGACGACCTTGCGCGGAGTCGAGGCATTCGACTACAGCTACGCCCTTATGGACCTCACCGTCTATGGACGCCAGGAGCCGTGGGAGGACTCGCCTCCCGACTGGCCGCAACAGTGCACTTACATCCGAACCGCCGGCGGTCCACCAGACTGGCCACCCGTGCCCACTTGGCCGGGGGGCCGCCCGATCGCACAGTGGTCCCGTCTGGTAGCTGGGCGGTCCGACGACCTTGACACAGCAGCGGCGCAAGATAGCTCGAACCATTGAGCGAGGATCCGCGCACGGAGACAATGCACCTGCCACAGGTAATCCAACTGGCCGCGGGGGGATCGATCATCAGCGGGCTGCGCCATCACGATGATATGCGGGCAAGCAAGAGGAGGAGGTTCAGTGCGTTCCAATCTGACAATTCGACGACTTCTTCGGGACGACTTCGACTCGTGGGAGTCCCTTTGGCAGGCCTATCTCAGGTTCTATCGAGCCGACTTGTCAGACGAGTTCACGCGTAACACCTTTGACCGGCTGGTCGACGACACAGATGGCTATCTAGTCGGACTCGTAGCGCAGGGCGAGCAGGGTCTAGTCGGCTTGGCGCACCTCGTGTTTCACGCATCAACTTGGTCATCCGCTTCCTACTGTTATCTGGAAGATCTGTTCGTATCTCCCGCCGCTCGAGGAACGTCCGTCGCGAAGGCGCTTTTCGCGGCCACCTACGAAGAGGCCGATCGGTGCAGTGCCGCACGCACCTATTGGCAAACTCAGCAGTACAACGGTCCAGCCAGGTCGCTCTATGACCAAGTCGGCCGCCTGACGTCTTTTATCGTCTATCAGCGATAGCCGGCACTATGGCCGCTCGCTCACCGCTTCGGCGACGAGATCATAAAAGACGAAGTAGCCCTAAACTGAGAGAGTCGGAGGTCAGCATGAACGCCCAGGGCAACGAGAACACCTTCGTCTACACGACTTACATTTCGGCGAGCCCCGAGCGCATCTGGCAGGGCTTGACCGACCCCGACTTGATGAAACGCTATTGGCGGCACCAGAGCGCTGGTCCGAAGGCATTCCTCTCGGACTGGAAGACGGGCTCCACTTACGAGATGACCCACGACGAAGTCGGGCTGATCGTGACAGGCTCCGACCAGGTCATCCTCGAGTCTGATCCCTACCACCGACTTGCCTATTCCTGGCACACCATCACGCCTGAGTGGGCCACCGCCGTCGGCATGGACGAGGCCACCGCCGCCATCTGGCGCGCCGAACCCCGATCCAAGGTGGCATTCGATATCGAGGATGTCGGGCACGGCACGGCCAGGCTGACGGTCACCCACGATGGCTTCTCGCCAGGCAGCGCGGTGCTCCCTGCAATTTCCGAGGGGTGGCCCGCCGTCCTGTCGAGTCTGAAGACCTTGCTGGAGACCGGATCGTCGTTACGTACTTCATGAGGGGCCGTCGGCCGGCGTATGGCGGTCTAGATTTTCGGGCCGGGTCGAAGCTGACCCTGAATGCCTGACTATCTATCGGCAAATATCTCGGGACAACGGCCCCGAGTTTGCGTATGCGGAACTGAGCGGCGCGTCGTGCATCGCCCTGGATCAGCGGGTTGACGATCTGCACGGTGCACGCCGCCCCGCACGGATCTATGCTGCATATGCAGGAGGGTTGATCAGCCGTTCAAACGCGCTGATCAAGCTCCCGATAGGTGCGGACTCATCCGAGCCGCTGGCCAGCAGCTTTGTCCGACTCGTAACCGAAAAGTCGGGAGTTCACACTTCGTGGCGGGGGGAGGATTTGAACCTCCGACCTTCGGGTTATGAGCCCGACGAGCTACCAGACTGCTCCACCCCGCGTCGTTGCATTCAGGTTAGCACCCGGGAAAACCCCGGTTCCCCGGCTACGGGCCCGGCGTGACCCCGAGGCTGCGCAGCGCCACGCCGCTCGGCACGGTCGAGCTCGTGGTGGTGCTGGATGCGGACGACTTGGCCTTGCTCGACGAGGACGAGCTCGCCTTGCTCGAGGCGGTGGCCTGTTGGAGCTGCTGGAGCACCCCTTGCAAGGTGGTGATGTCGGTGCCGTAGGCCGCGAAATTCCCGGCCTTGAGGTCGGTCTGCGCCTGTTGGAAGTCCGTATTGGCCTGGGCGATCAGGTTCTGGACCTTCTGGCTCACGGTCGCCGGACCGGTGGGTTGCGGCGTGGACGACGAGCCCGGGGTCGGTATCGACACCGAGAACAGGTCTTGGAGGGCCAGCGGGAGCGTGGTGTCGAAGGCAACCTGGCTCTGCCCCGTCGGGCCGCTGTAGACCACGATGAAATAGTCGAGCTTGGGGAAGGGGTTGCGCGACGACTCCACGTAGAACGGACGGAAGTACAGCATCGAGTCGCCCACCGGCACGAACTGCAAGGTGCCGAGCTGAACGCTGGAGCCCTCCTGGTTCAGCAGGCTGATCTGCGAGGAGATCTTTTCTATGGCCGAGATGTCGGCGTCCACCAGCGCCGGTCCGTCGATGGGCGGCGTGGTGAACACCGTCAACTTGCCGTATTGCCCGGGGTCAGAGCCTGCCACGATGAAGGCGGACATGGTCTGGATCTGGTCACCTTTGGACACGGGCACGAACGCATCGACCAAGTTGAACGACTGTGTGGTCTGTCCCGGGACCCGGAAGAGCTCGTAGAGCGGCGACATCCGTTGCACCTGGCCCGTGGACACGACGTTGCCCTGCGCGTTGGTCGTGAGCGTGGAGGGCAGGGCCTGGTCGGGCGACCCGGCCCCGGCGCTCTGGGAGACGTTCCACGCGTTGCTGGCTTGGTAGAAGGCGGCGGGCTTGGTCAGGTGGTAGCGGCCGTACGTTGCCGATTGGATCGAGAGAAGGTCCTCGGGGTAGCGCAGGTGGGCTCGCAGGGCCGCCGACATCTCCGACACGGGCTTGAACATGTGGGGGAAGACCCGCTCCCACGTCTGGAGGATGGGGTCCTTCGAATGGGTGAGCGCGGTCACGTCGTAGAAGGTCATCTGGCCCGAATAGGCGTTGACGACCACCTTCACCGAGTTCCGCACGTAGTTGAGGTTCTGGTTCAACCCGCTGTTGGCCGGCAGGGACGACGTGTCGACGTTCTGGGAATAGGGGTAGTTGTCGCTCGTGGTGTAGGCGTCGAGGACCCAGTAGATCTGGCCGCCCGACAAGACCGGGTAGGGGTCGGAGTCGTAGCTCAGGAACGGCGCCGCCTTTTGCGCCATCTGCGTGATGTCGCGCACGAACATGAGCCGCGAATGCGAGGTCACGAGGTCGGAGACGAGAAGGTTGAAGTCGCCGAACCGGATGGCGAAGGCCGCCTTGACGAGGAAGTTCTTGAGTTGCACCCCTCCGGTTCCCTTGTAGGTGCTCTGCACCGGGTTGCCCGAGGGGACGGCGGGCGGGTAGTCGATCTCGGGTTGGTTGGTATCTCCGAGCACGTAATCGACGTCGCCGCCGTTGGGGTTGTTGAGCCCGAAGTACACGCGGGGCTGGGTGATCTTCGGGGCACCGGGCGAGGACACCGGCGGCACCTGGGAGATGTCGAACGCCGGCTGTCCGTTGTTGGTCTGGTTGGAGGGCGCCAGGATCATGGCGTAGCCGTGGGTGTATTGCAGGTGGGTGTTCACCCATCCCTGGGAGGGCAGGTCGTTGTCGTTGACCTGGCGCACCCCGACCACCATGGGCGTGAGATTGCCGTCGATGTTGTAGCGGTCCACCGACAGCGTGTTGAACGAGTAGTAGGACTTCGTCGCCTGCAGTTTCGTATAGGTCTGGCTGGTCTGGGTCGGGTCCCAGAGCTGCACGTTGTTCAGCGTCGACTGGTTGGCCACGACCTGGGACGGCGTGAGGGTCTGGGTGCCCTTGAACGTCATCCTCCGCACGTTGTTGATGCCGATGGCGGCGCGGGTGGCTTGGATGTTCCGGGCGATGTAGGGCTGCTCGAGCGTGTTCTGGGCCGGCGTGACCTTGACCGCCTGCACGATGGCGGGATAGATGGCGCCCACCACCACGGCGACGAACGCCCACAACCCCACGCCCAGGACCGGCAGCGCCCAGCCGCGGCGTCGGATGTTGATGAGCAGGATCACCGCGGCGAGCAGCGAGATGTAGATGAGCAGCGTGAGCGCGGGCAGCCGGGCATGGACGTCGGTGTAGCCCGCCCCCTGCACGTAGCCGTTCTGGGACAGGTCGAGGTTGTAGCGGGCCAGGACGTACCCGAAGGCCTTCACCAGCGCCATGCAGGCCAGCAGCACCGAGATGTGCACCTTGACCTGGGGGGCCACGCTCGGGGTTCCCGATTGCACCCGGATCCCGCCGTTCAGGTAGTGGGCGATGACGGTGAAGATCCCGATCACCACGAGCGTGACGAACGCCCAGCTGACCAAGAAGGAAAGGAAGGGAAGTTTGAAGACGAAGAAGCCGACGTTCTTGTGGAACTGGGGGTCGGTGGCGGCGAACGACCCGCCGTACTTGAAGAGGAGGTAGTTCCGCCACTGCCCGAGGGCTCCGGTGGCCGCGATGAGGGCGATGACGACGGAGACGATGCTTCGAACGAGCACCGCCCGCGGCGCCACGCGTTGTTGGTAGCGACGAACCAGCTCGTCTTCGGGCCCCAGGGCGAGCTCGCTCGGAGCCAGCCGGTCCACCACGGCGAGATTGACCCACATGAACACGAAGAAGATCGCCGCGAAGCCGAAGAACAACTCGGCCTTCACCACGAACAGTTTGCGCCACACCCCGCTGAGACTGACGGACCCGAACCACAGATAGTCGGTGTAGAAGGTCGCCAGCGTGCGCAGCGACGCCAGGACGACGATCACCACGACGACCGCCACGACCGCCCACAATCTCCCCCGTCGTACGGCGCGGCGCGCTCGGCGCGGCAAGTCCTGCGGGGTGCGCACGGCGCGGCAGCTTAGGCGTTCGCCGGAACAAGAAGGCAGCGGCAGCCGGCATGCGCCGGCGGGTGTGGATGCCCGGTGGGAAATTCCTCGCGCGACGGAACCGGCCCCGCCAGCGCGTTGTCGTCGCAGTCCGGGCACTCGGCCACGTCGTCGTCGACCACCCAACGCAACTCCGTGCCCTCGGGCAGCGCGAGGAGTGCCGCCCGGGCAAAGGCGAAGACGGTCCGGTCCCCGGCGAGACGCTCGGTGCGGGCGCCTTTCCACTCACGAAACGCCGCGCCGACCAGTTCCACCAAGGCGGACTCGTCGCCTTCGTCCACCGATGGGCCCGCACTCTCGAGTCGCCGACGCAACGGAGCAACGATCTCCGAAGCCAGCGAAGCGGCCACGTCGTCGACGCCGGGCGCCGTCGTCGGCCTTTCCCCCCGCGAAGGTCGCGCCGGCGCGCGCCGCCTCCATCAGCTCGCCCGCGGCCACCTGGACGTAGCGCCGGGCATGGTCGTCCTCCGAAGGCAGGACGCCGGGGGCCCAGCCGCCCTTCGCCCGGAGTCGGTCGAGGATGTCGTTCTGGTCGTCTTGCAGGGCACGCTTGAGCCGCCGGGCGAGCGTCGCCACCAAGGGGTTGAGCACCTCGTCGCGCTGGGCGACGACGGGGTCGACGCCTGGCCCCCCCTCGCCGTCGCCGCCGCCGGGACCGTCGTCATCGGGTTCCGCCTCCGGCGCCTCTTGCGCGACCACCGGAGCCGGCGCCGGGGTGGCGACCGCCGCCGATGTCGGTCCCGGGTCCGATTTCTTCACCCGGCCGGCGGGCTTGGACCTCGCGCGTCGCGGCGGGCGACGGGCCCGGCCCCGATGGTCCGGGCCCAGGTGATCCCTCCCCCGACGTCACGCCACCGTCGGGCCCGCTGCGGGCCGACGGGGCCGGCTCGACGGGAAGGATGCGAACGCTCGTCGATGGACTCGTCGGTGGACTCGTCCCCCGGGGCGGTGGCCGTGGCGTCCTCGGAGCTGAGCACGGCACCGGCCTCGGCCCGCAGTCGGGCGAAGAGCTCCTCGACCGACTGCCTGGTGTCGGACTCTTCTCCGGACAGGGCGAGGTGTCCCGACCCGCCCTCACCATCGGCGCTGTTCTCGCTCGTCGTGAGCTCGGACAGCTCTTCTTGGGCGGCCTGGCGCCCGGCGGCCTCGGCCGCCAGTCGGGCTTCGTCCTCGGCCCGGAAGAGCTCGTCGGTGATCAGGTCGACGGCGTTGCGGACGTCGCCGATCGTCTCGGCCAGGCGCTCGCGCCCGGCGCGCAGTTGCTCGATCTGACTGTGCAGCACCCGGCGGCGGCGGCCCAGGTCGGCCAGCACGCGTGCTCTGAGCTCCTGGGCCTCTTGCACCATGGCGCGGCATTCGGCCCGCGTCTGGGTGACAAGGGTCTCCGCCTCGAGCTTGGCCCCCTCGAGCCGGGCCGTCGCCTCGTCCTGGGCGCGCCGGCGGAGCTCGGTGGCAGCGGCGTCGGCCTCCGCCGTACGGTCGTGCGCGCTCTGCTCGGTGTGGCGCTGGAGCTGCTCGACCTCGTCCTGGGCATGGGCCCGCATGCGGGCTGCGTCGTTCTCCGCCTTGCCCACCAGTTCGGCGGCGGCCTCGTGGGCGGAGCGGAGCACGCGCGCCGTCTCGGTCCCGAGGGCGGCGGTGAGCGTGGCCTCGTCGAGGACGGGGTTCTCCGCCCGGCGCTCGGCCTCGGCGAGCATGCGGCGCAGGTCCTGCTCGCGGTCCGCCGCCGCCGCCAGCTCGCGGGCCACGTGCTCGAGGAAGGACCGGACCTCGGCCGGGTCGAACCCCCGCCGTGTCGTGCCGAAGGTGTGGCGGGCGACCTCGTCGGGATGGACACGGGAGGAAGTCGAGATCGTGACCCGCTCCTCTGGCATGGGCGAGAGCCTACGACGCGCCGTACGGGCGGGCGTACAACGCTTCCCCGGGTCGGGCGCGACCCGCTAGCTCCAGGGCGACTCCTGCCAGTCCGTGGGCACGCTGTGGCCCCCGGGACCGGCGGGGGGCCCGTGGCCGCCGAGCCGAGCTTGCCTCCGAGGTGTTCGAGGTCGGTGAGGGCCTGGCTGAGCGACTGCACGGCGAAGACCTTCAGATGAGGACCGGCCATGGACCGGGCCACGGCGAGCTCGGGCACGGGGACGAAGAAGACGGTGGCCCCGGCGTCGTTCGACGGCCACGGTCTTCTGCTGCACGCCCCCGACGTCGCCGACGGTGCCGTCGGGGCGGATGGTGCCCGTGGCGGCGACGATCTGCCCGCCGGTGAGGTCACCGCCTCCCAGCGCGTTCAGGATCCCGAGCGTCCATGCCAGTCCGGCCGAAGGCCCGCCGATGTCGTCGCTGTTGATGCTCACCGGGAACGGGAAGTCGTACTGGGGCTGGGTCCCCATGGCCGCGATGTCCGCCACGGGATCCCCGATTCCGAGGAAGGCCACCTTCTTGTGGTCCGACGTGATGGAACCGAGGCGGACCGAGACGTCGTGGCCGGGCGTCGGATGGGCGATGGACCCCACCCGGATCGTCACGGTGTCTCCGGGTTGATGGGAACGCACCGCGTTCTGCAGCGCCAAGGGATTGGTGGTCGCCACGCCGTCGATCGAGGTGATGACGTCACCCACCTGCAGCGTGTTCCACGCCGGCGAGCCCGGGTCGATGACGTAGAGCGTCACGCCGATGTCGCGCTCGGGAACCGAGTAGCCCAGCTGTCGCAGCGCCACCGAGGTGGCCGTCATCTGCGATTCGGCCATGTCGACGGTCCCCTGGGCGTCGAACTCGCTCTCGGGCAGGTTCGCGGTGATCTCGCCCGTGGGGACGATGGTGTTGGCCCGGTTGGGGAAGACCTGCTCCCAGTAGTACTCCAGGTAGTGCAGGGTCTGCACCCCGACGTCGGTGAGCAGGACCTTGCCGTGGATGGGGTGGGCACGCCCGTGGGGGACGGTGATGAGGTTGGACACGGGCATGGCGTCGCCGGGGACGAGCTCGGTGTAGGGGGCCGAGATGAGCGACGTGGCGATCACGAACCCGGCGATCAGGATCAGCACGCCCACGAGGACGACCGGCCAGCGACGACGGCGCCGGGAGGTCGGGGGGTGGTCGGCGGTAGCGTGAATTGGGAGGTCGACATGGGGAAGGGCGTTTCGGGAGATCACCAGCCTGCCACGGTTCGGTCCTCTCACCCGGGCGCCCCCGTCCGCGGCTGCGGTCATCGCCGGCCACGAGGCGGACGCAGAGACGGCCTCGCGACTGGTCGGCGACCGCGATCCCGCCGTGCGCGCCGCCGCGCTGGGGGCGCTCGCAACGCATGGGCGCGCTCGGGACCGAGACGCTCGTCGCGGCGATGAGCGACCCCGATCCGGCGGTGCGCCGCCGGGCCTGTGTGGTGGCGGCCCGGCGCTTCGGGGCCGGGCAGACCGGCGCTGGAGGTCGTCGACGCGCTGGTGCAGGCGCTTGGTCTCGGACCCCGATCCCTCGGTGGTGGAGGCCGCGGCGTGGGGCCTGGGAGAGGCGGGCCCCGACTGCGGCGCCAGCGCGGTGGAAGCACTCGAGCGCGTGGTGAGGACCCACGCCGACCCGCTGTGTCGCGAGGCGGCCGTCGCCGCCCTCGGCGCCGTCGGCGACCCGGTCGCCCTCGACGCCGTCCTCGTGCGCGCTGGCGGACAAGCCGGCGGTGCGGCGCCGGGCCACCATCGCCCTGGCCGCCTTCGACGATCCACGCGTCGACGAGGCGCTGCGCCGCTGCCTGGAGGACCGCGACTGGCAGGTGCGCCAGGCGGCCGAGGATCTGCTCGGTCGGCCCTGACTCGGGGGTCGGGCCCTGACTCGGCGGCGCGCTCAGGCGTCGGCGGCGACGAACAGCTGGCGCAGCTTGTCGAAGGACTCGAGGCACTGTCCCGCGCCGAGGGCCACGCATTCCAGCGGGGTGTCGACCAGATGGACGGGCACGGCGGTCTCGTTGGCGAGGCGGCGCGCCATGCCGCGCAGCAGCGCGCCGCCCCCGACGAGGTGGATGCCCTGGAAGATGATGTCCTGGGCCAGCTCGGGCGGCGCGCCGCCCAGGCAGTCCACCGCGGCGGTGATGATCTGGCGCACCTGGTCCTCCACCGCGCCGCGCAGCTCGGCCGGGCGACAGCACGACCGTCTTCGGCATCCCCGTCATCAGCTCGCGGCCCGCGCACCTCGGCCTTCACCTCGCCGCTGTACGGCGCGGCCGAGCCGATGGCCAGCTTGATCTCCTCCGCCGTGCGCTCGCCGATGGCCACGCCGTGCTCGCGCCGCACGTAGGTCTGGATGGCGGCGTCGATGTCGAAGCCGCCACAGCGGATCGCCTCGGACGCCACCACGCCGCCCAGGGAGATGACGGCGGTCTCCGAGGTCCCGCCGCCCACGTCCACCACCATGTTGCCGATGGGCTCGTGGATGGAGAGCCCGGCGCCGATGGCCGCCGCCATGGGCTGCTCGATGAGATACGCGGCGGAGGCGCCGGCGCGGTGGGTGGCCTCCTTCACGGCCCGCCGCTCGACGCTCGTGATGGCCGAGGGCACGCAGATCAGCACGCGGGGACGGTTGAGGCGCGACACCCCGCAGCGCTGCAGCAACAGCCGGATCATCCGCTCGGTGATGTCGAAGTCGGTGATGGCGCCTTGGCGCAGCGGTCGCACGGCCACGATGTACCCGGGCGTGCGCCCGATCATCTGCCAGGCGTCCTGGCCCATGGCCAGGACCTCCTGGGTGCGCGTGTTGAGGGCGATCACCGTCGGCTCGTTGAGGACGATGCCCTTGCCCCTCGCGTAGACGAGGGTGTTGGCGGTGCCGAGGTCGATGGCGAGGTCCCTAGCCACGTCGCCCCGCTCGCACGGAACCATGCTACGGGTAACCACTCAGGCACGCCGAAGGGCCGCGCGGGGGCCGCGCCGCGACGTCCCTTGCGAGAGGGCACGACAGTAATCTCGGGCACGATGGAACGCGGGGGGTTCACCGGGGGGGACAATCCCGAAGATCCCGACGGCACCGGCGACGAGGCCGGCGTTCCCCAGCGGGGCTGGCTCTCACCCGAGGACCGGCTGTGGCGCCATCCGTCAGAGGTCTCGGCCTCGGGACCGCCCCGGCCTCTGTCCCCCTATCTCGGGTCGGGCACGGCCGGCGCCACTCGTCGCCGGGCGCGCCGGTCGTCGCTGGCGGCGGGCGTCGTGGGCGTCGCCGCCGTGGCCACCACCCTGGCCGTGGTGCTCACCTTCGTCGACTCGCACGGGACGACGGCGGCACCGAAGCTCGATGCGCAAGGTGGGATCAACGCCGTCGCCGCCTCCACCACGTCGCTGACGTCGATGCCCGTCGTCGGGTCACGACGTGATGCGACTGGTCGCCTCGGTGCGGCCGTCGCTGGTGGGCCTCGAGCCCGTCGGCGGCAACGGGCCGCGTCAACATGACCGGTGTCGTGCTGCCCGGGGGGGAGCTGGTCGTGACCGCGGCGTCGGCCGTCGCGGGCGCGTCGCAACTCGACGTCGTCACCGCCACCGGGAAGCGTCTGCGCGGACAGGTGATGGGATCGGACGCGCGACTCGGGAGTCGCGGTCATCGAGCACCGGCGGCGGGCTGACGCCGGCCACGTTCGCCGATGAGGACGTCCAACCGAGCGATCTGGACATCGTGGCCTGCCTGTGCGCCGAAGTCGGCATCGTCCCCGCCGTCATCGAACGACGCCGGCCGCCGCCGCGGTGGGAATGGTCGAGGAAGTGGGCACGGGAGTCGACCGTCGAGCGGCGGCATCGACCTCGTCAACGCCATCGAGGCGGAGATGCCGCTCGGGCCGACGTCGTGGGGTGGGGTGCTGCTCGACAGCCACGGCCGGGTGCTCGGCATCCTCGACGGGCAGCTGAACGCCGGCGACGACACCATCGGGTTGTTCGTCCCGGCGCCTCTGGCCGAAGGCGTCGCGTTGGAGCTGGCCAAGACCCATCAAGTGGACCACGGCTGGCTCGGCGTGAATTGCACCGACCTGAGGGCGGCGGGCGCCGAGGTGACGACCGTCTTTCCCGGGAGCCCGGCGCCTGAAGGCGGGCCTCGAGGCCGGCGACGTCGTGGTGGGCGTCGACAGCCCACCCCGTGGACTCGGTCGCCGATCTCAAAGAGCGCCTCTACACCGTGCCCCCGGGTACCACGGTGCAGCTCGAGGTGGACCACGGCACCGGTCACCGCGTCGTCACCGTGCAGTTGGCCGACACACCCGACGGCTGACCCGGCCGGCCGAGATACCCGCCGGACGGGTCGGGGCGGGCGCCGCCTACGATGCGAGGGGTGGCATTCCCCGGCCCGGGCGCGGGCGGCAACTTTCTGGAGCAGATCCTCGGCGACCTCCTCCAGCTCATGGGCGGGTCGTCGCCGGGGGGTGGCCGCATCGACCTGGCGCGCACGCTGGCCCAGGGAGTGGCGAGCGGGGGTGAGCCCGAGAGCAACGTCGACCCCGCCGACCGGATCAGGTTCGAGGAGCTGGCGCACATCGCCGAGCTGCACGTGGCCGAGCTCACCGGGCTCCCGATCACCCCCACGGGAGCCACCATCGAGATCGCGGCCGTGGCCCCCGGGGCGTGGGCGTGGCAGACCGTCGAGGACTGGCGGTTCCTGCTCGAGGCCATGGCCGAACCGTCCGCACCGTCCCCGCCGGCCGAACCCGGCGGTGCCGACGACGCGGGCAACCCGGCGAGACCGGGCGACACGTCCAAGGACGCGGGCCCAGGCGGCGGCAAGGGGACCCTCGGGTACATCGACACCTCGCGCGACCTCTCCACGCCGGGCGACTTCGACCCCGACACGACCTTCGGGTCCGAAGACGGTCCGGCCGACCTGCTGGCGCGATGGATGGCGACCATGGGGCCGATGCTGGCCGCCATGCAGTTGGGATCGGCGGTCGGGCACCTGGCCCGTTCCACCATGGGCCCCTACGAGCTGCCCATCCCCCGCAGCGCGTCGCGCCTTCTCGTGGTGCCCGCCAACGCCGACGCGTTCGCCGGCGGACTGGAGCCTCGCTCCCGACGAGGTGCGGCTGTGGGTGCTGCTGCGCGAGGTGACGGCGCACGCCGTGCTGTCGCGCCCCCACGTGGCCTACGCCTGCGGGAGCTGTTGGTGCGCGTGGTGCAGGGCATGGCCGAAGACACCGCCGGCCTCGTCGACCAGCTCCAGGGCTTCGACCTCACCCGGCCCGAGGCGTTGCAGAACCTGCTCGGCGACCCGACCGCGCTCGATGAACCTCGAACCGTCGCCGGCGCGCCGGCGTGCCGCGGAGGACCTGCTGGCCGTCGTGGCCGCGCTGCTCGGCTACGTCGAGCACGTCCTCGATCTGGCCGCCGTCCGGCTGCTCGGGGGGCGCGGCGCGATCGCCGAGGCGTGGCGGCGGCGTCAGGTGGACCGGGAGAGCTCGGACCGCGCCGCCGAGCTGATGCTCGGTCTCGACCTCGGGCCGGCCCAGATCGACCGGGGGACCGCCTTCGTGCGCGGCGTCTTCGAGCGGGCCGGGGACGAGGGTCTGGCCCGGCTGTGGTCGGGTCGCCACACCCTGCCGACGCCGGCGGAGATCGACGCGCCCGGGCTGTGGCTCGAGCGGATCGACCTCACCGAAGCCGACGAGTAGGGCGGGCCCTCAGGCGCCGGCGGCGGCCTCGGGTGCCGGTGGCGTCTCTTCCTCGGGGATGCCGAGGTCCCACTCGAGCTCGAGGAGCTCGCGCTCGGCGTCGCGCACGACACGTTCACGGTTGCGCCGGAACTGGGGATCGTGGGGGGGCAGCAGGGTCAGACGGGCGAGGGTCCTGTCCCGGAAGGGGTCGATGAGCGACGCCTCGCCGTAGGTCGACTGCACCTCCCAGTGCGGTGCCACGGGCCCCAGGTACACCACCCGGACGTGCCCACGGGGCGGTTGAGGCTCTTCTGTTTCCTCGATCTCCTCAGCCACCGACGCCTCCTCGTGTCGCCGCCCAGACTAACTGGTGACGGATCCGGCCCCGCCCGCCGTATGCAGGGTCGCGACACGCCACCCGCACCGCGTCTCCGGGCGTCCCCACGGGCCACCGGTCGTGCCAGCACCATGACCGGTGGCCGGCCCGGGGACGCGACACGGTACGAGGACGTCCGAGGGCCTCCCCCGAGGTCGGTCGACAAGGCCCCACTGGTAATGTGACCGTGGCATCGGAGGGCGCCATGGACAACGAATGGATGGCCCAGGGCAAGTGCCGGGACATGGACCCCGCCACGTTCTTCCCGAGCGACGGGATCGGCGTCCAGATCGCCCAGAAGACCTGCTCGGAATGCCCGGTGAAGGCCCCGTGCCTGGAGTACGCCCTCGACAACCGGGTGGACCACGGCGTGTGGGGCGGGACCTCCGAGCGCGAACGTCGCCGCATCCTGCGCCGGCGCCGCATCTCCAGCCTGCAGGCCAGCCGCAACTGACGCACCGCCACCGGTGACGCCCGGGGGGCGCCGGGGATGAAGCCGGACGGGTCGACGCCGATGCTCGAGTGCGTCGTCAACGTGAGCGAGGGCCGCGACGCCGCCGTCGTGGCCGCCATCGCCGGCGGCGGGGGCAGAGGCCCTGCTCGACGTGCACAGCGACCGCGACCACCACCGGTCGGTGCTGACCCTGGCCGGCCCGGGCCCGAGCCTCGAAGAGGCCGTGCGGGCCGTGGCCCGCGCCACGGTCGAGCTCATCGACCTCCGCCGGCACGAGGGGGTCCACCCCCGCCTCGGGGCCCTCGACGTCGTGCCCTTCGTGCCCCTCGGGTCCGGGCGGGAGCCCGATCGGACCCGGGGGCGACCTGACCCCGGCCCTCGAGGCCCGGGACCGCTTCGCCGCCTGGGCCGGCGAGGAGCTCGGCCCTCCCCTGCTTCTGCTACGGGCCCGAGCGGACCCTGCCCGAGGTGCGGCGCCGAGGCCTTCGGCGGATCTCGCCCCCGACACCGGGCCGCCCCGGCCCCACCCCGGCGCCGGGGCGTGCGCGGTCGGAGCCCGGCGTGTCCTGGTGGCCTACAACCTGTGGCTCAGCACCCCCGAGGTGGCCGTGGCCCGGGCGCTGGCGCCAGGCCGTCCGGGGCCCGGCCGTGCGGGCCCTCGGCTTGGCGATGGGCGGAGTGACCCAGGTGTCGTGCAACCTCGTCGACCCTCTGGTGTTCGGGCCGGCCCAGCTCTACGACGCCGTGGCGCCGCTGGCCGAGAGGCCGGCACCGAGGTGTCGCGGGCCGAGCTCGTCGGCCTCGCCCCCGCGGCGGTCGTCGAGGCCGTGCCCGAGGAGCGGCGCCGGGCCCTGGACCTCGGTCCGGCCCGCACCATCGAAGCACGGCTGTCGGCGCTCAGCTCCTCGTGAGGACGCCGCCCGGTCCGTCAGGAGGCCGAAGCGGTGGCCGCGGCGCGGCGGCTCATGGCGCGGGCCCGACGCAGACGCCGGCGCTCGCGTTCGGAGAGTCCTCCCCAGATCCCGAACTTCTCACCGTTGGCGAGCGCGTACTCGAGACAGTCCTCGCGTACGACGCAGCCCCGGCAGACCTCCTTCGCCTCACGCGTGGATGCACCACGCTCCGGGAAGAACAGGTCGGGATCTACTCCCATGCAGTTGGCCCTCGACTGCCAGTCGCGGTCCTGGCGGCCGTACAACAGTGAAACTGCGTCCACCGGGTACGCCTCCCCTCACCATCTAAGTGGCATCTTTGTAATTACAGCTGTGTGAATTACAGCTGTGTCATCATCGTTGATCGCCTCTTGAGGCGCAAGGGGCAATATCGGCGGACGGTGAGCTCGGGCGCCGGTGCGGTCCACGCAGCGTGACATAGGCGCTGTCACCCAACGAAGTAAGAGGGGACGCACCGTGGTGATTTCACCGCGGCACGCCGATATGACGCCGATACAGAGGAACGCTTACGCGTTATCCACAGGCAAGTGAGCGTTGCAACGCTCGCAGGGTGACGCGCAGGCGGTTACGCGCCGCGACGAGTGGCCGAGCGAACCGTGCGGCGGTGCTCGAGGAAGTCGACGAGGACGTAGTCACCCAGCGTCTCGGGGGTGGTGAAAAAGGCCCGGCCCCGGTTGAGTTTCGTCATCTGCTCCACGAAACCCTGGAGGGAGCGGTTGGCGTCGAGCATGAAGGTGTTGATGGTGATGTTGGCGCGCGTGCACCGCACCACCTCGGTCAGGGTCACGCGCACGGTCTCGGCCGTGGGCGGATAGCTGAACGACACCTCGTAGCTGCCGGCGCCGTCGGGGACGATGTGGGCGGTGGGCTCGCCGTCGGTGATCATGATGATCTGCTTGGTCCCGGCGCGGTGCGCCAGCATGCGCCGGGCCAGCATGAGGCCGTGTTGCATGTTGGTGCCGTAGACGAAGTCCCACGACACCTCGGGAAGGTCTTGGGGCTTGATCTCGCGCGCCACCTCGGAGAAGCCCACCAGGCCCAGGAAGTCACGGGGGAACTTGGTGGAGATCAACGTGTAGCAGGGCGATGGCGACTTTCTTGGCGGCCAGGAAGTTGTCGCGCATCGGCATCGACAACGAGAGGTCGACCATGAGGACCGTCGACGCCTGGGTCATGTGCTCGGTGCGCGAGATCTCGAAGTCGTCGGGCTCGAGGTGCACCGGCGTGCCGGCACCCGAGCGCGTCACGGCGTTGTGCATGGTGCGTTGGATGTCGAGGGTGAAGGGGTCGCCGAACTCGTAGGGCTTGGTCTGGCCTTCGGGCTCGTGGCCGGTGCCGACGTAGGTGTTGCGGTGTCCACCGAGGCGGTCCTTGGCGAGCTTGGAGAAGAGATCGGTCAGCGCCTGCTGTCCGATGCGCCTGATGCCGAGGGCGGTGAGCTCGTAGCGGCCCTCGCGCTGTTCGATGAGGCCGGCCTCCTCGAGCTGCTTGGCCAGACGGGCCAGGGCGTCGAGGGAGCGGGCCCCGTCCTCGCCCAGGTACTTCGCCACCTCGTCCAGGTCGACCTCGGCCAGCGCGCCGGGGGACGTGGCCGAGCGCAGGAACTGCTCGAGCTGGTCCATCTCGCCCAGCCGGCGGGCCGAGGCGGCCGCGTCGGCGAGGCCCATGGGATCGGATCCGCTGAACTGGTAGCGCCGGCCCCAGCCCGCCCCGGGCACCGCCTGGCGCAGGTTCTCGGCCAGCCGGTCCATCTGCCAGCGCAGGTCCATGTCCTCGAACAACGACGCGGCCAGCGCCTGGAGCTGGGCCCGCTGCTCGGGGGACATGGAGTCGAGCGCCGCCTGCACCGCCGCCATCTGCGCCGCGAACTGCTCGAGCAGCTCGTCCAGGGTCTGGGGGTTCCCGGGGAAGAAGTCCCCGAAGGACTCCATGAAGGACTCGAAGCTGGGGTCGAGGTCCTCGACCGGCCTGGCGTTGCTCCATCATCCGGTTGAGGGCGTCGAGCATCTGGCGGACCCGCTCGAGCTGCTCGGGGTCGGGGTTGGTCATGGCCTCGGACATCTGGTCGAAGAAGCTCTTGGCGATCTCCTGGCGCAGCTTCTCGAGCAGCTGCTCGAAGTGCTCACGGGCCTCGGAGGAGACGAAGTCGTAGTTCTGGAGCCCCCGCACCCGGCCGGCCAGGTCGGGGGGCAGCAGGTCGAGCTCGACGCTGCGCTCGGCCACGACGTCGTTGGTGACCTCCTGGCGACGCTGGTCGCCGGACTCCCGGGCGTCGTCGGCCAGGGCCTGCAACCCGGCGCGCTCCTCGGCCACCACGTCGTCGAGCTCCTGGGCGATCTCCTGGAAGGCCCCCCCGAGGTCTCCGCTCTCGAGCTCCTCCTGGCGGCGTTGGCGGAGGCGCTCCATGAGCTCGCGCAGTCCCTGGACCTGCTCGCCGTCGGGGCGGCGGAAGCCCGAGGTGAGCAGTCGGCGCAGCGCCGCGTCGGGATCGCCGTGGTAGAGGAGGTCGTCGGCGAGCTCGGAGAACAGCGCGTCGACCTCGTCCTCGAACCCGGTCTGGGTGCCGTCCCAGCGCCGGTAGTCCCAGCGGCGCGTCATGCCGGGCGTCATCCCCGGCCCCGGTAGGTGGCCTTGGCCCCGGCCGCCTCCTTGTTGAGGCGCTTGGTGAGGTGGAGGCCCTCGAGGATGAACTCCGCGGCGGAGGCCACCGCACCGGGCGTCTCCCCCCCGGCCAGGGCCAGCACCGGCCCCTCGAGCGGCGGGGACCTGGGCCAGGACCTCGGCGTAGGCCGAGGCGGGCAGGTCGTCCCCGGCGTGGACCACCTGGGTCTCGTCGAAGGCGGTCACGATCGGGCCCAGCTGCTCGGTGGGGCACCGGCGGCGGAAGACGGTGAGGACCGAGGCCGACAGGAGCCCCTGGAGGATCCGCTCCTCGCGGCCCTCCTCGAGCGCCTCGATCTCGATCTTGCCCTGGGTGGAGGCGATGAGGGAGCTCGAGGTCGCTGATGCGGGGCACGGCGTCGGGCTCGCCCAGACGCAGCGACCGGCGCACGGCGTTGGCCGCCAGGGTCTCGTAGTTGGAGATGCTGAGGCGCACCGAGACGCCCGAGCGCTGGTTGACGTGCGGGCTCTGGCGGGCCAGCTGGGAGAGCTCGGCCACGATCTCGGCCATGAAGTCGGGGACCTCGACCCGGGGCCCGCCCTCGGCGCTGATGGGAGGCCGCGCCTCCTGGTGGACGATGGCGAGCTCGGTGTCGGTGTCCTCGGGGTAGTGGGTGCGGATCTGGGCGCCGAAGCGGTCCTTGAGGGGCGTGATGATCCGGCCCCGGTTGGTGTAGTCCTCGGGGTTGGCCGTCGCCACCAGCACGACGTCGAGGGGCAGCCGGACGGTGAAGCCGCGGATCTGGACGTCGCGCTCCTCGAGCACGTTGAGCAGGCCCACCTGGATCCGCTCGGCCAGGTCGGGGAGCTCGTTGATGGCGAAGATCCCCCGGTTCGACCGCGGCACCAGGCCGTAGTGCAGGGTCAGCTCGTCGGAGAGGTAGCGGCCCTCGGCGACCTTGATGGGGTCGACCTCGCCGATGAGGTCCGCGATGGAGGTGTCGGGCGTGGCCAGCTTCTCCGAGAAGCGGAGGTCCCGGTGCACCCACCCCAACGGGGTGTCGTCGCCCTTGCTCGGCCACGAGGTCGCGGGCCGTGGCGCGACACCGGGAAGTAGGGGTCGTCGCGGATCTCGGACCCCGCCACCACCGGCAGCCACTCGTCGAGCAGCGAGGTGAGCGACCGGACGATGCGGGTCTTGGCCTGGCCCCGCTCGCCCAGGAGGATGACGTCGTGGCCGGCCAGCAGGGCGTTCTCGAGCTGGGGCAGCACCGTGTCGTCGAACCCGAGGACGCCGTCCACCAGGGGCAGGCCCTCGGCGATGCGGGCCGCGGCGTTGCGGCGGATCTCCTCGTGGACCGGCGTCGACTCCCACCCCGATGCCCGGAGCTCGCCGAGCGTGGAGGGAAGGTCGGACGGGGGATCGGGAGGGATGGTCGCGCTCATGGGGCGAGCCTAGGCCTCTCCGCGCGGGCCTTCGACAGCGCCCGCCCCGGCCTGACGAGGCCCATGACGGGGGCCTGGCGCGCCGGCACCGGGGTCGGCGTGGGTGCCTGCATCGGTGCAGCGGAGTCGGTTGGTTGCGCCGCACCCTGTCCGAGGTGGAAAGATGAGCAGCCGTCAGAGCCTGGTGCGTTGCTGTCGACGGGGTGGCCGCGCGCGCCGGGCTTCAGGTGCGAAGGTCGGCAGGGGGAAGCCGGCCCATGGGAAGGAGGAGGACGAGCGCGTGAGCACGACACTCCAGGATCTCAAGCCCGTGCCGGTCGAGCTGGGCGGGGTGCGGGGCGGGCCCGACGTCCGGACGCTGCGGCGCGACGGCTGGTGGCGCAGCCCCGCGGCCACCGTGGCGTTCCTGACCGTCGTCGTCGTCTACGCCACCTGGGCCGTGTTCCAGAACTCCCACTTCTTCGTGGGAGCCGCCGCGCACCGCGACCTGATCTCGCCGCTGTACTCCCCCTGCATCACCGCCAACTGCGTGCAGCGTCACGGGGGGCTGGACCATCTCGTGGTGGCGGATCTCGCCCGGCCTCCTGGCCCTCACCATTCCCGGTGGGTTCCGGGCCACCTGCTACTACTACCGCAAGGCCTACTACCGGGGCTTCTGGCAGTCGCCCGCCGGGCTGCGCGGTGTCCGACGGCCACGCCCGCTACACGGGCGAGACGCGCTTCCCCCTCATCCTCCAGAACCTGCACCGCTACTTCTTCGTGGTGGCCCTGGTCTTCAACGTGATCCTCACCATCGACGCCGTCATGGCGTTCCGGCTTCCCGGCGACGGCGGGATCGGCGTGAGCGTGGGCACCCTGGTGCTCGTGGCCAACGCCACCTTGCTGTGGCTCTACTCGGCGTCGTGCCACGCCTGTCGCCATCTGTGCGGCGGCAGCGTCAACGAGTTCTCCAAGCACCCCATCCGCTACCGGTTGTGGAAGCTCACCACCCCCCTCAACGCCCGCCACATGCAGATCGCGTGGGCGAGCCTGGCCATGGTGGCGTTCGCCGACCTGTACGTCCGGCTGGTGGCGAGCGGCGTGTTCACGACCCGAAGATCTTCTGAGCCCGGGTCATGCCTGACGTCACCAGCGCCGAGCACGAGACCCACGACTACGACGTCGTCGTCATCGGCGCCGGCGGTGCCGGCCTGCGGGCCGCCATCGAGGCCCGCGAGCTGGGACAGCGCACGGCCCTGGTGTGCAAGTCGCTGCTCGGCAAGGCCCACACCGTCATGGCCGAAGGCGGCGCGGCGGCGGCCATGGGCAACGTGTGGCCCGAGGACAACTGGAAGGTGCACTTCCGCGACACCATGCGCGGCGGCAAGATGCTCAACAACTGGCGCATGGCCCAGCTGCACGCCCAGGAGGCACCCGACCGCATCTACGAGCTCGAGCGGTGGGGGGCGCTGTTCGACCGGACCAAGGACGGCCGCATCCTCCAGCGGGACTTCGGCGGCCACCGCTACGCCCGCCTGGCCCATGTCGGCGACCGCACCGGCCTGGAGCTGATCCGGACCCTGCAGCAGCGGGCCGTGGCGCTCGACATCGACGTGTTCATGGAGTGCAAGATCCTGCGGCTGCTGAAGGACGCCGACGGCACGGTGAGCACCGCGGTGGGCTACTGGCGGCCCACGGGCGAGATCGTGACCTTCACGGCCAAGGCGTTCGTGCTCGCCACGGGGAGCATCGGCAAGTCGTGGCTGTACACGTCCAACTCCTGGGAGTCGACCGGCGACGGCCACGCCATGGCGGCGTGGGCGGGCGCCGACATGATCGACATGGAGTGCGGTGCAGTTCCACCCCACCGGGATGGTGTGGCCCCTGTCGGTGCGGGGCATCCTCGTCACCGAGGGGGTGCGCGGCGACGGCGGGGTGCTGCGCAACACCGAGGGCAAGCGGTTCATGTTCGACTACATCCCCCCCATGTTCGCGGCCGAGACCGCCGACACCGAGGAGGAGGCCGACCGCTGGTACGACGACCACATCAACAACCGCCGTCCCCCCGAGCTCCTGCCGCGCGACGAGGTGGCCCGGTCGATCAACTCCGAGGTGAAGGCGGGCCGGGGCAGCGCCGCACGGCGGGGTGTTCCTCGACATCGCCACCCGCCGCAGCCCCGAGTACATCCGCCGGCGCCTGCCCTCGATGTACCACCAGTTCATGGAGCTCGCCGGCGTCGACATCACCGCCCAGTCCATGGAGGTGGGCCCGACCTGTCACTACATGATGGGGGGCGTCCGCGTCGACGCCGAGACCGAGCAGACGACGGTGCCGGGCCTCTTCGCCGCGGGCGAGGTGGCCGGGGGCATGCACGGGGCCAACCGGCTCGGCGGGAACTCGCTGTCGGACCTCCTCGTGTTCGGGCGCCGGGCCGGCATGGCCGCCGCCGAGTTCGCCCAGGGCCGGGCCCGGTCCTCGCCCGCCGACGCGGCGGAGGTCGCGGCGGTGGTGGCCGAGGCCGAGGCGCCCCTCGGGCGCGCCAGCGGGGAGAGCCCCTATGACCTCCACCACGCCCTGCAACAGATGATGCAGGAGCTGGTGGGCATCATCCGGACCGAGTCCGAGCTGCGCAAGGCGCTCGACGAGCTCGACACGCTGGATGAGCGGGCGCAGCGCATGTCGGTCAAGGGCGGGCGCGCCTACAACCCGGGATGGAACCTCGCCACCGACCTCCCCGCCATGCTCACCATGTCGCGGTTGGTGACCAAGGGCGCCCTCGAACGGCGCGAGAGCCGGGGCGGCCACACCCGGGAGGACTACCCCAAACCCGATCCCGAGTTCGGCAAGGTGAACCTCGTGCAGCGGATCGACGCGGGCGGGCAGTACACGCTCGAGCCCGAGCCCTTGCTCGAGATGCCGGCCGAGCTCAAGGAGCTCTTCGAGGAGGAACCGCACTGATGGCCGACGTGACCATGCAGGTGTGGCGGGGCGACGACGACGGGGGCCACTTCACCGAGTACGTCATGCCCGCGGTGGAGGGTGAGGTCGTCCTGGACGTGATCCACCGCATCCAGGCCGGGCCCGCGCCCGACCTCGCCTGCCGGTGGAACTGCAAGGCGGGCAAGTGCGGATCGTGCTCGGCCGAGATCAACGGCCTGCCCAAGCTGATGTGCATGACCCGGATGGACGTGCTGCCCGAGGGTGAGCCCGTGGTGGTGGCGCCCATGCGCACCTTCCCCATCATCCGCGACCTCGTCACCGACGTGTCGTTCAACTACACGATGGCGCGCCAGGTGCCGCCCTTCAAGCCCCGTGCGCCCGAAGCCGACGGCACCTACCGCATGATGCAGATCGACATCGAGCGCGGCCAGGAGTTCCGCAAGTGCATCGAGTGCTTCATGTGCCAGGACGTGTGCCACGTCATCCGGGACCACGAGGACAACAAGGCCTCCTACGCCGGGCCCCGCATGTTCATCCGGTTCATGGAGCTCGAGTCCCATCCGCTCGACACCGACGACCGGCGGGAGCTCCTGCGCCAGCGCATGGGGCTCGGCATGTGCAACATCACCAAGTGCTGCACCGAAGTGTGCCCCGAGCACATCAAGATCACCGACAACGCCATCATCCCCTTGAAGGAGCGGGTGGTCGACGCCTCCTACGACCCCGTGGCCTGGCTGGGCCGCAAGATCACTGCGCCGTACCAAACGCTCCGCCCTCGACGCCGCGCTCGATGCACCGGGCCAGTACGCCCCCACCCGGCAGGAATCCGACCCCCGGGCCGGGTAACGGCCACAGCCACGTGCCCGGATCGACACACCCGTCTCGACCGTGATCCGGTTCCTGAGCCCGGAGTGGGTCGACGCCTTCAACGAAGCCCTGGTGGACGTGGTGATCGCGCCCCCCGGGCCCGAGGCCGGGCTGGCCGTGCGCGACGGGCGGTTCAGCCTGGCCCAGGTCGTGAGCGGAGGGCCCGGAGGCGACGTGCAGACCACCTTCGAGGTCCACGAGGGACGCGCCACCATGACCGCCGGAGCGTCCGGGGATGCCTCGGTGACCATCCGTCTGACCTGGGACGACGCGGTGGCCATGGCGGCGGGGGAGCTCTCGCCCGCCGACGCCATCGCCGCGGGCCGGGTGCGGGTCCGCGGCGACCTCTCGGTCCTGGCCGAGGCCCAAGCGGTGCTCGGCGCGCTGGCACCGCACCTGCAGAAGCTGCGCGATCTCACCGGGTACTGAGGACGGGACCGAGGTACAGTCGAACCAGTGAGGAAGGGCTTCCGCAAGGGAGCCATGAGGGGAGGTTTCATGACCGTGCCCGGCGTTCTGGACGACCAGGCCCTCCGTCGCTACCGCGAGTTGCTCGACGCGGAGGATGCCGCATTCGACGAGTTGGAGCATGCCTACGAAGAGGGTGACCGTGCCCACTTCGAAGCCGACCTCTCGGCCTGGCGTCAGTCCCTGGCACGGAAGCTCGCCTTCCTCCAGCGCATGGGGATCGACATCCCGCAACCGGCGGTGCCCGCAGTCGTCTGAGTTACCCGTCGTCTGAGTACCCGGTCGTCTGAGTTCCCCGGTCGACGGAGTTCCGCCGCTCCACGAGCGGCGCGCTCAACCCAGGAGGTCGCGTACCGCGGCGCGTTCGGACTCGAGCTCCACGGTCGTCACGCGGATGCGGTCGCGCGCGAAGTCGCTGTGCTCGAGACCGGGCACCACACTCCAGGCCGAGCCGTCGGACCGGACCGGGAGCCCGAAGACGAGGCCCTCGGGCGCCCCGTAGTCGCCGTGGGACACCACCGCGAGCGAGGCCCAGTCCCCCTTGGCCGTGGGCGTGACGATGCTGCGCACGGAGTCGACCACGGCGTTGGCGGCCGACGCGGCGGACGACGCCCCACGCGCTTCGATGATCTGGGCGCCGCGCTGCTGGACCGTGGTGATGAACTCGCCCTGGAGCCAGGCCGTGTCGTCGATCACCTCCGGAGCGGGCCTGCCGTTGATCGTGGCGTTCTCGAAATCGGGGTACTGCGTGGAGGAGTGGTTGCCCCAGATGGCCACGCCCGTAACCGACGTCACCGGGACACCCGCCTTGCGGGCCAGGAGGCTCTGGGCCCGGTTCTGGTCGAGCCGGGTCATGGCGAAGAAGCGGTCGTCGGGGACCTCCGGTGCGTGGGCCCGGGCGATGAGGCAATTGGTGTTGCACGGATTGCCCACCACCAGCACGCGCACGTCCGGCGCGGCGTGCGCCGCGATGGCCTCGCCCTGAGGGCCGAAGATCCCGCCGTTGATGGTCAGCAGGTCGTTGCGCTCCATCCCCGCTTTGCGGGGGATCGACCCGACGAGCAACGCCCACGACGTCCCGTCGAAGGCGGCCTTGGCGTCCGACGTCGGCTCGATGCCGGCGAGCAGGGGGAAGGCGCAGTCGTCGAGCTCCATGACCACGCCCTCGAGCGCTCCCATGGCCGGCTCGATCTCGAGCAGTCGCAGCACGACGGGTTGGTCGGCCCCGAACATCTCCCCCGATGCGATCCGGAACAGCAGGGAGTACCCGATCTGCCCGGCGGCGCCGGTGACGGTGACGTGGACGGGGGTCTTCGACGGGGACATGGCCCTGGAGGCTACCGGGTGTCAGAGGCGGTCGACGATGGCGGCGGCGAACTCCGAGCACTTCACCTCGGTGGCGCCGTCCATGAGCCGGGCGAAGTCGTAGGTGACGATCTTCTCGCGCGATGGTGTTCTCCAGGGCGCGCACGATGTCGGCGGCCGCTTCGGTCCATCCCAGGTGCTCGAACATGAGGACCCCGGACAGAATCACCGAGCCGGGGTTGACCTTGTCCAGGCCGGCGTACTTGGGAGCGGTGCCGTGGGTGGCCTCGAAGACGCCGTGGCCCGTCACGTAGTTGATGTTCCCTCCGGGCGCGATGCCGATCCCGCCCACCTGGGCCGCCAGCGCGTCCGACAGGTAGTCACCGTTGAGGTTGGTCGTGGCGATGACGTCGAAGTCCTCGGGTCGGGTGAGGACCTGTTGCAGGGTGATGTCGGCGATCGCGTCCTTCACGAGGATCTTGCCGCCGGGATCCCCGCCGCAGTCGTCCCACCCCACGGCCACGTCCGAGAACTCGTCTCGGACGAGGTCATAACCCCAGTTGCGAAAGGCGCCTTCGGTGAACTTCTGGATGTTGCCCTTGTGCACGAGCGTGACGCTCTTGCGGTCATGGCTCAGCGCGTACTGCAGGGCGGCGCGCACCAGGCGCTTGGACCCGAGCTCGGAGATGGGCTTGATCCCGATGCCGGACTGGGGCCGGATCTCCCACCCCAGCTCGTCGCGCAGGAAGGCGGAGAGGCGATCCGCCTCGGGGGTTCCCGCCTGCACCTCGAGCCCGGCGTAGACGTCCTCGGTGTTCTCCCGGAAGATGACCATGTCGACCTTCTCGGGGTGGCGCACCGGAGAGGGCACGCCGGTGAACCAGCGCACCGGGCGCAGGCACACGTAGAGGTCGAGGATCTGCCGCAGGGCCACGTTGAGGGACCGGATGCCGCCGCCCACGGGTGTGGTGAGCGGCCCCTTGATGCCGATGAGGTGCTCGCGGAAGGCCTCCACGGTCTTGTCGGGGAGCCAGTCGCCGGTCTCCTTGAAGGCCTTCTCCCCCGCCAGGACCTCCTTCCAGGCGATCGTGCGGCCGTGCTTGGCCGCCGCGGCATCGAAGACCAGGCGCGAGGCCGGCCAGATGTCGACGCCGGTCCCGTCGCCCTCGATGAAGGGGATGATGGGTTCGTCGGGGACCTGCAGGGTGCCGTCGGGGCTCATGGTGATGCGCTGTGCCATGTGGCGCGAGCCTAAGCGTTCGTCGACAGCCCCAGCGACGCGTAGATCTCCCGGGTCGCGCTCGACCGGTTCAGCGTGTAGAAGTGCAGGCCGGGCGCGCCCGCGTCGAGCACCTTCTCGCACAGCTCCGTCGCCATGCCCACGCCCGCCTGACGCACGGCTTCGTCCCCGCCCCGCACCGACGCCTCCTCGAGGCGGGCCACGGCCCAGTCCGGGAGGGCCGCGCCCATCTCCGCCATGCGGGGCACCGACCGCAGGGCGGTCACGGGCATGATCCCGGGCAGGACCGGGGTGTGCACCCCCCGCTCGGCGAGGTCCTGGATCAGGCCGATGTACTCCTGGGCCTCGAAGAAGAATTGGGTGACACCGAAGTCCGCCAGGCGGAGCTTGGCCGCCAGGAGGTCGCGGTCGGACTCCATGTCGGGCGACGACGGGTGGCCGGCGGGGTGGGCGGCCACGCCGATCGAGAACCCGCCGATGGCACGGGCCAGCTCGACCAGCTCCACCGCGTAACGGAGCTCGCCCTCCCCGGCCGCGGGGTCGGTGGGGGGGTCGCCTCCCAGGGCCATGAGGTTCTCCACCCCCGCCTTGCGGAACGACACGAGGATCTCGGCCAGCTCCAGGCGGGTGTGGGCCACGCAGATGAGGTGGGCCATGGGCGTCAGCGTCGTGGTGCGCAACATGCCCGCCACCAGGTCGTAGGTGCGCTGGCGCGACTCCCGGCCGCCGCGGTAGGTCACCGAGACGAAGGACGGCGCCAGGGGCTCGAGCTCGCGCAGGGTCCGGACCAAGGTGGCCTGCTCCGCGTCGTTCTTGGGCGGGAAGAACTCGAACGAGTAGGTGGCACCGCGTGCGAGCATCTCCGAGATCAAGGCCATGACCAGGTCATCCTACCGCCGACCCTGTGGATAGTCCCGGGGCCGGGCGTAAAGCGGGGGGCTGGTCGGGGTGACTAGACGCTGCGCTCGGCGGCCCGCACGGCGTTGCGCAGGAGCATGGCCCGGGTCATGGGGCCCACACCCCCGATACGCGGCGTGATCCATCCCGCCACGTCGGCCACGGACTCCTGCACGTCGGAGAGGACCTTGCGGCCCTCCCACGTCGTGCCCGCCCCCACCACCGCCGCGCCGGGCTTCACCATGGCGGGCGTGACGAGCCCGGCCGAGCCCGCCGCGGCCACCACGATGTCGGCCCGTCGGACGTACTCGGCCAGGTCGGGCACACCGGTGTGGACCACGGTGACCGCGGCGTTGCAGCCCGGGCGCTTGAGCGCCAGCAACAGGGCCAGGGGCCGGCCGATGGTGATGCCCCGACCGATGACGACCACGTGCCGTCCCTCCACGGGCACGTCGTAGGCGTGGAGGAGCTCGACGATGCCCGCCGGCGTGCACGGCAGGGGCCCGGGCGTCCCCATCACCAGGCGGCCCAGGTTCACCGGGTGCAGTCCGTCGACGTCCTTGGCGTCGTCCACGGCCAGCAGCGCCGCCTCCTCGTCGAGGCCCTTGGGCAGCGGGAGCTGGACGAGATAGGCGTGGACGGCGGGATCGGCGTTGAAGCGGCGGATCACCGCGTCGAGCTCCTCCTGGCTCGTCTCGGCCGGCAGGTGCTCGTGCACCGAGGCGATGCCGACCTCGGCGCAGTCGGCGTGCTTCAAGGCCACGTAGCGCTCGCTGGGCGTGTCGTCACCCACGAGGATGGTCCCGAGCCCGGGACGGATTCCCTCAGCCGCCAGGCGGGCCACCCGGTCGGTGATCTCGGCGCGCCAGCGGGCCGCCAGGGCCTCCCCGTCGAGGATCCTCGCCGTCATCGGGTCCTCCTCAGTGCCGGAAGTGGCGCTCGCCCGTGAACACCAGGGCGATGCCGTGCTCGTCCGCCGCGGCCACCACCTCGCCGTCTTTGACCGAGCCCCCGGGCGACACGACCGCCGCCACGCCCGCATCGGCCAACACGTCGAGCCCGTCGCGGAACGGGAAGAAGGCGTCACTGGCCCCCGCCCCGCCCCGGGCGCGCCCTCCGGCCTTGGTCACCGCGATCCGGGCCGCGTCCACCCGGCTCTGCTGGCCCGCCCCGACCCCGACGGCCTGGCCCTGCGCCGCGACGACGATGGCATTGGACGACGTCCGGGCGCACACCCGCCACGCCAACTCGATGTCGCGCCACTGGTCGTCGGTGGGGGCCACCTTGGTGGGCACCTGCCAGTCCGAGCGACCCGTGGCCAGGCGGTCGGCGTCCTGGACGAGGAAGCCGCCTCCCAGGCTGCGCAGCTCGAGCGGGCTGGCCCGATGGGGCGGCGCCTCGAGCAGCCGGGTCGCCTTGCGCCGGGCGACGAGGGCGGCGATGGCCCCCGCCTCGAACGACGGCGCCACGATCACATCGGCCAGGGGGCCCTCGGCCACGGCCTGGGCCACCTCCACCGTGCACGGCCCGCCCAGGGCCACGACGCCGCCGAAGGCGGAGACCGGGTCGCACTCGAGCGCTCGCCGGTAGGCGTCGGGGAGGGTCGGGGCGAGCGCGGCGCCGCACGGGTTGGCGTGTTTCATGATGGCCACCGCCAGCTCCGTGCCCGTGCCGAGCTCGGACACCAGCCGCCAGGCGGCGTCGGCGTCGAACAGGTTCAGGTACGACAGCGCCGAACCGCCGTGCTGGACCACGCCGTCCCACCATGTCGATCGGCCGACCTGGCGGTACCGGGCCCCGCGCTGGTGGGGGTTCTCGCCGTAGCGGAGCTCCTCGGCGCGCTCGAGCGCCACGTGCAGCGTGGGCGGCAGGAGGTCGGGCTCCCCCCCGGCGCCGCCCGCGTCGAACCACTCCACGATCGCGGCGTCGTAGGCGGCGCTGTGGGCGAAGGCGGCGCGCGCCAGGCGCCGGCGCGTGTCGCTCGAGAGCGAGCCCGCGGCGCGCAGCTCCTCGAGGACCGCGGCGTAGTCGGCCGGATCGACAACCACACCCACGTGCGCGTGGTTCTTGGCGGCGGCCCGCACCATGGTGGGGCCCCCGACGTCGATCAATTCGATGGAAGGGTCCGAGGAGAACGGGTAGAGGTTGCACACGACCAGGTCGATGGGCTCCACGTGCTGCGCCTCGAGGTCGGCGAGATGCGACGGGTCCGACCGGTCGGCCAGGATGCCGCCGTGCACCTTGGGGTGCAGGGTCTTCACCCGGCCCCCGAGCATCTCCGGGGCCCCGGTCACCTCCGCCACCTCGGTGACGGCGATGCCGGCGTCGGTGAGCGCGGCGGCGGTCTTCCCGCTGGCGATGAGCTCCCACCCGAGCCCGGCGAGGCCCTGGGCCAGGTCGGTGAGGCCGGTCTTGTCGTAGACCGACAGCAACGCCCTCATCGGCGTGCCCCGGGGTCTGTCCGCTCGAACGTCGTGGTCACACTGCGACATTAGATGGGCGGGACGAGCGCCATGGAAACCCGGTCAACTGGGGGAAGGCGCGGCGTCTGTGTGTGCCTCGATGTACTGCTTGATCACCGTCGGGTAGAGCTGCCGTTCGCAGTGCTTGATCCGTTCGTGCAGGGTCTGCACGGTGTCGTCGGCGAGGACCGGGACCTCCTCCTGGGCGAGCACCGGTCCGGCGTCGGTCTCGACCGTCGCCAGGTGGACGGTGCATCCGGTCACCGCCACCCCCGCCGCGAGGGCGTCCTCGACCGCGTGCCACCCGGGGAAGGCGGGCAACAGCGCGGGATGGGTGTTGAGGATCCGATCGGGAAAGGCCTCGAACATGGGCGGCGCGAACACCGTGCCGAAACCGGCCATGGCCACGAGCTCGATGCCGTGCGCGCCGAGCACCGCCGCCACCCGGCGCGTGAACCCCCAACGGTCGAAGCTCTTGCCGTAGCCGCCGAAGTCCTGGCGGTCGACCAGCTCGGTGTCGACACCCGCCGCGGTGGCGATCTCGAGGGCTCGACACTCCCGGTCGGCGAGGACGAGCGCCACGGGCACCTCGTCGGCGAGCATGGCGTCGAGGATGCTCCCAGTACCCGACACGAGCACCGCCACGCGCACGCGCGTCACGCTACCAGCGGGCGGTTCGCGTCCGGCCCGGTCAGTCGAGGGACTTGACGATCTCCACCATGCGCTCGCCCGCCTCGGTCGGATTCAGCGCGACGGTGGCGCCGGCATCGGCGAGCGCCGCCATCTTGGCCTGGGCCGTGCCTTGGGACCCGGAGATGATGGCACCGGCGTGGCCCATCTTGCGTCCCGGGGGCGCGGTGACCCCGGCCACGTAGCAGACGACGGGCTTGGACATGTTGTCCTTGATGAACTGCGCCGCCTCCTCCTCGGCCGAGCCGCCGATCTCCCCGATCATCATGACGGCGCCGGTGTCGGGGTCCTCCTCGAACGCGGCGAGGCAGTCGATGAAGCTCGTGCCCGGCACGGGGTCGCCTCCGATCCCGACGCACGTGGTCTGGCCGACCTTCTGCTGGGACAGCTCGTGCAGCGCCTGGTACGTGAGGGTCCCCGATCGGCTCACGATCCCCACCGGGCCGCCCGGCAAGGCGATGTCGCCCGAGGTGATGCCGATGTTGCACTTTCCGGGCGAGATCACGCCCGGACAGTTGGGGCCGAGGAGGCGGACCCCGGGGTGGTCCCGGCGCAGGATGTTGTAGAACAACGCCTCGTCCTGGGCGGGGATGCCCTCGGTGATGCACACGATGAAGCTGACGCCGGCCCGGGCCGCTTCCAGGATCGCGGTGGGCGCGCCCTTGGGCGGGACCACGACGAACGAGGCGTCGGCCCCCGTGGCCGAAACGGCGTCCTCCACGCTGTCGAACACGGGGACGCCATCCACCTCGGTACCGCCCTTGCCCGGCGTCACCCCCCCCACCACCTGGGTGCCGTAGTCGCGGTTGCGCAGGCCGTGGAACCGGCCCTGGCTCCCGGTCAGGCCCTGCACGAGGACCTTGGTGTTCTCGTCGACGAAGATGCTCACTTGTCTCCTCCTGCCAGCGCCACGGCGCGCCGTGCGGCACCGAGCATGGTCCCGTCCACGACCAGACGATCCGAGAGATGCGAGGCCAGGATCTCGTGGCCCGCTTCTGCATTTGTGCCGTCGAGGCGCAGCACGATGGGCGAGCGAAGGTCGACACGCCCCAGAGCCTCGACGATCCCGTTGGCCACCTCGTCGCAGCGGGTGATGCCGCCGAAGATGTTCACGAAGATCGACCGCACCGCGGGATCGGTGTTGATGACCTCGAGGGCCGCCGCCATCACATCGGCGTTGGCACCGCCCCCGATGTCGAGGAAGTTCGCAGCCGTGCCCCCCGCCTGGGTGACGACGTCGAGGGTGCTCATCGCCAGCCCGGCCCCGTTGGCGATGATGCCGACCGTCCCCGACAGGCCGATGTAGTTGAGGCCTTTCTCCTTTGCGAGCAGCTCACGTTCGTCGGAGGTGTCGGTCCCCGCGAACTCCTCCCACTCGCGATGGCGGAAGGCGGCGTTGTCGTCGAGGGTGACCTTGGCGTCGAGGGCGTGGACGCGCCCGTCGGTGGTGAGGATCAGCGGGTTGATCTCGGCCAGGTCGCAGTCGCCTTCGGTGTAGCACCGGTACAGGGCCACGAGCAGCTCGGCCGCCGGTGCCCGTGCCTCGGGGTCCAAGCCCGCCTCCTCCACCAGGAGGGCGGCGGCGTCGACAGACAGACCGTCGACCGGGTCCACGTGCAGCCGGGCGATGGCGTCGGGATCGGTGGCGGCCACCTCCTCGATCTCCACGCCGCCCTTGGCCGACACCATGCAGAGGTGGAGCTTGGCGGCGCGGTCGAGGGTGAAGCTGGCGTAGTACTCGCGTGCGATGTCGGAGGCGTGCTCCACCCAGAGGCGCTGCACCACGTGTCCGTGGATGTCCATGCCGAGGATGGCCGAGGCGTGGGTCCGCACCTCGTCGGCGTCATTGGCCAACTTGATGCCACCGGCCTTGCCGCGCCCTCCCACCTTCACCTGGGCCTTCACCACGACCGGGTACCCGGCCGCGTCGGCCTGGACCACGGCTTCGTCCACGGTGTCGGCCACCCCACCCGCCGAGGTGGGGATGCCGTATCGGGCGAAGTACTGCTTGCCCTGGTACTCGTAGAGATCCACCGCTGTTCCGGCTCCTCTCCGCCTGGCCCGTAGGGCCGGCGCCCGTCCGTACTGTGTTCTTTGGTGTCTTTGGGGATCCTTGATGGCTCAGCCCCCGGCGGTGGCCTCCTCGCGCCCGTCGAGGGCGTCGGCCAGCCAGTGCACCATGGTGTCGAGCGAGGCTCCCGGGGTGAAGACCGCGGCGACCCCCAGGTCCTTGAGGGCCTGGATGTCGCCCTCGGGGATGATCCCGCCGACGATCACGAGCACGTCGTCGAGGCCCTGGGCCCGAAGCCCGTCGATCACGCGTGGCACGAGGGTGAGATGCGCGCCCGACAGCAGCGACAGCCCCACGGCGTCGGCGTCCTCTTGGACCACGGCCTGCACAACCTGCTCGGGAGTCTGGTGCAGGCCGGTGTAGATCACCTCGAACCCGGCGTCCCGAAAGGCGCGGGCGATGACCTTGGCACCTCGGTCGTGGCCGTCGAGGCCGGGCTTGGCCACCACGACCCGGTAGGGACGCTTCACGGGCACCGAGTGTAGGCAACCGGACCTGACGCGGCGCCAGATGGGCGGGAAACCGTGCCCGGCGCCACGTGGCGTCGGCTCCCCCTTTGACGCCCTCGTCGCCGCTCAGGACCCGCGTCTGGCGCTGATGTTGAGGCGCAGGTAGTCGATCACCGGTTCGGGCATCGCCGCCGCCACGGCGCGGAGGAACCGGGTCCGCTCGCTCGGCGACATCCCCGCCACGTGGGTCCGGAGGCACACCGTCTCGAGGTAGGTCTCGAGCTCCTCTCCTTCGGCCAGCCGGGTGGGCTCGGGGTGGGTCCACACCTCGATCTCTTCGAAGCCGGCCCGATCCAGTCGGGCCCGGGTCTCCTCGGGCGTGGCGTAGAGCCACACCCCGGCCCGATCGGTCCCCGTCGACCGGACGGCCTCGATGAGGCGGGCGATGTTCCCGGCCGCACCGCACTGGGCCTCGAGCACCGCCCCCGGGCGCATGACCGCGGCGAGGTTGGCGAAGAGCCGGTCGTGATCGAGGACCCAGTGGAAGGTGGCCGTCGACAACACGGCGTCGACCGGCGCGTCGTCGCCGAGGGTGCGCGGCGTCAGGTCCAAGAGATCGCCTTCGATGAACCGGACCCTGCCCTCGAAGCGCGCCAGGCGCCGCCGGGCCTCGACGAGCATGGCGGCCGCCGCGTCGAACGCCACGACGCGTCCCGCCGGCACCCGCTCCAGCACCATCTCGGTCACCCGGCCGCTCCCGGCCCCGGCGTCGAGGACGGTCTCGTCCCCGCGTAGGTCCAGACGATCGAGCACGTCCGCACCCCAACGGGTCATCGGGTCCGAGATGCGGTCGTAGGTCGTGGCGTCCCAGTCGTGGCGGCCCGGGGCAGGACCCTCTGACGACAGGTCGCCCGCCGCCGTCACGTCCGCGGGGCAGTGCCGTTGCGCCACTCGGCCATCTTGGGCAGGCGGCTCTTGCGCCCCGAGGCGCGGGTGCCGGGGGACGACGAGCTCGGGGCGGGGCGGCGCGCCGGTGGTGCGGAGGAGACCGGCGCGGCGGGCTCGGAGTCTCCCCACGGATCGGGGTCGTGGAAGTCCTCGGCCCACGTGCTGTCGGTGTCGTGCGCCGACTCGTCGATGCCCTCCCAGTCATCGGCCTGCCCACCTCGCACACCGGCGCGCCGGCGGGACCACGACAGGGCCCGGAGCGGATCGGGGCGCTTGGTCCACGACGAGCCCACGTCACGCACCAGCTCGGGGGGAAGCTCCGACAAGAACCGGCTCGGGATGGCGTGGCTCGTCGAGCCCCACAGCGTCCGGCTCCAGGCGTGGGTCAGGTAGAGCTGGCGCCGCGCCCGGGTGATGCCCACGTAGCAGAGGCGGCGCTCCTCCTCGAGCTGAAGAGGATCCTCGAGGGCGCGCAGATGGGGGAAGACCCCGTCCTCGAGGCCGACCAGGAACACGGCGGGGAACTCGAGGCCCTTGGCGGTGTGCAGGGTCATGAGTGACACGCGGCGATCGGCGGTGTCGAGCTCGTCGCTGTCGGAGACGAGGGCGACGGACTCCAAGAACTCGTCGAGGCTGTCGTACTCGCTCGCCGCGCCCGCGAGCTCGGCGATGTTCTCCATGCGGCTGTGCGCTTCGATGGTGTCCTCCGCCTCGAGGGCGGCACGGTACCCCGTACGGTCGGCGACGGTCTCCACGATGACGCCGGGCCCCGCACCTCGCTCCACCATGGTCTGCAGTTCGTCGAGGAGGGCTCTGAGCTCGGCCGCCCCCTTGACCGCCTTGCCGGTCACCCCCGCCTCCGCCGCGTGATCGAGGGCGTCGACGAAGGAGCTCTGGTTGTCGCGCGCCCACCGCGCCAGGCGGTCGACCGAAGCGTCCCCGACGCCGCGGCGCGGCACGTTCACGATGCGCCGGGCCGAGACTTCGTCGGAGGGGTTCCCGAGCAGGCGGACATAGGCGAGCAGGTCCTTGACCTCCCGCCGGTCGTAGAACCGGGTCCCGCCCACCACCTTGTAGGGGATGGCGGCCCGGACGAGCTCCTCCTCCAGCGCCCGGCTCTGGGCGTTGGTCCGGTAGAAGATGGCGACGTCTCCGTAGTCCATGCCCTCGAACTCGCGCAGGCGCCCGATCTCGGTTGCCACCCACGACGCTTCGTCGTATTCGTCCTCGGCCCGGTACCGGACGATGGGGACGCCCGCCTCGCCCTCGGTCCACAGCTCCTTGGGCACGCGGGTCACGTTGTTGGCGATCACGGCGTTGGCCGCGTCGAGGATCGTCTTGGTCGACCGGTAGTTCTGTTCGAGAGGGATGATCGTGGCGTCGGGGAACGCCTCTTCGAACTCCACGATGTTGCGGATGTCCGCCCCCCGCCATCCGAAGATCGACTGGTCGCTGTCTCCGACCACGCAGATGTTGTGGTGCTCGGCCGCCAGCATGAGCACGATCTCGTTCTGGGCCCGGTTGGTGTCCTGGAACTCGTCCACGAGAATGTGCTTGAAGCGTGTGCGGTACGCGTCGAGGACGTCGGGCGCGGCTTGGAACAACCTCACGGTGAGCAGCAACAGATCGTCGAAGTCCATGGCCGAGGCGGCCAACAGTCGCTGCTCGTATTCCTGGTAGACATCCGCGATGCGGCGCTCGAACACCGAGCGGGCCGCCTGGGCGTAGGCCGCGGCACCGGCCAGCTCGGCCTTGGCGCCCGAGATGGCGGCTTGGACTCCACGGGCCGGGAGCTTCTTGGCGTCGATGTTGAGGTCACGCAGGATGTGCTCGACCAGACGCCGCGAGTCGGTGTCGTCGTAGATGGTGAAGGACTTGCGGTATCCGAGCCGATCGGCGTGGGAGCGCAACATCCGCACGCAGGCGGCATGGAAGGTCGAGACCCACATGCGCTGCGCCACGGGCCCGATCAGACCGACGAGGCGCCCCCGCATCTCGTCGGCGGCCTTGTTGGTGAAGGTGATGGCCAGGATCTCCCAGGGCGTGGCGTCCCCGGTGGCGATGAGGTGCGCCACGCGGTGGGTGAGCACCCGGGTCTTGCCCGACCCCGCCCCCGCCACCACCAGCAGCGGCCTGCCCCGGTGGACCACGGCGCGGCGCTGGGGTTCGTTGAGGCCCTCGAGAAGCTCGTCGGGCTTGGGCAGGTCGTCGGTCCAACGCTCCCGGCGCGCCGGAGGTGCCGGGGACTGCGCATCGGGTTGGTCGGGAGCTTCGTAGTCCTCGAACTCGTCGACGCCGTCGAAGGACCGAGCCGCCGAGACGCGGGCAGCGGAGCGCCGGACACGCTCACTCCCATTCAATGGTGCCGGGCGGCTTCGACGTGATGTCGAGGGCCACCCGGTTGACGCCGTCGACCTCGTTGATGATGCGCGAGGACAGTCGCTCGAGCAGCTCGTAGGGCAGTCGGGCCCAGTCGGCGGTCATGGCGTCGTCGGAGGTGACGGCCCGGATGACGACGGGGTAGGCGTAGGTGCGCTCGTCCCCCATCACCCCGACGGTGCGGACGGCGGGAAGCACGGCGAAGCTCTGCCACAGCTGCCGGTAGAGCCCGGCCCGGCGGATCTCCTCGGTGACGATGGCGTCGGCCGCCCGCAGGATCTCGGCCCGCTCGGGCGTGACCTCTCCGATGATGCGTACCGCCAGCCCCGGCCCGGGGAACGGCTGGCGCCAGACGATCTCCTCGGGCAGGCCGAGCTCTTCGCCCACGGCCCGTACCTCGTCCTTGAACAGCGGGCGCAAGGGCTCGACCAGCGCGAACGCCATGTCCTCGGGGAGGCCGCCCACGTTGTGATGCGACTTGATGGTCGCCGCGTCCCGGGTGCCCGACTCGATGATGTCGGGGTACAGCGTGCCCTGCACGAGGAAGCGAGCATCCTCCACGTCCGCGGCCACCTCTTCGAAGACGCGGATGAACGTCTCGCCGATGGCCTTGCGCTTGGCCTCGGGATCGGTGACGCCTTCGAGGACGCCGAAGAAGCGGTCGGCCGCCTTGACGTGGATCAGGTCCATGTGGAACTGGCGGCGGAACGTCTCCTCCACCTGATCGGCCTCGCCCGTGCGCATGAGCCCGGTGTCCACGAACACGCACGTGAGCTGATCGCCGATGGCCCGGTGCACGAGGGCGGCGGCCACGGCCGAGTCGACCCCTCCCGACAAGGCGCACAGCACGCGGGCGTCGGAGACCTGGGCCCGCACGGCGTGCAGCGGCCGACTCGATGATGTTGGTGTGGGTCCACAGGGGGCGGGCCCCGCACACGTCGAACAGGAAGCGCTCGAGGAGCTCCTGGCCCCGCTCGGTGTGCACGACCTCGGGATGGAACTGCACCCCGTAGATGTGCCGGTCGCCGTCGCTGAGCACGGCGACGGGCGCTTCGGGCGTCGAGGCGTTGGCCACGAAGCCGGCCGGCACCTCGGTGATGGAGTCGGCGTGGCTCATCCACACATCCGCGGCGCCCTGCGGGGGCCAGTCGGCGAAGAGGGGTGAGGTGGCGGTGCGGGTGAGCGCGGTGCGTCCGTACTCGCCTCGCCCGGTGCGCGACACGACGCCGCCGAGCTGTTGGGTGAGCAGCTGGGCCCCGTAACAGATGCCGAGGATGGGGACCCCGGCCTCGTAGACGGCGGGGTCGACCGCCGGCGCCCAATCGGCGTACACCGACTTGGGGCCCCCCGACAGGATGATGCCCTTGGGGTGCCGGGCCAACAGCTCGGCCGCGGGCGTGTCGAAGCGGACGATCTCCGAATAGACGCGGGCCTCGCGCACGCGCCGGGCGATCAGCTGGGCGTACTGGGCGCCGAAGTCGACGACGAGAACGGTATCGGGGGCGTCAGCCACGACGAAGGTGGTGTCGGGCGGCGTGCAACAGGGACCGGCTGGCGGCTCAGTGCCCCATCCCCACTCCCTGGGAGCGCTGCAGTGCCTTGCCCTCGGTCTGCAAGGCCGGGGCCACCATCACCTCTGCCTTCTGGAACTCCTTGACCGTCTCGTACCCGCACGTGGCCATGGCCGTGCGCAGCGCGCCGAAGAGGTTCATGCGACCGTCGTTCTCGTGGGCGGGACCGAGCAGGATCTCGGTGAGCGTCCCCCGCACCGTCGTCCGCACGCGGGCCCCCCGGGGCAGCGTGGGGTGGAACGTCGCCATCCCCCAGTGAAAGCCGCGCGCCGGTGCCTCCTCGGCCGACGACAACGGAGAGCCGAGCATCACGGCGTCGGCCCCGCACGCGATGGCCTTGGCGATGTCACCGCCGCGGCTCATCCCGCCGTCGGCGATGACGTGCACGTAGACGCCGGTCTCGTCGAGGTGCCGCATGCGGGCGCCGGCCACATCGGCGATGGCGGTGGCCTGGGGCACGCCCAACCCGAGCACACCCCGGGTGGTACAGGCGTTGCCCGGGCCCACCCCGACGAGCACCCCCACCGCACCCGTGCGCATGAGATGGAGGGCGGCCTGGTACGAGGCGCAGCCGCCGACGATCACGGGCAGGTCGAAGGCGCGGATGAACTTCTTCAGGTTGAGCGGCTCGACCGTCTTCGACACGTGCTCGGCCGAGACCACCGTCCCCTGGATGACGAGCATGTCGAGCTCTCCGGCCAGGATGCTCGGCGCCAGTCCCGTCGTTCGCTGGGGCGTGACCGACGCGCACGACACCACTCCCGCCGACTTGATCTCCCTGATCCGCTCGGTGACCAGTTCGGGCTTGATGGGCTCGAGGTACATCTGCTGCATGCGGGCCGTGGCCTTGTCGTCGTCGAGCCTCGAGATCTCCTCGAGCAGGGGCTCGGGGTCCTCGTAGCGGGTCCACAACCCTTCGAGGTTCAGCACGGCCAGTCCGCCCAGGCGACCGATCTCGATGGCGGTGCGCGGGCTCACCACTCCGTCCATGGCGGCCGCCATGAGGGGCAGGTCGAAGCGGAAGGCGTCGATCTCCCACGAGATGTCCACGTCTTCGGGGTCCCGGGTCCGACGACTGGGCACGATGGCGATGTCGTCGAAGCCATACGCACGGCGTCCCGATTTGTAGATGCCGATCTCGATCTCAGCCACCTGGCCGCCTCCTGCCGTCGGTCGTCACACCCGCCTTCGCCCGTGGCGTTCCTCCACGTTACCGTCCACCACCCCCGGCCCCGCGCCCGGGAGAGCGTCCTCAGACGTCGAGGACGAGGCGCAGCAGCTCGACGAGCATGCGGGCGGTGGCACCCCACACGGTGTCGTGGGGGAGCTCGAAGAACCACACCGGGAACGAGCCGTCCTCGCCCACGTCCGCGACCGGCATCGTCCGTCCCGGCACGATCCAGCGCTCCTCCCGAAACACCCCGTCGGCCGCCAGCTCGGCCAGCGCCACGTCGAAGACGTGCTCCACCTCGTGGGGGTTGGCGACCAGGCGCGGCGCCCCGGGGAGGACCCCCACGATCGGCGTGATGCTGGCGGTGGAGGAGAAGGTGACCAGGGGCGTGAGGCGTCCCACCACCTCGACCTGGGCGGGGTCGAGCCCGATCTCCTCGGCGGCTTCCCGCAGGGCCCCGGCCTCGGGGGTCTCGGCGCCGTCGAGGCGGCCTCCGGGGAAGCTGACCTCCCCGGTGTGGGTGCGCAGGTGCGCGGCGCGCCGGGTGAGCACCACCCGGGTCTCGCCGTCGTGTTCGAACAGCGCCACGAGCACCGCCGAAGGGGCGCCGGGGTCGGGGAAGCCGTCGAAGGTGACGCGCTCCGCCGCCAACAGCCCCCGGTGGTGTGCTTCGACGGCCCGGCGCACCTGGGCGAGACCGAGACCCTGCCGGCGCTGCGGCTCGAGCCCCGCCCACGGCGCGGCCACCCCGGCGTAGGCACGGGGCGGACGGGGGATCACCTGGCGACCCGAGGGCGGGAAGGCGCCGGGGCCCGGGGCCGGATCGGCGGCGTCGGCGGGAACCTGCATCAGGCGCACGATATCGGCGCCGACTCCCGACGACGAACGGCCGGGCCTCAGGGCCCGGTCGTGTCGTTCGAAGCGTGTCCGCCGAGGCGGCGGAGGGCCTGCCTACATCATCCCCATGCCGCCCATGCCACCCATGCCGCCGCCCATGCCACCCATGGCCGCAGCTGCGGCGGCCGGGTCGCTCTTCTCGGGCTTGTCGGCCACCACGGCCTCGGTGGTGAGCAGCAGAGCCGCCACCGACGCCGCGTTCTGCAGCGCGGAGCGGGTGACCTTGGCGGGATCGATGACGCCCGCTTTGACGAGGTCCTCGAAGTTCCCCGTGGCGGCGTTGAGGCCGACGGCGCCGGACTCGCTCTCCACCTGGCGGACGACCACCGCACCCTCGAGCCCGGCGTTGATGGCGATCCACTTGAGCGGCTCGTCCAGCGCGTGGGCGACGATGCGCGCCCCGGTGGCCTCGTCACCGTCGAGGGTCTTGGCGAGCTTCTCGACCGCGGCCCGGCTGCGGACGAGGGCGACCCCGCCCCCGGCCACGATGCCCTCTTCGATGGCGGCACGGGTGGCCGACAGCGCATCCTCGATCCGGTGCTTCTTCTCCTTGAGCTCGACCTCGGTGGCGGCGCCCACCCGGACGACGGCCACACCTCCGGCCAGCTTGGCCAGGCGCTCCTGGAGCTTCTCGCGGTCCCAGTCGGAGTCGGTGTCCTCGATCTCGCGCTTGATCTGCGCGATCCGACCCTTGACGTCGCCTTCGGCGCCGGCCCCGTCGACGACGGTGGTGTCGTCCTTGGTGACGATCACCCGGCGGGCCGAACCCAGCAGATCGATGGTGGCGTTCTCGAGCTTGAGGCCGATCTCCTCCGAGATGACCTGGGCGCCGGTGAGGACGGCCAGGTCCTGGAGCATCGCCTTGCGCCGATCGCCGAAGCCCGGCGCCTTCACCGCCAGCGACGTGAACGTGCCGCGGATCTTGTTGACCACCAGCGTGGCCAGGGCCTCTCCCTCGACGTCCTCGGCGATCAGGAGCAGGGGCTTGCCCGTCTGCATGACCTTCTCGAGCACGGGCACGAGGTCGTGCACGGCGCTGATCTTCTGGTTGGCGATCAGGATCAGCGGGTCCTCGAGGATCGCCTCCTGGCGCTCGGGGTCGGTCACGAAGTACGGCGAGAGGTAGCCCTTGTCGAACTGCATGCCCTCGGTGAACTCGAGCTCGAGCCCGAAGGTGTTCGACTCCTCCACCGTGACGGTCCCGTCCTTGCCCACCTTGTCGATGGCCTCGGCCAGCACTTCGCCGATCGATGCGTCGGCGGCCGAGATCGACGCCACCTGCGCGATCTCGTGCCGGGAGTCGATCTCCTTGGCCTGCTTCTTGATGGCGCCGACGGCGGCCTCGACCGCCTTCTCGATGCCACGCTTGAGCGACATGGGGCTGGCTCCGGCGGCGACGTTGCGCAGTCCCTCGTGGATGAGGGCCTGGGCCAGCACCGTGGCGGTGGTGGTGCCGTCACCGGCGACGTCGTTGGTCTTGGTGGCGACCTCCTTGACCAGCTGGGCACCCATGTTCTCGAAGGGGTCCTCGAGCTCCACCTCGCGGGCGATGGTCACGCCGTCGTTGGTGATGGTGGGGGCGCCGAACTTCTTGTCGATGACGACGTTGCGGCCCTTGGGGCCCAGCGTCACCTTCACCGTGTCGGCGAGCTTGGCGACGCCGGCCTCGAGGCCGCGGCGCGCCGCCTCGTCGAACTTCAGAATCTTGGACATACCCGGTGGCCCTTCTACTTCTTGCTGATCTTGGCGAGCACGTCACGGCTCGAAGAGGATGAGGAAGTCCTCGCCCTCGAACGTGATCTCGGTGCCGCCGTACTTGGAGTAGACGACGGTGTCACCGGCGGCGACGTCGACGGGCACCAGCTCGCCGGTGTTCTCGGCCCGGCGGCCGGGGCCGACGGCGATCACCTCGCCCTGCTGGGGCTTCTCTTTGGCGGTGTCGGGGATCACGAGCCCGGAGGCGGTGGTCTCTTCCGATTCGCCGGGGCGGACAACGATCCGGTCCTCGAGGGGGTGGAGCTTCATGGCAGGTGAGCCTCCTGTAGGCACTTAGCACTCGAACCTTGCGAGTGCTAACGATAGCGGGCGCCGAGGCCCCGGGCAACCGGGCCGGCCGCGGGGCCGGGCCGCCTCAGGCGAGCAGGGGTAAGCGGAGATTGGGATCGGCGCCGGCGTCGAGGGGGGTGGGCCCCACCTGCTCGAGCTGCCACCACCCCGCCGCCGCGATCATCGCCGCGTTGTCCGTACAGGTGGCCAGGCTGGGGAGGTAGGCGGGCAGGCCGAGTGTCGCCACAGGCCTCGGCCAGGGCGCCCCGCAGGACGCCGTTGGCGGCCACCCCCCCGGCCAGGCACACGCCCCGGGCTCCCACCGCGACCGCCGCCTTCTGCACCTTGGCCACGAGCACGTCCACGACGGCGCTGCTGGAACGAGGCCGCCACGTCCCGGTCCGAGGCGTCGGGGTGGCGTCGCACGGCGTGCAGAACCGCCGTCTTGAGCCCGCTGAAGGAGAAGTCGAGCCCCTCGCCCAGCATGGCCCGCGGGAAGGCGAAGGCGGCCGGGTCGCCGCCCGCGGCGGCCCGCTCGATGGCCGGGCCCCCGGGGTACCCGAGGCCGAGGAACCGGGCCACCTTGTCGAAGGCCTCGCCGGCGGCGTCGTCGAGGGTCTGGCCCAGGAGCCGGTAGCGGCCCGGGCCCTCCATCGACACGAGCAGGGTGTGGCCCCCCGAGACCAGGAGCACGGCCACCGGCCACTCGATGCGCGGGGTGCTCCAGGAGCGCGGCGAAGAGATGGCCCTCCAGATGGTTGACGCCGACGAAGGGCAGCTCCCAGGCCAGCGCCAGCGCCTTGGCCTCGCTCACCCCCACCAGCAGCGAGCCGATCAGCCCGGGGCCCATGGTGGCCGCCACGGCGTGCAGATCCTTCCCGGCCCGACCCGGCCCGCCCGAGCGCTTCTCTGATGACGGGGGTCAAGAGCTCGAGATGGGCCCGGCCGGCGAGCTCGGGGACCACGCCGCCGTAGATGGCGTGCAGGTCGACCTGGCTCGAGACCACCGACGACAGCACGTCGGAACCCGCGTCGACCACCGCCGCCGCGGTGTCGTCACACGACGTCTCGATGCCGAGCACGAGGGCGCCGGTGCCGGTGCCGGTCACGTCCCGGACCGAAGACGAGCGTCGATCCCCGCCAGGCGCTGCGCGTAGTCAGGGGTGTCGACGTCGCGCGCCCACATGACGATGGCGTCCTCCCCCGTCTCGGGGTAGTAGTTGGGCCGGACGCCGACGGGGGCGAACCCGAAGCGCCGGTACAGCGCCTGGGCCGAGGTGTTGGACGTCCGGACCTCGAGGGTCAGGTGCCGCACGCCGAGGGCGGGGGCGGCGCGGGCCTGGTCGAGGAGCAGCACGGTGCCGATGCTGCGGCGATGCCAGGCCGGGTCCACCGTGAGGGTGGTGATGTGCCCGTCCTCCATCACGATCATGAGCCCGCTGTAGCCCACCACGAGTGGACCGATGGTGGCGACGGTGTAGCGGCGCGAGCTCCGTTGCGCCAGCTCGGACAGGAAGACCGTGGAGGTCCAGGGGCTCGGATAGTTCGCCTCTTCGATGGCGACGACATGGCGCAGGTGCCGCCGACGCAGCGGCACGATCCGCACCGCGCCGGCCACGCGGGCCGAGGTCTCCCCCGGCCCGTCGCCGTCGGGGGCGGGCCCCTCGTCCCATGCGGGCGGCACTCAGGTCCCCACGCCGGCGCGCCCGCGCCCGCGTCTCCCAGTTGATGCGGGTGTCCGCGTCGCGCAGGTAGAGGGGGAGCACGGCGGTCTCGTCGCTGGACTCCCCCGCCATCGCCTTGCCACAGCACCAGCGTGGCCAACACCGCCGGAGAGGGGAAGTCGAGGGTTTCGCCCGCCATCGCCGCACCAGGCACGACGTCCAGTATCGCCCGGTACCGACGCGCCCCGTTGCCGGCCAGCACGAACGGCTCGCCCCTCCGAGAGCTCCGCGGCGAGCGCCTCGGGGGTCCGGCGGGTCTCGCCCTCCTCCCACGCCACGCCGCCGGCGGTCGCCCGCAGGCGGCCCACGAAGACCTCGCCCCGACGGGCGTCGACGACGGGGACGACGAGCGTGCCGGGCGCCACACCCGCCGTCGCCACCGCGTGGGCCAGGACCTCGAGGCTGCCGACGGTGACGAGGGGGCGGTCCAACGCGAACGCCAACGCCTTGGCGGTGCCGACGCCGACGCGCAGCCCGGTGAAGAGCCCAGGGCCGACGTCCACGCCCACGGCGTCCAGCGCGGACAAGGCCACCCCGGCGCGACGGCAGACGAACTCGATGGCGGGGGCGATCGACTCGGCGTGATGGCGGCCCCGTGACACCGTGGCGGTGGCGAGCACACCCGCCTCGTCGGCCAGCGCCACCCCCGCCAGTTCGGTCGCCGACTCCACGGCGAGGACCATCACGGCGTCGCCCACTGCGCCAGCAGGCGGGTGAGCTCGTCGCGGCGCGTCGACCACGACGAGGTGGCGGTGACCGTCACCCAGCGCTCGTCGTCGTGGCCGCCCCCGGCGAGGCGCACCGAGAGGGCATCGGCCCCGAGCACGGGCTCGGCCACGTCTCCCCACTCCACCACGGCCACCGCATCGTCCTCCACCAGCTCCCCGATCGCGAGGTCGACCACCTCCCCCAGGTGCTCGAGGCGGTAGAGATCGGCATGGAGAAAGGCCCGCACCGTCGGGGGCGCGCCGTGGTCGTTCCCAGGGTGAGGCGGCGGAGGGGTCGGGCACGGGTAGGAGCGCACGAGGGTGAAGGTGGGGCTCGTCACGTGATCGGCGACCCCGAGGCCGGCCCCGATCCCCTGGGCCAGCGTGGTCTTGCCCGCCCCCAGCTCCCCCGCGAGGAGCACGACGTCGCCGGGACGCAGACCCCGGGCCAGGGCGGCCCCCAACGCCCGGGTGTCTTGGGCCGACCGGGTCCGCAGCCGCACCGGGCCGAGGTCCCCGGCGGCCGGGTTCACGGCCGGTCGCCGGCCAGGAGCCGCTTGGCCCGGACGAAATCGGCGCGCATCTCCGCCACCACCTCGGCCCCGCCTCGCAGCCCGGCGGCGGGGTGGTAGGTGGGGACGATGTACCCCGGGCCGAAGGGGTAGGCGCGCCCCCGCAACCGACGGATGCCCTCGGTCGTGTCGAGGAGCAGGCGGGTGGCGAAGTTCCCCAGGGTGACCACGACACGCGGGGAGATCAGCTCCACCTGGGCATCGAGATAGGGACGGCACGAGGCGATCTCGTCGGGAAGGGGGTCGCGGTTGCCGGGGGGACGGCACTTCACGACGTTGGCGATGTAGCACTGGCTGCGTTCGAGGCCGATCTCCTGATGCAGGAGCTTGTCGAGGAGCTTGCCGGACCGGCCCACGAACGGCTCCCCGGCCAGGTCCTCCTCGCGCCCGGGGCCTTCACCGACGAACATGAGCGAGGCGGCTCCGTCGCCCACGCCGAACACGACCTGGGTCCGACCGGCGGCCAGCGCGCACCGGGTGCAGGTCATGGCCTCGGTCTGCAGCTCGGCCAAGGTGCCCACCGCGGCATGGTAGCGCCGGACGGCCCCCCCGCTCCGGCGTCAACCCAGCTTGGCCGCGAACTCCTCGATGAGGCGGGCGAACTCGTGGCGGCGCTCGATCATGGGCATGTGCCCGCAGCGGGGAAGCTCGACCAGCTCCGAGTGGGGCAGGGCCGCCGCGGTCCGCAAGGCGTGGCGCGGGGGCGTGAGGCGGTCGTGCGAGCCCACCACCACGAGCACCGACAGGTCGAGGGACCCGAGCCACTTCGACAGGTCGAAGAGCGCGATGGCCGGAAGCAGCTCGGCCACCGTGACCGGCGACGTCGCCAGATGGAGTCCTTCGACGAACCGGACCTGGGCCGCGGGGGCGTCGGCCCCGAAACCCATCCGCGTGAGCCACCAGCGCAGATCCTGCGAGGCCACGGTGCGCACCCCCCACCGGTCGGCCAGCCCGACGGCGCGCGCCGACACCGGCCCGGCCAGGCGGGCCACGCCGCCGAACCCCGGGACGCGCGTGAAGGGACCACCGGTGGTGGACACCAGAGCCAGACCCGCCACCCGTCGCCGCAATTCTTCGGCGGGGGCGTCGTGCGCGAACTGGAGAGCCACCATGCCGCCCATGGAGTGTCCCACCACGAGGGCGTGCTCCACGTGGAGCGCATCGAGCACACTTCGGACGTCCACGGCCATGCGGCGCAGCGCCGGGGAACCCTGTTGGGCGGCGGACATGCGGGCCTCGGCCCGCAGCTCGTCGACGAGACCGGCGTCTTCGGTCATGGAGAACCCCGACGAACCGGGGACCGACAGGCCATGGCCCCGAAGATCGATGGCGATCACCCGGTGGTGCGGGGCGAGGTCGCGCAGTTGATGGGCCCACAACGCCCCGGACAGCATGAAGCCGTGGAGCAGCACGACGGGCGGGCCCTCACCGCGCTCGATCACATGGATACGCCCACCGTCGTCCACCTCGAAGTCGTGCTCGACACAGTCCTCGGGGACGGTGAGCCCCTCCGCCACGATCTCGTCGGTCGATGCCCGGGTACGCGCCACGAGGCGGTGCTGCGCCGCCCAACCCGCCGCCAGCGCCGCGCCGGTGCCCGCGGCCACGCCGCGCACCAGCGGGCTCTTGTACAGCGGTCGCCTGTCGCTCATGACTGACCCTCCCGGTCGACGACCACACGCGGCACGCGCGGGCCGATCCCGCAGAACACCTCGTGCGCGATGGTGTCAAGCACGTCCGCCCAGTCCGACACCGTGAGCGACTCCGCTCCCTGCTGACCGATCAGGACCACGTCATCACCCACCGCCACCTCTCGGTCAGGGCCGCAGTCCACCACGATCTGGTCCATCGTGACCATCCCGGCCAGGGGGCGGCGTCGGCCGCCCACGAGCACGGTACCGCCCCGCGTGAAGTAGCGCCGCGGCACGCCGTCGGCGTAGCCGAGGGGCACCGTCGCCACCGTCGACGGACCCTCGAGGGCATGGAGCCGACCGTACGACGGGCGCTCACCGGCCTCGAGGCTGCGCACCAGGGTCACCTTGGCCCGCAGCGACAGCACGGGGCGCAGCGCTTCGGCTCCGCTGTCCCGGACGGCGGCGGTCAGCACCGGGTCGAGGTGCGGGAACGTCGGGGCCCCGTACAGAGCGATCCCGCAGCGCGCCATGTCGAGCCGGGTTGCGGGGTACGCGATGGCTCCCGCCGAGTTGGCGGCATGCAGCAACGGAGGCGGATACCCGGCACGTGTCAACGCGTCGCGGCACCTCGAGAAGACGGCGCAGCTGCGCCTCGGTGAAGGGCCGGTCCTCGGGCCCCACCCCGTCTGCCACCGGAAAGTGTGTCCACAGCGCGCCGAAACGGAGCGACGGTGCCTCGGCCACGCCCCGCACGAGCTCGATCATCTCCCCCGGATCGGCACCGACGCGGTGCATGCCCGTGTCCACCTTGACATGGACGTCGCACACCACGCCGGCGCGTGCCGCGGCCTGCGCCGCGGCCGTTATGCCGGGGCGCGAATAGAGAGACAGCGTGAGCCCGTGCCCCACGACATCGGCCATGGCCTCGGGAGGCGGCTCCGACAAGACGAGCACCGGCGCCATGACGGCCGCGTCGCGCAGCTCGATGCCCTCCTCCGGCGTCGCCACCGCCAACCAGGTCGCACCGCCCTCGAGCGCGGCTCGGGCCACCGCCACCGCCCCGTGGCCATATCCGTCCGCCTTGACCACGGCACACAGGGCGGCCGGCGCGGCGACCTGAGCCAGGACCGAGGCATTGTGCCGGACGGCGCTGATATCGATCTCCGCCCACACCGGGCGCAACGGCGCGGGGACGGCGCTGGCGCCCGACTCGCTTCGAACCTCGGTCCGTCTCACCCCCGGCGCAGCCCCGACAGCCATCGGCCCAGCAGGTCGGCGAGGTCTCCCGCCACGAGGCCCTCGGGCGGGCCCAGTGCCGCGGCCCGGCCGTGCGCGTGCGCCGCCAGGGCGGCGGCGTGATGGGGCTCGACGCCCCGGGCGACGAACGCGCCGATGGCGCCCGAGAGCACGTCCCCGGTGCCGGCGGTGGCCAACCGGGGCGACCCCGCCGTCACCAGCAACACGTTCCCGGCCGGATCGGCGACGACCGTCGTGGGTCCCTTCAGCAGCACCACCGCACCACAGCGCTCGGCCAGTGACCCCGCCGCGGTGATGCGGTCCACACCGGGCGGCGCTCCGGCCAGGCGGGTGAACTCCCCTTCATGCGGGGTGAGCACGACAGTCGGAGCACTGCGCACCACGGCACCGATCTCGTCCCCCGTGCCCAGCGCGAACAACCCGTCGGCGTCGACGACGATCGGCACGGTCGTCCGGGCCACGACAGCACGGACGTCGGCCACGGTCGAGTCGGCCCGCCCCAGCCCGGGACCGACCACCAAGGCCCGACACCGTTGCGAAATGGTCAGCGCGTCCGATGACCACCCGCGCTCGGGCAGCTCGGCTCCGACGGCCTCGCTCACCGGGAAGTCGGCGAGGTCGCCACCGGGGATGCCCAGGCGGACCATCCCCGCGCCGGTCCGGTAGGCGGCGCGGGCGCACAGACCCGCCGCGCCCGTCATGCCCGGCGATCCCGCCACCACCGCCAGGGCCGACATCCACTTGTGCGCGTCGCGTGGGCGCGGGGAGAGGAAGCGGGCCACATCGGCGTCCTCGATCATCCCCATGTGCGCCCCGCTCACGTCGAGGCCGATGTCGGCCACCTCGACGCGTCCCGCCAGCAACGAGCCGTCCCCTTGTACGAGGCCGGTCTTGAGCGCCGCGAACGTCACCGTCACATCGGCGCGCAGGGGCTCGCCGCACGCTTCGCCCGTGTCGCCGTTCACACCCGAGGGGATGTCGACGGCGAGCACGGGCACGCCGGGGGGGACAGAAGGCGCGCGGTAGGTGCCGCGGAACCCCGTCCCGTAGGCGGCGTCGATCACGAGGTCGACCGTGCCGACCGGCCCGATGCGCTCGGGGGCGTCTCCGGCGTCGACGACGGTCACCCGGGCACCGCGCCGGCGCAGTCGAGCGGCGGCCACGCGCCCGTCGGCGCCGTTGTTGCCCTTGCCCGCGACGACCACGACGTTGCGCCCGTAGGTTCCCCCCAGCATGCGCACCGCCCACGTCGCCACCGCCGTACCGGCCCGCTCGACCAGTACCTCCTCCGACACGTGCTTGAGGCCGTCGGCGTCGACGGCGCGCATCTCCTCCACGCGCAGCACCGGCTTCATCGAGGCACCTCGCCGCCGGTGTCACTCGACCCTTCGGTGTCTCTCGGTCCCTCGGCGACAACGGTGGCGATCGCAATGGCGTCGGTGTGGGTGAGCGACACGTGCCACCGGCGCACGCCCCGGCCCAGGCTGATCGCGGCGGCCCGTCCCGACAGGACCAGACCCGGTTCGCCGTTGTCGGCCCGGATCACCTCGACGTCACGGAACCCCGCCGCACCGACGCCCACACCGAGCGCCTTCAGCACCGCCTCTTTCGCCGCGAACCGGACGGCGAGGCGAGGACCGGGATCAGCGCTGCGGTGCGCGTAGGCGCGCTCGGACTCGGTGAAGAGCCGATCCACGATGGTGGGGCGGCGCGCCATCACGTGGCGGAACCGGACCACGTCGACGGCGTCGACCCCGACGCCGCAGACACCGCCGATGGCGCCGATCCCGGGTCCAGCGCGGGGCGCGGTCACTCCACTGTGACAGTCTTGGCCAGGTTGCGAGGCCGGTCGACGTTGTGGCCGTGCAACCGGGCGATGTGGTACGCCAAGAGCTGAAGGGGTACGACGTCGAGTACCGGCGCGAACAACGGGTGGGTCTTCGGGACCCACAGGACATCGTCGGCCTGACAGGCGGTGTCGGTGTCGCCCTCGTTGGCCACGAGGACGACCGTGGCACCACGGGCGCGCACTTCGGCCACGTTGCCCATCATCTTCTCCCACAGATGGGTCCGGGTCGCCACGCCGACCACCACCGTGCCCGGCACGATCAAGGCGATGGGGCCGTGCTTGAGCTCTCCGGCGGGATAGCCCTCGGCCCGGACGTAGGAGATCTCCTTGAGCTTCAACGCGCCCTCGAGGGCGACGGGGAACCCGACGTGGCGTCCCAGGAAGAAGAAGTCGCGGGTGTCGATGAACTTCGCCGCGACGGCTGCGACCTCCGCCTCGCGTGGGTGGGAGAGCGACTGCTCCACCAGTCGGGGCAGCTTGGCCAGATCGGCGAACAGGACGCGGGCGTCGGCTGGTTCGACCAAACCCCGCAGCTGGGCGAGATACAGCGCCAACAACTCGAGCGCCACCACCTGGGTCAGATGGGTCTTGGTGGCGGCCACCCCCACCTCGGGGCCGGCCCGGGTGTAGAGCACGCCGTCGGCCTCGCGGGCCATGGACGAGTCGACGACGTTGGAGATGACCATGATCTTGGCGTCCCACTGGCGCGCCTCGCGCATGGCCTGGAGGGTGTCGATGGTCTCGCCCGACTGGCTCACCCCGACGACGAGCGTCCGATCGTCGAGCACGGGGTCCCGGTAGCGGAACTCCGAGGCGATGTCGATCTCGGTGGGCAGCCGGGCCAGTCGTTCGATGGCGTACTTCGCCACCATGCCGGCGTGGTAGCTCGACCCGCAGGCCACCACGAACACCTTGTCGACCCGGCGCAGCTCGTCGCCGGTGATCCGCAACTCGTCGAGCTCGACGGTCCCGTCCGGTCGCAACCGACCGAGCAGGGTGTCGGCGATGGCACGGGGCTGCTCGTGGATCTCCTTCCCCATGAAGTCGGGGTAGCCGCCTTTCTCGGCCGCCTCGAGGTCCCAGTCCACGTGGAGCTCTTTGGGTTCGACCTCTTTGCCCTGCAGGGTGGTGACGAGCATCGATCCGGGCCGCAGCACCACCACCTGGTCGTCGTCGAGCACCCAGAAGCGCCGCGTCCGCCCGAGAAGAGCGGGGATGTCCGACGCCAAGAGCCCCTCGCCCCACTCGCCGTCGCCCATGCCGATGATGAGCGGCGACACACGGCGCCCCGCCACGATGGTGCCCGGCTCGTCGGCACACATGACCGCCAGGGCGAAGGCGCCGCGCACCTCGCGCAGCGTGGCCCGCACGGCGTCGGCCAGCGACGCCCCGCCCGAGATCTCTCTCTCCACGAGATGGGCGATGACCTCGGTGTCGGTGTCGGTGTCGAAGGTGTGGCCCTCGTCGCGCAGGCGCACCGCCAGCTCCCGCCAGTTCTCGATGATGCCGTTGTGGACGACGGCCACGTCGCCCGTGCAGTCGAGAACGGGGTGGGCGTTGGTTTCGGTGGGATGGCCGTGGGTGGCCCAACGGGTATGGCCGATCCCGGCCGAGACCGAGTCGGGGCCTTCTTCGACGACCTTGCGAAGGTCCTCCAGAGAACGGGTACCGGTGGCCGCTCTCGCCCGCCACAGGACACCCTCGGACTGCAGCGCCACGCCGGCCGAGTCGTAACCCCGGTATTCCAGGCGCTCGAGGCCCTGGAGCAGGACTCCCAGTACCTCGCCACCTCCGGTGGCGCCGATGATCCCGCACATGGGTCCCAGGCTAGGGCGTGGTCCTGGTCAGGCGGGAACGTTGCGACCTCGGGCCTCGCCCCGCACTCAGTCGGGTGAGGCCGGCACCAGCGCCTTCTCGACGACCGCGCACAGCCGGCGCGCGGCCGCGTGCGCCATCGCCTCGTTCTCGGCCTCCACCATCACCCGCACCAGAGGTTCGGTGCCGCTGGCCCGCAAGAGCACGCGACCGCGGTCACCGAGCTCGGCCTCCACCACGGACAGCTCCGCCTGGACCGCCGGCGCGGCGACGGCGTGGGCGGGGTCCGGCGCGGTCACGTTGAGGAGCACCTGCGGCAGGCGCTGCATGGCGCCGCGCGCCAACGCCTCCAACGGGGTGGCGGAGCGCTTGACGAGATCGAGCAACAAGACGCCGGTGAGCACCCCGTCCCCTGTCGTCGCCAACTCGCGGAAGACGATGTGACCCGACTGCTCGCCGCCCAGGGTGAGCCCGTCCGCATTCAGGGCCTCGAGGACGTAGCGGTCCCCGACCTGGGTCTCGCGCACGGTGATGCCCCGCTCGGCCATGGACAGGCGAAAGCCGAGGTTGGTCATGACCGTGACGACGACAGTGTTCCCCGCCAGCTTGCCGCGCGCCGCCAGATCGGTTGCGAACATCGACAACAGCTCGTCCCCCGTGGTCAACGCCCCGGTGTGGTCCACGGCCAGGAGCCGATCGGCGTCCCCGTCGAGCGCCAGTCCGAGCTGCGCGCCGCGCGCCACGACCTCGGCCGCGAGCGCGTCGGGATGCGTCGATCCACACCCGTCGTTGATGTTGGAGCCGTCGGGCGCGTCGGCGATGGTGTGCACCTCCGCCCCCAGCCGGCGCAGGACCTCGGGCGCCACCACAGAGGCGGCGCCGTTGGCGCAGTCGACCACGACGCGCAGGCCCGAGAGGTCGCGCCCCTCGAGCACGCCGACGAGATGGTCGACATAGCCGAGGCGTGCATCGGGCTCGACGCCGAGCCGGCCCACGCCGTGGCCGGTCGGGGGCGCGGGGCGGGCCCGTCGGACTCGAGCACCCGGGCGAGCTCCTCCTCGACGGCCACCTCCGTGGCGTCGGGGAGCTTCAGGCCCCCGGCCGCGAAGAACTTGATGCCGTTGTCGGAGAAGTGGTTGTGCGATGCCGAGACGACCGCGGCGGGGTAGCCGCGCTGGGCCGAGAGCCACGCCACACCCGGCGTGGGGAGCACGCCGAGGTCGACCACGTCGGCCCCCTCGCTCGCCATGCCCGCCGAGAGCGCCGCTTGGAGCAGCGGACCGGACCGTCTGGTGTCGCGGCCCACCAGGAAGCACGGGGCCGGGAGGGCGCGGGCCGCGGCGCGGCCCAGGGCCATGACGAGCTCCGCGCCCAATTCGGCGTTGGCAACCCCGCGAATGCCGTCGGTGCCGAACCGCAGCCCCACGACCGGCTACCGCTTGGAGTACTGAGGTGCCTTGCGCGCCTTCTTGAGGCCGTACTTCTTGCTCTCTTTCTCGCGGGCATCGCGAGTGAGCAACCCGGCCTTCTTGAGAACGGCACGCAGCTCGGGATTGAGCTCGACGAGAGAGCGGGTGATCCCGAGGCGCATGGCGCCGGCCTGTCCCGACACCCCCCCGCCCGCGATGGTGGCGTCGATGTCGTAGCCCTCCGTGAGGTTGGTGACCCGCAGCGGCTCGGTCACGACCATGCGATGGGTGGCGGAGCTGAAGTAGTCGTCGAAAGCCCGTCGGTTGATGGTGATCTTCCCCTGGCCGGTCCGCACCCGCACGCGTGCCACCGCCGCCTTGCGTCGGCCCGTCGTCTGGCACAGCGGGGTGCCGAGCTTGACCTTGGTCGTCACGTTCTTGGTTCCTGTCTCTTGGGCTCGAGGGTCACGAAGGCCGGCGGGTTCACGACCGGGCCCGGGCGCCGGGCACGTCGAGAGGTTCGGGCTGCTGGGCCTGGTGCGGATGCTCGGGGCCGGCGTACACCTTGAGCTTGCCGAGCTGCTGGCGGCCGAGCCGGGTGCGCGGCAGCATGCCCCGCACGGCGCGACGCACGACCTCCTCGGGCCGCTCGTTCAGCAGGTCGCCGTACTTCTTCTTGGTGATCCCGCCGGGGTAGCCGCTGTGGTGGTAGACGAACTTCTTCTCGGACTTGTCCGATGTCAGCACGACCTTGGCCGCGTTGACCACGACGATGTGGTCGCCGGTGTCGATGTGGGGGGCGAAGATCGGCTTGTGCTTCCCCCGCAGACGCAGGGCCACCTCGGTGGCCAGCCGTCCGAGCACCATGCCTTGCGCGTCGATGACGTGCCAGGACCGGGTGATGTCGTCAGCCTTGGGCGAAAACGTGCGCACGCAGGAATCCTTGTCTTGTGTCCCGGGCCCGGACGGGCGTCACGGCGCCTGCTGGCCCGGGTGCCGACCGCTGGGCGACCCCATGCATACGGGCAGCTCCTGCACGTAGCCGGCGGACAACGTTAGGCGCTGAGGCTTCCCCCGGCAAGCGGCGCAGCCCGCGGTGCCCTCCGGGCCGGCCCGGTGTCATTCGTCGTAGTCCACGCCCACCAGGCACAGACCCTGGGGCGGGGCGATGACTCCGCCCACCCGTGACCGGTCCCCGCTCTGGAGGAGCCAGTTGACGTCCGAGGCCCGCCGCCGTCCCCGGCCGACCTCGACGAGCGTCCCCACCACCGACCGGACCATCTGATGGCAGAACGACGTGGCGGCGATGTCGAACCGCAGCAGTCGAGCACCGGGGCCGAGCTCCCCGGGGCGGACCGGGATCTCGGCGAAGCGGGCGTCGAGGACCCGCCGGGGGATCGGCGTCCCCGGCTCGGTCCCCGGCACGCGCCGGCAGAAGGCCCTGAAGTCGTGCTCACCGAGGAGGGCGTCCGCCCCACTCGCCATGGCCCGGAGGTCGAGGGGCCCCGGGACGTGCCACGAGGTCGGAGCCAGCAAGGGGTCGGGGGTCAGGTCCTCGAGGATGAGGTAGCGGTAGCGGCGGGACCGGGCCGAGCGGCGGGCGTCGAAACCGGGCGGGGCCACCTCGGCCGAGCGCACCACCACGGACGGCTTGAGGAGGGTGTTCACCGACCGGACCAACCGGTCGCGGTCCACGTCCTCGCGCACGTCGACGTGCACCACCTGGCCCTGGGCGTGCACCCCGGCGTCGGTGCGCCCCGCGCACACCAGGTCCACCCGGTGCCCGACGACGACGCCGATGGCGTCGGCCAGCGCCCCGGCCACGGTGCGCTGTCCGGGTTGGAGGGCGAAGCCCCGGAATCCGGCCCCGTCGTAGGAAACCGTCAACCGCAGACGCGTCGTCACCGCGGGGAGGCCGTCGCCGCGCCGCTGGGTCTCGGGCGCGACGACCTCGATGGCGGGGAGTGGGTCCGAGACCGAGGAGCTCGACCCGGCCACCGTCGACCCCACCCCGGCTCCACCCTCGGGGGCGGCCGCGAGGTCGGGGTCGAACAGGGTCAAACCAGTTCGATGCGCGCCATGGGCGCGCTGTCGCCCAGGCGGGGGCCGAGCTTCAGGATCCGGGTGTAGCCGCCGGGTCGGTCCGAGTAGCGAGGCGCGATCTCCTCGAAGAGCTTGTGCGCCATGTCCTTGTCCCTGATGAGGGCGACCACGTTGCGGTGGCGGTGCACGCCGCCTTTCACCGCGGCGGTGATGCATTTCTCGGCCACGGGCCGCAGGGCCTTGGCCTTGGCCTCGGTGGTCACCAGTGACTCCGCGGCGATGAGCGAGGCCACCAGGTTGCCGAGCATGGCCTTCTGGTGCGCCGAGTCACCACCGAGTCTCCGACCCCGGCGGGGCGTGCCACGCATGGCCGGCTCAGTCCTTGACGCGGAGCGACAGGCCCCGCTCGTCGAGGCGCTGGATCACCTCGTCGAGGGACTTCTGGCCGAAGTTGGTGATGGCCAGAAGATCCTCTGCGGTCCGCTCCACCAGCTCGCCGATGGTGTTGACCTGGGCGCGCTTGAGGCAGTTGCGGGGACGCTCGGACAGGTCGAGGTCCTCGATGGCGAGGTCGAGGTCCGGTGAGCCGCTCGTCGAGGTGCCCACCTCACCCAGCTCGAGACCCTGAGGCTCGTCCTCGAGGTCGGCCACCAACCCCACCAGCGAGCGCAGCGTGTCCCCGGCCGAGGCCAGCGCCTCGCGGGGCGTGAGCGACCCGTCGGTCTCGATGTCGAGGACGAGGCGATCGAAGTCGGTGGACTGCTCGACGCGCACCGGCTCCACCGAGAAGGCCACGCGCCGTACCGGGGAGAAGATCGAGTCGACCGGGATGACGCCGATGGTGTTGGACCGCTTGTTGCGCTCGGCCGAGGCGTACCCCCGGCCCCGCTCCACCGTGACGTCGATGGCCAGGCGTCCCTTGCCGTTCAGGGTGGCGATGTGCAGATCCGGATTGAGGACTTCCACATCAGCGGTGAGCTGCAGGTCCCCGGCCGACACGTCTCCGGGTCCGCGCTTGTCGCAGCGCAACGTGACGGCGTCATCGGCGTGCACCCGCAGGACGACGTCCTTCAGGTTCAAGATGATGTCGGTGACGTCCTCTTTGACCCCGGGCAGGGTCGTGAACTCGTGCAGGGCGTCGTCGAAGCGGACCTGGGTCACCGCCGCCCCGGGGATGGACGACAGCAGGGTCCGGCGGATCGAGTTGCCGAGCGTGTGGCCGAACCCGGGCTCGAGAGGGCTCACGGCGAACCGCTGGCGGTTGCCCTCTTCTTCGCCGATTGCCTCGACGGTGGGGCGCTGGATGATGAGCATGGGACTGGCTCCTGGGTGTTGTGGGGGGCTGAGTGTGGGGCTCGGAGTGGGTCTCGGGGCTACTTGGAGTAGAGCTCGACGATGAGCGACTCGCGTACGGGCTCGTCGATGTGCTCGCGCTCGGGTAGCACCGTGACACGAACCTGGGTACGGCCCTCGCCCGCTTCGAGCCACAGAGGCAGGGGGCGGTCGAGGGTGTCGAGGTTCCGTCGGACGAAGTAGAGCTCCCGCGACGACGGTTTGAGGGTGACGACGTCGCCCTGGCGTACCCGGTAGCTCGGGATCGTCACCCGCTTCCCGTTCACGTGGATGTGCCCGTGGCGGACGAGCTGGCGGGCCTGGGCCCGGCTGGCGCCCCAGGTGGCTCGGAACGTCACGTTGTCCAACCGGAGCTCGAGCAGGCGCAGGAGGTTCTCCCCCGTGATCCCGGGCTGGCGGCTGGCCTCGGCATACAGGTTGCGGAATTGCCGCTCGAGGAGCCCGTAGATGCGGCGGGCCTTCTGCTTCTCGCGCAACTGGGCCAGGTATTCCGACCCCTGGCGCATGCGGTCGCGACCGTGCTCGCCCGGTGGGTAGGCACGGCTGTGGCGATCGGTGACCGCTTCGCTGACCGGGCACTTGAGCGAGTAGCAGCGCTCGCCCTTCAAGAACAGCTTGGTCCGCTCGCGCCGGCACAGCCGGCAGACGGGACCCGTGTAACGCGCCATTGCGGTGGTGCTCCTTCCGTTCCCGCTAGACCCGGCGCCGCTTCTTGGGGCGGCAGCCGTTGTGCGGGATGGGTGTGACGTCTTTGATGCCGGCGACCTCGATGCCGACGGCGGCCAGTGAGCGGATGGCGGTCTCGCGCCCGGAGCCGGGGCCACGGACCAACACGTCCACCTTGCGCACGCCGTGTTCCATGGCACGGCGGGCCGCCTGTTCCGCCGCGAGCTGGGCGGCGAAGGGTGTGGACTTCCGTGATCCCTTGAAGCCGACGTTGCCGGCCGAGGCCCACGCCAGCACGTTTCCCTCGTGGTCCGAGATGGAGATGATGGTGTTGTTGAACGAGCTCTTGATGTGGGCCACGCCGTAGGCGATGTTCTTGCGTTCCCGCTTGCGGGGCCGGCGGACGGCGGTGGACTTGGTCGTGGACTTGGCTGCCTTGGGCGTCTTGGCCATCAGTGCTTCCGAACCTTCTTCTTGCCGGCGACGGTCTTCTTGGGGCCCTTGCGGGTGCGGGCGTTGGTGTGGGTGCGCTGGCCGTGGACGGGGAGGCCCTTGCGGTGGCGCACCCCCTCGTAGCAGCCGATCTCCATCTTGCGCTTGATGTCCTGGGCGATATCGCGACGGAGATCGCCCTCGACCTTGAAGTTGGTGTCGATGTAGGACCGCAGACGGACGACTTCCTCGTCGGTGAGGTCCCGTACCCGGGTGTCGGCGTTGAGGTCGGTCCCGGCGATGGTCTGCTGTGCCCGGGTCCGGCCGATGCCGAATATGTAGGTGAGGGATATCTCCAGCCGCTTCTCGCGGGGGATGTCCACACCGGAGATCCGTGCCACTTAGGTTGCCGCTCCTCTCGTCCTGGTCAGTCGGTGGGCCGGCTCAGCCCTGGCGCTGCTTGTGCCGGGGGTTCTCGCAGATCACCATCACCACGCCGTTGCGGCGGATGACCTTGCACTTCTCGCAGATCGCCTTGACGCTCGGTCGACCTTCATCTCGTTCTTCCCTACCTCGAACTCGCTGTTCCTGTTACTCGCTGTACCTACTACTTGTACCGGTACGTGATCCGCCCGCGGCTCAAGTCGTAGGGCGTGATCTCCACCTGCACACGATCGCCCGGGAGGATCCGGATCCGGTGCATGCGCATCTTGCCGGAGCTGTGCGCAAGCACCTTGTGGCCGTTCTCGAGCTCGACACGGAACATGGCGTTCGGGAGCGGCTCGACGACCGTCCCCTCGAGCACGATCGCATCCTCTTTGGGCTTGGGCAGGTGACTCCTCCTCGTACTTGTCGACTGGCACGCCGCGCACCGGGACACCATTGGCCGGGACGACACCAGACCGGACCCGAGGACCCGTTGGAACGGCGGTGGTTCGGCCCACCGCCAACCGAGCCGGAGGGGGGCCTCCGCTCGGCGAGCCGACCTACCAGCATAGCGCCCCTCCCGGGTCCGGGCCAGGGCGTCCTGGCTGCCCAGGGGGCTGCGGGGTCGTCCCCGAGCGCCGGACGCGCGCTCAGGGCAGGGTCAGGACCTCGGGGCCGTCCTCGGTGACGGCGATGGTGTGCTCGAAGTGGGCCGACAGCCTGCCGTCGGCGGTGACGACGCTCCATCCGTCCTCGAGGACCCGGGTGGCGGGCCCGCCGACGTTCACCATGGGCTCCACCGCGAACACCATCCCCGACTTGAGCATGGGCCCGCCCTGGCCGGGCCAGTAGTTGGGCACCTGGGGCTCCTCGTGCATGGCGGTCCCGATGGCGTGCCCGACGTACTCCCGGACGACGGAGAACCCGGCCCCCTCGGCCACCTCCTGGACGGCCCGCCCCACCTCGTGGAGGCGGTTCCCGGTGCGCAGCTGCTCGATCCCCGCCCACAGGCTGCGCTCGGTCGTCTCGATGAGTCGGGACGCCTCGGGGGTCACCTCCCCGATGGCCATCGTGAAGGCGGCGTCTCCGTGGTACCCCTCGATGATCGCCCCGCAGTCGATCGACAGGATGTCGCCCTCCTCCAGGACGTAGTCCCCGGGGATGCCGTGGACGATCATGTCGTTGGGCGAGGTGCAGATCACCGCCGGGTATCCCCGGTAGTGCAGGAAGTTGGACTTGGCCTCCCGCCGGCGCAGGACGTCGCGGGCCACGGCGTCGAGCTCGGCCGTGGTCACGCCCGGCTTGGCGGCCGCCCGGGTGGCCTCGTGCATCTCGGCCACCACCCGCCCGGCGCGGCGCATCTTGGCGATCTCTTCGGCGGTGCGCCTCATCGGGTCTTCCCCCGGCCCCGGCGGTCCTCGACCGCCCTGATGATGCGCCGCAGCACGGCGTCGGGCGACCCCACCCCACTGACCTTAGCCAGCTGGTTCCGAGACTCGTACCACTCGATCAGCGGCGCCGTCTGGCGTTCGTAGAGCTCGAGGCGGCGTCTGATGGCCTCCTCGGTGTCGTCCTGGCGTTGGATGACCTCGCCACCGCACACGTCGCACATCCAGTTGACCTTGGGTGGGGTCGACACCGAATAGTTGGCGCCGCAGTCCGTGCACACCCGACGACTGGCCAGGCGGCGCAAGGCCTGGGCGGTGGGCACCTCGATGTCGACGGTCATGTCCAAGGCCCCCGGCGTCACCAGGGCGGCCACGGACTCCGCCTGATGCGTCGTGCGGGGGCAGCCGTCGAGGATGAACCCTCGGGCCCTGGCGTCGGGCTCGGCCAGACGTTCGGCCACCATCTCGATGATGAGGTCGTCCCCGAGGAGCTCGCCGTTCTCCATGGTCTCTCTTGATCTTGAGGCCCAGGGCGGATCCCGTCTTCACCGCGGCGCGCAGCATGTCGCCGGTGGAGATGTGGGGAACCACGTAGTGGTGCGACAGACGCACGCACTGGGTTCCTTTGCCGGCCCCCTGTTTGCCGAGGACCACGAGCCTGACGCCGGGTACCACCGTCAGCTACTTGAGGAAACCCTCGTAGTTCCGCATCATCAGCTGGCTGTCGATCTGCCGCATGGTCTCGAGCGAGACGCCCACGGCGATCAGCAACGTCGTCCCGTAGAACGGGTAGCCCTGGATGTTCCACAGCGCCATCAGCAGTGACGGCAACACGGCCACCACTGCCAGGTAGAGGCCACCGGGAACGGTGATGCGGTTCAAAATGCGAGCCAGATAGCGCTCAGTGGGCGGGCCGGGCCGGATGCCCGGGATGTACCCGCCCTGCTTGCGGATGATGTCGGCCTGCTGGTGCGGGTCGAACGCCACGTACACGTAGAAGAAGGTGAAGGCGAAGATCAGCACACCGTACGAGACGACGTACAGGAGGCTCGTCGGGGTGATGTGGTTGTTGACGAAGGTGCGAAAACCCGTCCACGGGATGATGTTGGCCAGCAGCACCGGGATGTAGAGCAGGGAGTTGGCGAAGATGATCGGGATCACACCCGACTGGTTGACCTTGAGCGGGATGTAGGTGGAGGACCCCCCGTACTGCCGTCGACCGACCACCCGTTTGGCGAAGGTGACGGGGATGCGCCGCTGACCCTGCTCCATGAAGACCACCACGACGAGCAGCACCAGGGTGACGGCCACGATGACGCCGAATTTGAGGCTCCCGCCCTGGGTGAGCACGGCGGTGCCGCCCGCGGGGATGCCGGCGGTGACGTTGGCGAAGATGATGATGGACATCCCGTTGCCGATCCCGCGCTGGGTGATGAGCTCGCCGAGCCACATCACGAATGCCGTGCCGGCCGTGAGCGTCAGGCAGATGAACCCGCCCTTCCACAGCGTGAAGTTGGGGATGAGGTCGACGTTCTTGGTGCCGAGCAGACCGGCGCCGCCGTTGTGGAACACGTAGACGAGGCCGGCCGACTGCAGCAGCGCGAGGCCGATGGTCAGGTAACGGGTGGTCTGGGTGAGCTTCTTCTGTCCCACCGCGCCCTGGTCACGCCATTCCTCGAGCTTGGGGATCACCGTGGACAGCAGCTGGATGATGATCGAGCTCGTGATGTAGGGCATGATCCCCAGCCCGAACAGGGCCATCCGGAGCAGTCCACCTCCGGAGAACAGGTTGAGGAAGCCGAGGATGCCGGCCTGCTTGGCCGATGCCTCGAGGGCTTGGACCTGCTTGATGGAGATGAAGGGGACGATGAGGTTCGCGCCGAGCTGGTAGAGCCCGATGATGAGCAGCGTGAAGAGAACCTTGTTGCGCAGGTCGGGGACCTTGAAGATGTTCTTCAGGCTCGAGAGCAACGCCCCTCCTCCTGGCTGCGCACCGGTACCCGGGGAGTACGAGGCTACCGGTTGGTGAGCGCGTTGCCCCGCGCCGGCGGACGTCCGTGGCCGAAGGGCATGGGCAGGATCTCGATGCTGCCGCCGGCGGCCTCGATGGCGGTGCGGGCCGAGCGCGACACGGCGTGGACCTGCACCCGCACGGCGCGGTGCAGCTCCCCCCGCCCGAGCACCTTTACCAGGGCCCCCTTCCGGACGCGCCCGACAGCACTCAGCGTGGCGGGGGTGGCCTCGTCGCCTTCGAACGCGTCGAGCGTGTCGAGATTCACCACCGCGTACTCCACCCGGAACGGGTTGTGGAAGCCCTTGAGCTTGGGGATCCGCTGCGCAAGTTGCAACTGCCCGCCTTCGAACCCCGGCGACACAGAGCCGCGGGCGCCCGTGCCCTTGGTACCCCGGCCCGCGGTCTTCCCGCCCTTGCCCGCGATGCCTCGTCCCACCCGCCGCTTGGGACGGTTGGATCCCGCCGGCGGGCGCAGGTCATGGAGTTTCATGCGGTCTCCTTGTTGGCGCGGCGCGCCTTCTTGGCGGGCGGGACGGGTGCCTGCTCCGGCGCCAAGCCCTCGGAGGCGCGTCGCGCCCGGCGCGCCAGGGCCGACCGCCCGCGCTGATCGGCCGCTTCCTCTTCGTCCGCGCCCTCCACCGTTACGAGATGGGGGACGCGCGCCACCATGCCCCGGACTTCGGGGCGGTCGGGAAGGACCCGGCTGCGCCCCACACCCCGCAGTCCCAGCGCCCGCAGCGTGGCGCGGTGCTTGGGTTTGGTGCTGATTCCCGAGCGAACCTGGGTGACGCGCAGATGACCCTCGGCCGCGCTGGAGGTCGGCGTCTTGGCGGGGCTCACGTCGGCACCTCCTGGAACAGGTCAGAGGCACGCTGGCGCTCCCGATAGGCGCGCAGGACGCCGCGGGGCACGCACTGGTCGGCGGGCAGGCCCCGCAGACGCGCCACGTCCTCGGGCCGCTTGAGCGACTTCAGGCCGGCGATGGTGGCGTGGGCGACGTTGATGCCGTTGGACGATCCCAGGGACTTGCACAAGATGTCGTGGATACCCGCCATCTCGAGGATGGCGCGCGCCGCCCCGCCGGCGATGACGCCGGTACCGGGAGATGCCGGCTTCAGCATGACGCGGCCGGCACCGGCCACACCCATCACCGGGTGGGTGATGGTCGAGCCCGCCAGGGGGACGTCGAACATGTTCTTGCGGGCTTCTTCGATGCCCTTTTGCACCGCCAGGCCGGCTTCTTTGGCCTTGCCGTAGCCGAGGCCCACGCGCCCGTTGCCGTCCCCCACGACCATGAGCGCGGTGAAGGAGAACCGGCGCCCGCCCTGGACCACCTTGGCGACCCGGTTCACCCGAATGGTTCGCTCTTCGAATTGTCCGTCGAGCATCAGAACTCCAGTCCTCCCTCGCGGGCCGCGTCGGCCAGTGCCGCCACTCGCCCGTGATACCGGAAGCCCCCGCGGTCGAAGACGACCTGGGTGACCCCCGCCGATTTCGCCCGATCGGCGACCAGCTTGCCGACAGCCGTCGCCGCGGCCACATTGCCTCCGGTGGCGCCGCGCAACGACGCCTCCACCGTGCTGGCTGCCGCCAACGTGCGGCCCGCCGTGTCGTCGATGACCTGGGCCGAGATGTGGCGCCCGGACCGGAACACGGCCAACCGGGGCCGCGACGTGGTCCCGGCCACGTGCTTGCGCACCCGGGCATGACGCCGGATACGCAGAGTGCGCTTGCGCGCTGCGGGGCTGGCCATGGCTACTTGGCCGCCTTGCCGGCCTTGCGAATGACGCGTTCGCCGGCATAGCGGATGCCCTTGCCCTTGTAGGGCTCGGGTTTCCGGAGCTTTCGGATGTCTGCAGCCACCTGGCCGACCTTCTCCTTGTCGATGCCCTTCACGACGATACGGGTCGGCGTGGGGACCTCGAAGATGACCCCCTCGGGAGCCTCCACCGTCACCGGGTGCGAGAAGCCCAGGGCGAGCTCGAGCGACGAGGGGCCCCGGGCGATGGCCCGGTATCCCACGCCCACGATCTCGAGCTCCTTGGAGAACCCGGCGGTGACCCCGGTCACCATGTTGGCCACCAGCGAACGGGTGAGGCCGTGCAGGGCGCGGTTCTGACGCTGGTCGTCGGGCCGCTCGACCAGCAGGGCCGAGTCCTCCTGGCGCACCGTGATGGCCCCGGGCAGCGAGCGCGTCAGCGTGCCCTGGGGCCCGGCCACGGTGACGATCGCTCTCGTCGAGCGTGACGGTCACCCCGCCGGGAACGGCGATGGGGGCGCGGCCGACTCGAGACATCAGCGCACCTCCTCGCCACGGCGACACAGACGAGCCTCTCACCACACATAACAGAGCACCTCCCCGCCCACCCGCTTCTGACGCGCCTCACGGTCGGTCATGAGGCCGTGGCTGGTGGACACCACCGCCACTCCCATGCCGCCCAGGACGCGGGGCAGACCGTCGGCCCGCGCGTAGATACGCAGGCCGGGCCTCGACACGCGGCGCAGTCCCGCGATGGTCCGCGTGCGGTCCGGCGCGTACTTGAGTTGGATCTCGAGCACGCTGCCCGGACCGGTGCCGGACTCGGCCACGTCGAACCCCGCGATGTACCCCTCACGCTGGAGGATGACGGCGAGAGACTCCTTCAGCTTGGAGCTGGGCATCTTGACGCTGTCGTGCATGGCGGTGTTGGCGTTGCGGATACGGGTGAGCATGTCGGCCATGGGGTCGGTCATCGTCATGAGCGCGTTCCTCCCCTCACCAGCTCGCCTTGGTGACGCCGGGGATCTCCCCCGAGTGCACCATGACGCGCAGACAGATCCGACACAGGCCGAACTTGCGCAACACGGCCCGGGGACGGCCGCACCGCCGGCACCTCGTGTACGCCCGGACCTTGAACTTGGGCGTCCGCTGTTGCTTCTCGATCAATGCCTTCTTGGCCATGGTGCTAGACGATCTCCTGCTTGAATGGGAAGCCGAAGGCGACGAGGAAGGCACGGCCCTCCGCGTCGTTCTGGGCGGTGATGCAGATGGTGATGTCCATGCCGCGGATGATGTCGACACGGTCGTAGTCGACCTCGGGGAAGATGAGCTGCTCGGTCACCCCGAAGGTGTAGTTGCCCGTGGCCGTCGAACGAGGTCGGCGACAGGCCACGGAAGTCGCGGATCCTGGGGATGGCGATGGAGATGAGCCGGTCGAGGAACTCCCAGGCCCGGTCGCCGCGCAAGGTCACCTTGGCGCCGATGGGCATGCCCTCACGGAGCTTGAACGCGGCGATCGATTGGCGGGCCCGGGTCACCACCGGCTTCTGGCCGGTGATCACCTCGAGGTCGCGTACCGCCCCCTCGATGAGCGAAGGCTGCTGCGTGGCCTTGCCCACACCCATGTTGATGACGACCTTCTCGAGCCGCGGGACCTGCATGATGTTGGCCAGGCCCAGCTGTTGCTGGAGCTCGGCCCGCAGCGTCTGCGTCGTAGCGCTCCTTCAGCCGGGGCCGGGCCCGAGTGGCGGCGATGGTCATGACGAGCTCCGTCCCGCACTTGCGGCAGATGCGGACCTTGCGGCCCGTCTCGTCGATCCGCATACCGATGCGAGTCGGTCCGCACGCGGGACAGACGATGGCGACGGCGGACACCGGCAGCGGCATGTCCTTGTCGATGATCCCGCCCTGCATGGTGGCGCCCCGGGGCTTGGTGTGGCGCTTGGCCATGTTGGCCCCGTCGACGATGACCTTGCCCTGCTCGGGGAGCGCCACCATGACCTGGCCGCGCTTGCCCCGGTGCTTGCCCGAGAGCACCTGCACCGTGTCACCCTTGCGAATTCGCATCACAACACCTCCGGAGCCAGCGAGACGATCCGCATGAACCTCTTGTCGCGCAGCTCGCGCCCCACGGGCCCGAAGATCCGGGTCCCTCGTGGTTGCTGCTGGTCGTTGATCAGCACAGCCGCGTTCTCGTCGAAGCGGATGTAGCTGCCGTCGGGGCGGCGCGTCTCCTTGGCCGTGCGCACCACCACGCACTTCACGACCTCTCCCTTTTTGACCGCAGCCCCGGGGATGGCGTCCTTGACGGTCGCCACGAAGATGTCGCCGATGCCCGGCGTAGCGGCGGCGCGAGCCCCCCAGCACCTTGATGCACAGCACCGTCGCGGGCGCCGGAGTTGTCGGCCACCTTGAGGCGCGACTCCTGCTGGATCACCGGGCACGCTCCAGCACTTCGGTGACGCGCCAGCGCTTGAGCTTCGACAGCGGTCGTGTCTCGATGACCCGGACCCGGTCACCGACCTTGGCGTCGTTCTCCGCGTCGTGGGCGTAGAGCTTGCGGGTGCGCTGGACGGTCTTGCCGTAACGGGCGTGGCGAACACGCTCGGTCACCGCCACGACCACGGTGGCCTGCATCTTGTCGGAGACGACGAGCCCCTCGCGCGTCTTGCGGCTGCGACGCGGCTCCGTGCTCGGGTGTCTCTTGCTCGGCCATCACTCGTCCTCCTCGTCGGCATCGCCGTCGCCCTCGGGCACCGCGCCGTCCTCGTCGTCGACCACGTCTCGAGACCTCGTCGACCGTTTTCGCCCTTGACGCTCGGGGGCGCCGCACCGGCACCTGGGTCGTCCTCGTCCTCGACCTCGACGTCCTCGACGGGGCGACGACGCGAGGGGCGGGGATTGAGGCACCGGTCCGGCGTCGCGGCCCTCGGCCAGCGCGATCTCCCGGTCGCGCAGGACGGTGAGAACCCGGGCGACGTCCTTGCGGACCACGGACAGGCGCACCACGTTGTCCAGCTGGCCGGTGGCCAGTTGGAAACGCAGATTCAGCATCTCGCGGCGGTACTCGATCAGGCGGCCCTCGAGCTCCTCGTCGTCGAGCTCACGCAGTTCAGCAGCGTTGGGCATGGTCGACTACACCTCCACCTCGGGCGCGCCGTGCGTGCCCGGGCGAACGACGAAGCGCGCCTTGAAGGGAAGCTTCTGGATGGCCCGCTCCATGGCCTCGCGTGCCAGATCGCGGTCCACGCCGGCCAGCTCGAACAGGATGCGCCCGGGTCGGACGACCGCCACCCAGTGCTCGGGGTTCCCTTTGCCCGACCCCATGCGGGTCTCGGCCGGCTTCTGGGTCACGGGCTTGTCGGGGAAGACCCGGATCCATACCTTGCCGCCTCGCTTGACGTGGCGGGTCATGGCGATTCGAGCGGCCTCGATCTGGCGCTGGGTGATCCAGGCCGGCTCGAGCGCCTGGATCCCGAAGTCGCCGAAGTTGATCGTCGTCGCGCCCTTGGCCAGACCGTTGAGGCGCCCGCGGTGCTGCTTGCGGTGCTTGACCTTGCGGGGCATGAGCATCAGTCGGACTCCTTGCGGAAGTGCGGCGTCTCGTGATGCTCGTTGCGGGTGCGCCGCTCGATCTCTTCTTCCTCGGCCAGCAGGCGCTCGAAGTCGTCTCCCGCCGGCGCGGCGCCGGGGAGAGGTGCAGACGCCGTTTCGGCACCGCCCTCGCCCGGGGTCCCTCCGTCGGTGGCGACCAGGGTGGCGTCGGCGCCGTCGGCTGCCTCGGCCTCATCGCCGGTCTCGGGGGCGGTGATCACGCTGCCGGGCTCACCCTGCTCGGCCCGACGGCGTCCGCCGCCGGCGGTGACGAGGCGGCGCGGACCCGACTGGCCCGAGGTCTCGCCCGCGGCCATGGCGGCCTCACGGGAGATCTTGTCCTCCGACGACAGCTTGTAGGGCAGGATGTCGCCCTTGTAGATCCACACCTTCACACCGATGCGACCGAAGGTAGTGCGGGCCTCGCGAAATCCGTAGTCGATGTCGGCGCGCAGGGTGTGCAAAGGCACCCGACCCTCCCGGTACCCCTCGCGTCGGGCCATCTCGGAGCCGCCCAGGCGACCCGCGCACTGGACCCGCACGCCGAGGGCGCCCGCCTTGGTCACCGTCTGCATGGCCCGCTTCATGGCCCGGCGGAAGGCGACCCGTCGGGTCAGCTGGTCGGCGATGCTCTGGGCGATCAGGGCGGCGTCGAGCTCGGGCTGCTTGATCTCCTGGATGTTGAGCTGGATCCGGTTGCGCAGGCCGGTGATGTCCTCGAGCTTCTTCTTGAGGCGGTCGGCCTCTGAGCCGCGACGACCGATCACGATGCCGGGCCGGGCCGTGTGGATGTCGACACGCAGGCGGTCACGCGTCCGCTCGATCTCGATCCGGCTCACCGCGGCCGACTCGAGCTGGGACATGAGGTAGTCGCGGATCTTCCAGTCCTCGATGACGAAGTCCTGGTAGTTGCGCTCCTCGAACCAGCGCGACTTCCAGTCGGTGGTCACGCCGAGGCGGAACCCGTAGGGATTGACCTTCTGGCCCATGGCTCAGTCCTTCTCCTCTTCGCCTTCGCCCGCTTCACCGGCGTCGCTGTCATCTGCATCGGCGACGGCCTTGGTCGTGGCCTTCCGGGCCCCGCGCGTGCGGCGAGGCTTGGCGACAGGAGCCGCCTCTTCTTCCACCTGCGCATCGACCTCGGTCTCATCGGCATCGGGGCCGAGGTCCTCGCCCAGCCACGCCGGCTCTTCGAATTCGTCGTCGCCGGTGACGACAGCGGCGGCTTCGACCCCGTCGCCTTCTGCGTCGACCGCGTCACCGTCTTCTTCTGCGTCGACCGCGTCACCGTCTTCTTCTGCGTCGACCGCGTCACCGCTGTCCACGACGTCGTCGGTCGACGTCGTCTCGAGCTCGTCCCCATCGGTCTCGGACGGGCCGGGCGCAGACGACGGCGTCTCGGCGCCCGCCGCGCGACCCTCGCCCCGACGCGAGGCCGCGACCCGGCGCGAACGCCGGCCGGCGGTCTCGGTGGCCTGGCGGGCGCGGCGCCGCTCGAGCCTGTCCTCGGGCAGCCGGCTCACGATCACCGTGATGTGGCAGGTGCGCTTGCGGATCCGGGTGGCGCGTCCCCGGGCCCGGGGCCGCCACCGCTTGAGCGTGGTGCCCTCGTCCGCGTAGCAGGCCGACACGTAGAGCTCGTCGGGGTCGAGCTGGTCGTTGTTGCGGGCGTTGGCCACGGCCGACGCCAGTACCTTGCCGACCACCCGGGCGGCTTCGCGTGGCGTGGCGCGCAGGATCTCCTCGGCCCGATCGGCGTCGCGGCCCCGAATGAGGTCGAGCACCTGACGCGCCTTGTACGCCGACATCCGGTAGTGGCGCAGGACGGCGCGGGTTCCGGCAACCTCGTTGGTCTTCACTCCCGGCATGTCATCGCCTCGCTGAGCGTTCCTGGCCGGCGTGGTACCGGAAGGTCCGGGTCATGGCGAACTCGCCGAGCTTGTGGCCCACCATCGACTCGGTGATGTAGACGGGGACGTGCTTGCGCCCGTCGTGCACGGCGATGGTGTGCCCCACCATGTCGGGGATGATCGTGGAGCGCCGTGACCACGTCTTGATCACGCGCTTTTCGTTGGTGGCGTTCAGGGCGTCCACCTTCTTGAGCAGGTGGTCGTCCACGAAGGGCCCCTTCTTGAGGCTACGCGGCATGCGGCAGTGCTCCTTCGGTTCCGGTCATCGCCGGGCGCCCCGGCTGCGGCGGCGGCGCACGATCATCTGGTCGGACCGCTTGTGGCGCGAGCGGGTCCGGCCCTCGGGCTTTCCCCATGGCGACACCGGGTGCCGGCCTCCCGACGACTTGCCCTCCCCACCACCGAGGGGGTGGTCGACGGGGTTCATGGCGACGCCGCGGGTCTGGGGGCGCACACCCTTCCAGCGGTTGCGGCCGGCCTTGCCGATCGACACCAGCTCGGCCTCGGCGTTGCCGACCTCACCCAGGGTCCCCCGGCAGTCGATGGGCACCCGGCGCATCTCGGTCGAGGGCAGCCGGAGGGTGGCGAACTGGCCCTCTTTGGCCACCAGCTGGGCGCTCATGCCCGCCCCCCGGGCGAGCTTGCCGCCCTGGCCGGGTCGCAGCTCGATGTTGTGCACCGTCGAGCCCACCGGGATGTAGCGCAGCGGCAGGGCGTTGCCGGGTCGGATCTCCGAGCCCTGGCCGCTGGCCAGCACGTCACCGACGCGTACCTGGGCGGGGGCGAGGATGTAGCGCTTCTCGCCGTCGTAGTAGTGCAGCAAGGCGATACGGGCGTTGCGGTTGGGGTCGTACTCGATGGCGGCCACCTTGGCGGGAACGCCGTCCTTGTCCCGCTTGAAGTCGACGAGACGGTACTGCTGCTTGTGGCCACTGCCACGGTGTCGCGCCGTCTTGCGCCCGTAGCTGTTGCGGCCACCGGTCCCGGGCTTGGGTACGACGAGGGACCTCTCGGGCTTCGATCGGGTGATCTCGGAGAAGTCCGAGACCGTCTGGAACCGGCGACCGGCACTGGTGGGCTTGCGCTTGCGCAGGGGCATCGGAGGCGACCTCTCAGCTCTTCTCGAACAGGTCGATCTTGTCGCCGCCGGCCAGCGTGACGATGGCGCGCTTGGTGGACGAACGGGTCCCGACGGTGTTGGTCTTGCGGTTGCGCCGTGTCTTGCCCTTGCGGTTGAGGGTGTTCACGCTCTTCACCCGCACGCCGAACGCCTGCTCGACCGCGTGGCGGACGTCGATCTTGGTGGCGTCGGGGGCCACCACGAAGACGTAGGCGCCGTCTTCCATGAGGGCGTAGGACTTCTCCGACACGACGGGTTTCACCAGGACCTGCTCGGCGTTCTTCACCCGTCGCTCCCCTCGGCCTCGGCGTCGGACTCCGGCGCCACCGGTTTCGCCGGAATCGGCGGCGACCTCGGCCTCGACCTCGGGATCGACCGCCGCGGTGGCCTTGGCCTGCGGGGCGCGCCGGGCCTTCTTGGCCGCGGCGGCTTTGGCCGGTGCCGAGGTCGTCTCCCCCGGCAACGTGGCGTCGGTGAAGACCACCCAGTCGCTCCTCAGAATGTCGTAGGCGTTGAGCTCGTCGCCCTGGATGGTCTGGATGTGGGGCAGGTTGGCGAAGGAGCGGTCGGGGATGCCGTCGTCGGGGCCGAGCACGACGAGGACTCGACCGTCCAGTTCGAGCGCGGCCAGGGCGGCCACGGCGTCCTTGGTCTTCGGCGCGGGGAACGACCATTCGTCGACCACCACGATCTTGCCCTCGGCGGCCCGGTCCGAGAGGGCCGAGTACAGGGCCAGGCGGATCATCTTCTTGGGGGTGCGCTGGCGGTACGAGCGGGGCTTGGGCCCGAGGGCCACGCCACCGCCCGACCACTGGGGAGAACGGGTCGAGCCCTGGCGGGCACGGCCCGTCCCCTTCTGCCGGAAGGGCTTGGCGCCACCGCCGGCCACCTCGGCCCGGGTGCGGGTCGACTGGGTCCCGGCCCGCGCCGCGGCCAGCTGGGCGGTCACCACCTGGTGGAGCACGGCCGTGTTGGGCACGACGCCGAAGATCATCGGATCGAGGGTCACGGTGTCGATCACGGTGCCGTCGATGCGCCTGCGCTCGACGGTGCGGCGCTCGGGTTCGGGGCGCTCGCGGCGACGGTGCCCGTCGGTGGCGGTGGCGGCAGCTGGAGCGGTCGTCATGACGGGACCGCGCCGTTGGTGCCCTTGACGGTGTTGCGGAGGACCACCATGCCGCCCCGCGGCCCGGGGACCGCACCCCGCACGAGGATCAGCTCGCGCTCGGCGTCGGCCTGGACCACCTCGAGGTTGAGCGTGGTGACCTGATGCCCGCCCATGCGCCCCGCCATGCGGGTCCCCTTGAAGACCCGGGCCGGCGTGGCACACGCCCCGATGGAGCCGGGCGACCGGTGCTTCTTGTGGTTGCCGTGGGAGGCGCCCTGGCCCTTGAAGTTGTGCCGTTTCATGGCGCCGGCGAAGCCCTTGCCCTTGGACACGGCGATGGCGTCGACCCGCTCTCCCGCACTCATGACGCTGGCGGTGAGCTGTTGGCCCACCTCGAAGCCGCTGGCGTCGTCGAGCCGGAGCTCGACGAGGTGCCGTCCCGGCTCCACCCCGGCCGAGGAGAAGTGGCCCTGCTCGGGCTTGGTGAGCGAGGACGCCCGCCGCACACCCCAGGTCACCTGCAGCGCGGCGTAACCCTCACGCTCGGGCGTCTTCACCTGCACCACGCGGACGGGCGCGATCTTGAGCACCGTCACCGGGATGGCGCGGTTGTTCTCGTCCCAGACCTGGGTCATGCCGACCTTCTCGCCGACGATCGCCTTGGTCGCCACGGTGGATAGGGTCCCTTCCGTCCTCGTGCTGGAGCGGCCGCCACGTCGCGGCACGCCTGGTTCTTCGGTCTTGGTCGCCGTCACCGGCGCCCGGTTCGCATGCCAACGCTCCGCCCGGGAGACCCGAGCGGAGCGTTCGCCAGGTTTTGCCCCGAGGTCCCTACCTGGACTGCCGGAAGGCGCTCGGAGACGTCGAAACGGCCTACTGGGCCCGAAATCGGCCCGACCTGCGACGTTACACCATGTGTTCAGGGGCCTGCCACACGTATTTCGCCCCCGGGAGCAGGGCGGGCAGGCCTAATGGGGGTCGACCACCTCGCTTCATGACTGGGTGAGGCTGGTTGCCGAGCCGCCATCGGGTGAGCACTGCTGTGGCCAGGGCCTCGAGCCCTACGTCTAGATCGTGCCCCTGCTGGTCGGTGAGGTTCCCGTGACGGCTGGTGGGATGTCGTGCCTCGAGCACTGATCCATTAGGAAGCTGCTGGGGTCCTCAGGCTCGTGTTGTTGCCGGTCAGGCGAGGAGAGGAACCCAGATGATCTTTGTCGGGGTGGACTGGGCTGAGGCCCACCACGATGTTCACGTGGAGGACGAGGACGGCAAACGCCTCGGAGGCGGTCGGCTTCCCGAAGGAGTGGAGGGCATCGCCCGGTTCCATGAGCTGGTCGGCGATCAGGTCGACGAACCGGGTGAGGTGATCGTCGGGATCGAGACCGATCGGGGTCTGTTCGTGACAGCCCTCGTGGCAGCCGGCTACAAGGTGTTCGCCGTCAACCCGATGTCGACGTCGCGCTACCGGGACCGGCACTCGACCTCGGGGGCGAAGTCCGACCCTGGAGACGCCAAGGTGCTGGCGGACATGGTTCGCACCGACCGCCACAACCACAGGCCGGTGGCCGCCGACTCCGAGACGGTCCAGGTAGTCAAGGTTCTGGCCCGGGCCCATCAGACGATGGTGTGGTCGAGGAAGCGCCAGACGAACCTGCTGCGCTCGACGCTGCGGGAGTTCTACCCCGCCGCGCTCGTCGCCTTCGATGACCTGGCCAGCGGCGATGCGCTCGAGGTGCTCCACATGGCGCCGACCCCGGAGCTGGGTCAGACCCTGTCACTGTCGAAGATCGCCGCCGCCTTGCGCCGAGGCGGGCGACGACGCCGGATCGACGACCGGGCGGCAGAGATCCAGGTCGCCCTGCGTGCCGAGCAACTCGCCGCACCGGCCTCGGTGTCGAGCGCCATGGGGACGTCGGTGTCTGCCAGCGTGGCTGTGATCGCCACCATGGTGGCCCAGATCGCCGCCCTGGCCGAGGAGCTCGAAGCGGGTTTTGAGCAGCACCCGGATGCCGAGGTGGTCCGTTCCCTGCCAGGACTGGGGACCATCCTCGGCGCCCGGGTGCTCGGCGAGTTCGGCGATGAGCCGAACCGCTACTGCACCGCCAAGTCTCGCAAGAACTACGCCGGCACGTCGCCCATCACCCGGGCGTCTGGGACCAAGCGGGTCGTGCTGGCCCGCTACGTACGCAACCAGCGCCTGGCCGACGCCATCTACTTGTGGTCCCTCGCCGCCCTCAACACCTCACCGGGCGCTCGGGCCCTCTACGACACTCGCCGGGCGGCTGGCGACACCCATCACGCTGCGCTCCGGGCAGTGGGCAACCGACTGGTCGGCATCCTCCACGGCTGCCTTGAGCACCACAGCGCCTACAACGAGTCCATCGCCTGGGGCCACCGCACAGCGCCACTTGCTGACGTTGCTTGACAGCTTCCAGCCGTGGGATGTCTAGACGTTCTGGATCTTGATCTCGATGTCGACGCCGGCGGGCAGGTCCAACCGCTGCAGGGAGTCCACCGTCTTGGGGGTGTGCTCCACGATGTCGACCAGCCTCTTGTGCACCTGCATCTCGAAGTGCTCGCGACTGTCCTTGTACTTGTGCGGTGAGCGGATCACCGTGTAGCGATGCCGCTCGGTCGGGAGCGGAACGGGGCCCTGGACCTTGGCCTGGGTGCGCAGGACGGTCTGCACGATCTTCTCGGTCGACTGATCGAGGATCTCGTGGTCATAGGCCTTCAACCGGATCCGGATCTTCTGGCGCGATGCGTCTGCCATCGTGGCTCTCGATTCCCTCTCGCCGCGCCCTGATCCTTACTTGAGGATCTTTGTGACTCGGCCGGAGCCCACCGTGCGGCCACCCTCGCGGATGGCGAACAGCAGGCCCTCGTCCATGGCGATGGGCTTCTGGAGCTCGACCGTCATCTCGGTGTTGTCGCCCGGCATGACCATCTCGGTGCCCTCGGGCAGGGTGATGGAACCCGTGACGTCGGTCGTCCGGAAGTAGAACTGGGGCCGGTAGTTGTTGAAGAAGGGCTTGTGACGGCCGCCCTCCTCCTTGGTCAGCACGTACACGTTGGCCTCGAAGTTGGTGTGCGGAGTGATCGAGCCGGGCTTGGCGAGCACCTGACCCCGCTCGACGTCCTCCTTCTTGGTGCCGCGCAGGAGGGCGCCGATGTTGTCGCCGGCGCGACCCTCGTCGAGGAGCTTGCGGAACATCTCCACGCCCGTGACGACGGTCTTCTGGGTGTTGCGCAGTCCGACGATCTCGACCTCCTCACCCACCTTGACCTGGCCCTGCTCCACCTTGCCCGTCACGACCGTGCCACGGCCCGTGATCGACATGACGTCCTCGATGGGCATGAGGAAGGGCTTGTCGATGGGACGCTCGGGCTCGGGGATGAAGCTGTCCACGGCGTCCATGAGCTCGATGATCTTGGGCGTCCACTCGGCGTCGCCCTCGAGGGCCTTGAGGGCGCTCACGCGGATGACGGGCACGTCGTCGCCGGGGAAGCTGTACTGGGTCAGCAGCTCACGGACCTCGAGCTCGACCAGGTCGAGGAGCTCCTCGTCGTCGACCATGTCGGCCTTGTTGAGGGCCACCACGATGGAGGGCACGCCCACCTGGCGGGCCAGCAGCACGTGCTCACGGGTCTGGGGCATGGGGCCGTCCGCGGCGGACACCACCAGGATGGCGCCGTCCACCTGGGCGGCGCCCGTGATCATGTTCTTGATGTAGTCGGCGTGGCCGGGCATGTCGACGTGCGCGTAGTGGCGCTTGTCGGTCTCGTACTCGACATGGGCGATCGAGATGGTGATGCCGCGCTGCTTCTCCTCGGGGGCCTTGTCGATCTGGTCGAACGGGGTGAACGAGACGTTCGGGTTCGCCTCCGACAGCACCTTGGTGATGGCGGCCGTGAGCGTGGTCTTGCCGTGGTCGATGTGACCCATCGTCCCGACGTTGACGTGAGGCTTGTTGCGCTCGAACTTCTTCTTGGCCATGACTGTTGCTCCGACTCCCTGTTTCGGGCGGCTCCCCCTCGGGCACCGCCTCGTCTTCCTGTGTCTTTCTGCTGCGTGTGGCGTGGCGTACTGCGTCGCGGTACTGCCGGGCCGTCCTTGGTGCGAGCGCCTCTACTCGCCGCGGGCCCGAGCCACGATCTCACGGGCGATCGAGTCGGGGACCTCGTGATATGCGCTGAATTGCATGGTGTACGTGGCCCGGCCCTGGGTCCGCGAACGCAGGTCGGTAGCGTAGCCGAACATGTCGCCCAGCGGCACCAGAGCCCGCACGACATGGCTGGTGCCCCGCTGTTCCATGCCCTCGACCTTGCCCCGGCGGGACGACAGGTCCCCGATGACCTCTCCCATGTAATCCTCGGGCGTCACCACCTCGACGGCCATCACCGGCTCGAGCAGGACGGGGCTCGCCCGACGGGCGGCCTCTTTCACGGCCATGGACCCGGCGATCTTGAAGGCCATCTCCGAGGAGTCGACGTCGTGGTAGGAGCCGTAGGTGAGCAGGACCCGGACGTCCACCATGGGGTACCCGGCCAGCACGCCGTTGGTGAGGGCCTCCTGGATGCCGGCGTCGACGGCGGGGATGTACTCCTTGGGGATCACCCCGCCGCTGATCTTGTCCACGAACTCGTAGCCGCCGCCGGGCCCGGTGGGCTCGAGGCTGATGACGACGTGGCCGTACTGGCCCCGGCCGCCGGTCTGGCGGACGTAGCGGCCCTCCACCTTCTCCACCAGCTTGCGGATGGTCTCGCGGTAGGCCACCTGGGGCTTGCCCACGTTGGCGTCCACCGAGAATTCCCGGAGCATCCGGTCGACCAGGACCTCGAGGTGGAGCTCGCCCATGCCCGAGATGACGGTCTGGTTGGTCTCGTCATCGGTCCGAACGCGGAACGTCGGGTCCTCCTCGCTCAGCGCGAAGAGGGCCTTGCCCAGCTTGTCCTGGTCGGCCTTGGTCTTGGGCTCGACGGCCACGTGGATCACGGGCTCGGGGAACTCGAGCGTCTCGAGGAGGATCTGGTGCCCGGGGTCGGTCAGGGTGTCGCCCGTGGTCGTGTCCTTGAGGCCCACCGCGGCCACGATGTCGCCGGTGAAGATGGCGTCTTTGTCCTCGCGGTGGTTGGCGTGCATCTGCAGGATCCGACCCACGCGCTCCTTGCGGCCCCCCTTGGTGGAGTTGACGATGGTCGAGCCCTTGGAGAGGGTGCCCGAGTAGACGCGCAGGTACGTGAGCTTGCCCACGTAGGGATCGGTCATGATCTTGAAGGCGAGCGCGGCGAAAGGCTCAGAATCGTCCGCGATGCGCTCGATGGGCTCGCCCTTGGAGGTGGTGCCCACCGCCGGAGGCACGTCGAGGGGGCTCGGCAGGAAGTCCACCACCGCGTCGAGCAGAGGCTGGACCCCCTTGTTCTTGAAGGCCGAGCCGCACAGCACCGGCACGACCTGGCTGGCGATCGTGGCCCGGCGCAGGCCCCGGCGCAGGTCGTCGGTGGTGATCTCCTCGTCGCCGACGTACTTCTCCATGATGGTGTCGTCGTAGTTCGAGAGCACGTCCACGAGCTGGTGGCGGGCCGCGTCGGCCTCCACGGCGAGGTCGGCCGGGATCTCCTCGGTGCGCCACTTCTCACCCATGTCGTCGTTCCACACCAGCGCTTCCAGGGCGAGGAGGTCGACGACGCCCTGGTAACCGCCTTCGACGCCGATGGGGAGCTGGATCACCGCCGGCACCGCGTCGAGACGGTCCCGGATCATCTCCACGGCCCGGTTGAAGTCGGCTCCGATGCGGTCCATCTTGTTGATGAAGCAGATGCGCGGCACCGAGTACTTGTTGGCCTGGCGCCAGACGGTCTCGGTCTGCGGCTCGACCCCGGCCACGGCGTCGAACACCGCCACCGCCCCGTCGAGCACGCGCAGGGACCGCTCCACCTCGACGGTGAAGTCGACGTGGCCGGGGGTGTCGATGATGTTGATCCAGCAGTCCCGCCACTTACACGTGGTGGCGGCGGAGGTGATGGTGATGCCCCGCTCCTGCTCCTGGACCATCCAGTCCATGGTGGCGGCGCCTTCGTGGACCTCACCGATCTTGTAGTTCTTGCCGGTGTAATAGAGGATGCGCTCGGTCGTCGTGGTCTTGCCCGCGTCGATGTGGGCCATGATCCCGATGTTGCGGGTCCGGGCGAGGGGAAACTCTCGGATGGGGCGTGCGTCGGCCATGGTGCTGAGCTTTCAGGTTGTTCGTGGACGGGCCCGGCCGGCGCGGCGTGCGCCCTCCGGGCGCCTTCCCCGCTACCAGCGGTAGTGGGCGAAGGCCTTGTTGGATTCGGCCATCTTGTGCATGTCCTCCCGGCGCTTGACCGCGGCGCCGGTGGCGTTGGCGGCGTCGAGGACCTCGTTGGCCAGGCGTTCTGCCATCGTCTTCTCGCGGCGCTGGCGGGAGAACCCCACCAGCCACCGGATGGCCAGCGTGGTGGCACGTCGGGGTCGGACCTCGACGGGCACCTGGTAGGTGGCACCACCGACCCGGCGGCTCTTCACCTCGAGCTCGGGCCTGGTGTTCTCCACCGCCCGCTTGAGGATCGTCACCGGGTCGCCCCCGGTCTTCTCCCGCACGACCTCGAGCGCGTCGTAGACCAGCCGCTCGGCCAGGGTGCGCTTGCCGCGCGACAGGACCTTGTTGACGACCTGGGTGACCAGCACCGACCGGAACACCGGGTCGGGCACGAGCTCGCGCCGGGTGGCGGGGCCTTTGCGGGGCATGTCAGGACTCCTTCTTGGCGCCGTAGCGCGAACGAGCCTGGTTGCGCTCCCGCACTCCGGCCGCGTCGAGGGCCCCTCGGATCACCTTGTAGCGCACCCCGGGCAGGTCCTTCACCCGGCCGCCGCGCACGAGCACGATGGAGTGCTCCTGCAGGTTGTGGCCGACCCCGGGGATGTAGGCGCTCACTTCGATCCCGCTCGTGAGGCGCACCCGGGCCACCTTGCGCAGGGCCGAGTTCGGCTTCTTCGGAGTGGTCGTGAAGACGCGCGTGCACACACCCCGACGCTGGGGCGCGCCTTTGAGCGCCGGCGTCTTGGTCTTCGACTGCTTGGACGCCCGTCCTTTTCGGACGAGCTGTTCGATCGTGGGCACGCGTGACCTCTGGACGATTTTCGGGACTTGCTCGCGGGAACTGCCGGGCGCGGGGTCCTAAGACACCGCTCCACGCGAGCAGGCAATGGTAGAGCTTAGGGCGTCTGCCGAGCAATAGGGCCGGGATGGTGGAGCGCGCTGACGTCAGGCCCCGGCCTCGAGTTGCCCGTTGCCGTCGACCCCGTGGTCGGTGCCCTCTCCGTTGGGAGAGACGCCGAAGGGGTCGGTGGCCGCGGTGTCGAGCGCACCCCACGGCGCGGCCCCGGCACCGGGATCGGCGAACTCCCCGTAGGAGGGATCGGCCGACCCCGTCTCGCCGAACCCGCCCTCGCCGCCGCCGGTGGGACCACCCACGTCACGCAGCCAGGCCGCGAGGTCCTCGGTCTCCTCGTCGAACCCGTAGGTCCGCAGGGACACCCCGGCCGCGTCGGGCAGGTCGACCTCGATGTCGCGGTAGCGGCCCATGCCGGTCCCGGCCGGGATCAGCTTGCCGATGATGATGTTCTCCTTGAGCCCGAAGAGCTGGTCCGACTTGCCCTCGATGGCGGCCTCGGTCAGGACCCGGGTGGTCTCTTGGAACGACGCGGCCGACAGCCACGAGTCGGTGGCCAGCGACGCCTTGGTGATCCCCATGAGCTCGGGCCGTCCCTCGGCGGGGCGGTTGCCCTCCTGGACCAGGCTGCGGTTCACCTCGGCGTAGATCTGGTTGTCGACGCGCTCGCCCGGCAGGAAAGGGGCGTCCCCGGGCTCGGCCACGAGCACCCGCCGTAGCATCTGACGGACGATCAGCTCGATGTGCTTGTCGTGGATCGACACCCCCTGGTCCCGGTAGACCTTCTGGACCTCTTCCACCAGGTACTGCTGGGTCTCCCGGATGCCCTTGACCTCGAGGAGCTCCTTGGGGTCCTTGGGACCTTCGACCAGCGCGTCGCCGGCGGCGACGTCCTGGCCCGCGGTCACCTCGAGATGGGCCCGGGCCGACACGAGCACCGACTCCTCGGTGCCGTCCTCGGCCACGACGGTGATGCGCCGTCCACCTTCCTCGTCCTCGATCCGGACCACGCCCGAGTAGTGGGCGAGGACGGCCGCGCCCTTGGGCGTACGGGCCTCGAACAGCTCGACGACCCGGGGCAGACCGTGGGTGATGTCCTCTCCCACGACACCACCGGTGTGGAAGGTCCGCATGGTCAGCTGCGTCCCGGGCTCACCGATGGACTGGGCCGCGATGACCCCGACCGCCTCCCCCAGCTCGATCAGCCGTCCCGTGGCAAGTGACTGGCCGTAGCAGGTGACGCACACTCCGTGCTCGGACTCGCACGTGAGCACCGACCGCACCCGAACCCGGTCAATGACCTCGTCGTCGCGGATGCGCGGCCACGAGGTCGTCGTCGAGCATGGTCCCGGCCGGGATGATCGCCAGTCGGCGAGGTTCACGTCCTCGGCCAGGACCCGGCCGTAGGCCCGCGTCTCCAGGTACGACCGGCGTCCGGCCTCGTCGGGCACGACGCCCTCGAGCCAGATGCCGCGCGACGTGGCGCAGTCGTCGATGCGGACGATGAGCTCCTGGGCGACGTCCACCAGACGCCGGGTGAGGTACCCGGAGTCGGCGGTGCGCAGGGCGGTGTCGGCCAGGCCCTTGCGGGCGCCGTGGGTGGAGATGAAGTACTCGAGCACCGACAGGCCCTCACGGAACGAGGACTTGATCGGCCGGGGGATCATCTCGCCCCGGGGATTGGACACCAGGCCCTTCATGCCGGCGATCTGGCGGATCTGCTGGGAGTTCCCCCGGGCCCCGGAGTCGACCATCATGTCGAGCGGGTTGAAGGCGATCGCCGACAGCGTCTTCTCCATGGCCCGGCCCACCTCGGAGGTGGCCGAGGTCCAGATCTCGATCTCCTTCTGGCGCCGCTCGTCGTCGGTGATGATGCCCCGCTTGAACTGGGTCTCGGCCTTCTCCGCCTCGCGCTCGTAGCGGTCGAGGATGGCCCGCTTCTCCGGCGGCGTGCGGACGTCGTCGATGGAGATGGTGAGACCCGACTGGGCCGCGTACCGGAAGCCGAGCGCCTTGATGCGGTCGAGGCTCTCGGCCACCACGTTCTTGGGCTCGGTGGCCGACACCTCTTCGACGATGCCGCCGATGGGGATGGACGCTTCGCCCACGACGTCGTTCACGAAGCGGAAGCCCTTGGGCAGCGCGCTGTTGAAGAACACCCGCCCCGCGGTGGTCACGATGGACAGGAAGTCGTCCTCGCCGGGGACGGCGTCGAGCGCCTTGGTCAGCGCCGTGTGCATCGAGGAACCGGGGTTCGTCCGCAGCACGATCTTGGCGTGCAGGTCGATGTCGCCCTCTTCGAAGGCGCGCTCGACCTCGTAGGCGTGGCGGAAGATCTTGCCCTCCCCCTTGGCCCCGTCGACCTCGAGGGTGAGGTAGTAGGCGCCGAACACCATGTCCTGGGTGGGCACGGTGATGGGTCGCCCCGTGGCCGGGGACAGGATGTTGTTGGCCGACAGCATGAGCACGCGCGCCTCGGCCTGGGCCTCGGCCGACAGCGGCAGGTGGACGGCCATCTGGTCGCCGTCGAAGTCGGCGTTGAAGGCCGTGCACACGAGCGGGTGGACCTGGATGGCCTTGCCCTCGACGAGGACCGGCTCGAAGGCCTGGATGCCGAGGCGGTGCAGGGTGGGCGCCCGGTTGAGCAGCACCGGGTGCTCCTTGATGACGCCCTCGAGGACGTCCCACACCTGGGGCCGGCGACGCTCGACCATGCGCTTGGCCGACTTGATGTTCTGGGCCAGCTCCAGGTCGACGAGGCGCTTCATGACGAACGGCTTGAACAGCTCGAGGGCCATGAGCTTGGGCAGGCCGCACTGGTGCAGCTGCAGGGTGGGGCCGATCACGATGACCGAACGGCCCGAGTAGTCGACGCGCTTGCCCAGCAGGTTCTGGCGGAACCGACCCTGCTTGCCCTTCAACATGTCCGACAGGCTCTTGAGAGGCCGGTTGCCCGGCCCCGTGACGGGCCGGCCGCGGCGGCCGTTGTCGAACAGGGCGTCGACGGCCTCTTGGAGCATGCGCTTCTCGTTGTTGATGATGATCTCGGGCGCGCCCAGGTCGAGCAGGCGCTTCAGCCGGTTGTTGCGGTTGATGACCCGCCGGTAGAGGTCGTTGAGGTCGGACGTGGCGAACCGGCCACCGTCGAGCTGCACCATGGGGCGCAGGTCGGGCGGGATCACCGGCACGACCTCGAGGATCATGGCCCGCGGGTCGTTGGCGCGACGGCCGTGGTCGTCGCGGCGGTTGAAGGCGGTCACGATCTTGAGCCGCTTGATGGCCTTCTGCCGGCGCTGGGCGGACAGCGGACGACGTCCGTCGGCGGCGTCGATGGCCTCGCGGAGCTTCACCTCTTCGACGTCGAAGTCGATCCGGTCGATCAGCCGGGCGATGGCCTCGGCGCCCATGCCACCCTCGAAGTAGTCGTCGTAGCGGATCTTCAGCTCCCGCCACAGCAGCTCGTCCTCGATGATCTTGCGGGGGAACAGGTCGCGGAACTCGTCGAAGGCGCGCTTGGCGAGGTCGATGTCGGCCTCGGACCGCTCGCGGACCGAGCCGATCTCCTTCTCCGACAGACGCTGACGGGCCTTGATCTCGGCGTCCTTGGCCCCACCGGCCTCGAGCTCGGCCAGCTCCTTCTCGAGCTCCTTGAAGCGACGGTCGATCTCGAGGTCGCGCTGGCGCTCGAGCTGGGTGACCTCTTCGGCCAGCTCGCCCTCGAGGGCGGACAGGTCCTCGTGGCGGCGCTCGTCGTCGACCCAGGTGACCAGGTTGGCGGCGAAGTAGATGACCTTCTCCAGCTGCTTGGCCTTCAGCTCCTCGCGGGCCTCGGTGCCCATGAGGAGATAGGCCAGCCAGCTCCGGGTGCCGCGCAGGTACCAGATGTGGACCACGGGGGCGGCCAGCTCGATGTGGCCCATGCGCTCGCGCCGCACCTTCGAGCGGGTGACCTCGACGCCGCAGCGCTCGCAGATGATCCCCCGGAACCGGACGCGCTTGTACTTGCCGCAGTAGCACTCCCAGTCCTTGGTGGGCCCGAAGATCTTCTCGCAGAACAGCCCGTCCTTCTCCGGACGCAGGGTCCGGTAGTTGATGGTCTCGGGCTTCTTGACCTCTCCGTTGGACCACGAACGGATGGACTCCGCCGTGGCCAGTCCGATACGAAGCTGGTCGAAATTATTGACGTCCAGCACGGCTAGAAGCTCCTCTCGGCAGCACGACGCTCGTCTTCCTCGTCCGACCCGCGCTCGGGCCGGCTGATGTCGATGCCGAGCTCCTCGGCCGTCCGGAAGACGTCCTCGTCGAGCTCTCGCATCTCGATCTCCTCACCGGTGGTCGACAGCACCTCGACGTTGAGGCACAGCGACTGCATCTCCTTGATGAGCACCTTGAAGCTCTCGGGGATGCCCGGCTCGGGAATGTTCTCGCCCTTCACGATGGCCTCGTAGACCTTGACCCGACCGAGGACGTCGTCGGACTTGATGGTGAGCAGCTCCTGCAGGGCGTAGGCGGCCCCGTAGGCCTCGAGGGCCCACACCTCCATCTCGCCGAAGCGCTGCCCACCGAACTGGGCCTTCCCGCCCAGGGGCTGCTGGGTGATCATCGAGTACGGCCCCGTCGAGCGGGCGTGGATCTTGTCGTCCACGAGGTGGGCGAGCTTCAAGATGTAGACGTATCCCACCGAGATGGGGTTGTCGTAGACGCTCGCCGGTCCGCCCGTTGTAGAGCGTGGCCTTGCCGTCGGTCCCGATGAGCCGGGTGCCGTCGGCCGAGTCGGTGTGCAAGCAGCTCGAAGAGCCGCTTGATGGTGGGGTGCCGGCCGGCGTCGTCCTCTTCGTCCCAGTGCGCACCGTCGAAGGCGGGCGTCGAGACCCACACGGCCGGGTCGGTCCGGGGCCGGGTCTTCGTCCTCGTTGGCACCTGCCTGGGTCTGATGCGCCTCGGACGCCGTCCCAGCCCCAGCGCGCCGCGTAGCCCAGGTGCGATTCGAGCACCTGGCCCACGTTCATCCGGCTGGGCACGCCCAGGGGGTTCAGGATGATGTCGACGTGGGTGCCGTCGGACAGGAACGGCATGTCCTCCACGGGCAGGATCTTGGAGATGACGCCCTTGTTGCCGTGGCGTCCGGCCAGCTTGTCGCCCTCGGAGATCTTGCGCTTCTGGGCCACGTACACCCGCACGAGCTGGTTGACCCCGGGGGGCAGCTCGTGGGAGTCCTCACGGGAGAAGACCCGGACGTCGATGACCTTGCCCGACTCACCGTGGGGCACCTTGAGCGAGGTGTCGCGCACCTCACGGGCCTTCTCGCCGAAGATGGCCCGCAGGAGGCGCTCCTCGGGTGTCTGCTCGGTCTCACCCTTGGGCGTGACCTTGCCCACGAGCACGTCGCCGGGGCCGACCTCGGCTCCGATGCGGATGATGCCCCGCTCGTCCAGGTCGGCCAGGATCTCCTCGGACAGGTTGGGGATGTCCCGGGTGATCTCCTCGGCCCCGAGCTTGGTGTCCCGGGCGTCGACCTCGTGCTCCTCGATGTGGATCGAGGTGAGCACGTCGTCGCGCACCAGCCGCTCGGAGAGGATGATGGCGTCCTCGAAGTTGTAGCCCTCCCACGGCATGAAGGCCACCAGGAGGTTCTTGCCCAGCGCCAGCTCGCCGTTGTGGGTGGCCGACCCGTCGGCCAGCACGTCGCTGGCCACCACCTGCTGGCCCTCGTCCACGATCACCTTCTGGTTGATCGAGGTGTTCTGGTTGGAGCGCCGGAACTTGGCCAGGGTGTAGCGCCGGCGGCCGAGCTCGTGGCCCAGGCGGTCGCGCTGACCGGCCCGGTACTCGACCACCACGTGGTCGCCCGACACCTCGGCCACGGTGCCCTCGCCCTCGGACAGCAGCACGTCGCCGGCGTCCTGGGCGGCCCGGGCCTCGACGCCGGTGCCGATGTAGGGAGCCTCGGGCACCACGAGCGGCACGGCCTGCTTCTGCATGTTGGCGCCCATCAGGGCCCGGTTGGCGTCGTCGTGCTCGACGAAGGGGATCAGCGCCGTCGACACCGACACGATCTGCTTGGGCGAGACGTCCATGAGGTCGACCTCGGCCGGCGGGCACGTAGTCGATCTCGCTGGTGGTGCCGTAGGAGGTCGTGGTGGCGCCCACCCGCACGCCCGCGCCTTGCGGCCCGCGGCGCACGAGCACGCGCTCGTCGACGAACCGACCGCGCTCGTCGAGCTTGGCGTTGGCCTGGGCGATGACGTGCTCCTCCTCCTCGTCGGCGGCCAGGTAGACGATCTCGTCGCTGACCCGCCCGTCGACCACCTTGCGGTACGGGGTCTCGATGAACCCGTACTCGTTGACCCGGGCGTAGGTGGCCAGGGCGCCGATGAGGCCGATGTTCGGGCCCTTCGGGCGTCTCGATGGGGCACATCCGCCCGTAGTGGGAGCTGTGCACGTCCCGGACCTCGAAGCCGGCCCGCTCACGGGACAGGCCGCCGGGCCCGAGGGCCGACAGCCGGCGCTTGTGGGCCAGACCCGACAGGGGGTTGTTCTGGTCCATGAACTGGCTCAGCTGGCTGGTGCCGAAGAACTCCTTGATGGCCGCCACCACGGGCCGGATGTTGATCAGCGTCTGGGGCGTGATGGCCTCGACGTCCTGGGTCGTCATGCGCTCCCGCACCACCCGCTCCATCCGGGACAGCCCCACCCGCACCTGGTTCTGGATGAGCTCGCCCACCGACCGGATGCGGCGGTTGGCGAAGTGGTCCTGGTCGTCGATGCGGTACCCGGACTCGCCGTCGGCCAGGTGGAGCATGTAGGTGGCCGTGGCCAGGATCTCCGACGGGCTCAGCACGCCCTGGTCGGGCGCCGGGCCGCTCCAGGTCGATGTCGAGGATGCTCGAGATCCGCTCGATCTCGGGGCCGAGCTTCCGGTTGAGCTTGTAGCGGCCCACCCGGGTCAGGTCGTAGCGCTTGGGGTTGAAGAAGGCGTTCTCGAAGTAGGCCCGGGCCGCCTCGGCCGACAGCGGCTCGCCCGGGCCGGGCCCGCTTGTAGATCTCGAGGAGGGCCTCCTCCCGGGTGGGGGCGAGGTCGCGCTCCTTCTCCCACTGGCCCTCGAGGAAGTCGAAGTGCCGGACGAACCGGTTCAGGAATCCCTCGTCCTCGTAGCCGAGGGCCCGCAGCAGCACGAACAGCGACAGCCGGCGCTTGCGGGCCACGCGGGCGCCGGCGGTGACGTCCTTGGAGGGCTTGGCCTCGACGTCGAACTCGATCCACTCGCCGCGGTAGGGGTGGACGGTGCCCGTGACGATGGTCTTGGCGTCGCGACCGGGCTGGAAGATCACGCCCGGGGAGCGCACCAGCTGGCTCACCACCACCCGCTCGGTGCCGTTGATGATGAAGGTGCCCTTGTCCGTCATCATCGGGAAGTCCCCCATGAAGACGGTCTGCTCCTTGATCTCACCGGTCTGGGCGTTCATGAACCGCGCCCGGACGAACACCGGGGCGGCATAGGTCATGTCCTTCTCCTTGCACTCCTCCTCCCGGAACTTCGGAGGCGGGCGCAGATCGGGGTCGGTCGGGTCGAACTCCAGCTCCAGGCTCAGCTGGCCGGTGAAGTCCTCGATGGGGCTGATGTCGGCGAACGCCTCGGCCAGACCCTTGTCCAGGAACCAGCGGAACGAGTCCCGCTGGATGGCGATGAGGTCCGGCAGAGGCAGGACCTCGTCGAGATTGGCGAACGAGAAACGCTCCGGGCTTTTAGACCGTGCAGGCAACGGTCTACTCCTCCCAGGTGGGTGGCGGGCAGTGAACGAGACGGCGGGACGGTGACGGGTGGAGTGTCCCCGGGTACGCCGGGGACGGGTGAGTAGCGGGTACTACACGGCGGACGGGCAGGACGGGCGCGGACACGGTGGCGACTAAGCCTGCGCCGCGGGCACAGCGGCGCGCGTCAGCCAGCCGGATTCGGCAAGGGTGGCGCGAAGAAAGGGGCACGGCAACCGCACAGCATACGCGCGGCGCGCGGCAAATGGCAACCCCTTCTGTCGCTGCCACCGACAGGCTACGGACGCGCCGGGGTGCCGTCAAGCACTCCGACGCTCCCGGCGCGCCGGGCTACTTGACCTCGACGGTCGCCCCGGCCTCCTCGAGCTGGGCCTTGGCCTTGTCGGCGTCCTCCTTCGACACCCGCTCCAGCACCGGCTTCGGGGCCGAGTCGACCAGGTCCTTGGCCTCTTTGAGGCCCAGGCTGGTCAGCGACCGGACCTCCTTGATGACCTGGATCTTCTTGTCGCCGGCGGCGGTGAGGATGACGTCGAACTCGGTCTTCTCGTCCTCGCCGCCGCCGGCGTCGCCACCGCCGCCGCGGCCGGGGCGGCCGCCACGGCCACGGGGGCGGCGGCGGTCACGCCGAACTTCTCCTCGAAGTCCTTCAGGAGCTCGGAGAGCTCGAGGACCGAGAGGTTGGCGATCCCCTCGAGGATCTCGTCCTTGGTGATCTTGGTAGCCATGGTGGCTGTGCTCCTTTGGTTTCTCGATTGGTTCGATAGGTCTGCGGCGGGCGCGGTGCCGTGCTCAGCCCTCGGCCGCCGGCTCGGTCCGGCCTCGGCCGATGGCCTCGGCGTCTCGGCAGGTCGTCTCGCGGTGGCCTCGGCTGCGGCGGCCTCGGCCGCAGCTTCGGCCGGTGAGCCTCGGCGCGTCTCGGCTCGGCCTCGGCCTCGGCCGCGGCCTCGGCGGGCGGCGGCCTCGGTGCTGCAGCCTCGGCCTCGGCGCGGGGCCTCGGTCGCTGGGCCTCGGCCTCGGCCTCGGCCGGGGCACCACCCTGCTGGTCGAGCAGGGCCGACAGGCCGTAGGCGAGGTTGCGGGGAAGCGCCTGCAGGAGGCCGGCGAACTGCTGCAGCGGGGCGGCGATGGCCCCGGCCAGCCGGGCCAGCAGCACGTCGCGCGAGGGCAGGTCGGCCAGGGCGCTCGAGGTCCTGGGTCGACAGGAAGCCCTCGCCGTGCAGGCCCCCCTTGACCACCAGGTTCGGGTTGGTCCGGGCGTAGTCGCGCAGGGCCTTGGCCACCGCGCTGACCTCGCCCGAGACGAAGGCGATGGCCGTCGGGCCCTCCAGAAGCGGCGTCCAGCGCCTCGTGGCGGCCACCGGCGATCGCCAGCTTGACCAGGGTGTTCTTGTAGACCTTGTAGTCGCCGCCGGCGGCCCGCAGGGCCTGGCGCAAGGCGGCCAGCTCGGCGACGGTCAGGCCCCGGTACTCGGTCAGGATGGCGGCCTCGGCGCCGTCGAGGCGCTCGCGCACCTCGTTCACGACGGCCACCTTCTGCGGCCTGGGGTTGTCCATCGTCGACTCCTCGTGCTCGGAACGGTGCGGCACCGCTCACCTCATGCCGTCACCGCAGCCACCGAGCAGGGTCCGACGCCCCGCCGAGTGTCACGTTCGTCACCTGGTCAGGCGGGCCCGAAGCCCCTTCGACGCCCGAAGGCGCGACCGGAGGTCTACGGCGACGGCAAGTACTCGATCTCGTGTCCTCGACCTCCGAAGAGGCCGCCGGGCGAATCTACTACGCCGACGAAGCAAGGGCTCCCTACGCCGAGGCGGCCAGCTCCTCGTCGTGCTCGCGGGCGCGGGCCGGGTCGATGTGGACGCCGGGGCCCATGGTGGACGACAGCGTCACCGCCCGCAGGTAGCGGCCCTTGGCCGCGGCCGGCTTGGCCCGCACCAGCTCCTCGATCACGGCGTGGACGTTCTGCCAGCAGCTGCTCGCCGGTGAACGACACCTTGCCCACCCGGACGTGGACGTTGCCGACCTTGTCGGTGCGGTACTCGACCCGGCCGCCCTTGAACTCGGTCACGGCCTTGCCGACGTCGGTGGTGACGGTGCCCGGTCTTGGGGTTGGGCATGAGCCCGCGGGGACCGAGCACCCGGCCGAGCTTGCCGACCTGGCCCATCAGGTCGGGGGTGGCGATGGCCACGTCGAAGTCGAGGAAGCCGCCTTCGACCCTGGCCACGAGGTCGTCGGCGCCCGACCTCGTCGGCGCCGGCGGCGCGGGCCTCGGCGGCCGCTCACCCGGCGGCGAAGACCACCACCCGGGCGGTGCGCCCGGTGCCGGCCGGCAGGCTCAGCGTGCCCCGCACGATCTGGTCGGCCTTGCGGGGATCGACCCCGAGGCGGACGGCCAGCTCGACGGTCTCGTCGAACTTGGCCGGGGCCATGCTCCTTCACCAGGTCCACCGCCTCGGCCGGGCGAGTACAGCTGCTCCCGGTCGAACCGCTCGAGCGCGGCCCGGTACTTCTTGCCTTTTTGCACGTCGGGCTCCTCTTCGTCGTCTTGCCGGTCGCCGTGCCGTCAGCCTTCGACGGCGATGCCCATGGAGCGGGCCGTGCCCGCCACCTGGCGCTTGGCCGCACTCGATGTCGTCGGTGTTGAGGTCGGGCAGCTTCACCTTGGCGATCTCGGGCGACCTGGGCGTCGGTGATCGATGCCGGCCTGCTCCCGGCCGGCGGCGGTGGCTCCCTTCTCGATGCCCGCGGCCTCGCGGATGAGGACCGGGGTCGGCGGCGTCTTCAGCACGAAGGTGAACGAGCGGTCCTCGTAGATGGTGATCTCGACCGGCACGACCGTGCCCCGCTGGTTCTCGGTGGCGGCGTTGTACTGCTTGCAGAACTCCATGGTCTGCACGCCGTGGGGCCCGAGGGCGGTGCCGACCGGGGGCGCGGGCGTGGCGCTCCCGGCGGGGAGCTGGATCTTCACGACGGCGAGGACCTTCTTCTTGGGGGGCATGGCGGTGAGCCTCCTGCGGACTAGAGCTTGGCGACTTGGCTGAATTCGAGCTCGACCGGGGTCTCCCGGCCGAAGATGTTGACCAGCACCTTGAGCTTGAGCTGGTCCTCGTTGATCTCGTCGATCTGCCCCGAGAAGTCGGCGAACGGCCCTTCCTTGCACCCGCACCGTCTCGCCCACCTCGTACTCGAGGCGGGGCCGCGTCTTCTTGGTGGGCTCGGCGCCGCCCTCCACCTTGACCTGGAGGATGCTCTCCACCTCGCGGCGCGACAGCGGCGTGGGCTTGGTCCCGGGACCCACGAACCCGGTGACCCCGGGGGTGTTGCGGATCACCGACCACGAGTCGTCGTCGAGGTCGCAGCGGGTGAGCAGGTAGCCGGGGAACACCTTCTTCTGGACGACGACCTTCTTGCCGTTCTTGAACTCGACGACGTCCTCCATGGGGATCACGACCTCGAAGATCCGGTCCTCCATGTTCATCGAGACGATCCGGCTCTCGAGGTTGGACTTCACCTTGTTCTCGTAGCCGGCGTAGGTGTGCACCACGAACCACCGTCCGGGCCGGTCGTAGGGGCTCTCGACGACGACGGGGGGCTCGTCCTCGTCGTCGTCGTTGTCCCAGCCGGGTCCTTCGATCGTCGTCCTCGACCGGCCTCGACTCGGCGACGTGGCCGTTGCCTCGGCCTCGCCCGAGCAGGCCGGCGCTCACCTCGACGAGGTCGCCGTCGGCTCGGTCGGACGCCGGCTCGAGCTCGATGCTCAGTCCTCGGCATCGGCCCCGTCCAGGGTCGGCCGACGGGCGCGTCGGCGATCGACGGCGACGGAGCCATCGAGGGTGCCGCGGCGGCCCCGGGGTCCTCCCCGGGCTCGAGATCGGGATCGCTCATGACTTGAACAGGAAGATGACGGCGTGCGAGAAGGCGTAGTTGAGCAAGAAGATCAGGCTGACCAGCAGCACGAGGGTGATGAAGACGATGGTGGCGGAGTTGACCACCTCCGTGCGGGTGGGCCAGGCCACCTGGCGCAGCTCGGACCGCACCTCGCGGAAGAACTCGGCGATGCGGCCGAAGACCGAGGTCTCGGGTCTGGACCACGGGGCGGCGCGGGGAGGCGGCGTGCGTCGGGTCGCGGGAGAGCCGTCGGCCTCGATCTGGCCTTGGCGCTGCATCATGCGCTTCATCTCACGGTTCACGGCTTCGCACGCCTTTCGACGGCCAGATGGCAGGGCAGGAGGGACTCGAACCCCCAACCGCCGGTTTTGGAGACCGGTGCTCTACCAATTGAGCTACTGCCCTTCGGCGGCCAGGACACCGGTCACCGCCCGGGCGGCCAAGGGGGCCGGTCAGTGAGGTTATCACCGGCCGCGCCCGGTCTCCCGACGGCGTCCGAGCTCAGGACGGGGGCCGGCGCCGGCGCCGGACGCCGGCCGCCCCCGCGCTCGACGGTCAGCGGGTCTCTTTGTGGAGCGTGTGCTGGCGGTCCCAGCGGCAGAACTTGGTCATCTCGATCCGCTCCCGGTCGTTCTGCTTGTTCTTCATGGTGATGTAGTTGCGGCGCTTGCAGACCTCGCAGGCCAGCGTGACCTGCACCCGCTTCTCGTTCTTCGCCATTGCCGTGCTCCTTCTCGGCCTCCGGCCCCGCTCGGGGCGGGGGCCGTTCCCTCAGGCTGGTAGCGGCGGCGGGACTCGAACCCGCGACCACACGATTATGAGCCGTGTGCTCTGACCGACTGAGCTACGCCGCCAGGGGCGAGCCCCCTGTCGGAATCGAACCGACGACACCAGCCTTACCATGGCTGTGCTCTGCCGACTGAGCTAAGGGGGCGGACACGGCACCTCCGCGCCGGACGAGCATAGTCGCGACGTGCTCGTTCTCCGCGGGGGGCCAGGGGTCCTGTCGGGCCGGAGGACGTCCCGGGCGACGGCGAACCGCGCCGGTACGATCGTCCGATGGAGGTCCGGCTGGCGCGCCAGGAGGACGCCGAGGCCATCCGCGCCATCTACAACGCCGAGGTCATCGGGCTCCACCGTCACCTTCGACCTCGAGCCCCGGACGGCCGAGGAGCAGCGCTCGTGGGTCGCCCGCCACCAGGGCGCGCACCCGGCGGTCGTCGCGGCCGAGGGGCCGCTCGTCGTCGGATTCGGGTCCCTGTCGCCTTTCGCGACCGCGCCGCCTACGCCACCACCGTGGAGGACTCCCTCTACGTCGAGAGCGCGTGGCGGGGCAAGGGGGTGGGACGGCTCCTCCTCGACGAGCTCGTGACGCTGGCCGTGGCCCGGGGCTTCCACACCGTCATCGCCCGCATCTCGGGTGACAACGAGCCCTCGATCGCCCTGCACCGGGCCTGTGGCTTCGCCCCCGTCGGCGTCGAGCGCGAGGTGGGGCGAAAGTTCGGCCGCTGGATCGACGTCGCCGTCCTGCAGCGGATGCTGTGACCGTCAGCGCGCTCGGCGCGGTAAGTCGAGGCGACGCCGACGGGTCGGCCCCGGCGTAGCGGTCCGCCGCTCTCCCGTCGCCGCTGCCGGCGCCACCGGGCCAGCAGGCGCTCGCGGTCGAAGGGCGAGAGGGGCACGGTCAGGATGGCGAGGCACACGAGCAGCGCCACCGCCACGGTGAGGGGGTCGGCCGAGAAGAGGCCGGACACCAGCAGCTGTCCGGCGGGCAGGCCGATGAAGGCCGCCGCGATGGACGATCCCACGATGAGGGTCCGCACCTTGCCCGTGGCCACCGGGGCCAGCACCACGAGGCCCCACGACAGGTACCAGGGCTGGACCACGGGTCCCAGGGCCACGATCACGAGCATGGTCAGACCCATGGCGCGCAGGGCCCCGATCCGGTCCGATCGCAGCAACAGCCACATCGCGAAGCCACAGGCGCCGAGGACCCCGACGCACCGCGTCAGCGACAGCGTGGTGTGCAGGGGCACCCCGATCCCCACCAGATGGGCGAGGTCGGTGAGGAAGATCCCCGCCCCGGTGGCGGGAGCCACCCATGACCGGACCGTTCCCGGGGTGGACGAGGTTCAACACCCAGCTCCAGCCGAGGCCCGTGACGATCGACAACGCACCCATCACCCCGGCCGCGATCAAGCCCGCGGTGACCACGGGCCGTATCCGGGCGCGCACGGGCAGCCCGGTGCCCAACCAGTCCCAGCCGATGTAGAGGACGCCCAGCGCGGCCGGGACCTTCACCGCGGCCGCCAGCGAGCACAGCACGATGCCCGCACCGGTCTGTTCCGACGGGCCACGGCCAGGCCCGCCATGAGCAGGCCGAGCATGAGGGCATCGTTGTGGGCACCCCCCACGAGATGCAGGATCGTGACCGGATTGAGCACGGCCACCGTGAAGGCGTAGGACGGATCTCGTCCCAGGCTGCGGGCCAGCGACGGGATCGACATCGCCATGAGCCCGACGCCCAGCACGGCCAGCAGCCGCAGCAGCATCAGGTCGACCAGTTCGTTGTGCCCCGACACGCTGGTGAGGAAGCCGTCGGTCTCCATGAACAGCGGCCCGTAGGGCACCGGCGTGTTGAGCCACAGGTGGTCGACCAACGCCACCGACGGAGCGGCGCCGAGGACGCCGGGGCCGTAGTGGTACGGGCTGATGTGGTGGCTCATCATCTCGCCCTGCGCCGCGTAGCTGTAGATGTCGCGGCTGAACAGCGGCGGCGCCAGGAGCAGCGGGACGATCCACAGCGCCAGCACCATCACGAGCTTGCGGACCGGCACCCCCTTCACCTGCGAGAGGGTCCGGATCAAGCCGTACCAGACGCGCATGAACAGCACGAGGCCGCCGTACATGGCGACCAGCCCGAGGAAGTTGAGGTGTCTTGGGGGCAGTGGCGCCCACGGCGGGAACGCCGAAGAACCACGCGCCCGGAAGCTTCAAGACGAAGGGCGACCATTGCAGGCTGGCGCCCACCGTGATGGCGCTGACGGCGATGAACCCGAGGATGGCGGGTCGCACGAGCAAGCCGCGACCCGTCGCCGTTCACGGACCCGGGCTCGAGGTCGGGACCGACCAGGGCGCTGAACGGCCAACGCCGCCGGACGGCCTCGTCCCAGATCGTCAAGCGGTCGAGGGTCCGTCCCACCACGGGGACCGTCGAAGGATCGAAGCCGCGTACCGACACGGCGGCCCTTCCCATTAGACCCATCGTTTCGGCCCTCGCCCCGAAGTTGCTCGTCACCGAATGGTGCAGTCTCCAGCCTGTCGGCCGCCGTCCCCTCCGCCGGACCGGGAGGATGCGACTCGGACACATTCGTAACGGCATTGTAATGAACGTAACCGTCCCGGCAAGTGTCACCCCGGGCCTCAGGAGCAATTGGGCAAGACATGGGTGGGCGAAGCGTGGGCCGGGAAGGATTCGAACCTTCGTAGGCTGTGCCGGCAGATTTACAGTCTGCTCCCTTTGGCCACTCGGGCACCGACCCGCGAGGCGAGACCATACCGCGAGGGCCTACCGGGCCCCAGAAGGCGAGGGCCTGCCGGGCCCCAGAAGGCGAGGGCCTACCGGGCCCCAGAAGACGAGGGCCTGCCGGGACCGGATCCCGCCGGAGGACCGCCACCGCCGGGCCGGCCCCGGACAGCGAGGCCTCCGACCCGAGCGACCGCAGCACTATCGTGTCGACATGCCCACGTTCGACGTGGTCTCGCAGGTCGACATGCAAGAGGTTCGCAACGCCGTCGATCAAGCCAACCGCGAGGCCAGCACCCGCTTCGACTTCAAGGGAACCGACTCGAGCATCGAGCTGAGCGAAAACGACATGCTCCTGCGGTCCTCGACCGAGGACCGCCTCCGGGCGCTGCACCAGGTGCTGGAGGAGAAGATCGTCCGCCGGGAGGTGTCGCTCAAAGCGCTCGAGGACGGCAAGATCGAAGAGGCCACCAAAGGCACGGTCCGTCAGCGGATCGCCATCAAGGCCGGTATCTCCGCCGATCACGCCAAACGCATGAACAAGTTCATCAAGGACTTGAACTTGAAGGGTGTGTCCTCACAAGCCCAGGGTGACCAGCTCAGAGTGTCGGGCAAGAAGCGCGACGACCTGCAGGGCATCATCAAGGCGCTCAAGGAGCAGGACTTCGGGATCCCTCTGCAGTTCCAGAATTTCAGGGACTGACCAGAACCTCAGACACCCGATAGGGCGACAGGAACCGGCAGCCCACCTGCCGGCGTTCTCCACTCACCGAGCGATATCAGGGCTCAGCCCCCTCCACCTCCACCACGGCTTCCACGAAAAGCTCGGCGTCCGCGTGCGCGATCGGGTCGACGTTGAAGAGCCGGTTGAAGACCAGGAACTTGACGATCCACAGCAAGGCGAAGGCACCGGTGTTGGCCCCCTCCACCACCACGGTCCGCCCGAAGTGGTGCAGGTTGTACACATTGCTGAGGTGGTGCGCGAGCGACGCCGTCCCGATCGACAGGACGATCCCGATGGCGGTCATGGTCCAGAAGGGGACGACCTCTTTGAACACCCGGGATCGGCCGCTCTTGCCCCAGGACCAGCTGCGGTTGAGGTAGTAGGCCGGAACGCTGGCCACCAGGTTGGCGAACACGGTGCTCGGCACCTCGGTCCACAGGCGGAACACCCCGAAGACGAGGCCCAGCACGGTGAAGGACACGGTGGTCGAGATGACCGACACCGTGGCGTAGCGGAACATCTTCTTCCCCGTAGGGGTGTGGTACAGGCGCCACAGGCGCTTCACGGTGGCGACCATTGGGCGAATTTAGCCCGAACGGTGCGGTTTTACCCAGGCGGCGTCCGGGCTCAAGGCACGGCGTTGGCCCGGGCCACCTTCCCGAACCACTGCGCACTCGGTTTGGGCCGCCGCTCGAACGAGCCGTGGTCGACCTCGACCAGACCGAATGTCGGCCCGTACCCCACGACCCATTCGAAGTTGTCGAGCAGGCTCCAGTAGAAGTAGCCACGGACGTCGATGCCCTCTTCCAGGCACTTCTTCACCCCGGCCAGGGCGGCCGACACATAGGCGATCCGCTGCGAGTCGTCCGCGGTCCCGATCCCGTTCTCGGTCACCACGACCGGCGTCCCCCCGGTGACCTCCCAGGCCCGGCGGACGGTGGCCTCGAGCGCCTGAGGGTAGAACTCGTAGCCCATCTGGGTCGTGGGCACCCCCTCCTCGGCCCCGAACACCCCGTCGGGCCCCACCCGCATCCGGGTGTAGCACTGCACCCCGACGAAGTCGTCACCCGTCGTGGCCTCCAGGAACACGTCTTCCATCGGGCGGCGCATCCGCTCCAACCGCTCCTCCCCCCCGGGCATGAGCTGCCAGTCGTGCATGGACAGGGTGAGCCCCACCGGGAAGTCCCCGGGGCCGCTCCGCAGGGCTTGGACCCCCAGCACATGGGCCCGGCACAACGCGTCGTTGACGGCGTCGCGCCGTCCCCCGTCCCGGGCCGCGGGGGGAACACCCCGAGCCGATACCCCATGGTGGCCACGACGTTGGGCTCGTTGAGCGTGCAGGCCCAGCCCACGAGGTCCCCCAGGTGCTGCCCCACGCGCTCGCACAACCGGGCGAAGCGCTCGGGGGCATCCGCGGCCTCCCACCCGCCCCGCTCGGACAGCCAACGGGGGATGGTGAAGTGGTTGAGCGTCACCACAGGGGAGAGCCCGAGCTCGCGGCACCGCACGCAGTGGCGCCGGTAGTGCTCGAGCGCGGCACGCGACCACTCCCCTTCGGCGGGCTCGATCCGGCTCCACTCCACCGAGAACCGGTAGGCGCCCAGTCCGAGCGACGCCACCAGGTCGAGGTCCTCGGGCCACAGGCGCCACGAGTCACAGGCATCGCCGCTCGACTCGAGACACGGCGTTCCCGGGGCGTGCTCGAAGGCCCACCAGTCGTTGTTGGTGTTGCCCCCCTCGATCTGATGCGCGGCCGTGGCGGTTCCCCACAGGAACCCTTGGGGGAAGTCGGTGGTGGGCACGGGGACAGGGTAGCGGTGGGGCCTGCCAGGATGTGGTGGTGAGCGACGCCCTGGACTTCCTGGTCAAGCTTCTCGACATCGAGCCCATCGAGGTGAACATCTTCCGAGGTGTGAGCCCCGACGAGCGCCGTCAACGCGTCTTCGGCGGACAGGTGGCGGCCCAAGCCCTCATGGCCGCGGGGCGCACCGTCGAGCGCGGCCGCGTGCATTCGCTGCACGCCTACTTCCTGCGGCCCGGGGACCCCAACGTGCCCATCCTGTACGAGGTGGACCGCATCCGCGACGGCCGCTCGTTCACCACCCGGCGCGTGGTGGCCATCCAGCACGGACAGGCCATCTTCAACGTGGCGGCCTCGTTCCACGTCTACGAGGAAGGCGCCTTCGACCATCAGGTCTCCATGCCCGACGTGGCTCCGCCCGAGACCCTCCCCTCGCTCCACGACCGGCTCGAACCGATGCGGGACGAGCTGGCGGACTGGTTCGCCCGCCCCCATCCCATCGATCAGCGACACGTGGGCGACCTGCCCTGGATGGCCCATGAGGCCAGCGACCCCGTCCAGCGGGTCTGGATCCGGGCCGATGGGACGCTTCCCGACGATCCTCTGCTCCATGCCTGTGTGGCGGCCTACGCGTCGGACATGTCGCTGTTCGACACCATGCTGGCCCCCCACGAGGTGAAGTGGGACGACGCCGAGTTCATGGGAGCGAGCCTGGACCACTGCATGTGGTTCCACCGGCCCTTCCGGGCCGACGACTGGCTCCTCTACGACATGGATAGTCCGAGCGCCTTCGGCGCCCGGGGCCTGGCCCGGGGGTTTCTCTTCGCCCGCGACGGGACGCTCGTGGTGTCGGTGGTCCAAGAAGGCCTCATGCGCCTCGTCCCGAAACCAGCGCCCTGAGCGGCCGGGCCCCGAGCGACGAGGCCCTCAGCCCTCCGGCGCGGCCTCCCGTCGGTCAGCGCGCGGTGATGGGGACGTACTGGCGCGGTTCGGCGCCGATGTAGAGCTGGCGCGGACGGGCGATCTTGGAGTCCTGGTCGAGCATCTCCTGCCAGTGCGCCAACCAGCCCGCAGTGCGGGGGATGGCGAAGAGCACGGGGAACATTTCGAGGGGAAACCCCATGGCCTGGTAGATCAGGCCCGAGTAGAAGTCGACGTTGGGATAGAGCCGGCGCGACGTGAAGTACTCGTCGGAGAGGGCGATCTCCTCGAGCTTGAGCGCGATGTCGAGGAGGGGGTTCTTGCCGGTGATCTCGAACACCTCATCGGCCGTCTGCTTGATGATCCGGGCCCGCGGGTCGTAGTTCTTGTAGACCCGGTGGCCGAAGCCCTGGAGCCGCCCACCGTCACCCTGTTTGACCGAGTCGATGAAGGCGGGCACGTTCTCGATCGAGCCGATGTCGGTCAGCATGCGGATGACCATCTCGTTGGCACCCCCGTGCCGGGGGCCGTAGAGCGCGGCACAGGCCGCCGCGCAACACGAGTACGGATCGGCGTGTGAGGACCCCACGACGCGCATGGCCGTGGTCGAGCAGTTCTGCTCGTGGTCGGCATGCAAGATGAACAGGATGTCGAGCGCCCGGGCCAGCGTGGGGTTGGCGTCGAAGCGAGGCTCGGCCACCTTCCACATCATCGACAGGAAGTTCGCGGCGAAATCGAGCGAATTGTCGGGGTAGACGAAGGGCATCCCCACCGAGAAGCGATGCGCCGCGGCGGCCAGGGTGGGCATCTTGGCGATGAGCCGGATGACCTGGCGGCGCCGGGCCTCGGGTTCGAAGATCTCCTTGGCGTCGAGGTAGAACGTCGACAGCGCCGCCACGGCGGAGACGAGCATCCCCATGGGATGGGCGTCGTAGTGGAACCCCTCCAGGAACCGCTTTCGTACGTTCTCGTGGATGTAGGTGTGGTAGGTGATCTCGTGGCGCCACGCCGAGAATTCGGTCTCGGTGGGAAGCTCTCCGTGCAGGAGCAGGTAGGCGACCTCGAGATAGTTCGAATGCTCGGCCAGCTGGGCGATGTCGTAGCCGCGGTAGCGCAGGATCCCGGCGTCCCCGTCCACGAACGACACCGAGCTCTCGCACGCCGCGGTGGACACGAATCCCGGGTCGTAGAACCAGATCCCCGGGAGAAGCTTGCTCCACTCGCTCGCCTCCACGCCGCCGTTGCGGATGGGGATCTCGAGCTGATTGCCCGTCCGGTTGTCGGTGATGGTGATGCTCTCTGCCACGACCCTCGGACCCTCCTCTGACTTAGAACCCCGATCCTATGGCTCCGGGATCAGCTCGGTCACTCCAGCGCACGTCTCGGTCACTCCAGCGCACGTCAGCTCCCGTTGTCCACCTTCAGCGTGATGGCCGGTGACATCGACCCCCCATTACGCGTGTCCCCCGAGTACTGGCCCGTGATGGCGTGGGCGGAGGCGGCGCTGTAGGTGACGGTGCACGTGGCTTGACCCTCGTGGACAGGCTGCGCCCCGCAGCCGGGGATGGTGACGCCGTCGTCGGCGAAGGCCACCGTGCCGGTGGGGAACCCCACGCCCGCCAGCGACGACGAGACGTCCGCGATCAGCTCCACGGGCCGTCCCCGCAGTGCGACGAGGGGAGCCGACGTCACCGAGGTCAGTGTGGCCACCGGCTGCACCTGGACCTCGATGGTGCGCGATGCCAGCGCTCCGGTGCCGCTGGACCTCGGGGACTCCGCCACGACCTGCACGGTGTAGGAGGAGCCGGGCTCCACCTTCATGGCGGGGAGCAGCACCGTCGTCGACTTCCCGGCGCTGAAGTCGAGGGTGCGCTGCACGAGCACCGGCCTCGGGGTCGCGCCGACGAGGCTGGCCTCCCCCCCGAGCTCGACGCCCACCTCGTCGACGTTCCCCCGGTCCGCCACCACGACGTCGGCGACGAGGCGGGTGGTGGCCGGCACCACGAGGGTCTGTCCGCTCACCACCGCGGGCGGGTCGGTGACCACGTCGGGGAGGACGAGGCTGTGGACGGGGGCGAGGGAGGCCGAGCCCGCCACGGCGGCCACGATCCCGGCCGCGGCGCCGGCGTCGAGCGGGTCCCCGGCGTGCACCCACACCGACGGGGCGAGGTGGGGCGATCCCGGGGCGCGCCGCAGCGCAGCGCGACACGCCGCCCACGACGCGTCGGCGGCGCGCAGGGCGGCACCGGCTGCGCTCACGGCGGAGGTGGCCGATGTCTGGTCGACGACACCGAGCCCGGTTGGACCGCCGACGACGCCCTCGAGCGTCGACCGCAACGTCGAGACGGCGGCCGCCCGGCCCGCCATCGCGGTCGCACACCCGGCCCCGGTCACAGGATCAGGAGGGGTGATGGCGTCGTAGCGCCGTTGCAGCGCGGCGGTGTCGGCCACGAACCGGTCCAGATCCGAGAAGAAGGCGATCCGGCCGAGCGCGTGCGCGTCGCGCAGGAACGAGACGAGCTCGGCGCCCGAGGTGTTCGACTGCACCACGAGAGGCTGGGCCAGCGCGGCGTACCCCCGGTCCACGGTCCGTCGGTACGGGCCCGAGGCGGCGCCGATCTGCGCCACCGCGCTCACCGCCACCACGACGACGGCGGCGGAGACGGCCATGGGCACGGCGTAGCGCACCAGCGCTCGCATCCGCGCTCGCCGTCGCCCGAGCCGACGTCGCTCCCCGGGCACCGGTCGACGTCGCTCCCCGACCATCGGTGCGACCCTACTGGCACCGGGAGCCCCGTCACCTGGTCCGACGAAGACCATGTATGCCGGGGTCGGCCGGTGCGGCAGAACTACAATCGTCCGTCGTGCCCGACAGCACCCCCCTGGCTCCGCCGCCCGTGTTCGGTCGCGCCGCCATCCGGAAGAAGACCCGCAAGCGGACCACGCAACGCCTCGTGCGTGTGGGCGTGGTGGTGGTGGCCCTCCTCGTGGTGATCGTCGGCGCCACCGTCGGCTACGCCGAGTACCGCAACCACCAGATCACGCGCATCAAGGTGGGCAACCTGGTGGCGCTGCCCCCCTCGGGCGTCGAGAACATCGTCCTGGTGGGGTCGACGTCACGGTGCGCCCTCAAGCAGCAGAACAAGGCCTTCGGGCTGTGCTCACAGGGGGTCACCGGCGTGAACAGCGACGTGGTGATGATCCTGCACGTCAACCCCAACACCAAGACCGCGGCGATCCTGTCCATCCCCCGCGACCTGTTCGTCCCCAACGCCCGCGCCAGCGGCCCCAACAAGATCGACGCCGCCCTGGTCGAGGGACCCCAGCAGCTCGTGAGCGCCATCCAGGACGACTTCGGCATCCCCATCCACCACTACGTGGAGCTCAATTTCGACAGCTTCCAGGGAGTGGTGAACGCCCTGGGCGGGATCAAGATGTACTTCCCCGAGCCCGTCTTCGACGCCTACTCGGGCCTCAACGTGCCCGTGGCAGGCTGCCGCCAGCTCAACGGCTTCCAGGCGCTGGCCGTGGTGCGGGCCCGGCACCTCCAGTACAAGGGACCGGGCGTGAAGACCAACGACCACGCCGACTGGCCCCAGGACCCCGAGAGCGACCTCAGCCGGATCCGCCGTGACCACGAGTTCCTGCGGGTGCTCGCCAGCGCCATGGACAAGCGGGGCCTCAGCAATCCCATCACCGACAACGACCTGCTCAGTGCGGTGGCCCCCCAGCTCCAGGTCGACTCGGGCTTCTCCCTGGGTCAGATGTTCGGCCTCGTGACCACGTTCCACGGCATCAACACCGCCAAGACGCCCCAGCAGACGTTGCCGGTGGTGGTCCTCTCGAGCCTGAACTACTACTACCAGGGCTACGACTACGGGAACGTGGAGCTCACCAGCCAGCCCAACGACCTCCAGGCCGTCTCGAGCTTCCTGGGGCTCGGTGCCGACCGCGACACCATGACCGGCAAGCCCCTGCCGTCCCCGGGATCGGTCACGGTGTCGGTGCTCAACGGGACGGGACAGACGGGCCAGGCCGGCCAGACCTCGGACCGCGCTCAAGACCCTGGGATTCGAGACGGTGGGGGAAGGGGACGCTGCGGCGGGCGGCTCGTTGTCGGAGACGACCGTGTACTACTCGTCCACGAGCCACCTGGCCGAGGCCGAGCAGGTGCTGCACTCGCTCTCGGGGGCGGTCACCCTGGGGATGGGCGCGACGACCGACGGCGCCGACGTCACCGTGGTCACGGGCACGAACTTCTCGGTGAACGCCCCCACGTCGGGCAAGTCCTCCTCGAAGTCGACGAACGCCGGCACCTCGACATCGACACCACCGCCGTCCGCGGCGGGGGCGCTGGCGGCGCCCACCGCGCCCACCCAGGCGCTGGCGCCCTTCGACCCCCGGTCCTGCACCGCCTCGGGAGGAGAGGGCTCCTAGAGGCGCCGGCTCGTCACTCCCCGCTGAGCCCGGCCGAGGTCCGCAGCGTGCTGGCGGTCTTGCGCCACTGCACCGTGGGGGCGATGGCCTGGAGGTCGACCCGGTCGCGGTGGCGATCGACCACCGCCAGGAGCGAGTGGATGGTGGGGCCCCCGAGCAGATGCGGCACCAGGCCCAGGTCGAGCAGCTTGGTGTGGGCGGCCCGGTAGTAGTGCTCCTCCTTCTCCACCCGGGGGTCCTCCACGTGCTCGATGCGGGTGGCGCCGGGGTAGGCGTCGGCCACCATCTCGGCCATCTGGAGCACCGAGAAGGACTCGGTGAACTGGTTGAAGACCCGGTACTCGCCCTCGCCCGGCGGGATTGAGCAGGGCCAGCTCCACACAGGCCAGGGTGTCTCGGATGTCGAGCATGCCCCGGGTCTGGCCCCCCTTGCCGTACACCGACAGGGGATGGCCCACCACGGCCTGGACGCAGAAGCGGTTGAGCACGGTCCCGAACACGGCGTCGTAGTCGAAGCGCGTGGCCAGGTCCGGGTGCATGGTGGTCTCGTCGGTCTCCTGGCCGTAGACCACGCCCTGGTTGAGGTCGGTCATGGCCGCAGGCCCCAGATGCGACAGGCGAAGTGCATGTTGTGGCTGTCGTGCACCTTGGACAGGTGGTAGAAGGACCCGGGCTGCTTCGGATAGGGCAGCACGTCGGTGCGGCCCTTGTGGGTGATCTCGATGAAGCCCTCTTCGATGTCGATGTTGGGGGTGCCGTACTCCCCCATGGTCCCGAGCTTCACCAGGTGGATCGACGGGTCCCGCTCGGCGATGGCGTAGAGCAGGTTGAGCGTGCCCACCACGTTGTTCACCTGGGTGTACACGGCATGGGCCCGGTCGATCATGGAATAGGGGGCGCTGCGCTGCTCGGCGAAGTGGACGATGGCCTCGGGCTCGAAGCGCTCGAGCAGGGTCTCACAGAAGCGGTGGTCGGTGAGGTCGCCCACAAAGGCTTCGACGGTGAGGCCCGACACCTCGGCCCAGCGCCTGACCCGGTGCTGGAGATGGGTGATGGGGACGAGGCTGTCGACCCCCATCTCGAAGTCGTACTGCCGGCGACAGAAGTTGTCGACCACACCCACGTCATGGCCACGACGAGACAGGTGCAGCGCCGTCGGCCACCCCAGGTACCCGTCGCCCCCCAGCACGAGGATCCGCAACGCTCCCACCCCCTTTTCGTTACGGAGCTGTAACAGTCACCCCTAAGGATCTCCGATGAACCTGGGAGGAGGCTGGGATGACCTGGATAAATCTCTGTGAAGCTACCGCGAGGACCGTGAGGTTACAGCCGTCGCCGGTTCCCCCGTGAAGACGCGGCGGCGACCTACGATCGTCGGGTGCCTGGCGCCCCCCCCGTGCTCCTGGCCGCCGCGACCCCTCCGGTCCACCTCCATCTGACCTGGTTCCAGACCGTCGTCCTGGGCGTCGTGCAGGGCGTGAGCGAGCTCTTCCCGGTGTCCAGCCTGGGCCACATCGTGCTCCTGCCCTCGCTCTTCGGGTGGCACCAGGTGGTCGCGGTCCAGTCGGACCCCGAATCGTCGTGGCTGGCGTTCGTGGTGATGCTCCACGTGGGCAGCGCCCTCGGCCTGCTCGTCTACTTCTGGCGCGACTGGGTGGCCATCGTGAAGGCCTGGCTCCACACCCTCGTGACCAGGCGGATCGAGACCACCTACGAGCGCCTGGCCTGGTTGATCGTCGTGGGCACCATCCCGGCCGGCGTCATCGGGATCGTGCTCGAGCATCCCCTGCGGGTGGCGCTGGCCAAACCCGAAGCGGCCGCCCTGTTCCTCATCCTGAACGGGTTCATCCTCCTGGCGGCCGAACGGCTGCGCCGACGGGCCGACATCAGGGCGCTGGCGGTGCGGGAGGGGGCCAAGGAGGACGGCGGCCGCCGGCTCGAGACCCTCGAGTACAAAGAGGCGGGCGTCGTCGGGCTGGCCCAGTCCACCGCCCTCATCGCCGGCATCAGCCGGGAGGGGGTCTGCATCACCACCGGTCTGGCCCGGGGCCTCGACAACGAGGACTCGGCCCGCTTCGCCTTCCTCCTCGCCACCCCCGTCATCCTGGCGGCAGGGCTGTTCAAGCTCTCGGACCTGACGGGCCCCCTCGGCAACGGCGTCCGGGGCCAGGCGCTCGTGGCCATGGTCATCACCGGCGTCACCGCCTTGATCTCGGTGCGCTACCTCATGCGCTATTTCAAGACGAGGACGCTGACCCCGTTCGGGATCTACTGCCTGGTCTTCGGGATCTTCATGGCCATCTACATCGCGGTGAAGTGAGCCCCGGCCCGGCCCGAAAATCCGGTCCGAGGTGACGGACGCGCCAAAGTTGCCCCGGGACCCCCGATAAAATGCACAGGGCCGACACCTGGCAGGTCAACAGGGGTGTGCGGGCACGGGAGGGGGGGCAGTGGCGCGACAGCAACCCGGGGGCGGGCTCCGCGAGACGCGCACGCCGGTGAGCGTGGTGGAACCCCCCGTCCTTCCGCCGCCGGTGCTCGACCTCACGGTCGTGGTGCCCTATTACAACCCCGGCCCGGCGCTCCGGGCCACGGTGCAGCGCGCCGTCGAGGTCCTGCACGGGACCGGGATCTCCTTCGAGATCGTGACCGTGTCCGACGGGTCCACCGACGGCAGTGATGCCTCACTCGACGACATCGACCCTGACGTGGTGGTCCAGGTCGTGCTCCCCCACGCGGGCAAGGGCAGGGCGGTCCGGGCCGGGCTGGCCCGGGGTCGGGGCCGGTACCTGGGCTTCATCGACGGTGACGGCGACGTCCCGCCCGAGCTGCTGGCCGAGTTCGTCGAGGTCGTCCACCAGAAGCACCCCGACGTGGTGCTCGGCAGCAAGCGCCACCCCGACTCACAGGTGGTCTACCCCCTCGCCCGGCGTCTGTACTCCTGGGGGTACCAGCAACTGGTCCGCGTGCTGTTCCATCTCGACGTCCGCGACACCCAAGCGGGCATCAAGCTGGTGCGCCGCGAGGTCCTGTCCGAGGTCCTGCCCCTCATGGTGGAGGAGGGATACGCCTTCGACCTCGAGATGCTCGTGATCGCCCGGCGGCTGGGCTACCGCGACCTGGTCGAGGCCCCGGTCCGCATCGGCATCCGGTTCTCGAGCACGGTGTCGCGCCGCGTCGTGTTCGACATGCTGGGCGACACCTTCGCCATCTGGCGGCGCCTGCGTTCGGGCGACGCCTACGGAGCCAAGCGCCCGGTCTGATCACCGGCCTCGGTGGGCTCGACCCCCGGGTCGGGCCCAAACGCTGAGGGCCGGAGCGTGACGCGAAGCGGTGCGACAACGGGGTCGTAGCATGCCTCGATGACGCGCGCCCCGGTCCCCGATCTGGGCGCGTCGGACGGGACCGACCCGGTCATGACCGTGCTCCATGGCGCGGTCGCACGCGCCCAGGGGCCCGACGCCCTGGCGCCGGTGACGGTGGTGGCGCCGTCCGCGTACGCGGCGCTGGCGGCGCGCCGTGCTCTCGGGGCGACGACGGGACCCGATGGTCGACGCGGTGTGGCCAATGTGAACTGCACCACGGTGGACAAGCTGGTCCGCCACCTCGGCGTCCCGGTGCTGGCCGGGCGGGCCCTCCGCCTGGCGCCCGCCCCTGTGGACCTCGAGGTCATCCGCACCGGAGCCCTGTCGGCGCGGGGGTGGCTGGCCGAGCTCGTCGGGCACCCGCGGGGTGGTGGCGCTGCGCGACGCGGTGGCCGAGCTGCGGCGCTGCCCCGCCCCCACCCTCGACGCCCTGGCCCGGCGGCGCGGCCGGATCGGCGACCTCTGTCGTCTCCTGGCCGAGGTGCGCCACCATCTCCACCGACGCGGCTACGCCGATGTCGTCGACCTGGCCGAGGCCGCGGCGGAGACCGCCGCCGGTGGGAGCGGGGCCCTCGACGCCCTGGGCCCGGTGCTGGTCCTCGATCCCGGCGCCATGGCGCCGTCGGAGCGCCGGGTCCTCGACGCCGTGATGGCGCGGACCGCCGCGGGCCATGTCGTGCACGACGTCGGCGCGCGCACCCTCACCGAGGTGCGCGCCTGTGCGGATCCCGACGAAGAGGTCCGCGCCGCGGTCCGCACCGTGCTGTCCTCCATCGACGCGGGCGTCCCGGCCTGGGCCCAGGCCATCCTGCATCCCCCCGGACCCGGCTACGCCCGAGCCCTGCACCAGGAGTTGGCCGCGGCCGGCGTGGCCGCCAACGGGCCGCAACGGCGCCGGCTGGACCGGTCGGTGGCGGGCGCCATGCTGCTCGGCCTGCTGGAGCTGGCCGCTTCGGACTGGGCGCGCCACGAGGTCATGGCCTGGCTCTGCACCGCGCCCATCGTCTCGGGCGCCGACCGCCACCGGGTGCCCGCCAGTCGCTGGGACGCACTGTCGTCGGAGGCGGGCGTCGTGCGGGGCGCGGCGCAATGGACCGAACGACTCGAGAACCTTGCGGCGCGATACGAAGAGCTGCGCCCCGAGACCCGGGAGCTCGCCGCCTTCGTCACGCACCTGGTCGCCACGGCGGTGCCACCCACCGGAGCGTGGTCGGCCCACGCCGCATGGGCGGTCGACCTGCTCGACCGCTACCTCGACACCGACCCCGGGTGCTGGCCCCTCGAAGAGCTGGCCGCCACCGAGCAGGTGCGAGGCGCGGTGCACGCGCTGGGCGAGCTCGACGCCGTGTCGGACCGCAGCGACCCCGGCGCGTTCCGGCGGGCCGTGCGCACCGTGCTCGAAGAGACCGGCCTCGATACCTCGGACCTCCCCGAGGGTGGCTTCGGCGACGGGGTTTTCGTGGCTCCGTTCGGGCGGGCCCGAGGCCTTCGGTTCGAATGCGTCGTGCTGCTCGGCCTGGCCGACGCCGTGGTCCCCGGTGGCGGGGGAGACGACGCCTTGTTGCCCGAGAGCGTCCGCCGACTCGACATGTCGGGCGGCCTGCGCACCCGCAGCGCCCGGTTCGACGAGCTCCATGACGACGTGCGCGCCGCCATCGCGGCGGGCACCACCCGGCGCGTGGCCACCTACCCCCGCGTCGACCCCCGCACCGGACGGGCCCAGGTGCCGTCTCGCTGGATGCCCGCGCTCACCGACATCGACACCAGGCGGCGCTCGGTCGACTCCTTCGCGGCCGGGATCTCCTCGGCCGACCCCCCGCTGTCGGTGGGCGAGCTCGAGCTCCACGACATGGCGCGCTGGGCCGCCGAGGGCAAGGACCCGGCCCGTTCTCCCCTGGCACTCTCGTCGGAGCGGCTGCGGGTCGGGATCGGCGCGTGCCAGGACCGCATGGGGGCGGAGTTCACGCGCTTCGACGGGAACGTCGGGGTGGGCCTCGTGTCCCCGTTCAGCGCCGAGGCCCCGATGTCGGCCACGCGGGTCGAGGTCTACGCCAAGTGCCCGCGCCGGTTCCTCTACGACCGCGTGTTGCACGTCTCGCGGCGCACCCTGCCCGAAGAGATCTGGCAGATGGAGCCGACCGAACGCGGCACCCTGATGCACGCCATCCTCGAGGAGTACCTCCTCGAGCGCCTCGCCGGCGCGCCGCGCTCGCGCCGGCGCCTGCTGGCGATCGCGCAGACCCAATTCGCCGCGGCCGAGGCCGGTGGGCTGGTGGGGAAGCTGCTGCTGTGGCGGATGGACAAGGCCGCCCTCGAGCGCGACCTGGAGCGCTTCGACGTCGAGGAAGGGGACCTCGAACCGTTGGCGGCGGAGCTCGCATTCGGCACGGGGGCCGAGGGCGCGGACCCGGCCGTGACCGTCACGTTGGAGGACGGTCTCCAGGTGCGCTTCAAAGGCAAGGCCGATCGCGTCGATCGGAGCCGGTCGGGCGAGCTCGTGGTGTCGGACTACAAGACCGGCAAACAGAGCGCGCTCCGGGGCCTCAAGAGAGACCCGGTGGCCGGCGGTCGGCTCCTCCAGCTCCCCATCTACGCCATGGCGGCGCAGGCTCGCTTCGGCGGGGAAACGGTGCAGGCCCGGTACTGGCTGCTCTCGGACAAGCGCGTGGCGCCGTGCTACAACCTCACCATCACCCCGGAGGTCCAAGCCCGCTTCGTCGACGTCCTCGGGCTGATCGCCCGGGGGGTGGAGGCGGGCGCGTTCCCCGGCGCCCCCACCGAGAGCCAGGGCGACCGTCAGTTCGACGCCTGCCGGGTCTGTGACTTCGACGTCGTGTGCCCGGTGGACCGGGACCGCCAGTGGGAACGCAAGCGCGACACTGCCGCCATCGCCCCGGTGCGGGCGCTCATGGACAGCGAGCCCCCGGCTGAGCTCGAGGGCGCGGTCGTCGAAGGGTTCGGTCAGGACGAAGGGCGCCGGGCATGACGGTCCGAGACGATGACGCCCGCACCCGGATCCGGGCCGAGCTCGACGCCACCTTGGTGGTCGTGGCGGGGGCGGGCACGGGCAAGACCACGGCGCTGGTGGGGCGGATCGTGGAGCTGGTGCGCAGCGGCCGCGTCTCGCTGCGGGAGATCGCGGCGATCACGTTCACCGAGGCGGCCGCGGCCGAGCTGCGTCAGCGGGTGCGGGAGAAGATCGAGGAGATCGCCGCCGATCACCCCGACGAGGGACGACTCGTGGCGGCGCGGTCGGAGGTCGACGAAGCGGCCATCTGCACGTTGCACGCCTTCGCCCAGCGCATCCTGGTCGAGCACGGCGTGGCGGCGGGCATCGCACCGGGGTTCGACGTCATGGACGAGACGACCGAGCGCGCCGACTTCGACGTGCGCTTCGCACGCTTCGCCGACGCCTTGCTGGCCGACCCCGGCGCCGAGGACGCCCTGCTCCAGGGATTCTCGATGGGGTTGACCCCCGACGACCTGGTCGAGATCGCCCGGGCCCTGAACCGGCACTGGGACCGGCTCGTCGACGGCGGGCTCGAGTGTCTCGAGCACATGCGCCCCGCACCGGGGCCGTGGCCGCAGGCCGACCCCGCCCCGGTGCTGCGCGCCATCGACAGGGCGCTGGCCACGGCGGGGTGGTGTCGCGACGACCACGACCGGTTGAAAGAGCACCTCGATCGGATGGCGACGACGCGCCGTGAGCTCGAGTCCTGTGCCCATGGACTGCCGACCCTGCTGTTCCTCGAGGGCGTCAAGACCCTGGCCTGCAAGCACGGACAGCAGGCGAACTGGGGAGACCACCTCGAAGAGGCGCGCCGCGCCACCGCGGCGGCCGAGGAGGCCCGCCTCGAGCTGCTGCGCGCCGGTTACCAGGCGGTGCTGGGCGAGCTCGGCGCCCGGCTGGCGTCGTTCGTCCTGGCGGCGGCGGACGAGCGGCGGGCCGAGGGACGCCTCGGGTTTCACGACCTGCTCGTGCACGCGCGCCGGCTGCTGCGCGAGGACCCCGGTAGCGCCGACGCCCTGCATCGCCGCTACCGACGCCTGCTCATCGACGAGTTCCAGGACACCGATCCCATCCAGATCGAATTGGCGGCGCGCATCGCGGCGACGGTGGACGGTTCGGCCGACCTGACCCACGCCGAGCAGGGCGGCCTCTTCGTGGTGGGGGACCCCAAGCAGTCGATCTACCGGTTCCGGCGGGCCGACATCGAGTTGTTCGCGCGGGTGGGGCGCGAGATCGGCGAAGAGATCGTGCTCGTCACCAACTTCCGCTCGGTGCCGGGCATCCTCCGCTTCGTCAACTCGGTCTTCTCCGAGCTGTTCCGACCCGACCTGTCCAACCAGGCCGCCCATCATGCGCTCGAGGGCGAGCGCGACCCGCTGCCGCTGCACCACCGGGGCGGCGCGGCATACCCCCGACCGCGTCCCGCCGCGACGCAGCGGTCCGGTGCCGTGCAGCTGTCGTTGGCGGGGCTCGGGACCGGGCCCGGAGCACCGGTCGACCCCGGCGCCGGAGCGGCTCCGGTGCGACGGGCGGGACCGGGAATGCCGCCCGTGGTGGTGTTGGGCGGGCCCATGAGGAAGAGCATCGCCGAGGTGCGCCGGGCCGCCTCCCACGACGTGGCGATCGCCATCACCGACATCCACGACAGCCGGTGGGCGGTGCTCGACGAGACCGACGCCGTGACCCGGGCGGCGCGCTGGCGCGACGTCGCGGTGCTGCTCCCGGCGCGCACCGCGCTCGCTGCGCTCGAAGAAGCCCTCGAAGAGGCGCACATCCCCTACCGGCTGGAGGGCGTGGCACTGCTGTGGGGATCCGACGAGGTGCGCGACATCCTGGCGGCGCTGCATGCGGTGGACGACCCCGTCGACCGTGTGGCGGTGCTGGGCGCGCTGCGCAGCCCGGGACTCGCCTGCGGCGACGACGACCTGGTGTCGTGGTACCAGGGCGACGGCACCTGGGACCCGCGCCGCCCGGCGCCCGAAGGTCTCGAGGACCACCCCGTCGCCCAAGCCATGGCCGTGCTGGCCCGCCTGCACGAGGAGCGCTGGTGGCGCGAGCCCTCGGCCATGATGGCGCGGGTCTTCGAGGAGCTGCGCAGCTTCGAGCTCTGCCTCGCCTATCACCGCCCCCGCGATCACTGGCAGCGGCTCCGGTGGCTCATGGACCAGGCCCGACTCTTCGACGAAACGGTAGGCGGGTCGTTGCGATCCTTCCTGGCCTGGGCCGAGCTCCAGGCTGAGGACGACCGGCGCAGCGGTGGAGTCGGCCCCCCCGATCCCGACGACGACGCGGTGCGGGTGATGACGATCCACGGATCGAAGGGGCTCGAGTTCCCCGTCGTCATCCTGGCCGGGCTCGAACGCGACGTGGCGCCCGGAGCCAGAGGCCCCACGGTGCTGTGGACCGAGGACGGGTACCCGGAGCTGCGGGGCGGGGGGCCGTTGCGCACTCTCGGGTTCGACGACACCAACGCGCGCGAACGCGAGCTCGACGCCCTCGAGGCGCACCGGCTGCTCTACGTCGGCATGACCAGGGCCCGGGACCACCTCGTCGTGTGCCTGCACCACAAGCGCAAAGAGACCACGACCGGGACACCCACGATCGCGGCGCAGCTCTACGAGATGAGCGCGGCCTGGCCCGAGCTGACGCGGCGCTTGCCCATCGCGGCGCTGACGCCCGAGGACACCGGGGACGACGACAGCGAGGAGGACGAGGACGCCACCATCGAGGCGCTGTCGAAGGTCATGACGAGATTCGGGCTCGCCCACGACGAGCTGGAGGGCCAGCGCGCCGCTCGCCGGGCCCGGGACGAGGACGTCGTGGCGTGGCGCGCCACGGTGGCGGCCTTCGCCGCCCGACGGGCCCTGGCCCTGGCGTCGGCCCGGCGCGCCCCGGTCACCACGGCGACGGCGGTGGCCGAGAGGGTGGAGGCGAGCGACCCTGCGCGTCCCGATGGCCACAGGCCACGACCGGCGTCTCCCGATCCCGGGTCCCCCGACGTCACCGGACCGCTGTGGCGAGACGCCGACACCGCGCTCCAGATCGGGCGCGCCGTCCACAGCGCGCTGGCCGCCATCGACCTCACCACGGGCACCGACGACGGGGGACGGCCAGCCCAGGAGGTGGCGCGCGGGCGCGCCGCGGCGCACGGGGTCAGCGCGCACGGCGATGCCATCGCCGCCATGGTGAGCGCCGCCCTCGCCTCCCCCACGGTGGCGGCGGGTTCGACCCAGCGGCACTGGCGAGAGCTCTTCGTCGCCGTCCCCGTCGGCGACGGCGTCCTCGAAGGGTTCGTGGACCTGGTGCTCGAGGAGGGAGACGGGCTGGTGGTGGTCGACTACAAAACCGACCGCACCGGCGGGCAACCGGGCCTGGACCTGTCCGCGGCCCGATACGGGCCTCAGGTGGCGAGCTACGCGCTGGCGCTCGAGGAGGCGACGGGCCGGGCGGTGCGCCGATGTGTCCTGGTGTTCCTGGGCGACATGCCCGCCGTCGAGGTCGTCCTCGAAGGCGACGATCTGGCCGTCGCCAAAGGACGGGCGCGTCGGGCGGCCGGCGATCTCCTCGCCTCCGGCGCCGCGAGCCCGGGGCTCAGGTAGCGGCCGCTCCGGGCAGGTCCCGATCGTCACGTCGGGAGCCTTCGATGAGCTCGAAGACCGATTCCCCGACGAGCCCGCGTGGGCCCCCGGCGAGCTCGGGGGCCTGCAGCCCCCGTGCCACGGCGTCGACGGGCTCGAGCTCAGGCATCTCCTTGTCGGCCCCGCCCACCACGCCGAGCTCGTGGAAACGCCGAGCCTGCGGGAAGACGTTGTGCTCGAGTGACCCCACGGCCTTGTTGTAGGAGTCCACGGCACCGCTGAGGCTGCGGCCGGTGCGCGCCATGTGCTCGCCGAAGGTCGCCAGTCGCTTGTAGAGCTCACGCCCCATGTCCTGCACCTCGCGGGCGTTCTCGGCCAGCGCCTCTTGCTGCCAACCCGAGGCGACGGTCCGCAGCAGCGCGATCAACGTGGTGGGCGTGGCCAACAAGACCTGATGGGACAGGGCGTGCTCGAGGAGCGAGGAATCGTGCTCGAACGCGGCGGCCAACAGCGCGTCGCCGGGGATGAAGGCCACGACGTACTCGGGCGAGTTCTCGAACTGGTCCCAATAGGCCTTCTTCGACAACGCGTCGACGTGGGCACGGAGGTGCCGGGCATGCACGACGAGGTGCGCCTTACGATCAGCCTCGTTGGTGGCGTCGTTGGCGTCGAGGAACGCCTGGAGCGGGACCTTGGCGTCGACGACGACCTGCCGGGCGCCGTGGAGCGCGACGACCATGTCGGGCCGGAGCCTGCCGTCGGTGCCTTCGGTGGTCACCTGCTGTTCGAAATCGCAGTGCTCGACCATCCCGGCCATCTCAACCACACGCCGCAGCTGCATCTCGCCCCACCGGCCGCGCGTGGCCGGTGAGCGCAACGCTGTCACCAGGTTGCGCGTCTCGGATTGCAGCTTGTCCTGGGACTGCGTGAGCGACTGCACCTGCTCGCTGAGCCCGGTGTAGGCCTTCTGGCGCTCGAGCTCGAGGAGCCGGAGCCCCTGCTCGTAGCGGCCGAGCTGGTCGCGCAGCGGCGTGAGCAGCTGCTCGATGGCCAGGGTGCGCTGGTCGAGATCGCCGCGTGCCGCTTGCTGCGCGTGATTCAGGCGGACGTCGGCCAACTCCAGGAACTGGGTGTTGTTCTGCTCGAGGGCCTGGCGCGACAACTCGGCGAACTCGCCCACGAGCTGTCGACGTACCTCCTCGGCCGCGCCCCGGCGCTCGTCGGCCGCCCCCCGCTCGACCTCGAGGGCGGCCTGCAGCGAGAGCACCTCAGCTCGCGCCGAGCCCAGGGCTTCGGCATGGCGCTCCCGATCGCTCGCCACCCGGGCCGATGCACGCGCCGAGGCCAGGGCCCAGGCGACGACGACACCACCGCCGGCGCCAACGACGAGGCCGATCACGAGTCCGACGATCATCGGGTCTCCCTGCTCCGGCTGCTCCGGGGATGCACGTGATCGAGAGTAACGCCGGGGTGTATCAGTGACGGGGGACCACCCCCCCGGGGCACCGGTTGCGCCTCTGAGGCGGGTAGCGTCGACGTGGTGCGCACAGGCACGGTGGGCGAAGGGCGGACGTGAGGTCCCAGACCCACGCCGGTGGCACGGGCCGGCGCCAAGGCAAGGCCGACGCTGCGGCCCCTGCAGCCCGCGGCACGCTGCGCAGTTTCCCGGCATCCGAGCTGGTCGAGGACTTCAAGCTGGCCTGTGTGTCGCGGGCCCTCGACGACCGCGAGATCCTGCTCCAGAAACAGAGCCGGGTGTTCTTCCAGATCTCGGGCGCCGGTCACGAGATCCTGCTCCTGGCCCTGGCCCGGTCGCTGCGCCCCGCCTACGACTGGTTCTTCCCGTACTACCGCGACCGTGCCCTGGTCCTCGCCCTGGGCGTGACACCCCTCGACATGATGCTCCAGGCAGTGGGCTCGTCTCTCGACCCGGCGTCGGGGGGCCGCCAGATGCCCTGTCACTGGGGAGCGGTCACTCGCAACATCGTGACCCAGTCGAGCCCGACCGGCAGCCAGTGCCTGCCCGCGGTGGGGTGCGCCGAGGCGGGGCGCTACATCGTCCGCCGACCCGGGATGCCGGGCTGCGACGCGCACGGGGACGAGATCACCTACGTGTCCCTGGGCGAGGGCGCCACGTCGGAGGGCGAGTTCTGGGAGAGCTTGAACACGGCGTGCCGCTTGCACCTCCCCACGCTGTTCGTCGTGGCCGACAACGGCTACGCCATCTCCGTGCGCGCCGTCGGACCAGTCGCCCGCGCCCGTCGGCGAGTTGGTGCGGGGGTTCCGCGGTCTGGCGGTCACCGAGATGGACGGCTGGGAATATGCGACGTGCCGGAGCAAGGGGGGTCGCGCCATCGCCCGCGTGCGCGCCGGCGAGGGGCCGGGGCTCATCCACGCCCATGTCACGCGTCCGTACTCCCACTCGGCCGCGGACTCCCAAGCCAAGTACCGAGACGCGGGCGAGCTGGCCGAGGAACAGGCGCACGACCCCATCGACACCTTCGAACGGCAATTGGTGAGCGCCGGCGTGCTGACCGACGAGCAGGTGGCCGCACTGCGCGCCGAGGCGCGCGACCTCGTGGCGGCCGCGGCGGAAGAGGCGTTGGCCGCGCCCCGACCGGATCCCGCCACGGTCACCGACAACGTGGTGCGGCTGTCGGTCTTCTCCCGATCCCGAGCCCGAGCCCGAGCCGGCCCCCGAAGGCGAACCGGTCGTGATGGCGGAGGCGATCCGCCTCACCCTCCATGAGCTGTTGGCCGCGCGACGAACGCATCCGCGTCTTCGGCGAAGACGTCGCCGACGCCGACGACGAGGTACTCGACCACGTCGAAGGCAAGGGCGGGGTGTTCGGGGTGACCCGGGGGTTGCAGCGCACCTTCGGATCGGCGCGTTGCTACAACACCCCCTTGGCCGAGTCGAACATCATCGGCCGCGGCGTGGGCCAAGCGCTGCGCGGGTTGCGCCCGTGCGCCGAGATCCAGTTCTTCGACTACATCTGGCCCGCCATGCAGCAGCTCCGCAGCGAGGCCGCCACCATCCGGTGGCGATCCAACGGCGACTTCTCCTGTCCCCTGGTGGTCCGCGTCGCCATCGGCGGCTACCTGACCGGTGGGTCCATCTGGCACTCCCAGAGCGGCGAGTCGATCTTCGCCCACATCCCCGGACTGCTGGTGGCCTTCCCGTCGCGGGCGCGCGATGCGGTCGGGCTGCTGCGCAGCGCCTTCGCGGCGGAGGACCCCGTGCTCTTCTTGGAGCACAAGCACCTCTACCGACAGCGGTACGCCGCGGACCCGATCCCGAGACCGGGATGGGTCGTGCCCTTCGGTCGCGGCGTCGTGGCCCGACCCGGGCGGGACCTGACCATCGTCACCTGGGGCGCCACCGTGCAGAAGTCGCTGGTGGCAGCCGAGGAGCTCGCGGCGGAGGGATGTTCGGTCGAGGTCGTCGACCTCCGCACCATCTCGCCCTGGGACCACGACATCGTGTGCGAGTCGGTACGAACGGACCGGGCGCCTCGTGGTCGTGCACGAGGACACCCTCACCGCCGGGTTCGGCGCCGAGGTGGCCGCCTGGGTGGCCGAGCACTGCTTCTGGGATCTCGACGCGCCCGTCACCCGGGTCACGGCCGAGGACACCTTCGTCGCCTACGAGCCCTCGTTGGAGCAGGCCATCCTCCCCCAGGTACATGACATCGTCGGCGCGGTGCGGGCCGTGGCCAAGCTCTGACGGAAGGCGCCGCCCCGGGTAGGTAGGTTCCGTCGGGGCGTGTCATCCTGATGGCGTGGACCGTGTGGTGGTGGTCGGGGCCGGATTCGCCGGACTGAGCGCCGTGCACCACCTCCGGGACCAACCGGTCGAGGTGACCATCGTCGACCGCCACAACTTCCACACCTTCCAGCCCCTTCTGTACCAGGTCGCCACGGCGGGGCTCGATCCCGCCGACGTCGCCTATCCGGTGCGCACCATCTTCGGGCGCGAACCCAACGTCGTGTTCCGCCACGGCCGGGCCGAATCGGTCGACGTCGATACCCGGCGCGTGACGCTGGCCGATGGCGGGGTCATTCCCTACGACCACCTCGTCGTCGCCACGGGCGCCACCACCGGCTACCTCGCCGTGCCCGGCGCACCGGACCACGCGCTTCCCCTGTACACCCTGGCCGACGCACGCCGACTGCGGAACACCGTCCTCGGATGCCTCGAGGCCGCCGATGCACGTCCCGGCGACTTCGATGACGGGGCGCCTACCTTCGTGGTGGTGGGCGGGGGCGCCACCGGGGTGGAGATATCCGGCGCGCTGTTGGAACTGCTCGATGTGGCGGTGCGCCGCGACCGGCTGCGCATCGACCCCGAACGCTCCAAGGTCGTCCTGCTCGAAGCCGGCGGCAGGCTGTTGTCGGGATTCGAGGAGGAGGCCAGCCGCTACGCGGAGCAGACGCTCCGGTCGCGGGGCGTCGACGTCCGCCTCGGCACCGCGGTGGCCGAGGTGAAAGACAACGGCGTGCGCCTCGGTGACGGCCAGTGGCTCGCCGGCCGCCGCGGTGGTCTGGGCCGGAGGCGTCACGGTGGACGGGACCTTGGCGGCCTCGCTCCCCGCGCCCCACGGCCGGGGGGGCCGCGTCACGCTCGAGCCCGACCTGTCGGTGACGGGCCACCCCGAGGTCTTCGTCGTGGGCGACGCCGGCGCTGTGCCGTGGGGACCGAAGCGGACCGAGCCCTGCCCCCAGGTCGCCCAGGTGGCGATCCAGTCCGGCAAGCACGCCGCCCGGCAGGTGCTGGCACAGATCAAGGGCCAGCCCACCACGCCGTTCAGGTACCACGACAAGGGGCTCATGGCCACCATCGGGCGCCACGCCGCAGTGGCCCAGCTCCGACGCGGACCCATCCTGCGAGGGACGATCGGCTGGCTGGCGTGGCTGGGCCTGCACCTCGTCTACCTGGTCGGCTTCCGCAACCGGCTGGTGGTGCTGATCAACTGGTCATGGCGCTACCTGGACTGGCCGTCGGGGCCGCGGCTCATCGTGGCCGACGTCGAGGCGGACCTCTAAGGACCGAGCCGGGACCACGGGCGTTGGCGCTACGGTTTGAGTGTGGCGAAACCGGCCGTAGCCGAGGTGGGAAACACCGATCAGGTCACCGAGACCCTGGAGCACATCGACCGCGAGGTGATCAAGCTCTTCGCGCTGGTGGGCGAGGGCGTCGCCGGGGCCACGCACTGCCTCCTCGACGGGGACCGTGAGGCGGCGAGGGTGCTGGCCGAGAGCGACGAGACCATCGACGCGCTGTATCGCGAGGTGGAACACCTGGCCCAGAGCCAGCTGCTCGAGCGCGCCACGGGGCCCGACGAGCTTCGCTATCTCATCGCCGTGCTGCGCATGCTGCCCGAGCTCGAGCGCAGCGGCGACCTCGCCGAGCACGTGTCACGGCGTGCCGTGCGCGGCCTGGGGGTCGAGCTGTCACCGCGCGCCCGTGGGCTCGTCGAGCAGATGGGTGAGGTGGCGTGCGAAATGTGGCACGCCACCGCCGATGCCTATGCCGATCGCGCGCTGGTGGCCGACGAGGTCGAGGAGCTCGACGACGAGCTCGACGAGTTGCATGTGACCCTCACGGCCGAGATCGCCAGCGGCTCCATGCCCCTCCCCGTGGCCATCGAGGCGGCGCTGGTAGCGCGCTTCTACGAACGATTCGGCGACCATGGGGTGAACCTCGCTCGCCGCATCGCCGTCATGGTGGGCAGGGCCCCGACCGGGGCGACCGAGCGTTTCAGGCCGACCTAGGGGTTCAGGCGGCGCCTCGGGCCAGGAGGGACTCGGCGATCTGCACCGCATTGAGTGCAGCGCCTTTGCGCAGGTTGTCACCGGAGACGAACAACACGAGCCCGTGCTCGACGGTGTCGTCGCGCCGCAGCCTCCCCACCAGCACCGGATCGGCGCCGGCGGCGGCCAGCGGGGTGGGCACCTCGACGTAGCGCACACCGGGGGCCTGTTCCAACAGGGCCCGGGCCCGCTCCACGGTGATGGCGCGCTCGAACTCGGCGTTGATCGAATGGCTGTGGCCGGTGAACACCGGGACCCGGACGCAGGTACCCGAGACCGCCAGGTCCGGGAGGCCGAGGATCTTGCGACTCTCGTCGCGCAGCTTCTGTTCCTCGTTGGTCTCCCCCGTCCCGTCGTCGACGAAGTGGCCGGCCTGCGCCAGGACGTTGTAGGCGATGGGACCGGCGAACACGGCGGGAGCGGGGAAGTCGACGCTGGCGCCGTCGAAGATGAGACCGGAGGTGGTTCCGATGGTCTTGGCCACTTGCTCCTCGAGCTCCCGGGGACCGGAGAGTCCCGCGCCCGACACCGCCTGATAGGTGGAGATCACCAGGCGGCGGAGCCCCGCCTCGCGATGCAGGGGCGCCAAGGCCGGCATCGCCACCATGGTGGTGCAATTGGGATTGGCGACGATGCCTTTCTCCCTGTGGTCGAGTGCGTCGGGGTTGACCTCGGCCACGACGAGGGGAACGGCGGGGTCCATCCGCCACGCGGAGGAATTGTCGATCACCACCGCGCCCGCCGCCGCGATCCGCGGCGAGATCCGCCGGGACGCGTCGGCGCCGATCGACACCAGCGCGATGTCGACACCGCCGTAGTCGGCGTCCTCGGCCACCTCGACCTCCACGTCGGTGTCTTTCCACGGCAGCCGCGTACCAGCGGAGCGGGCGGAGGCGAAGAACCGGATGTCGTCCAGGGGGAAGGCGCGCTCGACCAGCACCGATCGCATGACCTTGCCGACCTGGCCGGTGGCGCCGACCACTGCGATGCGCATGGCCCGATCCTACTGGCCCCGGGTCAGCCGCCTGACAGGTCGAAGGCCTCGTGCAACAGGCGTACGGCCTCCTCCACCCGGTCGGCGCGCACCACACAGGAGAGGCGGATCGACGAGGTCGAGATCATCTCGATGTTGATCGCCGCGGTGGCGAGGACCTCGAACATCGTCGCGGAGACACCCGGGTGACTCCGCATCCCGGCGCCGACGAGCGACACCTTGGCGATGCCGTCGTCGGCGGTCACCTCGCCCGCACCGATCTCGGGCACGAGGGCCCGGGCCACGTCGAGGCTCGCGGCGAGATCGGTCTTGGGGACCGTGAAGGAGATGTCGGTCGTCCCGTGCAGCGAGGTGTTCTGCACGATGGTGTCCACGTTGACGGCGCGGTCGGCCAGAGCCCGGAACAGCCGGGCCGCGATGCCGGGCTTGTCGGGGACACCGGTCACGGTCACCTTGGCCTCGGAGGTGTCGTGGGTGACGGCGGTGACGACGGCCTGTTCCATGGACGGATCCTCCTCGACCACCCAGGTCCCTGGCTCCCAGGTGAAGCTCGAACGGACGTGCAGCGGCACGCCGTGATTGCGGGCGAACTCGACTGAACGCAACGCCAGGACACGTCCACCACTCGCCGCGATGTCGAGCATCTCCTCGAAGCTGAGCCGCGACCAGTCGGTGGGCCTCGGGGACGATGCGGGGATCGGCGCTGAAGACCCCCGACACGTCGGTGTAGATCTCACAGGCTTCGGCACCGAGCGCGGCGGCGAGCGCCACGGCGGTGGTGTCGGAACCGCCCCGGCCGAGCGTCGTCACGTCCCGATCCAGCGACACCCCCTGGAAACCGGCCACCACGGGGACCCGTCCCTCGTCCAAGGCGGCGCGCAGCCGGTCCGCCTTGACCTCGACGATCTTGGCGTTGAGATGCGTGGTGTCGGTGATGATGCCTGCCTGGCTGCCGGTGTAGGACACGGCGTCGACCCCCAGCTCGGCGAGCGCCATGCACAGCAGGGCCATCGACACCCGCTCGCCCGAGGTCAGGAGCATGTCGAGCTCTCGTGAGGGCCGCACGGAGCTCACGTCGCCCGCCAGCCGGAGAAGGTCGTCGGTGGTCTTGCCCATGGCGCTCACCACCACCACGACGTCGGCGCCCTGGCGACGGGTCCGGGCCACGTGATCGGCGACGGCGCGCACCCGTTCGGCATCGCTCACCGACGTCCCGCCGAATTTCTGCACCACCAGAGCCACACATCGAAGCTACCGGTGCGGCGGTGCCGGCCGCGACGGCGAGCCGATCGACCGCCCGGCCGGCTCGGCACCAACCCGGGCCGGACCGCCTGGAGCCGCCCCGGCCCGCAGGCGAGCGATCGGGGGGAGCAACGACCGATAGGGTGGCGGGCCGTGCCCACCGACAAGCGTGCCCGCAAGCGCGCCGCGCGCGAGGCGAAGATGGCGGCCCTCGAGCGCCAGCGCCGCCGCCGGGCCCGGATCCGGCGAGTGATCACGATCGTGGTGGTCGCCGCGGTCGTCGTGGGCGTCTATCTCGCTGCTGAAGCCCGGACCGAAGGCGAAAGTGAAGCTGACCGCCCAGGAGATCGCCGACAACGCGGCCGTGGCGGGGGGCTGTGCCTCGAGCCCCTCCACCACCTTGAAGAAGTCGTCGTGGAAGTCGCCCCCCGCCATGACCATCGACACGGCCAAGACCTACACCGCCACGGTGAAGACCGACGCCGGCACGTTCGTCATCACCCTCGACGCCAAGCAGTCGCCCATCACGGTGAACAACTTCGTGTTCCTGGCGGAGAAGAAGTTCTACAACTGCGTGACCTTCCACCGGGTGATCCCGGGGTTCGTGGTCCAAGGAGGCGACCCCACCGGCACGGGAGAAGGCGGCCCCGGGTACAAGTTCGCCGAGCCAGGCCCGCCGAAATCCGCAAATCCAGCTGACCAGTATCCGCTCGGCTCAGTGGCCATGGCCAATTCGAACAGCCCGGCAACCACCGATCCGAACACCAACGGCAGCCAGTTCTTCATCGTCACGGGGACCCAGGGTGAGGAGCTCCAACCCGACTACACCCTGTTCGGACAGGTGACCTCGGGCATGAGCGTCGTCGACAAGATCTCGGCCGACGGCCTGGCCAACACCGGGCACCCCGCCCAAGGTCATCCATCGCATGTTGACCGTCACCATCTCGTCGTCGTAGGCCCCATCCCGACAGGAGGACACCCATGTCCGAAGAACTCCCCGCCGCCGACGGATCGAGCGCCCCGCGCCGATCCTTCAAGGGCGAGCCCCCCATGTTCATCGACACCGCCAAGCGCTACACCGCCACCATGGTCACCTCCAAGGGCACCATGACCATTTCGCTCGATCCGCAGGCCGCGCCGCGGACGGTGAACAGCTTCGTGTTCCTCGCCCGCTACCACTACTTCGACGGCATCGTCTTCCACCGCGTGATCCCGGGGTTCGTGCTCCAGGGCGGCGACCCCACCGGGACCGGGCACGGGTGGCCCCGGCTACAAGTTCGCCGACGAGCTTCCCGCCCCGGGCCGCTACGAGCTCGGATCGCTGGCCATGGCCAACGCCGGGCCCGACACCAACGGGAGCCAGTTCTTCGTCATCTCGGGCCCGGACGGCATGCGTCTCCCGCCCAGCTACTCGCTCTTCGGCAAGGTGGTGGCCGGCCTCGACACCGTGGCCGCCATCGACGCCGTGGGGTCGAGCTCGGGCAAGACCAAAGAGAAGGTCACCATCGAGTCGGTGACGATCGCCGAAGCCGACTGACCTCTGGCAGTGCGCCGGCGTCAGTGCGCCGGCGTCAGTGCGCCGGCGTCAGTGCGGGAGGGCGTCGAGCCCGGCCGGCTTCCCGCTCACGAACACCTCGGCGATTCCCTGCCCTGCTTGGCGCCAACCACCGGCGGGGTCGCGGATGAGCGCGGTGCGCTCGGGGAGGCCCACCACGGGGAGTCCCGGAGCGGCCAGCGCGATCGATCGGTGCACCTTGGCCGCATTCTCGTCACCGAAGTGCGGGATCACCGCCAACTCCTGGACCATGCCGAGCCCCACGGTCAATGCCCCGCCGCGGGGTCGACCATGGGATCGGTGAGGACCATGGCCCCCGCCGACGACCCGGCCACGACGGCACCGCGACGCCAGGCGTCGAGCAGCGCCTCCCACACGGGCGACGCCTTCAGCACCGACCGCAGGTGCATGGGTGATCCTCCGCCGAGATAGATGAAACGACTGGCCAGGACCTGCGCGGCGTTGCCCTCGTCCTCGGCGTCGGCGCGACCGAGCACCATGAGACCCCGGGCCCGGCCCCCGAGCCCGGCGAACCACGCCTCGGCGGTCGCCACCGCTTTCTCGGGATGTTCATAGGCGGCCGCGGTCGGCAGCACGAGCACCTCGTCGCCCCCCGACGCCGCCAAGAGCTCGGCATCGAAGTCACACCCGTTCGTCCATTCGCCGCCACCCACGAGGGCCAACGGACCGCAGCGCCCCGTCGTCGCAACCATGGCCCGCCACTGTAGGGGGGTCCGACGGGCGTGCTCCGGACGGCACCGGCCACCGGGCCCGGACATCGCTTCGGGCCTAGGCTCACGCCGATGCCGAGCCACAGCGACTTTCCGACGACGGGTGGCCATCGTCACCGGGGCGGCCTCGGGGATCGGCAAGGCGCTGTCGGGCGAGTTGGCCCGGCGCGGGGCCACCGTGGTCCTGGCCGACATCGACGAGGCCGGAGCCAAAGACGCCGCGCTCAGCCTGGCACCGGCCCCCCCGAGCCAGTTGTCGAGTGTCGCCCTCGACGTGAGCGACGCCGAGGCGTTCGCTTCGCTCGTCGAGCGCACCACCGGGGAACACGGGCATCTCGACTTCCTGTTCAACAACGCCGGAATCGGGATCGTCGGACCGGTGCACGAGCTCTCCCTGGCGCATTGGAACCGCGCCATCGACGTCAACCTGCGCGGCGTCGTCCATGGGGTCGTGGCCGCCTACCCCGTCATGATCCGCCAGGGCCGCGGGCACATCGTGAACACGGCATCGCTGGCGGGCCTCTTACCCTCTCCCATGCTGACCCCCTACGGCATGACCAAGCACGGGGTGGTCGGCTTGAGCACGAGCCTGCGCATGGAGGCCGCCGAGCACGGCGTCCGGGTGAGCGTGGTCTGCCCGGGAGTGATCGACACCCCCCTTCTCGACAAGGGAAACCCCGACGACCTCGCTCAGGTCACGAACATCCCGAGCGCCCGGAGGCTGCTCACCACCATGATCGGCCGGCCCTACCCCGCCTCGTCGCTGGCGCAGGACGTCCTCGACGGCGTGGCGCGCAACCGTCCCATCATCGTGGCTCCCCGTCACGCCCGGATCCCGTGGCGTGTCTACCGGCTGTCGCCCCGTCTCATCATCGAGAGCGGACCACGGCTCATGCGCCGGGCCCTCCGCACCCCGGTGGGCTGAGCGCTCCCCCAGGCCAGGTGGATCGGCTCGAGGACGCCCGGGTCCTCGAGCGGGCCGTAGTGGTAACCCGCCGGTAACATACGGCCCATGTCAATCAAACGGGTGGGAATCGTCGGCTCGGGGATCATGGGCTCGGGTATCGCCGAGACCGCGGCGGTGCACGGCTTCGAGGTCGTCCTCCGCTCCCGGGCCCAGAGCACGGCCGAGGGCATGGTGGCGGCGATGGAGAAGTCCCTGGCCCGCCAGGTCGAGAAGGGCAAGCTGGCCGAAGCCGACCGCGACGGCGCCTTGGCGCGAGTGACCGCGGTCTCCGATCTGGGCGAGCTCGCCGGTTGCGATCTCGTCATCGAATCGGTGGTCGAGGACCTCGGGGTGAAGCGGCACCTCTTCTCCGAGCTCGATCGCATCTGCCCCGACCACACCATCCTGGCCACCAACACCTCGACACTCCCGGTGGTGGAGATGGCGATGGAGACCGGCCGTCCCGAGCAGGTGTGCGGCATCCATTTCTTCAACCCCGCGCCGGTCATGGCACTGGTCGAGGTCGTCCGGACCATCACCTCGTCCGACGCCACCGTCGCCGCGGCCATGGCGCTGGCCGAGGCGTGCGGAAAGACTCCGGTGGAGGTGAAGGACCAGGCGGGCTTCATCGTGAACGCCCTGCTCTTCCCCTACCTCAACAACGCCGTCCGGCTGCTCGAGAACGGCGTCGCTGCCCGGGACGACATCGACACGGCCATGAAGGGCGGGTGCGGTTTCCCCATGGGGCCCTTCGCCCTGCTCGACCTGGTCGGCTTGGACACGAGTCTCGCCATCCTCGACGCCCTCTACGGCGAGTTCCGCGACCCCAACTACGCGGCGGTTCCGCTCCTGCGCCGCATGGTGGCCGCCGAGCTCTTCGGCCGGAAGTCGGGCAAGGGGTTCTACGACTACCGCAAGTAACCGGCCCTGCTCAAGGTCGTGCCGGCCTCCCGTTCGGGCGTGCAACCGGAGTCGAGAGCCAGTACGGGCGGGAGCGGGGGGAGAATGGAGAGGTGAGCGACGTGGCGCCTCCGGGTAGGGCCCGGGACAAGCCCTGGATGATGCGCACGTACTCGGGCCATACCTCGGCCCGGGCTTCCAACCAGCTCTACCGGACCAACCTGACCAAGGGCCAGACGGGGCTGTCGATCGCCTTCGACCTCCCCACCCAGACCGGATACGACCCCGACTCGCCCGAAGCCGCGGGCGAGGTCGGCAAGGTCGGCGTCCCCGTGGTCCACCGGGGTCACATGGCCGAGCTCCTGGACGGGATCCCCCTCGGGGACATGAACACCTCGATGACCATCAACGCCACCGCGGCGTGGCTGCTGGGCCTCTACATCGCCTACGCCGAGGACACCGGCGTGGACCGCCGCCTGCTGCAGGGCACCACGCAGAACGACATCGTGAAGGAATACCTGTCACGCGGCACCTACATCTTCCCCCCGGGGCCCAGTCGCCGGTTGATCGTCGACATGATTGCCTACACGGTCCGCGAGGTCCCCAAGTGGAACCCGATCAACGTGTGCAGCTACCACCTGCAAGAGGCCGGGGCCACACCGGTGCAGGAGGTCGCCTACGCGTTGGCCACGGCCATCGGCGTCCTCGATGCGGTGCGCGACTCGGGGAAGATCGAGAAGTCGGAGATCCCGGCCGTGGTCGGGCGCATCTCGTTCTTCGTGAACGCCGGCATCCGCTTCGTCGAAGAGACGTGCAAGGTGCGCGCCCTCACCCGGATGTGGGACCGCATCTGTCTGGAGCGCTACGGGGTGCAGGACCCCAAGCTGCGCCGGTTCCGCTACGGCGTCCAGGTCAATTCGCTGGGTCTCACCGAGGCACAGCCCGAGAACAACGTCCCCCGCATCGTGCTCGAAGCCCTCGGTGTCACCTTGTCACGCGACGCCCGGGCCCGGGCGATCCAGCTGCCGGCCTGGAACGAGGCTCTCGGCCTGCCCCGGCCGTGGGACCAGCAATGGTCGCTGCGGATCCAGCAGATCCTGGCGTATGAGACCGACCTGCTCGAGTACGAGGACATCTTCGAAGGGTCCACCGTGATCGAGGCGAAGACCTCCGAACTGGCCGAGGCGGCCGGGCACGAGCTCGCCGAGGTGCTCGAGCTGGGCGGCGCGTTCGAAGCGGTCGACGAGTTGAAGCGCCGACTGGTGCGAAGCCAGTCCGAACGGGTGCGCCGCATCGAAACGGGCGAGCTCCTCGTGGTGGGTGTCAACTCGTTCACCGAGACAGAGCCCTCGCCCCTCGAAGACGCCGACGACGGCGCGGCGACGATCTTGAAGGTGGACCCCGCCGCCGAGGCGGAGCTGCGCGCCGATGTGGCGACGTGGCGTGCCCGTCGCGATGCGCCGGCCGTGCAACGCGCCCTCGACGAGTTGCGCAGGGTGGCGGCCGACGAGAGTGCCAACCTCATGCCGGCCACCATCGCCCTCGCCCACGTCGGCGGCACCACCGGGGAATGGGCCGGTGCCCTCCGCGAGGTGTTCGGCGAGTACCGGGCCCCCACCGGCGTCAGTGGCGGAGTGGGGCACCGGGGGGCCGAGCTCACGGCCGTACGGGAGCGCGCCCGCCTCCTGGCCGAGCGCACCGGGGGCCCGCCCCGCCTGCTCGTGGCCAAACCCGGCCTCGACGGTCATTCCAACGGCGCCGAGCAGATCGCCGTGGCGGCCCGGGACGGCGGATTCGAGGTGATCTACCAGGGCATCCGACTCAGCCCCTCGCAGATCGCGGCGGCGGCACGCGACGAGGACGTCGACGTGGTGGGCATCTCGATCCTGTCGGGGAGCCATCTCGAGCTGGTCCCCGAGGTCCTCGACCGGCTGCGGGGGGCGGGGGTGGACGCCCCCGTGGTGGTGGGCGGCATCATCCCGCCCGAGGACGCCGAGGTCCTGCGGGGCAAGGGCGTGGCGGCGGTCTTCACGCCCAAGGACTTCCAACTGGGCCGCATCGTCGACGAGCTGATCACCCTGGTCGAGCAGTACCGCGCCGGCAACCGCACCGTCGCTCGCTGAACCTCCCCGTGCGGCTCAGCGACTCGAGCGGGGACGGACGCGGCGCAAGGCGGCGGGCTGCGTCCACCACCGGCCGCTGAAGCGCCACGCCGGACGCGTGGTTCCCGCGTTGTCGGGCTCGGGCCGCGGCCGAGGCCAGGCCTCTTCGACGGCCGCCACGATCGCCGCCAGCACGGCCGGCTCGGGCTTGGGCCGCACCGAGACGACCACCGGCGTGCCGGGGGATCCCGCTTCACTCACAAAGGCACGTTCCCGTGCTTGCGGCGGGGCAGCTCTTCACGCTTGGAGGCGAGCAGCCGAAGGCTGCGCACCAGGACCCGCCGGGTCTCGGTGGGGTCGATCACGTCGTCGACGTAGCCGCGCTCGGCTGCCACGTAGGGATTGGCATAGCGCTCGGTGTACTCCTCGACGAGCTCGGCCCGGCGCCCCGCAGGGTCGGAGGCTTCGGCCAACTCACGCCGGTAGACGATCTCGACGGCTCCCTGGGGGCCCATGACCGCCAACTCCGCCGACGGCCAGGCGAAGGCGAGGTCGGCCCCGATGGACTTGGAGTTCATGACGACGTAGGCGCCCCCGTAGGCCTTTCGGGTGATCACCTGGATGCGAGGCACCGTCGCCTCGCAGTACGCGTAGAGCAGTTTGGCGCCGTGGCGGATGATCCCGCCGTACTCCTGGTCGGTGCCGGGCATGAAGCCCGGCACGTCGACGAAGGTGACCAGGGGGATGTTGAACGCGTCGCACGTCCGCACGAAGCGCGCCGCCTTCTCCGAGGAGTCGATGTCGAGCACGCCGGCGAGCACGGCGGGCTGGTTGCCCACGATGCCCACGACACGCCGGTCGATACGGGCGAATCCGCAGGTGATGTTCATCGCCCAGTGGGGGTGGACTTCGAAGTAGTCGCCCTCGTCGACGACCGACATGATGACCCGCTTCATGTCGTAAGGCTGCGTCGGCAGGTTGGGCATCAGATCGACGAGCTCGGGGGTACCCCGGTCAGGATCGTCGTCGGTGTCGAGCAGCGGGGGTTCCTCGAGGTTGTTCGAGGGCAGGAACGACAGGAGGTAGCGCACCTCGTCCAGGCACGTCTTCTCGTCGGGTGCAACGAATGTGGCGACACCGGATTTGGTGGCGTGGCTCATGGCGCCGCCGAGCTCCTCGAGGGTGACGTCCTCACCCGTGACCGTCTTCACCACGTCGGGGCCGGTGATGAACATGTGGCTCGACTGGTTGACCATGAAGATGAAGTCCGTCATGGCGGGCGAGTACACCGCGCCGCCCGCGCAGGGCCCCATGATCACGCTGATCTGGGGGATCACGCCCGATGCCTTGACGTTGCGATGGAAGATCCCGCCGTAGGAATGCAGAGACACCACGCCTTCTTGGATGCGGGCCCCGGCCCCGTCGTTGAGCCCGATCATGGGCACCCCGATCGACTCGGCGAGGTCCATGACCTTGTGGATCTTCTCGGCGAACACCTCTCCGAGCGCGCCGCCGAAGACGGTGAAGTCCTGGCTGAAGGCGCACACCCGCCGGCCGTCGATGGTGCCGAAGCCGGTGATGACGCCGTCGGTGTAGGGCCGCTTCTCCTCGAGACCCATGCCGTGGGCGCGATGCCGGGCGAGCATGTCGAGTTCCTGGAACGATCCTTCGTCCAGGAGGTACTCGATCCGCTCGCGGGCGGTCATCTTCCCCTTGGCGTGCTGGCGCTCCACGGCGTGGGGTGATCCCGCGTGCAGGGCCTCCTCTTTGCGGGCCTTGAGCTCGGCCAGCCGTTGCGACATGGGGTGGTCCATGGGCCCCGAGGCTACCGGAGCCCCGCCTGCGAGCGACACGTCGCGCCCACCGCCACGACGCGCCCGACGGCGTCCATCACCCCGCGGCGATCGACGTGAGACCAGGATAGAGAGGTGACCCCGACGGGGAATCAGCTCGAGCGCCAGACCCCCGAGTCCGACCGGTCGGGGCCGGCCACACCCCCTCGTCGGCCCACGCCCCCGCCCCCGGGGACACAGGCGCGGTCGTCGACGCGGGCGCGTGCGCCCCAGGGCCCGGTTCGAACACGCCCCGCCCCTTCGGGTGTCCGGCCCCCGCCCCGGCCACCAGGCGCTGTTCGCTCTCCCCGCATGAAGCTCTCGCGCCGGGGCGTCGGCGTCGTCATCACCGGCGGGCTTGCTCTTGTCATCGGCCTGGCCATCGCCGTCGACGCCCTCACCTCGCCGTCGGTCCCCGGTGCCGACGGACCTCCACCCGCCGTCGCCCAGGTGCTCTCGCATACCGAAGCGGCCTCGGTGACCTTCAACGGAACCGTGGGGTGGCTGGCCGACGATCACGACGGGACCGTCCGCCGATTCAACGTCGCCACCGGGGCCGCCATCGGTCGGCCGCTGCATCTGGGGGGACGGCCGATCTCGGTGGTGTCGGGCTTCGGCCGCATCTGGGTGGCCGACATCGTCGGGAACAAGGTGTGGGAGATCAACCCGAAGACCGGGAGTGTGGTCGGATCCCCCGTCCCCGTGGCGCAAGGGCCGGTGTCGCTCGCCGCCGGCGACGGCGGCGTGTGGGTGGCGAGCCTCGTGGCCGGCACGGTGACCCTGATCGACCCCCGGACCGCCCAGGTGGTGGCGACCGGGGTGCTCCCCGACGGCGCCGTGCGCCTCGACGTCGGCCCCGACGGGGTGTGGGTCAGCGGACAGACCGATTCACTCACCCGCGTCGATCCCCACCCGGTCGCGGGAGCGCTGCATTGGCAGACCGTCGACGTGGGCCAGGGCCCCTTCGGGGTCGGGGTGGGCGACGGGTCGGTATGGGTGGCCAATGTGAAGTCCGGCTCGGTGTCGCGCGTCGACCCCGCCTCGATGCGGGTCACCGCCACCTACACCGTGGGCGGTGCGGGTGGAGGGGTCCCCGCCAATCCCGAGATGGTGGCCGTCTGGCACGACCGGCTGTGGGTGGCCGACGGGCAACAGGGCGTCGTGGTGGCGCTCGACCCCGACACCGGGCAGCAGACCGGCATGCCCGTCCAGGTGCCGGGCGTGATCCGCCAGTTGGTGCTCGACGGCGCAACGCTGTGGGGCACCACCGCCAATCCCGGCACGGTGGTGCGCTTCAGCAGCTGACCCGCGTCGAGGTGGTGGGCTCCTCGACGAGCTCGATGAGCGTCCCGAAGGCCCCCTTGGGGTGCACGAAGGCCACCGTCGTCCCCCGCGAGCCCGGTCGGGGCGTTTCGTCGATGAGCGTTCCCGCCACCGGCGCGCACCGAGTCGATCGCGGTGGCGCAGTCGTCGACCCGGTACCCGACGTGGTGCAGCCCTTCGCCGCGCCGCTCGAGGAAGCGGGCCACCGGAGAGTCGGGGCGCGTCGGGCGACAGGAGCTGGATGTAGGAGTCGGCCACGGCGATGAGCGCCTCTTCGACACCGTCGAGATCGATGGTCTCGCGATGGCTGACGCGGGCGCCGAAGGTGTCGCGGTAGTAGGCGATGGCGGCATCGAGGTCGCGCACGGCGATGCCGACGTGGTCGAGCTCGGTGAGCAAGGGGGGTGCCCGGAAACCGTTCTCGTCGCCGCATCACGCCCCGTGCCTCCGGAACAAGGTGATCCGGTCCTCGCCCACGCGGGCCCGCAGCTCGGGATCGTCGATCCCGAGTCCCTCCTCCGGGGCCAGGCACAACACGCCGATCTTGCCCTCGTGCAGGTTGTGGTGCACCTGGTAGGCGGCATCCCCGACGTCGTCGAGGGGATAGAGCGCGGACAGCGGAGGGACCACCTTGCCGTCGCAGATGAGCTGGTTGGCGTCCCACGCCTCGCGGTAGTTGGCGAAGTGCGAACCCTTGATGGTCTTGAGCTTCATCCACAGGTGGCGGTTGTCGTACTCGATCATGTAGCCCGAGGTGGCCGCGCAGGTGACGACGGTCCCGGCCCGCTTGCACACGAACACCGAGGCCCCCATGGTCTGGCGACCGGGATGCTCGAAGACGATGTCGGGCTCGGCCCCCACCAGCGCCCGCACGTCCTTGCCGAAGCGGCGCCATTCCGACTCGTCCTGGGTGTGCTCGTCCTTCCAGAACCGGTACCCCGCCGCGGCCCGGTCGATGACCGCCTCCACCCCCAGCGTCGTGCAGCAGCTCCACCTTGTCGGGCGACGACACCACGGCCACGGGCGTGCCGCCGCCGTTCATGACGTGCTGCACGGCGTAGCTCCCGAGCCCGCCGCTCCCACCCCACACCAGGACGCGGTCACCCTGCTTCATGGGCGCACCGTTGTGGGACACCAGCATCCGGTAGGCGGTCGAGTTGCACAAGGCGTTGACGGCCGCCTCCTCCCAGCTCAGGTGGCGCGGCCTTGGGCATGAGCTGGTTGGCCTTGACCACGGCCAGATCGGCCAGGCCTCCGAAGTTGGTCTCGAAGCCCCAGATGCGCTGGTTGGCGGCCAGCATGGAGTCGTCGTGGGCCGAGGGGTCCTGGTCGTCGACGTAGTTGCAGTGCACGGTGACCTTGTCGCCCGGGCGTCCAGTTCCGCACGGCCGAGCCGACCCGCAGCACCACGCCCGAGGCGTCGGATCCGACCACGTGGTAGTCGAGGGCGTGGCGCGCCCCCCAGACGCTCTCCTTGCCCAGCCGGTCGAGGAACCCGAAGGTGGGCAGGGGCTCGAAGATCGAGGTCCACACCGTGTTGAAGTTGATCGAAGACGCCATGACCGCCAGGTAGGCCTCGTCGGGCGCCAGCTCGGGGACGGGGACCTCCGACACGTGGAGGGACTTGCGGGGGTCCTTGTCGGCCGAGTCGACCCCGGCGAACATGTCGACCTCGTCCCGCCGGACATGGGCGGCCCGGTAGGACTCGGGCAGCGCCATGGCCCCCAACTCGTCGCCGGTCGCACCGGCCAGGATGGCCTCACGGATTGCCTGCATGGGGACGCACCCTACCCTGCCTGTCCCGGCTGCTTCCCAGGCCGCGCCCGATCCGGTTCGCCTCGGCGGAAGACCCGGATCGTCCCGTAGAATGGGCTCCGCCCACCATCCGGCACCGTCCGGCTGACACGGTCCATCGGAGGTTATGTCCATGCCCGGTTCCGTCATCCTCGCGGGGGCCCGCACCCCCATCGGCAAGCTCTCGGGTGCGCTGGCCGGATTCAGCGCCATGGACCTCGGCGGCTTCGCCATCGCCGCCGCCCTCGAGCGGGCCGGGGTCGCTCCCGAGGACGTCGACTACGTCTTCATGGGCCAGGTGCTCCAGGCCGGCCAGGGCCAGATCACCGCCCGCCAGGCCGCCACGAAGGGCGGGATCCCGATGTCGGTGCCCGCCACCACCATCAACAAGGTGTGTCTGTCGGGGCTCAACAGCATCTACCTGGCCGACCTGCTCATCGCTGCGGGCGAGGCCGACGTCGTGGTGGCGGGGGGCATGGAGTCGATGACCCAGGCCCCGTACCTGCTGCCCGGGGCCAGGGCCGGATACCGCGCCGGCGACGGCGACACTGGTGGACTCGATGATGTACGACGGCCTCTACTGCCAGTTCGACCACTGCGCCATGGGACTGGGCACCGAGAAGTACAACCGGGAGGCCGAAGATCTCGCGCGCCGCGCAGGACAGCTTCGCGGCACTGTCGCACGAGCGGGCCGCCACCGCCATCAAGGACGGACGCTTCGCCGATGAGATCGTGGCGGTGTCGGTGCCCCAGCGCAAGGGCGACCCCATCGTGGTCGACACCGACGAGGGTGTGCGTCCCGGGACGACGGCGGAGTCGCTCGGCGCCCTCAAGCCCGCCTTCGACAAGGAGGGAACCATCACCGCCGGCAACGCCAGCCAGATCTCCGACGGCGGCGCGGCCGTGGTCGTGACGTCGCGGGCCCGGGCCGAGGCCCTCGGCGTGGCGCCTCTGGGGGAGGTCGTGAGCTACGGACAGGTGGCCGGGCCCCGACGCCTCGCTCCTGCTGCAACCGGCCAACGCCATCGTGAAGGCGCTCGCCAAGGTGGGCAAGACACCGGCTGATGTCGACCTGTTCGAGATCAACGAGGCCTTCGCCGTCGTGGGCCTGGCGTCGATGGCCGACGCTCGGGCATCACCGACGAGGTGACCAACGTCAACGGCGGCGCCATCGCCCTCGGCCACCCCATCGGCATGTCGGGCACCCGGCTGGCGCTCACCTTGCTCCACGAGCTCCGGCGTCGGGGCGGCGGGCTCGGGGCCGCCAGCCTGTGCGGCGGCGGCGGCCAGGGTGACGCCCTGATCGTGCGTTCCCTGCCCTGACACGGACAACCCACCCGCCGCGGCTGCTCCGCGGTCCGCTGCCGGACCGTCACACCCCGGTACTATCAATCCAACGCATGAGCGATCGTCGCGTCGACGCCTGCGGATACCGGGAGCCATGCCAGTGAGCCGTCGCCGCAGGCCCACATCCACCTCCTCCTTCGGCGTGGGCCGGCGCGAGAGCCACGACGCCAGCGGCTTCTACGACCGGTTCACCGCGCCGGTGCTCTCGCACCGACGACGACGTCGAGCAGCTCCCCGATCAAGGACAAGCTCGTCCTGGGCGACGCCCGCCACATGGACGAGGTCGAGGACGCCTCGGTCGCGCTCGTCGTCACGTCACCGCCCTACTTCGCCGGCAAGGAGTACGAAGAGGCTCTGGGCGAGGGCCACGTCCCCGCCAGCTACCTCGATTACCTCGAGATGCTCACCGAGGTCTTCGCCGAATGCGTGCGCACGCTCGAGCCCGGGGGCCGCATCGCCGTGAACGTGGCCAACCTGGGCCGCAAGCCCTACCGGTCGCTGTCCGCCGACGTCATCGCGATCCTCCAGGACCGAGCTGGGCCTGCTGCTGCGGGGCGAGGTGATCTGGCACAAGGCCCGGGGGGCGAGCGGGTCGTGCGCGTGGGGATCGTTCCGGAGCCCGGCCAACCCGGTGCTCCGTGATCTCACCGAACGGGTGGTCATCGCCAGCAAGGGCCGCTTCGACCGGGCCCTGTCCCGTCCCGTGCGCCAGGAGCGCGGACTGCCGTCGGGGATCTCGCTGACCAAGGAGGAGTTCATCGAGGCCACCACCGACGTGTGGGAGATCCCGAGCGAGCGCGCCACGCGGGTCGGTCATCCCGCCCCGTTCCCCGTCGAGCTCCCGCTGCGTCTCATCGAGCTCTACACCTACGAGGGCGACCTCGTCCTCGACCCGTTCATGGGTTCGGGCACCACCGCCGCGGCGGCGGTGCGCAGTCGCCGCCACTATGTCGGCTACGACACCGAGTCCGAGTACGTCCGCATCGCCGAGCAGCGGGTGACCGCCGAGCGCGACCGCCTCATCGAACACGACGAGGACTCCCTGCTCCGGGCGCGGCGCGACGGGGCGGGGGCGCGCGAGGTGGCCGGCGAGTTGCTCGACCCGGTGCGGGTTCTCCGACGTCGCGCCGAGCAAGCGCACCATCGCCGGCGTGGACGTCGGCCTTCACGGCGCGCGACCGCACCGGCGCGCAGTGGCTCTTCGACTTCGCCGGCGCCTTCACGACCACGAACACCGGACTGCGGCGGGCCGACACCTTGTGGAGGGCGCTCGGCAAGGCGGCCGTGATCCACGCCGCGTGGCCCGAAGTCCCTCTCGTGCTCCTCACCACGGCGGCCCCGGGGCCGGGAAGCTCGGGGGATCGGGCGCTGGCGGTCACTGGGCGAAGCGGCCCCGCCGGGTGCGGTCGGCGCCGTCTACGACGTCGTCGAGCTCGGCGTCGGCCGACGGACGAGGCGCGCCTGCGTCATTACGCATCGCACGGCCTCGACCCGGCGACGGCGCGGCGCCGCCCTCTGCCGTGACCTCGAAGACCCGGCGCGGCGCTCCCCGTGCCCGATGACCGCACGACGGTCACCGAGCTCGCCACCGCGCTCGGCACACTCGGCATCGAGGACCTGCCCACCGCACTGAAGCGGCGTCCCGAACAGCTCGCAGATCTCCGACACCACGTGGCAGCAGCTCGATGCTCTGGCAGCCTCGGGACAGTTCGACGGCGAATTCGCCACCGCCTTCGCCAACGGCCGGGCCTTCCTCGAGGCGGAGGACGCGCTGCGGGGCCGGCTCCCGCGCCTGATCGAGTGGACCGGTGGCCGGCGCCCGCCCGGCGACGAGGTGGCGCCGGTCGATCTGCGCATCGACCATGTGTACCTCATCAGCTGCAAGTACCTGTCGCGCAACATCGCCAACCCTTCTCCGGCCCGGCTGTTCGACGGGCTGCTCGCCACCTCGGGCGAGTGGGAGCAGACCGACTGGTACGAGGTGGTGGCACCCGAGGAGCTGCGGGAGCTCTACGACGCCTGTCGCCGCGCCACCGGGCTCGAGCGACCTCCCCGACGATCCCGGCGCGCTCGCGACCGAGGATCGCCAGCGCCTCCGGCGCGCGCTGCCAGGACGGTCGTACCCGCCCGAAGCGCGCCATGCCTACGGACAACTGTGCGCCCGGGTCAGTACGGTCTCCGCGCAACGCTGGCTCGCAAACATGACGCGCGGCGGCGCGACCGAACGGATGGTGTGGCGGCTGCTGCGCATCGGCAACGCCGCCTACTACCTTCTCGGGGCCGACCCCCGTCGGTCGCTGCGGCTCCGGGTGGCGAGCTCGTGGGACTGGCGCCAGGCCTATCGTCTCGAGGCCCTCGACATCGTCCCCGCCACCTCGGGCCAACCCCAGGTCAACTGGTCCGCCTCCTACGTCGAGCGCGCCACCCTGCGTCAGCAGTCGGTGCGGGGCCACGTGGAGGTGCGCTGGAGCCACGGTCGCTTCGCGCAACCGCCCGAAGCCAAGGTCTATCTCGACACCCCGTCGGACGAGCTCCCGGGATACTTCGCCCTCGAGCCCGGTGCCGCCCAACCCGAGCTATGGGACTGAGGGCGCCTTGGGCGCGTGGGTCAGGCGTCGACCTCGCGACGGCCTTCGAGGGCTCGTCCCAGGGTGAGCTCGTCGGCGTACTCGAGGTCGCCGCCGACGGGGAGGCCACTGGCGATGCGGGTGACGGTCAGGCCGAGCGGCTTGAGGAGCCGGGCCAGGTACATGGCGGTCGCCTCGCCCTCGAGATTCGGATTGGTACACAGGATGATCTCGGTGATCGATTCGTCGTCGAGTCGACCGAGCAGCTCCTTCACGCGCAACTGGTCGGGCCCGATCCCCTCGATCGGGTTCAGCGCCCCGTGCAGGACGTGATAGCGACCGCGGAATTCCTGCGTCTTCTCCACCGCCACGATGTCGCGGGGGTCCTCGACGACGCACAGGACGGTGCCGTCACGTCGGGCATCGTCGCAGATGTCACACAGGTCGCCCTCGGCCACGTTGAAACACCGGGGGCACAGCGTGATGCGTTCCTTGACCGCCACGATCGACTCCGCCAGTCGCATGGCGTCCTCGGGAGCCACCTTCAACAGGTGAAAGGCGATGCGCTGCGCGGACTTGGGGCCGATGCCGGGAAGGCGGCCGAGCTCGTCCACCAATGCCTGCAAGGGGCCGTTGAACACTCCTAGACCTCTTGCGCACCGGGGAACGCCTGTTTCAGGCGTTCCTCGGGAGTGAGCCCCGCGCCCGCCAGCTCGGTCTCCGCCGCGAGCACGGCGGGATCGAGCAGGTCCGGAGAGGGGGAGTTGCTCTCGTCGGAGTCGACGGTTGCCGACGCGTCGGGGCGTGGCGCGGTGACGCCCCTCGTGGGCGAAGGCCCCGGGGCGGCGGCCGACGCCGGTTTCCTGCCTCGTGACGCCGGGGCCGGGCTCGAGGCGACCGGCTCGACGGCGGCCTCGTCATCGACCACGAGGCGGATGGGCACCGTCGTTCCGAAATGCGCCCCGAGGGCCGCCTCCACCTCGAGACGGACCTCTTCGCAATAGGAGCGGTGCATCTCGTTGGGCAACGCGAACACGGCCGTTGATCCCTCGACGTCGGTGAACCTTCCCACCCTGAAGCGGGCCCTGGCCTTGTTGGGCAACGCCGCCAGCAGCCCGTCGCCCCATACCTGCACGAGCTCGTCGCGCGACGGTGTAGTGGAGGCCCCTGTGCCCGGCTCGGCCCGGGGGGTGGGGGGCGAAGACGCATCGGAGACCGGCGTCGACGGGGCCGGGTCGGTCGCACCCCGTGCGGGTCGGGCCGAGCCAGGAGCGTTGACGGGACCGGGCGCGTCAGCAGGAGGGGTGCGCCGCGTCGAACCACCCTGGCGCCTGACCGCTCCGAGGGTCCTCCGGGCGAGCTCGGGCCCGCTCTCGGCACCGCCCGCGTCGCCTGGGTCGGAACCCGTCGATGCCGACGCGCTCTCGGGCGGGGTGACGACGTCGGCCGAGCCCGGGCCCCCCGGGCCGGGCGTCGGCGGCCTGTCCTGCGCCCCCCCGGCCGGGGTTCGTGCCCGGGTCGGCGGAGGTCCAGCGGGTTGTGGATCGGGAACCTCGAGCGAGCGCGGCGCCGTGATCCCGGTTGTGGTGGCCGCCCCCCCGCCGCCGCCCTCGGCCAAGGCGCGTTCGAGTCGCTCGACGCGCTCGAGGAGGGCGACGGTGGAGTCGTCCGCCTGGGGGTGGGTCAGCTTGATCAGTGCCACCTCGAGGTGGACGCGCTGGTCAGGGATGTCCCGCATGTCGACCTGGGCCCGGCCCAGTTGTTCAAGACTGCGCACCAGGGCCGGGAGCCCCATTCGCCGGGCGGTCTCCTCGACCCGGGCGCGGTCCGAGCCCGACAGGCTCACGAGCTCGCCCGCCACGATGACCAGGAACCCCTGGCGGAGGTACTCGGCGAGGTCGGCGGCCAACCGCTGGGGATCTCGGCCCGCCTCCGACGCATGCGCCACCGCCACCAGCGCTCGGGAGGGATCGCGTTCGGCCAGCGACTCCGCCAGCTCGGCCAGCACCTCGATGTCATCGTCGATGATGCCGCCCGCGGCGACCTGGTCGAGGGCCGACAGCGCGTCACGGGCCGAGCCCCGGCCCCGGCGCACGGCGGCGTCGAGAGCCTCGTCGGGGAGCGCCAGGCCGGCGGCCGCCCGCACCTGGTGCAGCAGCGCCGCCAGGGTCTCGGACCCGAGGAGGCGGAATTCGAAATGTTGGGTCCGGCTGCGGATGGTGGGAAGCACCTTCTGGGCGTCGGTGGTGGCCAGCACGAAGACGACGTGCCCGGGCGGCTCCTCCAGGGTTTTCAACAGTGCGTTGGAGGCCGCCGGCGACAGCATGTGCACCTCGTCGACGATGTACACCTTCCACCGGCCCGGGGTGCCCAGCGCGGCGTGCGACACCAGATCGCGCATGGCGTCCACGCCGTTGTTCGAGGCCGCGTCGAGCTCGTGGACGTCGAGAGACGCTCCCCGAGCGATCTCGACACAGGAATCACAGCGCCCGCAGGGCTCTCCGTCCTCGAGCGCGGCGCAGTTCAACGCCTTGGCAAGGATGCGGGCCGTCGAGGTCTTCCCCGTGCCGCGCGGCCCGCTGAAGAGATAGGCGTGCCCGACACGACCGTCGCGCACCGCGTTTCTCAGCGCCAGGCTCACGTGCTCCTGGCCGAGCACCTCTTCGAAGCGCTGCGGGCGGAAACGACGGTAGAGAGACTGGTAGGGAGCGGGGTCCTTGTCGCCGGCGGCGGCCACGGCCGCAGCCTACCGGGGGGACCGGGCGCCCCTTACCGCTCCGATCGGCGCGCTGTGGCGCACGTGCCGTGCCGGTGTTCGGTGCGACGGCCAGGTTTGCTACGGCACACGACCGGACCCGCTGAGAGCTGCTGCCTTCCGGCCCTGACTCGGTTCACGGGCGACCGTTGCGCAGGACCCGGCCGTCGCACGGAGCACCGGACAATGCATGCCAGACGATAGCCTCCCTCCTGCTGCGCACCGGCAGCTCCGGAGGAGTGCGAGAGCGGCCGAATCGGCACGACTGGAAATCGTGTGTGGGGAAACTCACCGTGGGTTCAAATCCCACCTCCTCCGCGTGAAGGGCCGGCGGCGAGGCGGGGCGATCCCGCCAGCCGTCTGTCCGTCCCTTGACAGAGGAGCAAGCCGTGGCTGACGTGGCACCGACAAACCCGGGGCAGCGGATCGACGACGTGTCGGCCATGCGTCTCGCGCTGGTCGAGGCGGCTCGTGCCGTCGCGCACGATGACGTGCCGGTCGGTGCCGTCGCCCTCGTGGACGGCGAAGTGGTGGCGACACGACACAACGAGCGGGAGTTGCGTCGCGACCCCACGGCCCACGCCGAGGTCCTGGCCTTGCGCGATGCCGCCGACGCGCTCGGAACCTGGAGGCTCACCGACGTCACCCTGGTCGTGACGCTCGAGCCCTGTGTCATGTGCGCCGGTGCCCTGGTGGCCGGGCGGGTGGGACGCCTCGTCTTCGGAGCCTCGGACCCCAAGGCCGGGGCGTGTGGCACGCTCTATCAATTGTGTGCCGATCCGCGCCTCAACCACGAGCTGCCCGTCACGGGCGGAGTCCTCGCCGAGGAGTGTGGACGGCTCCTGGAGCGATTCTTCGCCAATCTTCGCTGAGACCGCAGCGTCTCGCCTCGGCCCAGGTCTGAACGCCACCCGTGGAGCGTGTCCTCGGCGCGCCGGTCGGTCCCGGGATTGTCCAGAACCTGGGTGAGTCGCTCCTCTCGGTCGCCGATCTCGTCGACCGCGTTCCTCGAGAGTCGCTCACCCGGGCAACTCCCTGTGGCAACTGGGATGTGCTCGGTGTCATCAATCATCTGGCGGCGGTGACCGAGAAGTTCGGGCGCTTCGCGGCGGGCTCGACCGGTCCGATCCGCCAATTGCGCGGTGATCTCGTCGGGGACCAACCGGCGCAGAGCTTCCGCCGAATCGTCGAAGCGGCACTGGGCTCGTGGAGGGATCATCCTCGAGCGCTCGAGACGGTGTGCATCTTGCCCTTCGGCCGGTTCGACGGTGCGACCGCGGCCGGGATCAGCCTGTTCGACGCGGTCGTTCACCGATGGGACATCGCCGTCGGGGCAGATCTCGATCACGCGATGAACGACGAGCTCGCCGCCGTCGCGCTCCCCGTCGCCCAGCTCCTCGTCACCGACGGGGCCCGACGAGCAGGCCACTACGGCCCGCCCCTCGCGTCGGGTCCCGACGCCGCGCCCGGCGCCCGGCTCCTGGCTCTGGCAGGACGGCGACGAGAGTGACGGCGTAGGAGCGGGCCGTGGATACGGCGTCCGGCAGATTCACGCGTTGGATGCAGGCATGGCCCCGCTGATAGCGGTAGTTCTCGTTGCTAATTCCTAATAGAGGAAACAGTGCGCCCTGTTGATCACTCGTTTCCGTCGGAGCTGGACATACACGACTCCACTCCCCTCCCCCCGCGCATCGTCGTCGTCGCGCCATGCTGCCCGTCGTCTGGGATTCGGCTGGGACTGCGCTCCATGCCGAGAGTTGGTTGTCGAGCTCGGGCAGTGTCAGTCAGGCGTGACAAGCCCATCAGAGCGACGTCGGCGTCTCGCCGTCCCACCCGTTGCGTGCGCGCTCAAGTACTCCTGGCTTCGAATATCCGTCTCCGTCATGGCGTGACTTCGAACAGCGAGGATCGATCGGCTTTGCGATCGGACTGGCTTCAAATTTGGGGTCGAAATCGGCAATCGCGCTCTATATGATTCGTCGCAGCCATACTCCATGGCCACAATTCAGTTTCGAAGTTTGGGGGAACCAATGCGTCGTCATCGCACGATTCGCGTGCTTCTGATCCCTGCTTTGGCCGCTCCGCTCGCGTTGGCCGCACTCGTCGCTCCGGCGGGGTCGGCATGGGCCAGAGGCCAGAACCTGCCGGTCACCTGCGTCGGAATGACCGGAAACAGTGGCGGTACTTTGTCACTGAATGGCTGCGCTCACCCCAACAGAACGGGAAGCCAAGGGACGATCACGCTGGGACCTTCGCAGGACTATCCCACGTCCCCGGCCACCATCACGTGGGGCCCGGGCCTCATTCCCAGCAATCCGCATCTCGTGACGACCATCAAATTCAAGGTCATTTGGATCGTCAAGAGGGAAAAATGCGGGGCCGGCGCTTACGAGTTCAAGTTGATGGGATCGGTTTCGGGCAACTCGGTCAGCCCGGGCGTGAGGGGAAGGGTCAAGCTCATCGAGTGCGACTCCGACGGCGTGCTGAGCAATCTGGGTTCTGTGCGGTTCTGAATCACCTCTTGACTAGGAGCATCGAACGACGAGCTGCACAATCACCTGTGGCTCGCGAGACAGGAGAGCAGTAAGACGATCGGCCCGAGGCGGCGGGCTCATCGTCCTCTTGGGACCCACACAGACGGCGTGACGCGGCACCGGGCGATGGCTCCCGGTGCGTGTGGCTCCTGCGTCCGGAGGCGGGGTGCAGCCCGGAGCGAATTCGTCCGTTGCAAAGTTGTCGTTCGCAACGATGTCCACACCCCTTGACGTACGCCTGGCGCTCTGTGCGAAAGCTTGACCACGGGTCGTAGGAATGGCCGAAGGCCACATTGAGGTTCGTCATTTTTGACGACGACAGTGCAAGGCCTGGAACGTACGCTCCGCTCGCTCTTCAAGGAGGGGTTGGCGGGTAGGAGTGACGCTCGCGCCGCGGGGACTGGGGCCAACGTGTCCGCGCGGGTGCGGTCGTCACCGGGACGATGAGAGGAGCGCGCGATGCGGGAAGCGCGCACTATTGGGGCTAGTTCGACGACGGGGTCTGAGTCGACAAGAAGCGGCATGCGACACACCGTGCTGCCGATCGTGGCGGCTCTATCCATCTTGGCGGCGTCGACCCTCGTCAACATCCTTGTGGCGCCGAGTGCGAGCGCGGCAGCAACCGAGTTGTACGCCTGGGGATACAACGTCGACGGCCAACTCGGGAACGGGACTACGACCAACGCCGGGACGCCGGTCAAGGTGTCGCTCCCGGCCGGCGTGAGTGCGACCGCGGCCGCAGCCGGAGAGGACCACAGCTTGGCGATCGGTTCCGACGGCAAGCTCTACGCGTGGGGCAGCAACGTCGACGGCCAACTCGGAAGGGGAAATACCACCAGTTCGTCGACGCCCATCGTGGTGTCGATGCCGGCCGGGGTCACCGCCACCGCCATCTCCGCCGGTGAGGACCACAGCGTGGCTCTGGGATCGGACGGCAACGTCTACGACTGGGGCTTCAACGGCTTCGGGCAGCTGGGAAACAACACGACCACGAACGAATTGACGCCGGTGAAGGCGATGCTGCCCGCCGGCGTGACCGCCACGGCTGTCGCCGCCGGGCAGTACATGACCGAGGCGCTCGGATCCAACGGGCTCGTGTACACCTGGGGCGACGGTGCCATGGGTGAGCTCGGCAACGGGAGCACGTCCAACGAGAAGACGCCGGTCCAGGTGTCGACCGTCACCTCGGTGAGTGCCATCGCGGCCGGGGGCTACCACAGTCTCGTCATCACCGCCGGCACGCTCGACTCCTTCGGGTACAACGACGTCGGCCAGCTCGGGAACGGCGACACGACCAACCAGTCCAAGCCGGTGAAGGTGAATCTCCCGGCCGGGGTCAGCGCCACCGCCCTTGCGGCGGGGACGTACCACAGCATGGCCATCGGCTCCAACGGGAAGCTCTACTCGTGGGGCAACAACGGCAACGGCGAGCTCGGCAACGGGACGACGGTCAACAGCTCGACGCCGGTCGTGGTGTCGATGCCGGCGGGCGTGACCGCCACCGCCATCGCCGACGGTGCGGACCACAGTCTGGCCATTGGGTCCGACGGCAACCTCTACGCCTGGGGCTACAACGGACTCGACGAGCTGGGCAACGGGACGACCACGGACTCCTCGACGCCGGTCCAGGTGGGACTCACCCCGGTGGCGAAGCCCCCCGTGGCGATCAGCTCCGGCTCGTCCGCGGACCACAGTCTTCGCCATCGCTCCACCCACGCCCGCTCCCACGACGACGACGCTGTCGACGGCGCCCTCGTCGGTCAGCTACGGCCAGACGGTGACGATCATCGCCACAATCAGCCGGTCCGATGGAGGGGGGACCGTCAGCTTCCTCAACGGGTCGAACCCCATCACCGGCTGCGGATCGGTCAGCCCCTCACTGGTCGGCAGCACCTGGGAAGCGCAGTGCTCCACGTCGTTCGCGGCGGGCACCTATCCCCTCACGGCCACCTACACCGGCGACACCCTCTACGCCACGAGCACCTCCCCCGTGTTCAACCTCACGGTCAACACGGCCCCGCTCGTCGTCACCGCATCGTCGGCGTCGGTCACCTACGGGAACGGCCCGCCCGCCATCACGCCCTCGTACTCGGGGTTCGTGAACGGGGACAACGCCGGTTCTCTGACCACGACTCCGACCTGTTCGACCACAGACACGGCGTCGAGCTCGGTGGGCAGCTATCCCACGACATGCTCGGGGGCCTCTGACCCGAACTACTCGATCACCTATCAGAGCGGTGCGCTCACCGTGGACGCCGCTCCTCTCACCGTCACGGCATCGTCGGGAACGATGAGCTACGGAGGCACGCCTCCCACCATCTCGCCGTCCTACTCGGGGTTCGTGAACGGCGACAGCGCCACGTCGCTCACCACGGCTCCCACATGTTCAACGACTGCCACGTCGTCGAGTTCAGTCGGGAGCTACGCCAGCTCCTGCTCGGGTGCGGTGGACCCGAACTACCAGTTCAGCTACGCCCCTGGTGCAGTGGCGATCGGCACCGTCCCGCTGTTGATCACCGCCTCCTCGGGATCAGCCACCTACGGAAACGGCCCGCCCGCCATTACACCGGCGTACTCCGGGTTCGTGAACGGCGACAGCGCCACGTCGCTCGCCACGCCTCCGACGTGTGCGACCACCGCCACGGCGACGAGCCCCGTCGGGAGCTACGACACCAACTGCTCGGGAGCCGCGGACTCCAACTATTCCATCGCGTACCAGGACGGCTCGATGGCGGTCGCTCCCGCTCCTCTCACGATCACGGCGTCTTCGGGCATGGTGGCCTACGGCGGCAATCCCCCCACGGTGACCCCCATCGTCTCGGGCCTCCAGAACGGTGAGACCGCGTCCGTCCTCGGGAGCGGGCTGACCTGCTCGGCGACGGCCACGTCGTCGAGCGCGGTGGGTACGTACGCCACCACCTGCTCGGGTGCGGTCGACTCCAACTACGACATCAATTACGTCGACGGCACGACCTCGGTCATCCCGGCACCGCTCACCATCACCGCCACCTCGGGGACGATGACGTACGGCGGCGCCGTACCGGTCGTGAGCCCCAACGTGTCGGGCCTCCAGAACGGTGAGAACGTGTCGGTGTTGGGCGCCGGTCTGACCTGCACCACCACGGCCACCCCGACCACATCGGTCGGCACCTACCCGACCTCGTGCTCGGGCGCCTCGGACCCGAACTACACGGTCAGCTACGTGAGCGGGACGATCGACATCACCCCCGCGGCGCTGTCCATCACCGCCTCGTCGAACAGCATGACCTATGGCGATCCGGCGCCGGTGCTGACGCCGATCGTGTCGGGCCTCCAGAACGGCGAGACCGTGACGGTGCTCGGCCCCGGCCTGCTGTGCACGACGGGCGCCGGGCCCTCGAGCCCGGTCGGTGACTACACCAGCGCGTGCGGCGGCGCCGTGGACGCCAACTACACGATCACCTACTTCACGGGCACCGTGACGGTGAACCCGGCGACCTTGATGATCACGGCCTCCTCGGCGACGGCGGACTACGGAACCTCGCCGCCCACCATCACCGCCGCCTACTCTGGCTTTGAGAACGGCGACACGGCGACGTCTCTGACCACTCCGCCGACGTGCTCGACCACGGCCACCTCGTCGAGCCCGGTCGGCTCCTACCCGACCTCGTGCTCGGGTGCCTCGGACCCGAACTACATCATCAGCTACCTGGGGGGAACGATCCAGGTGGCGACCGTGGTGGTCACCGTGACAGCGTCGTCGGTTTCGATGACCTACGGAGGATCGACACCGGCGATCACCCCGTCGTACTCGGGGTTCGTCAACGGTGACGACGCCACGTCGCTCACCGCCGCGCCCACGTGCACGACCGCAGCCACCTCGGCCAGCCCGGTGGGGAGCTATGACAGTTCCTGTTCCGGGGCATCGGACCCGAACTACACCTTCGCTTACGTGGACGGGTCGGTCCAGGTCAACCCGGCACCCCTGACGATCGCCGCGTCGTCGGCGTCGATGACCTACGGCGGTTCTCAGCCCGCCATCCTGCCGCTGTACACGGGGTTCGTGAACGGTGACAACACCGCGTCGCTCACCACCCAGGCGACGTGCTCGACCACCGCGACCCCCTCCAGCCCGGTGGGGAGCTACGGCAGTTCCTGTTCGGGGGCATCGGACCCGAACTACACCATCAGCTACGTCCCCGGCGCGGTCGTGGTCGGCAGCGCGGCCCTGGTCATCAGCGCATCCTCGGGATCGATGACCTACGGCGGCTCCGCGCCCACCATCACGCCGTCGTACTCGGGCTTCGTGAACGGTGACGACGTCAGTTCGCTCACCACGGCACCCACGTGCTCGACCGCGGCGACGGCGACGAGCCCGGTCGGGAGCTACCCGAGCTCGTGTTCGGGCGCGGCCGACCCCAACTACACGATCACCTACGTCGCCGGCTCGGTGACGTCGGGTCCGGCGCCGCTGTCGATCACCGCCTCCTCCGGCTCGTTCATCTACGGAAGCTCGGTGCCCACCATCACCGCGTCGTACTCGGGCTTCGTGAACAGCGACGACGCCGGTTCGCTCACCACGCGCGCCGACGTGCTCGACCACGGCGACATCGTCGACGCCGGCGGGGACGTACTCGAGCGGATGTACGGGGGCGGCCGACTCCAACTACACGATCACTTATGTCGGTGGGTCGATGCAGGTCACCCCGGCCACGCTGTCGATCTCGGCCTCCTCGGCGCTCGACAACTACGGCGACACGGTGTCGGCCATCACGCCCTCGTACTCGGGCTTCGTGAGTGGTGACACATCGGCATCGCTCACCACCCAGCCGACGTGCTCGACCACGGCCACCTCGGCCAGCCCGGTCGGGAGCTACCCGACCTCGTGCGCGGGAGCGGTCGACCCCAACTACGCCATCACCTACATCGACGGCTCGCTGCAGGTCGGCCCGGCCCCGCTGGTGGTGACCGCTTCGTCCGCCTCCATCACCTACGGGGGGGCGGCCCCGGTCATCCAGGCGGCCTACTCCGGGTTCGTGAACGGTGACGACGCCACGGCGCTCACCACCGCTCCCACCTGCACCACCGCGGTCACATCGGTCAGCCCGGTGGGGAGCTACGACAGCTCCTGTACGGGGGCGGTGGACCCGAACTACACATTCAGCTACGTGGACGGAACCGTGCAGGTCGGACCGGCGTCGATCACGATCACGGCCTCATCGGGGTCGATGGTCTACGCCGGCGCGGTGCCGGCGGTCACCGCCGGCGTGTCGGGGCTCCAGAACGAGGAGTCGCCCTCCGTCCTCGGCGCCGGGCTGACGTGCACGACCGCGGCCACCTCGGCCAGCCCGGTCGGGAACTACTCCACGTCGTGCTCGGGGGCCAGCGACGACGACTACTCCATCACCTATGTGAGCGGCTCGATCGTCGTGGGACCGGCTCCGCTGTCCATCTCGGCGTCGTCGGGATCGGCGACCTATGGAGGAAGCCCCCCGGCCATCACGGCCTCGTACTCGGGTTTCGTGAACAACGACGGCCCGTCCTCGCTGACCAGCCCGCCCACGTGCTCGACGGCGGCCACGTCGTCGAGTGCGGTGGGCACCTATCCCAGCTCGTGCTCGGGGGCGGGTGACCCCAACTACACGATCAGCTACGTGAACGGCTCCGTGCAGATCACGACGGCGCCTCTCGTCGTGGCAGCCTCCTCCCCATCGATGACCTACGGCGGGGCGGTGCCGAACATCACCCCGTCGTACTCGGGCTTCGTGAACGGTGACAACGCCGGTTCGCTCACCTCGGCCCCGACGTGCTCGACCACGGCCACGTCGACCAGCCCGGTGGGGAGCTACGCCGACTCGTGCTCGGGGGCGAACGACGCCAACTACACCATCACCTATGTCCCGGGAACCACCATCGTGGGCACGGCGGCCCTCGTGATCCGAGCCTCCTCGGGCACGATGACCTATGGCGGGACGGTGCCGAGCATCACCCCGTCGTACTCGGGCTTCATGAACGGTGACAACGCCGGTTCGCTCTCGCACGCGCCGGTGTGCACGACCACGGCCACCGCTTCTCTGGCCGTGGGCAACTACTCCAGCTCGTGCACGGGGGCCGCAGACTCCAACTACACGATCACCTACGTGAGCGGGCTGGTCACGATCGGCCCCGCGCCGCTCTCGATCACGGCCTCGTCGGGGACGATGATCTACGGCGGTTCCCCGCCGTCGATCACGCCCACCTACAGCGGGTTCGTCAACGGCCAGGGCCCATCGGTGCTCGGCGCCGGCTTGACGTGCACCGCGACCGCCACGGCCACGAGCGCGGTGGGTTCGTACGGCTCGTCGTGCAGTGGGGCCTCCGATGGCAACTACAACATCAGCTACGTCCCGGGCACCGTCACGGTCACGCCGGCCACGCTGACGGTCACGGCCAACAACGTGACCAAGGCCTTCGGAGCGGCGGTGCCGACGCTGACGGCCACCATCACGGGGTTCGTGAACGGGCAGACACTGGCCACGTCCGGGGTGACGGGCGCGGCGCTGTGCACCACCACCGCCACGACCACCAGTGCGGGTGGGACGTACCCGATCACGTGCTCGTTGGGAACCCTGGCGGCTCATAACTACAGCTTCACCTTCGTCCCGGGGACGCTCACCGTGAACTTCAGTCAAAAGACGGTGTGTAACTACGTCGGGTCGCTCGTCGTGAGCGGTGGTGAGTCGGTGCTCATCCCGCCGGGGTGCACCGTGATCGGTGCCATCAACGTGGAGACCGGGAGCTCTCTCGATGCCGAGGGTGCGATCGTGGTCGGCGCCGTCAGCTTCAACAGTGGGGTCGTGCTCCGGTTCTGCAGCACGACGATCGTGGGCGCGCTGTACGCCACGCTCGCCACCAACCCGATGGTCCTGGGTGACGGGACATCGGCCTGCCTGGGAGACGAGATTGCCGGACTGGTGACCCTGACCGGCAACACCGCCGGGGTGTCGCTGCAGAAGGCGGACATGCTGGCCGCGGTGGCGATCACCTCCAACGGCGGCGGCGTCACGGTCGAGAACTGTCAAGCCATCGCCTTGGTGGCGGTCGAGAAGAACACCGGCGGCACCACGGTGAAGTCGAACTCCATCCTGGGAGCCCTCGACGTCACCGGGAACGCGGCACCGGTGGTCGACCGGCCCAATACCGTCGTCGGGCTCCAACAACTCCAATAGGGCGGGTGGGTCCCGATGCACGTTCACCGGGACCCACTGCGCTGGGACCAACGAGCAACGGCCCAACTCTGGGCGAACCCGGCTCACCCGTGATTGAATGGGTGTGTCGCGTCGCGACGGCGGGGGGGTTGCAATGTTCGCGGTTGCCGCTCAATGGAGTGGGCGTATCCGGATTCTCCTGGTAGTCGCCGTCGTGTTGACGGCGTCCGGCATTACCATCCTCGCCACACAAGGCGCAGGTGCCGCCACCCAGGCCGTCACCGCCTGCAGCGCTTGTCGTGTCGGACCAGCGCAGAACATCGAGGTGCAGCGAGCCCTGGTGGGGGCGGGGCCGGGCGCCACGACCTATTCCGCTGAGACCACGAACTGGGCCGGGTACGCGGTGACTGGAGCGACCTTCGACTCGGTTCGGGCAACGTGGGTCCAACCCGCCGTCACGTGTCAGACGGCGAATTCCTGGACCGTCTTCTGGGTGGGACTCGACGGTTTCGGCGGGGACACGGTAGAGCAAGGGGGGTCATATGCGCTGTGCGGCGGGGTCGGATCCACCCCGGTGTACTCGCTGTGGTGGGAGATGTGGCCGACGAATGACGTCCAAACGGTCACACTTTCTCAACCCCTTCGGGCCGGTGACGTGATTCAAGCCAGCGTGGTCTATGACCCGAGCACCGCCGACTACACCATCACTGTCGAGGATGAAACAACATCGCAGACGTTCTCGGAAGTCGAGGCCTGCGCCGCCGACCTCACCTGTCTCAACGCGACCGCAGAGGCAGTGACCGAGGCCCCGACGATGGGCTCTGGAGACCTTTTTCCGCTGGCCAACTACGGGGCGATGGCCTATACGAGCGCGTCTGTCACCGACTCGACCGGCTTCACCGGAGCACTGAACGCTCCGCAGTGGACGACCTACAGCATCTCGGAGAACAACGAAACTCCCCCGAATTACTCGTCCGTTTCACCTTTGAACGCAAACGGCAACGGCTTCTCGGTCACCTGGGTGCCATCGGCCTCGAACTCGCAAACCATTGCGTTCACCTCGACCCCTCCCCCAGATGCTGTCGTTGGTGGCCCGACCTATCCCGTCACGGCCACAGGGGGTGGTTCGGGTGAACCCGTCGTGATCTCGATCGACGGGCAGAGTACGGGAGTCTGCTCTATGAGTGGGAATGTGGTTTCGTTTACTGGTTCGGGCACCTGCATAGTGGATGCCAACCAAGCTGGCTATTCGCTGTTCTCGGCCGCTCCGCAACTCCAACAGACCTTTGCCGTCGCGACCGCAGGGACTCCGAGCCCGGACCCCATCGCCTCCGTCGGCACGCTGGCCAATAAGAGCGGGACCGACACCACCACCGTGGCGGTCTCCCCCCAGCACGTGGGCGACCTCCTCGCCCTGGCGGTCAAGGTGGCTTCGTCGAGCATCACGGGGTCGTCGGTTGCCGGTGGTGGCGTCAGTGCCTGGACGCGCGCCGTCAGCGTGAGCGAGGGCGGCAACGAGCTGCAGATCTGGACCGGGACCGTGAGTGCCACGGGTTCCTCGACCGTCAGCGTCACGTTCTCGGGAAGTGTCGCCTCGATCTACACCGGCCTGGCCGTCCACGAATTCTCGGCCTCGTCGGGCACGGCCACGGTGTGGGGCATCGATGCCGCTTCCGGGATCTCCAACACCTCGTCGACCACGGTCACCTTCCCCAAGCTCGCGCCCACCGGGACCGGAGAGCTGTACTTCGGCTACGCCGGTGTGGCGAACAACGCAGCCGCCGGGAGCACCTCGGGCTTCAGTTATGCCACCACCACCGACGCTGATGTCGTTGCCTACGACACCGACGTCCTCGCGGCGGTGCAGCCCACGGCCAAGCAGAGTCCGGCCGGCGTCTCGGGTGCCGCCGCAGCCCTGATCATCGCCTCGCCCTCTTCCTCTTCCACCACGCTCCCCGGGTCCCCCGCCATCACCTCCGTGGTGCCGGGGAACGGTCAGTTGACGGTGTACTTCACCCCGGGATCCAACGGCGGAAGGCCATTGACGTCGTTCACGATCACGTGTGGCTCGGTGAGCGTCTCCGCCGGTGGATCGGCCACCTCGGCCACGGTGTCGCCCCTCTCCAATGGAACCACGTACTCCTGCACCGTCACTGCCTGGAACATCAACGGACCCGGGCAGCCTTCGACCGCGGTCACGGGTACGCCGTCAGCGGTGACAGTGGCCCCCACCATCGCCTCGGTCGGCACGCTGGCCAATAAGAGCGGGACCGACACCACCACCTTGGCCGTCTCTCCCCAGCACGTGGGCGACCTCCTCGCCCTGGCGCTCAAGGTGGCTTCGTCGAGCATCACGGGGTCGTCGGTTTCCGGCGGTGGAGTGACCGCCTGGACGCGCGCCGTCAGCGTCAGCGAGGGCGGCAACGAGCTGCAGATCTGGACCGGGACCGTGAGTGCCACGGGGTCCTCGACCGTCAGCGTCACGTTCTCGGGAAGTGTCGCCTCGATCTACACCGGCCTGGCCGTCCACGAATTCTCGGCCTCGTCGGGCACGGCCACGGTGTGGGGCATCGATGCCGCTTCCGGAATCTCCAACACCTCGTCGACCACGGTCACCTTCCCCAAGCTCGCGCCCACCGGGACCGGAGAGCTGTACTTCGGCTACGCCGGTGTGGCGAACAACGCAGCCGCCGGGAGCACCTCGGGCTTCAGTTATGCCACCACCACCGACGCTGATGTCGTTGCCTACGACACCGACGTCCTCGCGGCGGTGCAGCCCACGGCCAAGCAGAGTCCGGCCGGCGTCTCGGGTGCCGCCGCAGCCCTGATCACCGCCTCCACGTGATCGCGTCGGGCCGTCCCGACGCTCGACGTGCGGTGTGAGGTCTCAGCCTCGGTGGCGAAGCTGCGCCTGTACGATTGACGTTTCGTGTGGCCACGACCCCACGCTGCAGAAGGACAGAGAACCAGGACACGGGGCCGTGGAAATACGAAGAGTCCAGTAGGAGGAGTGCGAGAGTGGACGAATCGGACGGTCTCGAAATACGTAAATAGCATCCTGGCGAGACGACGGAATGAGGCCGCATCCGTTTCCAACTGGGACGATTTAGGTCAACGTGGGTATGAGACGACGAGCCACGGCATTGCAAGTACACCGAAATTAGGACAGAAACTAGGACACGATTCGCGAACCGTTTTGTTCGCAGGGGGCGCGTTACCGGGCGTGTATTCACCACATATGTCGCAAAGGCAGTCCGTGTAGCGGCGTGTGCGTTCGAGCCAGGTCGCGGCGTGACGCAGAGCAAAGGCTGCGGTGCCTCTCGGCCCTCCGACCCGTCGAGATAGATTCGTCGTTCGCGTGATTCGGAGATCCCCCCCTCACCTCTACAGAGCAAAGGGCTACCAAGGCCCCCGCGGGCAGAACTGGGACACCCGGAAGCTGAGGAGAGAGTGGCGCACTGGGAGAGAGGGCGTGTTGGGGAGCTGGGGGCTTCACATCTCCGTACGTGCTCGCGCAAGGACTCCAAAGGGCCGACTGGGTTCTCCTCGGCAGGGCATCTGGCCATTGCCTAATCTGGTGGCGCCAGGCGGGAGGGTGATTCTTGACGATCGAGTACGTGGCGATCCTAATCAGTGAGGTGGTGGGCTCGACCGAGCAATGGCCGCGCCTGCCAGTCACAACGCCCGATGAGATGGCGTCATGAGGAAGGAGAGGTGTTTTCTGGGTTCGACGACCCTGGTGATTGCAACTGTGATAGCAGTCATAGGTCTGTTCATATCCGTCGTCGCGTTGCCGTCCCCGGCCGATGCATCTTCACCTAAGCCAAGAATCACTGATTTTGTGGCCACCCCGGCAATGCTAATTGCATCGGGTGGCGTTGTTACGTTCTCCGCGACGATGACGCTGGAAGGCTCGTGCACGGTGACCGCCAAACCTTCGTTCGCTGGGCTGCCCAAAACCTCCGATGCCTGCGGGACCGGCATCCCTTCAGTTACGGTGCCCGCCAACCCTTCAAAGAAATCGATTACTTACAAGTTCAAGATAGAGGTCACGGGCCTCTTTGATCCGACCAAAAAAGCGTCAGCATCGACAGCAGTGACCGTCTCCCCTCCCGCTTCCGAGCCCTATGTAGCGCTTGGAGACTCGTTCTCCGCTGGCTATGACAACCCGGGACCCACCGTGACGACCGGCGGAGTTGTCCAGACAGCCGACGATGGTTGTGACCGAACGACCACCGCCTATCCGATGCTGCTCTCGAGGTGGCTCGACAAGGATACCGCCCTGCCGCCCACAACGCTGCGGTTCCTGGCGTGTACAGGGGCTACCACGACCGACCTCTGGAGTGGCTCACCGGCTGTCGATCAGACACCGCGCTTGGCCGGAGCGTCCCTTGACAATAACGAGCCAGTTCAACTGAGTGATCCTGACCTCAGCAATGCTCGGATCGTCACGCTCTCGATTGGTGGCAACGACATCTATTTCAAAAGCGTCTTGCAAGACTGCCTGCTCGCCTGTGGCGCGAGCTCGCCATACACCCCAGTTACCGACCTCGACGTGAACATCGCCAACTTGGAACCTGTTCTCGAAGCGACGTACAGCCAAGTCCATACAGAGGCTCCCATGGCCGCCATCTATGTCATGGGATATCCGTATCCTGTGCCGTTGAATTCGACCGTGGGGGGACGCGGAACCTCGAATGCAAGCTCTTATTCTCGGTCGGAGGACTCTCATACCTTGCCCAGGCTGAGGCCGAGCTCAACGCGGTCATCAGCGAGGCGGCGGCGGCGGAACACATCTACTACGTCGACCCCAACCAGCCCACGGGATCGGACTCGTTCCTTAAGCACAGCTACTGCTCCAAGAACTCCTGGTTCAACAGACAGTTCCATCCGAGTGTCACGGGACAGTCGCATCTGGCCAAGCTCTTTGAGGCGGCAATAGCGACGAATCCAGCGTCGGTGAGTGGGAATCCCGGAACCGCTTACGTTGTCAACTATCAGAGTGGCACGGTTACTCCGATCGACCTTGCAACCAATAAACCCGAAACGCCGATCACTGTTGGCGCCAATCCAGTTGCCATAGCCATCACACCCAGCGGGACTACCGCCTATGTGACGGACTCGGGAAGTGACCTAGTCACACCCATCGATCTGTCGACGAATGCCGCGGGTTCCCCTATTCAGGTGGGCTCTGGGCCCGTTGGAATTGCGATCACACCCAACGGATCCACGGCCTATGTGACAAGCCATAGAGACGACTCGGTCACACCGATTAATCTTGCAAATAACCAATCTGGCACGTCAATCAGTGTCGGGGCCGATCCTCAGGGCATCGCGATTACGCCAAATGGGGCCACCGCGTACGTGGCAAATTTCGAGGACGGTACGATCACGCCAATCGATCTCGCCACCAACGTGCCCGAGACCCCAATCACTGTTGGCGGTGATCCTTGCGGCATCGCCATTACGCCAGACGGAACCACGGCCTATGTGGTGCTTGAGAATGGCGGCGTTGTGCCCGTCAACCTGGCCGCCCGTACTGCCGGCTCCCCCATCACGGTTGGTGGAGGTCCGCTTTACATCGCCATCACACCCAATGGAGCTCGAGCGTTGGTCCCTGACCAGGGTAGTGCTGTTGTACCCATAGACCTGAAATCCGATCTTGCTCAAGGCTCAATTACGGTGGGCACTAGCCCCCTTGGTATCGCAGTCAACACGAGCGGAACGATTGCTTACGTCACGAATTCGGGTGACGACACCGTCACTCCAATCAACCTCGCCTCCAACACCGTTGGTGCAGCAATCCCTGTTGGTAATGAGCCTTGGGGCATTGCCATCAACTGACCAAATGTCGACTCGGCTCCGCGTCCTCAAAATTCCGACGAGCCCTTACGAGTTCGAGTTCTCTGGGACGTCTTGATGAAGGTACCGCTCGAGACGAGGCACCGACACCCTCCACCTCGAGCCGATCTGAATAGCGGGAGGAAACTGGCCGGCGCGACACAGCCGGTAAAGCGTGTCAGCGTGCACACCGACTCGACGGGCGGCTTCAGGAATCGAGATCAAATCGGAAACGGGCATCCGCTCGCTCCCTTCACTCTCGACCAACGCTCGACCCAGCCGCAGTTGTCTCGGCTCCATCACGCTGCCTTTCCTCGCTGTTCCATCCGCTCCTCGTAAAGGGCCCGGCGGGCGTCACGGGCGGTGCGGGCGAGTGCTTCGGCTATCCAAGCGTCGCCCGGCGTGCCATAACCCATTCCCGTGACTTGCCATTCGCGGATGTCGAGGACCTCGGGTTCATAGTCATCTCGACCCGCAGGATCGTTGTCTCGATTGTCGGTGTCTTCCGCCATCCGCCACATCTGGCGCACGGCGCGCAGCACTCCGAAGGTCGTGGAGTAGCGCCTCGACTTGGTGGCGAAGTGGCCCCGGAACCCCAGCGTGTGCGCCCAGGCTCGAAGGTGCAATTCGCTGTAGGTGGAGTCTTCGCCTCGGCACCACGCCGCTTCCACCAGCCGTCGCAGCTGGGGAGGGAGGACCAGGTGATGAGGAATGCCGGCGCGCATCCTGTGATCGAGCATGCCTTTGGCATCGCTCGACTTCGTCGAGTACTTGGCCAGATACGCCGCTGCTCGTCCTCGTCCGTTGGCGGCATCGGTCACCAGTGTCACGTCGAGCTGGGCACCCCAGCGCACGCGCTTGGCCTCAGGACCCCTCTCGCCTGCAACGGGGGCGTGGACCTTACGCACCGCAACGACGACGGCTCGAGCCAGGAGTCCGCTGTCAGCGAAGGATGGCGGGGGTGACAAGCAATCGCCCGCTGCATCCACACGCACGATCGCATGGACGTGTACCGACCCCCGGCGCTGGAACTCCACGACCTTGATGTAGCTCAGGCGCACGGAACGTCCCACCTGGCGAACGGACATCCCATTGAGCTCGCCGAGTGCACGCAGGATGTAGATCGAGGTTCGGCGCCACAGCTCCGAGACGCTCAGGTTGAACAGCACCGCGCCTTCGTAGTCGTAGCAGGAAGCGCACAGGGCCTGGCCCAGCACCCGGTCGTACTCGCCGTGGCGCTTGGCGCAGGACACCGCCACGCCGTGGGGACACCTCTTTCGTCGGGGATGGCATCGTCCATCCTTGCCCCGGCGGTGCACCGCACCGAAGCTCGGGGCCGTCAAGGTGACGAGCACGGCGGGATGATCGGCCACCGACTCGTCGACTCCTTTCCCGCCCCGCAGGCCGGCCGCCACCAGTTGGAAGGCGTCGGCCCGATAGACGGCCGAGCACGGCGGGCACAACGTCTCGCGTCTCGACCCGCACGCTTTCAAGAGCACCCTGTCGGGGAGATCCTTGGTGTCGAACGTGACGGTGCGCTTGTCCCCTTCGATTCGGGTGATGCGGCCCTCGAGCCGCAGGGGGCGCCGACAGCAGCCTGCTCCTTTCACCGCCTCGATGAAGCCGTCGTAGCCGCCGGGGGCATCCAAGCGGGCCAGGATGTCGTCGATGCGGGGATCGGCCAGGCGGGCGTCGACCTCGGCGGGCGACAGGCTTGCTGCGGTCGTCACGGCCGGCTCGAGTCGTCTCGCACGCTCTGGGCGGCGTGAACGGCTTGGGCGAGCCCTTCGTCGTCGAGGCGGTAGCAGCGCATGCGCTTGGGGACGGTGCCCTCGGCCAGAAGCCACCCGACGCCTCGGGTCGATCCGTCGATGTCGCTGGCCGAGTAGCCCTGGGAGGCCCAGCCCGAGCCGAGCACGGTGTCCGAGGCGTCCTTGGTGGCACAGCGAAGGGCCAGGCGGAAGCCGAAGAGGTCACGGATCGAGCTCGGCACCACGTCGGTCGACGGCTTCTGGGTGGCGGCCACCACCACGATGCCCGCCGCTCGTCCTCGGGCCACCACGTCACGCAGGACGGCTCCGAAGGCGTCGCGTTCGGCCTTGGGGCCCTGGAGATAGAGGGCCAGCTCGTCGATGACGACGACCACCAGCCCGAGGCCCATGGGCTTGGTGACCTTCCTCAGCTTGCGCTCCAGCAGCAGCTGGTAGCGGGCCTCCATCTCGGTGCGCAGCTCCCCGAGGGCCACCGTGGCCTCGACGACGTCGGCCCCCACGAAACGCTCCGCGGTCTCTTTCCATTGGGCCAGCTCCACGAGCTTGCCGTCGAAGAGCCACAGCTCGACCTGGGGGTCTCCCGCGGCGCAGGCCACCACCAGGGACAGGGCGTTGGACTTGCCGGCCCCGGGCTCTCCGCCGATCAGCACGTGGTGCTCGGCCAGGCCCACCCAGGTGGTCTCTCCGTCCTCGCCATAGCCCAGGGGGATGGTGTCCCACAGGTCGAAGGGCCCGAGCCCGGCCCAGGGCCAGTCGAGCTGCTGGGCCAAGGGGTCGGTGTAGGAGACGACGAGCGAGACCCGCTCGGCATGGGCCGGGTCACGCCAGATCCGCACTCCTCGGGCCCCGAAGGCCACGGCCAGGCGCTCGGCTCGTTTCCCTAAGTCCTCGGCGGTCATGAGAGGCGACACCGTGACCCGGAAGACCCAGCCCACCTTGGACAGGTAGAAGTCGATCAGCGCCGGCATGTCGGCCATCTCGAAGAGGCCCGAGAACACCATCTTCTTCTCGAACCAGCGCTCCTGGGCCTGGCGCACGGCCTTGGCCACCACGGCCCTACGAATGGGGCCGTGACAGATGACGATGACCGCCCACGGGGCCAAGACGAAATCGGCCAGATGCACACCCACGGTGTGGGTCAGGGTGACCCTCGCCGCCATCGCGGCGAGGGCCAGTCCTGATTCGAGGCGCCGACCGTGGCTGACGCGCATCACCATGGCACCGAGGCCCTCGCGGCGGCGATCCCCTCTCATGGCTGGGGCTCGAGTCGCACCAGGACCACGAGAACGGCGGCGATGGTCAGGCCCAGCAGCGGCCAACCCACCACCGCCAGGAGGAAGGCGCCCGCCGATCCGTAGCGGAGGAACTGGCGCCCCACTGCTCTCACGGCGCCTCCTTGGCCAGTCGTGAGGCCGGCTCGATGCTCGTGGCGTTGTAGAGGTCGATGTCCTTTCCGTCCGGTGTCGTCCACGACGACGCCACCAGGTCGCTGACGTTGACCGGTTGGCCCTTCACCAGGCCCTTGGGCTCTTTGGGGGTCTTCACCCGCATGGCGGTGGGCTCGTCGTCTCCGAGGAGGACCAACCACACCCGCCACATCTGGGCGCCGTCCTGGTTGGTGCGGCGCTCGCCGGTGGTGCGGTCCACCATGGCCTCGGGCGCCTGCCCGCAGATGACGATGGCTCTCGAGGTGTCCACAGGCAGTCCCATGGGCATTCCTTTCTCTCTGATGGCCGGAATCTCCGGCCTTGGCCGCGGCAGCACCACGGACATCGGTGTCAAAGGCCTGGTGATGAGGGGGTTGTGACTTTCGGCCCTGAGGCGCCTGCCCAAGAGAGCCGACATCTGACTGATGAAGGTCTGGGCGGCCGCGCTCGCCACCGGGCTCTTTGTAAGCGGGTCCGCTCTGGCCACCGAGACGGCCCAGGCGGCGACCCAGGAAGCGAGCTTCGCCATGGCGGGCACGGCTTCGTTCACCGGGACGGCCACCGACGCGACGCCGGTCGCCATCGGCGTCCAGGTGACCCAGGCCGAGCTCTCGCCCATCTCCCCGGCTGGTTCTGCGGTCACCGCCCCGAGCGGCTCGGTCTTCCTCGTCGTCGAGGTAGACAGCGACGGGAGCGCGGGCACCGGCCCGAGCTTCGACGGGTTCGACAGCGTCCCCACCGCCGATGTGTCGCTCACCACAACGTCGGGAGTGGTGGCCGCCACCGACAGCGGAATGCCGGCCACCGGTCCGCTGATCGGCACTTACTACTTCACGGTGTCCCCCTCGATCACCACCGCACAGCTCGACGTCCAGGCGGCCATGGTGTCGGCCGTCGAGTATCCCGGCGCGGTCGGAGCCAATGGCAAGTTGACCGAACTGACGCTGGCCCCCACGACGATCGCCTTGGTCCGCGTCCAAGTACCCGCTACCACGATCACGACGCCACCGACCACGGTCCCGGCCAAGCAAGCTCGGCATCCCCGAACCACGCGGTCCGCCGCCGGGTTGTCTGTGCCCGGCGAGATCGCCATCGGCGCCGGGGGCGGCGGCTTCGTACTGCTCGTGGTGCTCGTCCCGATCTTCATCCGACGCCGGCGCTATGACCGCGCCGATCGTGAAGGTCGAGTCGTGATCGACGCGCCCCCGGTCCTGACGCACTCGCCACCGCCATTGCCGGTCCCGAGCGCAACACCGATCGATGACGAGGATTCCGACGCCGGCACCGTGAAGGTGGAGGTGCTCGGAGAGCTCGAGTTCGGTGGGCTGGTCCGTCCCATTGCCGGTACGCCCGCCCAGGAGCTGTTGTGCTACCTGGCGCTTCACCCCGGGCGAGGGTTCACGACCGCCGAGCTCCGCAACGCCATCTGGGCCGAGCCCCGCACCGAGCCCACCGCCAAGACCTTCCGCAACTACGTCTGGGTCCTGCGCAAGGCACTGCCGGCCGAGACCCTCGACTACGCCAACTTTCACTATCGACTGACTGACGCTGTGCGCTGTGACTGGGGGGCCTTCGTGGCCCACACCTCCGTGGTTGGCGAATCTCGGCTCGCGCACCTGCGCAGTGCTCTGGCTCTCGTCCGGGGACGACCCTTCGCCGGAGTGGGAGCCACCGACTCCTACAACTGGGCCAAGACCGAGTTCAGCGCCTCGATGGAACGCGCCATCGAGGACGCCACTCACGAGCTCGTGACCCTGGCCCTGGGCGCCGGCGACCTGGATCTGGCTGAATGGGCGCTGTCGAGGTGGCCCCCCGATCCACCGTGGTCGGTGCTCCTCGAAGGGGACTCTTTGCGACTGGCCGCGGCCCGGGGCGGTGCCGGCGGTGTGGCCCGTGCATTCGAAGCGACTCGCTCGCATCTCGGGGAAGACGCCACGCTCCTGGAGGAGCTTGCGAGCGAGCTCGGATGGGTGAGCTGAGAGTTCAGCATCGAGGGCGAAGGGGTGGTGCATCCACATAGGTCGCACCATGACGACCCGACGTCCTCTGGAGCGTCCTTTGGAGAGTCCTTTCAGAAAAGTCGCATCGTGGCCTGCGAGGATTCCGGCCTGAGATCAGAGATTGCGTCACTCGTCGGATGGGAACTTCAGTCTCACAGGACGGGTGCACCGAGGATCCGGCCGCCTCAAGGGCACGTTCGGAGGCCTCAAGACGCCGGGCGTTCTTTTTCGGGTCGTATCTCTGACGGCGCCATGAGGCACCTCTCTCATGCTGCGCCTGTCCCTTGACCCGCCCGGCTCCTCGGCAGATTGGCTCTCAGGGAAGCGACGAGGGACTGTCGCTCCCATCCCTGGAAGCGCCACAGCCATGGTGGAGGATGCCCAGGTGGACACGAGGATCACGCACGAGGGGATCGAGGCCTGTGTCGCCTACGGGACCGCCGCCATCGCCGTCATGGAGGTCAGGAAGTCCCTACAGCTCGCAGGCGTCATCGACGGGCCGGTACTGGCTGCCTTCGACGAGCTCACCCGGGCCCACGACGATCTGAGACGGTTGTTCGACGCAGGGGACTGCAGCACGGTGCCCGGAATGGCGCTGAGCGTGCTCGTGCTCGCTGATCGGGTGGCCATGCTGCTCGAGTGACTGCTTTGGAGACTCGGAACTCCTGACTGCTGCAGGTAGGTGTAGGAGTGAGAAAAGACAGATGGTTGATCTTCAAATCCCATCTTCCTGGTGCCTGGTGTCAAAGGTCCAGCCGGACGCCTGCGGCGCCGGCCGACGACACCGCACCAGAGTCGTTTTCGAGGCGACGTCAAAGAGCAGAAACCCGATCCCAGAACCGGGGTGTGTGAGGACCTTCTTTACGAAGATCGAGTTCGAAACTCGGCGGCAACCCACGACAGTGGCGTGAGTCTTCCATGCGCGCGTCTTGCTGTTTTTCAACGGTTGGGTTGATTTCCCAAACCTCGGTGTTACCGTGATATCGCGTTAGGTAGTTCCACGTTCACGCCAGAAAGATACATAAGAGAAGAGCAGCTCTAAGGACTTCTCGGCAGGACTGTCCCACTCCCGCTTGAGTCGGCGCCACCAGCAAAAGGTCGCCCGCTTCAGAGCGCCTGCGCCTCAGCCACTGACCGGGCCGTGAAGGGAGTACCAGTGGATCGAACCGAAGGCTCCTTGTTGGCGCGCGCATTCAAGCATGGGCGCCCACTCCCCAGGTCTATCAGCCCGGAAGAGATCGTACGGGCGGAAGGGGTGCCCAATTCGACTTCAACGAAGGGTCCCAAGCGGTTGCTCTCTCGCCCCTTGAGGTTAGGGCGAGTTGCCGAGAGGGTGCCCCGATATCGACACTTCCTTAGGCCGTTCCCGACGTTGTTGATTGTTCTCCTTGCCACACTCACGATTATCCAGGGCGTTCCCAGTCTGCCACCAGGCCCAAACACCCTCGTACTTCCCAATGGGCAGCGTCTGAGCATCCAAAGGACTGACGGTACCCTTGGCGGGGAATTCGTTCCATATACCCCGTCTGAACTGTGGTCGGGAGGAAGTCCTGTTGAGGCATGTACGGCATGTGATCTTCGATCCCTGACCAAGACCCCTGGTGGGCAGAGCACCCTGCCGGGCCAACCGGTAGACGCCGCCACTGGCGACTTCACCGAAAGTGTCCCGCTGTTCTCGATTCCTGAACCCGGTGGCCAATCGATGAATGCCACCATGACCTACGATGCCTATCGCGCTCAATCCGACCTCGCAAATGGTGGGAGCGGCGCTTCGATCGAATGGGGAACCGGCTGGCAGTCGTCCTTGACGGCTTACCTCACTCCTGAATCAGTCCTCTCTGGACTCAATCCCATGGTGACCGAGGAGAATGGCGCTGAGATCACGTTCACCTACGCACCAAGTGACGGGGTCTGCCCTCTTGGGGACTATTCAAATCCCGCTAAGTATACGGGCGCGGGCAGTACGTATGACTTTTGCGCTCCCTACCGTGTCAATGCCCAACTGAGCGAATTGACCTCTGAGGGCGGCAGCATCACCGGTTGGTATCTCTTTGAAGGTGGTGGCCGTCAGGTGCTCACATTCAATGCTGAGGGACAACTCATAGATGTGGGCACCTTGGCAAATTATGACGCCGAGACATATCTCTACGATCAAACGAACGCCACGAATGCCGCCTGCCCCTCCAACGGCACCACAATCGCCTTTTGTACCGTGATCACCGACGCTTTCAATCGCAACGTGGTGATAGAGCAGGATGCGTTTAGTCAGGTCGTCGGGATCCTCGATCCAATGGGCCGTCTCTACAGCTGGCAATTTCAGACCGACAGCTCCCTTGTCTCATCGATTTCTAACCCGGATGGCACTACATCGTTTACCTACACCACGTCACTCGGATCTCCGTATTCAGCCGATATGGCAACGGTGACAGATCCCGACGGCTATACGCGCCATATCGGCTACACCCTGGTCGGCTTGGTGTCGTCGATCACCGATTTTGCCGATCTGGATACCACCACATTCACCTACAGTGGCTCTTGCTCAAATCAATCCTGCACGGGTCCATCCGACAGTCGAACAACGGCAGTTGTATACCCCGATGGCGAGCACGATTCCGAAGTATTCTATGCGGGAGTACTGGTGACCGATGTTTGGGGCACTAGTGGCAGCGGCGCTGACCAATCACAGGTCAACTACATCTACACGTATCCACCCGACAATACGCTGTATCAAGACTCACCGATCATGATCGAGATCGAGCGCCCGCCTAACTCGAGTGCCGTTGCATATACCGTTTCGACCGATGCTGTCGGGAATGTTCAATCGGTCGAGAACATGAACGGTGACTATGTCACCAGTCAGTATGACGACGCCAACGGCGACGACCTAAACGAGCTGTGCTGGACCATCGACGCCAATAACACGGTCGCGCCCAGCGATCCGGGGTGCTCGAACTCCATACCGACCGGTGCCGCCTCCTTCACCTATGACGCCTATGGCAACCTAACATCGTCGACAGACTACAACGGCAGCACGACCCGATATGGGTACTACTACAACGACGCGCCGATCACCGATCTTCCATGTTGGGTGGCAGCTCCCACCGTGACCGGGAGCGGCTCCAACTGCGTCGCTTCGCCTGCAGGCCACGCTCCCATTGACGCTACTGCGTATTCCTACGACAGCTATGGCGACATTTCGATGGTGAACCGGGCCTATGGCGACACCAGCTGGGAGACCACTGCCACCTATGGCTACGACGCTGATGGTGAGCTCACGAGTTCGTTGCCTCCCGACGCCTACGCCCGCGGCACCAGCCCCGGTAGCGCAAACCTCGCCTATGAGACCATCTACTCGCTCGATGGAGCGGGGAGAGTGCTTTATCTCTATGCGCCGGGTCCGGAATCCGATGGGTACGAAATCACCAACTACGCATACGACGCCGACGGCAATGTCACGACCGTGGATAACTTGAGCGACGGCGCCGTGACTTCCAATGTTTATGATGGTGACAACCGAATCTGTTGGAGTTACCAAGGAACATCGGTCAGTAGCAACTCCAGCTGTACGTGGTCAGCCGGCGCCACCTACAACTACTATTCCTACGACACCAACTCACTGGCACAGACGGTCAATCCCGACGGTGACTCTACGAGCTATCTCTATGGGGATCCGGCTTTTCCAACCCAGCCCACCGAAGTTGTCGACCCCATGTCGGCCGACCTTACTTACAACACCTATGACGGCGCCGGCAATACCTGTGTGACCGGACCCGTTTCGGCCTCTTCATGCGCATGGGTATCGGGCGACACCTACGACGTTTTTGACGCACTCGGCAATTTGACACAAGCCACCGATCCTTTGGATCAGATCACGAATTACACCTACACCAACTCGGCATATCCGACCCTCTTGTCGACGGAGGAGAACTCACTGTCCCAGACAACCTCGTACAGCTACGACCCCGACGGTCGCGAGGACGTTTCGAGCGGGACGGCTCCAGATTCCACCACGCAGCTTGGCTACGACGCCGACGGGCGGCTGTGCTACAAGATCAACACGCTGACCTCAGCGAGCTGTGGCAGCATTCCCACGACCAACGGGGATTCGAGCTATAGCTACAACCCCCTGAATCAGTTGGAGACCATGACTGACTATGGAGTTGGAACCTCCTCCTTCTCCTACGACGCCAATGGCAACCCGATCGAAGAGACGAATGACAATGGCCAGGTTACGACCTACACCTATGACGTTGCCAACGACGTCACCTGTGTCGGGTATCCCCTCGTCGCCGGCCCGAACTGTGGGGCGGCGGGAAGTTCCACCAACACCGTGGTCAAATACGGGTATCAGTACATCGGCAAGATCAGCAGCACCCTGGACTGGCTTGGTAATACGACCAACTACGGGTACTCCTCCGACGGCAACCTGAATCTTGCCGACGTCGCCTATCCGTCGAGCACCGGGGAGACAATCAACTACGGCTACGACGCCGCCTCCAACCTGACCAGTGCCGACTACACCGGTCCGGTTGTAGGGACCCAGGCCCAGGCGTGGACTCCCAACGCCGACAGTCTGGTGAGTGCCACATCCCAGTTGGGCAGCTACAGCTCGAACCCGACGTACGACGGTGTGCACAACTGGGTAGCTGGTGCTACCAACCCAGGTACATCGGGTGCCGACGCGTATTCGTATCAGGCCAACGGCGAGCTCGAGTCAGATCTCCTTCCTGATGAAGCCGGGATGTACTACGGGTACAACACCGGCGACCAGCTCGACCAGACCCAGAACACTGCTACGGGCGTATTGACGACCTTCGCCTCGACCGCCGATGGACAACGGTGCTGGTCTGCTCCGACGTATGTGTCGGATCCCACCTGTGCTTCTCCTCCCTCCGGATCTACCTCCTACGCCTGGAATGCCTATGGTCAGTTGTGCTGGACGGGTACTACCACCTCGACCAACAGCTGCTCGTCGCCACCCACCGGTGCCACCGCCTATAGCTACGACGGGACCGGCTTGCGGACGAGCGCCACCACCAACGAGGGTGTGGTCTGGTCGGCGCCGTCTACGGTCGACAGCACGAGGCTGATGTCATCGGTGTCGTGTACATCGTCGTCGTTCTGCATGGCCGTCGATACCTCGGGACACGTTGTCAAATACAACGGCACGAGTTGGTCCGCCCCCTCAGACATCGACGGCACGGCCTCGATCGAATCCGTGTCGTGTACATCGTCCTCATTCTGCATGGCCGTCGATAGTTTCGGCTACTACCTCACGTTCAACGGGTCGACGTGGACGTCGAGGGCAAGCTACGACTCATACGACACACCAACGTCCGTCTCGTGTTGGCTACAGTCGTCGTCGCCGTTCTGTATGGCGGTGGACACTGGCGGTCGTGCCTATGCGTACAACGAGTTGACCGGCTGGACACACAAGACGGCCGACTCTGGTACTCAGTTGCAAAGCGTGTCGTGCACATCGACATCGTTCTGTATGGCCGTGGACATCCTGGGCCGTGCGGTCAAGTTCAATGGGAGTAGCTGGTCGTCAGCTACGACCGTCGGGAGCTATACATTGCTTTCGGTGTCCTGCACCTCGACCTCGTTCTGCGCCGCAGTCGATTTACATGGTGATGCTGCAACCTACAACGGAACGTCATGGTCGCTCCACTCGATCGACGGGACAACTTCTCTTACCAGTGTTTCGTGTACGTCGTCCTCGTCGTGCCAAGCAGTCGATGAGTCCGGGAAGGTTCTGGCTTACAACGGAACCACCTGGACATCCTCAGACATCGACGGTACGACCGAGCTTGAGGCGGTGTCGTGCACCTCGTCCACATTCTGTCAAGCCGTGGACGATTCGGGGCATGCGCTGGCCTATGAGCAGACCACGGTGAGCTCCCAATTCGCCTGGGACACCGAATCCGGAGGAAGCCTGCCGCGTCTCATCACCGATGGGACCAATGCCTATATCTACGGGCCCACTCTCTTCGGCGGTTCGGCTCCGATCGAGCAGATCAACCTGGCGACCAAAACCCCCGAGTTTCTGAGCTCGATTCCAACGGGTGTTCAGCTGACGTTTGCGGACAACGGATCATTGATCGACCACTCCTCGTATTCGACCTACGGAACACAGACGAACACGAGCTCGAGTGGAGCGGCCACCCCGTTTGGATTCCAGGGTGGGTACACCGATCCAACTGGACTCCTTTTCCTTGACAACCGGTACTACGACCCGCAGACGGCTCAGTTCCTCTCGATGGATCCAATGGACGGGACAACAAACGAGCCCTTCTCGTTTGCTGCGGACGATCCAATCAATCAGAGCGATCCCTTGGGACTTTGCTCGACGGAAAAGAGCGAGTCATGTGTAACAACCACGCTGGCCACCTGGATCCTAAATCAAGACGCGGTCGCCATCGATACGGGGCAGGTTACGGCGGCGCAGACGGCATTCATCCCTCCAGCGGAAAAGTGGTTAGAGGATCATCCATCGGCAGTTCACAGCCTTTCCGGCAGTGAACTCAATGGGCTCTCGGATGCTCTCGGCGAGATCTGGGACGCGGTTGACACGGCAAGCTGGCTTTACGAATTGCGAGAAACGGCCGAAAGGATAGGAGATTTTCAAGCCATTGTCGACCAAACACAGGCTCTCATAGATAGCGTCCAGGAAATTCTTGCCAATCCAGAAGTCGACTTTGGAATCGGGACTGCCGTCGAAGTAGTGGTCTACTTTGTAATATTCTTCTAGCATGCGAAGAAATCGACCCAATCTGCGAAAAGGGATACGATTCCCAGACGCTGTTGTTCGGATTGATGATTATCGCGGACGACCACGGATTTGGTACTTGTTAAGACTGTTGCTGTCCGGGTGGAGCTACAATTCCGCAGCACGCATGAGGCGCGACATCGTTATCGAGGACTCTTCAACGGGTAAGGAGGTCTACAGAGAGGGACCTTACAATCAGATAACCATCGCTTTGCCATGGAGCAGCATATTGCGAGAGATCGCTGACGTCGGATTGGACGACTTTCTCGCGAGAAAGAGGATCGCCTTTCCGACCTCTGATTCTGTGATTGAAGTCCATGTACCCAATCCATTAGCGGAGGATCTCGAAGTCATGAGCGGTTATTACTCAGCAAGACTTAGAGAACTCTTTAGGCGAGGTGCTTCCAGGTCGTGAGGGTCTGTCAGTGCGAAAATGCCATCCAGCGGTCCTGAGGAGGAGAGTCGCGACACACACGCTTTGCCAGTGACGGTAGACGATGGCCTTGTTCCTTCCTCTTTATCGGGCTCATCCGGCTGCTCGAACTCCTGCAACTGCGGGGCAGTGACGCCACCAAACTGGCGATCGAGGTCGTTGCCCTTCGTCACCAGGTTGCGGTCCTTCGCCGGAAGGTCGTCCGACCTGCGCTCGACCGGCTGACGGCGCTCTACTCGCCGGGATGAGCCGTCTGTTGTCGAAGGCGAAGCGCAACCGGCTCTTCGTCCAGCCCGAGAGGTTGCTGCGGTGGCACCGGAACCTTGTCCGTCGGCACTGAACGTATCCTGTGGGTGCCGAGAATCCCATCCGCATCATGCGACCAGGCGATACTCATGACGAGACTACTCAGCCTGTCGGTCCGCAGGACCTTGCCAGCAGGAGTTGCCGAGTGAGCATCAGCAGGCGCTGATGGGCAGGGCGGAGTCTGCCCAATCGTCCTGTACAGGCGATGGGTGTTATAACGATCAACTAACTCGCCGAGGATAGCCACAAGGTGACGCCTGCCAAGGATCAAGCATTCAATTGTCGCCAGCGGAATGAAGACGCTGAAGTTCGTGGACCAGTCGATCGGTTCGCCGATTCATCGTCCCAAGATCAATTCGAGTTGTTTGAGAGCGAGGTCTGGAATAGCAACTAAAGCGCAGCGTGCTTGGATCGACTTGGGTCACGAACACGGCGACTTGAGACCCGTAGGCGCCAACATGTGTTCCGGTCCAACCGGTAGCCGACCAAGAGGTGCGGTCAACGATGATCTCGGATCCTCTGATCGCAAGAAGCGCCCTCTCTGCCAGCTGTAGCGCCGAATTTGACGCGAGCTGTAGATCGACGTGCCGGGTTGAAACACACCGACCCGACCAGGGCGCACCGATATCAAAACCCTTGTCCTGTCTGGCATGACGGTCCTGTCTCGTCCGAATGACCTGAGCGGCACCGAGACCAATCAGAAAGGCGATGATAATGATGATGCCTACGTGCACGAGCACCTATGGTGCCACAGAGACGATCTGGGCGATTGATCAGGGGGCCGGGCTCCGCACCGCATTCCCGGTACAGCGTGAAACGCTAGACGAAGCGTCCTTTGCTCCACGTCGCTCACTGGCATCGCTTGGATCGAGGCCGGATTGATTGGGAAGTCCGTGTGCTGCCGCCCCAGCCGGGAAAGGCAGATATGCCGCCCATCCTTGAATCTTCTCATGGCCTGTCACCAGGACAGGTCGATGAGCTGGAAGGAAGGGTTCCATGCACAAGACAAGTATCACTCGGCGCGTGCGCCAGATGCGGTCCGTCTGGGCGATCCGTGCTCGATCGGTACGTGGAATTCGTCGAGTTACGCGCCCGTTGAAACACTGTGCTGGCCACGGCGTCTGACCTGAAGCGGTTCGTCAGAGTCGTCGACAAGGCGCCGGCGGACGTCACACCGGCAGATGTTCTCGCCTTCGTGGCCGAGCACAAAAGCCCAAGGGAGACATACGGATCGTGCCGGGGTGGCTCGGTCCTCGAGACCCGGTTGTCTAGAGCACCACAACCCCTACAGCGAGTCCATCGCTGGGGCCGCCGGACAACCAAACTTGCAGACGTTGCTTGACAGTCTGTTCCGTGGGATAACTAAAGGGAGTGACGATCTCCTATACCAGCGACGACCACGATTGTTTGCGAGACGTCGATGCCGTCCCGCTCCCTTCAAGCTTCCTGTGGCATGGCTAGTCGAGGCACGCTTAGAACGCCGAACTTAACGGCCCTTTGCGTCGAAGTGCGGCGTGAGCGGGGACATCAGGGGGGCGGTGGTATAGGAACCTCGCCGAGCAGAACCCAGTAGTCCTGATCCCGTAGGAACCATGGAAGTAGCCCGGCCCCAGCACAGGCACGCTGACTCACGACGTGATTTCGATGCACGTTCGCGGTCACAAAAACTCGATTGGGATCGAGATCCCTCATAGCCTCGAAAGTGCCGGCGAAAACGTCCGGCGACAAGCGTTGATTCTGGTGTTCACGATTGATCGCAACAACCTGAAGATGCCACCCGGGATGATCGAGAGGAGAACGAAGCGGGATACCTACCACCGTCTCATCAAAGGCCGAAACTGCGACCAACGTACCGGCTTCGTCGCGATGGGAGACCACATGCTCGGCATGGCGCAGCGCCCATCCCCGGACGTATGCCTCAGCTTCGGCCACCCACGGTTCGGGTGCATCGGGTGGTGTGCACGCGAACTGGGCGAGCTCATCCGCGTCAGTAGCATCGGCCCACGACCAACGAAGCCCGTGCACAGATTGGGTCTAGTCAGTTGTGGGCAACTTGCCGCGGCGATGCAGGATGTCGGCGAGGCGGTCTGCCGCATCTCCCGCGACTTCCCGAGGAGGATGCGCATAGGGATCCGAGTGAATCCCGGCATCGACGAGGGTACTCCGCATGGGAGGGATCTCTCCAGAACGCGACGAGGAAAGCGGTGTCATGAAGGCAACACGGGGATCGACGAAGAGGTCCCCTTCGTCTCGACCGCGGCGAACACGAAGAACAAACCCCTTGCGCTCCACGTTGACGAGGCGATTGTTGGCAGCGGTGGCTTGCAGTCCCACGGCGCCGGCAAGTGCAGATACCGTGATGACTGAGCCCGACGCCCGAACCTCCTCAAGCGTCTCGACATCCGCCTCGGTCAGGTCTCCAGCCGGAATCGCATAGAGGACATCCTCGGCAGCCGGAGAACCTGCGAGATAAAGCGGAATCTGATATCGCCGGGCGAGCAGCGCACACATTTCTTGGACTGCTGCGTCAGATGTTGCAACGACCATTCGGGCATCGCCATACATGCCAGCGCGAATGCGCTGACCGAGGGTGACGATCAGTTCTTTGAGCGCTGAGGGCGAGAGGAGCTTGCCGCTCAAATCGAGGACGAGGGTGGTGGGTCGCCTGAAAGCGGTCGCTGGGATCCAAGAATCCCTCACCCGCGCGGCGGTCTGGGGATCGGAGAGATCTCCGGTGGGAAACCAGATGACCTCACGATGAGCAAATGTGACTGGCAAGCGTCCTCTGCCCCCGTCGAGCGGGTCTCGTCCCGGTGTGGGCTCCTGGACCATGGTAACCAAAACTCGGCTCCTCCGGTTACTTCACTTTATTCAGTGAAGTCACTATACTGGAGTGCGGCTGATGAAATACCCCCCTTGAGGAGGACTGATGGCAAAAAGGATCGACCTTACTGTCGTGGTCAACGGACAGCCGACCCAGGTGGTGGCCAACGAAGAGGCGCCCCTCGTGACCGTGGTCGAGAAGGCGCTCGAGCAGACGGGTAATACTGGCCAGCCACCGGAGAATTGGGAGCTGCGCAACTCCTCGGGCGTCGAGCTCGACGTGCACAAGAAGGTGGAGGACTATCACTTCGAGCCCCACAGCCAGCTCTTCCTGAACCTCAAGGCTGGAGTGGGCGGGTGACGGCGCTCAGAGCTGACCAGTTCGTCGATCCCGAGGTTTCCCGGACGAAGTTCGAGGCCGAGATCTCGGAATTCGTCCAGCTTCGGCGAGAGTACGAAAAGCGCGGGTGGTTCCTGATCGAGCACGGCTTTCCTCACGTCTTCGTCCTGCTCGCATCAACGAAGTTGGAACCGCCGGCGATTGTCTACGGAATCCTGTTCGACTACTCGAACTATGACGCACGTCCTCCATCGGTGTCGTTTGTCAAACCCTTCACGCGAGAACCATGCAGGTACAGAGACATCCCGCCTCATCTGCGGTTGAATCGTGCGGTGCAGGGGGGGCCCGTCAACCTGCCGGGAATGCCCGCCCAAATTCAGTTTGGTGTCCAACAACCTCTTCTTCAGGCTTTTGACGAAGAGGAGGTTCCTTTCTTGTGTATCGCTGGAGTTCGTGAATATCACGATCACGAAGCTCATCGTGGGGATGCCTGGGAACTACACCGCACCACCGGCGCGGGCCGATTGGTGCGGCTCCTTGATCAGATCTCGCGTTTCGGTGTTGAACCAGTTCGGGGCTATTCGGTAAACCTCATCCCACAAGTAGGCCTCGATATGGGGCCGCCGGCGGCATGACGCTGGAGCGAATCAACTCATTCGAAGTGTCACGATCGTTCGTCGACCAGACTGAAGACTCGCTCCAGGCTGCGGGGGGTGAAGGGTATGAACTGTTCGTCTTGTGGAGCGGCGTGATCAAAGATCAAGTCTTTCACGTTCGCAATGCTCACGTTCCCAGACAGACTTCCTATCAAACTGAAGACGGCCTTCTTGTCCGTGTCGACGGCGCGGCACTCCACGACCTCAATGTCTGGCTATTCGAGCATACAGAAATGCTGGGAGTGCAGGTCCATGCCCACCCGACCGACGCCTTCCATTCGCACACCGACGATACCTTCCCAATTGTGACGATGCTCGGGGGTCTGTCGATTGTCGCAGCTGACTTTGCCAGTCATGGGTTGCTCAACAGGCGAACTGCGGCTTATCGGCTAACGAAATTGGGGTGGACACCGATTCGGAAGCCCTGGCGATCGCCCGTGATTGCCGTGGTTGCCTGATGGCGCTCGCCGACTACTTCCACCGCTCAGCAATCGCGGCGGCTCAAGTGCTCGCGGGATTCGACGAAGCAGCTCTCGCTGAACGAGTGAGCGACATCGCCGTCGAAGTGAACATCGATGAGAATGGATCTAAGGAGGCAGGCGCGCTGGCTGACATGGCTGTTCGCCTGCTCGCTCGCTTCTACCCTCGCCTGAAGATCACCGGCGGCGGGGCCACACGGACTCGATATCTGAAGCTCGCACACTCCATCAATCCGAACATCGAGATCGTTCGAGGCCGGAGCGACTTTGGTGTAGCGATTGGTTCTGAGGTGTCGCCGTCATGCCCCGATCCAATTTTCGCTGGGAGTAGCAGCTGGGACGCCCACGTGTCGGCCGACAGCCCCGTCAGCGTTGGTGCGTCACAAAATCCATTTGGTGCTGGCGCTGCGGCGTGTCTTGCAGTTGGCGAGCTATTCCGCCTTGTGTTTGATATTGGCGAGCCTCTGAACGGCTTGAAAACACTTTCAGCACTCGACCTCGACTCTCGGCCCTCCTTGCAAAACGAAACAATTGAGGGTGTTGATGTCGGTTCCGCCGTACTCGTTGGCGTGGGCGCAATCGGAAACGCCGCCGTGTGGGCGCTTAGCCGAGCACCCGTGCGAGGAGAACTTCACCTCGTTGATCATCAACGGATAGAGCTGAGCAACGTCCAACGCTATGTCCTCAGCACTCGTAAGGACGATGATGTTGTCAAAGTCGAATTGGCTGCGAAGTGGATGACCGACGAACTGCTAGCCGTCCCTCACGAGGAGGAGTGGGGCCGATTCGTCGCGACGCATGGGCATCGGTTGGACCAGGTCTTGGTCGCACTCGATACGGCCCAGGCCAGGCGCGATGTGCAAGCGTCACTGCCGCGCTGGATCGCGAACGCCTGGACACAAGCAGGAGATCTCGGGGTGTCCACACATCCCTGGACGGAAGACGGTGCGTGTTTGGCCTGCATGTACCTTCCGTCGGGTCCACTGCCCGGTGAAGACAGGATCATCGGGTCCGCTCTTGGCCTCACAACGGATGCCGAGTTGCTTCAGATCCGGAGGCTTCTGCACACGAATTCCCCACTACCTTCTGAGCTACATGCCCAGGTCAGCGCGCACCTTGGGATTGAGCCTGACGCCTTGAACCACTTCGCCGACAAGCCGCTCCGCTCCTTGTATGTCGAGGGACTCTGCGGAGGTGCAGTCCTACCGCTCAGTCGGATTGGTCACCCGACCCAGGATGTTCATGTCCCGATCGCCCATCAGTCGGCCCTGGCCGGTGTATTGCTAGCAGGCCGGTTGGTCGCCAAGGCGATGGGCCTTGCAGGCGACGGCACGCGGGTTACGCGGATCGATGTTCTTCGACCGCTCGGCGAGTACGTGACCCAGCCGATGCAGAAGGACGATCGTGACATCTGCATCTGTCAAGACTCCGTCTACAGGAGCGCGTTTCGGGCGAAATACGTCGACTGACGGTTCAAGCTAGCGGACGATCGATAAGTGGAAGAATAGTGAAGGGTTGAAGCCTCTATGGGCGCAGAGCCGCGGCAACAATGTGCAATCCCAGTCGCTTGGCGAGCGTGATCGTGGCGCAGAGGTCAGGGAGACCACTGCCAATGACGACAGCCTTGATACAACGGTCGGGAATCGCGGAGGCCGGTGGGTATCCACCACCCGCATATACATCGAAGGCCGCGACTCGACTCTTTTCAATCCTGTCGTCCCCGGCGACGAAGCTGACAGGGCCCCAACGGTTCCAGAGGATGGTCCGGAAGCACTTTCCCGTCGACTTTTTCCCACAACTTGACCTAGAGCTCTTGCGCTTCTCGTCCTTCTTCTATCGTCACAATCCTGTGATTCCCGCGCTGATCTTTGATCTCGTCCACAGCCAATCACCCCTCTTCACCTTGACGGTAAGGGCCCGAAGGTCTCGCCAAGGATGTTTGCAGCTGCTCTATCCCGCTCGGGAAGCGCGTGTGCATATCGATTTAGTGTCATGGTGGCTTGGGCATGCCCGTGACGTTCAGCAACAGTGCGAATGTCGACTCCGGCCGCGATCAACGTCGTCACGGAGAAGTGACGCAGGTCGTGGAAGCGGAACGACCAATTACGATCCTTTCTGTCGGCACCTTTTGCGCGAGTCGACCATCCTTTTCTTTCCATTGCTTCAAGTCGAGCGCAGAGCGCAGTGAAGTGAGACGTGATCTTGGCGGGATCGGCGGGACGGCCCGCGTGTGCATCATCAGACAAGACGTAGGGGTCGGCAACCATTGGTGATTCCGCTCGTTCCGATAGATCGACCGTGTAAGCCCACCTGCTCCGAAGAAGCGCTACTCCGTTCTCGTCCAACGCGACATCTCGAATCTGGTGCGTCTTGGTGGGACCCTCGTGGATCTGTTTCTCCACAACCGTGAGGCTTCGGGCGATCCTGACGCGACCAGCGTCTAGATCGACATCGGACCAGCGGAGCGCGCACAACTCCCCGCGACGAGCACCCGTAAGCGCCGCAAGTGCGATTGCCGTGGCCAAAGTGTGATCGGTTCGGCTCGCTTCGGTGAAAAGCCGGTTCATCTGCTCCAGCGTCGGAGGTACCGGCGTCTTGGACCGCAGAGGCGGTGGCGACGCCCGGCCCGCTGGTGAGGCTTCCAGCCATCCCCACTTGACCCCTTGATTCAGGGCGGCGCTGACAATGGCGTGGAGATGGTGGACGGACGATTCAGACAGGCCCTCCGCCAACCAAGCTCGATACTGATGGTCGAGGCGGTCAGCCGCTAGGCGGTTGAGCCGGATCTCGCCGAGGGCAGGCCGGATCCGGGCATCGATCCACCTCCGATACTCGTGGACCGTCTTCGGACGATGCGTTGGCTCGATTTGCTCTAACCATCGGTCGAGGAGCTGCCCGAGGGTCGATCGGCTCCTATCGACCTTCCCGGCCTCAGCCTCGGAGGCGAAGCTCCGGAGGGCCCTTTCTGCTGCTGCTGCATTCCCCACGAAGGTCTTGGCGACCTGGCGAGGGCGCCCGTTGGTCGGATCGATGCCGGCGAAGGCTCGCAGCTGCCAACGGCCTGATCCTGGTGGGCGCTCCCGCATCGTGCCTGTACGATTCCCATTTCGTGTGCCCACGACCGTCACTCTACAGAACTAGGACAGAAAACTAGGACACAAGGTTGTGGAAAACACGAAAGTCCTGTTGGAGGAGTGCGAGAGTGGACGAATCGGACGGTCTCGAAAACCGTTGTGGTCGCAAGGTCACCGTGGGTTCGAATCCCACCTCCTCCGCTGTTGCCAAGATCACGACGTTTGGGCCGTTCAGTACCCTGATTTGGTGACGTATCGTAGGGATCCAGCCACACTCCAGGTCCGGCCGGCTTTGGCGAGACGTCGGCTCGGGACACAAGCTGTCGTGCGTGGCAACAATCTCTGGCGTGAGTTGCCCGTCTACCTTTGACCCCGTGGCAGACAACCTGCTCGCTGCCGCGCACCAGTGGCAGAGCGAAGGCTGGGCGTGAGTGATTTGTGACGATCGTCCTGTGTGCCAAGGTCGGGCGACAGTTCACACTGCAATGACCGCAGGCGCAGCATCTTCGGGAAAATCCGCGACCGGCGTCAGGGGACGGCTAGTGAACCAGTGAGCTGCTCGGTCAGCAGTTCGAGCGAGCTGTGCAGCTGGGCGTAGCGCCGCGTTCCCAGGATCTCTTCGATCCGCAGCTGGGCCGAAGCAGCCTCGGCATAGATTGTCTTCTGGAGTCGCCATCCCTTCGGAGTAAGTCGGATCACACGAGCCCTTCCATCGACGGAATCGGGCACGCGCAACAGGTACCCGTGTTGTTCCAGGTACCCGAGCAATTCGTTGACTGACTGCTTCGTGATCCCCCTCCGGTCCGCAAGCTGGCTTGGACGCAATCCTTCGAGGCCCGGATAGCGCCAGAGCCCGACGTGCGCGGCGTTCAGATCGTCGTATCCCGCCGCAACGACGCCCGCATACAGCTGATCGCGGACCCACTGCCAAACGACACCCAGCAGGGCGCCGACGTACGGGATTGGCTCGCCATTGGGGCGGTCAGGGGAACCGCTTGACATAGTCGTAAGGTTACCGTACCATATTCTCAACCGTAAGGATGCCTGACTATCTGATCCGCGACAGTTCCCAACTAGGAGGTGGCCGAAGTGACGACGGCAGTTGTCGACTCCCCCGAGAGCGAACAAAGCCTGGCGTGGTGGTTCCTCGACACCTTGGTCGTTGAGCATCGCTGCGCGCCCGAAATGAACACCGTCGTGCTCGAGATGACCTTGCCAGTCGGCGCGGCGCCCCCGCTGCACATCCACGACGACCTCGACGACACCTGGTACATCCTCGAGGGCCAGATGGTGGTGCGCTGTGGCGACGAGGAGCTGGTGGTCGGAGCGGGGCACTGGGTGTCCATGCCCCGCGGCGTGCCGCACACGTTCCGGGTCGTCGGCGATTGTGAGGCGCGCATCCTGCTTGTGCACGACAACGCCAGCTTCCGGGACTTTATCCGCGAGGTCGGAGTGCCAGCCGGCGCTCGGATCGTGCCGATCGAGCCAGTCTTTCCGTCGATGGACGAACTCGCGCGTGTGGCCGGCGCCCATGATCTGAGGCCCATCGGACCGCCGCTCAGTGCCGAAGACACCGACCAACTGCTGGCGACAGCTCGCTGAGCCGCAGGTTCCCCCGGAGAGGATCGGACCATGCCTGACATCGCGTCAATCCACCACGTTTCATTCACCGTCACCGACCTTGATCGCAGTGTGGCGTGGTACAAGGAAGTTCTAGGTCTCGCGGAGCTGATGAGGGAGGACCATCCCGACGGTAACGGCTACGCCATCGTTCTTGGCAAGCCGGACTTTTCAATGTGCGTGGGCCTACACACACACTCGGCCAACGCATCCGAACCATGCAACGAGACGCGGACGGGGCTCGATCACGTGAGCTTCGGGGTCGCCCAACGTGCCGACCTCGACACCTGGGCAGAACACTTCAAAAAGCACGAGGTGTTCCAATCGCCAATCAACGATCGGGAGGGGTATGCGGTGCTCGTGTTCCGCGATCCGGACAACATCCAGCTCGAGCTGATTTCGATGGGCTGACAACCCTGAGAACTGTCGACCCGTCGGTGATGACAAGGGGTGAACAAATGGGTACATCGAAGCTTAAGGTGACGGGCATCAATCATGTGGTGCTCCACGTCACAGACCTTGATCGTTCCCGGACGTTCTACATGGAAACACTGGGCTTCGATGACCGCGGGTCCGTTCCGGGTATGAGGGCCTCCTTCTTGCGCTGTGGCATGCAGGGCCTCGACCTCTTCGAAACGGTTGACTGCGACGTCCACGGTGGCGAGGAGATGAACCACATGGCCCTGAACGTCGACGTTGCCGATGTCGAGTTGCTCGTAGCTGGTCTTTCTGAGGCTGGTATCGAACCCTTCGAAATCACACCACGTAACTCGGTGTTCATCTCCGATCCGGACGGCCACCGGATTGAAATGCTGCCCATTAGCGCCACCGAGCGGGATCACGAGCGCGCAGGTGCACGCGCTTTGGGACGGTAGCGAACATACGGATCTCGTCGCCGGCTCAGGAATCGAGTGCCACGATCGCGGCGAGCACGAGCTAAGGGGTGTTCCCGGAACCTGGAGGCTCTTCGCCGTAAGGGCTAACCCGCCCCGAAACGTGCAGTGATATCGAAAGAGGCGGGCATCCTGAAAGTACCGATCCCGACGGGTCGAAGAACGATCTGGCCGACGGGCTGGGGTGCACTCGGGGAAGGGGATCCTGACCACACGGTGTATCCCTCCAGGCCAGGCGGTTACGTGTCCTGTACGCCCAGTCGGGGGTCAGAGGCAACCCGCCCGATAAAAGCGGCCCAGGGGCTTGCGGGGTGCCTCCGGTGGACGCAAAGCAGCAGAGATCTAAGGGAGTGGTTGCGAGGTGGCAGCGATGATCTCATCGAGAATCGACTGGTCCGGCAACGCCGGTGGGTCAAGTGTCGGAAGCTGGCGAACATGGCCAAAGGCTTGTTCAATGAGGGGCCCCTCGATCACCGGAGTGTGACAACCGGCGATGGTAGTGATGTCGAGACCCTGTATGCGATCGACGAATCGGCCAAATTTGTCGTGATCAAGCAGCGCCAACCAGGGAGACACTGCGCCGAACGCGAACATTGCCATCCCCTGCTGCCAGAAATCGGGGTCGAGATCGGCGATCGCCATGTTCAAATCAGGAAGGGGAGTGGCAAAGGTATCCACAGCCCAGTAGACACCAGTGGTCGAATCGAAGAGTCCTCGCGTCGTGGGTGAGTCATAGACGGGGGGTCGCATCGCGTGCAAAATGCGATCACCCACGCTGAATGACTCGTCGTGCATGACCCAACGACACCGGTCGAGCGGGAAATCAAAACAGTTCGTGTGACGCTCGATCATCGCCCAATTGCAGACAAGTGTCGCGTTCGGACACGCGGTCATCACCTCGTCGAGGTTCCCGCTGTGGTCGACATCATCATGCGAGAGGAAGACCCAACGCACGTCATTGGGCTCGACCAGTGAGAACACATCTTTGAGCCACTGCTGACGATTGGCGGGCGTACCAGTATCGACGATCACCGGTTCCGTTCCGAGAATCACCATCGAATTTAGGTACACGAAAAGAGGTTGCCCGAGCGCGGGCTGCACCTGATGGATCACAAAGGTGTCTGCGGCGATCCGCGTTGGTGGTACGGAGGTTGTAGGTGCGACCGGACTAAACGTCATTTCGAGCTCCCTCCTGACACCTCGTTTTCGGCCATGCTTCACGGTTTGTCGGAGGCGGTCAAGAAAGCTGTCAGTCCGACGATCGCAGAGGTTGGGATCGGGAAGTAGCTCAGCGGCCGAGCGAGACGGTGGCCCGCGCTCCGGCTGCGCCGATGGACGTCCCACAGCCGGTTTCGACCGGGCTATCGGTCGGCAGTCCCGACGGGTAGAGCCGCTCATGGCGGGGATCCCGATCGCATCGTGTATCCGTGTGATCCACGCTGAAAGTGCCGATATCAGTGAGCCGGTTCCCTCAAATGACAAGGGTCAGAACCGTCCGGTATCGCCACGGTGTCGCCCTTGCCTTCCGAGGGAAGTTGTTGAAGGCCCTCAACCGTTTGGCTTCGAGATTTGTGGTTTGGGACCCGAGACGAAGAGTTAGTCTGTACCGGCGTTGGTCAGTCGGGGTATTCGACCAGGTCAAGCGAGTCTTTCAGGTTCGCGGGACGGGTTGAATACAGTCCCATGCTCTCCGCCGAGGTCGAAAATCCCCCGTCGTTCCTCTTCCGGGGGAGATTGAGGTAGGGGATCGTCCTCGCGCCTGACGGCAGCGGCCGGAGTGATGGACTTAGCGAGTGGCTCTCCTCCGGCGACAATGTCCGCCCGCACGTGCCGCGGGGCACCACCGGCGATCCATTCGATTTGCGGCGCGGCACAAGGCCACGACCGGGTTCGTTGTGGTTGCCGCCGCGATCGGAGCGACCGGTTGCTCGAGCGCACAGCACCGGGCCGCGAGCGGTCACCGTTCATCGGTCCCGTCCACGTCGGCCACCACCGCCGGCGCCACAACCACTCCTTCCTCGACGACCACCAGCGTGCCGGTGGTCGGGGCGAACACCACGGTTTCGCTGACCGTCCCGGCCGGCCAGGACACAGGGCCGTTCGCGGTTCCTCGATCGCTGAGCGTCCCGGCCGGGTGGACGGCCGAGGTGTGGGCCCGGGTTCCAGATGCTCGGATGGAGGCGTGGAGCCCCGACGGGGACCTCCTGGTGAGCGAGCCCGACCAGGGGCAGGTTGTCGAGCTCGTCCCCGGCGCCAACGCGCCGGCGGCCCCGACGCAGCGGACCGTGCTGTCCGGGCTGACCCAGCCCCAAGGATTGGCGTTCGCCCGCCTGGCCGGTCACTGGGTCCTCTACGTCGGCCAATCCGACCAGATCGACCGCTACGACTGGGATGCCGGCACCGTCGCCGGTGCCCGAACGGTCGTCGCCGGGAATCTCCCCGACCTCGACCCCGCCGGCGACGACGTGCACCGCCAGAAAGACGTCGCCGTCGCGCCGAACGGCACCGTCTACTTCAACGTCGGCAGCTCCTCCAACGCCAATCCCGACGACAGGACCATGACCCCGCCCCGGGCGGTGATCATGTCCGTCAACCCCGACGGGAGCGAACTCCACGTGGTGGAAACCGGGGTACGCAACGGAGAGGGGCTCGCCGTGGCCCCCGACGGCACCGTGTGGACGGCGGTCAACAACCGCGACAACATCACCTACCCCTTCCACGGCAGCTACGACGGCATCAGCGACGCCTTCGGCCAGGTCATCCAGGCCTATGTCAACAACCATCCGCCCGACGAGGTGGTCCCGGTCACCCAGGGCCGTGACCTGGGCTGGCCGTACTGCAACCCGGACACCGACATGGCCACACCGGCCGGCTCGGACGCGGATGTTCCCTTCACCCCGGACGCGGTGACGAACCCGGGTGGCACGACCTTCGACTGCGCCACCTTGGCCCCGATCCAGGTCGCCCTGGCCGCCCACAGCGCGCCGCTCGGACTGGACTTCTTGGAGGGCAGCAAGCTCCCCGCCCCGTGGTCGAGCGGGGCGGTGGTCGCCGTCCACGGCTCGTGGAACCGCCAGCCGCCCCAGGCGCCTGCCGTGTTGTGGATGGCCTGGGACGCCAAGGCCAAAACCCTCCTGCCGGCGATCACCCTCGTCGCCGGCTTTCAGGAGCCCGACGGCAGCCGCTGGGGCCGCCCCGTCGACGCGGTGCCCGGACCCGACGGCAGCCTCTATGTCAGCGACGACACCGCCGGAGCCGTCTACCGCCTCAGCCCCCCGACCCACTGAGCATTCGCCCCACTACCGACGCGACCGGGCCTCGGAGTATTCGTCGTGCCAGTTCCACCACGCATACGGTGGGGTCTGGGGGTAGCCCTCGGGCGAGTCCTCCCACTCCTCCTGACGTCCCAGCGCGGTCAGGTCGAGGTAGCTCCAGGTGCTCCCCATGGCTTCGTCGCCGCGGTTGTTGATGAAGTAGGTGCGGAACACGCGGTCGCCGTCGCGGATGAACGCGTTCGTCCCGTGCCACTCGTCCACGCCGAAGTCGGCGTCGAAGCCGTCGGTCATGGTGTACCAGGGCATGGTCCAGCCCATCCGCGTCTTCACGCGTTCGATGTCGGGCTGCGGGGCGCGCGAGGCGAAGGCGAGCGTGGTGTCGCGGGCGTGCAGATGGGCGACGTGGGCGACCTGGTCCGCGACCAGGGAACAGCCGGGACAGGCATGGTCGGGCCAGCCCGACACGCCCGGTTCGAAGAAGGCGCGGTAGACGACCAACTGCCGGCGACCCTCGAACAGCTCCAGCAGGGTCGCGTTGCCCTCGGGTCCGTCGAACTCGTACTCCTTCTCCACCGCCAGCCACGGCATCCGCCGACGCTCGGCCGCCAACGCGTCACGGGCGTGGGTCACGTCCTTCTCCCGCACGAGCAGCCGCTGGCGCGCCGCCTCCCACTCCTGCGGTGACACGATCGAGGGTGTCCTCATGGCGACGCGGGCAGGGCGGAGCCCGTCTCGAGCAGGGTCTTCAGGCTGGCCAGGACGGCGGGCCACCCGGCGGAGACACCCTGGAGGACGCCGCTCCCGGGCTCGAAGCCGTCGTGGACAACCGTGAGCTTGACCACGCCCTGCCTGGCGTCCTCGATGTCGAAGGCGACCTTGGAGCGGGGCTCGGCCCGCCAGGCGACGGCCGTGGCGTCGTCGAAGCCGTGCCGCGCCGCCCACTCGGGCGTGAAGGTGTGCCAGGTGTAGGCCAGCCGGCGGTAGGGATCGGACTCGAGGATCACCTGGGCAGGGTCGCCGATGACGAGCCCGCTCTTGTCGAAGGCCAGCTCGTAGGTCGAGCCCTTGCGCCAGTCCGACGAGAACGAGAGCCCGCCCGAGACCGGGTGCCGCCAGTAGCGCGTGGTGAAGGCCGGGTCGGTCAGGCCCTGCCAGACCCGCTCGGGGGGGGCGTGGATGTAGGTGGTGTAGACGAAGGTCGTCTGGTCGGTTCTCTCTTCCATTGGGGTCGTGGCCTCCAGTGCCGTCTTGAGATCGGACAGGGCCTCGGCCCGCGCCCGGTCGTAGGAGTGGATCCAGCGCTCGCGCGATGTCGTTGATGGGAGCGGCGTTCAGGTAGTGCAGGCGTTCCCTGCCCCGCCGCAACGTGGTGATCAGGCCGGCCGCCTCGAGGACGTCCAGGTGCTTGGTCACCGACTGCCGGGTCATGCCCATGTCCGCGCCGAGCTCGGTGAGGGTGAGCCCGTTGCGTTCGTTGAGCCGGTCCAGCAGGAGGCGCCGGCCGGGGTCGGCCAGGGCCTTGAAGACCACATCCATGTCTCGCATCGTGTTCCGCTGTCGGGATTTATGCAGCCGTTTGGCTGCCTGTAACTTAAGCAACCATCTGGTTGCATGTCAAGGAGATCCCGGCCCGGTCGAGTCTGAGCAGGTCACGACGGGAACGACACGCCCTCCGCCAGCGCCAGGAGCTCGGCGCGGTCCGACCCGAGCAGGAACCCGGCGCCGATGGCCTCGTCGAGGCTGCGCTCGTAGGCGGCGAGGTACTCGCTCCTGTCGCCGTACAGGTCGACCAGGGTGCCCGGATCGAAGTACTCCGTCGATCCGAACAGCGCGCAGATGCGGCTCGCCCCGGGCCGGGCGTCGCCGCTGAGCGCCGCGATCGGGACGTCCACCGCCGGGCTCCGGACCCCGCCCAAGGCGTTGCCGCGCCCGTCTCGGGCGATCCGGGTCGGAGACGTCCTCGCCAGCCGGAGTGGAGATGCGGTGGGCGGAGCCACACCGTCCGCGATCCACCGGTTGAGCGCCACCAGCGCGGCTTGGGCCACGAAATGCTGCGGGCCCTCGTTGACGAGGCCGTCACAGCCGAGCAGGCTGGCGAACTTGCCCACCACATGCGCATCGCCGTGGGCGGTCCCCGCCACCTCCCAGGTGCGGATGGTGTGGTCGTCGGGCTGGCGCGCCGACACGTAGTCGAGCAACGGACCGAGATCGGTCTCGGTGATGAAGATGAAGACGGGCACAGCCGAGTCGCTCCGGATGTGCAGTCCCGCCGGTACCGCCTCGGCGCCGATCGGTACGCCGGTCAGCGAGGCGCCCCCGGATCCTCGGCTGTGCACGAAGAACCCGTCGTAGGACTGCGCCGTGGGCTGGACGGCGTTGATGTACGTGGTCATGAAGAAGGCGGACTGCGATTCGCCCACCCCGATGATCCGTTGCGGGCGCAGGGCACCCAACGCCGACGGTGTGCCCGGTGCACGGAGGGCCCGGCCGATCTGGGAGAACATGTCGAAGGCGAAGGCGTCCCCGGGGTGCCGCAGTGTTCCGTACCGCTCGGGATCGGCAACCACGAGGCCGCTTCCCGGCGGCATGCCGGGAACCCCGATGCGCGCCTCGCCCCCGTCGATCCCGTAGGCCTGAACCGAGACTCCGACATAGACATATCCGTCGGAGACGAGCTGCGGGCCCAGATAGGCCCAGTCGGGGCAGGCTTCGAGTCCGCCGGTCACGTTGAACCACTCCACCACGACCGTCCCGTTGAACCGGTCGGGGTCCGAGGGCCGGCGCACCACCATCCGGGTGCGGTAGGGGGCGGCGGGCCCGGGTGTGACCGACCACCGGCCGTCTCGGCCCAGGGGGCCCGAGGCCTCGAACGCCGACGCCGTCCCTGACGCGAAGAACTCCTCGGTGACGTAGCCGTGCGACGTCAGGTCGATCGGCACCGTCGAGGTCGGCTCGAGGAGACGCCCGGCCGTGATCGGGCCCGAGAGCTCGGCCACGGGCCCGGTTGGCTTGCCTGGGGTCACTGCGTCTTCCTCCTATCGTGGTGTCGTGCTGACCGTATACGGCGTGACCGTCCTGAGCTTCATGATGGTGATGTACGCCCTGGAGCGCCGGGGGAAGTGGTTCGTCCTCGCCTTTGCGCTCGGGTGCGCGCTGTCGAGCAGCTACGGGTTCGCCAGCGGCGCGTGGCCCTTCGGGGTCATCGAGGCCGTCTGGTGCGTGATCGCCGTGCACCGCTTCTCCCGCCCGAGCCCCCCGACCCTGGCCGCACCGGGTGGTCCGTGATCCTGATCGCATCCACCGGAACGCTCGCTTCGGACAGGTCCACCAGGTAGACAGGGCTCAGTGACTTCGGGCGGGACGACCAGGACCAGCGAGACGCCGCGCCTCGAGCCGGGCCTGACCCGGTCGCCGTCGCGGACCGACACGACCCAGGCCGCCAGTCTTCCCGAGACCCTCAGCTACCGGGTGAAGCGGGTCCTGCTCGGGCCACCGCTCGTGAGCGAGCAGTTGGGCGGTCAGCGACTCGGGAAGCCGACCGCGCTGGCCGTGTTGTCGTCCGACGTGATGTCGTCCTCGGCCTACGCCACCGAGCAGATGCTGCGGACACTGATCCTGGTGGGCGGGCTGGCCGCGTTCTCGTTGATCACGCCGCTCACCGCGGCCATCCTCGGTCGTGCTGGCGGTGGTGACGATCTGTTACCGCGACGTCGTCCGCTCGTATCCCAAAGCGGGCGGCTCCTACGTCGTCAGCCGGGACAACTTCGGGCCCAACGTGGCCCAGATCGCCGGAGCCGCGCTCCTCATCAGCTACACCATCACCGTGGCGGTGTCGGTGGCGGCCGGGGCCGATGCCATCGGCTCGGCCGCGCCCGCCCTCAAGCACGCCGCGGTGCCCACTGTCGATCGCCTTCGTCGTCCTCCTCGCCTTCGGCAACCTCCGGGGCATCCGCGAGGCGGGGCGCGTCTTCGCCATCCCCACCTACTTCTTCATCGCCAACATGGCGGTCCTGATCGTGACGGGCGTCACCCGCGCCGTCATGGGGAACCTCGGCCACGTCCACCGCGAATCCGACACGCTGCGGCTCGGGCACGCCGGAGGCGGGTTGCTCCTCGGGATCTCGGCCTTCTACATCCTGCGCGCCTTCGCCAACGGGAGCTCGGCCATGACCGGGACCGAAGCCATCTCCAACGCGGTGAGCATCTTCCGCGAGCCCCAGGCCAAGAACGCCCGCACCACCCTGGCCCTCATGAGCACCATCCTGGGGACGATGTTCCTGGGCGTCTCGGTGCTGGCCGCCCTCAGCCACCCGGTGCCCTACACCTTGGGCGTCCCGACGGTCCTGTCGGAGATCGGCCGGCTCGTGTACGGCTCGAGCGTGCGGTGGGCAGATCCTCTTCTACGCGTTGCAGGCGGCCACGGCCCTGATCCTCATCCTGGCGGCCAACACCAGCTTCACCGGGTTCCCCTTCCTCGTGAGCTTCGTGGCCGAGGACTCGTTCCTCCCCCGCAAGCTGACGGTGCGGGGCCACCGGCTGGTGTTCTCCAACGGCATCCTCCTGCTCGCGGTGGTGTCGATCGCCCTGCTGGTCGCCACCAAGGCCAAGGTGTCCTCGCTCATCCCCATGTACGCCATCGGGGTGTTCACCGGCTTCACCATGGCCGGCGCCGGGATGGCCAAGCACCACTGGACCCATCGGGAGAGCCCACTGGCGCAAGAGCGTGGCCGTGAACGGTTTTGCCGCGGTGGTGTGCCTGTCGGTGGTGATCGTGTTCGCCGTGGCGGAGTTCACCCAAGGGGCATGGGTGGTCGTCGTCGTCATGCCCGTCCTCGTGTACTCCTTGACGAGGACGAACCGCCAGTACCGGGACGAGGACGTCGTCCTCGAAGAAGGGGTCGCGGTCGAGGCGTGTGAGGCCAAGATCCTGCGCCGTCATGTCGTGGTCATCCTCATCGACCGCATCGACCTGGCCGCGGCCCGGGCCATCCAGTACGCCCGCACGCTGATGCCCGACGATCTTCGGGCCGTGCACTTCAACATCGACAACCAGCGGGCCGAGGTCCTCATCGAGCGATGGCAACGGGTGGGCCTCACCCGACTGCCGCTCGACGTGATCGACTGTCCCGACCGTCGCCTGGGACGGGCCGCGCTCGAGTTGGCCGCCGAGTTGGCCGACGGCGAGACCGAGGTGAGCATCCTCCTGCCCCGGCGCTCCTACGGCCGGGCCTGGCGGCGGATCCTCCACGACCAGACCGCCGACCGCATCGTCGACATCGTGAGCCAGCTGTCGTCACGTCAACGCCACCATCGTTCCCTTCCTCGTGGCACCGGGGATCGAGGAACGTCGGCCCCTCACCGTCCCCCTCCGCCGCCAGCCGTCGCGCTCCGACCACGACGCCGTCCCCCGAGCCCGATCGCATGACGCTTGATGTCGATGCCCGGGATCACCCCGATCTCCGAGCTCACTGGCGCACCCCGGCCCGCGTGGCGGGTCGGGTCAAGACGCTGCGCGTCCAGCCCTGGGGCGACGTCGCCCCTCTCGAGTGCGTCCTCGTCGACGGCAGCGGCGAGGCCATCACCCTGGTCTTCCTGGGCCGCCGGTCCATACCCGGGATCCGCAGCGGGACCCAGATGGCCGCCGAAGCCATGGTCGGCAAGCACGACGGAAGGCTGGCCATGATCAATCCCTTCTACGAGTTGCTCTCGGTCCCCGACGCCTCGAGCTCCCGCTGACGAGCCGCGCCGTGTCGCCGCGAGGACAGATCCCGTCGGTGTGGAGCCGCCAACGCGATCTGGTGATCTGGCTCCTGGCCGTCGTCGCTCCCGTGGCCGTCGCGGCGGCCCTCGTTCCCGGCCGTGGACATCTCGAGCGCGGCCGACGACGCCCTCGTGCTCGTCGTCGTCACCGTGGCCGTGGCCTCCTCGGGTCGCCGGGGCGCGGCCGCCGTGGCGGCTGCTGGTCTCCGCCGCGTCGTTCGACTTCTTTCTCACCCGCCCCTACCAGTCGTTCCGCATCAGCCGCCAGGCGGACCTGACCACCGAGGTGCTCTTCGTCGTGGTGGGGCTGCTCGTGGGCGAGCTGGCGGCCCGGGGCAAGAGACATCGGCGCGCCGCGGCCGAGGGCCGGCTCGATCTCACCCGCATCCACGACATGGCCGAACGCATCGCCGGGGGCGAGGAGCCCGACTTCGTCCTCATGGCCGTGGCCTCGGAGCTGCGCGACCTGCTCGCCCTGCAGGACTGCCGCTTCGTGTGGGACCCTCCGTCGGGGAAGGGGGCGTGGATCGACCCCGACGGCACGGTCCGGCTCAATCCGCTCAAGTGGCCGACGACGTCGGTCGGGCTTGCCGACCAAGCAGGTCGAGCTGCCGGTGCGGGGCGCGGGCCGCACGCTCGGCACGTTCATCCTCACGCCGACACCCGCCATGCCCATCTCCCACGAGCGATGCGTGGTGGCGGTGGCACTGGCCGACCAGCTCGGCTCGGCCCTCTCGGCGCGCTCGGACCTGAGCTGAATATGAAGGCGTGCCGCCCGGCGCCACGCTGGATCGTCGCCGGCGTGGTGGTGTCGATCCTGGCCGCGGCGTGCTCGTCACCGACGGCCGCGAACCCGTCCACGACCGGGGCGCAGGCCGCCTCGGCCCGGGCCGGGGCCGCGGTGCCGTCGCCGGGATGCTCGTCGCCGCCCGGGGCGGCGGTGACCGAGCTCAACCAGGACATCACCGTCGACGGGGTGGCGCGGTCGTATCTGCTCACCACCCCGGCCCCCCGCCCCGGCGCGGGCCCCCGTCCCGTCGTGGTCGACCTCCACGGCCTGGCAGAAGGGGCGTCGCTCGAGGCGGACACGACCCAGTTCAGCCCCAAGGCGCAGGCCGACGATTTCATCGCCGTGTTCCCCCAGGGCACGGGCTCTCCCGTCGGGTGGGACATCGCGCCCGGCTCGAGCGCGCACCCCAATCACGACATCGACTTCATGAACGCCCTGCTGACCTCGATCGAAGCGCACCGGTGCGTGGACGAGTCGCGGCTGTATGCCACCGGGCTGTCCGACGGTGCGCTGTTCACCTCGTTGTTGGCGTGCACCATGGCGAATCGCTTCGCTGCCTTCGCCCCGGTGGCCGGCGTCGTCTTCGACAAGCCGTGCGATCCGGGACGCAAGGTCTCGATCGTGGCCTTCCACGGCACCGCCGACCCCATCCTGTACTTCAACGGCGGCATCGGCACGGCCACCCTCAACAACGCCCTCAGCGGCAAGACCGTCCCCACCACCCCGTTGCCACCGGTCAACCTCAACGGCAAGGGGTACCCCGCCAACGTGAAGGAGTGGGCGGCGAAAGACGGGTGCAACCTGAAGGAGACCGACAGGCACGTGAGCACGCATGTGATCCTGCGCACCTACAAGTGCCCGCCCGGCACGGACGTCGAGTTCTACATCGTGCTGGGCGGCGGGCACGCCTGGCCGGGGAGCAAGTTCAGCGCCGCGCTCAAGGCGATCACCGGCCCGTCGACCTTCGAGATCAACGCCACCGACATCATCTGGAAGTTCTTCTCACAACACCGGCTGCAACGCAGCTGAGTCAGCGGCCCAGCCAGCGCGGCGGGCGGCGCTCGGCCGCGGCCCGCATGCCCTCGGTAGCATCGGCGCTGGCAGCCACCACGGTGCGCATGGTCTCGCCGAACCGGATGGCGTCGAGCGCGGAGAGCTGGGCGGCACGCGCCGCCATCTCCTTCATGGCCCGCTGCGCCAGGGGGGCGCCCGCCACCAGACGGTCGGCCAGGGCCCTGGCCTGGTCGAGAAGATCGTCGTGGGGTACGACCCGCCACACGAGGCCCATCTGCAGCGCCCGCTCGGCGTCGACGGTCTCGCCCGTGAGCAACAACTCCATGGCGTCGGCCCACCCGATGCGCCGGGGCAGGCGGATGGCCCCCACCATGGCGGGGATGCCGAGGCGCACCTCGGGATAGCCGAAGGTGGCCCGGTCGCTGGCCAGGACGAAGTCGCACCACGTCACCAGGGTGAGGCCGTAGCCGAGACAGTGGCCGTTCACCGCGGCGATGACGGGCTTGTGGATCTCCCAGCCGCTCTCGAAGGAGTTGAGGGTGGGCTTCTCCCAGAAGGTGCCGGCGAACTCCCCCGTCGACCCCTGCCCGTCACGCAGGTCCGCGCCGGCGCAGAAGGCGCGCCCCGCGCCGGTGACGATGCCCACCCAGGCCTCCTCCTCGTCGCGCAGGCGGGCGAAGGCGGCGTTGAGGTCGCGGCGCAGCTCCCCGTTGACGGCGTTGAGGGAGTCGGGGCGGTTGTAGGTGATCGTGGCCACATGGCCACGTCGTTCGTACAGGACGGTGTCGGCCATGGCGCTACGGGGCGTCGCGCTCGAGGGACCGGCGGGGATGGCGGCCGTCGACGTACCCCATGAAGGGGGGGCGGATGTTGTAGCCGAGCAGCTCCTGGAGGCGCTCGGGCAACGTCGCCGCCACGGCGCCGGGCACGGCCAGGAAGTGATTCTCCTGAGGCCGGAGCCACGACGCCACGTACTCGAGGATCACCCCCAGACGGGCCCGGTCGGTGGTGTTGGCCCCGCCCCCGTGCCACACGCTGCCCAGGTAGAACAGCACCGAGCCCGCCGTCATCTCTGCCGCCACGGTGCGCGTCGTCGGGTCGGGCTGCTTGTCCCCCCAGAGGTGGCTGCCGGGGATCATGCGCGTGGCCCCGTTGGCCTCGGTGAAGTCGTCGAGGGCCCACATGGTGTTGAGCACCACCTCGCCGTGCGGACGGGGCAGGGGGTAGATGGCGTCGTCGTGGTGCAGGATCTGGGCCACCTCGCCCGGGCCGATCTCGATGCCGGTGGGCGCGCTGAGTTGGCAGTGGCCGAGCACGCGGTCGAGCACCCCGAGCACGAGGGGATCGGTGGCGGGCCCGTCGAAGGTCCGGGTCTTGGCGAACAGGGCGTACACCCGTTTGGTGTGGGCCCCCTCGAAGGGGTTGCGGCCTCCCGGTGTGGTTTCCAGCACGCGTCGCATGTCGTGGCGCGCCGCAGCCAGTTCCGGTGGGGGAGGAGGTTCTCCACCACCGCGTAGCCCCGTTCGTCCAGGCAGTCCACGACGTGGTCGACCGAGGTGGTGATGCTGCGCATGCTCCTCAGTCTTCCAGAGTGGTCGGTGAGGGGCTCGGGCGCGGTGGGGTGCTAGGGGGGAGACGGTGTCTCGGCGCGGGTGTCGAGCCAGCGCCGGAACCCGGCCGCGTTGGAGTGGACGCCGTTGAGCGTGTCGAGCTTCTCGCGGTGCACGGCGTCGACATCGGCGATGTCCCCCGCGAAGGCGGCGTCGAGGGCCGCGGCGATGTCCTTCTGGTCGCGCCAGGCCTGTTCGGCCACACCGGCCCAGCGCCGCAGCGTCTCCTCGGCCTCGGCCAGCACCGCGCCGGGATGGGCCAGCAGTCCGTAGTGGGCGAGGGCGAGCCCGGTGGGACGGCGCGCCGCGAAGCGGTGCAGCGAGTGGACGGCCTGGTCGAGATCGAAGTCCGGCGGCGGGGTCGACGGGCGCAGCACCCCCGCATCGGGCAGCCGCACCCCCACGGCGTCGCCCGCGAAGAGGACACCGCTCACCGAATCGTGCAGCGCCAGATGGTGCTTGGCGTGGCCGGGCGAGTCCACGGTGGTGAGCACCCGATCGGGTGACACCCGGATCTCCTCGCCGTCGGCCAGGACGTGGATGCGCTGCGACGGGGTGGCGTCGAGACGGCCGTAGAGCGAGTCGAGCAGCGGCCCGTACACGCGCGCGGCGGAGTCGATGAGGCGCGTGGGGTCGACGAGATGGCGCGCCCCTTTCTCGTGGACGTACACCGTGGCCGAGGGGAACGCCCGGGCCACGTCGCCCACTCCGCCGGCGTGATCGAGATGGATGTGGGTCACCGCCACGCCCGCCAGCTCGCCCGGGCTCACCCCCAGCGAGTCGAGCGCCTCGAGCAGCACCCCCACCGAGCTCTGGCTGCCCGTCTCCACCAGGACGGGTGCGTCCCCGTGCACCAGGTAGCCCGCCGTCACCTTGTCCCAGCCGCCGAGGAGGGTGTCGATCTCGACGATGCCGGGCGCGATCTCCGCCGTGTTCACGTGCCGACCTCGATCACCACCTTGACGTCGTCGGGCTGGCGGGCCAGCGCGTCGGACCAGTGCTCGAGCGGCACCCGCCTCGTGATGAGCTTGGAGAGCCACGTGCGGTCGGCGTGCACGAGCGCGTCGGCGGCCTGCTCGTAGTGCCGACGGTTGGCGTTGACCGAGCCCACCACGGCCTGGTTCTCGAGGACCATGGACCGGTTGAGCATGGAGGCGTCCACCCGCAGGGCGTGCTTGCCGCCCGAGACCCCGGTGAGACAGGCCACGCCACCGGGGCCCAGGTGCTCCATGACGTCGAAGACGAGGGTGGCCACGCCGGTGCACTCGAGCGCGATGTCGGGTTGGGGAATGGAGCGCTCGATCCGGCCCGTGTGGTAGGTGGCACCGAGCTCGTGCACGAGGTCGGGTTTGGTGCCGGAGGTGACCTGGTCGAAGACGTGCACGTCGAGGCCCCGCTGCACCCCGATCAACGCCGCCAACATCCCGATGGGACCCGCCCCGGTGACGACGACGGTGTGCGGGTCCCAGTGGGCCCGCCCGCCGATGCGGTCGATCTGTTCCCAGGCCTTGGCCACCACGCTGGTGGGCTCCATCAACACCCCGAGCGGACCGAGCCCCGGGTCGATCTTCACCGCGAAGTCGGGGTGGATGCGGTAGTGCTCCGAGCAGTACCCGTCGCGGCTCTTGATGCCGCGTTCGGTGTACTGGCCGTTGTGACAGAAGTCCCATTCCCCCACCGCGCAGTTCGCGCACGGTACGGGGTCGGGGCGCCGGACGATGCCAACCACGAGGTCCCCGGCGGCGACCGCCGCTCCCGCGGGTGCTTCGAGGACACGGCCCAGGGACTCGTGGCCGAGCACGAGGCGATCGCGACCCGGCGGCGCCCAGCCGTAGAGGCCCGACACGATCTCGGCGTCGGTGCCGCACACCCCGACGGCGAGGGTCTCCACGAGCACCGGACCGTCGCTCTCGGGCGGCTCGGCCACGTCTTCGAGCCGGGCCGAGCCTGCGGTCAATGGTTGGACCGTGAGCGCCTTCATCGCGTCCGCCTCCTCTTTGGGTTCGCGCCGGGCGCGTCGGTGGTGTCGGTGTCGGGAGATTTCTTGTTGGCAGAGTCGGCGTTCCGAGTTCGGCGCGAACGAGCCAGCCCGTGCATGGATCCGGCGCGTCCCCACCGCTTGCCCGCAGCGCGCAGCAGGTGCTCGTCGGGCACGATCTGCTCCCCCATGGCGGGGTGGCCCGAGAGGTTGTAGGCGGCGTTGACCAGAGAGACGTGGCTGAAGGCCTGCGGGAAGTTGCCCACCAGGCGCCGCGCGCTCACGTCGTACTCTTCGGCCAGCAGCCCGAGGTCGTTGCTCAGGCCGATGAGCCGGTCGAGCATGGCGTGGGCGTCGTCGTAGCGGCCGATCAGGTAGAGACAGTCCGCCATCCAGAACGAGCACGCCAGGAAGGCGCCTTCGTGGCCGGTGAGCCCGTCGACCGCCCCCGTGTCCTGGGTGCGGTAGCGCAGCACGAAGCCGTCCTCGCTCAGCCCGCGCTCGATGGCCTCGACCGTCGAGCGCACCCGCTCGTCGGTGGCGGGCAGGAAGTCCACGAGGGGGATCATGAGGAGGCTGGCGTCGAGGGCGTCGGACCCGTAGTACTGCGTGAACGCCCCCACCTCGGTGTTGTAGCCCTTCGTGCACACCTCCTCGTGGATCTCGTCGCGCAGCTTGCGCCACTGCTCGAGGGGTCCGTCGAGGCCGAAGTCCTCGACGGCGCGCACGGCCCGGTCGACCGCCACCCAGGCCATGACCTTGGAGTGCGTGAAGTGCCGGCGCGGCCCGCGTACCTCCCAGATGCCCTCGTCGGGTTCCTCCCAGTGCGCGGCGACGAACCCCACCAGCGCGATCTGCAGGTCCCAGGCCGAGGCACTGAGCGAGGCGCCCGCGTCGCACCCGTCGTAGAGCGCCGAGAGCACCTCGCCGTACACGTCCAACTGGAACTGGCCCGACGCGGCGTTGCCCACCCGCACCGGCGCCGAATTCTCGTAGCCCGGGAGCCAGTCGATCTCCCATTCGTTGAGCCGCCGCTCGCCCGCGGGTCCGTACATGATCTGCAGTTGGGTGACGTCTCCGGCCGCGGCGCGCAACAACCAGTCGCGCCACGCCAGCGCCTCCTGGTGGAATCCCCCGCGCATGAGCGATTCGAGGGTCAACGTGGCGTCGCGCAACCAGCAGTAGCGGTAGTCCCAGTTGCGGCTGCCACCGAGGGTCTCGGGCAGCGACGTCGTCGCGGCGGCGACGATCCCGCCCGTCGGCTCGTAGGTGAGGGCCTTCAACGTGATGAGCGAGCGCATCACCGGATCACGCCATTCCCCTTGGAAGGTGCACCCCGCGGACCAGTCCGTCCACCACATCTGGGTGTCGTGGACGGCGAAGCTGGCGTCGACGGGACGGGGGGGCACCTCGTGGGACGGGTACCAGGTCAGGACGAAGGGAATGTGCTCGGTGGCCGACACGGTGAACTCCGCCACCGTCGTCATGGCCTCGCCCCGGGTCTCGATGGGCGTCCACAGGGCCAGGGCGTCGGGGCCGGCGACGGCACAGAGCAGTCCGTCGGTGCGCCGCACCCAGGGGACCATCGACCCGTAGCCGAAGCGGATCACGAGCTCCATGCGCATGGCGACCTCGCCCCGCACCGCTTCCACCATCCGCACCACCTGGGGGTGGTTCTCGCGGATGGGCATGCAGTCGACCACCTTGGCCACCCCGTCGGCGGTCTCGAACTCCGTTTCGAGCACGAGGGTGTCGCCGCGGTAGCGGCGCCGCGCCTCGTGGTCTGGGCTCGCCGGCGCGATGGACCAGTAGCCGTGCTTGTCCTCGCCGAGCAGCTTGGCGAAGCACGCGTCGGAGTCGAAGCGGGGAAGGCACAGCCAATCGATCGACCCGTTGCGGCCGACGAGCGCGGCGGTATGGGTGTCCCCGATGATCCCGTAGTCCTCGATCCGCAGCGTCACGGGGGTCATTCTTACCCCCCGGTCCCCGCGAGCGGGGTGCTCCGCCTAGGAGATGCAGCTCCCGGTGCCCACCGTCTGCGCCTTGGCCAGGGCCTGAGCCACATCGGCGCTGACCGCGGGCATGGCCAGCGCGTAGCCCACGTCGGTGTTCGACGTCGAGCGCGCGAAGACGATGCCGATGACGGTGCCGTTGGCGATGCCGGAATCTCCCGACGCCACCAGCGGACCACCCGAGTTGCCCGGCTGGACCACGGCGTCGAGCTGGTAGATCTCCCGGGTGGTCTGCGAGCTCCCGTAGATGTCGAGCCCATCGGCTTCGAAGGCGGCGGCCACGCCGGCCTTGCGGGCGGTGAGGGGCCCGCCCCCCGGATACCCCATCACGACCCCCGTCGTGCCGCGCCCGACGACGGTCGAGTCGACCGGCAGGACAGGATCGGTGAGGCCGCGCACCCGCAGCACGGCGATGTCCAGCCTGGGGTCGAACAGTGCCACCGACGTGGCGTGGCGCCCGGTGGAGTCGATGACGTCGGGCGACGGGATCCCCGCCACGACGTGCGCGTTGGTGACGACGACCCCCGGCGCCACCACGAACCCCGAGCCTTCCTGGATGACCCCGCATCCGGAACCGGCGATCTGCACCGTGGACCCCTCGGCCCGCAGGACCGCGGCGCGGGCCGCGGCATCGGTCGGCAGCGACACCGGGGCCGCGGTCTGGGGGGGAGCCCGGAGAAGACGACGGGGAAGCCGTTCTGGGCGAGAAACCGCTCCACCCCCGCGAACACCGTGGGGATGGGCGGGAGGACGTTGTCGAGGGCGCGCACGATCGCGCGATTGCTGCAGCGCCCGGTCGAGCGCCGAGTACTGGCTGTTCTGGAGGAGGACCGCCACCACCCAGGCGACGATGAGCGCCACCACCACGGCCACGGCCACCCCGAACACCGAGTCGACGGGCCCGAGACGCAGTCGCTGCAGGACCCGGCCCGAGCGCGCCCCGAGCAGCCGGCCCAGGCCGCTCACGATGCTGGCCACGCCGATCAGGACGATCACGGCGACGAGGGTCTTGGACGTGCGTCCGTGCACGAGGTTGGCCACAGGCGGTATGAGCAACGCACCGAGGTAGAGCCCGAGCAGGAGGCCGCCGAAGGTGAGCACCTGCATCGCGGCGCCGAGCCGGAGCCCGTGGATGCCCGACACCGCCACGATGACGAGCAGCACGTAGTCGACCCAGTTCATCGCCGTAGATCCTTGCCCACCGGCGGCACCGGGGATGTGCACCCATGGGCCGACCCCACCCGGGGTCGCCGGGCCGGAACCCACGGGTGCGGTTGTCGGGGGCGTTCTAGGGTGACAGCGGGATCGAGCGGGAGGCAGTCGTGGCCGAGATCGTCGAGTTGCTCGCCGAGGTCGTGGGCGCCGGCAACGTCCTCACCGGGGACGGCGTGGACCCCGACTACGCCCACGACGAGGCCCTCACGGCCACGCCCAGCGTCCCCCTGGCCGTGGTGCGCCCGGGCACGACCGGCCGAGGTCGCCGCCGTCCTCGAGGTCGCCGACGAGCTGCAGGTGCCGGTGACGGCCCGGGGCAGCGGGACCGGGCTCTCGGGGGCGGCCATCTCGCCCCCCGACGGGATCCTGGTCTCCTTCGAGCGGATGAACGCCATCCTCGAGATCGACCTCGACAACCACGTGGCCGTGGTCCAGCCCGGGGTCACCCTCGAGCGAGCTCAACACGCGCCCTGGCCGAGCACGGGCTCGTCTACCCGGTGTTCCCCGGGCGAGTCCAGCGCGTCGCTGGGGGGCAACGTGGCCACCAACGCCGGCGGGCATGCGGGCCGTCAAGTACGGCGTGACCCGCCATCACGTGCTCGGGCTCGAGGCCGTGCTCGCCAACGGCGACGTGATCCGCACCGGCGGGAAGTTCGTGAAGACCTCGACCGGCTACGACCTCACCCAGTTGCTCATCGGGTCCGAGGGCACCCTCGCCCTCGTCACCGAGGCCACCGTGAAGCTCCACCCCCGGCTGCCCCACGCGGCCACCGTGCTCGCCCCGTTCGCCACGCTCGACGAGGTCACCGCGGCCGTGCCCCGGATCGTGGCGTCGCGGGATCGGCCCGCTCATCCTCGAGTACGTCGACATGATCACCATGGCGGCCATCACCGCCAACGTGGGCCTCGACCTCGGCATCCCCGAGCCGGTGCGCGACGCGGCACTCGCCTACCTCGTCATCGTGCTCGAGAGCACCCACGAGGCGCGTCTCGACGACGACGTGGCGGCGCTCGGCGAGCTGCTCGACGAGCTCGGCGCCATCGAGGTCTACGTGCTGCCGCCGCACGCCGCCGGCCCAGCTCATCAGCGCCCGGGAGAAGGCGTTCTTCGTGGCCAAGGCCGCGGGTGCCGACGACATCATCGACCTGGTCGTCCCCCGCGCCGCCATCCCGCGCTACATGACGGCGGTGGCGGCGAGCGTGGCCAGGAGCACGGCGCGCTCGTGACCGGGTGCGGCCACGTGGGCGACGGCAACGTCCACCTGTCGGTCTTCCAACCCGACCCCGCAGCGCCGCACCGAGGTGCTGCGGGCCATCTTCCGGGCCGGTATGGACCTCGGCGGCGCCATCTCGGGCGAGCACGGCATCGGCACCGAGAAGAAGAAGTACTTCCTGGAGCTCGAGGACCCCGTGAAGGTGGAGCTGATGCGGGCCATCAAGCAGGCCTTCGACCCCCACGGGATCCTCGGCCCCGGCAACCTGCTCGACTGACTGGTCGACTGCACCCATGAACGGCGCCCAGGCACTCATCCGCACCCTCGTGGGCAGCGGGGTCGACGTGTGCTTCGCCAACCCCGGGACCTCGGAGATGCACTTCGTGGCCGCGCTCGACGACGTCCCGGAGATGCGGGCCGTCCTCGGGCTCTTCGAAGGGGTGGTGACCGGCGCGGCCGACGGCTACGGCCGCATGGCGCGACGGCCGGCGGCCACCCTGCTGCATCTCGGGCCCGGCCTCGGCAACGGCATCGCCAACCTGCACAACGCCCGCCGGGCCCGGACCCCGCTCGTCAACGTGGTGGGCGACCACGCCACGACCCACCTCGCGCTACGACCCGCCGCTCACCTCCGACATCGAGAGCCTGGCCCGTCCGGTGTCGCGCTGGTACCGGTCGCTCGACCACCCCCGAGGCGCTGGCCGGGCGACGCCGTCGACGCCGTGCAGGCGCCTTCGGACCCCCCGGCGGTGTGGCCACGCTGGTGGTGCCCGGCCGACGTGTCGTGGCAGGAGGCCGGCGAGCCCGCCTCGAGCGGCGACCCGGGCCCCGTCGCAGCCGGTGTCGGCGCCGACGCCGTGGCCGGCGCGGCCAAGGCCCTGCGCTCGGGCGAGCCCGCCGTGCTCCTGGTGGGGGGCAGCGCCGTGCGCGCCGCGCGGGCTGCTGGCCGCCAGCCGGGTGGCGCAGGCCTCGGGGGCCAAGCTCCTGTGCGAGACCTTCCCGGCCCGGATCGAGCGGGGGGCGGGGCTCCCGGCCGTCGAGCGGCTGGGCTACCTGGCCGAGTTCACCATCGCCCAGCTCCAAGGGGCCAGGCACCTGGTCCTGGCCGACGCCGCTGCGCCCCGGTGTCGTTCTTCGCCTACCCGGGCATGCCCGGCTACCTCGTCCCCGACGGGTGCGAGGTCCACGTCCTGGCCAGCCGGGACCGAGGACGTGGCCGAGGCGCTCGAGGCCCTCGCCGACGCGCTGGGGGCGCCCGCCGGACGGTGCCGTCCTCCAGGCGCCGTCGCGCCCCGACCGGCCCACCGGCGCGCTCGACGCCCAGAGCCGTGGCCGCCGCCATCGGGGCCCTGCTCCCCGAGGGCGCCATCGTGAGCGACGAGGGCAACACCTCGGGGCTCTTCGTGCCCGGCGCCACCGCCGGCGCGCCCCGCCACGACTGGCTGCTGCCTCACCGGGGGGGCCATCGGCCAGGGCCTGCCCGTGGCCACCGGGGCGGCGGTGGCCTGCCCCGACCGCCCGGTGCTGTGCCTCGAGGCCGACGGCAGCGCCATGTACACCCTCCAGTCGCTGTGGACCCAGGCCCGCGAGGGCCTCGACGTGACCACCGTGATCTTCAACAACGGCTCCTACGCCATCCTCGAGCTCGAGCTCAGCCGGGTGGGGGCGGGCGATCCCGGGCCGCGGGCCCGGGGCATGCTCGACATCGCCCGACCCGGACCTCGACTTCGCCTCCCTGGCCTCGGGGATGGGGGTCCCCGGCCTCCCGGGCCACGACCGCCGAGGAGTTCACCGACCAGCTGGAGCGGGCCTTCGCCACGCCCGGGCCCGCCCTCGTCGAGGCCGTCCTCCGCTGAGTCGACCCGGTGTCCTTGGACTCGGCCCGTCGACCTGAACGCCGATGTGGGCGAAGGGGCCGGGAGCGACGAGGTCCTCCTCGACGTGGTGACGAGCGCCAGCGTGGCCTGCGGCGTCCACGCCGGGGACACCGAAACCATGCGCCGCACCGTGGCCGGCGCGCCGCCGGCGCGGGGTGGTGGTCGGGGCCCATCCCTCGTACCGCGACCGCGACGGATTCGGCCGCCGCCCCATGGACCTGGCCCCGGCGCTGATCACCGAGCACGTCCTGGCCCAGATCGCCGCGCTCGACGCCGTGGCGACCGAATGCGGGACCGAGGTGCGCTACGTGAAGCCCCACGGCGCGCTCTATCTCCGGATGGCGGACGACCAGTCCTGTGCCCGGGCCGTGGCCGAGGCGGTCAGAGAGGCCGGCGACCTGATCCTTCTGGCGCCGGCCGGGTCCGGCGCGGTCGAGGTGGCCGCGTCGATGGGGGTGGGGGTCGCCACCGAGGCCTTCGCCGATCGCGCCTATCTCCCTGACGGGCGCCTCGCCCCCCGCACCGTCGACGGCGCGGTGCTCAGCGACCCCGCCGAGGTGACCCGGCGCGCCGTGCACATCGCCCTCGACCACCAGGTGACCGCCGTCGACGGCAGCACCATCGCCATGACGGCATCGTCGATCTGCGTGCACGGCGACACCCCGGGCGCGGGCGCATGGCGCGACGGGTCCGTTCCGAGCTCGAGCGCCTCGGGGTCACGCTGGCGCCGTTCGTGTCGTGAGCGCGGCCGTGTCGTGAGCGCGGCCGTGTGGCGAGCGCGCCGCGTCGGGTGCGCCGGTTCGGCGACGGTGCGCTCGTGGCCGACGTCGAATCGGTCGGCGACGCGCACGGGCTCGCCGCCGCGGTCTCCGGCGCCGCCGGTTGGCCCGGAGTCGAGGACGTCGTCGTCGGCTACCGCTCGGTCACGGTCGTGGCCGACCCGTCGGTCACCGACGTCGAGGCCATGGCGGCCGAGCTGTCCCGGCTCCCCACCGCGTCCCGCCCCCGGGGCCCGAGCCGGCGGCTGGAGATCCCGGTGGCCTTCGACGGACCGGACCTCGACGACGTCGCCGCCCTGGCGGTCATGTCGCGCTCGGCCGTCATCGACGCGCTGCTCCACACCGAACTCTGCGTCGCCTTCCTCGGGTTCCTTCCCGGATTCGCCTACGTGGACGGCCTTCCCGACGCCTTGGCCGGTGTCCGCCGTCGCTCCTCGCCCCGCACCGTCGTGGCGGCGGGCTCGGTGGCGCTCGGGGGCGGGTTCGCCGGCATCTATCCCCAGGCCTCCCCGGGCGGGTGGCAGATCCTGGGGCGCACCGGCTTCGAGCTCTTCGACCCCGACACGGCCCCCTACGCCACGCTTCGCCCCGGTGACACGATCAGGCTGCTCGCCGTGGCGGACCCCGGGGTGATGGCGGCGCGGACCAGGGCCCCGCTGCGATCGACCGCGGCGCGCCCGGTGGAGGTGGAGTCGCCGGGCCTGCTGTCTATGGTCCAGGACCTGGGCCGGACCGGCGTGGCCCGGTTTGGGGTGCCCCGGGCGGGGGCGGCGGACCCCTACGCCCTGCGGGCCGCCAACCGTCTGGTGGGCAACGAGGACGGCGCCGCCGCGCTGGAGATCACCGCGCTGGGGCCCCGGCTGCGATTCGGCTGCGAGGCGCACGTTGCCGTGGTGGGCCGAGCCGAGGTGACCGTCGACGGTCGGCCCGTCGAGGCCGACACCGTGTTGCCGGTGGCGCCGGGCCAAGCCCTCGCCGTCGGGAGGACACGGGGCGAGGTGCGGTGCTACCTCGCGGTGGCGGGAGGGTTCGAGCTGACACCGGTCCTCGGGAGCCGGTCCTCCGACGTCCTCACCGGCCTGGGTCCGGGGGCGCTGCGCGCCGGGGACGTCCTCGGGATGGGCGCGGCCTCGCGGCCGCGGGGTCGCCTGGTGCACGACGACGCGGGTGGCAGCCCGGGCGGTTCGGCGCGCGTGCTGCGGGTGATGGCGGGGCCCGACGAGCTCGACACCGACGTCGTGGACCGCCTGGCGGCACAGACGTGGGAGGTGGGGTCGGCCAGCGATCGCGTGGGGGTGCGGTTGCGCGGCGACCGACCGCTGCCGGTGACCGCGCCGGGCATCGCCTCGCGGGGGACCGTGACCGGGGCCATCCAGGTCCCGCCCGACGGCGCCCCGGTGGCGCTGTTGTGCGACCACGCCACGGTGGGCGGCTACCCCGTCGTCGCCACGGTGGTCCGAGCCGATCTCGGCGTCGCTGGGCCAGCTCCGGCCGGGCGACCCGGTGCGCTTCGAGCCCGTGGACGCGGCCGAGGCGGACCGGGCCCGGGCCCGGGCCGAACGAGCCCTCGAGACCGCCGCGTCGGGCTGGTACCCGGTTCGCACCGACTGACCCCTCCGACCAACGGCCCCTTCAGGGAGTCGGGACCGGACCCGAGACTCAGGTGGAAGGATGGAACGGCGCCGGCCCGGCGCACCCCGGAGATGGACGTGGAGGTGGACGTGACCCCGAAGTCGGATCGGCCCGTGGGCTCGAGCGGGACATTCATGCTCGGCGACCTGCCCGTTCACCGTCTGGGCTTCGGAGCCATGCGCATCACGGGCCCCGGGATCTGGGGCCCGCCCGAGGATCACGACGAGGCCATCGCCGTGCTGCGGCGGGCGGTCGAGCTCGGTGTGGACTTCATCGACACGGCCGACTCCTACGGGCCGTATGTGTCGGAAGAGCTCATCTGCGAGGCGCTGTCCCCCTACCCCGAGGGTCTCGTGATCGGCACCAAGGCGGGCCTGACCCGTATCGGCCCCGATCCCGCCGACTGGCCCCCCGTGGGGCGCCCCGAGTACCTGCGCCAGGAGTGCCTGATGAGCCTGCGCCGGCTCCGCCTGGAATGCATCGACCTGTTCCAACTGCACCGCATCGACGCCAAGGTGCCCGCGGCGGAGCAGTTCGGGGTCCTGAAGGAGCTGCGCGACGAAGGCAAGGTGCGTCACGTCGGGCTGTCGGAGGTGACCGTGGCGCAGATCGAAGCGGCGCGGCGAGGTCGTCCCCGTCGTGTCGGTGCAGAACCTCTACAACCTGGCCAACCGCCGGTCCGAAGCCGTCCTCGAGCACTGCGAGGGGCAGGGCATCGGGTTCATCCCGTGGGTCCCCATCGCCGAAGGGACGCTGTCGGCGCACGGGGCCGTGTCGGAGGTGGCCGCGGCGCTGGGTGTCAGCGCCCACCAGGTGGCCCTGGCGTGGTTGCTCCGCCGCTCCCCGGTGATGGTGCCCATCCCGGGCACGTGCAAGGTGTCGCATCTCGAGGAGAACTGCGCGGCGTCGACGGTGGTGCTCTCCGACGACCAGTTCGAGGCCCTGGCCCGCGGCGGCGCATGAGGGAGAAGTCGCGCCCCGGCATCGAGCTGACCGCGGCCGTCGTCCTCCTGACGGCGGTGGCGCTGGCCGGTCTCTATCTGAAAGCGCGACCGGGCCCCACCCCCATCGACCGGTCGGTCCTCGCCGCCTTCCCCTTCGTGCGCCACTCGGGCTTCCTGGTGGCGGTCACCCGGCTGGGATCGCCCTTCGTCGTGGTGGCGGCGGCCGTGGCCGGTTTCCTGGCCACCGTGGCGCGCCATCGGGCCCGGGCGGTGGCGCTGCTCATCGGGCCGTTGGCGGCGGTGGGGCTGTGCGACTGGGTGATCAAGCCCGTCGTGGGCCGCACCTTCTTCGACGTGGTGAGCTTCCCCTCGGGCACGGTCACGGCGGTGGCGGCCATCGCCACCGTGGGTGTCCTGGCCACGCCGGACCCGTGGCGCTCGATCATGGCCGCGCTGGGCGGCACCGTCACCGCCCTGACCGTGGTGTCGGTGATCGCCCTGCGCTGGCACTACCCCACCGACGCCGCCGCCGGGCTGGCGACGGGCGTGGGCGTCGTCCTGCTCACCGACTGCGCGGCGCGTGGCCTGGCGCGGCGCCTCGTCCGACATGCCGGTGAACCGCTGTTCGTCGACGTCGGCACGGGACCGGATGCGGGAGGGACCGCGACGGGCTAGAACCGCGCCATGGCGACGGCCGAAGTCGACGTGGTGGTGGTGGGGGCGGGCTTCGCCGGCCTGGCCGCGGCGCGGGACCTCGCCGGGGCCGGACGCTCGGTGGCCGTGGTCGAGGCGCGCCCCCGGGTGGGCGGCCGGGTGCGCAACGCGTCCATCGGCGACGGCAAGGTCGTCGAGGTGGGCGGCCAATGGGTCGGCCCCACCCAGGACACGCGTCCTGGCCCTGGCCAAGGACCTCGGGGTGGCGACGTTCCCCACCTACGACACCGGCGCCATCGGGTGCTGCACTTCGGGGGGAAGCGGGGCACCTACAAGGGAACCATCCCCCGCATCAATCCCTTCGTCCTCGCCGATGTGGGACGGGCCCAGGCGCGCCTCGAATCGCTCGCCAAGAAGGTGCCCCTCGATGCGCCGTGGACCGCGGCCAAGGCCCGAGCCTGGGACGCCGTCACCTTCGAGACCTGGCTCCGTCGCAACACGCTGACGGGTGCGGGAAGGACGTTGCTCGCGCTCGGTATCGAGGCGGTGTTCGCGTGCGAGCCGGGGGACGTGTCGCTCCTGCACGTGTTGTTCTACGCCCATTCGGCCGGATCGTTCCAGATGGCCATCGACACCGGCGGCGGCGCGCAACAGGACCGCTTCGTGGGCGGGTCCCAGGTCCTGTGCGACAAGATGGCGCAGGCCCTCGGCCCCGACGTCGTGACCCTCGACGCGCCGGTGCGCCGCATCACCGTCGCCGGCGACCGGGCCACGGTGGCGTCGGACAACGGGACGTGGACGTGCCGGCGCGTGATCGTGTCCGTGCCCCCGATGCTGGCGGGCCGGATCGAGTACGACCCCCTCCTCCCACCGTGGCGTGACCAGCTCACCCAGCGCACGCCGATGGGGTCGGTCATCAAGTGCAACGCCATCTACGACGAACCGTTCTGGCGCGCCGAAGGCCTGAGCGGCCAGGCCACGGGCGACGGCGAGGGGGCGCATGTCGTGTTCGACAACTCGCCCCCCGACGCCAGCCCCGGGATCCTGCTCGGGTTCCTCGAGGGCGACGGAGCCCGGCGCCTGGGACGGGCCGACCCCGGCGTACGCCGCCAGGCCGTGCTCGACTCCTTCGTGCGCTACTTCGGGCCCAAGGCGGCCCACCCCGTCGACTTCGTGGAGCTCGACTGGCAGGCCGAGCCGTGGAGCGGCGGGTGCTACGGCACGCTCTTCGGGCCCAACGTGTGGACCCGCTACGGCCCGGCCCTGCGCGAGCCGGTGGGCCCGATCCACTGGGCCGGCACCGAGACCGCCAGCGTGTGGTCGGGCTACATGGACGGGGCGGTGTCCTCGGGCCAGCGGGCCGCAGCCGAGGTGCTCGCGCCCTGGTACCTGGCGGGGGCCTGGACGGGGTCCCGCTCGGCATCCCACCACGCCGAGCGTCGCCGAACCCCGCAACGCAAGCCCAACTCGCAGGCCGCGCCGTTGGCTTCGGGGCCGGGGCGCCGATGGAAACACATGAACGGCGGCGGGAGCGACGAGGTCGGGCAGGGGACGCTCACGACCCACCTGGTGGGACGCCTGTCGGCGGCCCTGTGGATCGGCACCGGCCTGCTCGTGGCCCTGGCCGGGGCCGTCCTCCGGTTCCGATCCGGGATCGTCGCGGCCCGGGATGGTGGGTGTCGGGATCGTGAGCGTCGGCATCGGCGCTCGTGGTGTACCGGGCCCCGTGGGGGCGCTGGCCGCGCTCGGCCACGCTGTGGCTCGTCCCGGTGGCCCTCGGCATGATCACCCTCTACAACCACTTCACCGCGTTCGACCCCTTCGTCTACGGCACCTTCTTCCTCGTCGTCTTCGTGTGGCTGGGGCTCGGCCACCCCCGCGGGACCTCGGTCCGCTTCGCCCCCCTGCTCGCCGCCGCCTACGCGCTGCCCCTGCTCGGCACCTCCCCCATGCTGCGGGCCATGGGGCTCACCTCGGCCCTCTTCGTCGTGCCGTGCTGCGTGCTCGTGGGCGAGATCGTGGCCTGGGTGGGCGGGCTTGCTGCGCCACTCGGAGTCGGCCAGCTTCGACGCCGAGGCGCCGCTTCCGCAGCGCCTTCGAGAACGCGCCCATCGGGATGGGCATGGCCCTGCCCGACGGGCACCTGGTGCGGGTCGAACCGCGCCTACGGCCACATCCTGGGCTTCGAGCCCGAGGAGCTCGTGGGCAAGACCATCAAGGAAGTCACCCATCCCGACGACTGGGAGGCCAACGCCGTGCAGTTCGACGCGTTGGTGGCCGGAGACATCGACCTCTACAACATGGAGAAGCGCTACCTCCACGCCGACGGGCACGACGGTGTGGGTCACGGTGAGCGCCAGCTGCGTCCGCGACGACGCGGGCCGGCCCATCTACATCATCGGCCAGATCGAAGACGTGACCGAGCGCCGCGAGATGCGCGAGCGCCTGGCCCATGCGGCGGTGCACGACCAGCTCACCGGGCTCCCCAACCGGGTCCTGTTCATGGACCGCCTGGAGCTGGCGCTCAACCGGGCCCAGCGCGACCACCACAACGTGGCGCTCATGTTCCTCGACCTCGACCGCTTCAAGCTCATCAACGACAGCCTCGGCCACGAGATGGGCGACCAGCTCCTCGATGCACGTGGCCCAGCGGCTCGGCACCGCGCTGCGGGCCGTGGACACGCTGGCGCGCTTCGGTGGCGACGAGTTCACGGTGCTGTGCGAGGTCAGCGACAAGGCCGAAGCGCTCGACATCGCCGAGCGTCTGGTCGCAGGCCATGCAGAAGCCGCTCGCCCTGGGCGAGTCAGCGAGATGTTCGTGACGGTGAGCGTGGGCATCGCCCTGTCGCTCGACGGCCGGGAGTCGGGGGCCGAGATGCTGCGCAACGCCGATGTGGCCATGTACCGGGCCAAGGAGGTCGGGCCGTCGCGCACCGAGGTGTACCGGCCCGACGACGAGACGGGCACCATCCGGCGCCTGCGCACCTCCAACGAGTTGCACCGCGCCCTCGAGCGCGACGAGTTCGAGGTCTTCTACCAGCCCATGGTCGACCTCCAGAGCCGGACCATGGTGGGCATGGAGGCCCTGGTGCGCTGGCACCACCCCACCCGGGGCCTCCTGCTCCCCGGTGAGTTCATCGGCCTGGCCGAGGACGCCGGGCTGATCGTGCCCCTCGGGGCCTGGGTGCTGCGCGAGGCGTGTCGCCAGGTGGCGCAGTGGGACACGCGTGCGCAGTGCGGCGGGCCAGGACCCGGGACGGCTCAACGTCTCGGTCAACGTCTCGGCCCAACAGCTCGCCGACCCGACCTTCCCGCGCCAGGTCGCCTCGGCCCTCGAGGAGTCGGGGCTCGACCCCGAGAAGCTGTGGCTCGAGATCACCGAGAGCACGCTCATGAGCACCGGTGACGCCAGCGTGGCGACCCTGTCGGCCATACGGGCGCTCGGGCCCCACCTCGAGATCGACGATTTCGGCACGGGGTACTCGTCGCTCAGCTACCTGAAACGCCTGCCGGTGGAGACGCTCAAGGTGGACCAGAGCTTCGTCGACGAGCTGGACTTCGACACCGACGACGTCGCCATCGTGCGGGCCATCGTGGGCCTGGGCGAGTCCCTGCGGCTGGCCATCGTGGCCGAAGGGGTGGAGCGCCCCGCCCAGGCCCGCGCCCTCTTGGCCCTGGGATGCGCGCTCGCCCAGGGATACCTCTACGGGTACCCCCAACCGGCGAGCTCGCTCGAGCCCTTCCCCGCCGACGACCTCAGCGGCTGGGCCGTCACCACCCAGCTCCGCACCAGCGCCTGAACCTCCTGCACGTTCACCCGACGCGTGATGGGCGCGCCCCCGGCGGCCGACGAACGGTAGGTGGCGTCCACGAGGCGATGGGCGACGACCGCCTCGGCGAAGCTCGGCTCGGGGCGCGGCCCGCCGCCACGGCGTCGAGAAAGGCCCGGTCGGCCTCGACATAGGCGCTGATGGCCAGTCCGATCTCGTCGTCACCGAGGGCCAGGTCGCGCAGCCAGCCCGGGGGCGGGCACGGCCGGACCTCGGCACCGTCGGTCGTCTGCACGTGGAGGGGGCCCAGGAAGTCGTTGTCCAGCCACGCCATCCCGCCCCGGCAGAACACCTCGACCCGGCGCGTCGACCCCCGGCTCAAGATGTCGTGCCACACGCTCACGAGCTGCCCCGAGGCCCCCGACGCGAACTGCAGGGACACCGTGGCCAGGTCCTCCACACCCTCGTGGCCCGAGAAATTGGCGGTGCGGCCCGTCACCTCGGTCACCTCGCCCAGGCAGAACCGCAGGATGTCGAGGTCGTGGATGGAGTGCTCGATGAGGCACCCGCCCCCCGCCACCTCGACGTCGCCGCGCCACGTCGAGCTGTAGATGCCCTGCACCGGGAAGTACTGGTCGTCGCGAAAGATCGCCGTCATGGGCGCACCGAGCTCGCCCGAGGCGAGCACGTCGCGCAGCGCCCGGAACACCGGCGCGCTGCGCAGCACCAGGCCCACCTGGGCCGGCACCCCGGAGTCGGCCACCGCCGCGGCGAGCGCCTCGGCCCCGGCCAGGTCGGGGGCGAGGGGCTTCTCGCAGAACACGGCGCAGCCCGCCGCGACGGCCGCCTCGACCACGGCGCGGTGCGCGGCGGTCGGCGTGCACACCCACACGGCGTCGCTGCGCTCGAGGACCTCGGCCACCCCCGGCACCACCTCGGCCCCGATCACCGCCGCGAATCCCGAGGCCCGTTCCCCGTCGAGATCGTGCACGGCCACCACCTCGGCTTCGACCACGCCGGCGCGGATCATGGCCTGGAGGCCGATGCCATGCGCCCAGGCGATCACCCCCGTCCCCACGAACCCGATTTTCGTCACGGCCCTGCAAACTACGTTGCCCAGGATGGACCGCGACGAACTGCTGGCCGCCGGGGACCTCAACCTGGCGGCGACGATGCGCCTCTACGCCACCACGGCCCCCGGGGCGGCCCTCGAGGACGACGGCGGGCTGCTCCTGTACTCGACCTCTGCGACCTGGCCCGGCCCGTACCACAACGGGGCCATCCGCCTCGACCGAACCCTGGCGCCGGCCGAGGTGCTGTCGCGGGCCGGGGCGTTCTTCTCGGCCCGCCCGGGCTACTGCGTGTGGATCGCCGACCACGCCGACGCCGATCTCGAGCGCCATGCCCTCGACGCCGGGTACGCGTCGATCTCGGCCACCGGGACGCCCCGCCTGGTCCTCGATCACCCCCTCGAGCCGGCCGACACCGGCGAGGTCGCTCGCAGCGGTGCCTCGGGGGTCGTCCTCGACGAGGTCACCGACGACGACGGCCCGGCTCGACTTCCTGGCCGTCACCGTCGACGCCTTCGCCGACTCCTTCCTGCCCCGCGACGCGGCCCTAGCCCAGCTGGCCACGATGGACGCGGTGCGCGGGCCCGACGTGCGGGCCGTGGTGGCGCGCCTGGAGGGGCGGGCCGTGGCCGGCCGCCATGGTCGTGGCGAGCGGCCCCGTCGCCGGCCTCCAGCTGGTGGGGACGGTCCCGGGATCTCGGGGCCGAGGCCTGGGCGAGCTGTGCACGCGCTGGGCCGTGGCGGCGGGGTTCGAGCTCGGGGCCCGGGCCATCGTGCTCGAGGCGTCCGAAGCGGGGGAGCCGCTGTACCTGCGGCTGGGGTTCGTGGAGATGTCGCGCTACCGCTGGTGCTTCGGACCCCCGGTGCCCGCCCCCCGTCAAAGGAGCGCCATGAGTGACGACGCCGATGTGAAGGTCCCGGGCCTCGAGCCCACGTTCCGCCACACCGATGACCCCGACGTCACCTGGCAGCAGGTCAAGGCGGTCCGCAACGCCGACGGGTCGGTGTCGTCGGTGTGGGAGAAGTGGCTGGCCTTCTCGCCCGATCCCCAATACCTGTCGCTCTATGCCAAGTGGGACCCCGGCGTCGTCGTCCGCCGCCACGGCCACTACTCCCCCCACGTCCTGTTCGTCATCGAGGGCGACATGTGGTGCGGGGACCGCCACTGCGGTCCGCGGCACCCACATCGAGCTGCCCCTCGGTGCCGCCTTCGGGCCCTTCGTGGCCGGGGAGGCGGGCACGCTCCTGCTCGAGGTCATGATGGGCGACCCGCGGTCGTGGGGGGACGACCCCGACGCCTTCGCACCGCGCCCTGGCGGCGCGCGGCGCCCAGGCCCTTCCCGATCCCGAGATCGAATTGCCGGCGTGGCTGGCGGACCTGCGCTCGCGTTGGGTGGTCGACGGCGAGGTCCGCGACGGTGACCCCGACCGGTGAACCCCGACCGGTGAACCCCGAGCGGTGAACGACGAAAACCACGGACCGGTCGTCGCCGTCGTGGGCGCCGACAGCGGTGCGGGAGCGGAGCTGGCGGCCGGGCTCGGGGACCTGGGCGCGTCGGTGGCCACACTGGACAGTGCGGTGCTGGCCCGCGGTGACGGGTTCCGCACCGCGCTCGGTGACGCGGTGCGCCGGGTGGGGACGCTCGACGGGGTCGTCATCGCCTCGGTCGGCCCGGGGCCGACGTTGTCCGGCGCGGTGGCCGAGCTCGACGCCGAGGCGTGGGACGCCCGCGTCGAGGTTCCGCTGCAGCGGACACTGGTGGGATTCCAGGGTGCCTTCGGCTCGTTGCGCACCGGCGGCGGGACCCTGGTGCTGGTGGTGCCGACGATCTCTCTGGTCGGTGCGGCGGGATTCGGGCCCTGGGCCGCGGTGACCGAGGGCCAACGCGCCCTGGCCAAGTCGGCGGGGCGCGCCTGGGGGCCATCGGCGGTCACGGTGCACTGCGTGGCGGTGCCCGCCGCCTTGCTGGCCGAGGAGCACGGACCCGGGACGCGCTTCGACCGGCCCGGGCAGCCTCCGCCCGCGCTCGGCCCGCCCGACATGCGGGAGAGCGTCGCCCCCGTGGTGCATTCGCTCATGTCTCGCGCCTGGCGGTCGGTCACCGGGGCCACCGTGGCCGTCGACGGCGGCACGTGGATGACACCGTGACCGACCCCGGCAAGGGTCCGCTCGAGGGGAGGGTCGTCCTCGTCACGGGAGGAGGGGCGGGGATCGGCCGGGCCGTCTGTGTGGCGTGTGCGGCCGCGGGGGCCGCGGTCGTCGTGTCGGGGCCCGGCGACAACGCGGCCGAGACAGCGCGTCTCGCCCGCGCGGACGGGGGCGCGCCGTGTTCGCCCGCACCGACGTCACCGTGGCGCACGAGGTCGAGGGAGCGGTGCAGACGGCGGTGGACGAGTTCGGCGGGCTCGACGCCGTGGTCCACAACGCCACCAGTCGTCGCTCGAGCGAGGTCGTCGCCATCGACGCCATCAACGACGAGGGCTGGGACGACCACATGGCGGTGTCGCTGCGGGGCGCCTACCACTGTGCGCGATTCGCCCTGCCCCATCTGGCGCGGCGCCGGGGCCGCTTGGTCCTCATGACCTCCCCCGCGGCGATGGAGGGAAGCGTCGCACTCCCCGCCTACGCCGCCGCCAAAGGGGCGGTGCGCGGTCTGGCCAAGAGCCTCGCCGTGGAGTGGGGGCCGCTCGGGGTGGGCGTGGTGTGCCTGTCACCCCTGGCGAGAACGCCCGCCCTGGCGCGCGCCTTCGTCGAGAACCCCGCGCTCGAAGCGCGTCTGGCGCAGGTGGTGCCGCTCGGCCGGGTCGGCGACAGCGACACCGACATCGCCCCGGTCGTTGTCTTCTTGGTGGGAGAAGGAGCCCGGTACATCACCGGGCAGACGATCGTGGTGGACGGGGGACGCTTCACCACGCTGTGACAGGATCGCCCCGTGGACCCGGGCCGCCCCTTCGCCGTCGGATCGGTGTCGCTGCGCCTCTACCCCCACGGGGAGCTCCCCGCCCCGGAGATGGTGCGCGAATTGTGTGCCCAGGCCGTGCTCGCCACCGAGGCCGGCTTCGACGGCGTGATGACGAGCGAGCACCACGGCGGGTTCGCCGGCTACATGCCCAATCCCCTGCAGGCGGCGGGGTGGCTCCTCGAGGCCATGCCCACGGGGTGGGCCGCAGCCTGTCCCTTGCTGCTCACGTTGCGCCCGGCCGCACTGGTGGCCGAGGAGGTGGCGTGGCTGGCGGCGCGCTTTCCCGGGCGGGTGGGGCTCGGACTGGCGGCGGGCTCCCTGCAAGATGACTTCGACATCATGGGACTCACCAAGGACGACCTCACCCGCCGCTTCGCCGACGGACTGGCGGTGGTGGTCGGGGCCCTCAGTGGGACCGACCCCGGGCGCCTGGGCGGCGACGCGGCGATCGCCCGGTGCGCCACGGACCCGGTGCCGGTGCTCAGCGCGGCCATGAGCAGTGCGGCGGTGCGCCGGGCGGCCGAGCTCGGGGCCGGCCTCCTGTTCGACTCCTTGTCGACACCACAACGCCTCCGTCAACTCACCGACGTCTACCGGGCCGCGGGGGGCGCCGGGCCCTGCGTGGCGGTGCGCCGGGCGTGGGTGGGCACGCCCCCCACCGCCCAGGTCGACCGCCAGGTGGACCGGTACCGGACCTACGCGTCGGCCGGTGCGCAGGAGCACTGGCAGGGCGACCAGATGGTGGTGGCCGAGCACCCGCACGCCCTGGCGGAGGCGCTGGCGACGATTCGGGTCCGGGCCGGGGTCGACGCGCTGAACCTGCGTGTGCACGTCCCGGGCGTCTCGCCCGGCACGGCGCGCCAGCAAATTGCCGGCGATGGGCGAGGCGGCGGCCGAGCTTCATCGCACGGCGATCTGATCCGGACTTCCTTACCGCGGGCGGCGACGACCCGCGGGCGACTGCCGCCGGAGCTGCGCGTACTCGATGACGCGGGTGAGGACCGTGTCATCGGCCTTGGCCCGCGACCCGGTGTCGAAGGGGGGATCGGGGTCGTACTCGATCATGAGCTGCGCCGCTTGCGCCGCGGTGCGGTCCACCACCAGCTCGACCAGACGCAGCGCCATGTCGATGCCGCTCGAGACACCCGCGGCGGTGATGATGCGCTGGTCGAGATGCTCCACCACGCGCCGGGCCGTCGGCACGGCGCCGTGCGCCTCGAGCTCGGCGTAACACGACCAGTGGGTGGTGGCGCTGAGCCCCCCGAGCAGGCCGGCCGCCCCCAGCACGAGAGACCCGGTGCACACCGAGGTCGTGAACCGTGTGGTCTCGTGCGCGTGGCGCACCCACTCGAGCACCCGGTCGTCGTGTTCGAGCGGACGGGTGCCCACCCCGCCGGGAATCACGATGACGTCGGGCTCGGGCAGCTCTTCGAAGGTGGCATCGGCCGTGATCCCGAGCATGCCGTTCTCGGTACGGACCTCGCCGCGGCGGTGGCCGACGAAGGTGACGTCGACGGAGGGGATGCGTTGCAACACCTCGTAGGGACCGACCGCGTCGAGGGCGGTGACCATCGGGAACAGGGGGATGGCGACGTGCAATGTCTCGCTCACGCGGGTGTCCTTTCGTCGACGACGCGAAAGCGTCGCCGGTAGAAGTCGGGGGCGACGCCGAGCCGACGGTGAAAGACCCGGCGCAGCGTCTCGGAGGTGCCGAAGCCGCAGCGCCGGGCCACCACCTCGAGCGTGTCGTCGGTGGTCTCGAGCTCATGGCGCGCCGCCTCCACCCGCACCCGCTCGACGAACCGACCGGGGGTCTCGCCCACCTCGGCCGCGAACACGCGGGTGAATTGACGCACGCTCATGGCGGCCGCGGCGGCGAGGACGGGAAGGCGATGATCGCCACCGGGTGCCGCCTCCACCACGCTCTGGACGGCCCGCACGGTGGAGCGCTCGGCCCGGGGCACCCACACCGGCGATGCGAACTGGGTCTGCCCGCCCGGTCGGTGCAAGAACATCACCAGGTGACGGGCCACGGTCTGGGCCACCTCGACCCCGAGGTCGTCCTGCACCAGCGCGAGGGCCAGGTCGATGCCGGCGGTGACCCCCGCGCTCGTCCAGAACTTGCCGTCCCTTATGTAGATCGGGTCGGGATCGACGTGCAGGCGCGGGAATTCGGTGGCCAGCTGCTCGGCCCGCCCCCAGTGGGTGGTGACGCGCCGGCCGTCGAGGAGACCGGCTTCGGCGGCCAGGAACACCCCCGTGCACACCGTCGCCACCCGCCGACACCGGGGCGCGGCGTCGGTGATCCATGACAGCAACGCCCCGTCGTGGCGCGCCGTCTGGGCGCCTTCGCCCCCCGCCAGCACCATGGTGTCGATGCGCTCCTCGGGTCGGGGCAGGGGCACCGTGCACAGGCCGAGCCCGCTCTCGGCCCGGACCGGCTGCGCCGCGCTCGACGCCAGGGTCACCCGGTAGCCCCCGGGTCGGCCGAGCCGGGCGGCGGCCCGGGTGGCGCCCGCGAACACCTCGAACGGCCCCACGACATCGAGAGGCTGGACCCCGGGGAAGGCGACGATCACGACGTGGCGTGGCTTCATGGGTGCCAGCGTGCACCGCCCCTGCGATAGCGTCAATGACACGAGACCCACGAATTAGGCCATGGAGGGCCCGACGCCGTGCCGACCACGTTCGACGACATCAAGGACCTGGCCGCCCACCTCCAAGGAGTTGAGGAATCGACCTCGTACGGCACCCCGGCGCTCAAGGTGCGGGGCAAGAGCTTCTGCCGGATGTGGGGGGAACGGGAGTACGACCGCTACGGCGTGCATGACACCGAGGTGCTCGTCGTGTTCTGCGAGCTCGACGAGAAGCCCGTCCTCATCGAGTCGAGCGGCGGCTCGCTATTCACCACGCCCCACTACGACGGGCACGGAGCGGTGCTCGTCCGCCTCGTCGACGTCGACCGGGACGACCTGGCCGGCTACCTCGAGGAGAGCTACCTCCTGAAGGCCCCGCCCTCCCTACGGTCCGCTCGGGGCGGGCGCTGAGCGGCCCGCGCCGCCACGCCGCTCAGCCGAAGTCGTTCTCGAACTCCGCCAGGGCATTGGGGAAAGTGCCGTCGAGAAGGTCGTTGCGGTACGTGGAGGACGAGTCGTAACAGAAGTTGTCGGTGAACGCCACGTTGTTGGCGACGAACCACTCGGCCATGTTGTCGATGAAGGTGGGATCGTCGCCGAAGCCGTGACCGTCGGTGCGGAACTCGTCGGACCACTCGGCGATGGCGATTGGCTTGTCGTTCGACTCCGCGAACGAGGCCAACCAGTTCAGCCCCCATTGTTGGGTCAACTGGTTGGACCACCCCACCGCCGGCGTGAACGGCGTCACCCACGAGTTGTCGTAGACGTCCGTGCCGACGTAGTCCACGTATGCGTTGCCGGGATAGGCCTGGGCCGGGGTGTAGCTCGTGGGACTCGGCCCGTTGGGGTTCCAGAAGAACTTGAACTGCTCCCCGGGGACGGCCCGCATGGTGGTCACGATCTGTTGCCAGTACGCCACGTAATTGGCGGCGTCGGTGGCGGTGGCCACGCTCCACGCGTACCAGTTCCCGTTGAACTCCCATCCGAGCCGCAAGATGGCGTTGGAGAGTCCCATCTTCACGAGGTTCTGGCCCAAGGTGGTGAAGTACTGGTTGTAGGCGCCGGTGGCTCCGGTCGCCAACGTGCCCTGGGCCGTGCCGCTCGAGTTGGTGGGAATGATGGGCACGGCGACCACGAGGCGGTACCCCGACCCGGTCCACGGCTCCAGCACGCTGGCACTGTCCATCGCGGCCCACCCGTCACTCTTGTCGAGGAAGTCGAGGGCGAGCGTGGGGTCCGTGCCAGTGGCCGCCGCGTAGGAGGCGATCCCGGCGGGGTCGCCTCCCCCTTCGGGCGGGTACACGCCCAGAGGGATGAGACTCGCGTACGTGTTGATGGTGTGGGTGTAGGTGAACTGGTCCGCCGAGCTCGTCAACGAGGTTCCCCCCGCGGTGGTGACGGTCACGTCCACCGTGCTCGATCCCTCAGGGGAATCGACCGAGACCGAGGTGGCCGTGTTGGCGCTGATCCCCGTGGCCGGCTCGACGCCGAAGGTCACCGCCGTGGCCCCGCTCAGGTTGGTGCCGGTGACCACGACCACCGTCCCGCCCGCCACGGGCCCCGAGGTCACGCTCAACCCGGTGACGGTGGGGAGCGACGTGGGCGGCGGGGGCGGCGGGGGAGGCGGAGGGGGTCCCGAGGAGATCGAGGCGCTGAGCAGCGCGCCCACCGTGGAGGAGGTCCCGGCCGGGGACTGGGTGGCACTCGGGGCCAGGGCGCTCGACACGTTGGTGTCGAAGACGAAGAAGTTGGCCGTGGTTGGCAGGACGTCGTAGCTGACCCCGGCGGTGGACCCCGTGGTCCCGGAGTTGGCCACGTAGCCGTAACCGACGTAGAGCTCGGCACTGCCCGTCGGGGTGAGGCTCGGGAACGCCACCTTGGTGGACGAGGTGTTGTTCTGCGCTCCTGAACCGCCCGCGGTCCAGGTGGTCGAGGCCCCGAGACCCGAGGAGAACTCCTGGGCCACGAGCTCGACCAGGGTGCCCGTCACCGAGGCCGAGAACGTCACGCTGACGGTGGAGGGTCCCGTCGTGGCGACCGGGCCCATCCACAGCTCGTCGTCCACCACGTCGGTGGCGTCGGTGTGCTGGGAGAGTCTCGTCCAGGCACTGACCCCGCCCCCGGAGACCGAGGACACGGTGGTGGTCCCCGAAGATGCCCGCGCCGCCAACACGAGCACGTCACCGACGTTCACCGGCGACACCGCCAGGGTCGTGACGCCGGTGTTGTGGGCGCTCGTGTAGCTGCCCACGGCGGCGATCGTGGGCGAGGTGGACAGGTTGTAGGTGTACTCGTCGCCGGGATTGGTGAGTGACGTGCCGCCTCCGGTGGTGACCGTCACGTCCACGGTGCTCGCTCCGGCCGGAGCGGTGACCGTGACCGAGCCGGCGGTGTCCGCGGTGATGCCCGTGGCGGCGTTGGTACCGAAATGCACCGAGATGGCCCCGCTCAGGTTGGTGCCGGTGATCATGACCGGTGTCCCTCCGCCCGTCGGGCCCGAGTTGGGACTCACCCCGGTGACGGTGGGCAGGGGCGGCGTTGGCGGCGGCGTGGAGCTCGAGGCGCTGAGCAGCACACCCACGGTGGAGGAGGTCCCCGCCGGGGACTGGGTGGCGCTCGGGGCCAGGGCGCCCGACACGCTCGTGTCGTAGACGAAGAAGTTGGCCGTGGTGGGCAGGATGTCGTAGGTGACCCCGGCGGTGGACCCCGAGGTCCCCGAGTTGGCCACGTAGCCGTACCCGACGTAGAGCTCTGCGCTCGATGCCGGGGTGAGGCTCGGGAACGCCACCTTGGTGGACGAGGTGTTGTTCTGGCTGTTGGCGGTGTCCTGGGCCCAGGTGGTCGAGGACCCCAGACCCGAGGAGAACTCCTGGGCCACGAGCTCGACGAGATCGCTCTTGACCGAGCCCGAGAAGGTCACGCTGACGGTGGAAGGCCCCGTGGTGGTGACCGGCCCCATCCACAGCTCGTCGTCCACGACGTCGGTGGCGTCGGTGTGCTGGGTGAGCCTGGTCCAGGTGGTGGCCCCGCCGCCGGACACCGAGGTGGCCGTGACGGTGCCCGAGGACACCCTGACCACCAGCACGAGCACATCACCGACCTGCGCCGGAGACACCGCCAGGGTCGAGATGCCGGTGTTGTGGGCGCTCGAGTAACTGCCCACGGCGCTGATGCCGCTGGCGGCGTCCGCCGTGGCCACGAACCCGGCGCCGGTCAGGAGAATCGTCGCCGCCAGGAAGAACGCCTTGACCCGATAGCTCCGCGACCTCGTGTGTCGGGGCGCGGCCATCGCACTCAGCTGCCCCAGACCCCTTTGAACCGTCCTGCGAAGGTGCTTGCCCCGCACGTGTGCATTGCGAAGGTGCTTGCCCCGCGCCGGTCTCCCGTGCGCTCCGCTCACCCAGATCCCCCCCACGAAGCGTGCAGGTCCCCACCTGCCGCCTTCCAAAAACCCTACGTGGCCAACCACCCAAATAGCCACGGGATCAGGTCAAATCGGCCCCAACTCTGGAAAAGAGCGCTCCACAGCGGAGGGCGACGGCGTGGGAGTGTGGACGGCACCGGAGGGTCTGGGAAGACGGAGCGGAGCGATGTCGGCTGCCCATTGGAATCGTCGGACGTTCCTCCGAGCGTCGACGGCTCTTGTCGGCGCGGCGTTGCTGAGCACCTCGCAGGCGGGGTGCGCCGGCTCGTCGGAAGGCGGTGATGCCGCGGAGGCCGACTCCCTGGCTGACCTCAAGGCCTGGCCCCGGGCCGACGAGATCGTGGCGCGGGTGGTGGCCCCGACGTTTCCGCCCCGACAGTTCCCCATCACCCGGTTCGGTGCGGTCGGCGACGGGAAGACCCTGTGCACCGGGTCGATCGCGGCCGCCATCCGCGCCTGCGCGGCCGGGGGCGGCGGACACGTTGTGGTGCCACCCGGGACGTTCCTGACCGGCGCCGTGACCCTTCTCAGCAATGTGGATCTCCATCTGGAGACCGATGCCACCCTCAGGTTCAGCACCGATCCGGCGATGTACCCACTGGTCTACACACGCTGGGGAGGGATCGAGTGTTACAACTACTCACCACTCATCTACGCCTTCGGCCAGGAGAACATCGGGCTCACCGGCACCGGCACCATCGACGGGCAGGCCAGCGACACGTACTGGTGGCCCTGGTCGGGTGAGATCGAATACGGATGGAGCCCCGGGCAGCCCGACGAGGCCAAGGACTCGGCCACGCTCGAACGCATGGGGGCGGCGGGCGTTGCGGTGGATCAGCGCATCTTCGGACCGGGGCATTACCTGCCTCCGAGCTTCGTCCAGCCCTACCGCTCGACCAACGTGGTCATCGAGGGCATCCGGGTCACCAACGCGCCGTTCTGGCAACTGCACCCCGTGCTCTGTTCCAACGTCACGGTTCGCGATGTCCATGTCGACAGTCTGGGAGCCAACAACGACGGCTGCGATCCCGAGTCGTGCCGAGACGTCCTCATCGAGAGCTGCACGTTCAATACCGGCGACGACTGCATCTCGCCCAAAGCGGGCACCGACGCCGACGGACGACGGGTGAACGTGCCGTGCGAGAACGTCGTGATCCAGAATTGTCGATTCGAGAACGGACACGGGGCGGTGGCGCTCGGATCCAGCACGACCGGTGGGATCCGGAACGTGTTCGCCCGCAACCTGACCATGACGAACCCTGATCTCTATTACTGCCTTCGGGTCAAGACGAACTCGGCTCGGGGCGGATTCGTCGAGGGCATCTACATGCGCGACGCGACCGTCAAGGGAGTCGTCACCTCGGGGCTGAACATCGACTTCTACTACACCGGGGGTGAGGGTGACGGGTACAACCCGACGGTCACCGACATCTACATGCGTGACGTCCATTTCGACGAAGCGTTCCGACCCTGGAACCTGTACGGGTTCCCCGACGACAAGATCGGCACGGTGGCCATGGTCGACTGCACCTTCGACAAGGTGTTCGGCCATCACCCCGCCGCCAGCAACGTGTCCGATTTCAAACTGGTCAACGTCGTCATCGAAGGAACACCCATCGACAGTCCGACCCGAGCCGTCTAGACATCCCACGGCTGGAAGCTGTCAAGCAACGTCAGCAAGTGGCGCTGTGCGGTGGCCCCAGGCGATGGACTCGTTGTAGGCGCTGTGGTGCTCAAGGCAGCCGTGGAGGATGCCGACCAGTCGGTTGCCCACTGCCCGGAGCGCAGCGTGATGGGTGTCGCCAGCCGCCCGGCGAGTGTCGTAGAGGGCCCGAGCGCCCGGTGAGGTGTTGAGGGCGGCGAGGGACCACAAGTAGATGGCGTCGGCCAGGCGCTGGTTGCGTACGTAGCGGGCCAGCACGACCCGCTTGGTCCCAGACGCCCGGGTGATGGGCGACGTGCCGGCGTAGTTCTTGCGAGACTTGGCGGTGCAGTAGCGGTTCGGCTCATCGCCGAACTCGCCGAGCACCGAGGATGGTCCCCAGTCCTGGCAGGGAACGGACCACTTCGGCATCCGGGTGCTGCTCAAAACCCGCTTCGAGCTCCTCGGCCAGGGCGGCGATCTGGGCCACCGTGGTGGCGATCACAGCCACGCTGGCAGACACCGACGTCCCCATGGCGCTCGACACCGAGGCCGGTGCGGCGAGTTGCTCGGCACGCAGGGCGACCTGGATCTCTGCCGCCCGGTCGTCAATCCGGCGTCGTCGCCCGCCTCGGCGCAAGGCGGCGGCGATCTTCGACAGTGACAGGGTCTGACCCAGCTCCGGGGTCGGCGCCATGTGGAGCACCTCGAGCGCATCGCCGCTGGCCAGGTCATCGAAGGCGACGAGCGCGGCGGGGTAGAACTCCCGCAGCGTCGAGCGCAGCAGGTTCGTCTGGCGCTTCCTCGACCACACCATCGTCTGATGGGCCCGGGCCAGAACCTTGACTACCTGGACCGTCTCGGAGTCGGCGGCCACCGGCCTGTGGTTGTGGCGGTCGGTGCGAACCATGTCCGCCAGCACCTTGGCGTCTCCAGGGTCGGACTTCGCCCCCGAGGTCGAGTGCCGGTCCCGGTAGCGCGACGTCGACATCGGGTTGACGGCGAACACCCTGTAGCCGGCTGCCACGAGGGCTGTCACGAACAGACCCCGATCGGTCTCGATCCCGACGATGACCTCACCCGGTTCGTCGACCTGATCGCCGACCAGCTCATGGAACCGGGCGATGCCCTCCACTCCTTCGGGAAGACGACCGCCTCCGAGGCGTTTGCCGTCCTCGTCCTCCACGTGAACATCGTGGTGGGCCTCAGCCCAGTCCACCCCGACAAAGATCATCTGGGTTCCTCTCCTCGCCTGACCGGCAACAACACGAGCCTGAGGACCCCAGCAGCTTCCTAATGGATCAGTGCTCGAGGCACGACATCCCACCAGCCGTCACGGGAACCTCACCGACCAGCAGGGGCACGATCTAGACGTAGGGCTCGAAGCCCTGGCCACAGCAGTGCTCACCCGATGGCGGCTCGGCAACCAGCCTCACCCAGTCATGACGCGAGGTGGTCGACCCCCATTAGGCCGAGAACGACAGACACGAGGAAGGTGGAGGTCTGTGCCCATCGAACGACAGCTCCTCATAGGCGGCGAGCACGTGGCCGCCGCCGGCGGTCGCCGCACCGACGACCTGAACCCCTACACCGGCGAGGTCATCGCCACGGTCAGCGCCGCGGGTCCCGAGGACGCCACGCGCGCCGTCGATGCCGCCGCCGCGGCTTTCGATGGGTGGGCCGCCATGGTGCCCACCGAGCGGCGCAAGCTGTTCTGGCGCGCCGCGGATCTCCTCGAGTCACACGCCCAGGATGCCGCCGCGCTCATGACGGCCGAGACGGGAGCCATCGGACCGTGGGGGCACTTCAACGTGGGGTTGGCCGCCGAGGTCCTGCGCGAGGCGGCGGCGGCGATCAGCCAGCCCATCGGCGAGGTCCTCACCACCTCCACCCCGGGGGCGTTGTCGATGTCCCTGCGCCAGGCGGCCGGGGTGGTGGCATCCTTTGCGCCCTGGAACGCGCCGGTGATCCTCGGGATCCGTTCCGTGGCCGTGCCGCTGGCGGTGGGCAACACCGTGGTGATGAAGCCGAGCGAGCACGCCCCACTGTCCGCCGGGCTCTTCCTCGCCGACGTACTGCACGAGGCCGGATTCCCTCCCGGGGTGTGCAACGTGATCACCACCACGCCCGAGGACGCCCCGGCCGTGGCCGAAGCCCTCATCGCCGACGCCCGGGTGCGTCGGGTCGCCTTCACCGGTTCGACCCGGGTGGGTCGGGTCATCGGCGAGTTGGCGGCGCGCCATCTGACACCGGCGGTCCTCGAGCTCGGTGGCAAGAACTCGCTCATCGTCCTCGATGACGCCGACCTCGAATACGCGGTGAACGCCGTGGCCTTCGGCGCCTACATGAACTCCGGCCAGATCTGCATGTCCGCCGATCGCGTGCTCGTGCACCGGTCCGTGGCCGACGAGTTCACGGCCCGACTCGCCGAAAAGGCCTCACACCTCCCCGCAGGCGACCCGAGCGATTCCGGCACCCTCATCGGGCCGCTCATCACCGCAGGCGCTGCGCAGCGTGTGGCCGACCTCGTCGACGAGGCCGCTGCGGCCGGGGCCTCGGTGCAGGCCGGTGGCGGCCGCCCCCGCGGCGCCCTCTACCCGGCGTCGGTGGTGACCGAGGTCCGTCCCGACATGCGCATCGACACCGAAGAGATCTTCGGGCCGGTATGCACGGTGTTCCGGGTCGAGGACGACGCCGAGGCCGTCGCCGTGGCCAATCTGAGCGCCTACGGCCTGTCCGCCGGGGTCCTCACCGAAGACGTGCGGCGCGGTTTCGATGTCGGGCGCCGCCTGCGCACCGGGATCGTCCACGTGAACGACCAGCCCGTGGACGACGAGCCCCAGGCGCCATTCGGCGGGGTGGGGGAATCAGGGTACGGTCGCTTCGGGGGCGCGCCGCAGTCGACGCATTCACCGACCTGCGGTGGATCACCCTGCAGCAGGGCCACCGGCCCTTCCCCTTCTGAGAGCCACCCCGAGGTCAAATCGTTCAGCCGACGTCGAGCGGATCCAATGCGGTGACGGTCTCGTGCACCGCGCTGCGCAGGTCGTCGGTGTTGCCCCGGTGGTACAAGGGGCCCGCTCCGTCGCTGAGGAGCGCGCTCACCCGCGCCATGCCCTGCGCCGAGACGGGCCCGGGGCGACGCAACCGGTCCCTCAAGGCATGGAGCTCGTCCCGCGCCTCGGTCACCCGGTCTCGACACAGAGGGATCGACGACGGCCTCGAGACGACCGGGCGGGTCGACGCCTCCACGATCCGATGCACGCTGTCGGCCAGATCGCAGCGAAACGACGTGTGCACCAGGGCCCGGGCCCGCAACGCCAACCGGGCATCGGCGTCGGGGGAGGCTCCCGCTACGAGCGCACGATCCAACTGCGACGCATGCAGGCGGACGCTCAACCGGTCCCACCAGCGGGCGCGCCGCACGGTGAGCCGAGCTTCTCCTTCATCGATCAAGAGCAACATTGCGCCATCTCCCCTGCTGCCACGTACCCCGGATCCGTTCAGGATCAACCTCGTGACCACACAAAACAGTATACAGGTCATGACTAACCTGTCAAGGGCCCTTACTGGTCACGGGGGGAGCTATGCTGGCACCATGGCGCTGCCATCATGGGTCCAATCCGAAGAGGACAAGCCGGCACCGATGCCGTTGCTGGTGGTGCAGGCCTTCGTGAACACGCGGGATGTCGACAAGGACACCGACGTGCTGACCGATGTGGAAAGCGCGACGGCGTGGCTGCGCGATGCGGGGATCATCGACGCCCGAACCACCGTAGGCACCGACGACCTGCGGCTTGCGGTCGAGATCAGGGAGAGCATCCGAGCCCTGTTGGCGCACACCGGCGGGGGCCCGGCGCCGAGCGCGGCGGATCTCGAGCCGATCGAGACGCTCATGGACTCCCGCCCCGCCCGACTGACGGTGGATCGGACCGGAGGGTTTCACCTCGGTCCGCAGAGCACCGGCAGTGTGGCCGCCGGCTTGCTCGAGCTCCTGCTCGTCGTGCGCGATGCCCAAGCGGACGGGACATGGCCACGACTCAAGACGTGTGGGAACTCCGACTGCCGATGGGCCTTCTACGACCGGTCACACAGCCGACGCGGCGTGTGGTGCGACATGGCAACGTGCGGCAACATGATCAAGAACAGGAACTTGCGCGCCCGACGGCGTTGATCGAATCTCGCCTCTCAGTGGACGAGCAGGGTTCCGAGCTCCCCCGCCAGGGCCTGGACCGCGTCGCGGTTCAGCGACACCTCCACACGCGTGCCGAGGCGCTCGGATGACACCAATCCCGCTTCACGCAGGTGCTTCACATGGGTGCTCACCGTCGGCTGGGCCAAGGAGAACGAGTAGGCGATCTCCCCCACCGAACGTGCGCCGTCGGCCAGATGGTCCAGGATGGCCAGCCGGGTCGGGTCGGCGAGGACACGCAGTCGACGGGCCACGTCCGCGGTCCGAGCCCGGGCCACGGAGTCGACCCCCGATGTCCCGAGGCCGATGAGAATGCACGACGGCATCTCGATGTACAGCGCCCTGCCGAAGAACGCGCACGGGGCCATGAGCACGCGGCGGCCGGCGCGGTGACGCTCGAGGATCTGCGGCAGGTGGTCCTGGAAGATGTCGCATTTTGTGTGGATGAGTTGCAACCAGTCCGTGCCCCGATCGAGCTGGGCCCGGGCCTCGAGCACCGCGCTCTCGACGAGGGGGACGCTCGAGGTCCGCCACTGCTCGTCGAGGCCGGCCCACACCTGGGCCAGCACGTCCCCCCAATGCCGGCGCAGACGGGGCGATCCACGCAGGGCGGCGAGCCGGCCCAGGATGAGCTCCCGATCGCGTTCGGTCTCGGACTCGAGGGCCAGGTCGAGCGGCACGGTCTCGATCGCTGCCAACAGCATCGGGAGGAGGGTGTCGAAATCGGTGACCTCGAGCGCTTCGGCCCAGATGGCCAAGATCTGGAGCTCGGCCAGGCAACCGAGCTCGTCGTCCCACAGGTCCCGCACCGCTTGCGCGAGCTCGGGGCGTTCACCGAAGAGCCGGCCCAGCACCGGCCGAGCCGCCTGGAGGGGTGGCTTCCACACCGCGTGCAACGCCCACGACAGGTCCAGGACCAACGAGGGCCCCAAGACGACCGGCCGGCTTTCCTGCTGCGACTCTTCGACCTCTTGCATCGGTAGCTGACTATATGCCTATTTAGCTTGATACGCAAGAGGTCACGGCGTAGGCTGGCTTCCGTGCAACGAATGCGGACGCAGAGGTGTCGACCATGAACCCCGGCATGGAAGGCCGCCTGGCCGAGGAGCGCGGGCGCGAGCTCCGCCGGCTGGCCTCACCGAGGCATCGCCCGCGTTCCACCTCTCCTCGTCGTCGATCGACGTCGCCCCGGCGCGGCCCGGTCCGGCCGATCGGGCTGGCGCTGGTCCGGGTCGGGCGCTTTCTGGCCGGCCCCGAGCCCGAGGGCCGCATCGTCGGCTTGCGCCGGGCGGACTGGGGTCGTCCCTACTAAGTCTCGGGCGACCACCTACGACGCGGGACCGACCACCGTCACCAGCGTGCCGATGGGCGACAACGGCCACACCTTCGCCGCGTCGGAGATCCTCATCTCCACGCAGCCGTTGCTCTGGGGAAAGCCGTAGGAAGCGCGCACGAACCCGTGCAACGCGTCGCCACCGTTGAAATAGCTGGCCCACGGGACGTCGGGGTCGTCGTACTTGGTGCCGTCGGGATTGGTGCCTTCCATGCGGGAGCTGGTGACGTGTTCGAACACGGGAAAGGTGCCGTCGACGGTGTCGGCCCCCGGGGCTCCGGTGTTGACCGAGATGTTGGTCAGGACCGCAGCTCCGTTCTCGTACATCGTCAGGGTCTCGGGCAGCACCTTGGACACATAGGCGTACGTATACGGATCGGCATCGACTTTGCCACTGGCGATGTCGGCGAGCAGGGTTGACCACACCTCCGGGCCCGCCAGCCCGTCCACGGTCAGGCCGTTCTGGTTCTCGAAGTCCATCACCGCACCTTTGGTGATGACGTTCTCATACCCTTCCATCCACAGCGCCGTCAGCGACGGCGGGATGTTGGGCCACCGCCACGCGAAGGTGCCCGCCTGGGCGGTGGTGGCGTCGACGGGCGACTTGAGGGGCGCGGTCGGGGTGAAAGCAAGAGGGAGATAATTGAGCTGTGCCAGCAGCTGCTGGAGGCGTTCGGTACTGGCTTGGGCCACGGTGAAGGTGATCGTGTCCGGTGTCGCCAGCGCCTGGCCGGTGGCGGAATGGGGACCCGACGCGCCCGCCGCGATGCTGAGCGTTTCGGTGCTCATGGGGATGAACGGTGCGGTGGCCACGAAGGACAGGGACTTGGGCCCGGTTCTCTTCCACGACCCGGCCACGGGCGGATCGAAGGTGGGCATGCCGGCCGTCCCGGTCACCGGGGCCGAGAGGTGGATCGTGACCACTTGGTTCGACGCCACGTCGGTGGCGCCCGACGCCGGCACGGTGGAAGACACCGCGAACGGCTTCGTGACAGAGCCGGTCTTTCCCCCACCCCCATCCTTCGATGGGTGACGCGAGTCCTCGACGTGCCGTCCCACCACGAACGCCCCCGCCGCCACGGCGACAACGATGACGACGACGATCACCGTGGTCCACGCTCTTCGGTGACGTCTCGGCGGGGGGACGAGGATCTGGTATTCGGGCATGGCTCCTGATGCTCAGGGGGAAGAGGAGTTCGGGATGTCACTGCCCTGCCGCTGGCCGCGGTGCAGGAGATCCGCGCCCTCGACAGTAGTCAGCGGCATCGCACAAGCCGTTTCAGGCACCGAGGGTGATTCGAAACACCCTGCCCACCCCGCACCCTTTGACGCCACCTTCAATCGGCGAGCTGGCCGGTGGCGTACCGCTCGATGGTGGGCCCGGTCCACCGGGCCACCTCGGCCCGGCTGGCGGACGCCATGGGCTCCATTCGCATCACGTAACGGTTCCAGGCGATGCCGAGGAGCTGGGACGACACGAGGGATCGCCGCCGCAACATCGTGGCCACGTCGTCCCCGGGCGCGCCGTGGAGCCCGACGCGCTCAGCCACGAACTCACGCATGTTGTCGGCCACCTCCGCCGATGCGGCCATGGCCTGAGCCAGGCTGACGAATACCGGTGATCCGGGCCCTTTCCCCCGCTCCCACTGCGCCAGGAATCGCTCCACCAACCGCTCTCCGCTGAATCCTGCGACATGGGCCTCGTGGTTGACGTGACGGGGATCGATGGGCAGGGCCATGGTCTCGACGAACAGGGCCGCCTTGTCGGCGAAGTAATGGTGGACGAGGGCGGGATCCACCCCGGCGCGCCGGGCGATCCCCCGCATGCTCGCCTGGGCGTAGCCGTCCTGGGAGAAGGCGGCGCCGGCCGCCTCCACGATCTGGGCCCGGGTGTCCACGTTGCCCGGGCGGCGACCCCGCCCCACCATCATCCGTGCGGCGCGGGAAGGGGGTTTCCCGCGGGCCGACCGTCCGTGCTATAACTCATCAGTGATGAATTATACCAGATCAGCCCCGGCCCCCGCCGCCGAGCACAGCGCGCTGGGACGGCTGGCGGGGTGGTGCTACGACCATCGACGCCGGGTCCTGCTCGTGTGGATCGGCCTCATCATCGTCATCACCGTGGTGGCCCAGTCGATGGGCAGTCGCTTCCAGGACTCGTTCGGCTCGGGCAACTCCGCCTCCCAGCAGGTCCAGAACCTCTTGACCGCCCGCTTCCCCAAGAAGGCGGGGACGAGCGCCGACGTGGTCGTCTCGACCACCGGTCCAGTCCGGTCATCGGCGAACCGGTCGACCACCGCCGCCATGGTCAGAGAGCTCGCGGCCCTCCCCCACGTCTCGACCGTGCAAAGCCCGTTCGCTCCCACCAGTCACCACCAGGTCTCGTCGGACGGGCACATCGCCTTCGCGGTGGTGCAATTCGACGAGGACGCGTCCACCGTTCCCAATGCCGCGGTCAAGAGGGTGATCGACGTGGCGGAGTCCTTCGACCGGGGCGGGTACCACGTCGCCCTGGGCGGCGGGCCCATCGGAAACGTCATCACCGCCGCCCCGGGTCCGAGCGAAGGGGCCGGGATCCTCGGAGCCATGATCATCATGCTCATCGCCTTCGGGTCGGTCGTGGCCATGGGCCTGCCCATCCTGACCGCGCTGTTCGGCATCGCCGTCGGCTTCGCACTCGAGGACCTGCTCAGTCACGTCCTGAACGTCCCGATCTTCGCACCCGAGATGCTGGCCATGATCGGGTTGGGCGTGGGCATCGATTACGCCCTGTTCATCGTCACGCGTTATCGCCAGGGGTTGTTCGAAGGACGCCAGCCCCGCCAGGCGGTGGCGACATCGCTGGCCACGTCGGGTCGAGCCGTCCTGTTCGCCGGGACCACGGTCGTCATCTCCCTCTTGGGCCTCTTCCTCTTGCAGTTGCCCTTCCTCCAGGGACTGGCGGTGGGGACGATCGCGGCGGTGCTGCTCGTCATGGCGGCGGCGCTGACGTTGCTGCCGGCCATGCTGGGATTCGCGGGCCGGGCCATCGACCGGCTGCACCTGCCGAGGCTCCTCCAAACCGGAGCCACCCCGGCGCCCGACAGCTTCTGGTACCGGTGGAGCCGGATGATCCAACGGCGTCCGTGGCGGTCGGGCATCCTGGCCCTGTTGGTGTTGATCGCTCTGGCCATCCCGCTGTTCTCCATGCGCCTGGCCTTCACCGACGCCAGCAACGACCCCACGTCCCTGACCACGCGCCAAGCCTTCGACCTGTTGGCGCAGGGCTTCGGTCCCGGGTTCAACGGTCCGCTGATCGTGGCCGCCCCGCTGTCGTCTGCCAACGACGACGCCACCATGAACAGGGTGGACGCGGCGGTGCGGGCCACCCCGGGAGTCGCCTTCGCCGCTCCTGTCGAGATCAACGCGCCGCGCAGTGCGGCGGTCATCATCGCGTACCCGACCACCGCCCCCCAGGCCGCACAGACCTCCCAACTCGTCACGACCCTGCGGACGACCGTCATCCCGCGCGCCACCGCTGGCACGCCGTTACGGGTGCTGGTGGGAGGCGAGACCGCGGCCAGCGTGGATGCGTCGAACTATCTGGCCCACCGCCTGCCCCTGGTGATCAGCGCCGTCATCGTGCTCGCGTTCCTGTTGCTGATGGCGGTGTTCCGGTCGGTGGTGATCCCGCTGAAAGCGGCCATCATGAACCTCCTGTCGGTGGGGGCCGCCTATGGCGTGATCGTGGCGGTGTTCCAGTGGGGCTGGGGCGGTTCGGTCATCGGCATCGGTCACACCGGGCCCATCGACCCGTGGATCCCGCTCATGATGTTCACCATCTTGTTCGGGCTCTCGATGGACTACGAGGTGTTCCTCCTCAGCCGGATGCGTGAAGAGTGGCGACGGACAGCGGACAACTCCGTGGCCGTGGCGGACGGCTTGGCCAAGACGGCCCGGGTCATCACCAGCGCGGCCGCCATCATGATCTGCGTGTTCGGGTCCTTCGTGATCGGGGACCCGCTCCGGATCCTGAAGGTCTTCGGCCTGGGGCTCGCCGCGTCCATCCTCATCGACGCCAGTCTCGTGCGCCTCGTGCTCGTCCCGTCGGTGATGGAGATTCTCGGCCGGTCCAACTGGTACATGCCCCGCTGGCTCGACAAGATCGTGCCCACCCTCGGGGTGGAGGTGGACCCGGCGGCGCCGGAACGAAGCACCGACGATTCGAGTGCCCCGTCTCCCGACGGACACCCTTCACCGGCCGAGGTCACGGTGCCCAGCTGGGGCTGACAGGCCGCTCTAGCGGGCGCGGCGGTGTCCGTGCCCTCGCGCCTTCTTTGGTGTCATGTTCCCGGTGCAGAAGCCCAGGGCGTTGTGCCCGTAGTGCCCGCTCGCCCACGGCGATCGGATCACCGCCGTCGCGAACCTCGTGCACGACGCATTCCCCCCGGCGAGGACGTGGAGGATGCCCGCGTACCTGGGGTTCGACAACAAGGTGGCCGCGTCGGCGGCGACGCCCATGGCCACGGTGGGGAAGATCGGTATGCCGGTGTCCTGTCCGCTGGTGGTGAACTGGTGGGGATAGGCGCCCGCACCGTGCGAGGTGTTGAGGGGATTGTCGGCGGGAAGACCACCCTCGTTCATGATCCAGCGTGCGACGAGGCTGACGTTGTCGGGGGTCACCGGGATCGATCTCGTTCCGTGGGACTGCTGATCGACCGAGGTGATCAGCGCCGCCGCGACCTGGGCGGCCTGGGTCGACTCCGGCGCGACCACCAGCGGCGACGACACCGGCGGTGGCGGCGTGGAACGAGCCGCCGATGGCTTTGGCACGGGTATCGGCGTGGTCGTCGGAACCGTGAGCGGCGCGACGCTCGTCGACACCGGTGGCGCGCCGGTGCCCATGGGGACAGGAGCGGGTCGAGTCGAGCTCGAGCCGACGGGGCCAACCGGCGCGGTGCTGACGCGGTGACCCGAGGGACCCGACGCCCCCGCATTGGTCGGATGTGCGACGGCCGACGCCGTCGCGGCGGAGACCGCCAGCCAGGCACCCCCCGCTACCACCACCATGGCAAGGAGGGTGACGAGCGCCCGCCGATGTCGATCCACACCCCGCAGTCCCCTCATCGCTCCCCCTGGGCCGGATCATACGATCCGGGTGCCGAGCGTGCCGTCCCGTATCCTCACGCCATGGAGACCGCCGGCAAGGTCAGCGTCGTCACCGGAGCCGGGTCGGGCATCGGCCGGGCGTGTGCCCGGGCACTGGCCACCGGGGGGGCGTCGGTGGTGGTGGCGGACATCGACGAGCGCGGCGGGCGCGACACCGTGGCCGCCATCAGCGCGGCGGGCGGGAGCGCCGAATTCGTCAGGGTGGATGTGACCCGGCTCGACGACCTGGCAGCCATGTTCGCGACCGCCCAGGAACGCTTCGGCGGGACCGACATCCTGTGCAACAACGCCGGCATCGTGTGCGGAGAGCCTCTGTGGCCGGCCACTGATCCGCACCTCCTGGCGTCCCAGGTCATGGTGAACCTGGGGGCGGTGATCCTCGGCACCCGACTCGCCGTCGATGTGCTCGGTCCCCGGGGCGGCGGTGTGATCGTGAACATCGCATCGCTCGGTGCGCTCCTCCCCCTCGAGGACGAGCCCGGGTATTCCGCCACCAAGGCCGGGGTCGTCATGTTCACCAAGGCCTGCGCCGCCTTGCAGCGGACCCACAACATCCGGGTCAGTGCGGTGTTGCCCGGACTCGTCGACACTCCTCTTCTGGCCAAATCGGGCGACGGCTCGACCGAGGCCGCCTGGGCCAGCCAGGCCCGTGCGATCCTCCCTCTTCTGTCTCCCGACGACGTCGCCGATGCCGTCATCGACATCGTGGGCGACGACAGCCTGGCCGGTCATCACCGCATCGTGGGTGACCTGCCCGACTTCGTCGCCGAGATGCTCTGAGGGCCGAGGCCGGGACGGTGACAGCCGGGCGCGACCTCCGCTTCGCCATCGTCGGCGCCGGGATGGCGGGGATCCTCTCCGCCGTCACCTTGAGAGAGGCAGGGCTGGAGGACTTCACCGTCTACGAGAAGGCCGACGAACTCGGGGGGACGTGGCGCGCCAACACCTACCCGGGGCTCACCTGTGACGTCCCCTCGCACCTCTATTGCTACTCCTTCGCCCTCAATCCCGAGTGGAGCCACATGTACCCCCCCGGGGAGGAAATCCGGCAGTACTTCGCCGGCGTAGCCGAGCGGTTCGGGGTGATGCCGCACATCCGGTTCGGTGACGAGGTCGTGCGATGTGCGTTCGGGAACGGCCGGTGGAACCTCACAACGGCCGGGGGCCATCACGACGAGGTCGACGTCGTCATCGCCGCCACCGGCGTGCTGCATCACCCGCAGTATCCCGAGATCGAGGGCCTCGAGTCGTTCCGCGGCGCCGTGTTCCACAGCTCCCAGTGGGACCACGGTGTCGAGATCGACCGACGGCGCGTCGGGATCGTCGGGACCGGATCGACCGCGACGCAGATCGTGTCGGCCATCGTGGAGCGGGTCGAGAGGCTGGTGCTGTTCCAACGCACCCCGCAATGGATCATGCCGGCGGCCAACCCGGCCTTCACGGCCGAGCAAAAGGCGGCGTTCCGAGAGGACCACGACCTCATCGAGGAGATCCGCACCAACGCGTCGCATATGTACGACACCTTCTCCGGCGCCATTGTCGACTCCGACTCCCCCATGATGGGGATAATCGAACAGGCCTGCCAAGCGAACCTCGACGACAACATCGAGGACGCCGAGCTGCGCGAGCGCCTGCGGCCGGACTATCGCGCCGGGTGCAAGCGGCTCGTCGTGTCGGGAGGCTTCTACCGGGCCATCCGGAGGCCGAACGCCGAATTGGTCACAGAGCCCATCGAGCGCATCGAGCCCGCCGGCGTGCGCACCGCCGACGGCACGGTGCACGAGCTCGACGTCCTGGTCCTCGCCACCGGGTTCAAGGTCAATGCCTTCGTCCGGCCCATGTCGGTCATGGGGCGAGACGGCCGGAGCCTCGACCAGGAGTGGGCGCAGCGCCCCGAGGCCTACCTCTCGATCTCGGTGCCCGGCTACCCGAACTTCTTCATGTTGAACGGGCCCAACGGGCCCGTCGGCAACTTCTCGCTGGTGCAGGTGGCCGAGCTGCAGCTGGGTTACATCATGCAGCTGGTCGAACGGATCCGGTCGGGTGACTGCCGGGAGATCAGCGCGTCGCGGCCCGCCCTCGACGATTTCGAGCAATCCCGCGTCGAAGCGGCCCGCAAGACGGTGTGGGCGTCGGGATGCCGAAGCTGGTACCTCGACGACCGGGGCATCCCCGCCGTGTGGCCCTGGCCCTTCCAACAGTTCCGGGACGAGATGGCCACCCCGCGATGGGACGCCTACGAGCTCAGGGGGTAGTCCCGAGCTGTCGGGCTCAGGCGTCGGGCAGTGCCCAGTTGCGATCGGGGTGCTGGGGGGAACGTTCATGGGCTCGGTCGGTACCCACCCGCTGGCGGTCACGTCCTCCAGGACATGCACCATGTTGTAGCTGTCCTCTTCGTACGAGAACTTCCCCCCGCCAGCGTAACGCAGCCGGGAGTAGGCCGACTGGGTGTAGGGCGTGCCGTCGGCCCGGGTGCCGGGGATGATCTGGGTCCACTTCACCACGACGTCGTCGCCTTCGATGGCGGTGAACTCCACCGGGAACTTCCAGTCCATCAAGCCCACCATCGAGTGCTCGAGCCAGTCGGCGATGGCCTTTTTCCCTTCGATGCGCCCCCACGCCGCGTCCACGTACACGGCGTCGTCGGTGTAGAAGTCGGCCAGAGCGCCGAAGCCGTTGGTCTCGAGGCCTTCGTCGATGCGGCGCCGCAGCTCGCGGTAGCGGTCCACGACGGCCTGGACCTCGGCCCGGGGATGGGGTGGCGAACTTGGAGTCATCGGGCGAGGGTAGCGCGGGGGACGAGAACCGCGCCCCCGGCACAGGCGATGACGCTGTCAGACCCGGTCCAGCTCCAGCATCCGGATGGCGTTGCCACGCAGGATCTTGTAGGCCACGTCGTCGTCGAGACCGGCGCACAGCTTCTCGATGTAGGCCTCGGAGTGGGGCCACGTGGTGTCGGTGTGGGGGTAGTCGGTCTCGAAGCAGATGTTGTCCTCGCCGACTTCCTCCAGTGAACGCAGCCCGTGGCGGTCGGCGGTGAAGCAGCCGAAGATGCGCCCGTAGTACTGGGTCGAGGGACGAACCGGGATCTGCTCCTTGGCGTCCCGTCCAGGCGTCGTGCATCTCCCACACCGTGTCGGCCCGCTCGAGGATGTAGGGGATCCAGCCGATCTGGCCCTCCGAGTAGGCCAGCTTCAGCTTGGGGAACCGCAGCAGGTTGCCCGAGAAGAGCCAGTCGGCCAGCGACGCGATGGCGTTGTTGAAGCCCAAGCGTGACGCCGACGGCCTTGTTCGAGTCGGGCGACGCCACCGGATTGGAGCTGCTCGACCCGACGTGCATGCACACCGTCACGCCGTAGTCGTTGCACACCTGCCCACAGCGGGTCCCAGTAGTCGGTGTTGATGCTGGGCAGCTTGAGGCGGGTCGGCATCTCGCTGAAGGCGATGGCCCGGACACCGCGCTCGGCATTGCGCTTGGTCTCGGCCGCGGCGAGCTCGGCATCCCACAGGGGGATGATGCACAGAGGGATGTTGACGCCGCCCGAGGGCGCGCACCATTCCTCGACCATCCAGTCGTTGTTGGCCTTGACGCAGGCCAGGCCGAGCTCCTTGTCCTTGCCCTCGTAGAACGTCTGGCCGCAGAAGCGGGGGAAGGTGGGGAAGGGGAGTGAGCCGTCGGTGTAGTTGAGGGCCAGGTCCTTGACACGCTCGTCGCGGTCCCAGCAACCCTTGCGCATCTCGTCGTAGGTGGTGGCCGTCATCGTCATCTGGGTGCGGTCGAAGACGATGTTGCCCTGGGCGTCGAGCGTGGTCGACGCCTGGGGAATGGCCACGAACTTCTTCTGCACGTAGATCAGCTCGTCGTCGTAGTACCAGGCGTCGCCCCAATCGCCTTCGGGGTCCTCGACCATGTCGTACTTGGCGCCCGACAGGTGCTTGAAGCCCCCCCACTTCTTGCGCTCCACCCGGGGACCCCGCTCCCGGTACTTCTCCGGCAGCCAGGTCTGCCACACGTGGGGGGGCTCGACGACGTGGTCGTCGACGCTGATGATCTTGGGTAGCGCCATGCCTCGAGGATACTTGTCCCTGACGTCGGTGTCAGGGTCGGACGCCCGGGTTCCCTTCGGCATGGCAAATTGCCTAGCGATTTGCCCGACGATCGCGGTCGGCTCAGGGGGTCGGCGACCGGCCCCGAGGCAGCCCATGAGGAGCGAGGATGCGCCGGATGCGACCGACATCATCAGCCGTGCTCGTGAGCGCCATGGTGCTCCTGGCCGCGTGCTCCTCGCCGCCGTCCGCCCGGGGCCCTCGGAGCGCAGCCCCCGACGCACCGAGCTCCACGCTCGGCCCGACCATCCCCCCCGTCCCGACGTCGGCGAACCCGGCCACCGGCCCGATCGGACCCCTGCGCTCCCCCGGTGGGCCGTTCCTCGAGGACCGCTACGGCCGCGCCGTGCTCATGCACGGCGTCGACCTCGTCTACAAGGTGCCGCCCTTCGAGGTCGAGGTGAACGGCACCGGGCCCAATGTGCTCACGCTGCCAGAAGTGCAGCGCATGGCCTCCCTCGGGTTCGACGTCGTACGCCTGGGGATCATCTGGAAGGGCCTCGAGCCGGGAACCGATCCCATCAACGATCGGGCCATCTGCGCTGCGGGAGCACCCCGGACCTCGGGCCCCCACCAGTTCAACTCGACGGTGTTCAACACCTACCTGAGGAATCTCGATGCCACCATCGCCCTGCTGGGCCGGTACGGCATCTACTCCCTCATCGACATGCACCAGGACGTGTACAACGAGGTCTTCGGCGGTGAGGGGGCTCCGAACTGGGCGGTCTGCACCAACGGCGCCAAGCCCAAGCCCAAACTGAACGTTCCCGACTGGAGTGTCAACCTCCAAGGCCCTGGCGTCGTCGCCGCCTATACCCACTTCTGGGACAACAACGTGGTGGGTGACCTGCAGGGGGAATTCGACTCCATGTGGGCACGCGTGGCGGCCCACTTCAAGGACAATCCGTGGGTGATCGGCTACGACCCGTTCAACGAGCCCTACGGCCAGGGAGTCCCTCCCACCGGGAACGGGGCGCGATTCGATGCCGAGCTCCAGTGCTTCTACGCCGGTCGGGCCCATCCCGGCCTGGATCAGGCCGGCAAGGCGATCACCTGCCCGCCTGATGATCCGAAGGTCGGGGTGATCGCCCGGATCGAGGCGGCGGACCCCAACCACCTCGTCTTCTACGAGGGCAACTACTCGACGGACTCCGGTCCGCCGAACCACATCGGCCCCATGCCGTTTCCCCGCCTGGTGTTGAACTTCCACGACTACTGCTTCTTGCACGTCCCCAACGGTCCCGAGACCCCGAACTACGCGACCGTGTGTGGCCCCTCGGAGAACCTGGTGTTCACCGAGCACGCCGCCCAGCGCCGCCGCGACTCGACGTCGGAGCAACCCGGTGGTCCCGCCTCGCTGCTCACGGAGTTCGGAGCGACGACCGATGCCGCCGACCTGGGGAGGATCACCGCCGACGCCGACGCGGACTTGACCGGCTGGATCTACTGGCAATGGCTCGACTACGACGACCCCACGGGATCCCACGATTCGGGACTCTGGCCCCCCACCCCACCTACCCAGGCCATGCTCCAGGTCCTCTCGCGTCCATATCCGTCGGCGGTGGCGGGGACGCCGACGGCGACGTCGTTCAACCCTGTCTCGGGGCACTTCACGCTCACCTATCGCGCCGATGCCAGCATCACCGAGCCCACCGTCATCTCGGTGCCCGTCAGTACGCACTACCCCGACGGCTACTGCGCGGATGCGACCGGCGCGCGCATCACCTCCGCACCCGGCGCCAACTTCGTCGACGTCCAGAACCCCGCCAAGCCTGCCCCCGTGACGGTGACGATCACTCCGGGTCACTGCTGACATCAACTACCGGCGTTCACGGTCGGTCCGACCGAAAGGGGCGGGGCCACTTCGGCCCCACCCCTTTCGACTGACTCCGTTGTGAACCCTTCCGGGCCGTCTCGACTTTCGCCTTACAGCGTGGCGGAGCTGGCGCTCGGGTCGATGTCGATGTGGTTCACCGGACCGGCCGTGCATCCGCCGATCAGGTTGGAGTTGTTGGCGTCATTGCTCAGTCCGGCCATGATGTCCGCCGCGTGGGTGGCGGTCGGGTACGAACCACCCTTGACGGTGCCGTGGTTGACGATGAAGCCCACATCTTCGCCAACCGAGCCCTCAGACGCTTTGACACCTTTGAGGACGCCACCGGCGATGGGAAGATTGTTGACGGCCTTCTTCAGACCCTTCAACGTGGCCTTGCTTCCCTTGGCGCTGGTGAAACCGCTACAGAGTCCGAGGTACCAGCCAGTCTTGCTGTTGCCATCGGTCTTGTAGTTGGCGTCTTTCGACGACTTCGTGACGATGCTGAGGGTCTGGCTGAAACCGGGCACAGCCCCCGAGGCGGTGGTACACCCGCTGTAGGTGGCGTCGATGACCGTGGTTCCCGTGGCGCCCTTCACCGATGTTTCACCCTTCACACTGAGGGCCGGGGAAATGCTCACGGACGCCGAGAAGGTGCAATGGACGGGGTTGGGCGGTGGCTTGGTGGCGAACGCCGACGGGCTGAACGCAGCCAACGTGCCGGCCGGAAGGGCGAGCGCCAAGACGCCCATCAAGATCTTGCGGTTCATGTGCATTGCGTTGTCCTCAGTTCTGAAGGTTTCGGATTGACCCTGCTTCGCCATGTCCCCCCCGCCGTAGCGCGACGCCGAAACACAGCAACGCCTCAACCTCGCACCGCGGGCCTATTCCCCCATAGAGCCGATGGTCACTGTCCCGACCGCCGGTCGGTGGCGGCGTTTTCCCCGACACGGAGAGGGAGAACGAGGGTCGATCGCGTGGCGCCGTACGCGCTGTCGGTTCCCCATCTCACAGCTGAAACCCAGAAGGACACCGTGAATCCGCCGGCTGATCCCGGCCCCCCGGAACCAAACGCGGTCCCGGATCGTCAAACCCCGCGTCCAGGAGAGGGAGGCGTGCCGTGTCAAGAGCGAGGGCAGTCGTGGTCGTCTCGGCCGTGGTTCTGCTGGCCGGGGGCGGCATCGCCGTGGCCGGGGGGGTCGGTGGATCTCGGGGGGAGCGAGGTCCGCGGCGACGGGCGTAGCCGAGGGATCCTCACCACGACCGGTGAGCGCCCGCGGTCAGGCCCACACCGTGAACGCGGACCCGTCGATCAGCGCGCCCTGCCCCGCCCTGGGCGAGGCCACCGGGAGCTCGTCGGATGCGGGAACGGCCACCCACCTGTTCACCCGCACCACTGCGGATGGTGTGACCATGCGCGTCTACCGGCTCGCCGCCACCGGCATCGGCTGTGGTCCCATACCCGTCGCAGGTGGCCCTGCGACTCCGTCGCTTTCGTGCGGCAACAGCCAGCAGGTTGCCATCGAGATGTCCGACGCCACCGCGGTCGGCCAGGGCGATCTCGGATGGTCCGTTGCCTCTGCTTCCCCGACCGACTCGTCGTCGTCGGCCGGCGCGGCGGTTTCCACAGGAAGCGAGCCACAGACCATCTCCACCGGAGCGTTCGGAGTGGTGGAAGGTGATCCGGTGTGGTGGGTGGCGTTCCAGGTCGGAGCCGAGGTCACCAGGAGCGAGGTGACGTTCGCCGACGGTTCGACCGACGAGATGGCCCCGGTGGACGGCGTGGCGGTGCTCGCCCACCACGTGACGGTCGGCGCGACCTCGGACCCTGACACCGTCACCGGGACGGTCGAGCTGTTCGACGGGTCCGGCAGCGTCGTCAGCACCATCACCCTCCCCCAGCAGCCTGTGCCACCTCCCACGCCGGTTCCGGCTCCTCTGCCGGCTCCCCTGCCGGTCCCGTCGCCGAGTTCCGGCACCAACGAGCCGGGAACGGGTGTCTCCTCCGGCTCGTCCGGCGGAGGGCAAGCCGGCTCGGGCACCACCACGAGCACCGTCGCCAACACGAGCGCTCCAGCACCACTTGTCGGCTCTGCGCCGGATGACGCCGTGCTCGCGTGTCCCATGGTCCCCGCAGCCGGCCTGCCTTCGACACCGACACCGTTGGAGTCGCCCTCGAAAAGTAGATGACCGCCAACTGTCGCCAGCGGTCTCCTACAGAGCTCCCCGGACCTGGAGCCCGGACGCGCCGGCTCGGATCGGGAGCACTCGATAGCGCCCATCCGCATCAGCTACCCGCTGCTCGAGGACCTCCTTCGCCTCGAGCATGGCGCTCAAGATCGTGACCGAGCCGCCGTCGCCACCGGCCCCGTTGACCTTCCACCCAATGGCCCCCTGTGCCGCCGCCACCTCGATCACCTTCCTGGCGTCCGCGCCCATCAGGGCAGGGTGAAGACTCTTCTGCGCCTCGGTATTGGCGATCATCGCCTGACCGAACGCGCCGAGATCGTGAGCGAGCACCGCGTCGCGAGCGTCCTGCGCGGCATCTCCCAGCCGCGAGAACACCTCCGAGCTGCGAGACGCCAGGTCCTCGATAACTCGGCGGTGCAACTCCGAGGAGTGATGGGGGCGCCCGAGAAAGACGAGCGTGAGACAGGCTCCGAGCTCATCCCAGGCCGGCAATGCGTGCACCACAGCCTCCGGGTACGGATCGATCTCGAGGTAGTTGATCCCGCCGAACGCCGCGCTCAATTGGTCCTGGATCCCGCTCTGGGCGCCGAGGACGTCGACCTCGAGCCGATGGGCCGCATAGGCGACGTCTCGGGGCGACAACCGGTCGGCGCGCGCCGCCGCCAGCGCGCCCACCAGGGCCACTGCGACCGCGGCCGACGTCCCCGTGCCGCAACCAGCCGGGACGGCGGAACGGACGCGGACTTCTAGGGCGAGGTCCCCGGGGGGTGTGAACGCGTCGACGGCGGCCTCGAGCAGGGGGTGGCGAGCCACCCGGGACGCGCCCGGCACGACCAGGTACCGGTCACCGAAGTCCTCCACGTCGAACACGACCGGACCCGGACCCTCCGTGGTGCGGATCGAGACCTCCACCCCCGGGGTCACGGCGATATTGAGGACACGTCCCGGCCCCCCGAACCATGTGTCGGTCCAGCCACCGTTGTCGCAGATCCGGACGGGAGCCGAAGCCTCGATCATGGAGCACACCCCACGATGTCATTCTGATGGCTGGGCCCGATGGTCGGGCCGAGGGCTCTCTCAACCTTCTCACAGGAACGGGGATCATGATCTCGGGGCACGCGGTGTCATTGCATCGACGCGGGTAGACAAGCGCAGGAGACAGGTCAATGGTCTCGTTGGCTTACGTCCGTCATGAATTGTTACGTCGCTGGAGCCGGACCCTGGTCACAGCCCTGGGGCTGGCGGCAGGAGTGGGCCTCGTGATGGGAATCGTCGGGGTATCCAACGGACTCTCGGACGCCCAGAACAGGGTCCTGTCCCCCCTTTCCACGGTGGGGACCGACATCGTGGTCGAGCGGACCGTGGGCGTCGCCAGCACCTCGACGACCGCTTCGACCACGACGACAACCACTCCCGAAGTCCCTGCTCCGGGTAGCGGCCGTGGCGGTGGATTCTTCGCAGCGAATTCGGGAAGCGCGGGGCTGAACACCTCCGACGAGACAGCCCTCACAAACAACAACTCCTCGGTCATCACCGACCTCGCCAAGCTCGGGCCGCCGGGGACGCAATTCACCTACGACTTCTTCGTGCCCGGCACGCTCATCACCTTCCCCCAGGCGGCGGTGTCCGACGTGGACAAGATCAAGGGAGTGCAAGCGGCTGTGCCAGCGCTATCCCTCCAGGCGCTGCACGAGACAGGGACGGTGCCGACGATCACAGACACCGTGACCACCGGTGGCCAGACCATCAGCCAGACGGTGACTCCGTCCCCCCCGACGGCCGCCCAGATCGCCTCGATCCGGACGTGCTTCGAGAACAGTGGCGCCTTCGACTCCGGATCGAGCACGGCCACCACCAGCCCCACCTCAGGCGGTGGCACGACGGGAACGGGCCCCGCCGGGAACTCAGGAGCAGGCCCCGGAGGCGGAGGCTCAGGCGTTGCCGGCATCGGTGGTGGAGGTGGGGGCGAGGGTGTCGGCGGGGAGATCGGGATCGCCGTTTCCATCTTGAACAGCCGGTTCGGGAGTGCCTTCTTGAAGTGCCTGCCGCCGCAGTACCAGCAGTACCTCACCAAGGTCGTCGTGCCCGAGCAGACCATCACCAAGGTGCTGAACCCGCCTTCGACCAACACCACCACCAAGAGCTACACCGTGGCCGGGGTGAACCCGTCCAACTCGAGCTCAGGGCTCATCACCAAGGCACAACTCGTCAAGGGCACCTGGTTCACATCGACCCCGACCCACGAAATCCTGGTGAGCACGGCCTACGCCAGCACCAACAGCATCAAATTGGGTCAGGAGCTCACCATCGACAAGACCGCGTACAAGGTCGCCGGTCTCGTGAACCCCACGCTCACCGGTGACGTCTCGGACATCTACTTCGACCTCAGCACTCTTCAGGCAAGCGCGTCGCAATCCAGCCGGATCAACGAGGTGCTCGTGAAGGTCGCCAAGTCGGCCGACGTGAACACCGTGGCCGCGGCCATCAAGAAAGACCTCCCCGGGGCGACGGTGCTCACCTCCAAACAACTTGCCGGCCAGGTGACGGGCAGCCTGTCGAACGCCAAGAAGCTGGCATCGGACCTGGGAGTTGCTCTCGGGATCATCATCCTCGCCGCCGCCCTGCTGATCGCCGCGTTGCTCACGATGTCCAACATCGCGAAGCGGGTGCGGGAGATCGGTACCCTCCGGGCCGTCGGATGGTCCCGTGGCCGCGTCGTGGGCCAGATCATGGCCGAGATGACGGGCATCGGGATCGTGGGCGCCGCCCTCGGCGTGCTCGTCGGCCTGGGTGTGTGCGCCGCGGTCAACACCTTCGGCCCGACCCTCACCTACACCACCACCGGGGTCGCGGTCGGGTCTTCGTCGGCGAGCGGCCTCGTGCACGCCACCACAGCCGCCGCGGCGGCGGCCGGCCAGGTCGTGAAACTGCACACGTCGATCTCGGTGATCACGGTGATCGTCGCGGCGCTCATCGCCATCTTCGGTGGCATGGTGGCCGGCCTCGCCGGTGCGTGGCGGGCGGCGCGACTCTCGCCCGTTTCGGCGCTACGCGATCTCGGCTGAACGCGTGGAGGTCTCGGGCGACTCTCAACGACGCCGCGCTTACCAAAGAACTATTGGGGCACGGAGTCCAGCAAGCCGGGCACGGGGACCGGGACGGTGGGTAGACCTGGCATTGGATTCTCCCACCACAGGGTGTCTTCTATCCGTTCGGTGATCCGCCAGGCCCGGTTATCGAGGGACAATCGATCGTGATAGCGCCCCCCGACCTTGAATATCCACGGAGATCCCGCGATCTCCAGGACGTTGATGTTGAGAAAGTTCGACGTGGCCCGCACTGCGCCCCCATGGACGCGGACGATGCGGTTGAGCACGTGGTGCTGCATCACATCGAAGACGGTCAGTACCTCTGCGAGCCACCGGCGCACCTCCGCGTACTCGCCAGCCACGCCACCGGCCGATCGGTAGTCGAGATGGGCATCAGGGAAGAACACCGTGTCGAGCAAGCCGAAGTCACGACCATCGATCGCTGTTGCATAGCGCGTCAGAAGATCGTCAATCTCGATCCGGTCCTCGACTGTCAACCTTGAGTTCTCCATCACCGCGACCTTACTTCGACAAGCCGACTCCCGGCCTTGGACTACGAGTCGAGTCGTCGGGCGCGCGCCAGCGCGAGCCGGCTCTTGACCGGGTACGACGGGTCGTCGGGCGCGCACCGTGCCGCGGCCGCATACGCCTCGGCCGCCTCCGCGTACTCGCCCATCCGGAACAGGCACAACGCCTTGCTGCTCCAGGGAAGCTCCCCGACGATCTGAGCGTCATAGGCCATCGGCTCGCCTGTGTCCGACGCCCAGTCGAAGCTGAGGATCTGGTCGAGCGCCTTGATGGCAGCGACGTAGTCCTCGTCGTCGATCAGTCGCCGCGCCTCGAGCAACAAGAGCAGGCAGTTGTCCGGGAAGAGCGCCAGGGCCTCGGCCAATAGCTCGCTGGTGTCCGCCCCGCGGGCATTGCGGAGTCGGATCAGATCGCCGTACGACAGACATACCAGTCGGTCCATCGGATGGAGCGGGTCGATCGGACGGGCGGTCTCGATGGCACGGATCAGCGCTGCTTCGGCTTCCTCGGTCTCGCCCAGGGCTTCGAGGATCCGCCCCAGATGGTTCCACACGAACAGATTTTCGGGATCGATCTGCGCCTGCCGGCGGAGGAGGGGCAGATTGCGCAGATGCTTCTTGGTCTGGTCGCCCTCGTAGCCAAGGTGCTGGAGCATGAGATCGGCGGTGCCGATGGCGCGCCCGTCATCTCGAGCAACCCGCTCGATGGCCGGGACGACCCTCTCGTGGATGACGCCTTCGAACCGGATGCGGGGGTCATTGCGCCACAGCCGGTGCTCCCGGTAGGGCGTGGCGTTCAGCCGTGGCCGCAGGAAGAGGCGAAAGGCGACCTCTTCGGCGTCGAGAAGAAGCTCTTCGACATACGCTCGTCGGGCGTCCACGAGCCGCTCGTCGGCGTCGATGTAGAGGATCCACTCACCACTCGCTCGGTCGAGGGATACGTTCCGGGCTTCGGAGAAGTCTTCCCGCCAAGGATGGTGTACCAGCACGGCTCCGAATTGATGGGCGATTTCGGGCGTCTCGTCGACCGATCCGGTGTCGACCACCACGACCTCGTCGACGATCCCCGACAGCGACGCGAGGCACCCACCAAGAAACTTCGCCTCATCCCGGACGATGAGAGCGGCGGACAGCAGAGGTGCCCGCAGCGGCCCAGCTCCTACCGTCGGTGGCCGAGCTTGTCGTTCTTGTTCTGGTTCTTCCCGTCCTCAGGCCCGCACGGTTCCTTGGGCGGCTTCGGGTTGTACGTGTTGTTGTTCCCGTACTGGTTGGGCGGCGGCTTCGGGTTGTACGTGTTGTTGTTCCCGTACTGGTTGGGCGGCGGCTTCGGGTTGTACGTGTTGTTGTACCCGTACTGGTTGGGGGGCGGATTGTTCGTGTTGTTGTTCCCGTACTGGTTGGGCTTGGACGGGCTCTTATGATCGTGGTCGGACGGTCCGGCGAAGGCCGCGGAGTCCAGGGCGAACGAGCTGATCACCGGTGCTGCGAAGGCGAAAACGGCCATACGCTTCAGAAATGCTCGGCGGTCGCCTGCGAAGTCGGACTGCTCGACGTGCTCGTCACCGTCCACTTTGGCCTCCCGGTCCGTGCGTCTGGATGCGTCTGGATGCGTGGCTCCGACTTGCGCAGCTTAAAGTGCTTGCGCGCCGTCTGCAATGATTGGTGACTCTCCGTGACCGAACGATGACGGGGCCCGGGTGCCCATGACGCCACCTCTCCTCGTCCTCGCCCCCATCGAGCCCTGTGGCTCGGGAAACGGCCTGGCCATGCGGGTTGCCAGCTTCGTGGAGAGCGCGGCGGACGCCTGGGACCTCCAGGTGGTCGTCGTCCCCGTATCGGGTCGTCTGCCCTCGTGCCCCCGTCCGGTCGAGGTCCCGACTGTGGTCCTCGCGCCGCCCGAGCGCCAGGTGCTGGCCCAGCGTTCCGTGGCCTTGCTGGCCGATCCGGCCTGGAGACGTCTCCTGGCCGAGGTCGAGCCCATGCCCGCAGCTGCCCAGGGGGCCTTCCCTGCACACGCCGGGGCGGTGGTCGCCGCCAGCTCCGCCGGCCCCGGCACCCCGGTGCTCGCCATGCGGTCCTACCTCGCACCCCTGGGCTTGGCCGTGGCCCAACGGCTGGCCTCGCCCTGGTCAGCGCTCGACTTGGACGACGACGACGAGTCGCTGGCCCGCGACCAGGGTGACCTCGGCGCGGCAGCCGCCTATGGGCGCCTGGTGGCGACGTTCGCACCCCGATTCACGGCCGTGAGCCTGGCCTCGGAGTTCGACGCCCGCGCCATCGAGCGCCGGCACGGACTGCGCACCCACCCCGTCCCCAACGCCGTCACCATTCCCCCCGAGCATCCGCGCGTGCACCGCTCCGACGTCATCCTCTTCGTCGCCAACCTCGACTACGGGCCCAATGTCGAGGCCGCCGAGATCCTCGTCGACCGGGTCCACCCCGCGCTCGAGGCCCGGGTGGGACGGCCGATTCGGATCCTGCTGGTCGGTTCCTACCGTTCCGACGGTCCGGTGAGCCGTCTTTCCTCACACCGGGCTGTCACGCTCACCGGATTCGTGGAGGATCTCGACCCTTTCTACGAGCAGGCCGGCGCCGTCGTGGCTCCGCTCACCATGGGCAGCGGCACGCGGATCAAAGTGCTCGAGGCGTTCGCCCATCAGGTGCCGGTCGTCACCACGCCGGTCGGAGTGGCGGGCCTCGCGGTTCGGCCCAGGGAGCACGTGCTGGTGGCCGATACACCTGAGGAACTGGCCGTCGCCGCCGCCGACGTCCTGGATTCCCCCGCGCTGGCGCAGTCTCTATCGACGGCAGCGCGCACGTTCGTGATCCTCCATCACGCCGCTCCTGTGGTGGCGGAGCAGATCCGGAGGTTCCTCCACGTCGCCGGTGGTCTCGGGGACCTCAGGTGATGAGCTTCTCCCGGGCCAGATCCTCGACACATGCCTCGGTCTCGCGCTCGGGGACCTCGCTCAGACCGAAGGTTTCGCCGACGATACGGGCGATCTCCTCCACCGTGCGGGCGCCGTCACACATCTCCAGGACCACCGCCGCGGTCGGATTGAGATGGTGAACCCGATCGGTCGACTCCTGGTAGACGATCAGGCCGTCCTCGGTCTCGGTGATGTCTAGCCCTTCGGCCATTTTCGGGAGCTGGGGTGCCATGGGGTCCGGACGATAGATCGGCCACGCTCGGAGGTCGAACGCCGGCACGCAACGTCGCGCCGGCGCGCTGCTACCGCGGGCCGCCGGATTCGACGGCGGCTCGGAACGCGGCGGCGACGGCTGCGGGCCGATAACGCCACAGAAGCTCGCCGGCCAAGGCTTCGGCTTGGGATCTCGCCTGGCGCGGATGCGCCATCACCTCTCGTAAGAGCTCGGCACCGTGATCGAGATCGGGTTCCGCCCAGTGCTGATTCGGCGCGTAGCTCGGATATCCCGCGGGGTCCTGCACCGGCACCATGTCGAAACGGACAAGGTAGGGGGACCGCCCCAGGTAGTCGAGATGCCCGCCGTAGCCGGTGGTCACGACCGGGTTGCCGTGAGCCGCGGCGTCGAAGGCACCCAGGCCCCAACCCTCGCTTCGGCACAACGACACAAAGCATTCTCCCCGTTGGTGCAATGCACCCACCTCGTCGTCGCTCAGCTCCCGAGTCACGAGATGGACGGGCGCCGGATCTGGGTGGCGGGCGAGGAGCCGGGCCAGCGACCACGCACTCGTTCCGGGCTCAACCGCGCGCCGCCCAGCGGCCGGGGCAGCACGCCAGTCCTGGTGGGAGGTCTTCACGACCAGCAATACCGGATCTCCGGCGGTGAACGCCCTCAGGTAGGCCTCGATGCTGTGGAACACAGCCTTGCGTTCGTTCCACTCGGCGATGGTGTAGAAGACCGACACCTCGGCGGGGATGTCCTCCCACGTTCGAGATGCGCGGGAGCGGATCACGGGCGCCACATGGGGGACGACGGCCACCGGCGTCGAGACAGGGGAGGAGGCGATCGCCGTGGCGCTGAACCGGGACGGCACCACCAGCAGGTCGGCGGCGTCGAGACACTCGATCCAGTGCTCGGGGATCCGATCGGTCTCCCATACGGTGTGGCCGACGACCAATGCGTCGGGGCAGCGTCGTTTCACGACGGGGAAATACTCGGGGACCAGGTGGGCCACGACCACCTGATCCGACCCCGCGGCCGGGAGTGGGGTGGGATCGAGCGCCGGAGGGGGCTCGTAGCCGAGACCCCATCGCCCCCCGGGGATGAAGGGAGTCCAATCCACCTCGATCCCCGACTCCTCGAGGGCGCCCCGACACCGGTCGGCGGCCACGCCGTACCCACTGGTCTCGTCCAATGACAGGTAGAGCCAGTTCGGGGGCGGCGGGGATGGTGGGGCTGCGGTGCGACCGTCGATTCCGACAGTCGTGTCGACGAGATACGGGCGGGCGAGATCCGCGAACGTCGTGCGAGCCCGCCGCAGCGCGGTCGGCGTACACCAACCGGAGTTCGCCACGCTGAAGTCGCGGCGGCCGCGCGCCCACCACAGATGGGCCCAGAGGTGGAGGCTGAGGGCCTTCTCCGGCACCGGATGCCTCTCCTCGAAGAGCCGCCGAAGGCCACTCGGGTCTGAGGCGAAAGAGAAGAACGTGACCTCGGGCTCGACGTGCACGTCGGCCGGCATCTGCTCGGTCAGAGCCTGCGAGAGGAACCCACTGTGGTTGCTCCATGTCCCGTTCAGCGCGCCCGCCATCTGCTCTCGCCACGCTCGGGCGAACGTCGAGCCCCGCTCTGCCATGAGAAGGGCGTTGCAGAGCGAAGATCGAGACTCACCTGTCTGCTCGTCGCGGACCGGAGGCTCGGCCCCGATGACAAAGGGCCGTTCGAAGAGATCGGGGCGAAACGGCTGCACGAAGACGGTGTCGATGTCTGCATAGATGCCGCCGTGCTCGATCAGGGCGTCGAGCCGGATGAAATCAGCATGATGGGCGTACCGGTAGGGCGCAGGGACTGCTCCGCTCGAGTAGTCGGCGGCCAACACCTCACCCACCAGACCCGTCTCCCGGAGAATCACATGGGGCTCCACGCGATCCCACCACGGCCCCCAGGGCAGGTGCATGTGGTGGAAGTAGATCTTCTCGGGAGCCAACACCCGACGGCAGGACTCGATCGACAGGTAGTGGACGAAGTGAAAAGGCTCGCGCTGCTCCTCGAGTCCGAAGACGAAATGGACGACCTTCGGGATCACCCGGCCAGTATGCCCGGACGAGTGGATCGCCCCTCTAGCCTCCATCCAGTCCATGTATCGAGCTGACAGGATCGATGAATGCGCTGGTGTTGCAGGAAGGTCCGAACGGGGGGAACAGGACGTGAGTGAGCAGAACCTCGAAGACCGGCTCGCCGCGCTCATCGGGCGGCCGGTGGGATCGCGAGGGGTCTCGTCGGGCCCCGACCCGGTCAACCTGCCCATGATTCGGCACTGGGCGGCCGCGTTCGAGGACTGGAACCCCGTCTACACCGATCCCGACCAAGCGGCGCGCTCACGATTCGGTGAGATCGTGGCCCCACCACTGATGCTTCAGACCTGGACCATGGCCACCCCGAAGATCACCGGGATCGCCGAGCGGGGAGGCTCCCCGGTAGAGGCGGACGGGACGGCGGCGATGACGGTCCTGGACGAAGCAGGGTTTGTCGGCACGCTGGCCACGAACTCGGAGTTCGAGATCCTCCGGTACCTCCGGATCGGCGACGTCATCTCTGCCGTCTCGACCATCGAGTCGATCTCCGCGGAAAAGCAGACGCGGGCCGGCGTCGGCCGGTTCGTGACCTGGGTCACGACGTACAGCGACGAGACCGGGGAGGTCGTGGGACGGCAGACATTCCGGATCCTCAAGTTCAAGCCCGGGGGAGAACCGCGGTGAGCGAGCGACGGAGCACGCTCGATTGGGCCGAGATCCGGATCGGTGACGAGATCACGCCTCTCGAGATCGAGGTCACCCCCACGGTCATCGTGGCGGGTGCCATCGCGACCAGGGACTTCATGCCCGTTCACCACGACCGCGACTATGCGAACACCCAGGGCGCCCCCGACATCTTCATGAACATCCTCTCCGACACGGCCTTTTGCAGCCGCTTCCTCACCGACTGGGCCGGTCCCGACGCCATGGTCAGGCGGGTGGCAATCCGACTCGGCGTCCCGATGTTCCCGGGTAGCAGGTTGGTCTACACCGGGACGGTCACCGGCCACGAGCAGCGCGACGGGGAGGGGATCGTCACGGTGGAGTTCCGAGCCACCAACGACCTGGGCGACCACCTGGTGGGGACGGCCGAGCTCAGGTTCCCCGTCCCAACCGGGGCGCCGTGACGAAACCGATCGCGCGGTCGGCTCGGGGGACGTCTCGTCAGTTGCGAACCTCTACGAACCGTGAACGCGGCGCGGGCAGGTGGGGCGGCGCGTCGGCGCCACCGTCATCGAAGAGTGTCAGTCGTCGAGACACGGAGTGCCACCAGGGGGTTCGAGAGAACACCAGACTTCCGAACTCGTGGCCGTGTGGACCGATCACCACGCGTCGGGGGGCAGGTTGATCGGCCAGTTGCCAGCGGTACTCACCTGAGAATCGCATTCGCTCCTCATGATTCGGGAGCGCGGCGTGGGTGGTGAGGCAATGGAAGACCAGGACGTCGCCCGCTTCGTAGTCAGCGGTCAGCCAGCCGGGTTCGAGGCGGTTGAGTGGGCGGTACCGGACCTTCGTCGTGTGTTGGCTGCCGGGTTCTACGGCCAGGCCACCCAATGACCGGGGAATCTCCCCGAACGGCACCCAGGACGTGAACATGTCCTGGACCGACCGGTAGTCCTTGTGCACGACGCTGCCGGGCTGACGGGGTGCCAGGGATACGGGATACACGACTCGAGGAACCTTCAGCGGGTAGCAGATCCCGGCCGGCCCCAGGATCTGTGCCATGAGATCGGCCAGTGGGGATGAGAAGGGGATCTTGTTGAAGCCCGGATCGGCCAGGATCTGCCGGTAACCGGGATCGGCCAATGCGTCGCGCATCCTCACGGCCCTCACCGGCGAGCGGGGCGGGGCCTGCACGGGATCGGGGCCCGACAGCGTCCACCCAGCACGCTGGAGGTGACCGAGTCCGGTGCGGCCCACATCCCGAACCGTGTCCGGGTCGAGGAGACCTCGCATGAACACGTACCCGTCGGTTGCGATACGGATCCGGAGCGCCTCCCAGTCACCGAACAGTCTCCTCGAATCGGCGAGTTCGCTCGACGCCGTCATGACCTTCATCCCTGCAGTATCGAGGGACTCTGTCAGGGCCGTGAGCACAACCTGTTAGGGAACCGTTAAGAGGCGCCGCTCGAGCCGGATCAGTCCGTGCCGATGGCCTCGAGGAGGCGGCGGGTGATCCTCGTGCTGTCGAAGTTGTCATGAATGTGGGATTGCAAGGTTCGCCCCCACGAGCGAGCCTCTTCGCGGTGCTCGAAGACGTGCCGCAGGAGTGCCGTGGCGTGGGGAACACGAGCTTTGGCCCAGCGCTCCCCGTCGCGGGGCTGCCACCATTCGTCAGGCTCATCATCGAGGGTTGGGATGAGGTCGTATTCGACGAAGTAGGGGTAGTCGACGGGGAGGAACTCACGCGCCGCACTCCACCCGGTGACGATCACCGGCTTGCCGTGGGCGGCGGCGTCGAATGCGCCGAGACCCCAGCCCTCTCCGCGGCTCAAGGAGACAAAGCAGTCGCACCGGGTGTGGAGCTCGTCCATCTCAGCCTGGCTGAGACTCCGGGTACTCAACACCACGTCGGGCACGTTGGAGTGCCCGCCCAAGGCCTTGGCCAATGTGAACCAGGTTGCATGGGACCGGGGCCTATCCGGTTGCGTGGGGCGGGCGCGAGCAACGTAATCGACTGGGGTGGTGTGGATGACCAGGACCACATCGTGGGCGGCGGTGAAGGCGGCGAGAAAGGCTTCGACCGCGTCCAGGATCGCCTTTCGAGTCGTCCACGTGGCGATGAGGTAGAACACGAATCGGTTGTCTTCGCTCTTGCGCCCATCGCATGCTGATGTCTGGACAGATCTGGCTATGTGCGGAACGACCGTAATCGGGACCGTCACACCAGAAGACTCGAAGACCGCGGCGTTGAAATGCGAAGGGACGAGAACTCGGTCGTAGTGGTTCAGCATCGGCACCCAGTTGTGATGGAGTCGGTCTGTCTCCCACGTCGTGAATGCGACACGAACCTTGCCTGATGTCTCGGCAGCCAACCGGTCATGCCAGACCGGGACCGAATGGACCACCACCGCGTCGTGTGCGATATCCGAGTAGGCGATGTCGCCATGGACGGCACCGTCGACGTCGGCATCAGCGACCGGCCCGAAGGGCACGTTCCAAACATCTGAGGGCCATCCCAGAGGCGTCCAACTGATCGGCATCCCGACGGCTCGGAGGCCGCTCAGGTAGGCCTCACTGGCGTATCCGTATCCCGAGCCTGGGCCGATCGACAGCCATCGGACCCCTCTGATCATGCCCAGGATCTGCTCGGGGGCCGGGGGGCCTCGGCGTGGGAGAGGAGATAGCCCTCGGGGCGGCGCAGAGCCGCCGGTTGGTGCTCGGTCAAGGTTGGCCTTTCGCCACGGACGACTTCCAAGAATAGGAGGAAACCCTGGTCGTGCGCCTATTTGGGGCTCGGGGCGGCGCCGCCGCACCGCGCCGGGCCCCCCCGTCGCCTCAAGACGGCGATGCCTGCGCGCCGATGGACTCCGGAGTCGGCGACAAGGGGTAAAAGTGGGCACGTCGTGGAAGGGGGAGGGCTGGTGGCGGGCGTCTGACGGCAAGTGGTATCCGCCGGGTCACCCCATGGAGGCTCCCTCCGCCCCGGCCACCCCACCCCCTCCCGTTCCCGCGCCCCACCTTCCGAATTTTTCCGTCTCCAAACCCGAGACACCTCCCCGGAAAATAGCGGCGCCCGGTTCACTGCAGGCGTCGGCTCCCGTCACCCTGGCAGCACCTCGTGCCACATTGGCGGGGGACTCGATCGTGGTCGGCAACAAGGAGGCGGCCGATGCGGCCGCGGACCGCTGGCACGGTCGGCCCGTCCTCTCGGCATTGGTAAGCGCGTCGGTCTTCATCGTTCCGGTTTCCCTGTCGATCTTGGCCGCATCGATGGCGGGACATGTGCTCCCCCGGCCCCGCACCGACGGTGGGTTGGCAGCATGGTGGATCGAGGTGCTGGGAGTGTCGTCGCTTGTTCTCGTGGTGGCAGACCGCCTCGCCCGTCGAGCACTGCCACTGGCGGTGTTGTTGAAGATGACGATGGTCTTTCCCGACCAGGCGCCCAAACGCCGCGCCGTCGTCCGGAAGTCGGGCAGTACCCGAAACCTCGCTCAACGAGTGGAGGAGGCCCGAACCCACGGGATCGAGGACGAACCTGTGGTGGCGGCGGAGAAGATCCTCTCCCTCGCCGGAGCCCTCAACGCGCATGACCGGCTCACTCGCGGTCACGGTGAACGGGTGCGGGTCTTGACCGACCTCATCGCCGACGAGCTCGATCTCTCGACACATGACCGTGATCGCCTGCGATGGTCAGCCCTCCTTCATGACATCGGAAAGTTGGCGGTACACCCGCACATCCTGAACAAGCCGGACAAGCTCGACGACCAAGAATGGGAGATCATCAAGAACCACCCTCTCGAGGGAGCCAAGCTGACGGCTCCGCTGGCGGGATGGCTCGGTGAGTGGGCCAACACCATCGCCGAGCACCACGAGAGGTTCGACGGGACGGGGTATCCCTATGGGCTCAAGGGCGACGAGATCTCGTTGGGCGGCCGCATCGTCGCCGTCGCCGACTGCTACGACACCATGACAACTGCTCGCAGTTACAAGGCGTCGATGTCACCCAACGCAGCCCGAGCCGAACTCGCCGCCTGTTCCGGGACGCAGTTCGACCCACGAGTGGTACGAGCCTTTCTTGACATTTCAATTGTGCGCCTGCGACCGATGGTGGGGCCCTTGGCATGGCTGGGCTCGTTGCCGTTCATCGGGAGCATCCCGCAACTCGGTCAGGCGACAGTGGCAGTGCTCGGACGGGTCGGAGCGGCCTCACTCGTGGTCTCCGGAGCAGTGGCGGTAGGGACCGTGAAGGCGACGCCGAGCGCGCCGGCGACCCCGAGCCAAGTCGCGCTTCCCACCAGCGAGGCTCCTGTCGGCGCGGTCAGCCCCGACCCGAGACAAGCAGGATCATCGACAGCCGCCCCGGGATCGTTGATCCTCGGATCGCACAGTTCGTCGACGACAACGGCTGGTGGATCGGCGATCTCAGGGATCGGTCCCGATACGACCACCACGCTCGGCGCACCAGTGACAGCACCTTCCAGCGTCACGGGAGTCACGGCGACGGGTGGAAACGATGTAGCCACCGTGTCGTGGTCGGCTCCGTCTGATGGAGGTAGTCCCATTACCTCGTACACGGTGACGAGGTATCTGGGCGGTGTGGTGCAGGCGCAGGATGCCGTGGCGTCGACCGTCACCTCACGGGTCGAGACCGGGCTCAGCAATGGCAGCACCTACACCTTTACCGTGACCGCCACCAACGCCATAGGCACGAGTGCCCCCTCCGCCCCCTCGCCCCAAGTGACGCCACTGGCGCCCTCGCTGAGTCTCGTCAACGGCAGCACCCTGGCGGGTCGGCCGCAGAAGGGTGATCAGATCATCGTGACGTTCTCTCCCGCACCGACGCCCAGCTCCCTCTGCGCGGGGTGGACCACCACCTCGTCCCCCGATCTCGACGACTCCAACGTGGTGGTGTCCGGCACAGAGGGTTCGTCAGGAGATGACTCCGTCACCGTCACTGACAGCGCCGACTGCAGTGGTGGATTCCATTTCGGCACCATCGACCTGGGCCAAGCAGGCTATTTCAACGGGAACGTCACCTTCGGGGGCAGTGTGTCGGGATGCAAGAACGGTAAGACCACCGGATGTTCGACGATTCACTGGGATGGGCAGAACACGCTCACGATCACGCTCGGCACCGTGAGCAGCGCGCAGACCACCCAGACCACCCCGAGTGTCGCGGTGTACTACCCCGCCGCCGCCCTGGGACTCACCGGCACCATCAGCAGTGTCAAAGAGGAGAACTTCTGAGAGGTCCGCCGTCGCAAACTCCCGTGCCGCCGATTCGGACAATCCCTACGGATTAATCTCCGGAGGGCCCACGACCGGAGGGGGAAGTGATGAGAGCTGGACCTCGTGCCTGACGCGTTCGTCAATCCATCCTGGATGCCGTTCTTCGTTCGCGAGGCGCGGGGAGCAGGCGCGGCCGACGGTCAGGAACTGGCCAGCGGCAGGGCTTTCCAAGGGCTGCTCGATTCTCTGGGACGGGCCGCTGCCGTCGTCCTCTCGGATCGTCTTCCGCAGAATCCCGCTGACACCGCAGCCGGGTTCCGGCACCTGTTGGTGCTCGTTGAACTAGGCGTCAATGAGATCCTGCGCGGCGACGGAGACCTGGACCCGGTAATCAAGCCCGCCAATACGGACAACGCCGTCAAATGGGGAATGGATTGTCCTGACTGTGCCTACCTCGGCTCCCCCATCCGGGGCAACGAGACCTACCGCATCACGGGGACGCGCGGCACCGCCCGGTACGTCGGACTGCAGGCGAATGCGGGAATGGCGGCCACAGCCAATCTCCTTCTCGACGAGCTCGAGATGGACGCCGACGGGAACTTCGCGCTGATCCTCTCGGCACATGAGCACCAGGGGAACTGGATGCCCATTCAACCCGGCGCCACCGCGCTGATCATCCGGCAGTTCTTCTACGACTGGGACAACGAGATACCGGCAACCTTCACCATCGAGCGACTCTCGGTGGACGATGACTCCCCGAATCGACCCTCGTCCGTCCCCGCCGATGCGGCATTGGCTCGCCAACTCGACGCCTTGGGCCAGTTCGTCGAGGCGAACCTCGACTTCTTCCTCGGATTCGCGCACCCGGACAAGCCCAACAGCTTCTTGGAGGGCATCGACCGCAGCGGCATGGGAGCCGCGGCCGAGAATCGACCGGTCATCGGGAGATGGACTCTTGCTCCCGATGAAGCCCTGATCCTGGAGGTCGTACCACCTGAGGGTCTCTACTGGGGCTTCTCGTTGGGCAATCTGTGGTGGGAGACGATCGACTACGCTCGGCACATCTCGAGCCTCAACGGGCACCAGGCCGTGCTCGACGCCGACGGCGCACTGCGGTTGGTCGTGGCCCACTCCGACCCCGGCGTCCCCAACTGGATCGATACCACCGGCCACTCTGAAGGCCCGATGATCATGCGCTACGTGAGGTGCGGTTCAGCGCCGGTGCCTTCGACGCGGACGGTGAAGTTCGATCAGATCCGCCCCGCGCTGCCGCCCGACACGGCGGTCGTCACGCGGGAGGAACGAGCCCGTACTGTGGCCGCCCGGCGCAGGAGCGTGGCCCGACGGTTCCCCTGGTGATGCTCACGCCCGACGGCCTGGAGGCCGCGGCGATGGAGCGGACGGGTCTATCCGACTTTGGCGACGGGGGCCATCGCGAGGGATTGGAACGGCTGATCGACTCCCTCCAGCGCGAGGCGCAACTCACGCCGATCGGCGAGGCCATCATCACGGCGCAGCTGACCAATCTGCTGACGTCGCGACTCGGTGTCGAGGACACGTACCGGCTGCACCCGGAGATCGCCGACGAGGAAGTCGAGGGTCCGCTCTTCGTTGTGGGCCTGCCCCGCACCGGAACCACCGCCCTGAGTCAACTCCTCTCGGCCGATCCCGAAATTCGGTTCCTCCGTATGTGGGAGTCGGGCTCACCCGTTCCCCCGCCTGAGGCGGCCACGCAATACACCGATCCACGCATCGCCGAGGCGGAGGTGAGCACGGCCATGATGTACGAGATGTTCCCCCGGATGCGTCTGTTGTACAACGCCGAGGCCACCGCAGCGTCGGAATGCCAGGACCTAATGGGGATGAGCTTCAGGACCTTCCACTTCGACGGCAGCGCCCACATACCGACGTACACGTCATGGGTGCTCGAGTGCGACATGGCTTCGACCTACGCCTACCACCGGCGCGTTGCGCACCTTCTCCAGTGGCACTGTCCACCCCACTTGTGGCATTTCAAGACCCCGGTCCACCTGTTCTCGCTGGACGACCTGATCGCGACGTATCCGGATGCCAAATTTCTCTGGAGCCACCGGGATCCGGCCGCGGTGCTCGGCTCTGTGTGCGATCTCGTCCACTACATCCGAAGCTGGACCAGCGATCGTGACGACAGCCGAGAGCTCGGGGCGACGTCGGTGGCTGCCTGGACCGAGGCCGTGCGCCGGGCCATGGACTTCCGCCAACGATTCGGTGACGAACGATTTGCCGACATCTCCTTCGGTGATCTGCAGACCGACCAAGTCGGCGCCTTGCACGACGCGTACGATCACCTGGGAATTCCGTTCACGCCAGAGACCGATGCGGCGGTCCGGACCTGGGCGGACACTCACCCCCCGGGCCGGTTCGGCCAGCATTCCTTCGACCTCGAGCAGTTCGGCCTCAGCGAGTCGGCTGTGCGGGCGTCCTTCGCGCCGTACATGGAGTACTTCGACATCCCCACCGCCTTCACCACAGCCTGACCCCGTCGATCTCGAGATCAGCGCTTCTCCTTTTCAGTAGCCGGTGCTCGGCGCCCTTGGGGGTTCCCTCAGGGTCATCCCCTATTCCCGGGGGGGTGGTCTCCGTAGGCATACTTCGGTCAAAGCCCTTGTGTACGGAGTTAAAACGTGAGTAGAATACTCAGTATGCTACTTCTAGAGAGTGCCCCGTGAGCGTTCGCCACGCCCTACTCGCCCTGCTCAGCGACGGTCCGAAGTACGGGCTCCAGCTGCGCCAGGAATTCGAGGCCCGTACCGGAGAGGTGTGGCCGCTCAACGTCGGCCAGGTGTACACGACCCTCCAGCGCCTCGAGCGGGACGGCCTCATCGAGTCCGAAGACCCTGACGACAGCGACGACGGCGGGCCCCAGAAGGCCTTCCGGATCACCGCCGGCGGCAACGACGAGCTGTCGAAGTGGCTGCACACCCCACCCGACCTCAGCCTGCCCCCTCGCGACGAGCTCGTGATCAAGGTGCTCGTGGCCCTGAGGGTGCCCGGTGTCGACGTGCACGAGGTCATCCAGGTGCATCGGCGCTACGTGGTGCAGGTCATGCAGCAGTGGACCCATCTCAAGGAGGACGAAGCGGACTTCGACGTCAATTTCGCGTTGGTGGTCGACGCCGAGCTCTACCGGCTGGACGCGGTGGTGCGCTGGCTCGACACAGCCGACGGTCGTTTGAAGCGGGCGTCGGTGGCGCCGCTCGGAGCCGCGCCGGCATCCATCCCACGGTTGCGACGCAGAGTAGGAGTAAGGCCATGAGTGTTCTGGAGCTACGCCACGTGTCCAAGGTCTACGGCCAGGGGGCCACCGAGGTGCACGCCCTGCGCCACATCGATCTCTCTGTCGAGTCCGGCGGGCTCGTGGCCGTGATGGGTCCGAGCGGCTCGGGCAAGAGCACGTTGCTCACCATTGCGGGCAGCCTGGAGGACGCCACCGCCGGAGAGGTGCTCATCGCCGGGCACTCCTTGGCCGGCATGTCGCGCAACGACAAGGCCCGGCTTCGCCGACGGTCCATCGGCTACGTCTTCCAGGACTTCAACCTGCTCCCCGGCCTCACCGCGGCAGAGAACGTGGCGCTGCCCCTGGAGCTCGACGGTCTGTCGGCTCGCAAGGCTCAGGCCGCCGGTCTAAAGGTGCTCGAGGAACTGGGGCTGGCCGACCGGGCCACGCACTTCCCCGACATGCTGTCGGGCGGCGAGCGCCAGCGGGTGGCCATCGCCCGGGCCGTCATCGGTGAGCGAAAGCTGCTCCTCGCCGACGAGCCGTCCGGCGCCCTCGACTCGGTCAACGGCGAGGCCGTCATGCGCCTCGTCCTGGCCGCCTGCCGCCGCGGCCTGGCCGCGGTGGTCGTGACCCACGACGCCCAACTCGCCTCGTGGGCCGACCGCGTCGTGTTCATCCGCGACGGCGTCATCGTGGACGAGACCGCCCCACAGTCCGGTCCCGAAGCGTTGTTCGAGCGCGTCCCGGGCCAATGACGCTCACTCTCGACCGACCCCCCGTCGATCTGGGCTCGGGCGACGGTGGCGTGCCCGCGCGCCGTGCCGTGGTGCGGTGGGCGTGGCGACTGTTCCTCCGGGAGTGGCGCCAGCAGCTTCTCGTCCTCGCCCTCGTCATCGTGGCGGTGGCCATCACCGTGGTGGGCGCGGGCGTGGCCGTCAACACCCCCACCCCGAGCAAGACCGGCTTCGGCACCGCCGACGCCATGACCCAGCTACCCGCCTCCGACCCCAAGCTGGCGTCGACCATCGCCGCACTCGAGCACAGGGTCGGCACGGTCGACGTCATCGACAACATGATCCTCCCGATACCCGGGTCGATCGGCACCTACGACCTCCGGGCCCAGAACCCCGACGGCACCTACGGCAAAGCGATGTTGGGCGTGGTCAGCGGGCGCTTCCCGCGGACGGCCGACGAGGTGGCCGTCACCTCCGGCGTGGCCGCGGCCTTCGGGCTCCACGTGGGCACTGTCTGGCACGACGCGGGGGTGACGCGGCACGTGGTCGGCATCGTGCAGAACCCCCAGAACCTGCTCGACGAGTTCGCCCTGGTACCGCCGGGACACCTGGGCACCTCGGGCCATGTGACGTTGTTGTTCGACGCGTCCCAGGTTCAGTTCGCCTCTCTCGGTCTGAACGTGCAGACCCCGCCCAACACGCTGAACGGCGGCTTCAATCCCGAGATCTTTGTGATCCTCATCGCCACCCTCGGCATGCTCCTCATCGGGCTCGTCGCCGTGGGTGGCTTCACCGTCCTGGCCCAGCGCCGGATGCGTTCCATCGGCATGCTCGGCGCCCTGGGGGCCACCGACAAGAACATCCGCTTGGTGGTCCGGGCCAACGGCCTCGCCGTCGGCGTGGTCGGGACCGCGGTGGGCGCGGCATTGGGCCTGGTGGCGTGGATCGCCTACCTTCCCCACGTCGAACAGGCGTCGCACCACCTGATCGGCACGTTCCAGCTGCCCTGGGTCGTGATCCTGCCGGCCATGGGACTTGCGGTCGTCACGACGTGGCTGGCTGCGGCGCGTCCGGCGCGCGCCGTCACCCGGATTCCCGTGGTCACCGCCCTGTCCGGGCGCCCCGCGCCGCCTCGCCAGCTGCACCGCTCGGCCGTCCCCGGCATCCTGCTGACGGTAGGCGCCTACTTCCTTCTGTTCTATGCCGGCCAGAGCAAGGGAAACGGCGGCGGGGCGCCCGAGCTCGTCCTCGGCTTCGTCGTTCTCACCATCGGGATCATCTTCCTCGCTCCACTGGCCCTTACCTCGATCGCCGTGGCGGCGCGGCGTACGCCGCTCGCCGTACGCATGGCGCTGCGCGACCTGTCTCGGTACCGCGCCCGATCGGGCTCAGCCCTGGGAGCCATCAGCTTGGGGGTGCTCATCGCCGCCACGGTGTGCGTGGCCGCCGCGGCCCGCTATGGCAACGTCCTCGACTACGCGGGGCCCAACCTGGCCAGCAACCAGCTCAACGTGTACACACCCCAGGTGCCACCGCCCGGCAGTGTGATCATCGGCCCGAAGGGCAGCGGCAGCAGTGTGACGATCAGCCCGAAGGGCAGCGGCCCGCCCAGCCTGAATTTGTCCCCGAAAGGCGGCGGACCCGCGCCGCTACCCAGCACCCCCGCCATGCTGGCCAAGACGAACGCCATCGCTGCCGCCCTCGGAGCCCACACGGTCGTCGAGCTCCTCTCCCCCGACGTCGGCCTGGTCCACGAGGGCACGGGGCGCAACTTCAGCGGCCAGCTGTACGTGGCCACCCCCCAACTCCTGAAGGCCTTCGGCATCTCCGCCTCGGAAGTCGACCCCAGGGCCGACATCCTGACCATGCGCCCGGGCCTCGCGTCCGTCTCGAACATGGTCTTGTCCTACGGACCTGCTTCTGACAACGCCAGCCCCGGTCAGGGACCCAACGGGCAGGGGGGATCAGTGATCGATCCCCCCATGCAGACCATCGGTGCGCTGCCATCGGGAACCTCGGCCCCCAACACCGTCGTCTCCGAACACGCGGTCCACGCGCTCGACCTCCAGACAAGCGTGGCCGGTTGGATGATCCTCACGAACCATCCGCTCACCGTCACGCAGATCAACAGCGCCCGCCTGACCGCCTCCACCCTCGGCATGACGGTCGAGAGCAAGTCTGACTCCCCGTCGTCGACCCAGGTCATCGATTGGGCCACGGTGGTCGGCATTCTTCTGGCTCTCGCCATCCTGGCCATGACCGTCGGGCTCATCCGAAGCGAAGCTGCCAGCGACCTGCGCACGTTGAGCGCCACCGGGGCGAGCAGTGGCACCCGGAGAACCCTGACCGCCGCCACCGCCGGCGCCCTCGCCTTCATCGGGGCGGTGATGGGGATCGCCGCCGCCTACTTGGCGTGCCTGGCCTTCTTCTCGGGGGCACCCAACGGCGACGGTATCAGTGAGCTGGGCACCATCCCGCTGGCCAACCTGCTCCTCATCCTCGCCGGCATGCCCTTGCTCGGGGCCGCCTGTGGCTGGCTGTTCGCCGGTCGGCAGCCGGCCTTCATCGCCCAGAAGCCGATGGAGTGAGAGCCGGGACCGGCAACAGCGACAACGTCAAGGAAGTCCGCCGGCGTGACGGGGGAAGAGGTGCTCGAGTCGCAACAAGAGCGGCTGCGCCGGTCCGCTCGGCACGACGCGCGTCGTGAGCAGGCCGGCGAACGCGAAGGCGGCTGCGACGAGCATGGCCAGCGCGGTGCGATGGCTCGCGTTCCCGTGGAACGTGATCAGGGTTGCCGACACGACGGCCACGCCGAGCGCCGAGCCGACCTGACGCGACGCGGTCAGCACCGCGCTGGCCGAGCCCTCGCCCCGGGCGGCCACCGGTCCGTGCGTGCCCGCGAGGGTCGAGGCGACCTGGACGATGCGGGCCGAGATCCCCATCACGAACAGGGAGGCGAGCAACCCGGCAAGCGGGCCGCGGGCGACGCTGAGTGCGGAGCCGACGAGAGCGAGCAGGCCGAGAGACATGCCCGCCGCGAGGGCGCGGCGAGGCCCGAGCGCAGGGACGAGCTTCGAGGCCGGACCGGCCAGGGCGAAGGCCCCGACGGCCTGCGGGATGAAGCACAGCCCCGTCAGAAGCGGTCTGAGGCCCCGACCCTCCTGCAGGTAGAGCGTCACGAGTAACACTGCACCTGCGTTGCAGGCGCCGTACGCGAGCAGGCACTGGTTCGCGCCGAGGATCGCCCGGTCCTTGAGCAGGTCGAGGTTGAGCAGAGGCGAGGCCGCCTTGCGCTCGCGGACAGACGAACGCGATGAGCAGGACCAGCCCGGCGCCCACCGCCACGGCGGGCTGCGTCGGCTGGAGGGTGTCGCCCGCGCGCGTCACGCCGAGCACGAGCAGGGCCACGCCGGCGGTCACGGCGAGCGCTCCGGCGACGTCGAGCCGGCCGGAGCGGCGCGGCGGATCGGCTGGCAGGAGACGCCAGGACGCCACGAACAGCACCACGCCCACCGGGACGTTGACGAAGAAGACGAGCCGCCAGCTCGCCTCGACGAGCAGGCCGCCGATCACGGCGCCAGCGGCAAAGCCGGCCGAGGCAACCGCCCCGTACACACCGAGCGCGTGGCTGCGCTGCTGCTCGTCCGGCCAGCTCGTGACGAGCAGGGAAAGCCCCGCCGGAGCCAGCATCGAGGCGCCGAGCCCCTGGACGGCTCTCGAGGCGATCAACAGCTTCGGCTCGACCGCCAGGCCTCCGGAGATGCTGGCAAGGACGAAGATGCAGAGCCCGATCCGGTACAGCCTGGCCCGGCCGAAAACATCGGCGAGCCGGCCGCCGAGGAGAAGGAAGCCGCCGAAGGTGACGGCATAAGCGGTCACCAACCACTGCAGCGTCGTCGTCGCGACGTGCAAGCCGTGCTGAATCGAAGGCAGCGCCACATTGACGATCGTGAAATCGAGTACGACCATGAACTGGGCCATGGCCAAGGTGGCCAGCAGAGCGGTTCCTCCCTTAGGCCCCCTCGGTGCGGCGCCGTCCGTATTTTCGGACGAAGGCCCGCTCGTGCCTCCGGTGCTCGACACGTCGGCGCCTCCTGTGTCGTCTCCCTGAAGGTGAATCAGAGCTCCGAGATGATCTCACGTCGCTATGCCGCCCGCGCCTCTCGCTCGTAGGTGAGAAGCAGCACACCGGTCGTGGTCTGCGTGCACCCGGTGAGCCGCAGCCGCAGCGGCTGGGGGTACTCCCGGAACAGCCTCGTGCCCGTGCCGAGCACGAGGGGGTGCAGCATGATCTGGTAGGTATCGATCAGTTCGTGGGCGATGAGCGTCTGCACGAGCACCCCGCTGCCGAGGACGGTGACGAAGCCGTGGCCCTCTGCCTTGAGTTCCTGGACCGCGTCCACGACGTGGCCCTCGATGACGTGGCAATTGGCCCATTCCACGTCCCGCTGGCGCAGCGTCTTCGTCGCCACGTACTTCGGCGTCGCGTTGAGGCTGGCCGCGATCGGGTTGTCGGCGGGTTCGGCGGGCCAGTGCGCCGCCATGTGCTCGTAGGTCTTGCGCCCGAAGAGGTAGGCCGAGGTCTGGCCGATCCCCTGCCCCGCGTGTCGGGCCAGCACCTCGTCGCCGTCGGGGGCACCCCAGCCGCCCTGGTCGAATCCGCCCTCGCGGTCCTCGTCGGGCCCGCCCAGGCCCTGCATGACGCCGTCGAGCGTGACGAACTCGACGACCCCCAGCTTCCGCATGGTGCCTCCTCTCCGTACCCGGCTTTCCGATTGTTTCAGAGAGTATCGATCCGGAAATATGGGCCAAGGAGGGACAACCAACATGCCCGATGGGTCGAACGACGTACCGTCCTTGGCGGGCGGTCCCACACAGGACTGGCACGACGGCAAGGAGGGGCCGGACACGCCGCGCATGCCTGCCGTCGTCGACCGAGCCGCCTTCCAGGCCGAGCTGGACGATCTGCGGGTCCGCGAGAAGGCGCACACCCACGAGGGCGACGCCATCGCTGCTGCCCGCCGTCGGTTGCCGATGGTCGAGGTAGAAGCCACGACTCCGCTGATGGGGCCGAACGGGCCGATCACCTCGCTCGACGCGTTCGAGGGCCGTCGACAGTTGATCGCCTATTACTTCATGTGGCACACCGGCCACCCCGCGCCCGAGCAGTGCGAAGGCTGCACCTGGGTCACCACCCAGATCGCGGAGCTGTCCTATCTGCATTCGCGTGGCATCACCTTCGCCGTCTTGTGTCAGGGACCCTACGACGAGAGCATCCGGTACCGCGACTTCATGGGCTGGGATATGCCCTGGTACTCCGCGCAGGACTCCCTCGGCACGCTCCTCGTCGGGCGTCACATCGGCAGAATGCACCTTGTGTGCTACCTGCGGGAAGGCGACCGAGTCTTCGAAACCTATTGGACGACACTGCGCGGCGTGGAGGCAATGGACTACAGCTACGCGCTCATGGACCTCACCGTGTACGGACGCCAGGAGACATGGGAGGACTCGCCCCCAGGCTGGCCCCGACGGGGTCACGTCACGCGGACGGACGGTGGCCCCCCCGATTGGCCGCGAGTGTCCGTGTGGCCCGGCGGACGCCCCACCCCCCAGTGGTCACGACTCGAAGCTGGACGCTCCGACGATCTCGGCCCCGTCGGAAGCTGAGGTTAGTTCGAAGAGATCGGCGTGCCGTGGTAGCAACCGACGGTGTACGGGTACTCCAGCGTGGCGTCGTAGTGGTAGATGCGCTTTTCCTTCCCGTTCCACAGCACCCGTGACGTCCGGCCGTGACAGCGATCGAGACTGGTGTTCGTGAGTAACGCGCCTTTCGCATTTCGCTCGACATAGATGCCGTACCCGTCGGCGGCGTAGCCCACGAGCGTGGACCGGCCCGTGGCCTGCGAGAGGATGCACGACGGAACCGTGTGGTGATGGAGCATCCCAGCCTGCTGCGGGTGCTCTTGACAGCTGTCGAGCACCTCATGGGCAGCGGCGTCGCGACCCTCACCGTCGAGCGCGTTGAACAAGTATACCCCATCATCGAGGACACCTATCGGGCCTCCCCCGGTGCAACCGGGGGTCTTCGCCGCCACCGGATCGAGCGGCAGCGACCAGGAGATGGACTGCGGGACGATCGTGTTGGGGTTCTGGTCATAGGCATAGGCCGGGTCAGACGGGCTGATGGGGAAGGTGCCTGTGGTGTGATTGACGGGCAGGTCGTTCCCCGTGATGATCCGGCGATTGCCAGACACCGTGACGGAATAGCTGGCCTGTGGCCACGAGACCGTTCCCTGCACTGCGGTCTTCGTCAACGAGTCCCAGGTCTTGTTGGCGGTGTTGATCCATGGTCCGTCGCTCGACGCACCCCCCTGCGGGGGGAAGTGTGTAATACAGGAATCGACGTAGCCCTTCTTGGGCGTGGTCGAGACGTATCCGTCTCCGAGGGGAATAGCAGCCGGGTTGATGGGCCCTCGCGAGGTCACCGTCGTGGCGTAGTGCGTTGCAGCCGATGCCGTTGAGCCCGTTGCCACGAAGAAGTAGCAGACCACAGCGAGAAGGGCCAACAGCGTAACGATCCCTGTCACCCGAGGCAGTCGGTGGTGCAGCCGCATTGATGCCTCCGTTTGTGCCGATCCGGCCCGTCAGTTGTGCCGCCGACAATGGAGCATATCGGCAAGCACGCCGTCAGTCCCGGTACGAACGGCGCGCTGCTATGTCGACTCGGGGGTGATCCCGGCGCCCCTCAGCATCCGCCGCAGATCGATGACCTGCTGCTCGTCGATATCCCGATGGCGCGGGACGTCGAACGTCTCTGTCTCGGGTCCCAGGGTCACCTTGTACCGGCCGTCGTGCTCCTCGGTGGCCGCGCCCACGCTCGCCAGGAGCGACAAGACGTCGTGCCACTGGATGTTGTGACTGACCGGATGGTTGAAGATCTTCTCCACCGTGGCTCGATGGCGCCCGTCGAGTTCTCTGTCTTGTGCCACGTCATGTCCGATCACGTCTCAGGGCATCGCGAAGCTGCTGTTCAGCACCATATCTCAGCGAGAGCCCTGTCAGACCGACGACGCCCGGGGCGTCGGCGGCGCCACCCGGCCCGCGCTTGTTCCGTCCTTATTGATCGAGGGGGAAGGCGGCGGGCAAGAGGCGCATCAAGGTTGCGAACATCGAGGTGAAACGGCCCTCGCCCCAGGGGAGATCAGGCTCGTTGGCGAATGTCTGGCTGAGCACCCCGACAATGATCGTCGACACGAGGTAGATGGCGCCCTCTTCGTTGGCCGCCGGGCCGAGCTGGCCCTTGCCCACGGCGTCGGCGAGGGCCCCGCGCTGGAGATCGACCATCTCCATGCTGACTGCGAACGCTTCCGACGAAGGATGGAAGCTCGGGACGGGGCGCCAGAAGAGCAACTCGGCGACGGCGCGGTTGGCCAGACACCAACGCCCACTCGCTTCGAGGCCTGCGATGAGCGCGTCCAGCCCGGACTCGGCTCCCTGCATGCCGCTGCGCATTGCATCGAGGTTCTGGCGCTGCCCCTCGAGGAACAGCGCGTCATAGATCGCCATGAGCGACGGGAAGTACTTGTAGAGCGACGGTGGTTGGACGCCGAGGCGCCGTGCCACCTCGGCCAGACTGAGGCCGTTCACCCCTTCCTCAGTCATCACGTCGCGGGCGATGGCGAGGATCTCGCGGATCGTCTCCTGGCGGCGACGGGCCCGACGGTCCGGCCGCGCCGGACGGCCCACGGCCGCTTCGGTCTGTGTCGTCCCCTCGGTCGGTGCCACTGGAAATGAGTATAGCTTAGAAATGGATTGACAGCTTTCGCTATTGCTATTAGCTTGCTTCCTGAGCCGAGGAGGTGCGCAGGTGATCGAGACCAAGGAGAAAGAGGACATGACGGAGAACCCGAGCCCGAACCGGAGCAGCCGATGGTGGTTGCGGCAGGACTCGCAGTCCATGGTGATCGAGGCGCCGGCGACGGAGATCTACGAACTGGTGGCGGACCTGCCTCGCATGGGGACCTGGAGCCCCGAGTGCCGGCAGGTGGAGTGGCTCGACGGGTCGACCGGACCGGCCGTGGGCGCCACGTTCATCGGCCACAACCAAGGAGGCCCCGGCGGTCTCATGAAGTGGTCACGTCGAGGCCGCGTGCTCACCGCCGACCCGGGCCGTGAATTCGCCTTCGTGACCGAAGAGGGCGGCCGGGAGTCGACCCAGTGGCGCTACCGCCTGGAGCCCGTGGCGGAGGGCACCCGGGTCACCGAGTCCTACACGGTTCGATGGATACCGACCTGGGCCCGCATCGTCGATGTCCCAACCAACCGTGCCCGCGAGTTGCGCGAGGCCATGCGGCACACGCTCGAGCGACTGAAGGGTGCCGCCGAGGCGACGCCGTCGGCCTCTTAGCCCCATCTTTCCCTTCGAGACCTGAGGAGTTTCCGATGATGCACACGTACAAGGCCTCGCCTGACGTCGACGTCGTGACGTCGACCGCCGCCATCTCCGGCTTCGGCAACCTCGCCATCAACGCGTTCGTGATCCACGCCGCCGAGCCGGTGCTCGTCGACACCGGCACCGTGAGGGAAAGCGAGGACTTCATGGCCGCGCTGCGGACGGTGATCGATCCGGCCGATCTTCGCTGGATCTGGCTGACCCATACCGACTTCGACCACATCGGCTCGCTGCAGCGCCTGCTCGATGAGAACGAACGGCTGCGGGTGATCACCAGCTTTCTCGGGGTGGGGATCATGAGCCTGGCTGCACCTCTGCCCATGGACCGGGTGTACCTGGTCAACCCGGGGCAGACCGTCGATGTGGGCGATCGCATCCTGACCGCGGTGCGCCCTCCCGCATTCGACAACCCGATCACCACGGGCCTGCGGGACGAGCGATCGGGCATCTTCTTCAGCTCGGACTGCTTCGGCGCCCTTTTGGACAAGGTGCCGGAATGCGCCGAAGACCTGTCCGATCAGGCGCTCCGTGCGGGTCAGGTCTTCTGGGCGACGGTGGACTCTTCTTGGCTGCACAAGGTGGACCGGGGGGTGTTCGCATCGGAGCTGGATCACATCCGCGCGCTGGAGCCCACCATGATCCTGAGCAGCCATCTGCCGGCCGCGAGGGGCTCGTCGATAGAGCGGCTCTTGGATGCTCTTGCAGCTGTCCCCGATGCTCCACCATTCGTCGGACCGGACCAGGCGGCGCTCGAACAGATGCTGGCCGGGATAACCGGGGCGAGCGCTCGGACAAGATGACGAGGGAGTCGGGGCGGTCCACCAAAAGGCGACGCGACACGCGACACAGATGCAACAGCATCCACTCTCTCGAGGCTGACGCCACGCCTAAGCGCGAGGAACTGGACCGCAGTTTCCGGAACAGTCAGGCCGCCTTCCTCCTCTGGCCAGGACCCCTCAGCTCGCTTGAGCGAGCGTCCGGCGCGTCGCTCGCCGGCCGCCCTCGGTCGCTGTGCATCTCTGTGGCCAAGAGAACGCTCAATATCAATCATTAGAATCCTCAATTTGAACGACGACTGCGACTGATGTCGATGCTATGACGTGACGGGGCACTGGTTCTCGCCTGCCCGTTCCCATAGGAAAGGCCACGTGATCATGATCCACACGCGTATGCGCTTCGTGTCGTCCGTCTTTGGTGGTCTCCTCCTTGTTTGCAGTGCAATGACGATCCTGTCGGTCGGGCTGTTCCAGACGGCGGCGTCGGCGAAGACGGTCTCGAGCTCGACGACTACGTGCCCCACCCCGAACGGCGGTGGCTACGGCTACGGCTACGGAAACGGACACAGCAAAGGCTCTGGCAACGACTCGAGCGGGAACGGGAATCTGTGCACGTGCCCGACCGGGACGGGAACCGGTTACGCCAACGGCAAGGGCGACGACTCCAAGAGTGGCACCACCTACGGCAGCGGCTACGGGACCGGGACCGGGTGTGCGTGCCCCACTGTCACTGGGACCGGCTACGGGAGCGGAACGGGCAACGGTAGCGGCAAAGGCTCTGGCAACGACTCGAGCGGGAACGGGAATCTGTGCACGTGCCCGACCGGGACGGGAACCGGTTACGCCAACGGCAAGGGCGACGACTCCAAGAGTGGCACCACCTACGGCAGCGGCTACGGGACCGGGACCGGGTGTGCGTGCCCCACTGTCACGGGGACCGGCAACGGGAGCGGAACGGGCAACGGTAGCGGCAAAGGCTCTGGCAACGACTCGAGCGGGAACGGGAATCTGTGCACGTGCCCGACCGGGACGGGAACCGGTTACGCCAACGGCAAGGGCGACGACTCCAAGAGTGGCACCACCTACGGCAGCGGCTACGGGACCGGGTGTGCGTGCCCCACTGTCACGGGGACCGGCAACGGGAGCGGAACGGGCAACGGTAGCGGCAAAGGCTCTGGCAACGACTCGAGCGGGAACGGGAATCTGTGCACGTGCCCGACCGGGACGGGAACCGGTTACGCCAACGGCAAGGGCGACGACTCCAAGAGTGGCACCACCTACGGCAGCGGCTACGGGACCGGGTGTGCGTGCCCCACCGTCACGGGGACCGGCAACGGGAGCGGAACGGGCAACGGTAGCGGTAGCGGCAACGGCCGCAAGAAGGGCCACGACTCCGGGGCAAGCAAAGGCAAGGGGAGCGGAAACGAAAGCTGGACCGGAACTGGAACCTGGACGGGAACCGGAACTGGCACCGGGTGCGGTGCAAGCATCGGCACGGGTAGCGGGACCGGCCACGGCCACGGACATGGACATGGACTCAAACACGGGAGAGGGTAGGGGGTCGTGCCGAGCGCCCGGCTAGGTCTGCTCGGTGGAGCTGGCCGCTGAGTCCCGGCTTGCAATAGCTGCGCTGTCGCTCGCGAAGCTATGCCTGCCCCTTGCAGGAGCGGGCGCGTGACCAGTTACCTGGACTCGCTCAGCGCGCTTGGAGGGACTCGAACCCCCAACCTCCTGATCCGTAGTCAGGTGCTCTATCCAATTGAGCTACAAGCGCCGATCATCACCCCGGACCGGGCTACCCGGTCCGCGCCAGGGACGGCCGGTCATCCTATCTGGCCTCGGAAAAGGCGGCGCCCCGGCCACTAGTTGCCGGGGCCGGTCCCGAAGCGCTCCAACGCAGCCAGGTTGGCAGCCGAGCCCAACAGCTCGACGAACCCGGCGTCTTCACGCTCCCGAGCCGCGGTCACCTCGGGGTTCCGGGTGGCCAGCAACAGCCGCTTGCCGGCCATGAGCGCACCGAGGGGCATGGCGGCGATGGTGCTGGCCACCGCCAGGGTCTCCGCCATCAGCGAATCGGCCGGGAAGTGCGCCAGTGCCACGCCCGCGTCAACGGCCTCGGGCGCGCTCATCCATGCCCCGGTGAAGAGCAGCCGAGCGGCTCGCTGCCAGCCCATCGTCTGCGGGAACAGGTAGCTGCTGGCCGCCTCGGGCGGCACACCGAGCTCGGCAAAGGGAACACGCAGCCGGGCATCGTCGGCCATGAACACGAGATCGCAATGGGGAAGCAACGTGAACCCCAGTCCCACCCCGGTTCCGTTGACGGCCGCCAGTAGCGGCTTCTCGAAGGACTGCACCGCGTCGAGCAGTCCCCGGAACCCCTTGGCCGCCTCGGGCGACGCTTCCCCGGTGACGAGAGCCGCCATCTCCTTCAGGTCCTGGCCGGCACTGAAGCTCGAGCCCGTTCCCGTCAGCACGGCGACATGGCATGCGCCTGACTCGGCCGCGTCGACGAGCGCGTCGGTCACGGCGTCATACAGCGCGAAGTTGAAGGCGTTGCGGGCCTCGGGACGGTTGAACCGGATGATGCGGACCGCCCCGTCGTCGATCTCCTCGATCACGACGATGGGCGATGCCCCGTCGCTACTGTAAGCGGTCACGGGCGCATGACCTGACCGCCGTCGACATTGAACACGTGCCCGGTGATCCACGTAGCCTCGTCGGACAGGAGGAACAGGCACATCCCGACCAGGTCATCGGTGGTGCCCTGGCGTTTGAGTGCCAGCGAACCAACCAGCTGGTTCATGTAGTCGTCGGGCACCACCGAGCGGGCCGCCTCGGTGTCGGTGGGGCCGGGAGCGATGGCGTTCACCCTGATCTTCATCGACCCGAGCTCGTGGGCCAGCTGCTGAGTGAGCGAGTTGATTCCCGCCTTGGCCCAGCCGTAGTACCCGGCGTAGAGGTAGGCGGCGGTGGAGGACTGGTTCACGATCGCTCCCCCGCCCCGCTCGGCCATGGACTGGTAACACGCCCGGATGCACACCAACGCGCCCATGAGGTTCACCTCGAGGAAGCGCTTCAGGTAGTCCCAGTCCACGGTGAGGAGGAAGTCGAGCTTCATCCCCCCGAAGATCGCGGCGTTGTTGACCAGCAGATCGATCCCGCCGAACCGCATGGCGGCGGTCTCGGCCATGGCGGCCACCGAGTCGTGATCGGCGATGTCGACGCCGAGCGCGGCCGCGATCCCGCCCCCGGCGTTGATGGAGTCGGCCGTCTCCTCGGCGGTGGCCTCGGCGATGTCGGCCACCACCACCGACGCCCCGGCGGCGGCGAGGCCCTCGGCGTAGGCGCGACCGATGCCGCGGCCGGCCCCGGTGACGACGGCGACCTTGCCGGTGAAGTCGTAGGTCGTCACGTCTCTGTGTTTCCCGAGGCGCTCTCCTGGGCGGCGCGCCAGCGGGCGATGACGCGCTCGGCCGACCCGCTGATGTCGGTGGCCAGTGGCCAACCCACGTAGTGGGTCAGGTGGATCACGATCTCTCGTACCTGGTCCTCGTCGAGCTCGCCGTTGGTGAGCGCGCTCTGGAACTGGACGTCGAGGAGGTCAGCCTTCCCGAGCGCAGCCAGCACCCCGATGGTCATGAGGCGTCGTTCGAACACCGACAAGCCGGGACGGCACCACACGTCGCCGAACAGATTGTCCACGGTGTAGGCCACGAAGTCCCCGGGCACGTCGTCGGGGTCGACGGTGAAGTTGTAGACCTCCTGCATCTTGGCCCTGCCCTTGGCCCGGTCCGGCTTCGGCGGCCGCCGCTCGGTGCTCATGCCGGCTCCGCCACGACCTTGGTCTCAAGGTACTCCTCGAAACCGGCCACGCCCATCTCTCGCCCGATCCCCGACTGCTTGTACCCGCCGAAGGGCACGTCGGGGCTGTACCAGATACCCCCGTTGACGCCTACCGTCCCGGTGCGCAACCGCCCGGCCACGGCGATGGCGCGGTCTCTGTCGCCCGACCACACTGACCCCGAGAGCCCGTAGGGCGAGTCGTTGGCGATCTCGACGGCGTCGTCGTCGCCGTCGTGGGGGATGAGGACGAGGACGGGACCGAAGATCTCCTGTTGGGCCACGGGGGAATCGTTGCCGATCCCGACGATGAGCGTGGGGTCGACGAAGAACCCCTTGTCGCGACCTGAGGGACGTCCCCCGCCCGTCACGATCTCCCCGCCCTCGTCGCGGGCCATGGCGATGTACCCCTCGACCCGGTCGCGCTGACGGGCGTTGATGAGCGGCCCGCAGATGGTGCCGGGGTCGGTGGGATCCCCGGCGCGGCAGCTTGCCCAGCGCATCGGCGGTGACGTCGACCGCGGCGTCGAAGTGTTCACGTGGCACCACCAGCCGCGTGGTGATGGCACAGCCCTGTCCGGCGTGGACGCAGACGGTGAAGGCGGCCACGCCGCAGGCGCCGCGCAGATCGGCGTCGTCGAGCACCACGAAGGCCGACTTGCCGCCGAGCTCGAGGAAGACGCGTTTGAGCGTGCCCGCCGCCTGGGCCATCACGGTGCGGCCCGTGGCGGTCGATCCGGTGAAGCTCACCTGGTCGACCCGGGGGTCGGTGACGAAGCGGGCCCCGAAGGCGGGTTCCGACGACGCCAGGATGTTGACGACGCCGGCGGGGAAGTCGGTCTCCTCGACGATGAGCCGCCCCAGCACCGTGGCGCACCACGGGGTGTCGGGAGCGGGCTTGAGAATCACGGTGTTGCCCGCAGCGAGGGCCGGACCGAGCTTGGCCAGGTTGATCTGATGCGGGACGTTCCACGGCGTGATGGCGGCCACCACGCCGGCGGCCTCCCGCCGCAGCCACCGCTGGGCGGGCATCCCCAACGGCTCCGCCGTGCCGAGATCGGTCACCCACTCATAGGACTCCGCCAGATCGGCTACCCATCCCAACGACTCCACGGGGTCGTCGAGCTGAGCCGAACGGGTCATGAACAAGGGCGACCCCGTCTCGGCGATGGTCATGGCCCGCAGCTCCTCGGCGTGCGACCGCATCGCCGCCTGCAGCTGGCGCAGGCACCGCACCCGCAGCGCCACGTCGGTGGACCACCCCGATCCGTCGAAGGCGCGCCGGGCCGCGGCGAGGGCGCGCTCGGCGTCCTGAGCCGAGGCGTCGGCGGCCACGCCGAGCACCTCCTCGGTGGCGGGGTTCACCGTCTCGAACACCGCGCCCGTCGACGACGGCACCAAGGCGCCATCGATGAGCATGCGCTCCTCGCCGAAGGAAGCGCTCATGGCCCCAGCCCGAACACGGCATCGCAGCGATCGTCGGTCATCTGGGCCAGAGGGAGCTCGAGGTCGAGCGTCCTCGCCAGCTCGATGGCGGCCTTGAGGTCCTTGTGCGCCAGGGCGGCGCCCGCCCCCATGGCGTCGAGGATGGCGGGATGGCTGTCGGGGGGCAGGGGTGCGACGGTGTCGCGGAACATGAGCCGCGAGGCCCCGCCGATCAACTTGTCGCTCTCCCTGATCACCTCGGCCAGCTTGGCCAGCTCGATCCCGGCCGCCTCCGCCAGCACCTGGGCTTCGTAGGCCGCCAACCACGATCCGTACTGCACGAGGTTGCGGGCCAACTTGGCCTTGAGGCCGGAGCCGAGCGGGCCCATGTGCACCACCAACGAGGTGAAGACGTCGAGGACGGGCCGGACCCGCTCGATCACCGCCGCGTCCCCGCCCACCATGGCCACGAGGGTGCCGTCGGCGGAAGCCTGGGGGCCGCCGCTCACCCCGCAGTCGACGACGTCGACGTCCCGGCGCGCCGCCAACCCGGCCGCGACCTCGACGGTGCCGGGCGACACCGTGCTCAGGATGACCACCACCGACCCGGGCGCCGCCCCGGCCAGGGCGCCGTCGTCCCCGTCCAGCACGGCCAGGACCTGATGGTCGTTCACCACGGCCACGACCACTACGTCGGCCCGGGCCCCGAGGGCGCCGGGAGTGCCGGCGACGTGGGCTTTTGCCTCGAACGAGGCCGTGACCTCGGTCCGGAGGTCACAGACCACGAGGTTGAGCCCGGCCCGCACCACGGCGTCGGCGACGCCCCGGCCGATGTCGCCGAGCCCGATCACCCCGACGGTGGTCACCGGTCCCATCCCCATCGGGACCTTCTCCGAATTCCCATGATTCCCCTCTAGCCAGACAGGTGTCTGGAACGTAGTCTGACGCTATGGCCGACCGCAACGACTACTCGGGTCCCTTCGATCCTGACTTCCGGTACGAGGACCTGTCCAAGGAGGCCCTCGTCCGTCTGGCCCGCGAGTACGCCCTGACCGTGCATCTCCTCGACCGCTCCATGTGCGCGGCCATCGGGATGCGCTACGGCGCCGATGTCGTCACCGAGCTCGCCATCGAGGAGTGGGCCGGGGCGAGTCCCATCTACGGCGAACGGCTGCGCGAGGTCATGGGCATCGAGGGGGACGGCATTGAAGCCATCTTCAAGGTCCTCCAGCTCGATCCCGGCTTCCCCCACCACTACATGGACGTCCACTACGTGGTGGAGGACGACCACCACGGCTACTTCGAGCTGCGCAGCTGCGGAGCGCTCATGGACGTCGAACCCTGGGGCGACAAGATGGTGACGGGCATGTGCCACACCATCGAGGACGGCACCTTCGATGTCACCGCCCAAGCCGTGAACCCCAAGGCCCGGGTGCGCGCCGTCCACCGCCCTCCGCGCGTCCCCTCGGACCGCGTGCCCCATTGCCGGTGGGAGGTGGTGATCGACGACGACACCGAGGTCCTCCCCGTAGCCGACATCACCACCATGACCCGCAACACCACCGCCGCGACCTTCCGCTTCCCCCCATGCGCGACGGCACGCCGCACGTGCCGCCCGAATTCGACACGAGGGACCGCACCGTGACCGACGTCGAGATCGGCAGGGCCCGCCCGTGACCGAGGCGCCCGTCACCGAGGCGCCGATGACCGTATCGGCGGCTGAAGCGTCGCGCCGACGCCTCACGGTGCGCCAGGTCGCCGTGGTCGAGCAGCTCGTGGAGGCGGCCGCCGTCGAGGCGCGCGAGCGCGGCTACGAGGGCATCACCGTCCGCACCGTGGCGCGCCGGGCCGGGGTGGCACCGGCCACGGCGTACACGTACTTCGCATCCAAGGACCACCTGCTGGCCGAGGTGCTGTGGCGCCGCATGCAGGCGCTCCCGGTCCCCGCCGTCGACGAGGGAGCCGACGCCGTGCAACGGGCCATCGCCGAGCTGCGGGTGCTGGGCCTGTTCATGGCGGACGACCCCACCCTGGCCGCGGCGTGCACCACGGCACTGCTCGGCAGCGGGCCCGAGGTCCAAGCGCTGCGCGTCCTGTTCGGCGCCACGCTGCACGAGCGGCTGGCGACCGCGTTGGGAGACCGAGCCGACGAAGCGGTGCTGCGCAGCCTCGACCTCGCCTACAGCGGGGCCATGCTGTGGGCCGGCATGGGCCACATCCACTTCGAGGACGTACCCGAGGCGCTGGCCGACACGGCCCGGCTGGTGCTCGGAGGATCGCAGTGACCGACGTCGGCGTCGGCACCGGTGACGGAGTCCGACGCCGGGGTCCACTACAGCCCCTACGACTACTCGGTCCACGAGGACCCCTATCCGACCTACGCCCGGCTGCGCGCCGAGGCGCCGCTCTACCGCAACGACGAGTTCGACTTCTGGGCCCTGTCGCGCCACGCCGATGTGCTGGCCGCCTTCCGCGACCCCGCCCATCTGTCGAACCGCTTCGGCGTGACCCTCGACCCCGCCGCCTACGGGCCCCACGCGCACAAGTCCATGTCGTTCCTGGCCATGGACCCTCCCCGCCACACCCGTATGCGATCGCTCGTGTCCAAGGCCTTCACCACGCGGCGGGTGGCGGAGCTCGAGCCCGGGATCCGCGCCCTGGCGGTCGAGTACCTCGACGCCGCGGTGGAGATGGGCTCGTTCGACATGGTCGGGGACGTAGCCGGGAAGCTCCCCATGGACGTGATCTCGCAGATGATCGGCGTCCCCGCGTCGGACCGCGCCGAGGTGCGGCGGCTGGCGGATCTGCTCGTGCACCGCGAGGAAGGCGTTTTCGACGTCCCCCCCGAGGGGATGGAGGCCGCCCTCGTGTTGGCGGGGTACTTCGCCGACATGGTGAGCGAACGACGCGGGGCACGGCGTGACGACCTCACGTCGGGGTTGATCGACGCGGTGGTAGACGAGGGAGTCGACGGTGCCGCGCCGGGCGATCGGCTGAGCGACGACGAGATCATCTCCTTTCTCTTCTTGATGGTGGTGGCGGGAAACGAGACCACCACCAAGCTCCTCGCCAACGCCTGGTTCTGGGCGTGGCGGTTCCCGGACCAGAAGACCAAGGCCCTCGGGGACCCGGGGCGGGCCCCGCACTGGGTGGAAGAGACCCTGCGCTACGACACGTCCTCGCAGATGCTGCTGCGCGTCACCACCGGTGACGTGGATCTGCGGGGGACGGTGATCGGCGACGGGGAGCGGGTGCTGCTGCTCATCGGGTCGGCCAACCGTGACGGTGAGGTGTTCGAGGACCCCGACCGCTACGACCTCGACCGCGACACCTCCAAGCTCATCAGTTTCGGCGGCGGGCGCCATTTCTGCCTGGGTGCTCCGCTGGCCCGGCTCGAGGCGCCGCGTGATGCTGGAGGAGCTGGTGGCCCGCGTGGCCGACTACGACATCGACACGGATCGGGCCCGCCGGGTCCACTCCATCAACGTGCGGGGCTTCGCCAGCCTCCCCACCACGATCACGGCACGCTGAGAAAGAATCTCCTCCCATGCCCCGCTCCCGATTCGTCGCCCACCCCCCACGCCGACCTGCGGTGGTGGCGGGCGCGTCCTCGGGGATCGGAGCCGCCACGGCCGCGGCGCTGGCGGAGGCGGGACACCCCGTGGTACTCGGCGCCCGGCGGGTCGAGAAGTGCGAAGCGGTGGCGGCGGGGATCCGGGCCGGGGGCGGAGAAGCCCACGCACACCGGCTCGACCTGGCCGAGGCGGCCTCGGTCGAGGAATTCGCCGCGGCGGCGTTGGACGCCGTGGGCCCCGTCGACATCATGGTGTCGAGCGCCGGGCACGCCGAGCCCGGCACCGCGCTGGGCACGTCGCCCAAGGACTTCGCCCACACCGTGGAGGTGAACCTCCTCGGCGCCCACCGCCTGGTAGCGGCGTTCGCTCCCGCCATGGCGCAGCGGCACCACGGCGACCTCGTGTTCGTCAGCTCCGACATCCTGCGCCTGCCCCGGCCCCTGATGGCGGCCTACATGGCGTCGAAATGGGGACTGGAGGGCCTGGTCCGGGCCATGCAACTGGAGCTCGAAGGCACCGGGGTGCGGGCCACCATCGTCCAGCCCGGTCAGACCCTCACCGAGATGGGGACCGACTGGGGCCCCGACACCACCACCGAGGTGCTCGGCGAGTGGACCCGGTTCGGTGCGGCGCGCCACAGCCATTTCCTGCGGCCTCCCGCCGTCGCCGCCGCGGTGATGACGGCGGTGTCGACCCCGCCCGGGACGCACATCCCCATGATCGAGGTCCAGCCCGAGGCTCCCGTCCGACCGGACGAGACCGCACCCGACCAGAGCAGCACGGGAGGCACACCATGACCGTCGACGTCGGACTGCGCGAACCGCCCCAGGTCTCGGGAGGCGAAGGGGAGCACGGGCACTTGGAGGAGCTGCGCGTCGATCCCATCGCGCTCATGCGGCGGGTGCGGGAAGAGTGCGGCGACGTGGGCCAGTTCCGTCTGGCGGATCGCGACGTCGTGCTCCTCACCGGAGCCGAGGCCAACGAACTGTTCTTCCGCGCCCCCGAAGAGGTGCTCGACCAGGCCGAGGCCTACCCGTTCATGACACCGATCTTCGGTGCGGGCGTGGTGTTCGACGCGCCCCCCGAGCGCCGGCGCGAGATGCTCCACAACCAGGCCCTGCGCGACAAGTTCATGCGGGGCCACGCCGCGACCATCGCGGACGAGGTCGAGGGCATGGTGGGGACCTGGGCCGAGATGGGCTCGATCGACCTGCTCGACTGGTTCGCCGAGCTCACCATCTACACGTCTTCGGCCTGTCTCATCGGGACCAAGTTCCGCCACGATCTCGATCGCCGCTTCGCCGAGCTCTACCACGACCTCGAGCAGGGCACCGACGCCATCGCCTACGTCGACCCCTACGCGCCCATCGAGAGCTTCCGCCGCCGCGACGACGCCCGGCTCGGGCTCGTCGATCTGGTGCAGGGGATCATGGACCGCCGGGCACAAGGCCCTGCCCCCACCGAGGACGACCGCGACCTGCTCGACGTGCTGATGTCGATCCGCGAAGAGGACGGCACGCCGAAATTCAGCACCGACATCGTGACGGGCATGTTCATCTCCATGATGTTCGCCGGCCACCACACCACGTCGGGGACCGCGGCGTGGACGCTCATCGAGCTGTTGCGCCATCCCGAAGAGCTCGCCGCGGTGCGGACCGAGCTCGACGAGCTCTACGCGCACGGCGAGGAGGTCAGCTATCAGGCGCTGCGCGCCATGCCCCGCCTGGAGTCGGCCATCAAGGAAGCGCTGCGCCTGCACCCGCCGCTCATCCTGGTGCTGCGCGTCGTCAAGGAGGAGCTCGAGGTCGAGGGGTATGCGGTGGCGCCCGGCAAACTCGTGGGGGCGAGCCCGGCGGTGTCGAACCGCATCCCCGAGGACTTCCCCGATCCCGACGCCTTCGTCCCCGAGCGTTACCTCGAGCCCCGAGCCGAGGACCGGGCGAACCCGTGGACGTGGATCCCCTTCGGGGCCGGGCGGCACCGCTGTGTGGGGGCGCCCTTCGCCATGATGCAGTTGAAGGCCATCTTCTCCGTGTTGCTGCGCCACTGGGACTTCGAACTGGCCCAGCCGTCGGACACCTACCGCAACGACCACTCCAAGATGGTGGTGCAGCTGGCCCAGCCCTGTGTGGCCCGCTTCCACCGGAGGGCGACCCCGTGAAGGTGATCGTCGACCGCGACCTGTGCCAGGGTCACGGGGTGTGTGAGTCCGAGGCCCCCGCCGTGTTCACGGTGTCGAAGAAGAACGTGGTCGAGGTGCTCGACGAGTCGCCGCCGGAAGAGCTGCGCCCCCAGGTGGAGGCGGCCGTGAAGTTCTGTCCCACCCATGCACTGAGGATCGAGGAGGACTGACGTGCCCGCGTTCGCGTACGAAGAGCTCGAGGAGATGGTGCAGCGCTGGTTGGACACGAACCGCCGCGCCCAGGAGGCCGGCGACTGGAAGCCGATGTCGGAGATGTACACCGAGGACGCCACCTACGGCTGGAACATCGGGCCCCACGAGGACTTCATGGTCGTCGGGCGCGACGACATCCGCGACATCGCGCTGGGCCTCGAGATGGGCGGCCTCGACGGCTGGACTTACCCGTACCAGAAGGTGATCATCGACCCCAAGCAGGGCGAGATCATCGGCCTGTGGAAGCAGGTCGCCGACACCACCCGGCCCGACGGCTCGCCCTATGTCATCGCCGGCCTGGGCGGGAGCTGGTTCCGCTACGCCGGGAATTGGAAATGGTCGTGGCAGCGCGACTTCTTCGACGTCGGGAACGCCACCGCCCTGTTCATCGAAATGATCAAAGCCGATGCGCTCTCCGACGGCATGCGCCGCCGCATGGAGCGCGCCACCTCGGGCGGGCTGCTCCCCGGGCACTACCCGCTGGGCCAAGCCCCCGTCGACATCTGGGACTGATCTCGCCCTACTCCGGTGGCGGGAGGCCGATGGGGTTGGGCACCGGGACCGCACCGGTGGAGGCGATGGCCTTGGCCAATGGGGCGAGGACGGCGCGCACCGCCTCGGTGCCCTCCTCGCCGATGCGCTCCCACGGTTCGGCCGCGAGCAGGTCGGTCAGGTCCTCGATCTCCTGCCGGGCGGTGGCTCCCGAGACGGTGGGCGAACCGTCTTCGTCGAGCCAGCCGCGCTCCATCAAGGTGGCGGCGGACGCGTCCCATTGCTCGTCGTCCCAACCCCGGGCCGCCTGGAGCACAGCGCGGGGAACCGCCCCGGTGGCGGCCATGGTGACCAACGCCTGGCGACCGTCGAGTCCCGCCGCCACCAACGCGGTGACGTGCCCGTCGCCGCGGTGCTCGCGCAACACCGTCGCCGCCTGCCACAGCGCCAAATGGGGCTCCTCGGGCCAGTCCAACGCCACATTGGCGGCGGCCAGGGGCCGGCCGTCGGTGGTGAGGCCCTCGATCGCCTCCATCGCCAACTCGGCGGCGCGGGCCAGATCACCGGCCATGGCGCCGATGTCGGCCCCGACCCCGTTGGGCCCGAGGATCCGGCCCAGGGCGCGGTCGACCCCGGTGAGCCGGGCCTCGAGCACCCGGTCGGGCGGGGCGAAGGCCCAGGCGTCGGGCAGCGCCCGAGCCACACGGGCGGGGTTGAAGCTGAAGAAGGTGGCGTCGACCACGGCGGGCCCGACCGGGCCCATCGGTGCGGATCGCCCCGCGAAGTAGCCCATCCAGAAACCCTTGAGGCCCGCAGTCCTGTATTCCTCTATGCATTCCTCGGCGACATAGGTCACGGTGTGCAGGGGCTCGAAGAGCTTCCACATGGTGCGGGCGGTGCGGGGGGCGTCCATGGTGCAATGTTGCCAGGCCGGCGCGGGCGCGGCGGTGCCCAGGGCACGAGCGGGACGGGGGAGAGCCGATGATGGACATCCGGGGAGCGGTGGTCGTGGTGACCGGAGCGTCGTCGGGTCTGGGGCGGCGCTTCTCCCTCGACATGGCGGCCCAGAGGGCGATCGTCATCGGGGTGGCGCGACGCCAGGAGCTTCTCACCCGCGTGGCCGACGAGATGCAGCGGAGCTCACCGGATTCGTCCTCGGTCGTCTGCGACGTGAGTGACACCGACCGTTTCGTATCGGTGTTGCGGGACATCGAGGCCGAGCACGGGCGGATCGACGTGCTCGTCAACAACGCCGGTATGGGACCACCACGCGGGGAGGGCGAGCCCGACCTTCCCGTGCAGCGAGAAGTGATGGAGACCAATTACTTCGCGGTGGTGGCGGGCACCTTGGCGGTCCTGCCGGGAATGCTCGAACGGCACCACGGGGTGATCGTCAACGTGTCCTCGGACAGCGGGCGCGCCCCGAGCCCGCACGAAGCGGCCTACAGCGCGTCGAAGGCGGCCCTGAGCGCCTTCACCGAGAGCCTGTCCTTCGACACCGAGGGAAAGGGTGTCCACCTCCACGTCCTGTACCCGGGGTGGGTGCCCACCGCCATGGGGTCGGGCGCCGTCGACGACGGCATGCCCATGCCTCCCCGCATGGTGCGACGCACCGAGGAGCAGGTGTCACGGCTCGTCCTGGCTCGCATGGGCGGGCCCAAGCTGGACATCGACGCGGCGCCGATCGCCCGGCTGGCGCCGGTGGGACGGGCCCTGTTCCCCGCCGCCTACCGCAAGGGCGTGCGCAAAGCGAGCGGCTGAGTCAGACGACCAGTTGCACCTGAGACACCGTGACAGCCTGACCGCCGAGCACGACGCGGTCCCCGTTGCGTCGCATGCGCACGATCCCGCCCCGGGCCGAGACCTGCTCCCCCACGAGCTCCTGACGGCCGAGCCGCTCGCCCCAGTACCCCGCCAAGGTGCAGTGGGCCGAGCCGGTCACGGGATCCTCGGGAATCCCCCCGTTGGGGGCGAACATGCGACACACGCAGTCGATGCCGGGCCGGTCGCCGGGGGCGGTGACGATGACGCCTCGTGACCGCAGCGCAGCCACGGCGGCGAGGTCGGGACGCACGGCCCGAACGGTCTGCGGCGTCAGCCAGCTCCACCACCAGGTCGAAGCGCGCCCGGGCGAAGGCGCGCACGGTGGGCGCGGCGTCGAGGCCGAGCGCGGCGGCGAGCGACGGTGGCGCCGGTTCGGGCGTGGTGGGATCGGCGGGGAAGTCCATCTCGATCCAACCGTCGTCGGCCCGGGAGCACACCAGGGTGCCGCTCTTGGTGTGGAACGTCCCGGCACCGCCGAGCACGTGGGCGGAGGCCAAGGTGGCGTGCCCGCACAGATCGATCTCGACGGTGGGCGTGAACCACCGCAGATCGTGTTCACCGTCGGGTCGGGGGACGACGAAGGCCGTCTCGGACAGGTTCATCTCGCGGGCGATGGCCTGCATGCGCCCTTCGTCGGGGAAGGCGTGCACCACCGTCACCGCCGCGGGGTTGCCGGCGAAGGGACGATCGGTGAAGGAGTCGACGACGGTGAGGTCCATGAATCACGATACGCCCTGGCGCCCCCGGGGCCGGATCTGACGGAGCGTTAGACTGCCGCGATGACCACCGCCAAGTCCCGCGTCCCCGCCGTGGAGGGATGGTTCACCACCGACGGCGACGCCCCGGCACTGCTCGGCAGCCGGTGTCGCACCTGTGGCACCTACGCCTTTCCCGGCCAGACCTTCTTCTGTGGCAACCCCGGGTGCGAGGGCACCGAGTTCGACGAGGTCCCCTTGAGCCGGCGGGGCAAGGTGTGGTCCTACACCGACGCCCGCTACCAACCCCCGGTGCCGTATGTGGCCGCCGATCCCTATGTGCCGTTCTGCATCGCGGCGGTGGAGCTGGCCGAGGAGAAGATGGTGGTCATGGGTCAGGTCGTGCCCGAGGTCACCGTGGACGACCTCTCCGTGGGCACCGAGGTCGAGCTGGTCGTGGACGTGCTCTACGAGGACGACGACCACGAGTACCTGGTGTGGAAATGGCGGCCGGTGACGGCCGGATCGGGGGGCGCAGGTGCCTGACGACCGCAGCGTGGCCGTGCTCGGGGTGGGCATGCACCCCTGGGGCAAGTGGGGCCGCAACTTTGTCGAGTACGGCCTCGCCGCGGCGCGCGACGCCCTGGGCGACGCCGGGGTGTCGTGGAGCGACGTCCAGTTCGTCTCGGGGGCCGACACCATCCGCAACGGCTATCCCGGCTTCATCTCCGGAGCCACCTTCGCCCAGGCGCTGGGCTGGTCCGGTGCACGCGTGTCGAGTGCCTACGCGGCGTGCGCGTCGGGCGCCACGGCCATCGCGGCGGCACGCGCCCAGATCCTGGCCGGGCTGTGCGACGTCGCCCTCGTGGTCGGCGCCGACACCACCCCCAAGGGGTTCTTCGCCCCCGTGGGGGGCGAGCGTCGCGACGACCCGGACTGGCTGCGCTTCCATCTCATGGGTGCCACCAACCCCACCTACTTCGCGCTCTACGCGCGCCGGCGCATGGAGCTCTTCGGCGCCACCGAGGACGACTTCGCGGCGGTGAAGGTCAAGAACGCCCGGGCCGGCGCGGCCAACCCCAAGGCGCGCTACCGCAAGGAGGTGAGCGCCGAGGAGGTGCTGGCCTCGCCCATGGTGGCCGACCCCTTGCGCCTCATGGAGATCTGCGCCACCTCCGACGGCGGCGCGGCCATCGTCCTGTCGAGCATGGACTACGCCCGGCGCCATGGCGCGGGCTCCACCCCCGTGTCCATCCCGGCGGTGTCGACGGTCACGCCCCGCTTCCCCCAGACGGTGATCGAGATGCCCAACTTCGCCACCGACTCCGCCGTGGCGGTGGGGGCGGTGGGCGGTCCCGCCTTCCGCCGCTCCATCGCCTTCTCCGCCTACGAGGAGGCGGGGATCGGCCCCGAGGACGTCGACGTGGCCGAGGTCTACGACCTGTCCACGGCGCTCGAGCTCGACTGGTACGAGGACGTGGGCCTGTGCAAGGAAGGCGAGGCGGAACGGCTCCTGCGTGACGGCGACACCGCCCTCGGCGGCCGCATCCCGGTGAACCCGAGCGGCGGGTTGTCGAGCTTCGGAGAAGCCATCCCCGCCCAGGCCATCGCCCAGGTGTGCGAGCTGGTGTGGCAGCTGCGGGGCCAGGCCACCGGGCGCCAGGTCGAAGGAGCCCGGGTGGGCGTCACCGCCAACCAGGGGCTCTTCGGCCACGGCTCCAGCGTCATCGTCACCACGTAACCGGCACCCGCGTCTCTGTTCCCGTGCCCGACGTCGCGCTCTTGGATGTGGCCGACGGCGTCGCCACTGTCACGCTCAACCGGCCCGAGGCGCGCAACGCGTTGTCGAGCGAGCTCCTCGCCGCACTGGCCGACGTCGTCGCCGAGGCCGAGCGCCGCGACGACGTCGAGGTGCTCGTCCTCACCGGTGCCGATCCCGCCTTCTGCGCGGGGCTCGACCTGAAAGAGCTCGGCGTCGATGGCGGACCGCTCAAGCGCGCCCCTACCGAGGGCGCGCCGGGAAGCGCCACGGCCCAGCGAGCCCGGAAGGGCACGATGCTCCCCACGTCCAAGCCGATCATCGGCGCCGTCAACGGCGTGGCAGTCACCGGGGGGCTCGAGCTGGCCCTCAACTGCGACTTCCTCATCGCCTCGGAGCGAGCCCGGTTCGCCGACACCCACGCCCGGGTCGGGGTGCACCCGCTGTGGGGATTGACGGTGCTGCTCCCTCAGGCGGTCGGCATCCGCCGTGCCCGGGAGATGAGTGCCACGGGGAACTTCGTCGACGCCCGGACCGCGCTCGAATGGGGACTCGTCAATCACGTGGTGGCCCATGACGACCTGCTCCCCACGGCGCGCCGGGTGGCCGCCGACATCATCTCGAACGATCGGCGGGCGGTGCGCGCCATTCTCGCCACCTACGAAGAGGTCAGCCGGGTGACGGGCGCGGAGGCGTGGAGCGTGGAAGCCCGCGGCGCGGCGGCGTTCCAGCAGGGCGGCGTGGACCCCGACGACATCGAGCGGCGCCGGCAAGGAATCCTGGACCGGGGTCGCTCTCAGGTGTGAAGTTCCCAGGCCCGAGCCCCATCCGGATCGGCGCTGGACCGAACCCGCGCCAGGAGGAAGACTCCACGGCAGTGATGCTCGGGGGGCACGCAGTCGCAAGCCCGACTGCACGGTGAGGCTGCCGGCGCCGGCGGATCGGCGCGCCCTGAGCAGCGCGACGACGGGCGCGCCATGAGCACCGCGCCCGACACCCTCAGCCTGTGGCCGTCACTGGTCGACGCCCGCAGCCAGCGCATGGTGGTCGAAGGCCGTTGGCGCGGACCGCTCACCTTCGACGGCCGCGGCCTCGAGGGGGTGCTGGTCGAGGACGGCCACAAGGTGGTGGCCTTCGCCTCGAACGACTATCTCGGCCTGTCCCTGCACCCGGCGGTGGTGGCCGCCGCCCACGAGGCGCTCGACCACTGGGGCACCGGGGCGGGTGCCAGCCGGCTGCTCACGGGCAGCCGTCCGGTGCACGAAGAGCTCGAGACCGAATTGGCATCGTGGAAGTCCACCGAGCGCGCCGCGGTGTTCCCCACCCGGTTCGCAGCCAACCTCGGCGTCCTCGACGCCTTCGGCGACCACGGGGTGCGCATCTGCTCCGACGAGCTCAACCACGCGTCGATCATCGACGGGGCGCGACTGTCACACGCCGAAGTTGCCGTCTACCGCCACCGCGATGTGGAGCACCTCGAGGAGCTGCTGCGCGAGGCCACGGGGCCCGCTCTCGTCGTGACCGAGGTGGTGTTCTCCATGGACGGCGACATCGCGCCCGTCCGGGACATCGCGGCGGCGTGCCGCCGCCACGGCGCGCTGCTGGTGCTCGACGAGGCACACGTCGTGTTCAGCCCGTATGTCGCCGAGGACCTCGAGGGCGTCGACATCCTCCACGTCGGCACCCTGTCGAAGACGTTGGGTTCGTTGGGAGGTTTCGTGGCCGGGCCGGCGGGCCTTCGTCGACCTGCTCGTCAACCGGGCCCAGTCCTACATCTTCAGCACCGCGCCCACCCCGCCCGACGCGGCGGCCGCGCTGGCGGCGCTGCGCCTGCTCTCGACACCGGAGGGAGAGCACCTGCGCACCAGGCTCGCCACCCACATCGAGCACGTGGCGCCGGGGCACCGGAGTCCCATCATCCCCATCATGTTGGGGACAGACGAACGGGCGGTGAAGGCGTCGGCCGCGCTGCGCGACCACGGCGTGTGGGTCCCCGCCGTCCGGCCCCCCGTCGTGGCACCCGGCACGGCCCGCCTGCGCGTCACGCTGTCGGCCGCGCACACGACGGAGCAGATCACCTTGCTGTTGGCGGCGTTGGCGGCCGTCCCTTCGTCGCCGGCCGGCGACGTGTCGGAGGCCTCCCCGACGGTCTGAGCGTCTTGGACCTAGGAGTGGGGCGGCACGAGCACGATCTTGCCCAGCTTGCCGCCCTGGGCGAAGCGCTCGTAGGCCTCCGCGGCCTTGTCCATGGGCATGGTCGCTTCCAGGAGCACGCGCACCGTGCGGGCGCGGAGCAGCGGCACCACGTGGTGTTCCACCGCGCCGGCCACGACCGCCTTGTCGACGAGCGAGCGGGCGCGCAGCGTGGAGCCGCTGATGCGCAGGCGCTTCTGCATGAGCCCGAGAAGGTCGATCTCGACGCGCGCCCCACCGCCCACACCGATCACCGCCATGCGTCCGGTGACGGCCATGGCCCCGAGGACCCCGGAGATGCTGGCCGCCCCCACGAGCTCGAGGACCACGTCGAAAGGCCCGAGACCGAGCGCCTCCTCGGGTTCCGCCGCCCGGGCCCCCAAGCTGGCGACGGCGTCGCGTAGCTGGGCGTGGCGCACCGATGCCACACAACTGGCGCCGGCCGCCGCGGCCAGCTGTACCCCGGCACACCCCACCCCGCCCGCCGCGCCCGTGACGAGGACTCGCTCGCCCACCGCCAGGCCGCACTGGGTGAAGAGGGCGTCGTACACGGTGGAGAAGGCCTCGGGAAAGCCGCCCGCCTCGGCCCACGTCGTCTCGGACGGCACCGCCATGGCGCACCGTTCGTCGACCACGGCCAGCTCGGCCTGCGCACCCCCGCCGACCACGGCCATGACATGGTCGCCGACGGCGAAACGCGTGGTCCGCCTCCCAGTGGCGACGACCTCGCCCGCGAGCTCCATGCCGGGGATGTCGGGCGGCGACCCGGGAGGGGCGGGATAGAACCCGAGGCGCTGCATCAGATCGGCGTTGTTGATCCCCGCGGCGCGCACCGCCACCACCAGGTCGCTGTCACCGGGCTGGGGGTCGGGGTGCTCCTTCCACACAAGCTCCCCGTCCACGATGGTCACGGCCTTCACCGGCGCCCCTACCCCGGCAGTCGGGACCGGCGGGCGGCCTTTTCGGCCTTCTTGCGCCGGCGGATGGCCCGGCGGCCGGGGATGCCCAGGAAGTACCCCAACCCGATGCCCGCCGCCAGGCACGACAGCACCACCCAGATGAGCCGCGCCTTGTGGGTGAAGAACCAGAAGTGCACGGTCACCCGTTGGGAGTTCTGGATCACGAACGCCACCACGAGGACGACGACGACCACGACGAACAGAAATCGGATGGCCCGGCGACGCCGCCGGTTGATGACCCGGTCCATCTCCTGGTGATCGGGGCGGGGGCCGGGCACGTCGCTCACGGCGCGTCACCACCCGGGACCATGGCGGCGGGCGGTGCGGGGCGCGGGAGCACAGCGCGCGCCTGCACGGAGCACGGGGGCACGGCGCGCCGGGCTACACGCCGATGTGCGACTCGTCCCACAGCCTGATCCCGCCCAGGATGCCGGCGGTGTTGTCGACAATTGAGACATCGGCACCCAGGGTGCCGTGGATCTTCTTGGCGTTGCCGCCCCCGATGTAACAGTGGTCGAAGAACGACAGGGCACGGAAGGTGGCGACGGCCTTGCGCACCCTCTTGTTCCAACGCTGATTGCCCACATCCTTCCGGGCGGCTTCCCCGATCTGTTCGTTGTAGGTGTCGCCCTTCAAGAAAGGATGGTGGGCGAACTCGAGATGCGGCAGGAGGCGCCCGTCGTAGAAGAAGGCGGTCCCCACCCCGGTGCCGAGCGTGACGACGAGCTCGAGGCCCTTGCCCTTCACCACCGCCGCCCCCTGGATGTCGGCGTCGTTGGCCACCCGGGTGGGCTTGCGCAGACGCGTGGTGAGCGCGCCGGCGAGATCGAACGAGGCCCACTCCTTCACGAGCTTGGCGTCGATGGTCGTGCCCGGACCGTGCTCGGTCACGAAGTGCGGCGCCGAGAGGACGAGCCCGTTGCGGACCATCCCGGGGAATCCTGCCGACACACGATCCGAGGGCGGGAGTGGTGCCACCAGCGCGGCGAGATCGTCGAGCATCTTCTGCGGCGGGCACGGGTACGTGGTCTTCACCACCACCCGGTCGGCCACCATGGCGCCGGTGGCGTCGAGCACCGACGCTTTGAGGCCCGTTCCCCCGATGTCGATGGCCAAGGTGAACGGGGCCTGGGGCGAGTGGCCCGGGGCAGGCGCCGCCGTGGCCACGGCTGCCTCGGCGGGCGGCGCTTTCCTGGGCGCGGCTTTGGTCGGCGCCACTTTGGTCGCCGCCGCCTTGGTCGGCGGGGCTTTGGTCGGCGCCGCTTCGGTGGGCGCGCCTTGGTCGGGCGTGCTGGGTGTGTCGCTCATGGTTCGGACCTTTCGGAGGGGAGGCCGGTGACCACGGCCGGGCCCACAGCCCGGCTCCTGGCGGCGGCGGGGATCACGTCGGGCGCACGGCGATCCCAGTGGTCGAGATGAAGGGCGGCATCGAGGGGCAGCCGCGTGCGCCACCCGGCGCGTTCCAGGTCGGGCGTGTCTTGCAAGGTCCCCACCGGCCCGACGCACAACCACGCCACGGGTCGGATGCCGGCGGGGATGCCGATCAGCTCGCGCAGGAACGACTCCCGGTAGAACGACACCCAACCCATCCCCCACCCCTCGGCCGTGCACGCCAGCCACATGTTCTCGATGGCGAGGCACACCGAGTAGAGCCCGGCATCGGCGATGGCGTGACGACCGAGCACGCCCGGCGCCCCCCGGGCGGGGTCGTAGGTGACCACCACCGACAAGCTGGCCTCGAGGATCCCGTCGATCTTGATGCCGGCGAACCGCTCGGCTCGTTCCCCCTCGAGCGAGGCGGCGAACTCGCGGCGCTCCTCTTGCACATGATTCCAGAACGCCCGGCGCACGGCGTCATCGGCGACGAGGACGAAGTCCCACGGCTGGGAGAGGCCCACGCTCGGCGCGCTGTGCGCAGCGTCGAGGACGCGCACGAGGACCTTCTCGTCGACGGGCTCGCCGTTGAACTCGGCCCGCACGTCGCGCCGGCTGTGGATCACGTCATAGAAGCCGGGGAGCACGATCGCACCTTACAAGCGTCCGAACGACGCCTTCTCTCCGGGCGGGGGTGGAGGGGATCGGGCTGCCCGCCGAGCCCCGTGCGTGCCTGGTCATGGGTGGGTGCCGGCGGGGTCGTCACGACCCGCCGGAGCGGGGTCGCGCCGCACACCCGGGAGTAGCCTGCGGTGGCAATGACCGACGCCGCCTGGACCGGGGACGCCTGCTCGCTCGTCGACGGCTTTCGCAAAGGCGAGATCACCCCGCCCGAGGCGCTCGAGCTCACCCTGGCCGCCATCGAGCGCTCGGGGCTGAACGCGTTCAGCCACGTCGCCACCGACGCCGCGCGCCGAGCCGCGCAGGAGGCGGACGTGACGCTTCCGTTCGGAGGCGTCCCCGTCGGGATCAAGGAGCTCGAGTCGGTCGAGGGCTGGCCGCTCACCGAGGCATCGCTCGTGTACGCGGACCGTGTGGCGACCTACACCTCCACGCAGGTGCTCCGGCTGCGCGACGCGGGTGCGGTTCTCGCCGGCCAGACCACCGCCAGCGAGTTCGGTGGCATCAACGTCACCTACACCCGCCTGCACGGTGCCACTCGCAACCCCTGGAACCTCGAGCGCACTCCGGGTGGCTCCTCGGGTGGGACCGCGGCCGCGGTGGCGGGAGGTCTCCTCCCCATTGCGTCGGGGGGCGACGGGGGCGGTTCCATCCGCATCCCGGCCGGCTTCACGGGAATGTTGGGCCTGAAGTCGACCTACGGACGCATCCCCAAGGGCCCGTTCGTGCACCAGATCCCCCACACCGTGACCGTGGGCTGTATCACCCGGTCGGTGCGCGACACGGCGCGGTGGTACGACGTGTGCAACGGGTACGACCCCCACGACACCCACAGCCTGCCCCGCGTCGAGGGATGGGAGGACGGTCTCGGCAGCCACGGCCGGGAGCTGCGGGGCAAGCGGGCCGTCATCTCCGTCGACCTGGGTGTGGCCGTCGTGCACCCCGAGGTGGCGTCGCTCGTGATGGCCGGGGCCGAGGCGCTGGTGGCCGACGCCGGGTTGGCGCGCGTGGACATGACGGTGACGTTCCCACCGGCGCTGTTCGAATGGGCCATGTCCAACCTGGTGACACTGGCCGCCGATCTCGGCGACAAGTACCCGGCGTGCGAACCCGACCTCACCCCCGAGATCATGCTGGGCTTGAACATCGCCGCCCATCACTACGACCTGACCATGGCGGCCACGGCCGAGCGCTTCCGGGTCGGCGCCCACGAGGCGATGGCAGACCTCCTCGACCAGGTCGACTTCATCTTCTGTTCGACCAATCCCGATGTCGCCTTCGGGGCCGAGGGCCCCATCCCCACCACGGTGGGCGATATCGACCTCATGGAGAAGTTCGGCGACATCATGCGGGTGGGCGCCAACCAGGGGAACCTGACCTTCCCCGCCAACTTCGCGGGCAACCCGGCGGTGACGATCCCGGTGGGGACCCTCGACGGACTTCCCGTGGGGATGCAGGTCATCGGCCGACACCACCAGGAGGAGCTCCTCCTCGACCTCGCCTTCATCGCCGAGCGCGAGCGGCCCTGGCCCTTGGTCGCGCCGGGGGCACCGCATTGACGACGCTGCGGCCTGCTCATGACCGGGAGATGAGCGGGGATGTCGAACGCCAACGGCGCCCTGCACCCCAGGAGCCCTGATCCCGTTCGGCGCCGGTTCTTCTCCCGCCACCGGGGACTCCGGAATTTCCTGCTCGTGGTGCTCGCCGTGGCCCTGATCGTGATCGGCGTCATCGTCAACACGTCGACCAAGACGGAGACCGAGGCGATCCTGCGTCAAAGGGCGCTCGCACCTTTCTACGACACGTCCGGGTTGCCCACCGCCGGCCCCCTCGGCCAAGTCGTGCGCAGTCAACCGCTCGGTTTCCCCGTCGAGAACGGCACGGCGCTGCGGATCCTCTATCGGACCCAACGGGCCGACGGCTCGAGGACCTTCAGCTCCGGCATGGTGTTCATCCCCGACAACAATGCGGCCGGCACCCCGCGGCCGGTGGTGGCGTGGGCGCACGGCACGGTAGGCCTCGCCCCCCAGTGCGCACCCTCGCGCTCGGCCAATCCCGTGCTGGACATCTCGTGGGTGTCCACGATGCTCGCCCGAGGCTGGGTGGTGACGGCCACCGATTACGCCGGTCTCGGGACGTCGGGACCGTCGGGCTATCTCGTGGGTGACGACGAGGCCAACGACGTCCTCAACAGCGTGCGGGCGCTGCAGGACATCCCCTCGGCCCACGCCGGCACCTCCTTCGCCGTGTGGGGTCACTCCCAAGGCGGGAGCTCGGCGCTGTTCACCGCGGCTCGGGCTCACGGCTACGCCCCCGAGCTGCATCTGGTCGCGACGGTGGCTTCGGCCCCCGCGGCGGAGCTCGTGCCCCTTTTGAACCAGACCTACACCGCGACGGTCTCCTGGGTCATCGGCCCCGAAGTCCTCACGTCCTGGCCCGCCACGTACTCCGGACTCCCGGTGCGCTCCATCCTCACGAGCGCCGGATACAGCAACTACCGGCGCATCGGCCAGAAGTGCATCACCTCAGCCGCGGTCGAAGGTGCCATCCGAACCCTCGTCAAGCAGCGCTTCTTCTCCGTCAACCCGGTGAGCGTGCCACGGTGGAAGACGGTGGCGCAGGAACAGACCGCGCCCGTGCTGGCGCCGTCGCAACCCCTGCTCATCGCGCTGAGCCTGGGTGACCAGGTGGTGCTGCCCGACACCAACGCCCTCTACATCAAGCGCGCCTGCGCGGCGGGGTCCGACCTGACCTCGTTGTGGCTCGCCGGCGTCGGCCACGTCCAGCTGGCGTCGACCGTCGCCCCTGCCGTCGTCAACTGGTTGGGGGACAGGTTCGCGGGCGTCCCCACGACACCGACGTGCGACCAGCCGCTCCCGATCGCGCCCGCCGCTTCGTAGTCAGGCCGACACTCGGACCGGGAGGGTCTCGAGTCCCCGGAGCACGATGTTCTCCTTGTAGGAGAGCTCATCGGTGATGCGCTCGAGGTGCGGCGCCCGCCGCAGCAGGGCCGGCAAGGCGATCTGCGCCTCAAGCCGGGCCAGCGGGGCGCCGAGGCAGTGATGGATGCCGAAGCCGAAGCCGAGATGGTTGTTGTCGGTCCGGGTCACGTCGAAGGTGTCAGGGTCGAGAAACGCATCGGGGTCGCGATTGGCCGATCCGATGAGCAGCATCGAGAACTCACCGGCGCCGACGCGTGCTCCGCCCACCTCCATGTCCTCGAGTGCCACGCGCCCGGTGAGCTGCACCGGGCACACGAAACGCATCATCTCCTCGACCGCACCCCGGACGACGGCGGGGTCGTCACGCACCAGCGCGAGTTGGTCGGGCCGCTCCATGAGGGCGAGCGCCCCACCCGAGATGAGGTTCACCGTCGTCTCGTGACCGGCGACGAGCAGCAAGATGCACGTGGACAAGAGCTCGCCCTGGGTGAGCGCGTCGCCCTGCTCCTCGGCCTGGATGAGCCGGGTGAGGAGGTCGTCACCGGGCTGGCGGCGGCGCTCCTCGATCAGCGAGGCGAAGTACTGCACGAACGACAAGATGGCCCCCAGCCGTTGTTGCACGGCCTCGGGGGGTAGCAGGAAGTCGGGATCGAGCCCCCGGGCCAGCGCATGGGACCACACCCGGAACTGCTCGTGATCCTGCACCGGGACCCCGAGCATCTCCACGATGATCTGCACCGGAAGCGGGTACGCGTAGTCGGCGACGAGGTCGATCTCGCCGCGTTCGAGGGCCACGTCGAGGAGTCCGTCGCAGATCTCCTCGAGCCGCGGCCGCAGCCCCTCGACCACTCTCGGCGTGAAGGCCTTCTGCACCAGGCCGCGTAGGCGTGTGTGGTCGGGTGGGTCACGGAACAAAAACGGCGCCAGCTCGGCCAACATGGCCTCGGGACCCTCCCGCAGCGGAGCGTCGGTCACCCGGAACTCGCGGAAGGTGTTCTCGTCGATGTTGCGCCCGTCGCTGCTCGAGCGCCGGTCGCGTAGAAAGGTCAGGCAGTCGGCGTGGCGGGTGAACACCCAGAACCCCAGCGTGTTGCGATGCACCGGGTTGCTCTCTCTTAGCTGGGCGTAGACGGCGTAGGGGTCCTCGACCCAGGCCGGGTCGAAGGGGTCCCACACCAGGGTTCCCGACGCGGCGGCCTCGTCGCGCACGGCTCGGGCCGCTTCGCTGAATTCGGCGGTGCGCTGGGCCACGAACTCGGCGATCCCCGAGTCCGGTCCGCCCGCCGGTTCCCCGCTCGTCATGGATCTACCGTACCCACCACCTCGGTGCCTTCCGCCCCGGCCGCCGTGGCCGACCGGGGCGGGCGTCGCCAGCGGTCTCGGCCCGGGCGCGCAGGGACGGGGTGTCCTGCCACGGGCGCAGCCGGAGGCGGATGGGCGGGAGATGGCCCGACACCACCACCGCGTCGCCCGGAGGGACCCGGCGCAGGGCGTCGGCCGGCGCCAGTCGACGCAGGGTCGGGGAGTCGGTGCGCGACGTGGCGCCGTATCCGTCCACCGTCGTCGCCCACGTCCGCAGCTCGGTCTCCCCGATGAGCGCGCTGGCGTGCTCGAGTGTCCCCGGATCGGCGATGCCCGACAGGAAGACCTTCACGCGGTGGTTGTTCACGACGCTGCCGGCCCGCGTGCCGTACCGGGACTGCAATTGGGCGAGGTCCTGCCACACCGTGACGAGCTGGACGCCGTGACCCGCCGCGGTCGAGGCCAGGACGTCGAGCTCGGCCAGCGGCGCCACGTTGGCGGCCTCGTCGAGAACCACCAGCAACGGAGGATCGAGCGGCTCTCCCCGGCGCCCGACGCGGGCGTAGGCGGCCTCGACGACCTGGGTCACGAGCGTCGCGAACAAGGGGCGCAGGCGACGCTGGTCATGGGCGGGGGCGCACAGGTAGAGCGTGTCGTTGCCGTCGAGCAGTCGAACGGGGTCGATCCGACTCGCCGCGAACGCGGCGGTCGCTCGGGCCTCACTCGCCGCCACGGCGGGATCGGCGAAGACCTCGACCACCGTCTCGGCCGTGGTGTAGACGGCGCTGCGCTGGCGATCGTCGCGTCCCCAGGCGGCGCGCATGGCCTGGAGGGCGGACGGCTCCCCCGCCGCGCTGAGCACGTCGAAGACCTCGTCGACCTCCTGGGTGTCCACCCACCGCACGACATCGGCCATGGTCCCGCCCGCCATGGCCGCCGCCAACAACAGGGGCGCCAAGAGCTTGGCCGCGGTGGCGTACCAGAAGTCGCCGTCGCCGAGCGCGCCGGGCGAGGACCGCGCCACCTCGGTCAGGGACCCCGCGCTGCGGCGGGCGCCTTCCCACGTGGACGACGCCTGGAGTGGCGACCAGCCCGCCGACGCCAGGCCCGTCGAGGCCGAAGGGTCGTAGACCCAGATCTGCCCCTGGCCCGTGCGCCACGGCAGCGTATTGCGGGCGAGATCGGACTTGACCGACGCGGCCACCACGGGGCCCTCCCACTCGAGGATGGCCGGCACCGCGAAGCCACTGGTCTTGCGGCTCTGGGTCGGACCCACGACCAGGACCGAATGTCCCCGCTCGGCCGCGAGCAACCGGTGGTGCGCCGTGCCGAGCGTCAATCGACCGGCACAGGGCGCGTCGACGACCAACGTGCTTCTCAGGTCGCGTCGTGTCGCCCACCGGGACAGCTCCAAGCGGCCGGATCGAGGAGAGCGGGGAGTGTTCGACCGGGGCGCGCCCCCGGGCGCGAACACCTCCGATCCGAGTCCGTTGCGTCGCTGCGGTGTATCGGGGCGCACTCCCGTTCGGCCGAAGAGCCGCCACCCGCCCACGACGGCGACAGCGACGGCCACCTCCGCCCACCCCTTCACGCCCGACCGTCCATGTTGGCGTCGGTGTCGACGATCTCCATCTCATGGGGCGACAGTCGGTGCTGGACCAGGAACGAACGGCCCCCGACCTTCCACAACGCCACCCCCCGGTGGAGATGGGGGACGATCTCGGCCTCGGTCGACGACAACCCGAGCAAGGCGCCCGCCCGCTCGACCTCACCGGGTGGCTGGGCGTAGACCACGCGGGTCTCGGAGTCCGCCAACAGGCCCTGGGCCAACCCGACCTGCTCGGACCCGGCCGCGCCCGTGGTGTCGAGATCCGACAGCCGGTGGAGCACGGCGACGTTCGAGACCCCCCGGGCCCGCGACAGCTTCCACGACGACTGCAGCCAGCGGGCCACCGACAGGTTGGCGAGGATCGCCCACGCCTCGTCGACGACGACGACGACGCCGTCCGTCGCGGGCCTGGTTGCGGGGCGAGTCGCCGGGCCCGATCCCGCCACGACACCGAGCCCGGCCTGCAACCACGCCGCGGCGCAGGTCATGAGGATCCCGAGCGCGGCCGAGTGGTAGACGGCCGACAGGTCGAGGACCACGAGCGGAGCGTCGAGCGCGATGCCCGGCGACGTGGGCCCGTCGAACATGCCCCGGAGATCGCCGGCCACCAACCGCCGGAGCTCGAGCGCAACAGTGCGGCCATCGGCGGCCAGGCCCGCCACGTCGGTGCCCACCTCACGTGCGGCGCGCGCCTCGGGCCGCAACAGCGCGTCCACGACCATCGGCAACGTCGGCCCGGATGCGGTCGGGCCCGCGTGGCGCGACGGCACCGGCGGCGTGGCGTGGGCCACGGCGAGGTCCAGCGCGCTGCGCTCGGTGGGAACGAGCGGCCGTCGGAGACTGGCGGCGGCCAGTGACGCCAGCAGTTCGCACCGCTGTCGCGCCACGTCCTCGTCGTCGGTCCCCCCACCCGACCCCGACGCCACGGCATCGAGAGGGTTGACACGGATCGAGCCGCCCGGGCGCAGCGCCACCGGCTCCACACCGAAGGCGCGCGCCAACGCGCCGTATTCGCCTTTGGGGTCGACAACCCAGGCCCGGCGCCCGAAGACAGCGAGGCGCCACAGATAGGTCTTGACGAAGGCGCTCTTGCCCCGGCCGATCTGGCCGATCACCACCATGTTGGGATTGGTGAGCTGTCCACAGCGGTACAGCTCGAAGGGGTCGTAGGAGAACGTGGCGCCCAACAGGTCCCGTCCCACCAGCACCCCGCCGCCCCCCGCACGGCCACCGAAACCGAGTCCGGGCTCGCACAAGAAGGGGTAGAGCGCCCCGAGATGTCGGGTGGTGGCCTCGTGGGCGGGGATCGCCATGACGGGGCGGGGCTCAGGCCAGGCCGCGGCCGAGAGGAAGGGTGCACATGAAGGTGTTGGCCTGGTCCCCGTAGCACCGTCGAAGCTCGAGCCCGGCTCTGCCCGGCCGCCTGTTCGACGCGGCCACAACCCTCCTCGAGCGCATCGGGGTCGGGGGCGCTCACCGTCACGTACCCCGAGAAGCGGTACTGGGCGTGGCCGTCGGCGAGCTCGACCTCTTTTCGGACCAGGATCTCCTCTTCACGTCGACGTCTCGCCGTGGCCAGGAACCCTCCGCGCCGGCGGATCTCGGCGTCGGCGATGTCGGCGGTGCGAGCCTGCTCCACCTTGCGCGCCGCCTCGATGGGCCCGAGCGGCTCCATCACGACCGACATGGTGCGGCGAATCTCCGACGAGAGCAGGAGCGGCCCGAGGAAGTCGGGCCCGGCATCGGTGCGCGGCCACTCCGCCACCCAGTACGTGGCGTGCCAGGTGCCATCGACCCGGAGCCGGCTCCATTCCCCCGCCACTCCCATGGGCCAGGGCGAGGGTTCCTCGGTGGAGGGCGGTCGCGGGGATCGCCCCGCGCTCGACGATGCCGAGTCGGGACCCGGTTCGCTGCGTCGGGCATAGGCACCACGCACGACGGCCGCCAGCGTGTGCGGAGACAGGACGGCTCCCACGTCGATCGAGGCATCGGCCAGGCGTCGGCGCAGCGCGGCGACCTCACGCAGCAGGACGGTGCATGCGCCCGTGTTCCCACCGCCCGCGGCCTTCACGGCGCGCCCGGCCCGACGGGCGTGGACGGTCACCCCCAGCAGCACCTCGTGACGCAGCGACGCGTGCGCCTCGGCCGCCACCAACGCCTGGTAGGAGACGCGCGCCGCGTCGTATCCCGCCCCCGCATCGCTCTCCCCGGGTGGAACCGACACCGCCGGCGCCAACTCTGGGGCGGGGACGACGCGCTCGATCCATTGCACCCGGTGCACCGCCGATCCGTCCCGTGCCAACGACGCCAGTACCTCGGACCACGCGCTCACTCGACGGGCCTTGTCGTCTTCTCCCAGGAGCACGAAGCCCGGGTCCGATGCTCCGAGGACGGCCGTGAACGTCCGGCGGGTGCGGTCATGGAGCACGCCGACGCCCGACCCGGCTTCGATCGAGCCGCCCGGGGTGGCCGCGTCGACCCGGACGAGATGCACGCCGGAGAACGGGCTCGCTCCCGCGCCCGACCAGCGGAACCGGGCGAGGGCGTGCCGGAGCGCGTCGGGAGCCCACTGTTCCGCGGTTCGGCCCGCGATCGGCCACGTCGCCACCCCGACGCCGATCGCCAACGCGGCCAACGCCACGACCACCCCGACCGGAGAGGCCGACATCCGCACCACGCCGACGCCCACCACCAGGGCGGCCGCCACCGCCCCGATCTGTCCGCCCCGCCAGCCGGCCACGAGGCCGCGCCGCTCGAGAGGCCCGAAGCGGTAGCGCGTCGGCGGCGTCGTCACTCATCGCCGCGACCTTGCTCCTCGGCGCCCTCGGCGCGGTCGCGACCGGTGCCTCTCGTGACATCGGGTCCCCCGGTCGACGCGGGTGTCCCACCCCTCCCATCCGAGGTCGACCGGGGCGGACCGGGGCGGGGGTCGCGTCGCTCTCCCGCCGCGCCGGGCGCGACGCCGGCACCTCCGCCAGACGCGCCCGTGCCCGCGCCGCCTGCCGCCGATGCCGCCACGCCCGCGCCCGACACCGCACCGGCGATCATGGGGATGGCCGAGGTGACGGCGCCCGCCGCGCCGCTCCCCCGTTCGGACCCCACCGTGCCCGCGGCTCCGGCGTCATCGCCCTGGGCCCGGGCCTTCATGTGGCGCACCTGGTCCAGCGCGAGGTTCCCGCCCGTTCGCACCGGGGAGACCGCCGCGCTCTTCAGACGGTGGCGGGCCGACTCCAGATGGGCGACCGCGCCCGCCTCCACCGCCGGAACCAACCGCAGCAGCGTGAAGGGCGAAAGGACCGCGATCACGAGCAGGGCGATGCCGGTCACGACCGAGGCGAAGCCCCCGCCGTTCCCGCTGGCCGACACCCCCAGTCCGCCGGCGACCGCACCGGCGGCCAGTGACAACACCGCGGCGATCACGAGCTTGGACAGCACCAAGGCGACGAGCGTGTCCGCCAGGCGTCGGCACCAGTGGGCCACCGCCGGCCACACCAGGGCGGCCAACGCCAAGGGAAGGAAGAGCACCGCCACCGACACCGCCGCGGCACGCACCACGAGCTCGAGCCACAACGCCGAGCGCGGCCGAAGCCACGACCAGACCACCGATGAAGACGACGAAGCCGGGAACGGCCGGCCCTGTCACCAGCGCGACGGGGATGAGGAACGTGAAGAGACCGGAGAACAGGTTCGTGGTGTCGACACCGGCACTCGACAACACCGTGGCCGACATGGCGTCGGTCACCGCCAGCGCCATGCGCACGAGCGTCACCGCCACGCCGGTGAGCAGCAGGGACAGAGGAAGGTGGACGAGGAAGGTGCGCAACAGCATCGAGGCGCTCTGGCGGTAGATGGCCTGGATCGCGGCGCAGCACGCCATGGGGAGCACCACCGCGGCGGCCAAGCTCGCCATCACCGCCTCGTGGGCGCCGAACCACCCCGCGTCCGAGATCGACCGACGTGGTACCCGACATGGCCCGGCCCACCTGGGCGATCAACCACACCGCGCCCGACGCCACCCACTGCGCCGCCTCGGAGAAGACGGCGCCGACCCCGGCACTCAGCCCCGCCCCGGCCGCGTTGCCGACCGCCCCTGACACGGTGTCGCAGGCGGTACCCACGACGGGAAGGGACCCGGGACACAGCGCGAACGCATCGAGCACGTCAGTGCACCCCCTGCCCGGCGTGGAAGAAGAAGTTGACGATGGCCGGCGCGGCCCCGATCAGCAGGGCGGCCAGTGCGGACACGAGCACGGTGCGGCGGCCGTTGAAGGCCTGGTGGTAGTTCTGCGAGTGCGCGCCCGAGCGCCCAGGCCGCGGCGCCGATCACGAGACCGACCAGCGCCATGATCAGCGCCCACCCTCCGAGCCCGTCGGTCAGCTGCTGGAGGACGGCGCCCCCGGGGAGATTGCCGGGATCGGGGTTGAGCGTCACCGTCGAGACCGCCTCGCGCACTGCCCACAGCACCATGCCGGTCCCTTCCCCGTCGTGCTCCCCCGGCGTCGTTCCCGGAGGAGCGGTGTGCCTCGAGGGTAGGGCCGTCCTAACGGCGTTTCAAGCTATTTCATGTCTTTTTATATCTTCCCTTCTCGAGGCGCATCGGGCCGGCACGCGGCCGCGAGGAAGAGGCCCGGGCGCGCCCCGCCTGTCATGCTTGTGCCGTGCTCGGCGCCAGCAGTGTGTCTTCGAACCGTGGTCGTCGCCGGCTTCATCGCCCTCGGTGTGGTGGCGATCGTCGGGATCGTCGTGGCCACCATCCTCGGACGCCGATCGGGACGCCGGTCCCTCGAGCAGCGGCTGTCCGCCTTGGCGTCACGACTCGGCGTCGACGCGCCCGCCGAAGACCACGGGATGGGGATCGAGCCCGCCCTGCACCACCTCGAGCTCGTCACCGACCGCGCCGCGGAAGCGGTGGCGGAGTCGTCGTCGGACGCCATCCGACTGCGCCGCGCCCTCGACACGCTTCCCCAGGGCGTCATCGTGTGCGACGAGAACGGCACCGTCGTGTTCCGCAACGCGCGCGCCGTCGGGCTCATGGGCGGACGCCACGGTGACGCACTGGCGGCACGAAGCCGTGGTCGACCTGCTCGCCGATGCCTGGAAGCAGGGCTCGGCGCACCGCACGCTCGACCTCTACGGACCGCCCCGGCGCACGTTGGCCGTGTCCACGCAGCTCATCGACGACGGCCGACGCACGTTGGGGGTGATCGCGGCGATCGACGATGTGTCCGAACGACGGCGCCTCGAGGAGATCCGGCGCGACTTCGTGGCCAACGTGAGCCACGAGCTGAAGACGCCGATGGGTGCCATCGGCCTGCTGGCCGAGACCCTGGCGGCCGAGAAGGACCCCACCGTGGCGCAGCGCCTCGCCAGCCGCATCCATACCGAAGCCTTCCGGATCAGCCGGATCATCGACGACCTGCTCGACCTGTCGCGCATCGAGGCCGAAGAGGCTCCCCCGCGCGAGCCCGTGCTCGTGAACCTGATCATGGCCGAGGCCGTCGAGCGCATGCGCGCCGCCGCCGATCAGCGCGACGTGAAGATCGAGCTCGAGGAGCCCTCACCGCCGGTCACGGTGCTCGGCGACCGGCGCCAACTCGTCTCCGCCCTCTACAACCTCCTCGAGAACGCCGTGAAGTTCTCCTACGACGGAAGCGCGGTGCGCTTCGCGGGGCGCGTCGCCGACGGACAGGTGCGCCTCGATATCGAAGACCAGGGCGTGGGCATCCCCGCCCGCGATCTCGATCGGATCTTCGAGCGCTTCTACCGGGTCGACCAGGGTCGCAGCCGCAACAGCGGAGGGACCGGGCTCGGCTTGTCCATCGTCCGCCACGTGGCCGCCAACCACCATGGGCATGTCGAGGTCGATTCGCGCGAGGGCGAAGGATCGACGTTCCGGCTCATCCTCCCGACACACTCAGAGGTCGTCTGAATCGTGAGCAACACCGCGGGGCCCGGGTCGTGAGCAACACGGCTGGCGCGCATTCCACCCAGCCGGCGCGCCCGTCGCACCGGGCGGGACGGAGCGAGCGGGCCCGCGACACCGCGGAGCGGGACCACGACAGCGCACGCGCCGTGCGGGTCCTGGTGGCCGAGGACGAGGAGTCCTTCGTCGACGCCCTCGTGATCGGGCTCGGGCGTGAGGGCTTCGACGTGTCGGTGGCCCGGGACGGCCCCGAGGCCCTGGCCCTGTTCGACAGTTTCGAGCCCGATCTGGTCCTGCTCGACATCATGCTGCCCAAGATGTCGGGCGTCGACGTGTGCCGCTCCATCCGCGCCCGTTCCCACGTGCCGATCATCATGGTGACGGCCAAGGGCACCGAGATCGACACCGTCGTCGGCCTCGAAGTGGGTGCGGACGACTACGTCACCAAGCCCTACCGCCTGCGCGAGCTCGTCGCCCGGATGCGAGCCGTGCTGCGCCGGTCGCCCCTGGGCGCCCCGGACTCCCAGACCTCGGGCGACGAGGTCGTCGACCGGGGGGCGGTGCGCGAGGTGGGGGGCATCCGGGTCGACCCCGACCGCCACCGCGTCTTCGTCCGGGGCCAGGAGGTCCACCTGCGCCGCAAGGAATTCGAGCTGCTCGTGCTCCTCGTCGAGAACGCGGGTCGGGTCCTCACCCGCGACACGCTCATCGACCGGGTCTGGGGTGCGGACTACGTGGGCGACACCAAGACCCTCGACGTCCACATCAAGCGCCTGCGGACCCATGTCGAAGCCGACCCCTCGGCGCCCACGATCATCACCACGGTGCGGGGCGTGGGATACCGATTCGAGATCCCCGCCGATACGTGACCCCGACCCGGCGCGTTCGAGCCGGCCCGGCTCGGGCCGCTCACGCTCCGGAACCGCTTCATCAAGGCGGCGACCTTCGAGGGTGCATCGCCCAAGGGACAGGTCACCGACACGCTGATCGACTTCCACCGGCGCGTGGGTGCGGGCGGTGCCGCCATGACGACGGTCGCCTATCTGGCGGTGTCACCCGAAGGACGAACCGACCGGCACTGCATCGCCGTGAACGACGACGTGCTCGGCGACCTGCGCCGGCTCACCGACGCCGTGCACGACACCGGTGCGGCGGTGGCCGCCCAGCTCGGCCACGCCGGCCCGGTGGCCAACCCCCGGTCGAACCGCTCCCCGGCACTGGCCCCCTCGCGTCACATGAGCCCACTCGGCACCGTCAGTCGGGAGATCACCGAAGCGGACATCGCGCGCGTCACCGCCGACTACGGGCGCGCCGCGAGCGCGGTGGTGAACGCCGGCTTCGACAGCATCGAGGTCCACCTCGGGCACAACTACCTGTTGAGCGCGTTCTTGAGCCCGAAGCTCAACCACCGACGCGACCGGTGGGGCGGCACCGTCGAGAACCGCGCCCGCTTCGCCCGCCAGGTTGTCCGCACCGTGCGCGACGCGGTGGGCGATCGAGTGGCGGTGACGGCCAAGCTCAACATGGCCGACGGGGTGCCGGGGGGACTGTGGCTCGAGGACAGCGTCGAGGTGGCCCGGCTGCTCGAGGCCGACGGCGCCCTCGACGCGCTCACCCTCACCGGGGGCAGCTCGTTGGCCAATCCCATGTACCTGTTCCGGGGCGACGCGCCGCGCCAGGAGTTCGCCGCCACCCTCCCTCCGCGTGCTGCGACTGGGATTCCGGGTACTGGGACGCCACTTCATGCCCGACTACCCCTTCGAAGAGGCGTTCTTCCTGCCCTACGCCCGCCAGTTCCGCGCCGCGCTCGACATGCCCCTCGTCCTGCTCGGCGGGATCAACGAGCTCGCCACCGTCGAAGGTGCCCTGGCCGAAGGCTTCTCCTTCGTGGCCATGGCGCGGGCGCTGCTGCGGGAGCCCGACCTCGTGTCGAAGATGGCGGCGGGGACCTCCCGCGCCTCGCTGTGCATCCACTGCAACAAGTGCATGCCCACCATCTACAGCGGCACCCGCTGCGTCCTCGTCGACCAGAAACCGGGGTGACAACCGAACTACGGTCCGGGCCATGCCCCTCCATGTGCACGAGACCGACGGCGGCGCCGATGAGTTGCAGGTCCGCCCGCAGTTCGCCCAGCAGGGCGAGATCAGCGAAGTCCCCAAACTCCGTCTGGCACCGGGCGGGATGCCGGCGGAGCACCGCCTATGAGATCGTCCACGACGAGCTGCTGTTGGACGGCAACGCCCGGCTCAACCTGGCCACGTTCGTCACGACCTGGATGGAGCGTGACGCCGAGCAGTTGATGGCCGAGTGCTCGGCCAAGAACATGATCGACAAGGACGAGTACCCGATGACCGCCGAGCTCGAGCGGCGGTGCGTCAACATCCTGGCCGATCTCTGGCACGCCACCGAGGAGGGCGGCGCCACGGGATGCTCGACGACGGGTTCGAGCGAAGCGTGCATGCTGGGCGGCCTGGCGCTCAAATGGCTGTGGCGCCAGCGCCGCCAGGCGGCGGGCAAATCCACCGACCGGCCCAACCTCGTCATGGGCGCCAACGTCCAGGTGTGCTGGGAGAAGTTCTGCCGGTACTGGGACGTCGAAGCCCGTCTCGTCCCCGTCGGCCCGGTGGCGACGTGCCTGACGGCGGAGACCGCCGTTGCGCATTGCGACGAGAACACCATCGGCGTCGTGGCCGTGATGGGATCGACCTACGACGGTGCCTATGAGCCCGTGGCGAAGATCGCGGCCGCCCTCGACGAGCTGGCCGCCTCGAGCGGGGTGGACGTGCCCATCCACGTCGACGGGGCGTCGGGCGGATTCATCGCCCCCTTCCTCGACGCCGAGCTCGAATGGGACTTCCGCCTTCCCCGCGTCCATTCCATCAACGCCTCGGGCCACAAGTACGGCCTCGTCTACCCGGGGGTGGGCTGGATCATCTGGCGCAACCGCGCCGCGCTGCCCGACGAGCTGGTGTTCAACGTCAACTACCTCGGGGGCAACATGCCCACCTTCGCGCTCAACTTCTCACGACCGGGCGCGCAGGTGGTGGCCCAGTACTACAACTTCCTGCGGCTCGGCACCCACGGGTACCGCCAGGTGCAACAGACCAGCCGCGACACCGCCCGCTGGCTGGCCAGGGAGATCGCCACCTTGGCGCCCTACGAGCTCGTCTCCAAGGGCGACGGCATCCCCGCCTTCGCCTTCCGCGTCAGGCGACGCGCCCTACACCGTCTACGACGTCTCCGACGCGCTGCGGGTGAGGGGCTGGCTCGTACCCGCCTACAAGATGCCCCCGGCCCTCGACGCCGTCGACGTGTTGCGGATCGTGGTCCGCAACGGCTTCAGCCGCGACCTCGCCAGCTTGTTGATCGAAGACCTCAAGCGGGTCGACGATCGCCTCCGCGACACCCACATCGGACGCCGGACCGACGTCGGCTTCCACCACTGAGCCACGCGTCCTCGGTGCAGCAGCCCGGTCAGCGGCGCCGGTAGCCGACGGGGCACGGGCCCGCGGCGCGGGCCACCCCGCCGATCTGGGTGCGCACCGGCACGGGCGCCTCGGTCCAGGCGCGGCTCCATGTCGAAGGCCGCCGCCAACCGGATCGCGGCCGCCGTCATGGTGGACAGCGAGAAGGGCTGGGCCGGACAGGTGTGGCGACCGTGCCCGAAGACGGTGACCAGCTCGACCGCGGCCAGGGCCGAGGGGTCGGCGCAGGCGCCGTCGGTTCCAGCGATCGGGATCCCAGACGTCGAGACCCGGAGCGGCGCTCGTGTTGGTGAGGGGGAGCAGGGTGGCGATGGTCGCCCCGGCGCAGACCTCGTGCACGGCGTCGCCGACGTCGATGGTCACGGGCTCGAGCACGTAGCGGGCCATGATCGAGCGCTGCGCCAGGCGGGTCGACTCGAGCGCGCACGCCTCGGCCCGGGCCCGGTCTCCGTCGCCGCACCCGGGCCAGCTCGTCGGGATGTCCCAGGAGGTCGATCACCATCCACCCCAGCGCGGCGAAGAGGTTGGACATCGACGCCACGTGGACCAACGCCACGTCCAGGGCGACCCCGAGGGCGCGGTCGTCGGCGGGCCGGTCCGCCCACGCCTCGGCCACGCGGGTGAACAGCGCATGCTCGGACTCGACACCGGGAAGGTCGTGCAGCGCCCGACCGAGCTCCTCGACGATCACGGCCAGCGCGGCACGCTCTCGGCCTTTCCCGCTCGCCGCCACCGCCGCCATGGCGTCGGGATGGACGAAGGACTCCGACCCGTCGAGGGTGTCGAACGCCACCACCAGCGCTTCGAAGCGCTCGCCCCGGGCCGATCCGGGGCCTCCCCACGACGCCAGGCCGACCCGGTGCCCCAGGCGCCGGGTGAGCTCGAACACGTCGAAGGTTCCGCCCGGCGCCCAGCTCGTCGACGGCGGCGTCCAGGGCTTGTTCGACGTTGGCGAGGTAGGAGGCCACGTCGTCGCGCCCGAAGAGCTGGTGCGGCAGCGTCCGCCTGCCCACGAACATCTCGTCGGGGAGCTTGCGGCGCAGCATCCGCCAGTCGGCGACGCCCTTGCTGGCCCGCTCCTCGGGCAACCCGTAGAAGGAGGCCACCCCGACCGGCGAGAAGGTGAAGAGGTAGCGGTCGTCCCCGCTGTCGACCACGAAGGTGTCGCCGAGCCGGCGGCGGGCCTCGGCCAAGGCAGCGACGGGATCGTCGACCGCCACGTCCCAGGGCAACCCGACCGACGACGCCAGCGGCGGCATGGGCGAGATCGTCGGCCGGGCCATGCGCCTAGGGCTTCGGGGCGTCGATGACGGTGCGGCCCCCGAGATACGGGCCGAGCGCGGCGGGGAGCACCACCGACCCGTCGGCCTGGCGGCCGGTCTCCACCAGCGCCGCCCACACCCGGGCCCAGGCGATGGCCGACCCGTTGAGGGTGTGCACGAAGACGGGCGGGCCACCCGACCTCCCCCGCGCCCCCGGTGGCCGCGGCCCGATAGCGGATGTTGGCCCGGCGCGCCTGGTAGTCGGTGCACCAGCTCACCGAGGACACCTCCAGCCACATGTCGCACCCCGGCGCGTAGACCTCGATGTCGAAGGTGCGGGCCGAGGCGTTGCCGAGCTCACCCGTGCACAGGTCGAGGACGCGGTACTCGAGGTCGAGCTCGCGCAGCAACGCCTCGGCCCGCTCCACCATGGCGGCGTGCTCGGCGCGGCGACTGCTCGGCCGTGGCGTAGGCGAAGAGCTCCACCTTGTCGAACTCGTGCACCCGCAGCAGGCCCCGGGTGTCGCGTCCCGCTGATCCCGCCTCGCGCCGGTAACAGGCCGTGCCCGCCGTCAACCGCAGCGGGAGGTCCGCCGCGTCGAGGATCTCGTCTCGGAACATCGAGGTGAGCGGGACCTCGGCGGTGGGGATGGCCCACAGGTCGTCGCGCTCGAGGTGGTAGGCGTCGTCGGCGAACTTGGGCAGGTGGCCCGTCGACACCATGGTCTCGGTGCGCACCAGCGTGGGCGGCCGGATCTCCTCGTACAGCTCGGTGTGGCGGTCCAGGGCGAAGGCGGTGAGAGCCCGGATGAGCCTGGCTCCGATGCCCCGGTAGAGCGGGAACATCGAACCCGACAACTTGGCGCCCCGTTCGAGGTCGAGGATCCCGAGCGCCGCGCCCACGTCCCAGTGGGGGACGCGCTGATGCTCGCCGTAGTGGCGGGCGGTCTCGGGCCAGCGCCGCACCTCGACGTTGTCCGCTTCGGTCTGCCCGTCCGGCGCCTCCTCGGCCGGCAGGTTGGGGAGCAAGAGAAGCAGCTGTCGCACCTCGGCGCTGGCCGCCGCCGCTTCGGCGTCGAGGCCGGCCTCCTCCTCGCCCACGGCGCGGCTCTGCCGGGCCGCTGCGGCGGCGCGCGCCTCGTCGCCGGTCCGGCGGGCCTCGCCCACCTGGCGCGACAGGTCCTTCACCTCAGCCCGCAGGTCGTCGCGCCGACCCATGGCGTCCCGGGCTTTGCGATCGGCGTCGAGGAGGCGCTCGAGGTCACCGGGCTCGACCCCCCGGCGGGCCAGCGCGGCCTGCACCGCCTCGGATTTCTCCCTGGCCAGGCGGATGTCGATCATGGGGCGCAACGGTAGCCTCGCCGCGATGTCCAGCCCGCCCGACGGCGCCGCCGTCGAATGCCGCGACCTGGTCGTGCGCTACGGCGCCACCACGGCCGTCGACGGCATGTCGCTGTCGGCGCAACGCGGTCAGGTCCTGGCCCTCCTGGGGCCGAACGGGGCGGGCAAGACCTCGACCGTCGAGACCCTCGAGGGCTACCGGCGCGCCACGGAGGGGACGGTGCGGGTCCTCGGCCTCGACCCGGTGTCGGACCACCGTCGCGTCGTGGCCCGCATGGGCGTCATGCTCCAGCGCGGCGGGGTCTACCCGGTCATGGGACCGCGACGCGCCCTGCGGCTCTTCGCCGACTACTACGACGATCCCGAGGATCCCGAGGCGCATGCTGGAGCTGGTGGGCCTGCGCGCCGTGGCCCGCACGCCGTGGCGCCGGCTGTCGGGGGGCGAGCAGCAGCGCCTGTCCCTGGCCCTCGCCATCGTGGGTCGTCCCGAGGTGGTGTTCCTCGACGAGCCCACCGCCGGCGTCGACCCCGAAGGCCGCATGGCCGTGCGCCAGGTCATCACCGAGCTGCGCGACCGGGGGACGTGCGTCGTGCTCACCACCCACGAGCTGCCCGAGGCCGAGCGACTGGCCGACGACGTGGTGATCATGGCCGGAGGGAGAGCCGTGGCGCGCGGCACCGTGGCCGAGCTGGCCGCGGCCGGCGGCGACGGTGGCATCCGCTTCGAGGGCCCCGCCGCGCTCGACCTGGCCGAGCTGGGCGCGGCCCTGGGGGACGGTGCCGGGGCGGTGACCGAGGAGCGTCCCGGCCAGTACCTGGTGGCGGGCGAGGCCACCCCCGCCCGGCTGGCGCTGCTGGCGCAGTGGATGCAGGACCGCGACCTCCCCCTCACCGAACTGCGCGCCGGCCGTCGATCGCTCGAGGAGATCTACCTGCGCGTGACCAGAGGGAACCGGTGACCCGGGCCCGTCCGGCGTGGCGCCGGCTCCGCGCCCAGTGCGGAGCCGAGGTGGGCATGACCCTGCGACGGGGCGAGTCGCTGCTGCTCACCATCGGGATCCCCGTCATCCTTCTCGTCTTCTTCTCCGAGGTGCACCTGCTGCCCACGGGCACCGCCCACCCCGTCACCTTCCTGGCCCCGGGCATCCTGGCCCTGGCCGTCATGGGCACCGCCCTGGTGAACCTCAGCATCGCCACGGGATTCGAGCGCGGCTACGGCGTGCTCAAGCGCCTCGGGGCCACGCCGCTGGGACGGCCCTCGCTGCTGGGCGCCAAGATCGTCGCCATCCTCGTGGTCGAGGTGGTCCAGGCCGCCGTGCTCGTGCCCGTGGCCCTCGGTCTGGGCTGGCACCCGACGGTGGGCGGCGTGGGGCGCGCCGTCGTCGTCGTCGTCCTGGCCACGGCGGGGTTCGGCGGTATCGGCCTGGTGCTGGCGGGCGTGCTGCGGGCCGAGGTCAACCTGGCCGCCGCCAACGGGCTGTGGCTGTTGCTGCTGCTCGTGAGCGGGATGCTGGCTCCGCTATCGAAGTTGCCGGGCGGGCTCCAGGCCGTGGCCAAGGCCCTCCCCGCCGCGGCGCTCTCGGACGCGCTGCACCGTTGCCTCGGCCTCGACCAGTCCGTGCCGGGCTGGGCCTGGCTCGTCCTCGTGGTGTGGGCGCTGGCCGCGCCGCTCGTCGCCGCGGCCACGTTCCGGTGGGAATGAACCGCCGCTACATCGCCGTGGTCGGCGGCGGAGGCCGCGTCCCCCCTTCTGTGCGCGGCGCGGCCGAGGACGTGGGACGGGCCGTGGCCGAGGCCGGCGCCGTGCTCGTGTGCGGAGGGCTGGGCGGGGTCATGGAAGCCGCGTGTCGCGGTGCGCATGCCGGCGGCGGGCTCACGGTGGGGATCCTGCCCGGACGCGACCGCACCGACGCCAACCGTCACGTCGACGTCGCCATCCCCACCGGCATGGGCGAGGCCCGCAACGCGCTGGTGGTGCGCGCCGCCGACGCGGTGGTGGCGGTGGACGGCGAGTACGGCACGCTGTCGGAGATCGCGCTGGCGCTCCAGGCCGGGATCCCCGTCGTCGGGCTCGGCACCTGGGAGCTGGCGCGGGGCGGGGTGCCCGATGAGGGTGTCGTGCGGGCCGAGGACCCCGTCCGGGCCGTGGCGCTGGCACTCGCATCGGCGCGTGCGGCGCGCCGGGCCCGTTGACGACAAGATGGGGGCCGTGCACCGCCGTCGTGGATCAGCCGGGGCCATCCTCGGCGGGGCCCTGGCCGTCCTCGTGGTCGCGATCCTCCTCGCGCCCGCCGGTCATCACACAGGTTTGCGCCAACACCCAGCCCGTTCGGATCACGCTGCCACCACCACATCGGACCCGACCAGCGGCGCGCCCATCGTCGACGCGGCGACCGACGCCGCCACGGGGGGGTACTGGCTCGTGGCCTCGAACGGTGCGGTGTTCGGCTTCAACGCCCCCTCGTTCGGCTCGGCGGCGGGCCTGGCGCTCACGGCGCCCATCGTCGGAATGGCGCCCACCGCCGACGACGGTGGCTACTTCCTGGTGGCGTCGGACGGAGGGGTGTTCTCCTACGGCGACGCCCGCTTCGCCGGCTCGACCGGGGCGCTGCACCTGACCAAGCCGGTGGTGGGCATGGCGGTCGACCGGGCCAGCGGCGGGTACTGGCTCGTCGCGGCGGACGGCGGGGTGTTCTCCTTCGACGCCCCCTTCGCGGGGTCGGCCGGAGATCTCAAGCTGCACGCGCCGGTGGTGGGGATGGCGGCCACCACCGACGACGGTGGCTACTTCCTCGTGGCGTCGGACGGCGGGGTGTTCTCCTACGGCGACGCCCGCTTCGCCGGCTCGACGGGGGCGCTGCACCTGACCAAGCCGGTGGTGGGCATGGCCCTGGGCGGCGGCACCGGCGCCACCGGCAGCGGGCCCGGCTACTGGCTCGTCGCCGCGGACGGCGGGGTGTTCGCCTTCGGCGTCCCCTACCAAGGGTCGACGGGTGCCCTCGTCCTCGACCGGGCCGTGGTGGCCATGGCGCCCACGCCCGACGGTGGCGGGTACTGGCTGGTGGGTGCGGACGGCGGCGTCTACGCGCTGGGTGACGCCCAGTACCAGGGATCGGTGTCGGTGCTCCCCCTGGCGGGCCTGACCGTGGTCATCGATCCCGGCCACGACGGCGGCAACGCCGGCGACCCCGGCTACATCGACCGGCCCATCGACGGCGGAGGGTTCACCGAGCCCTGCGACACCGCCGGCACCTCGACCGACAACGGCTACCCCGAGCACGCCTTCAACTTCGACGTGGCGACCCGGGCCCAGGCGCTGCTCCAGGCCGACGGGGCCCGGGTGGTGCTCACCCGCCCCACCGACACCGGCGTGGGGCCCTGTGTCAACGTGCGGGCCGCCATCGCCAACGACCTCGACGCCAACGCGGCGGTGTCCATCCACGCCGACGGCGGCCCACCGACCGGCAGCGGCTTCTCCGTCGACACCCCGGTGGCGGTGGTGAGCTCCATCTCGAACAACACCGCCATCATCGGCCCCTCGGACCAGCTGTCCACCGACATGCGCAACGCCTTCGCGGCCGCCACGGGGGAGCCGCCCGCGAACTACACCGGCACCGACGGCATCGTCTACCGCTCGGACCTGGGCGGGCTCAACCTGTCGACGGTGCCCAAGGTCCTCATCGAGTGCGCCAACATGCGCAACGCCACCGACGCGGCGAACGTGCAGAACCCGGCCTGGCGTCAGAACGCGGCGCAGGGCATCGCCAACGGCGTCGAGCAGTTCCTCCAGGGCACCCTGCGCACCTGATCCGGGCCGGGCTCGGGCTCAGGGGGCTGCAGACCGCAGCATGGCGGCCATCCCCTTGATGAAGGGGTCGGGGTCCTTGGTCTTGGCCTCCACGATGGCCCGCATGTCGGGGACGTAGTGCTCGAAGGACTCGCTCTGCATCGCGGCCACGATCCCCTCGGCCATCTCCTCGGGACTGATCTTGGGACCGGAGTAGAGCGGGGCGTCGTTGCCGGGCAGGTCCCAGATCTCGGTGTCGATGGGCCCCGGGTTGACGAGCCGGATCTGGATGCCGGTGTCGTAGAGGTCCACGGCGATGGCCTCGCTCCACCCGCACAGCGCGAACTTGCTGGCCGAGTAGGCGGCCTCGTTGGCGTTGCCCAGCCGCCCGGCCACGCTCGACACGTTGACGATCATGCCCTCGCCCCTCGCCGTCATCCGGGGGAGCAGCACCATGGCCATCTGCGCGGGGGAGAAGAAGTTCACCGCCATGACCCACTCCAGCGTGGCGTGGTCGAGCTGGGTGGTGTGGCGGCGCATGGGCACCCCGGCGTTGTTCACGAGGCAGTCGAGGTGGCCGAACTCGTCCCAGGCCTCGAGCGCCACCCGCCCGGCGTGCTCGACATCGGCGAGGTCCGCCACCCACATCCTCGATCCGGGTGCCTCGGCCCGACAATCGGCCAGGACCTCGGCCAACCGGTCTTCCCGGCGCGCCACCAGGCCCACCGTCGCCCCTCGCCGGGCCAGCATCCGGGCCAGGGCGGCGCCGATCCCCGACGACGCCCCTGTTACGAGCACGCGCGATCCTTCGATCTTCATGTGAGCCAGTACACCACGGGGAGTAGAACACGACCATGGCCATCCTCGACGACATCCGGCGCTTCTGGGACGACGACGCCACCACCTACGACAACTCCCCGGGGCACCGCCCCACCAGTCCGGCGGTGCAGGCGGCGTGGAACGCGGCGCTCTCCGCCCTGCTGCCTCCGCCTCCGGCGCGCGTCCTCGACTGCGGGGCGGGCACCGGCTTCCTGAGCCTGATCGCGGCGCGCCTCGGCCACCGGGTCACCGCCCTCGACCTCTCGCCCCGGATGCTCGCCCAACTGCGCGCCGCGGCCGAGGCGGAGGGACTCGACATCACCGTCGTCGTGGCTCCCGCCCACGAGCCGCCCCGGCCGGGCCGGTCCGACGGGTTCGACGGGTTCGACGGGTTCGACGGGTTCGACGCCGTCATGGAGCGCCATCTGCTCTGGACCCTGCCCGACCCGACCGCGGCGCTGGCCGCCTGGCGGGCCGCCGCACCGGGCGGGAGGCTCGTGGCCATCGAGTCCATGTGGGGCGACGCCGATCCGATCGAGGCCCTGCGGGCACGCGCCTCGGGGTGGGTGGCGCGCTGGCGGGGTACTCCTCCCGATCACCACGGGCCCTATCCCGCGTCGGTGCGCGGCCAGTTGCCCCTGGGGTCGGGGACCCATCCCCGCGCCGTCGCCACGGCGGTGGCGGGTGCCGGCTGGGTGGCGCCGCGCCTGGTGCGCCTGCACGACGTGGAGTGGGCCTCAACCCTCGAGAAGCGCCTGCCCGAGCGGCTCCTCGGGGCGACGCCCCGCTTCGCCGTCGTTGCCACCTGAGCCGCGACCGGGCTGGGGGCCGCGGCGAGTTACGTGTGGGCCAGGCGGGTCAGGTAGGTCTCGAGGGTGGCGTGGCTCACGGGACCGTGCACGGTCTTGATGATGGTGCCCGAGGCGTCGATGAACACGGTGCCGGGATAGCCGTCCAGGGTGAACTTGGGCGCCAAGGCGCTGTCCGCGTCGGCGCCCACCGCGAACGACACCAGGCTGGCCCGGGCGAAGGCCAGCCCGCTGGCCGCCGCGTCGTTGCCGTCGACGCCGACGAAGACCACCCCGTCCCCGGCCGCCTGCTCCTGGCGGGCCACCCTCGCCACCATGGGCAGCTCGGCCCGACAGGGCGGGCACCACGACGCGAAGAACGTGAGCACCACCGGTTTGTGCGCCTCGGACCCGGTGAGCGGGTACGACACCGCGTGCCCGCCACCGAGACGGGGCAGCGTGAAGGCCGGCGCCTGGTGCGAGCCCGATCCCCCCGCCGCGGTCAACCCGAACCACAACCCCACCGCCAGCACGATCCCTAGGGCGAGCGACACCAGCCGGCGGCGACCCCGGCGGGGTGCCTCCAGGCCGGCTCCCTCGGTCAATGGAACCGGATGAGCACGTCGCCCGCCATGGCGACGAAGAGGAGCGTCAGGTACGTGATCGAGTAGCGGAACAGGGCCATGGCGGCACCCGGGGTCTGCTCGCGCCGCAGCCGCAGAGCGAACACGATGAAGAGGGCGCCGAGCACCAACGCGCCCACCAGGTAGAGCGGTCCCATGTGGCCCACCACGGCGAACAGCAGGCTCACCGCCACGAGCAGCACGGTGTAGATGAGGATCTGCTGGGCGGTGCGGCGCAGGGTGGCGACCACGGGGAGCATGGGGACATGCGCCGCGGCGTAGTCGTCTCGGTAGCGGATGGCGAGGGCCCAGAAGTGCGGGGGTGTCCAGATGACGATCACCGCGAACAGCACCACGGGCGCCCAGCCCAGGTGGTCGGTGACCGCCGACCACCCCACCAGGACGGGCACCGCTCCGGCCGCCCCGCCGATCACGATGTTCTGGGTGGACGTGCGCTTGAGCCACAACGTGTAGACGACGATGTAGAACGCCGTGGCGGCCACGGCCAGGACGGCCGAGAGCAGGTTCACGAAGGCCCACAGCTCGGCGAAGGCGGCCACCTCGAGCAGCACGGCGAACACCGTCGCGGCACTGGGCGTGACCTCGCCCGTCACGAGGGGGCGGTGCCGGGTCCGGTGCATCACCTTGTCGATGTCCCGGTCCAGCACCATGTTCATGGCGTTGGCCCCGCCCGCGGCGAGCGACCCGCCCAGCAGGGTGAGGAGCATGAGCCCCAGGCTGGGGACGCCGCGCTTGGCCACCAGCATGGTGGGGAGCGTGGTGACGAGCAGCAGCTCGATGATGCGCGGCTTCGTGAGCGCCACGAAGCTCCGGGCCCTCACCCCGGCCGCCCGGATGCCGCCGGGGACGGCGGGAGACAGCGAGGACATCGGGCGGAGCCTACGGCGAGACACCGGGAACAGACAATGCGGGCTCCGGCACCCGCCCCGGGAGGGGTGTCGGCCCACCGGTACGATGATCCCCCGGTGCAGCCCGCCGCCGTCACACCTCGGACCTTCCTACGCATCACCCAGGTCACGGTGGTGATCGTGGTGCTCAACATCGTCACGGGCGCGGCCGTCCGCCTGACGGGATCCGGGCTCGGCTGTCCCGACTGGCCGACCTGCACCCGCCACAGCATCACTCCCTCCCTGTCGTTGCATCCCGCCCTCGAGTTCGGCAACCGCATGGTGGTCGTGGTGCTGTGCATCGCCACCGCCGTGGCCCTGGTGGCGGCCCTGCTCCGGGTGCCCCGGCGTCGGGACCTGGTGTGGCTGTCGGCCGGGCTTCTGGGCGGGGTCCTGGGGGAAGCGGTCCTCGGGGCGGTGGTCGTCTACACCAAGCTCAATCCCTACGCCGTCATGGTCCACTTCATGGTGGGGATCGTCCTACTGACCGACGCCTTCGTGCTGGCGCTGCGGGCCGGCCGCCCGGCCGGCGCCGGGGCGCGTGCGGTCTCGAAGGTCACCCGGGGCGAGCGCCGCATCAGCCAGGTGATGCTGGGCCTGCTGGCCGTGGTGGTGGCGGCGGGAACCGCCACCACCGGTTCGGGTCCGCATGCCGGAGGGCCCGGGGCCAAGCGCCTGCCCATCGCCCTCGAGGAGATGGCCCGCATCCACTCGGGCATCGTGCTCGGTCTCGTGGCGCTGACACTGGCGCTGTTGTATCTCCTCGACCACACCAACGCCCCGGCGTCGGTCCTCACCCGGGCCCGGGCGTTGTTCGGGATCATGGTCGGTCAGGGGGCCATCGGCTACGTGCAGTACTTCACCCACCTGCCCGTCGCGCTCGTGGGCGTGCACGTCTTCGGCGCCGCGGTGGTGTGGATGGCCATGCTGTGGTTCTACGACGGGCTCTCCTACCACGGCATGGAGGTCGCCGGCCGGCTCGCCCCGTCGGGGCTGGTGGAGCTCGAGATCGACCGGGCCGTGCCGCCCGGGGTCGGCGGAGGTGATCCCGGGGAGATGCCCGCGCCGGTCACCCGATGACCGGACCGGGCACCGAGGTCCAGCCGGTCGAGGTCGACCGGCCCGAGGGCGGTGAGGCCCTGCGTCCCGACCGGCCCTGGCTGGTCATCGTGTGGAACGACCCCATCAACCTCATGTCCTATGTCACCTACGTCTTCCAGAAGCTCTTCGGCTACAGCCGCGACAAGGCCACCAAGCTGATGCTCGACGTCCACCACAAGGGCCGGGCCGTGGTCAGCTCCGGGCCGCGCGAGCGGGCCGAGGTCGACGTGTTCCGGCTGCACGAGCACGGCCTGTGGGCCACCATGGAGCAGTCGTCGTGATGAGCCAGTCGTGATGAGCCAGTCGTCATGAGCCAGTCGTGATGAGCCAGTCGTCATGAGCCGGCGGCGCTTCGCCCGCGACCGCCAGGGCCGCATCCGGCCCGGGCTCGAGGCCCCCGAGCGCGAGCTGTTGAAGATGCTCCCCGAGCAGGCCCGCGAGCTCGTCGACCACGACGACCCCATGGCCAAGCGCCTATTCCCCGTGGCCTATCTCGACGACGAGGCGGCCCAGGCCGACTACCACGAGATGATGGGCACCTCGCTGCTCGAGCACCACCAGCAGGCGCTCGACGCGCTCACGTCGACCGTGGACGAGGCCACCATCGACGTGGACCAGCTGCAGGGGTGGCTGGGGGCGGTCGAGGTGCTGCGCCTGCTGCTCGGGACCCAGCTCGACGTGAGCGAGGACATGACCGAGATCGACCCCGGTGACCCCCGGGTCGACCAGTTCACCGTCTACCAGTACCTGAGCATGCTCCAGAACGAGATCGTGGACACCCTCGCCGCGGCCCTGCCCGAGGACGGAACGGGGCGGACGCCGTGACACCCCGGCTCCTCACCGTCATGGGATCGGGCGAGACGGCGCCGACCATGGTCAAGGTGCACCGTTCCGTGGTCGAGAGGCTCGGCCCCGGTGCGGTGACCGGACTGCTCCTCGACACGCCCTTCGGGTTCCAGACCAACGCCTCGGAGATCGCGGCCCGGGCCGTGACGTACTTCCGCGACAGCGTCGGGGCCACGCTCGAGGTGGCCGGCCTGCGCCGCGCGGCGCGACCTCGAAGGCCCCGGCGGCGACGCCATCGTGGCCGAGTTGGCGGCGGCGCCCTTGGTCTTCGCCGGGCCCGGCAGCCCCACCTACGCGCTGCGGCAGTGGCAGGGCACCCTCGTCCCCTCCCTGCTGGCCGAGAAGCTCGCCCTGGGCGGAGCACTCACCTTCGCCTCGGCCGCGGCGCTCACCCTGGGCGCGGTGACCGTGCCCGTCTACGAGGTCTACAAGGTGGGCGAGGACCCCCACTGGGTGCCCGGGCTCGACCTCCTGGCCGGCATCGGGCTCCCGGTGGCACTGATCCCGCACTACGACAACGCCGAGGGCGGCACCCACGACACCCGCTTCTGCTACCTGGGCGAGGAGCGCCTGGCCGGGCTCGAGCACGACCTGCCCGAGGGCACCTTCGTCCTCGGGGTCGACGAGCACACCGCCCTGGGCATCGACCTCGACGCCGGGCGGGTGGAGGTGGCGGGCCACGGCGGGGTCACGGTGCGGGTGAAGGGACGCTCCGTCCGCATCGAGTCGGGCGAGGCCATGGCCCTGGGCCGCCTGGTGGAGATGGCCGCCGACCTGGCCACGGACGGCGCCGCAACGCACCTCGACAGAAGAGCGCCGCCTCTGACACGTTCACGAGTGCCGGTGCCGGCGCGACGGCGGGCCCGGACGGCGGCGGGCCCCCGCTGCTCGGGGCCATCCGGCGACTCGAGGAGTCCTTCCGGGCCGCCCGGGCGGCGTCCGATGCGGGCGCCATGGTGGAGGCGCTCCTCGCCCTCGACGACGAGCTGTGGGCGTGGAGCGCGGACACCTTGCAGTCCGACGCCCTCGACCGGGGCCGCGCCAGCCTGCGGGCCATGGTGGCCGAGCTTGGGCGAGCTGGCGACAGAGGGAGCGCCGCGACCCCGCCGGGATCGTCGGCCCGTTTGTCGAGCTCTGCCCTCACGCTGCGGGACTCGCGCCCGCCGGGAACGCCGCTTCGAGGACGCCGATGCCGTGCGCGACCGTCTCGTGGCGCTCGGGGTCGAGGTCAACGACAGCGCAGAAGGATCGACGTGGCGCCTCGGCCCGACGACAACACCGCCCGGTGAGCGCCGGCAGGAGACCCTGATAGCCTGCCAAAGCCCTGATCGGTCCAGCCCCCATCGTCTAGTGGCCGAGGACGCCGCCCTTTCAAGGCGGTAACACGGGTTCGAATCCCGTTGGGGGTGCAGCGAAGTGGGGTCAACGCTGATCGGGGTCCTGTGGTGCAGTCTGGAGTGCACGCCGGCCTGTCAAGCCGGAGGTCGCGGGTTCAAATCCCGTCAGGACCGCTGCCGAGGACACCGTCCTCGGCGTAGCGGTCGGGTAGCTCAGTTGGTAGAGCGCGCGCCTGAAAAGCGTGAGGTCACCGGATCGACGCCGGTCCCGACCACCAGCACGAACGAGGGATGACACACCGGTGGTCGAACTGGACCAGGACGGAGCGTTCGGGCAGTCCGACGCCGATGTCCGCTTCGAGTCGGGACCGGTCGGGGCCGCGCAGCTGGCCGGCGGCGGCGCCTGTGTGGTGGTGATCGACGTCCTGTCGTTCACCACGGCGGTCACCGTGGTCACGAGCCGGGGGATGGCGGTCTACCCCCAGCGCTGGGACGACCCTGCCACCGGCGCCTTCGCGGCCGAGCACGACGCCCAACTGGTCGTGCGTCGCCGGGACCTCTCGGCCGAGCGTCCCTGGTCCCTGTCCCCGGCGGTGTTGCGCACCGCCCCGCTCACGCCCCGCCTCGTGATGCCCTCCCCCAACGGCTCGACCATCGCCGCCGCGGCCGTGACAACCACCGAAACGGTGGTCGCGGCCAGCCTCCGCAACGCCGCGGCGGTGGGCCGGTGGCTCGTCACCCACGGCTTCGGAACCTCCGCCCGTCCGGCCGTGATCATCGCCTCGGGCGAGAAGTGGCGGGACGCGTCCCTGCGCCCCGCCCTCGAAGATGCGCTGGGAGCGGGCGCGGTCCTGCACCACCTGAGAGCGGCGGGCTGCAGCCTGTCGGCCGAGGCCCACGCCGTGGCGGGGATGTACGAGGCGACCGGCGACGTCGAAGCGGCGCTGCGGTCGTGCGGCTCGGCCCGGCAACTGGTCAAAGCGGGATACGGCGGCGACGTCGACGTGGCGGCCGAGCTCGATTGCGACGAAACCGTGCCTGTGGTGCGCGACGGAGCCTTCACCGCCTCGTCGTAAACGCACCCACCACTGCAACGATTGCGCCCACAAACGGGCTCGCTCGGACTCCATGTCGCACCGTCGGTGCCCTGTGGGCAACTCTCGTTTCGTCGGTGCTCCGCGTGACCGGATGCCGACGCGACGAGAGAAAACGGCGCGCGGCGAGTGCGCCCGAATAGCTCCGTATTTCCGTGGTCTCCGACGGTTCGACCGACGATGTGACGACTCATCCACGACTGTTTCGACGATCGAGAGCACCGGGCGCGGCGTGCACGGACAGTGCAACGCAGGCGCGGATTCAAAAAAACATCGAAAAAACGGCGTGTTGTTTGGCGCGTCGCCCCGCGCGTAGACCAGAATAACCAGCCATGAACAAAAGAGAGCTTGCCAAAGCGGTGGCCGTACACGCGGATGTGGACCTCAAGACGACGTCCGCTGTCCTCGAAGGCTTCACCGAAGTCGTGACCTCTGTCGTATCGCAGGGGGAGCCGGTTGCCATCACCGGGTTCGCCAAGTTCGTCAAGGTCAACCGTCCCGCCCGGATGGGCCGCAACCCCGCCACCGGGGAAGCGATCCGCATCAAGGCCTCCAAGAAAGCCCGTATCACACCGGTGAAGGCGTTCAAGGACGCGGTGATGGCCCCGGCGACCGCACCACGGCTGAAGCGGGGTGCCTTCCCGACCAACGACGAGGCGGTGCGCGCCGCCGGCAAGACCGCGGCGGTGGCGGCTCCACGCAAGGCCGCCCCGGCGCGCAAGGTCGCCAAGAAGCGGGCTCCCGCCAAGAAGGCCACCACCCGCAGGCCGCCGGCCAAGAAGGCTCCGGCGCGTCGCACCACCGCCAAGCGGGCTCCGGCGCGCGAAGGTCGCCAAGAAGACCGCCGCCCGCAGGCGGTAGGGATTCACGGGCTCCGGCGAGGGCTCGTGGGAAGCGACAGCAACGGCGGACGGCGATGAGGATCGAAGGCGCCACCGTCCTGGTGACGGGGGCGTCGTCGGGGATCGGCCAAGCTCTGGCTCCACTGTTGGCCGAACACGGCGCCACCGTCGGGATCGCGGCGCGCCGGGCCGAGCGTCTGGAAGAGACCCTCGCCCGGTGCCGGGAGCACACGCCCGATTCGCGGCTGTGGGCCGTCGACCTGTCGGACGTCGACGCGGCCGTGGGGTTCGTCCACGACGCATGGGCGGCCTTCGGGGCGATCGACTGCCTCGTCAACAACGCCGCGATGGGCAAACGCAAGGTCGTGACCGATCACACCCCCGAGGACCTCGAGGTGGTGATGCGCACGAACTTCATGTCGCCCATCCGCATGAACCTCGCCGTGCTGCCCCTCATGATCGAGCGGGGTTCGGGGACCATCGTGAACGTGGCCAGCGGCGGGGGCCGGTTCGGGATCGTCCACGAATCGGCGTACTGCGCCGCCAAGTTCGCCATGTCGGGGTGGACCGAGGTGGCCGCCATGGACCTGGCCGACACGCCCATCGAGGTGAAGCTCATCCAACCCGGGGCCATCGCCACCGAGATCTGGATCCCACAGCCCGGTGAGCTTCCCGGCCTTCCCGGCGCGGAGTTCGCCACCCCGCAGGAGTGCGCGGCGGGCATCGTCGAGGCACTGGAGACCGACGGTGTGGAGTTCTTCGTGCCCGCCGATCTGAAGGCGCACGTGGACTTCAAGAACAGCGATCTCCAGGGATGGATCGACCTCATGGTCAGCCTCGGTCACGCCAAGGAGACCGCCACCTCCTGACACTTGTGTCGAGGGCCGCGCCGAGCGCTCGGTCGAGCCCTACGCGGCGCGGAGGAAGCGACGACCCGAGACGAAGCCGGGGAGGATGGAGATGCAGCGGGCGTCGAGGCCGCCGTCCCACAGGTCCGGGGCGCGCTCGCAGCGCGGCGGCGATGCCGCCCCGTCGGTCACCTCGCGGGCCACGCCCACCACGAGCACGCTCCAGCCCTGCTCCCATGTGGCGTCGACACTGTCGACCTCGAAGGCCACGACGGTGTTGGCCGACCCGGTCTGGAGGTTCGTCCCCTTCCGCGTGCGGAAGACGATCTGGCCGTCGAGCAGCCGGTAGTGGATGGGGAAGATGGCGGGCACCGCGCCGATGGTCACTGCGATGCGGCCCAGGCGGGCGGTGTCCAGGAGCTCGAGGCACTGCTCCGCGACGAGGACCTCGAGCCCCTCCCCATCCGTCAGCACAGCAGCCAATTTGGCCCCGGGCACCCCATGTCCGGTAGAGGCGAACGGCCCCAGTCCCGCGCCGTTCGGACGCACCGGTAGGTTTCGAGCCGACCGAGCGGCCCGACGGGGGAGGCAGACGTGATCGAGCAGGTGGACGTGGTGGTGCTCGGGATGGGACCCGGGGGCGAAGAGGTCGCCGGCCGGCTCGCCCACGCGGGGCTGTCGGTGGTGGGCATCGAGGGCAAGCTCCTCGGCGGTGAGTGCCCCTACTGGGGGTGTGTCCCCTCGAAGATGATGATCCGAGCCGCCAACCTCGTGGCCGAGGCGCGGCGCGTGCCGGGCATGGCGGGGACGTCGACGGTCACCCCCGACTGGGCTCCGGTGGCCCGGCGCATCCGCGACGAGGCGACCGACGACTGGGACGACAAGGTGGCGGTGGACCGCTTCGTGGGCGAGGGCGGGCGGTTCGTGCGGGGCTGGGGGAAGCTCGACGGCCCCCGGCGCGTGGTGGTGGGCGACGACGTCTACGAGGCGGGCCGGGCCGTGGTCGTGGCCGCCGGGGCCAAAGCGTGGGCGCCGCCCGTCCCGGGACTGGCCGAGCTGCGCGGCCGCTACTGGACCAACCGGGAGGCCATCGAGACCGAGACGGTCCCGGATTCGCTGGTGGTGATCGGGGGTGGCTCCATCGGCGTCGAGCTCGGCCAAGTGTTCGCCCGCTTCGGCGCGGACGTGGCGATCGTGGAGAATTCGGACCGGCTGGTGCCGGTCGAGGAGCCCGAGTCGAGCGCGTTGGTGGACGAGGCGCTGCGGCGTGACGGCGTCGGCATCCACACCTCGGCCCGGATCACCGGCGTGCGCCACGAAGGCAACGGCGGCAACGACTCAGGCAACGGGCGGTTCGTCGTCGAGCTCGACGGGGGCACCGCGGTCACGGGCGAGCGGCTGCTCGTGTGCACGGGGCGGCGGCCCGACCTGGCCGCGCTCAATGTGCAGAGCATCGGTGTCGACGACACCGCCCACGGCATTCCCGTCGACGGGCACCTGCGCGTCACCGACGGGGTGTGGGCCGTGGGGGACGTCACCGGCGTGGGTGCGTTCACCCACGTGGCCATGTACCAGGCCGACATCGCCGTGCAGGACATCCTGGGCGACGATCCGCTGCCCGCCAACTACCGGGCGCTGCCGTATGTCACCTTCACCGATCCCGAGATCGGGTCGGTGGGGTTGAGCGAAGCCGAGGCGCGCCGACAGGGGTTGCCGGTGCGGGTAGGGCACTACCCGATCCCGAAATCGACGCGGGGATGGATCCACAAGGCCGGGAACGAGGGGTTCATCAAGCTCGTCGAGGACACCGACCGCGGGGTGCTCGTGGGGGCCACCTCGGCCGGGCCCACCGGCGGCGAGGTGCTGTCGATGCTGACCCTGGCCGTCCACGCCGAGATTCCGGTGCAGACGCTGCGGCGCATGATCTACGCCTACCCGACGTTTCACCGGGCGGTAGAGGCCGCCCTCGCCGATCTCGTCTCGTGAGGGGTCAGGGACCGTCGAAGTCGAAACCGAGGTCGGGCGCGCCGAGCAGGGCCCGGAAGGCGACGCCCTCGGCGCCGAGAATGTCCCGGGCGGTGCCGCCCCGGTCGACCACCGCCAGGGCCAACACCACGTCCGCGCCCTCGGCCCGCACGACCTGCACCGCCTCGAGGAGCGACGTGCCCCGGCTGACGGTGTCCTCGGTCACCACCACCTTGTCCCCGGGGTCGAGCGCACCGGCCACGCGGCCGCCGCCGCCGTGGTCCTTGGCTTCCTTGCGCACGCTGAAGGCCTTCAGGGCGCGACCCCTGGTGCCGGCCACGCCCGCCGTCACGAAGGCGACGGGGTCGGCGCCCATGGTGAGCCCGCCGATGGCGGTGGACTCGTCGGGGATCACTTCGAGCACGGCGTCGGCCACGAGCAGCATGCCCCCTGGACGGCACACCGTCTGCTTGGAGTCGATGAACCACTTGGACGTGCGCCCCGACTTCAAGACGAAGTCACCGGTCTTGACCGAGTGCTCGAGAATGTGTCGGCGTAGTGCCTCGAGCGTCACGTACCACCGTCCATGTGCACATCGCCGCGGCCTTCGACGACGCGGCCCATCACCACCGCCGGGCACCCGGCGCCGCCCAGGGCGTCGACGACACCGTCGGACCGCGCCGCGTCGACCACGAGCACCATGCCGATCCCGAGGTTGAACACCCGCGCCATCTCGGCTTCGTCGACGTCGCCGAGCCGGCGGATCTCGCCGAACACCTTGGGCTCGTCCCACGCACCCCGGTCCACCACGGCGTCGGTGTCGGCCCGCAGCACGCGTCCGAGGTTGCCGGCGATGCCACCCCCGGTGACATGGGCCGCCGCGTGCACCGCGCCACCTTCGACCCCGGTCGATCCCGGCACACCCAGCGCGGCGCGTACTGCCGGGGTGTAGATCACCGACGGCTTCAGCAGCTCGTCCGCCAGCGTGTGGGACGCGCCGGCCCAGGCGGGGTCGTCGAGACCGAGCCCGGCCCGCTCCAACAGGACGTGGCGGGCCAGGGTGTAGCCATTGCAGCGCAGTCCGGGTGACACCAGGCCCACCAGGACGTCGCCGACCGTCACGCGGTCCGCGCCCAACATGGCGTCGCGCTCGACCGCGCCAACCGTGAACCCGGCCAAGTCGAACTCGCCGGGCGGGAGCGCCCCGGGGTGCTCCGCCATCTCGCCGCCCAGCAGGGCACAGCCCGCGGCCCGGCACCCGGCGGCCACGCCCGACACGAGCTGTTCCATCTGCTCGGGATCGAGCTTGCCCGTGGTGATGTAGTCGAGCAGGAAGAGTGGCTCGGCCCCCATGCACACGATGTCGTCGACGCACATGGCCACGAGGTCGATCCCGATGGTGTCGTAGCGGCCCGCCGCGCTGGCCACATAGGACTTGGTCCCCACCCCGTCGGTGGAGGAGACGAGGACGGGCTGGCGGAAGCGGGCGGGGTCGAAGGCGAAGCTCCCCCCGAAGCCCCCGATGCCACCGAGCACCTCGGGCCGCGCCGTGGAGGCCACGAGCGCACCGATGCGGGCCACGGCGGAGTCGCCCGCGGCGATGTCGACACCGGCACCGGCGTAGGTCGCGCCACCGGCACCTTCGCCCTCGGTGCTCGATGGGTGGGGCGGGCTCACCTCAGGCGGTGGCAGATGCGGGCGCGTCACGCCCGCTCCCCGCCGCGGCCAGCTGCACGGGGATGGGCACGGGGTACTGCCCGGTGAGACAGGCGGTGCAGAAGCCCGCCCCCGGGGCGTCGATGGCGGTCACGAGGTTGTCGAGCGACAGGTATTCGAGCGAGTCGACGTTCAGGTACTGCGCGATCTCGGGAATGGTGTGCTGGGCCGCGGCCAGCTGGTCGCGGTCGGGGATGTCGATGCCGTAGAAGCAGGGCCATGACAGCGGCGGGGACGAGATGCGCAGGTGCACCTCGAGCGCACCCGCCTCGCGCAGCATCCGCACCACGGCGCGCTGGGTCGTACCGCGCACGATGGAGTCGTCGACCACGATGATGCGCCGCCCCACGATGTTCTCGCGCAGGGGGTTGAGCTTGCGCCGCACGCCGGCGTCACGGGCGTCTTGTCCCGGCGTGATAAAGGTACGGCCGATGTAGCGGTTCTTCACCAACGCCTGGCCGTGCGGTATCCCGCTGGCGCGCGCATAGCCCTCGGCCGCGGGCACGCCGGACTCGGGCACGCCCATGACCAGATCGGCCTCGACCGGCGCTTGCGCGGCCAGCAGCTCACCCATGCGCCGGCGGGCGCTATGCACCTCGCGGCCGTAGAGCCGGCTGTCGGGTCGGGCGAAGTACACGAACTCGAAGATGCACAGGTGGGGGTCGACCCGCTCGGCTGCGAACAGCTGCTCGGACCGCACGCCCTTGGAGTCGACGACCACCATCTCGCCCGGCTCGATCTCTCGCACGAAGGTGGCGCCGACGATGTCGAGCGCGGGGGTCTCGGACCCGAGCACCCAGCCCTCGGGCGCCTCGGCCGGACCGAGCCGTCCCAGGCACAGCGGCCGCAGCCCGGCGGGATCACGCACCCCCACCAGGTGGGTGGCGTCGACGAGGACAAAGGAGAACGCCCCTTCGAGGAGGGGGAGGACCGCGCGCAGCGCGTCCTCGAGCGCGTCGTCAGGGGCGTCGAGCCCCGCACCGATGCCGGCCGCCACGTCGAGGTCTCCGTTACCGTCGTCGCTGTCCTGCGCCGCGCCGTCCCAGGGGGTGGCGGGCGGGAACCGCAGCGCCAGCAGCTCGGCCACGAGATCGCTGTCGGACGCCACCACCCCGGGCAGCATGCCGGCCTGCTCGGCCAGGGCGGCGGTGTTGGTCAGGTTGCCGTTGTGGCCGAGGGCGAACCCGGCGCGGCCCACGGCCCGGAACACGGGCTGAGCGTTGCGCCACTCCGAGGCACCGGTGGTGGAGTACCGGGTGTGGCCGATGGCCAGGGCGCCGGGGAGGCAGGAGATGGTGCGCTCGTCGAAGACGGTGGTGACCAGTCCCATGTCCCGCACGACGGTGATCGTCTCCCCGTCGCTGACGGCCATGCCGGCCGACTCCTGGCCCCGGTGCTGCAGCGCGAACATGCCGTCGAAGGTGAGCTGTGCGACGGCCTTGCCCGGCGCGTACACACCGAAGACACCGCAGGCTTCTTTCACTGGGCCCTCATCGCGTTGCCCTCACTGCGCCGGACGTTCAGGGGACTCCCGTTCCCCCGGCGCACCCTCTCGCCGCGTTGACGAGCCTACCTTCCCACATCGTCGCGACGGTTCCCCGGATCGTGCCTGGCGGGCGTGGAGCGAGGGCGTACACCCTGGCAGATAGCCTCCGGCGGTGATCGACCTCCACACCCATTCCACCGTGTCCGACGGATCGGAGACGCCTGGCCGCGTGGTGGAGCTGGCGGCGGAGGCGGGCTGCTCGGCCCTGGCGCTCACCGACCACGACAGCCTGGGCGGGCTGGCCGAGGCCGGCCGGGTGGCGGCCGAGCTCGGGGTGCGGCTGGTCCCGGGGTGCGAGGTGTCGTGTCGCAAGCCCGCCCCGCCCCCCGGTGCGCCCCGCATCGCGGGGTCGGTGCACGTGCTCGTGTACTTCGTCGAGCCCGGGGAAGGGGTGCTCCAGGACGAGCTGGTCCGGCTGCGCGGCGACCGGGCCCAGCGCAACCGGGAGCTCGCCCACCGTCTGGGGGAGCTCGGGACCGGGGTGACCTACGAGGACGTGCTGGCCGAGGCCGGCGACGAGGGGGGCATGGGCCGACCCCACTTCGCCCGGGCCCTCGTCAAGGCGGGGGCGGCGGACGACATCGACGACGCCTTCGATCGCTACCTGGCCGACGGCCGCCCCGGCTACGTGCCCAAGGCCCGCCTCGACGCGCCCGATGTGGCCCGCCTGGCGCACGAGTCCGGGGGCGTGGCCGTGCTCGCCCATCCCCTGTCCACCGGACTCAACCCCCAGCACCTCGAGCGACTCGTGGCCGAGTTGGCCGACGGCGGTCTCGACGGGATGGAGGCGATCTACTCCTCCTATGACCCGGACCAGCGGTCCGTGCTCCGTCGGATCGCCACCCGCACCGGTCTGGTGGCGACCGGGGGATCGGACTTCCACGGCTCGTTCAAACCCGGACTGCACGTGGGATCGGGCCGCGGTGATCTGCGCGTGCCCGCCGAGGTCCTCGACGCCCTGGAGGCCCGCCGGAGCTGATCGGGGTCGGGGTCGCCCCCCCGGGTTCTCAGTCCCTCCCCCGACGATCCTCAGTGTATTCCCAGGATATGGTGGGCGCCCGGCGGGGCGGGGGGTCCACGGCGTAATCACCCTTCCGGCCCTTCGCCCTGCCATACCCTGTCGTGCCCGGGCGGGAACATGCCCAGCGACCGGATGGGGAGGTTTCCCCCGCCGAACGGCGAGGGCGCAGGGACCGTCTGGGGCGTGATCCCTGCGCCGCCACCGTTGTAGGTGTCCCCAAGGGTTCCCCCCGGGGTGACGAGACGGCGACACTCCGGAACCCACCTGGGACCACGGTACGCCCGGGGACGACGGTGCCTTAGGGCCGAAAGACCCTGTTTGGCCCGGCTGGGGCACGGGCGATGCCGGACAGGCGCCGACAGGCGGGCGCGCTCACCCGGGGAGTACATTCCACGACCAGGACCGGCCCCCGAATCGAGGTTGAACCGTGACGAGTCTGGTGTGGATCGTGTGGTGGCTCGTTGTGGTGCTCTTCATCGGCTGGGTGGCGTGGCTCGGTCGCAAATGGTCCCAGGAGGCGGCACCGAAAAACTGAGCTCCGAGACGGTCCGATGGCATGGGACTTCCTCGCGTCCACCTACGACGTCGTGGCCGCCAAGTACGAGGCGCGCTTTCTGGACGAGCTGCGCGACAAACCCTTCGATCGTGAGCTTCTGGCGGGGTTCGCCAAGGCGGCCGGTGATCCCGTCGCCGAGATCGGGTGCGGGCCCGGGCACATCGGAGCGTTCGTGGCGCAATGGGGTCGCCGGGTCTTCGGCGTCGACCTCTCTCGGCACATGGCCCGACTGGCCCAGGTCCGGCTCGACTTCACCCTGGTGGCCGACATGCGATCGCTCCCCCTGCGCAGCGACAGCCTCGGTGGACTCCTGGCCTTCTACTCCGTGATCCACGTGCGACGCGCCGAGCTCGCGTCGGTCATGGCGGAGTTCTGCCGCGTCGTTCGACCGGGCGGTCTCGTGCTCTATACCGCCCATGAGGGCAGCGGCGAGCTCGAGCGCGACGAGTGGTTCGACGAGTCGGTGCCGGTGGTGGCGACGTTGTTCGATCTCGACGAGCTCGTCGATGCCAGCCGCGGCGCAGGGCTCGAGGTGACGCGGGCCGAGCGCCGCAACCCCTACCCATCCGAGCTCGACACCAACCGGCTCTACGTGCAGGCGCGAAAACCCGACACCGCCCCCTAGCCTGGGTCCCGTGGCCACAGCCCCCTACATCGCGCGGCTGCGCGAGCTCGTCGGGACCGAGCTCCTCGTCCTTCCCTCGGCCGCCGTGCTGCCGCGCGACAACGCGGGCCGGATCCTGTTGGTACGCATCATCGACACCGGGCAGTGGGCGGTCATCGGCGGAGCGATCGAGCCCGACGAGTCACCCGAGGACGCGGCGCGCCGTGAAGCCGAGGAAGAGGCCGGCGTCACGCTCGAGCTCGGGCCGATCCTCGGCGTGCTGGGCGGGCCGCAGTTCCGATTGACCTACCCCAACGGCGACCAGACCTCATACGTCTCGACGGTGTTCGCGGCGACCGTCGTCTGTGGCTCCCCACGGCCCGACGGCGACGAGACCTCGGCGGTGGCGTGGTGGGATCCCGAGCACCTCCCCTACGGGGAGATGAGCGACTTCACCCGAGCGCTCCTGGCGGCCCTGGGCATCGGGGGCGACGCGTCGTGACCGGCGCGGAGCGTCGTCACCCGCCTTGCACGACCAGTCGAAGGGCTCCGTCGAAGGTCGGTTGGTCACGCAGGTACCCGTAGCGGCGATCCCACGCACCGGTGGCGAGGTCACCGCGCAAGTGCTCGACGAAGCGCTCCTCGACCCCGTCGTCGACGAATCCCCACGCCGACTGCGATCGACGGGTGGCCTCGTGCAGGAAGGCCTCGGGCCGGGCGAAGTAGGCCTCGGTGAAGCCGTCGAGGCAGTCCCGGGGGATCGGGACGCGGTGGACCGCATACCCCGAGCCGAGCACCTCTCCGATGCGGTCCAGGGCCGGATAGCGCCGGCGCTCGGCCTCGATCAGCTCGGGGACGTAGTCGGCCAGCCAGAACCGATCGAGTGCATCCCCGTCGAAGGTGAGCACGACGACAGGCCCCCGGGTCACCCGCCGCATCTCGCGCAACCCGGCATGCATGTCGGGCCACTGGTGGACGGTCACCGTCGCCATCGAGGCATCGAAGGACCTGTCGTCGAAGGGCAGGTGCTCGGCCACACCGTGCACGGCGGGCACCGCGTCGACCGGACGCTGCGCCCGCATGGCGGCGGAGGGCTCGAGCGCCACGACGTACCGATCCGACGGCTCGTACGATCCGGCCCCGGCACCGACGTTGAGCACGGTGCGCGCCGTTCCCAGCGCGGCGTGCACCTGCGCCGCGATGCGGGGATCGGTGCGGCGCTTGGTGGCGTAGGTCCGCCCCCCGCGCTCGTAGTCGTAGTCCCCCGCGATCGCCATGCCCGAGAGTCTCGCGCCCTCAAAGAGCCTTCGACCAGCGCCGATCCTCGGTGCCGCAGTCGAAGCCTGCGCTCGCCCAAAAACGTTCGGCCCCGACGTTCCCGGCGTGCACCATGGCGTCGACCCCGACCGCGCCCAGCGCATCGGCGCGCTCGATGGCCGAGGCGATGAGTGCGGTGGCCACGCCGGCGCGCCGATGCGCAGACACCACGGCCAGTCGATAGAGGTGAAATCGCCAGCCGTCCCAACCGGCGACGAGCGAGCCGATCAGGACGCCGTCGAGCTCGGCCACGAGAAGGGCTTCGGGGTCCCGGTGCAGCAGGACGCGGGCGTGGGCGAGTCGGGGAACGTAACGGGTCGGGCCCCCGTCGGTATTCCAGAGCTCCACGACGGCCGGGAGGTCGTCACTCGTCGCAGCGCGGATCGCCAACACTCCGACATTCTCGCACCGGTGACGCGGCTACCCTTCCACCACCAATCGCCCAGCGCCGACGAGATGGCCGGATCGTGATCACTGACTGGAACCCCTTCTTCACCGCTCAAGCCGGGGCGTTCGCGGCGCTGACCGGCTTGGTGTTTGTCGCCTTGTCGATCAACCTCAAGGAGATCCTCAGCTCGCCCGGACTGCCGGGTCGTGCCGGAGAGGCGGTCATCGTCCTCGTCGAGCCGGTGCTCATCGGTTTGCTCGGGCTCCTTCCTCACCAGACTGTGCAGACCCTCGGCTCCGAGCTCCTGGTGATCGCGATCGTCGCCTGGGCGGCGGTCACCACCATCATGGTGATCGGTCGCGACGCGCTGCGCCAACGTTCCGGCATCGAGATCGCCTCGCGCCTCGTCGAGGTCCAGACCGCGACGTTGCTCGTCGTCGCCGCCGCCGTGCTGTTGCTGACCGGCAACGCGTCGGGCCTCTACTGGCAGGTAGCGGGCACCGGGTTCTGCCTGGTGGCCGGCATGACCGACGCGTGGGTCCTGCTGATCGAGATCCTGCGCTAGCGGAACTATTTCATGGCGGCGACGATGGTAAGCAGTACGACCAACGCCACCAACATGTAGCCGACATAGGCGTCGAGTCGGCCCGATTGGAGGCGCTTGGCGCCCCCGGCCAGCCAAAGCCACGCGGCGCGGACTGGCCGATAGAGGTAGGTCTCGAAGGGCTCGACCACGCTCGAGCGAATCTCGATGTGTGATTCCTTCGAGCTGGACTCCGAACCCTGATTGTCGATCACGACCGCCGACCGCCGAGATCCCAGGACATTGGCCAAGATGTGGCGAAGCACGTTGGCATAGCCGAAGGGGGTGTAGCTGTCGGGGCCTGCCACCTCCGCTGTCGCCGAGCGCCAGGCCGGAACGCGCCGGATGCGCAACAGCCCGCCGCGCGACAACGCCAGGGTGGCCAGGGCGACGGCTCCGAGCCCTATCGGCATGACGACGAACAGCCACGAGGGAGACAGGATCGAGAAGCTGGCGAACACGGGTTGGACCACCCAGGGCGACCTGAGGGCTCCATCCACGGCGTGGGAGGGAACGACCGGCGCGATCCCGTAGGCGATGAACCGGATGACCCAGGGCGCCGCAGCCGCCAGCGCCAGGCACGACACGGCCAGGACCACGAGCCCTCCCCGACCCACCAGCCCTCCGTCGCGCACGCCGCCTTCGGGAACCTTTCGCTCCGAGGAGCGGCCCAGGATCACGAATCCGAGAAGTCTGATGAAGCACAGCGTGGCCACCCCCACGGTCAGTGCCACGAGTGCGCCCGCGAGGGCCATTCCGAGACGCAGAGCGAGGATGTGGACCCGGAACTCCTGGAGGAGGGCCTCGAGCATGAACCACTCCGAGACGAACCCGATCGTGGGAGGCAGTCCGGCCAAGGTGAGCGATCCGAGCGCGAAGGCCGTGCCGCTGAATCGGTAGCGCTTGCCCACACCTCGCAGTGCTTCGAGTTGATCGGTGGCGAAGTCGGACTCGAAGAATGCCGACGATGCGAACAACGAGGACTTGGCCACGGCGTGGGCGAGGACCTGCAGGCTCGCGGCCAGAAGGCCGACCGCCATGACATCGGAGTGGTGCGTGGCGTCGCCGGCGAGAGCAACCCCGTATCCCACGAGGATGATGCCGGAGTTCTCGATGCTCGAGTACGCGATGACACGGTTGAGCCCCGATTGCACGGAGGCGAAGACGATACCGATGAGCGCGGTGATCCCACCGATGATCAGCACGGCGACGGCCAGCCACACCGGAGGGCTGCCCAGGACCCCGAGGAACCGCCACAGGCTGTAGAAGCCGACGTTCACGGCGAGTCCGGCCATCGCCGCCCGGATCGGTCCGGGTGCCGCTGGGTACCCCACCGGAAGCCATACCTGCAGCGGGACGATCCCGACCTTGGCGCCGAAACCGACGACGAGGAGTGTGAGGCCTGCATCGTGAATCGCTCCGGGCCCGAGGTGGGACCACGCCGTGAACACGTCACTGTGGGTCCGACCGGCGAGCAGCAGGAACCCGAAGAGCAGTGCCGCACCGCTCACCTTGCCGAACCCGAGCGTCAACCAGCTGGAAGTGGCCTCGCCCTGGTCGCGCCGGCGGATCCCGGCCAGGACGTAGAACGAGACGGTGAGGGCTTCCCACGCAAAGAGGAAGGTGAAGGCGTCTCCGGCGACGAGCACGATGCTGACCGCCCCGAGCAGGAGCAGGTATCCGGCTCCGGTTCCATGGCCACGCAGCCGACCGTCGGGTCGGACCCAGCTGACGAGGCACGCCGAGATGACGATGCCGAGCCCGCCGGACAAGGTGAGGAACATCCCGGCGAGAGGGTCGAAGCGAATCGAGCTCGTTCCGACCCCCAACGTCGCACCGAGATCGACCACCCGTGCCGGTCCCAGCACGGCACGCACACCCGACGCGGTCATGAACGCGCTGCCAAGCAGCCCACACACGAAGGGGGTGATCCGGACCCAGCGCCGTTCGGCGCCGACGACGAGATCGAGGACCGCGCCGACGCCCCAGACGATCACCGCGACGAGAAGAAGCGTCGACGTCACGCCGCGGATCCCACCGCGCCCAGGCCGATCCCGGCCAGGATGCCGTGCAACAGACTGAAGGGACCGGGAGGGGATCCGGGCACCCAGACGTCGACCGGGACGATCGATTCGATGCCCGGCCCGGCCGCATAGCTGGGATACACGAGACCACCGCTGATGGCGTCGGTACCCGCGGCAATCACCACCCGGGGTTCGGGCATGGCATCAAAGGTACGCCGGAGCGGGCCGGCCATCCCGGCGGTCCCCACCCCTGTGACGAGCAGAAGATCCGCGTGTCGAGGTGTGGCGGTGAAGAAGATCCCGAGCCGCTGCACGTCGTAGATCGGGTTGGTGAGCGCGGCGATCTCCCACTCTTCGGAGCCGTCCGAGCCCGCGTCGACGTGCCGGATGTGAATAGACCGGCGCAGCGCACGTACCCGTGCGTAGAGCTCTGCGCGGACCTCGTTCAGCGCGTTGTCGTCTTCCCGGGGAACGACGAGCGCACTGCGGCCGAGCGTGGCGACCTCGGGAGACGCCTCGAAGACGAACAGGTCCGGTCGGGCTTCGACACAGCGGCCACAGACGATGCAACTCCCCCGGTCGATGCGCAACCGACCATCGACACGGATGGCACCCGTGGGGCAGAGGCTCACCAGATCTTCGTCCGCCCCGGTGGCGTCCCGGCCGTCGACCGGTGCCCGGGAGTGCGGGGCGACGACCGAGACCGCCGCCCGGTACCCGTCGCCGTAGCCGTCGGGCCGCCGCGGGTAGCGGGTGGTGACGATGCCTTCGCGCAGACCGCGGAAGACCCAGGCCATCAGCCCGACACCCCTGCCACCGACAGCCCGAAGCTGGCCTCGATGAACACGAAATCGGTGAAAATGTCGCCGCGGAAGGCCCGCGCAAACAGGGCCAGGTTGTGGAACGACGCGCACCGCGCCTTCACCCGAGCCAGTCGGCCTCGCTCTGACTCCACCACGTACAACAGCTCCCCGTGAGGGGCCTCGACCCAGCCCAGGACCGTCCCGTCCGGCGGTGGGACATCATGGCGCCACGGTCCGGGCCCGATTCCGGACAGTTCGTCGAGCGCCTGTCGGACGAGGTGGAACGACTGGCGGATCTCTTCGAGACGCACCGACTGTCGCGCCAGCGCATCGCACCCGTCGAATCCGGTGGCGACTTCGAAACCCAGGAACCGGTACGCCCCGTAGGGTCGCTGCGCCCGGGCGTCGTCGACGAAGCCCGAACCACGCCCCACCGGACCGAGCGCGCCGTGCTCGACGGCCACCGCGCCGGGCAGGATCCCGGTACCCCGGAGTCGGTCGAGGAACGACGGAGTCGCCATCAATGCGCTGGCATCACTGGCGATGCCACGATCGATCGTGTCGACTTCGGCCCCGGCCTCGACGAGCTCGAGGTGGAGCGGTCCGGCGACCCCTCCGGGGACGACCACGCCCCGACCGAAGCGATGGCCACACAACCGGGCCCGCAGACGCAGGATCCGCTCCTTGTACAGCGTCATTCGGGCGTAGGCGACAGCCTGTCCGGCCCCTTCGGTGTGACGGATGATGGAGTCGAGATGGACAGCCACCCGTTCCAACTCGGCGTGCACGACCCGCACCAATTGCGCGCCTCGGGGCGGTTCCACTTGGCCGAGAGTCTCGAGTGCCTGGCACAAGGCCATGGCGTGGGCGACCGATGCCGTCCCTTCGACACGTTCGGCCAACAGCACCGCGTCGCCGACCTCGAGATCGCCGAAGCGTCGGTCGAGTCCCCGGTGCTTGTGATACACGCGGGTGCGCAGATGCGGGATCTCCTCCCCGGGAGTCTCGACCAGATACTCGACGCTCTCGAACACACCCGAGCGGACAGGCCCATAGGGAATGGTGAAGACGCCCTCGCCACTGACATGTCCCGACAAGGCGGCCACGTGGGGTTCGAGTCGGGAGGGGCCGTCAGGTGCTCCCGGTCGCGGCCGTGGGTCCTCGGGGCGCAGCGGGAGGACGAGCGGGTCGAGGCGGGAGTGGCCCACCGGCTCGAGACCGAAGAGGTCTCGGATCTCGCGTTCGTACCAAGCCGCCGCAGCCACACGCGCGGTGACCGCCGGGTACCGCGTCTCGCCGGGCTCGAGAGTCGCCTCGATCGTGGAGATTTGTCCCGGGTGGGCTACCAGGGCGCGCAACACGGTCGAGTCATCGGCTCGGGCCGTGGCGACCAGACCGGCGAAGCGACCGCCGGCAGCCACGGCGGCGGCTACCGACTCGGCCAGCCGGGTCGGCGCGATGAGCACCGGGTTGGGGGCGGAGCTCACGGTCGGGCACCGAGCTCACTGGCGGCCCGATGGAGCAGATCCGACAGTTGACCAGGGGGGTGGACGCCGAGGAGGGTCAACGCGGCAAGGCCGATGACCATGGAGCCGACGATCCAGACACTGGTCTCGCCGCGCACAACGCCTTCGGATGTCGGAGTCAGCATGGTCTGGCTGGTGAACCACGACAGTCCGAGCATGGCGAGGGTGACCCCGACGATCAGGACGGCGGCGACAGCATCGCGCGGGTCGGCCAGCCCGCCCGAGACGATGAGGAACTCGCTTCGAAAGATCCCGAAGGGGGGCACGGCACACAGACCGAGGACGGCCAGCACCAGCATGGGACCGCTCCAGGGCAGAGCGCCGATCCCACCACGGATGCGGCTCATGTCCTTGGTGCCGAACTTGCGCAACACGCTGCCCGCGCCAAAGAACGCCGTGCCCTTGGCCGCAGCGTGGGCCAGGACGTGCAGCAACACGCCGACCACCGCGATGGGGGCGGAGAAGCTCATGCCGATGGCCAGCACCCCCATGTGCTCGACACTGGAATAGGCGAACAGACGTTTCAGGTCGCGCTGGTTGGGCCAGGTACAGGGCAGCCAGCACCAAAGAGGCCACACCGAAGGCGAGGAGCACGTTGCGGGGGAACGTCGGGCCGATGGCGCGCACCGTCACCTGGTAGAAGCGCAAGATGGCATAGAAGCTGACAGCCAGCAGCGATCCCGACAGCATGGCGGAGATCGGCGTGGGCGCCTCACTGTGGGCGTCGGGAAGCCAGGTATGGACGGGGACGAGACCCATCTTGGTGCCATATCCGAGGACGGCGAGCACGAACGAGAAGCGCACCACTTCGGGGGGAAAGTGGCCGGCGACGCCGAGCAGCTTCGGGTAGAAGAGCTCGTAGGAGCCGCCGAACACGGAGCTTCCCGCGTAGTACATGACGATGGTGGCGAAGAGCGCGACGCCGAGTCCCATCGACGCGATGAGCAGGTATTTCCAGGCCGCCTCGGTGGCACTGTCGGTGTCGTCGATGGCGACCAGCAACGCAGACACCACGGTCGTGACCTCGATCGCCACCCACAACAGCGCCAACCCGTTGACCAGGGGGGCCATTGCCATGGACCAGGCGAAGAGGTTCAACCCGGCGAAGAATCGGCGGTTGTAGCGCGCCACCGATCCGGTGTCGCCCGCGGGCACCACGTAGCCGATGGCGAACACGGCCGTCACCGCGTACAGGAAGGCCACGGCGATGAGAAAGACGATCGAAAGGGCGTCGACGCGGAGCCACCCCGACAGTGCCGTCGTGGTCCTGGCGGGGACCAGCAGCACCGCCAATACGAAGGTGAGCACACCGCTGGCCAGGGTAAGTCCGCGGCAGACCTGAACCGGTGCGAAATAGCAGACCACGCTGACGGCAAACGGCACTGCCATGATTACGACGAGGGCCCAGCCCATCGCTACCCTCGCAGCCGATCGAGCGCTTCGGTGGAGAGAGTCCGGCCTCGGCCGTGGTGGACCCGCATCAGTACCCCGAAGACCACGACGGCCACCATCAGATCAAAGAGGAAGGCGACCTCGACGATGAGTGGGATGCCGGCCGCGATGACCAGACTGGCCATCGAGACCCCGTTCTCAAGGGAGAAGAAGCCCACGGCCTGCGAGACCACGTCGGATCGCAGGATCACCAGTAAGAAGGCCACCAGGATGACCGCGGTGGCGAGCCCGAAGGCGGGGGCGGGCAGCGAGTCCGAGTGCACGGACAGGTTGCCGACCACGAAGAACCCGAATACCGAGATCCCGATGGCGACGAGCACCATGGTCGCGACGCCGAACCGGTTGCTCCCCGCCAGGTCAGCGCGGGTGTCGCGCAGGAGCCGGAGCACAATGCCGGGGACCAGCACGACCTTGAGCGCCAACGACAGGGCGGCGAGAACGTACAACCCGTCGATGTGCCGAGTGGCGGCGACGAACACAGCCAGGGCGCTCACCGCCAACGACTGAAAGGCGTACAACCTGATCTGCGAGCGCGCCAGTGGGGCGCGCAGCATGGCGAACTCGGTGAGCAACACCACCAACGCGATGGCCTCGGTGCCCCCCGAGAACGAGGAGGGGACGGAAGGGACAACACCCATGTCAGCCCCCTCCCAGGTCGAGGACGAGCACTGCGAGGATGGCAAGAAGGAAGGCGGCAGCCATGAATTCGGTGAGCTTGAACAACCGCAGCTTGGAGAAGCTGTTGTCGATCAACGTGAAGATCGCACCGACGACGAACGCCTTGCCGATCAGTGCCACGATGGCGAGTAACACCGCGCCGAGGCTCCTCGATCCTGCCAGCCCCCACGGGGCCACGAAGACATTGATCAGGAGCACGTAGAGGATCATCTGCTTCATGGCCGATCCCCACTTCAGCAACCCGAACAACGGACCGGAGTGCTCGAGTGTCCGCGCCTCGTCGATCATCCCGAACTCGAGAGTGCTGGCATGGGTCTCGACCGGAATGCGCCCCGTGTCACTGAGCACGACCAGGAAGAACGCCAGGGCCACGAGAAGATGCGCTGGTCGGATTGCCTGGCTGAGGGACGAACGAGCCGCAGCAGCCTCGAAGTACGGCAAGTCTGTGGTGGTGATGAGCGCCACCGTGAACGTGATGAACAGGATCGAAGGTTCGATGAGGGCCCCGAAGGTCATGGCACGGCTACTGCCCAACTGCGCGTAGGGGCCACCGGTCTCAGCCGCCGCCAGCGCCACCGCGAAACCGGCGAGCGCAAGGATGAACCCACCGCCCAGGATGTCGCCCATGTACCCGAGTGGGAGCGGGAACGTCGTGAGCACGGGGATCAGCATGGGGACGACCAGGTAACACGTGAAGGCCACCATCGGTCCGGCTACGAACACCCAGCTGGCGTCCTCGGGAACGAGGGTCTCCTTGCGGAACAGCTTCGCCAGGTCGTAATAGGGCTGAAGGATGCGGGGACCGCGACGACCCTGGAGACGGGCTTCGAGGTGGGCGATACCCCCGCTCACGAGCGGCGCGAAGAGCAGGATCGTCAAAACCTGAAGGACCTGGATCTCAGGCGGTGCCAGCTCGATTGCGGCCATCTTCACCTCCACGTCACGAACAAACCGTGCGTAGAGGCCATCAGCCCGAGGGCAGTTCGAGCGCCCCTGCCGGGTGCACCCACCGGAGCCTCATCCGGTGCTTCCTACCATAGCCGTGCTCGTGGGCGTCAGATGGCGTTGGAGCACTGGGAGACTGCGGATCATGGACCAGCGAGTGAGCGTGATCACCCTCGGGGTGCGGGATCTCGGACGGGCGCGTGCGTTCTACGAGTCACTGGGTTGGCACAGCGACGCGGGCCCCGAGGACGACGTCGTCTTCTTCCAGGCACCGGGCATGATCGTGGCGCTGTGGGATCGCGTCCGTCTGGCCGAGGACTCCACCGTCGATGACGGTGGCGGGTGGGGTGGGGTGACCCTCGCCTACAACGCCCGGTCACCGGCCGAGGTCGACGCCGTCATCACCGAAGCCCGAGAGGCGGGAGCCACGATCGGGAGGGAACCGGACACCACCTTCTGGGGTGGCTACTCGGGGGTGTTCCTCGATCCCGACGGCCACCCCTGGGAGGTCGCCCACAATCCGGGATGGCACGTCCACGACGACGGCGCGGTGACCCTCGGGTCCTGACTCACGCGGTGACGGGCTCGCCCAGCGCCCCGGGCAACGCCACGCGCCACGCCTCGGCCGCATCGGCCACGGCCACGTCGAGCCGACCCCCGACCACGATCCGGTCGCCGCCCGCCATGCCGATGACGCGCGCCGGCACGCCCGCAGCCCGAGCCTGTGCCAGCACCTCGTCGGGGCTGTCGGTCCCCAGCACCACCCGGGAGGGAGACTCCGAGAACAGCGCGGCATGGTCAGCCACGCCGTCGACGGTGCAACCCACGCCCGACCGCAGCGCGCACTCGGCCAGCGCCAGCGCCAGCCCTCCCCCGGACACGTCATGGACCGAGGTGAACAGGCCCTCGACGGGCACCAACCGCACCATGAGGGCCAGCAGCCGCGCGTGGGCGGCGAGGTCGAGCGCGGGGAGCGTCCCGCCCCGATGCCCATGGCGCTCGCTTGCCCAGCGCGACCCGGCCAGCGAGGGGTCGGTGTCGCCCAGGAGCACGAGGGTCGATCCCGAGGTGAAGGCCATCCCCGGTGGCCGGCGATCGAGACGGTCGATGACCCCCAGCACCGCCACCACCGGCGTGGGATCGATGTCGTTCCCCGCGCTGGCGTTGTAGAGGCTGACGTTGCCGCCGATCACGGGGATCTCGAGCGTCCGGCACGCCTCGGCCATGCCGTCGATGGACTCCGACAGTTGCCACATGATCTCGGGGTGCTCGGGGTTGCCGAAGTTGAGGCAATTGACGAGCGCGGCGGGACGGGCCCCGGCACAGGCCACGTTGAGCGCCGACTCGGCGACGGTCATGGCGGTGCCGAGGCGGGGGTCGAGCGCGCACCACCGCGGGTTGGAATCGGTGGAGATGGCCAGGCCCCGCCGGCTGGGCGGCAGCCCCGGCGCCGCCAACCGCAACACTGCGGCGTCCTCCCCCGGCCCGACGACGGTGTTGAGGAAGAGCTGGTGGTCGTACTGGCGGTAGACCCACGACGCGTCGGTGAGCAACCCCAGCACATCGGCGCGGATCTCGTCGGCTGCGACGTGCCCGGACAGGGCTGCTCCAGGATCGTCGTGCCGACGGCGGTCGAGATCGGGGGGAGCAGACCGGGGCCGGTCGTAGAGCGGGGCGTCGTCGGAGAGCGAGGCGGCGGGGACATCGGCCAGGACCGCGTCGTGCTCGTCGAGGATGCGCAGCCGACCTCCGCCGATCACGGTGCCGATCACCGTGGCCCGCACCTCCCAGCGCCGGCACACCTCTTCGACCGCGTCGCGGTCGGCCGGAGTGACGATGGCGAGCATGCGCTCCTGGCTCTCCGAGGTCATCACCTCGAAGGGCTCCATGGCCGGTTCCCGGCGGGGGACGACATCCACGTGCACGTCCATGCCCGTGTGGCCGCGCGCGGCGGTTTCCGACGTGGCACAGGTGAGGCCCGCGCCCCCGAGGTCCTGGATCCCCACCACCAGTCCCCGGTCGAGCAGCTCGAGACAGGCCTCGATGAGCCGCTTCTCCTCGAACGGGTCGCCCACCTGCACGCTCGGACGCTTGGCGGCGTCGCTCTCCCCGTCGTCCTCGCCCCCGAAGGCGGCCGAGGCCAGCACGCTCACCCCGCCGATGCCGTCGCGTCCGGTGGTCGATCCCAGGAGCACAGCCAGGTTCCCCTCACCGGTGGCCGCCCCGAGCACCAGGCGTTCGGTGGGCATGACCCCGAGGCACAGCACGTTCACGAGGGGGTTGCGGGCATACCCCGCCGCGAAGGTGAGCTCGCCCCCCACGGTGGGCACGCCCACCGAGTTGCCGTAGCCCGAGATGCCGGCCACCACGCCCTCGGTCAGCCACCGGGTGCGGGCGTCGTCGAGGGTGCCGAAGAACAGCGGGTCCATGAGGGCGATGGGGCGGGCGCCCATGGTGAAGATGTCGCGCAGGATCCCGCCCACGCCCGTGGCGGCCCCCTGGTAGGGCTCGACCGCGGAGGGGTGGTTGTGGCTCTCGATCCGCAGTGCCACCGCGATGCCGTCGCCGGCGTCGATCACCCCCGCGTTCTCGCCCGGTCCCACCAGGACGTGGGGCCCCTCGGTCGGGAGCCGCTTGAGATGCAGGCGAGACGACTTGTAGGAGCAGTGCTCGCTCCACATCACCGCGTACATGGCGAGCTCGAGGTCGTTGGGCGGGCGATCCAGGATCTGCGCGATACGGGCCGCCTCGTCATCGCTCAACCCGAGGGCGCGGTGCAGCTCCATCGGGTGCCACCGTACCCGGCGCCGCGCCACGGCCCGACCTTCCGGTGTCCGGTGACGAGCGCAATGACGGAAATGGCCGATGCCCGCATTCGGGAAATGGCCGGCGCGCAAAAGGTTGCATCGGACCCTTCGACATACCCATAATCCGAGCCATGCCCGACGCCCGACCAGGGACCAAACGCCCGCCCATGTCGAACACGCACAAGGCCGCGCTGGCCAAGGGTCGGGAGGAAGGGCGCGTGGTGCGGCGCTATCTGGAAGCCATCGAGCAGAACCGGCCCAAGCGGGGCCGCAAGCGCACCCCGGAGTCGGTCCGCAAGCGCCTCGGTGCGGTGAACGACGCGTTGGCGTCGGCCGAACCGCTGGCCCGCCTGCACCTGCTCCAGGAGAAGAGCGATCTCCAGGCCGAGTTGTCCCGCGCCGCGTCGACCAACGAGCTCGACACGCTGGAGAAGGCCTTCGTCAAGGTGGCCAAGACCTACGGACAACGCAAGGGCATCGAGTACCACGCCTGGCGCGCCGCCGGGGTGAGCGCGGCGGTGCTCCAGCAGGCCGACATCAGGCGCGCTGCAACCGAGTGATCGAGGGGAGTTGCGGATCCTCAGACGGGCAGGGGGGCGCGGCGGGTGGCCGCCACCACCAGTGATTCGAGCAGGCCCATGCCGTCGGTGGACCCCGTCATGGCGTCACAGGCCCGCTCGGGGTGCGGCATCAGGCCCACCACGTTGCCCTCCTCGTTGCACACCCCGGCGATGTCGTCGAGCGACCCGTTGGGGTTGTCGGTGTAGCGCAGCACGACGCGATCCTCGGCCCGCAGGCGCTCGAGCGTGGCGTCGTCGCAGGTGAAGTTGCCCTCGAAGTGGTTGATGGGCAGCGACAGCTGCGTTCCCACGACCGTCTCGCTGGTGAGCACGCTGCGCGTGGTGCAGACCTGCACCCCCACCGTCGTGCACAAGAAGCGCAACCCCCGGTTCTTCTGCAGGGCGCCGGGGAGCAGCCCCGCCTCGGTCAGCACCTGGAAGCCGTTGCAGATCCCCACCACGGGACCGCCGTCCGCCGCGAACTTGGCCACGGCTTCCATCACGGGCGAGAAGCGGGCCAGGGCTCCCGGGCGCAGGTAGTCGCCGTGGGCGAAACCGCCGGGGAGCACGACGGCGTCGTATCCCACCAGCGACCGCTCCCCGTGCCACACGAGCTCGCCCTCGACGCGGGCCGAGCCGAAGAGCCCCAGCGCCTTGACCACGTCGTGCTCGCAGTTGCTGCCCGGAAACACGACGACACCGATCTTCGCCGCCATCACCGCGCTCCGTTGCCGGCGGCGGTGGCGGCCACGCCGATCACGGTGACGGAGGAGACCTCGATCACGGGGTTGGCGAGCAGGCGGTCGGCCATCTCGACGGCGCGGCCGTGGGCGGCGGTCTCGTCGGACGCGTCGATCGACAGACGGAAGGCCTTGCCCACGCTGACGTCGTCGACACCGTCGAAGCCCAGCGCCGGCAGGGCCCGCTCGATGGTGGCGCCCTGCGGATCGGCGATCCCGGGGCGCAACCGCACCTCCACGAGCACCTCGTACTTCACGCGCGCCTCACCTCTCGGCACCGTACCAGTCGGCCAGCCGGCGGCCGCTGACCCGCTCGTAGGCCTCGATGTAGCGCTCGCTCGTCTCCGCCACCACCTCGGGCGAGAGCGCGGGAGGCGGCGGCGTCTTGTCCCACCCGCTCCCCTCCAGCAGGTCGCGCACGGGCTGCTTGTCGAACGCGGGCGGGTTGGTGCCCGGACGCCACTGGTCGGCCGGCCAGAACCGGGACGAGTCGGGGGTGAGCACCTCGTCGCACAGGGCCAGCTCGCCGTCGATGAGCCCGAGCTCGAACTTGGTGTCGGCCACGATGATGCCGTTGCGCTCGGCCGCCGCCGCGCCCCGGCGATAGGCCTCGACGCACAGGTCGCGCGCCTTCTCGGCCATCTCCTTGCCCACCAGGTCGGCGGCCTCGTCGAACGAGATGTTCTCGTCGTGGCCCTCGGTCGCCTTGGTCGACGGGGTGAACATGGGCTCGGGCAGCCGGCTGGCCTGGTCCAGGCCGGCGGGCAGCGGCATGCCGTGCAGGGTCCCGGTCTTCGAGTACTCCTTCCATCCCGACCCGGCCAGATAGCCGCGCACGATGCACTCGATGGGGAGCATCTCGGCCCTCCGCACGAGCACGGCGCGGCCCGCGATCCCGTCCAGGCCGGCGTCGCCGCCCAGCGCCGCCGCGTCCTTGGGGAGCTTGTCGGGGTCGGCGGTGATGAGGTGGCTGGGGGCGAGGTCGGCGAGTGTTTCGAGGAAATACACGGTCATGGCCGTGAGCACCCGGCCCTTGTCGGGGATGGGCTCGGCCAGGATCACGTCGAACGCCGAGAGGCGGTCCGAGGCCACCATGAGCAGGCGGTCCTCGCCCGCGTCGTAGAGCTCGCGCACCTTCCCGCTGTGGACCAACGTCAGGGTCACCCTTCTACCTCCTTGATCGCCTCTGCGAACCGCGTCACGTGGTGCAGCGCCCGTTCCAGGCTGAAGGCCTGGTCGAGGGCGGCCCCGTCCAGCCGGACATCAGGGTCGGCCTCGAGCACACTCCGGAACATCCGCTTCTCCTCCCACGCCGCCCGGGCGTCGCGCTGGACGATCCGGTAGGCGGCGTCGCGCTCCATCCCCGACTCCACCAGCGCCAGGAGCACCGGTTGGCTGAACACGAGCCCGTACGACCCCTCGAGCACGTTCGACCGCATGCGGTCGGAGTGCACCACGAGGTTCTGGACCAGCCCCGCCCCGCGCCGCAGCACGTAGTAGGTGAGCAGACAGGCGTCGGGAAGGATGACCCGCTCCACCGAGCTGTGGGAGATGTCGCGCTCGTGCCACAGGGCCACGTCCTCGAGCCCGGCGCCCAGGTAGCCGCGCAGCACCCGGGCCAGCCCGCTCAGTCGCTCGGAGAGGATCGGGTTGCGCTTGTGGGGCATGGACGAGCTGCCCTTCTGGCCCGCGCCGAACGCCTCTTCGACCTCGCCCACCTCGGTCCGGGCCAGGTGGCGGATCTCGGTGCCGATCATCTCGACGGTGGCGCCGACCGATGCGCACGCCCAGAGCAGCTCGGCGTGGCGGTCGCGGGCGATGACCTGGGTGGCGGGCACCGGCGTGAGTCCGAGCGCGCCGCACACGGACGCCTCGACCCGGGGGTCGATGTTGGAGTACGTCCCCACCGCCCCCGACAGCTTCCCCACCGCGATCCCGGCGCGCGCGGCGCGCAGGCGGGCCCGGTCGCGGTCGGCCTGCAGGCACCACAACGCCAGCTTGGCCCCGAAGGTGGTGGGCTCGGCGTGCATGCCGTGGGTGCGGCCCGGCATGGGGGTGTCCATGAACTCGAGCGCCCGCGCCTTGAGCACCGACACCAGCGCCCCCGAGGCGTCGAGAAGCAGATCGGCGGCGCGCGTCAGGGTGGCGCACAGGGCGGTGTCCACGACGTCGGAGGAGGTGAGGCCGTAGTGGACCCACGATCCCTCGGGGGCGCCGATGGCGTCCTGGACCACGTCGACGAAGGCGGCCACGTCGTGGTCGGTGACGCGCTCGCGGTCGTTGACCGCCGCCGACGAGCTCGGGGGTGACCTTGGGCGCCCGGGCCCGCACCGCGCCGGCTGCTTCACGGGGGATCGTCCCCACCTCGGCCCACCCCTCGACGGCCAGCAGCTCGACCTCGAGCCACATCTCGAGGCGGGCCTCGTCGGTGAACAGGGCCGCCATCTCCGGCAGCGAGTAGCGGGGGATCACGTCGCCCCCACCGCCGCGCTCGCCCCGGCGGCGGCCCGGGCGGCGATGTCGGTGCGGTACTGCATCGCCTTCCCACCCGATGCGGTCCACCGCGGCGTAGGCGCGCCCGGCGCGCCTCGGCCATGGTGGGGCCGAGCGCGCTGACCCCGAGGACCCGGCCGCCGGCGGTCACGAACTCGCCCCTCGTCGTCGAGGGCGGTCCCGGCGTGGAACACGGTGACGCCCTCGACCGCAGCCGCCGCGTCGAGCCCGTCGATGCGGTCGCCGGTGCGCGGTGGCGCCGGGATAGCCCTCCGACGCCAGCACCACGCACACCGAGGCGTCGGTCGAGAAGCGCGGCTCGGTCCGCAGGCGCCCCGCCGCGGCCTCGGCCAGGAGGCCGGTCAGGTCCTCGTCAGCCGGGGCACCACGACCTGGGTCTCGGGGTCCCCGAAGCGCACGTTGTACTCGAGCACGCTGCGGGCCGTCGGCGGTGAGGATGAGCCCCGCATAGAGCACGCCGCGGTAGTCGATGCCCCGCCGGCGCAGCGCGCCCACCAGGGGCTCCACCGCCTGGTCCAGCACCCGGTCCACGAGGCGGTCGGGCACCAGGGCCACGGGGGAGTACGCCCCCATGCCGCCGGTGTTGGGCCCCTCGTCGTCGTCGTTGATGCGCTTGAAGTCCTGCGCCGGCGCCAGCGCCGCGATGCGAGTGCCATCACACAGCACGAGAAGCGAACACTCGGCCCCCACCAACCCTTCCTCGACCACGATGCGCCGGCCGGCGTCGCCGAAGCTCTCCCCCGACAGCTTCGCCGCGATGTCGGCCTCGGCCTCTTCGAGGGAGTCGGTGACGAGCACGCCCTTGCCCGCGGCGAGGCCGTCGGTCTTCACCACCCAGGGTCCGGGCAGGTCGCGCAGGAATTCCTGGGCGGGCCTGATCTCGTCGAAGGCCCCGTATCGGGCGGTGGGCACCCCGGCCTCGGCCAGGACGCTCTTCATGAAGGCCTTGGACCCTTCGAGGCGGGCGCCGTCGGCACCGGGCCCGAACACCAGACGCCGGTCGGCCCGCAGGCGGTCGGCGAGCCCGTCCACGAGGGGCTGCTCGGGACCGATCACGAACAGGTCGGCGTCGACGTCCTCGGGGGCGTCGGTGGTGACACTGACGGGCAGCCCCACGAAGGTGAAATGGGCCGAGTCGGCCGCCTCGGGCGAATGGGGCGCCATTCCTGGGTTGCCCGGAGCCACCACGACCTCGGCCGTGCGCGCCAGGCTGAGCGCCAGGGCGTGTTCGCGCCCGCCCGAGCCGACGACGCAGACCTTCACCGTGCGACCTTCACCGTGCGACCGTCACGGCGCGAGCTTCATGCCGCGAACCGGACGAACTGCTCGCGGCCCGGGCCCACCCCCACCAGCTTGATGGGCACGCCGATCTGCTCGGCCAGGAAGGCCACGTAGTCCTGGGCGGCGGGAGGGAGATCGGCGAGCTCGGTGGCGCCCGAGAGGTCGGCGCGCCATCCCGGCAGCTCCTCGTAGACCGGCGTCCACCTGGTGCAGCACGGACTGGTGGTAGGGCGGGTAGGCGAAGCGCTCGCCCCCCGAGGCTGTAGGCCACGCACACCTTCACGGTGTCGAAGGTGTCGAGCACGTCGAGCTTGGTGAGCGCCACCTCCGACAACGAGTTGAGGCGCACGGCCTGGCGCGCCATGACGGCGTCGAACCACCCGCACCGGCGGCGCCGTCCCGTGTTGGTCCCGAACTCGTGGCCCCGCTCGACGAGCACCTCGCCCACCTCGTCCAGGCACTCGGTCGGGAAAGGGCCCGCCCCCACCCGGGTCACGTAGGCCTTGGCGATGCCGATGACCTCGTCGATCATGCGCGGCCCCACGCCCGTGCCCGTGCAGGCGCCGCCCGCCACCGGGTTGGACGACGTCACGAAGGGATAGGTCCCGTGGTCGAGGTCGAGGAAGGTGGCCTGGGCCCCCTCGAGCAGCACGTTGCGCCCGGCGTCGAGGGCGTCGTGGACGAGCCCCACCGTGTCACCGACCATGGGCCCGATGCGGGGCGCGTACTGCTCGAGGTACTCGTCGCAGATGGCCGAGGCGTCGAGGGGCAGCCGGTTGTACACCTTGGCCAGGATGGCGTTCTTCTCCTTCAGCACCACCTCCAGCTTCTGGCGGAAGATCTTGCCGTCCAGCAGGTCCTGGACCCGCAGCCCCACCCGGGCCGCCTTGTCGGCGTAGGCCGGCCCGATGCCCCGGCGCGTGGTGCCCAGGGCGTTCTTGCCCAGGTAGCGCTCGGTGACCCGGTCGAGCTCGGTGTGGTACGGCATGATCAGGTGGGCGTTGCCGCTCACCACCATGGCGCTGGTGTCGATCCCCCTGGCCTCCAGGGTGTCGAGCTCGGCCAGCAGCACGCCGGGGTCGACCACCACCCCGTTGCCGATGACCGGGGTGATGTGGGGGTAGAGCACGCCGCTCGGCACGAGCTGCAGGGCGAAGGACATCGCCGTCGACGACCACGGTGTGCCCGGCGTTGTGGCCGCCCTGGTAGCGCACCACCATGTCCATGTCCCGGGCCAGGAGGTCGGTGAGCTTGCCCTTCCCCTCGTCGCCCCATTGCGTCCCGACGACCACGGTTGCGGGCACGACGCTCCTCCGTGAAACGGCTCCGGATTACGCCACATTGTATCCGGACCAGGGACGACGCTCGCCGGTGCCGGGCGGCCTCCGGGATCACGCCGAGCGGCTTCTCGACGACTCAACGAAGGGTGATACCCCCATCAGCACCAGCAGCATCGACGGTGACGGTGTCGCCGTCGGCGTAGCGCCCCTCGAGCAGGGCCAGGGCCAAGGGGTCCTCCACCGCGTGCTGGAGCACCCGGCGCAGGGGCCGCGCCCCGAGGTCGGGGTCGTACCCGGTCCGGGCCAGCCAGTCCCGGGCGTCGTCGGTCACGACCAAGGTGAGCCGGCGCTCGGCCACCCGGGACGCCAGGGTGGCCACCTGGATGTCGACGATGCGGCGGATGTCGGCCTCCGACAGGTGGCGGAACCGCACCACCTCGTCGATGCGGTTGAAGAACTCGGGCTTGAAGAAGTCCTGGGGGTCGCCCGGCAGGTTGGACGTCATGATGAGCACGGTGTTGGTGAAGTCCACGGTGCGACCCTGGCCGTCGGTGAGACGACCGTCCTCGAGCACCTGGAGCAGGACGTTGAACACGTCGGGGTGCGCCTTCTCGATCTCGTCCAGCAGCACCACGGCGTAGGGCCGGCGCCGCACCGCCTCGGACAGCTGTCCGCCCTCCTCGTAGCCGACGTACCCCGGGGGCGCGCCCACGAGGCGGCTCACGGTGTGCTTCTCCTGGTACTCGCCCATGTCGATGCGGACCATGGCGCGGTCGTCGTCGAAGAGGAACTCGGCCAGCGCCCGGGCCAGCTCGGTCTTGCCCACGCCGGTGGGACCGAGGAACAGGAACGAGCCGATGGGACGGTTGGGGTCCGACAGCCCGGCCCGACTGCGGCGGATGGCGTTGGACACCGCGATGACGGCCTCGTCCTGGCCCACCACCCGGGCGTGGAGGGCCTCCTCCATGCGCACGAGCTTGGCCAGCTCGGCCTCGAGCAGCCTGGTGACCGGCACGCCGGTCCAGCGGCTCACCACCTCGGCCACGTCCTCGGCGTCGACCTCCTCCTTCAGCATGGCCCCGTTGGCCTGGAGCTCGGCCAGGGCCTTGGTGGCGTCCTCGATGCGGCGCTCGATGTCGGGCACCACCCCGTAGCGGATCTCCGAGGCCCGGGTGAGGTCGCCGTCGCGGGCGAAGCGCTCGGCCTCGCCCTTTCTCGTCTCGAGCTCCTCCTTCAGGGCGCGGATGGAGGCGATGGCGTCCTTCTCCGCCTGCCACCGCACCGTCATGGCGTCGGCCTGTTCGGTCAGGTTGGCCAGCTCCTCCTCGAGGCGGGCCAGGCGCTCCTTCGAGGCGGCGTCGGTCTCCTTGGCCAGCGCCACGCGCTCGATCTCGAGCTGGCGCATGCGCCGGGTGACCACGTCGATCTCGGTGGGCATCGAGTCGATCTCGATGCGCAGCCGGCTGGCGGCCTCGTCGATGAGGTCGATGGCCTTGTCGGGCAGGAACCGCCCCGTCACGTAGCGGTCCGACAGCACCGCGGCGGCCACGAGGGCGGCGTCCTGGATGCGCACGCCGTGGTGGACCTCGTAGCGCTCCTTCAGGCCGCGCAGGATGGCGATGGTGTCCTCCACCGAGGGCTGGTCCACGAACACGGGCTGGAAGCGCCGCTCGAGAGCGGCGTCCTTCTCGATGTGCTTGCGGTACTCGTCGAGCGTCGTGGCCCCCATCAGGCGCAGCTCGCCGCGCGCCAGCATGGGCTTGATCATGTTGCCGGCGTCCATGGCCCCTTCGGCCCCGCCCGCCCCCACGATGGTGTGGAGCTCGTCGATGAAGGTGATGATCTCGCCCTCGGAGTCGGTGATCTCCTTCAGCACCGCCTTCAGCCGCTCCTCGAACTCGCCGCGGTACTTGGCGCCCGCCACCATGGCGGAGAGGTCGAGGGCCACCACGCGCTTGTCGCGCAGCCCCTCGGGCACGTCGCCCTCCACGATGCGGTTGGCGAGGCCCTCCACGATGGCGGTCTTGCCCACGCCGGGCTCGCCGATGAGCACGGGGTTGTTCTTGGTGCGGCGACTCAGCACCTGGATGACGCGGCGGATCTCCTCGTCGCGCCCGATGACCGGGTCGAGCTTGCCCTGCCGGGCCAACTCGGTGAGGTCGCGCCCGTACCGCTCGAGCGCCTGGTACTGCTCCTCGGGGTCCTGCGACGTGACGCGGTGGCTGCCCCGCACCTGGCGCAGGGCGGCGAGCAGCTCGTCGCGCTTGACCCCGATGAGGTCCGACAGCGCCAGGAGGAGGTGCTCGACCGAGACGTACTCGTCGCCCATGTCGCCCCGCAGGCTGTCGGCCGTCTCGAGCAGCTCCCGGGCGTCGCGCGACAGTCCGACTTCGGTCCCGCCGTAGACCTTGGGGATCGCGGCGAGCCGGTCCGCCACGCGGTTGGTGAGGGAGGTGGGCTCCACGCCGGCCTTGGCCAACAGGGGCAGGGCCAGTCCGTCGGGCTGGCCCAGCAGCGCAGCCAGGATGTGGTCGGGCGTGACCTCGGGGTTGTTCTGGGCGTGGGCCCGCTCCACGGCGGAGCGCATCGCCTCTTGGACCTTGAGCGTCCAGCGGTTCTGGTCGATGGCCATGTCCTTATCTCCCTCCTCGTCGCGGCGCGTCGGACGTGCCGGTGCGGTGGAACACCAGTGCCTGACGCACCGGCACCAGGTCGCGCCGGTACTGGCGGTGCGTCTGCTCGATCGTGTCGCGCGCCTCGTCGCGCACCCGCTCGAGCTCGGCCCGCAGGCGCTCCACCTCGGCCTCGAGCTCGAGCACCTGCCGCACGCCCTCGAGGTTGAGCCCCGCGGTGGTGAGCATCCCGATGTGGCGCAGGCGCTCGATGTCGCGCTGGCTGTAGCGGCGGTTGCCTCCCCCCGTGCGCGACGGGTCGACCAGGCCCTTGCGCTCGTACACCCGCAGGGTCTGGGGATGCACGCCGGCCAGCTCGGCCGCGACCGAGATGACGTACACCGCACGCTGCGCGCTCTCACCGCCGAACAGCGCGGCGCGCCGGGCGCGGCGCCGCCGAGCTACGGTCGGGGGCGGCCCCGGGGCCGCGGTCAACGTTGTCAGACGGTGGTGGCGTCATCGGTGTTCACCTCCAGATGCGAGCGCGGCTCGTCGTCCGAGAGCCGGGCGAATTCCTCGACCGCGGCCCGTTGGTCGTCGGTCAGTTTCTTGGGCACGGTCACCTCGACGGTGACGAGAAGGTCCCCGGTCGAGTTGCGGCCGCTGCCGGGAACGCCCCGGCCCTTCACGCGGAAGGTACGGCCCGACGACGTCCCGGGCGGGACGCGCAGCGTGACGGGTTCGTCGAGCGTCGGCACCTTCACGGTCGAGCCCAGGGCCGCCTCGGGGAACGTCACCGGCACGTTGAGCGTCAGGTTGCGGCCCCGCCGACCGAAGATCGGATGGTTCCCCACCCGCACCGTGACGTACAGATCGCCGGCCGGCCCGTTGGCGCGTCCCGGCGCGCCCCGGCCCTTGACCCGGATGCGCTGGCCGTCCTCCACTCCGGCGGGGATGCGCACCTTCACCTGGCGCGTGCGGCGCACCACACCCGAGCCCCGACACGTCTTGCACGGCTTCTCGATGATGGTGCCGCGGCCCGAGCACTGCGGGCAGACGCGGCTGAGCGAGAACAGTCCCTGGTTGTCGTCGAGCGCACCCCGGCCGTGACAGGTGGGGCACGTCACCGGGGACGAGCCCGGCGCGGCTCCCGATCCGTGACACGTCTCGCAGCGCGCTTCGCCCGCCACGTTCACCGACGTGGTCACGCCGCGCACGGCGTCCTCGAACGACAGGTAGAGCTCGGCTTCGACATCGGCGCCGCGCCGGGGTCCGGCGTTGCGGGCCCGGCGCCCGCCCCCGAAGGCTCCGCCCAACCCTCCGAAGAGGTCGCCGAGGTCGCCGAGGTCCTCCACCCGGAACGTGGTGCTGCCGGGCCCACCGGGCCCGCCCGGTCCTCCGAAACCGCCGAACCCCGCCGGCCCCAGGCGACGGACCTCGTCGTACTCCTTGCGCTTGGCCCCGTCGCCGAGCACGTCGTAGGCGGCGGAGATCTCCTTGAACCGGTCCTCGGACCCGGGATTGGCATCGGGATGGAACTGCTTGGCGAGCTTGCGGTAGGCGCGCGTGATCTCCTTGTCCGTGGCCGTCGAGGCCACGCCGAGGACCTGGTAGTAGTCCTTCTCCAACCACTCGCGCTGGGCGACCATTACCCCCGCACCCGCACCATGGCGGGACGGATGACCCGTCCCTTCCAGCGGTACCCGGCCCGGAGCACGCCGTCGACGACCGGGCCCTCGGGCGCGGTTTCACCGGTGCCGGCCGAGAGGTCGGCACCGGCACCGGGCGTCGCGGCTGCTCCGGTGATGGCGGTGGCGTCGTCGGGGACGCGGTCCACCGCCTCGTGGGTGGTGGGGTCGAAAGGCTCGCCCGGGACGCCGATGCGCTCGAGCCCCTCGCGCGCCAGGGTGTCGGCGAGCAGCGTCGACCCGGCCACGAGGGCCTTGCCCTCGGGCGAGACGTTGTCGCCTTCGCCCAGATGGGCGCGGGCCAGGTCGAAGGCGTCGAGGACGGGGAGCACCTTCGTGACGAGGTCCTCGGCGGCGCGCTCGAGATGGTCGGTCTGCTGGCGCACCATCCGCTTCTTGTAATTCTCGAAGTCGGCCTGCACGCGCTGGACCATGTCGCGGAACTCGTCGCGCTCGCGCCGCGCCGCCACCACGAGGTCGTCGAGGTCGCCAACGACGGTGTCGTTGGCCGCCTCGACGAAAACCTCGTCCTCGTCGATGTCCCCGGGGCCCGGCGTCCCGGCCGGACCGGCGGGTTCGACGCGCGGGTCGACGGTGGTCTCCCACCGGGGCGCGCCGGGACGACCGGGGCGCGGTGCGCCCGGTCCCCGGGCGCCGCCGGGCGGTCCGGACGGCGGGGTCATGCCCCGGGCTCGTCGACGATCTCGGCGTCGACCACCTCGTCGTCGGAGGGGCCGGACCCGTCATCGCCGCTGGGCGCACCCGACGGCGCGTCGGCGCCACCGGCCTGCGACGCCTGCTCGTACAGACGCTGGGTGAAGGTGTGGCTGGCGTTGACGAGCGCTTCGGTGGAGTCCTTGATCTTCTCCACGTCGGTCCCCGACAGGGCGTCCTTGACGGCCTTGAGGGCGCTCTCGACCTTGTCCTTCTCGTCGCCCTCGAACTTCTCGCCCTGGTCGCGCAGCACCTTCTCAGTCTGGTACACGAGCGTGTCGGCGTTGTTGCGGATCTCCGCCTCTTCGCGCCGGCGCTTGTCGTCCTCGGCGTGGGCCTCGGCGTCGCGCACCATGCGGTCGATCTCCTCCTTGGCCAGAGACGACTCGCCCGTGATGGTCATCGACTGCTCCTTGCCCGTGGCGGTGTCACGAGCGGACACGTGCACGATGCCGTTGGCGTCGATGTCGAAGGTCACCTCGATCTGCGGGATGCCGCGGGGCGCCGGCGGGAGGTCGACGAGCTGGAACTTGCCCAGGGTCTTGTTGTACATGGCCATCTCGCGTTCGCCCTGCAGCACGTGGATCTCCACCGACGGCTGGTTGTCCTCGGCGGTGGTGAACACCTCGGACCGCTTGGTGGGGATGGTGGTGTTGCGCTCGATGAGCCGGTGCATGACGCTGCCCTTGGTCTCGATGCCGAGCGACAGCGGGGTGACGTCGAGCAACAGGACGTCCTTGACCTCGCCCTTGAGCACCCCGGCCTGCACGGCCGCGCCGATGGCGACGACCTCGTCGGGGTTCACGCCCTTGTGGGGCTCCTTGCCCGTGAGGGACTGCACCAGGTCCTGGATGGACGGCATGCGGGTCGAGCCACCCACCAACACGACGTGTTGGATGTCGGACTTCGACAGCCCCGCGTCGGTGATGGCCTGCTCGAACGGGCCCTTGCACGCGTCGACCAGGTCGGCGGTGATCTCGTTGAACTTGGCCCGCGTGAGCTTCAGGTCGAGGTGCTTGGGGCCCTCGGCCGTGGCCGTGATGAAGGGCAGGTTGATCTGGGTCTCCTGCACCGAGGACAGCTCGATCTTGGCCTTCTCGCCCGCTTCCTTCAGGCGCTGCAGGGCCATCTTGTCGACCGACAGGTCGACTCCCTCGGTGTTCTTGAACTCGGTGACGAGCCAGTCGATGATGCGCTGGTCCCAGTCGTCACCGCCGAGGTGGGTGTTGCCGGAGGTGGACTTCACCTCGAACACGCCCTCGCCGATCTCGAGGATCGACACGTCGAAGGTCCCACCGCCGAGGTCGAAGACGAGAACGGTCTGCTCCTTGTTCTCCTTGTCCAACCCGTAGGCGAGGGCCGCGGCCGTGGGCTCGTTGATGATGCGCAGCACCTCGAGGCCGGCGATCTGGCCCGCCTCCTTGGTGGCGGTGCGCTGGGCGTCGTCGAAGTAGGCGGGCACCGTGATGACGGCCTGGTTGACGGTGTCTCCGAGGTAGGACTCCGCGTCCCTCTTCAACTTCTGGAGGATGCGGGCCGAGATCTCCTGGGCGTTGTACTTCTTGCCGTCGATGTCGATGGACCACGACGTGCCCATGTGACGCTTGACCGAGCGAATGGTGCGGTCGGGGTTGGTGATGGCCTGGCGCTTGGCGACCTCGCCTACGAGGACCTCGCCCGACTTGGAGAACCCGACGACAGACGGCGTGGTGCGTCCCCCCTCGGCGTTGGGGATCACGACCGGCTCACCGGCCTCCAAGACGCTCACGACCGAGTTGGTGGTGCCGAGGTCGATTCCTACGGCCTTGGGCATTGCGTGTGCCTCCGTATCCTTGGTGCACCCCGGTGGCCTTCACCAGGGAATTCCTGCCTTCTCGTGTTACTTGACTCCACTGAGTATAGCGATCTTGAGTGTCTTACTGTCAACTTTTTGGATTCGGGGATTCGGGCCTTCGGATGTGCTGATGTGCTTCGAGCGCTTTGGCTGGCACCGGCCCAATTCGACGGTTCCCGGCGACCTAGGTGGAATCACCTGTTGGCCCAGGTGGAACCCCTCTGGGCGGCCGAAACAGCCGGACCTACCGTGGCGAATAGGCGATCGCGGGGAATTCAAAAACCCCAACCTGACACGGTCGCTCACCGGGGGGTGCGGCGGGGTGGTGGTGCCGATCCCGGTTCCACCGCCCCGCCGTCCTACCCGGGAGGGGCATCGTGGCGGAGCGTGAGATCGTGGCCGTCGTGTGGCACGAGCACACGCACTCCATCGACGTGGTCTACGACGAGGGCCATCCCGACACCCTCATGGGAACCCGGAAGATGGCCGGACAGATGGCAGAGGGCTTCGGCCTGGAGCTCGTCCCGACCGTGGCCGGGACCATCCTCTGGGTGCGCCAATCACCCTCCTCCCCATCTCCTTCCTAGAACGCATCCAGGTGGAAATCCCCTGCTGACCCAGGTGGAACCTCGCTGGGCATACACCCTGGTCAGGCATACCGTCACGAACCATGACCTTCCTGTTTCTCACCGTTGCAGGGCTCGTCGTAGCCGGCTTGCTGACCAGTGCCTTCCCGGCCGTGGGCAGCGCGGTCCACCGGAGGCAGCGGGGCCAGGCCGTCCTGCCCCGGCGCCCTGTCCCGTGGCGCACCACGGTGGTCGGGCCGTCCGCCGGAGCCGCGTGGAGGAGTCCCGGGTTGGCCGGCAGATCGCGCAGACCCACGTCTTCGATGCGTGTCACCCGGTCCCGGTACGCCCCGACAACCACCCGGAGAGCCCTTCGTCGTCATACGACGGCCTGACTACGCTCGAAGGTGTGCCCGACCTGGTCCTGCTTCGCCACGGCGAGTCCACCTGGAACGCCCAGAACCTGTTCACGGGCTGGACCGACGTCGACCTCACGGCCAAGGGCGAGGCCGAGGCCCGCCAGGCGGGATCGCTGCTCGCGGCCGAACAGAGGACCGCGGCTCGACCTGCAGGTGGTCCACACCTCGGTCCTGACCCGGGCGGTGCGCACCGCCAACCTGGCCCTGGACGAGCTGGGCCGGAGCTGGTTGCCCGTGCGACGGCACTGGCGGCTCAACGAGCGCCACTACGGCGACCTGCAGGGCCTGAACAAAAAGCAGATCACCGACCAGTTCGGCGAGGCCAAGGTGAAGCTGTGGCGGCGGAGCTACGACATCCCGCCGCCGCCCCTGTCACGGGACGACGAGAGCCACCCCGTCCACGACGACCGCTACCGGGACCTGGCCCCGGGGATCCTCCCCGATACCGAGTGCCTGGCCGACGTGGTGCTGCGCATGGTGCCCTACTGGGAGGACGCCATCGCCCCGGACCTGCGGGCCTTCCCGGGCGTCCTCGTGGTGGCCCACGGCAACTCCATCCGGGCGCTGGTGAAGTACCTGAAGGACATCCCCGACGACGAGATCGTCGCCCTGGACGTGCCCACGGGGGTCCCGTGGTGGTTCCGGTTCGACGACCGCCTGGACCTCATCGACGACCGACAGCTCGGCGACCCCGAGGCCATCCGGGCCGCCACCGAGGCGGTCGCCCGGCAGGCGGGCTGACGCCCCCGACCGGCCGGTCGCCCGGGGGGAGGCGAACCGTGCCGGTCAGAGGGCCAGGCCTCGTAGGGATCAGAGGGCGTCGCGGCCTCTCTCCCCGGTGCGCACCCGCACCACCGATTCCACGGGAATGACCCACACCTTGCCGTCGCCGATCTTGCCGGTGGCGGCGGTGCTCACGATGGCGTCGACCACTTCGTCGGCCTGGGTATCGTCGACGAGCACTTCGATCCGGATCTTGGGGACGAAGTCCACCTCGTACTCCGCACCTCGGTAGACCTCGGTGTGGCCCCGTTGGCGGCCGAAGCCCTGGGCCTCGGTGAGAGTCATGCCCTGGACGCCGAGCGTCTTGAGGGTCTCTTTGACCTCATCGAGTTTGAAGGGCTTGAGGACTGCCACGACCAGCTTCATTGTGCGCTCCCTTTCTTCGAGCTCGACCGGGTCACGGTTCGCCTGCCGGAGGGGACTCCGACCCTATCGGCGGAGGCTTGGACCCAGTCAGGCCGGCCAACTCGAAGGCGCTGGCGGTACCGGTCCGATGGGCGAGGGTCTCGTCGGGGTATGCCTCTTCGTCGTGGATGGCCAAGTCGCCAACCTCGAGGATCTCGTCCTTGTAGGCAGCACCGCGCAGGACCAGCCCGATGAGCTTCATCAAAATGAACGTCACCAGCGCCGACCAGAAAATGACGAACACGGCGGCTCGGAACTGTTCCCACAACTGATGGAAGGACCCCGTATACATCAAGCCGCTCACCGAGAACGGTACACAGCTCTTGGTGGTCGCGGCGTATTGCGCTGACGACGTGTTGATGACCTGCCCGTACTTGTTCAGCGTGCCGCACCCGTACTCGATCATGTTCGGGTCCCCGAATATGCCCACGAACAGGCCACCGAAGAGGCCGGCGATCCCGTGGGTATAGACCACCCCTAGGGTGTCGTCCACCTTGCTGAACGGTCTGACCTTGGTCAGGTAGTTCCACGCAACCCAGACGATGAGGGTGTCAAAGAACCCAACCGCGATGGCACCCCAGCCGTTGACCCAACCGGCAGACGGCGTGATCCCGACCAGACCGCAGATCATGCCGTTCACGCCGCCCAGGAAGGTCGGTTTCTTCGACTTGGAGAACAATCCGTCGAAGGCCATCCAAGAGATCACGCCTACGGCGGTCGCGATATTGGTGTTGACCACGGCGTTCGACATATCGACACCCGCGTAGTACGGGTCACCACCGTTGAAGCCGTTCCAACCGAGCCACAAGATGCCGGCACCGACCGCCGCGATGAGGAGGTTGTTGGGTGCGAAGTGATCTCGATCTCGCGTGAGCCGGGGACCGAGCACCCAGGCGGCAACGAAGCCTGAAACCCCTGCCGACATGTGGATGACGAAGCCGCCGGAGAAGTCGAGGGCGCCTTCCTGGGCTAGGTAGCCACCGCCCCACAGCATGAAAGCGTCGACGCCGTAGACGAACGTGGACCACAGCGGGCACAGGAGGCACCATGCCAGGAACTTGATCCGGCCGAGCACGCTTCCGATGAACAGCAGCGGCGTGATTGCAGCGAAGACGAACTGGAAATACAGGAGTGAATCGGTGGGGAAGTGGAAGGGGATGACGGTATTGGCCGCGGACACCGCCTGACCCTGTTCGTTGGTGGCGTTTAGGACCTGGCCCGGTTTCCCCACAAAGTTCTCGAAGAAGTGTTTGACCCACCCCACCCCGCTGAGCTGGGTCTGTATGCCGTTGTGCACACCCCCTCCGAGCGAGGTGGCGCCGAAGCCCATCTTGTAGCTCCATAGCACCCAGGCGATCAGGACCAACGCGAAGCCCGAGAACATCATGGCTAGCACGTTCACCGCCCACTTCTTGGGGACGACCGCCGCATAGAGAACCGCGAGGCCGGGGATGCTCTGCAGGGCGACGAACGTGGCGGCAGAGATCTGCCACGTGTTGTCGCCCGTGTTTAGCCAACTGGGATACGGAACTGGAACTGCTCCGGCTAGCAGGTGCAACACCTCGAGCACTCCTCTCGTAGGTCACACGTCTCGACCCCCGAGCCGAGACCCGGACGCCGTTCCCCGGCGGGGTACGACAAAGCCAGGATTTCGGTCCTGGCCGACGACAGGATGCAAAACGAGGATTTCCGGCTTGTCACGCCAGTGTTACCAACGCGTGAACTGGGGTGGCGCCGAAGGCGGCCATGACTACAATCTGCGGATTGCTACCGGCAGCGGCGGTTCGAGCGCTCAGCAGTCATCCTACGACAGCACGCTTGACGTGCCTGGTCAGCGTCTCGGGACCTTCCGCGGTGCCGCGGTCGAGGTCGATGCCCGCCACGCCGCGCGCGTGGTCGTCGTCCTGTGTCTGACTGCTCTGGCCGCTGCGGTCCTCAGCCTCTTTGTGGCCGGCGCCCACAAGAACGCGGAGATCACCAGTCTTCAGCAGCACGGGGTGCCGGTCGAGGTCACGGTGACCAGGTGCTTCGGGCTGCTGGGGGGCAGCGGCAGCAATGGCGCCGGGTACAGCTGCAGAGGGACATATGTGCTGGACGGAAAGCGCTACAGCGCCACGCTTCCCGGAGACACCCTTCACGCCCCCGGCACTGCGGTCCGAGTGGTCACGGCCGAAAGCGACCCGGGGCTCATCGCAAGCTTCCACCAAGTGGCGAGCGAGCACACGTCATGGCGGGTGTTCGTTGTCCCGATTGTGCTCCTGGTCGTGCTGACGGCCTCGGTGGCCGCCATCGCCCTGCGTCGGCGGAAGGACCCGGGACCGTCGGCTCAATCGGCAGTCGGCTCGGGGCGTGGCTTCACCGAGGGCAGCCCCTTGTGGGGGAGCGAAGGGGGCGTGTAGCGCTTGTTCGAGCGTGGACGGGACGTCATCGACGGCGCGCTGCTGGCGGTGGACTCCCGCAGGTTGCGGCGCAGTCGGTAGGCCCGGACCAGGTACCAGGCGCCCACCATGACGAACGGAACGCCGAAGCCCCAGTAATGAAGATTGAAGATCGACAGCCCGTACAGAGACGTCACGATGCCCAGGTAGAGGCGCCTTCTCCACAGTGCCATGGCCGAGATCCCGAACGACAGCACGATGAGCACCAGGAACAGGTCTGAATAGTCCGACACGTTCACGTGCAGCCTGTTGATCGCTCCGTCGGACAGCCGCGCCGGCGGATCGCTGGCCACAAGCTCGTGAATGACGAGGAAGGCGATCAGGGTGGCCACCGGGCCCACCAGCAACCCGATCGCCCGCTCCTTGTCGTTGATCCGCTTCTCCTCGGACTCGAGATCCGCACCGGAGAGCTCGTAGGCACCCCGGGCTCTCTGACGCTCCTCGCGATCCTCCGGCCTCATGACGGCCTCGCGTAGCCGGACCGTCAGGGAGGGCTTGCCTTGCCCGCGGTCGAAGCGCGGCATCCTGAGGAGCACGTGGTGCCACAGGCTCAGCTTGGGAGAGCCATCACCCTCCCAATCCTCAGGGCCGACAGCGGTGGGCATCGGAAAAGGGTAGCGCGGCATTCCCTTCTGCGGAATCTGGGCGCGGTGGCTAGCCTCTCGCCATGCCGCGAAAGCCTGAACTCGACCTCAGCAAGATCTGGATGTTCTCGGCCTGCTCGGCCGGTCAATTGCGCACGATCCGCAAGGCCGTCGAAGAGGTGATCGTGCCCGCCGGACGTGTCCTGTGCGAAGAGGGAACCATCGGACGGGAGTTCTTCTTCGTCGTAGACGGCACCGCCTCGGTGCGCCGCAATGGGCGTCGGGTGACCACGCTCGGGCCCGGCAAGTGGTTCGGCGAGCTGTCGCTGCTCGACCGGATGCCGCGCTCGGCCAGCGTCGTGTCGGAGACCCCCATGACCCTGCTCGTGCTCGAGCAACGTCGCTTCAACGGCCTGCTCGACGACATGCCCACACTGTCCCGCAAGCTCTTGGTGGCGATGTCGCAGCGGCTGCGTGAAGCCGACGCCAGGGCTCTCAACTAAACCGCAGCAGTCGTCGCCCTTCGAGCTCCAACCGCGAGCTCGAGGTTTCTCCAACTATTCCTTGTCTGCGGCGACCTGCAACGACGCCTCGACCACCTGGGACAGGTCGAGGACCCTGACGTCGTCCTCGCGCTGATCGGGCCCGGACGGCATCGTCCAGCATGATCAGGCAGTAGGGACAGGCGGTGGAGACGACATCGGCACCGGTGCCGAGCGCCTCGTCGGTGCGCTCGAGGTTCACCCGCTTGCCGAGACTCTCCTCCATCCACATGCGCGCCCCGCCCGCACCGCAGCAGAAGCTCTTCTCCCGGCACCGTTTCATCTCGATCTGCTCCACCCCGGCGATGGAGTCGAGCACCGACCGGGGCTCGTCGAAGACCCGGTTGTGGCGGCCGAGATAGCACGGGTCGTGATAGGTGACCTTGGCATCCATGGTCCCCGGAGTGAGCTTGCCCGCCGTCGACCAGATGGCTCAGCAGCTGGGAGTGGTGGATCACCTCGAAGTTCCCACCGAGGTCGGGATACTCCCGGGACAGCGAGTTGAAGCAGTGCGGGCACGAGGCGATCACCTTCTTGGCGCCCACCTCGTCCAGGGTGGCGATGTTGGCCTTTCCCATCTCCTGGTAGAGGTACTCGTTCCCGAGACGCCGGGCCGGGTCCCCGGTGCAGCGTCTCCCGGGGTCCGAGGATGCCGAAGCTGACTCCGGCCCGGTGCAGCAGGCGGGCCGTGGCCTGGGTCGCCTTGCGGGCCCGCTCGTCGAGAGCGCCGGCGCAGCCCACCCAGTAGAGGTACTCGATGTCGTCGGGGATGGTCCCCGTGATCACGGGCACCTCGAAGTCGAGGGCCTCGGTCCATTCGGTGCGCTTGGCTCCCCCGAGACCCCAGGGGTCGCCCTGGTTCTCGATGTTGCGCAGCATGAGTCCCGCCTCGGTGGGGAAACGCGACTCCATGAGGACCTCGTAGCGGCGCATCTCGATGATGGTGTCGACGTGCTCGATGTCGACCGGGCACTCCTCCACGCACGCCCCGCAGGTGAGACACGACCACAGCACGTCGGGGTCGATGGTGCCGGGGACGAGGGTGGGGGCTTCGGCCTTCTGGGCGGCGGCCCACTCCGCCGCGTCGACGGGAGATCCGTCCTCGGAGGGCGGAGGAGACCCGAAGAGGCGCGAGGCAGGACTCGAAGAGGTTGTCGCGCAGCCCCATGATGAGCAGCTTCGGGGACAGCGGCTTGTCGGTGTTCCAGGCCGGGCAGACCGACTGGCACCGCCCGCACTCGGTGCAGGTCAGGGTGTCGAGCAGCTGCTTCCAGCGACAGGTCCTCGATGTGGCCGGCCCCGAACACGGTGTCCTCGGAGACGTTCTCCATGTCCATGTCGGGCGTGTTGTAGAGCGGTCCCAGCGCCCGGGGCCGGCGCGAGGTGGCCACGTTGATGGGTGCCAGGGCGATGTGGAGGTGCTTCGAATAGGAGAGGAAGACGGCGAAGCCGATGATGACGGCGATGTTGAGGACAAGAAGGACCGTCTCGAGATCCGCGTTGACGCCCGCCCCGAAGTGGACGAAGAGCCGGGACACGGCGTGCGAGGCGAAGGGCCACCACGAGTTGCCGTAGGGGAAGTCCCCGGTGTTGACCTGGGCGGCGCGGTAGCCGATCAGGGTCAGCATGACCGAGGCGATCATGACGAGCACGAGCCAGGCCGCCCCGGTGTGCGAGCCGAAGAAGCGCGACAGCCGGCCCTTGCGCTTGGGGGAGTTCTTGTAGCGGATGGCGGTGAAGACGCACAGCGACACGAGCACGGCCACGGCGAAGAAGTCCTCGATGAAGCCGAGTGCCCGGCCCCGGCCGATGAGGGGCACGACGAAGTGCTTGTCGAACAGGTCCCCGTAGGCCTCGAGGATGGTGAACAGCAAGATGGTGAAGCCCCAGAAGGTGAAGGCGTGGGCCATCCCGGGCACCGTCCACCGCAGGAGCTTGCGCTGCCCGCCGACCTCGGAGAGCTCGGCCCAGGCGCGGGCCCGGAACTGGGTGAAGCGCTTGGGGTCGGACTGACCCTTGCCGACCAGGCGGAAGAGGTAGAAGAACCGGCGGCCGGCGATGGCGAAGGCGATCGCGGTCGCGCCCAAGCCGAGGATGATCCTGATGGGCAACGTCTCCTCCTGGAGGGTCAGGGACGGAAGTTCTCGAAGTACCGGCTCGGGGTGGGTCCCCGCTGGCCCTGGTACTTCGAGCCCAGGCCCGCCGAGCCGTAGGGCTGGTCGGCGGGCGTGGTCATCCGCAGGAAGCTGATCTGCCCGATCTTCATGCCGGGATAGACGGTGATGGGCAGGTTGGCGACGTTCGAGAGCTCCAGGGTGAGGTGGCCGTCCCACCCGGCGTCCACGAACCCGGCGGTGGAGTGGATGAGCAGCCCCAGGCGCCCCAGCGAGGACTTGCCCTCGAGCCGGGCGACGAGGTCGTCGGGCAGGCCCACCCGCTCGAGCGTCGACCCCAGGATGAACTCGCCGGGGTGGAGGATGAGGGCCTCGCCATCGGGGATCTCGACCAGCTCGGTGAGGTCCTCGAGGTCCTCCCGGACGTCGATCACGCGCATGGAGTGGTTACGGAAGAGCCGAAAGTAGCGGTCGACGTGGAGGTCCACCGAGGAGGGCTGGATGCACTCGGCGCCCAACGGGTCGATGACGATCCGCTTGGCGGCTAGCTCTTCGCGGATCGTTCGATCTGAGAGGACCACGGGGCAGCACGATAGTGTGATGCCTCCTCGCGGGCGTAGTTCAGCGGCAGAACATCAGCTTCCCAAGCTGAGAACGAGGGTTCGATTCCCTTCGCCCGCTCTCATCGAAGTCCTGGTCAGCGGCATACGTTCGTTGCGGTCGCTTCAAATCGGATCTCGTTGCGGTGCCATTCGGTGCCATTCATGAGGGGCGATAGTGAACTGACGCGCATCCCGACGTGGCTCGACGCGACGGATATCGCGTGCCATGCGCGTGCCATTGGACGAGCAGGCGGATCGTGGTCGATGACTAAACCACGAACAGGCACGATGATCGACTGCGGGTCAGGCCGCTGGCGCCTTCAGGTGGCCGTCGACCCCGACCTCGTCACTGGGGAGCGGCGCCGCTTATCTCGCACGATGCGCGGTACCAGGTCCGAGGCCAAGCAGGCGCTCCAGCGCATGGTCGTCGAAGCCGGTGCCGGCCTCTATGGCGGCGGTCGGGTAACGGTTGGAGACCTGTTGGACCAGTTCATGGTGTGCGCAACGCTCGGCCCCTCCACCCGCGAAGACTGGCAGAGCATGGTAACCCGCCACCTGAAGCCCGCACTCGGCACCGTCCCCTTGTGGAAACTCACCGCTCGCCACTGCGACCAGCTCTATGCCCGCTTGGCGGCGGCCGGGCTCGGCCCGTCGCGAGTCCGGTGCGCCCACGTCGTGCTGCACCGCGCCGTCGCGCAAGCGGTGCGGTGGGGATGGCTGGTCCGCAACCCGGTCTCGTCGGCGACGCGACCGGGGGTTCCCAGGGTCACGATCACCCCGCCCGGGATCGACGCGGTCCGGTTGGCGCTCGCCGCCGCTCGCAAGGCTGACCCGGCACTCTGGTGCTGGCTGCAGGTGGCGGTGGCCACCGGAGCCCGGCGTGGCGAAGTGTGCGCGCTGCGATGGTGCGATGTCGACCTCGCCGAGCGGACCCTCCGCATCGAGCGCTCCGTGTCGGCGACGGCCACCTCAGGAGTGATCATCAAGTCGACCAAGACTGGTCGGTCCCGGGTGGTGTCGCTCACCTCCCAGGCGGCTCAGGCGCTGTCCGATCGTCGAGTCGATGCCACCCGAGCGGCCGGGGAAGTGGGGCGCGACTTCGGAAATGCCGAGCTCGTCTTCGCCAGCGATCCGAGCGGCCAGCGGCCGTGGCGGCCCGAGATGGTGACACAGCGTTGGGGCCGGCTCCGTGCGACCATCGGTCTCCGGCATGTCCGCCTCCATGACCTCCGCCACTTTGTCGCCACTGACTCCTCACAGCGGGAATCGATCTCCGCACAGTTGCCAACCGCTTGGGGCACGCACGCACCTCGACGACGCTCGACATCTACTGGGGATGGGTACCGGCCCGTGACCGGGACGCCGCCGACCACCTGGGGGCGCTGCTCGCGACGGACGACGGCTTCTGACGAGTCCTCGACGACCCTTGCGAAACCCACGGGACCATCGGGCGAGGGCGAGAACGTGCTCAGCCAATCCCGAGCAACCGGCGAAGACGCTCGGGGTGCTGAGGGACCACCTCGGGGTCGTCCTGCGGATCGACGTGCGATCCGTACTCGAGCAGGAGCCGTTCGAGTCCTTCACGACCCGCCGGATCGGCGGCGGCCTGACGGGGTGTGAGCCCGCCAAGGGCGGGAATCGGCTCGTCGCACCAGCTTCGTTCCCGCTCGGCGATGAACTTCCCGAACATCTTCCTGACGGCGGGGTCTTCCAGAGACATCGCCGGCTGCCGCGGACCACGGGGCGGATCTGTGGGGTCGAACTCGCGCCGATCGTCCGAGACCACCCTGGCCCCGGCGATCTCGGCGAGCAATGTCGCCAGTACACGCTCGACGCGAGGCTCGCTCAAGGTTTCGACACTGACACGGTTCCCCTCGAGCTCGATCGTTGCCCGCAAGATCGACTCCCCCGTGGCGAGCTCGTGGTGCTCGGTCCACTGATCTGCCCCATGCGGGTCGTACAAGCGGTCGAGGATCACCCGAGCGACCTCGGGATCGGGCACCTCGAGGACCACCCCGCACACGCGCATGTCCTCGCCCTCGCGGGTTGTCATCCGCGGTGGCCGCTCCTTGGCCGCCAGCCACGCGAGCAGCTCGTGGCCATCGCCTTCGTCGAGCATGTCGAGAATGTGCTTCTCCTCGCCGGTGGGCACTTGGAAGATGCCGCCGATGAACTGGTTCGTCTCCCCGTCGGGTACCGCTCGACCACAGAAGACCTGGCCGACCCGAGCCTTATGACTGAACGTCCGCTCGCGCACCTGGACGACCTCCGCGCTTCGCAGGTCCCGGACGGACATCGACGTTCCCGGGTCGGTCCCGACTACCTCGTACAGGGTGCGGTCGACCAGCGTCCAGGCCTGGGCCAGCATGGCTTCGTCGTCGGGGAGCAACGCGCCTCGCTCTTCGATGAAGCGGTCGAACCACCCGCCTTCGTGCAGGGCCACGTCCAGGACGATCGGGTCAGAGAAGGCCCCGTCGAGTGCTTCGTCGGAATCGTCTCCGTCCGCCCTGGTCACGGCCAGCTCGTAGACGTCGTCGGGCGCCGCTCCGCCCCGGCGCTCCAGGTAGGCGACCGCCTTGCGGCAGAGCCACCCGACTCGCTCGGGGAGCGGGAACGCCGCGGGCTGGCCGAGATGGCACTGCTTGAACTTCCGCCCCGATCCGCACCAGCACGGCTCGTTGCGCCCCAGGCTGCTCGGCGCCGGCTCGGCGAACTGGGTGACCTCGCGCAGGTCCTGGTTGCGCTCCTCGGATACGCCCAGCCGCCGCCACAGGCGCAGGGCTCCCGATGCATCACCGCGATCGGAGAGGTACCAGGCCAGGCGGTCGACGGCGGGCAGGAAGCCTGGGTTCGCCTCCAGCGCGAACTCGAGCTGCGCCTGACCTGTCAGGGGATCGCGACGGCGCTCGCACACGACCGCCAACAGCCAGCGGGCCGCGGCCGCCTCGCGGGGTCGCCGGACGGCACCGAGAAGGGCCTCGGCGAAGCCGGCGACCTCGTCGAGCTGCTCGTCGTCGTCATCGAGGTCGAGGAGCTCATCGGTCACGACCGAGAGGATGCGATGGTCACCCAGCGTTACGAGGGCGGCGTGAAGGGCAGCGGAGTCCTGTTCGGGCGCATCCAGGAGGTCGAGGACTTGGGCCGCCCGCCGGCGCCGGTCGCCGTCGGGCAATCGGTCGAACAGGCGGCGCACACGCGAGAGCTTGTGAGCCTCTTTCCAGACCGATTCGTCATGCGCGAATTCGACGCCGCGCCGTTCGAGCCCAGCCTCGGCCAGAAGCTCGGAGAGCGGCAGGGTCGGTACCTCGAGGATCCCTGGCTGCTCGTAGAGCATGCCGACGACGATCTCGTCGGCTGCAACGGGCAGCCAAGGCTCGCGGACCTCGCGGTCGTATGCAGCTCGAGCCGCATCAACGAGGTGCCGCTTCGGCAGCCCGGGTTGGGTCACCGATCGAAGTGACACCACGTCTCCGTCGAGCCTGAAGCCGAGCAGGGTCCCGGGCTCGAAGCACTCGAGCCAGTCCTCGGGCCCGGCGAGCACGCGGTCGCCCTCAGACAACGTCTGCACCTCAATCTCGCCACCCTCATCCAAGCGAAGGGGGCCTGACCGACGACCGAAGACCGCGAGATCCGCGCCGAGCTCGATCCATCCCGTCGTGCGCTCGCCGCCGCTCAGACGATGGGTGAGCACCGACTCCTCGAGGAGCGTCGGGACGTGCACGATCAGGTCGGGCGGGATCATCATCAGCGAGGGCTCGTCATCGAGCAGCCTGTCGAGCGCAAGCTCGACCCAATGTTGCACTTTGCTGTTATCGCCCTCGTCTCCACGGAGCCGATGGACGACGGTGGTGACGAGCTCGCCCGAGGGCGCCGCTCGGCGTTGCCGGACGACTTCCAGGAGCACATCGAATACCTCGCGCACCGGAGGGAGGGGCAGGCGCTCGAGCTCGAGCACGTACTCCGCATAATCGATCGCTTCGCCGCGTCTCAACGAACCGGCGAACGCCGAGTTCAGGACCAGGAAGAGGTTCGACCTGACGAACCTCGGGCTGAGCCCGCCATCGAGCAGTCGGCGTGCCGTCTGCCACACCTCGGGCGGGTCCTCGTCAGCAATCTGGTCCGCGAACAACTGGTACATGAGGACGACGAACGCGCTGGCCGGCGAGCCGTCGTCGAGGGCGGGATAGTCGCGGCGGAGTCGCTCCTTCACCAGGCGATGTCGCACCTCGGTGTCGTCCGGGTCGTCACCGGGCCCCAGTTCGCCGAAGAGCAATGTCACCTTGCTGGCGTTCACCGATCGGACCCTATCCGGGGCTTTGAGAGAATGCCGGACTGTGCAGCTCGAGTCGAATCAGACCTGCTCAGGTCGCCCGGCGGGCTCGACGCTGCCACGGGGGGCCGCCAGCAGGTAGGGGGGTCGGTCCACGGCGGGGCTGAACCGGTGCCCACCACTCGGTCCGGATTCGATCCCTACGACTGGCTGGCCCGAAATACCAATTGTGATACACTGCATCACATGAGGTCAAACCATGGGTCGGTCCAGCGGTCATTCCGACTTTCGTCGCGGACGCTGGACCTCCTCGACGCAGCTGCGGCCGGCGGCGAGGAGTCCCGCAACGCGTTGGCCGACAGGCTGCTGGGCGAGGCGCTTCGGCTCGAGCAGTACCCGCTCATCCGGTTCCACCGAGGCGCTGCAGGACGTCGCCAGCCGCTCGTCATGGGGACCCGTCTGTACGTGTACCAGGTCATGTCCACGGTCCGGACCAGTAACGGCGACATCGCCGGGGCGGCCGACTACTTGGGTATTTCGCCGAGACTCGTGCGTGCGGCCGTGGAGTACTACGCCGAGTTCAGCGACGAGGTCGACGAGGATGCCGCCGCCGCTGAACTGGTTGAGCGGTCCGAGCAGGACCGATGGGAGCGCCAGCAGCGCGCCTTGGCTTGAAACTGGCTCTGGACCATCACTACTCCTCGACGATTGCCGAGGCGCTCCGGAGCCGCGGGCACGACGTGGTCAGCGCCCTGGAAAGGGGCTGGGAAATGGAGGAGGACGAACCCCTCCTGACGGCGTGCGACAGCGAGCGACGGGCGCTTCTCACCAATAACGTCGGCGACTTCACCGTGATCGTCCGGCGCTGGGCCGTCGAGGGCCGCCGTCATTCCGGTTTGATCTTCACCGCCGATCGAAGCCTGCCCAGAGGTCGATCGACGATCGGCAAGTACGTCGAGCTCCTTGACGACCTGCTCAGTTCGAACCGGAAGGATGACGCCTTCGCGGACCACGTGCACTGGCTCACCGATCCGCGCTTCCGAGACTGACTGATCGGAGAGGCGAGCACGTCGGCGTCATGGGCTTTCCACGCCATGGCGCACTCATGGCGCATCCGGGTCCGTTCGCGGTGGGTCGCCGAGGTCCGCCGGCTCGCTGACCTGCCGCTCAGGTTCGCCGGAGTTCGTCGGATCAGGCTGGGTGATTTTCCCAAGCTGAGAACGAGGGTTCGATTCCCTTCGCCCGCTCTTGATTTTCTCCTGGCCAGCCCGACGCCGAAAGCGACGACGAGCCTGGTTTGCAAAGCCCATGGCGAGTCCATGGCACACTCTCAGCCTGGCCTCGGGACAAGTCGAGCACGGCACCTAGACCCACGGCGACGGTGAGTAATTTGCAATAAGCGTGCAACAAATCACTCGTCGGTCTTTTTGTATCCGCCCAGCTGGTAAGCCCTGATCGCCATTTGATCTTTGGCGGCTTTGGGCAAGGCGCCTGGACCATAAATCGGCCCAGCTGCGGAGGTACCCATCAGAGTACCTTGCAGGCTTACCACTCGGAGATAGGCCGCCATAGCCTCCTTGTTCGGCGGAAGCGGTTGGCCGTCTTCGTTCGTCGGAAACAAGGACGCGAACAAGTGCTCCCGCACGAGCTCCAACTCACTTACCCGTTCCAACCTGATCCCGTCGGTGCCTGCCTTCTTGATGTGGGCAGATCTCTCTGGCTTCAGGATTTGGTTTACTCGGCTCAGAGTTAGGCCCGTGATGCGCGCGATCTCCGACGTCGCCTTCCCCGCCTCGTATAGGGCGATCACGGCCTCTCTCCGGTCTTCGGGATTGTTTCTCGTTCCCCCAGACCCGTTCGACGTCGGCTTGCTCAAGGGGTCGTTCGGCATGACCATTTTAGTCCTCCTCGGGGTCGAGCGGTGCGAAAAGTATTCGCAGGTCGCGTGAAATCGTGGACCGGTGGACTTTGAGGATCGCAGCGATTCGAGATTGAGCGCCCCACCCCAACCCCAGTCCCACGACCAGGCGGCTCACCTCATCTCGTCGCCTAGCCCCCGCATGCTGTCGACGGGAATTGAACGCCCGCCGGCCTCCGGCGCGGCGCTGGGCCTCATCGCCGCATACCGCAGACGCCCACAGATTTCCTTGTACTCCGCTCGTGGTCATGAGACGAGTGTGCACCCCCACGAGCACTAAGTGTGGAAGGGGTCGGGAGAAAAATTCGTGAAAGGTATTGAACAATTGTTGGTCAATGGGTTCTCGTCGACGGGGGGCCGTCAGGATTCGAGGACCGCTATATGTGATTGGTTATCCGAGAGAGCTCGGGTGATTCACCCTGTTTAACAATCGCGCGTTACGACGGAGATCTCTCTGTCACATCATGCAACGAGTGCCTCCTGGAGTGATTCCGTTTCCTGCGAGGCCGCGGAACTCGGAGGCAAAGGATCCACAGGATCTTTCACTCGAACCACGAGTTCATCAAGCTTGCTGGCTATCGCCCTGTCTCGCTCTCTCGACGCATGTTGATACCTGAGGGCCGCCTCTGAGCTGGCGTGCCCCATGCGGCTCATCAACTCCCGCGTGCTTGCTCCCGTAGACGCAGCCAGGGTGTTCCCGGAATGACGCAAGTCGTGGAAGTGCAGGTAATCAAGACCGACGCTCCTTCTCGCTTCATCCCAAGCTCGATGAAGAACCGCACGACGCAGGGGACCGCCACGAGCCCCCAGAAAGATAAAACCCGGGTGCCGACTGTCGGAATTGCTCGCGAGATGTTCCTTAATCTCGCCCACGAGGAAGGCCGGCAGTGACACCACTCGCATGCCGGCCGAGGACCTGGGTTCACCGACAAAGAACTCTCCAGAGGCTCTTTCTTGAAGTTGCTCTCGAATCGTTACCGTTAGTTCAGTGAAGTCAAAGTGGCTTCGTCTGAGTGCAAGTATCTCGCCCCTTTCTCAGTCCAGCAAAGCAAGCCAAAAGAACTGCCAATCGATATTGAGGTAAAATGGCGTCAGCCAGCGCAAAGACTTGGTCGATCGTCGCGATGGGCCGCTCGGAACTGCGTTCGATTCCCGCTCCGCGGATGGAACATGGACTTTTCAGAATAAAACTGTCTTCAAGGCGTCCGTAGAATGGCGCTCAGCAATCGATAGGCCTTGGCCGCCAGATTCTGACTCTTTGTTCGGATCAACTCGCTGTGCCACACCCTCACCACGGCAATGGTGATCTGCTCAAGTGGTCGGTCACCGAGGTGCGGGAGAATGTGAAGGCGCAGCAATCCCTCGTAAGTCTCCCTGGTGTCGACCGTCACGTAATTCCCTGGCGCTGGCGTCACGTAATTCCCTCGCCCGGTCTGCGGTTTATGTTCTACTCGATGGCGCCTCCTTGGTGTGGGGCGGATCCGAACAGGCGGAGTAGCTCCCCGGCGAGCGCTATGGCACTGAACCGTCCGAGATCCCTGCCTATAGTCACGGTGTCGTGTCCGCGCCGGAGCTGGACGACCCAGTTGCGTCCGGCTTGGGACCCGTCGCCGTCGTGTTCGTCATCCTGAGCAACCTCGACGACGATCACCGGGCGGCCGGGTCCGGCAATGCGCGACGGTCGACAGTCCGGTGAGCAGTAGATGGCCGGCCGCCCGGGACGCCCATGGCGGATGACGGTGTTGTCGCAACCGTCGGCGGCGCAGATCCGCTCGGCGGTCACCGCCCGGTCGCCTTCGGTGTCTGACCGGGCCGCTTATTGGGCCGATAGGACTTCCCGTCCATGTGGACGTGGTGGGCCGAGTTCACGATGCGATCGAGAATCGACTCGGCCACCACGGGATTCGGGAACAACGTGTACCAGTCCGAGGCTTGCCGGTTGGCGGTGAATATGGCCGACTTCGTTCCTCTTTCCGTCAACACCTCATAGAGGTCATCGGCCTGGGCCAGGGTGAAGTCGCGCATGGCGTAGTCGTCCAAGATGAGCACGGTCGGACGAGACCAGCGGGCCAGTCGCGTCTCCCAGCTGCGATCGGCGTGACCCCCGGCCAGATCGGCGAGCAGCCGGGAAGTCTTCGTGAACACCACGCTGTGTCCCCGACGACACGCTGCATAGCCGAGCGCCTGAGCGATCATCGACTTCCCCACCCCGACGGGTCCGTGCAAGATGACCGACTCGCCGGCTTCGATGAACCGCAGCGTGGCCAGGTCACGGATCTGGGCGGCGGGGACCTTGGGGTTGAAGGCGAAATCGAACTCCTCGATGGTGGTGGTCTGCTCGAAGCGGGCCGCCTTCAACCGGCGCTCGAGCCCGGTGGCGTCGCGCCGGGCCGCCTCGTCGCCACACAGCGCCTGGAGCAGCTCGATGTGTCCGAGCTCGCCGGCGCTGGCCTGGGCGAGGCGGGGCTCCAAGGTCTCGAGCATGCCGAAGAGCTTCAGCTGGCGGAGCTGATCCTCCAGGTGCTGCGCCGTCTTCACAGCGCCACCTCCAGGTCGAACAGCGCCTGCGGCCCGTGCAGATGGGCTGGAGCCGACGGAGGAACATCTGTCTGCTCCTCGCCGTCGTGCTCGGTGCCCGCCACCAGGATGCCTTTCACCGTCTTGTAGGACGGGTCACCGACCCGAAGGGCCCGGCGACACGCCGCCTCCAGGCGTTCTTCACCGTGGGTGTCGGCCAGGCGGACCACACCCTGGGCCTGGCGCAGCCGATAGAGGGCGTTCACCTCCATGATGAGCCCGACCACCTCGGCCACCGCCTCGCCCAGCTCGGCCGCCCGGCGGCGGCACCAGACCGGGGTGCGCATGAAGAAGGCGATCTTCTCCGGCGGGTAGTCGGCGTAGTCGGTCTGCTTGCCTCGTTCGATGCGGGGGTGGGTCTTGATGAGCACGCCGTCCAAGAAGACCTCGACGCAGTGCGCACCCTGCCGGGCGTCGACCTGCTTTCCGATGTAACGCCACGGCACGGAATAGAGCGCCTTGCCCACCTTGATGTGGATATCGGGGTTGACCGTGGCGGTCGACCAGCGGGCCAGCTCGAACGGATGGCGGGGAAGTGCGAGCAGCACGCTCTTCTCCTCGGCGTCGAACAACGCCTGCGGAGCGACACGATCGAGCGCCCGGCACGGACGCTGATTGGCCACATCCCTGCTCCACCGCACGGCGTCGATCTGCATGGCGGCCAAGGTGGCGAACTCGTCCGCTCGCCCGGCGAAGAATGAGTCCCGTGCATAAGGGACAGGTCTCTCGACCCGTGCCTTGTCACGGGGCTTCAGCGCACGAGCGGGGTCGATGAGACAGCCGTAGTGGGCGGCGAACTCCCCAAAGGCTTTGTTGATCTTGGGGTCATAGAGATCGGGCTTCACCACGCCGGTCTTGAGGTTGTCGGGGATTACCCGCGCCACGACGCCCCCGAAAAACTCGAAGGCACAGACGTGCGCCTCGACCCACGAGGCCTCGTCCATCTTCAGAACCGGACGCAAGAACAGCAGTCTCGAAAACGAGAGCACCATGAGGAAGCCCCACACCCGCCGCAGGCGCCCGGTGTCGGGGTCGAACCAGCGGCCCAGGAGCCCATAGTCAACCTGAGCTTCCTCCCCGGCTGGCGGGGTGTCGCGCAGCACCCGCACGGCGGCCCGGGCCACGTCCTCGTCGAAGTTGGCCCAGATGAACCGGCGCAGCGACGACTCCGAGGCCGTGAGTCCGTGGTCGTCGCGCAACCGCTGGTGGATGGTCGACACCTTCACCTCGCCCAGCCAGTCTTTGATCTTCTGGCGGTGTGACTCGATCTCGGGCCACGTCTTCTGGCGAATCGACCGGTCCACGAGTTGCGGGAACCAGCCCTCGACGAGGGCGGTCCACTGCTCGGTGCTGAGTGGCGGGCCGCCCGGGGCGAGCCCGGCCTCTACGGCCGGGACGATGTATTTGCGCACCGTCTTCGGATCCACCGCCAGCGACGAGCACAGCTCGCCCAGGCGGCGGCCCGCGTGCCAGTGCACGAAGAGCTCCACAAGGTCAATCACTCTGATCGTTCTCCTTGCCACCTCGTCCTCCCGTCTGGCCGACGGGGGGATGCTCAACGGACAGGCAGCCGGAGCGAGGGATGCCCCTCCCACCAGGGAATTCCGTGACGGGGGTCGAGGGAATTCCGTGACGGCGGATTAGGGAATTACGTGACGGACAAACGCCTCAATGAGGGAATTCCGTGACGGCTGACACCCTGGTCCGGGTGCTCAAAGATGCCCGGGTGTCCATCCACGTGCGAGCGTATTGAGACAGCAGGATCTTCCCACCACTTGTTTCGATCCATTGGCTGCGAGCCTGCAAAATGCGTTGCGTGGCAGCGAAGTCTTCCGCTAGCCGTTTGGTTTGGAAGGTTCTCTTACGTTGACGTCCCTGAGGGTCGCGAAAACGTACGTCGTAACGCCTCTCCCCCTTTAGATTCCGCCGCGTGTCAATGCTCAACCTGGTGACCGTCCATGATCGTTGGTGTTCCTACACCTGTAATCTTATTGTGACTGGCGCAACGGGTCAACAGGTGTAATCATTTTTCAGTGCCGTACGTGAGAACTGAGGACTTGATCGACGCCCAAGCGGTGGCAGAGATCCTCGGCCTTTCTCACAGGAACACAGTGAGCGGGTATCAGAGGCGATACCCCGACATGCCTCGGCCGGTCGTGAATCTGGGCATCAACCGTCCGCTTCTATGGCTCCGGCCCGAAATCGAAACCTGGGCTCGAACCCGTCCGCCCGTCCGCTTGGGCCGTCCGCGAAAGAGCCAGGGGGACAAGCCCACGCAGTGAATCGAGGATTCAGCCACGGTGCCTCAGCAGATTACGGAAAGTTAGAAGCTCACAACCGGAGTATCCGGGATCACTCGACGTTGCGATTATGTGCGGCGTGGCTCTGGAAACAGGTTGGTCCGCCGGGTGCATCCGACTTGTCCGAGGCGTACTAAGGGACCGATCGGTACCCCCGAATATGAAATTCCTAACCGCGTCAAGTGCGCCTAGCCTGGTGCCCGAGCGGGCCAACGCGGGGCGCCTTTGGTGACCCCTATCTCGTTGGCTCGCTCACTGCGTCCGGGACGCGTGCACGTCGGCGCGCTTCGGGTGGGATGGCGTAGCGCTCGGCGATGATTGCTCGAGCCTCGACAGGTGTGACCGGTCTTCCGTCGACGTCCCGAACCACGTAGTGCTGCCCTGACCGCCAGCAGGCGGCGATCCTGGTGACGAGGGTCGTCGCCACGTGGCAGACCGCGGCGTAGTGATGGAGGCGGCGCTCGACGATCAGGCGGTGGTACTTGGCGGCGAGCTGCGGGTCGTGGTGGCGGGCCATGTCCGCAGCGAAGAAGAGATCTCGCCGTAACCCCGGATCGCCCTGCTTGGTGATCCCAGGTCGAGTCTCGGTGAGTCCGGACTGGTTCACGCCCGGGACGATGCCGGTGAAGGACCTGACCCCGGCCAGGTTGGCGAAGCGGTTCACGTCTCCGAGGCGCCCGACGATGCCCGCGCCAAGCACGGGGCCCACCCCGGGTGCCGAGCGGACGATGCCCTTGGGGTCAACAGCGGCATAGAGCTCGGCGATCCGGGCATCGAGGCGGCCGATCTCGACCTCGAGTAGGCCGATGATCCGGATCTCCTGGGCGAGGTCCCAGGCCAGCTCGTCGAAGTCGAGGCCGCCGCCTCTCCACAGCTCGATGGCCTCGTTCGCCGCATGCATGAGCCGGCGGGCGTACTCGGCGCCGAAGTGCCCACCGCTCGTCCGTCGCACCAGGTCGGTGAGTCGGGAAATGCCCAATCGGCGCAGGGATCTCGGGCTCCCGTATCGCTCGAGGATGACGGCCACGGTCCTCGTGTCCCGGGTCCCGAGCGCGTCGTTGTAGGACGGCCCCAGCAGGTCCAACATGGCGTCGATGCGTTGGTGACACCCATGGCGCTCACCCACGAGGCGGACAGCGACGGCGCACCGCCCTCTTGAGCGGATCGGCCGGGCCGAGACCGGTCACCTCGATCAGCCCTTCGGGGTGCAGAAGCGGCACCCGGGAGAGGACGAAGGAGTCCAGGCGGTCGTTCTTCGTGTGCTTCTTGTAGTAGCTCCGCAGGTCCGCAGACCGTTCCGGTGCCACCATCACCACCTTGGCCCCGGTGGCCCGAAAGTGCGCAGCGACCACCACCCACGCGCTGCGGGTGGGCTCGATCACCACCGTCAGCTCCGACGCCGGTCCAGCCGCCGCACTCAGTGCGGCCAGCTCCGGGGGGTGGCTCCGAAACCGCCGGCGCGACCAGATCACCTCGCCCTGGTCGTTGGTCAAGGTGGCGACGTGCGCAGCCCGCACGGCCAGATCGATCCCCAGTGTGCTCATCGACTCCTCCTCGGTTCGTTGGCGTCGATCCAAGGCCGGTCGGTGAGGCGCGTGTCCCGAACATCACTAAGAGGGATCTGACAAGCCAGTCCCGAATTCCTCAAACAGGGTCGTCACGCCCACCGAGCTGGCCCGCCCTACCCGCCTTTCATATTTCAGAAGTCGGCTTTGCCGCTCCGGCGTGGTTCCCGAGGCGAGGCAGGACAGGGATCAACTCGATGCACCCTAAAGCCCGGAGGCCGAGCTCAAGGTGTTCAGGACTGTTTAGATGCGTGGCTCCGACAGTGAGAGGGTTCCTGCCAGACGTCGACCGAATCTGGCAAATATACCCGGTCCGAGCCGATACCAACCTGAGCGTTATCGGGTGGTTTCGGGTGTGACCGCGAAAAGCCTCCAGGCCCCCGGCACACCCTTCAGCCCGTGTTCTCCTCGGTCAGCGAAATCAATCCCTGAACCGATCACCAAGTCCTTGACGGTGCTGGACACCAGCACCTCTCCCGCGGACGCCTTCGCCCCGACCCGAGCGGCGATGTGAACGGCGAGCCCACCGAGATCATCGCCACGGACTTCGCACTCACCGGTGTGGAGGCCGGTGCGAAGCCTGAGTCCGAGGCGTTCGGTGGCTTCCCGGATCGCCGTTGCGCAACGAATCGCCCGGGCCGGCCCGTCGAAGGAGGTCACGAACCCATCGCCTGTTGTTTTGATCTCGCTACCACGAAAACGGCGAAGCTGCTCCCGCACGGTCCGATCATGGTTGTCGAGAAGGGATCGCCACCGTTGATCGCCGAGCGATGCCGCCTGCTCGGTGGACCCGACGATGTCTGTGAACATGACCGTCGTGAGGACGCGTTCGACCTCGACGTCGGGCCGCTCGCCGGTCAGGAACTGGACGATCTCGTCGTGGACGAGGGGATGCGGCAGGCCGACGTTACCGCCAGGAATCTCGACGAATCCCGCCCCCGCGATGTGCTCGGCGAGATAGCGACCCATCTCGATCGGGATGAACGGGCTCTCTCGCACATGCAACACGAGGGTCGGCGCCTGTATGAGCGGGAGGATGGGGCGGACGTCCAGGTGTCGCAGGAGGTAGCTGTACTGCTCGCTGGCGGTGCGGGGGGTGGCCGACGCCCGTAACTGTCTGGCGATCGAGGTCATGAGCTCTTTGTCCCACGCCCAATCCGGACTGGTGATTTCTACGAACTCGGCGGTTCCCCAGCCGGCGGCGATGATCGCCAACACGCTCTCGAGGGCGTCGGGGGCAAACCCGATCGGATAGTCGTCGTCGGCCACGAACCGAGCCGCGGTGTTGATGAGTATGAGACCATTGACCCGCTCAGGATGGAGGGCCGCGAAGAGAAGAGCGATCGCTCCTGCTTCCATGCTGGCGATGAGGACTGCCTGCTGCGAGTCTGCCACATCGAGGACAGCAGCGAGATCCTCCGCCCACTCCTCCCAGGTGGGCAGGACGTCGCGTGGCACACTGTCCGAAGCGCCCGTACCTCGACGATCGAAGAGGATGGACCGGTTTTTCGACGCAATCCTCCTCCAGGAATCGGCGAGTTGTTCCAGGTCCCAGAAGTAGTCGATGTGGCTGCCAAGCCCGTAGCAGAACAACACATCGGGCGATCCCTGCCCGAAGACTTGGTAGGCAACATCGGCATCCCCGACCGCCACGTACCTGGTCTCAGGCCGTTCCACGTACGTCAGTCTGGCGTGCGCATCTGGTTGTTGCTTGCTCCCAGCCGCACCGCCGTTGCCGGGCCAGCTCAGCTGGTCTGAGCGCCGCCCTGTATTGCTCGGCGGCGGGGATCCCGAGCGGGGTCGCTCGTAGGCCCGGGACACCCGAATCCCGTTTAGCCCGTCCGAACACATCGGAGACACGGGGGCGCATAGCCCCCCCGAATTTGCGTGACTCCGACGGTGGGAGGCTTCCTGCCACACGTCGACCGGTACCGGCACTATCCCGGGCGGGGGCCTGTCAGATACCGATGCGATTAGCGGATGGGTCTGGAGGTCACGACACCACCCGATAGAGCCGCCAGGACCCTGGCACACCCTTCAATTCGTGCTCCCCACGGTCATCGAACTCGATGCCGGAGCCGACCACCAAGTCCTTAACCGTGCTCGATGTTACGACTTCATCGGCAGTAGCCGCGTCTGCCACGCGAGCGGCGATGTGCACGGCCAAGCCTGCTACGTCATCGCCCCGAGTCTCAACCTCTCCCGTATGTATCCCCGCCCGAACGTTGAACCCGAGGTCGTCTCTGACACGATGAGCGATAGTGCGAGCGCATTCGACAGCACGGGCAGGACCGTCGAAGGTGGCCAACGTGCCATCGCCGGTTCCCTTCACGTGGTTGCCACGAAAGCGCTCCAGGTTGTGCAGAACGAGTTCGTCATAGCGATTGAGCGCCTCCCGCCACCGCCGATCGCCCAGTCGAGCAGCATGGCCTGTCGAATCGACGATGTCTGTAAAGAGGACCGTAGCCAAGACCCGGTCCAGCACAGGGACCAACCGTGAGCCGGTGATGAAGTCCTGTGACTCGTTGAGTAGTCGCTCGAAATCTCCGGCGAAGGGCGTATGGTCGTTTCCCGATAGCTCCACCCAGGTTGCTCCGGGGATCCGACTGGCGATATAGCCGCCATGCCCATGGCGCACATGTCGGTCCCCGACTCGGCTCATGACCAGGGTAGGTGCGCGGATGGCCGAGAGCACGTCGGTGACGTCGCTTCTCATGACCGAGACGGTTGCCGCCTCGACGACGTCCGGGGTGGTCGACAGTCTTTCCATCCGCGCCCAACGACGTCGATCCTCATCGCTCTGCACAAGGCTCGGGTCGCGGAACTCGGTCGCCACGCCCGTGCCCCAAGCATGGCGAATGGCAGCGCCATACGTCTTCACGAGGTGCTCGGGCATCCCCCACGGGCAGTCCGTGCTTCGAGTGTTGCGGGCATAGGCGTTCACGAGCACCATGCTGGTGACCCGCTCCGGGTAGGTCGCCGCGAAGAACATCGCCCCAGAACTGGCTTCGCCCCAGGTGAAGACCGCCGCCATCTCTCGGCCGCCTGCCGTCATCACCGTACCTAGACCGTCACTCCAGGTCTGGAGGGCCGGGACGGATCTGGGATCGACCCGCGAGGAGCTCCCGAACCCTAGGCAATCGAAGGCGATGACCCGGCTGAAGGACGCCAAACGTCGGAGGCCGGCGCTGACGACTGGGTCGTCCCACGCCAGGTCGAGCGCCACCCCGCCCGGCAGCGGCAGGAGGAGGTCCACCGACCCCTCGCCGAAGATTTGATAGGCCAGGTACACCCCTTCTGAGGTCTCGACGTAGTGCGTCTCGGGAACCTCGATCACGGGCGCCAGTCTGCCTTGTTATCCACAGGGGCGCTCGGAAACGTTAGGGCCACCGTGCAGACCACCGGATGTCGAGCGCCCGCAACTGCCGGTTCTGGGTGCCCAGGCCGGTCGGGTCTCTGGGCTGCCAGACCAGGCGAGATCACCCGCTGACCCGGATGCGCCTCCGTCGACGTTTGCCGGATGTGTGGCCTTCGGTCGTGACCGGGATCACCTGCGGAATACCGGGCTACCCAGGGTGCCGGAGAACGAGCCAGGGCCGCGATCGCGATCGGCATTTATGCGCGCGACACTTAAATCGAAGTTGCGAGCAGATTTTCCGGGTCGAGGTAAGCGTTTCCGGGTGCTGGTGGGGTTAAAGGGTGTGAGTCGAGATAACGCCGAGTTCGCCGAGTTCTTCGCGGCGAACTGGGAACCCTGTTTGCGGGCAGTCGCCGCCAGCACCGGCAACATGACGCTGGCCGAGGACCAGACCGCCGAGGCGTTCTCCCGGGCCTGCGCGTCCTGGCACAAGATCCGGCATCATCCAGCCCCGAGGGCCTGGATAGTCCGCACCGCGCTCAACGCTGGGGCGTCCTGGTGGCATCGGCAGAGCAGGGAAACGGTGCTGACGAATCATGACATCGCGACAGTTGACAGCCAGGGGGCCGGCGTGGACGCTGCCGTGCTCACTGCGCTCCGCCGCCTGCCAGCCCGCCAGCGGGAGGTGATCGTCTTGCGTGTCTTCCTCGACCTGGACATCGACACGACCGCCAGGCAGCTCGGCATCGCGCCGGGAACGGTCCGGGCTCACCTATCACGGGCCACGACGACGCTTCGCATCGAACTCGCCCTCGCCACGACCACGGAGGTCAAGTCATGAATCACGACGAGAACCCGAACGACAGCGCCCTGGCACTTGAACTGCGCGACGCTCTGTCTGAACTGGCCATGCCGGAGCGCCCACCACTGGCGGCGATCACGAGCATGGGTCGCGCGCACCAACGACGGCGGCTCGCCGGTTTCGCCGGCCTCGGCGTTACTGGTGCCGTTGTGGGTGCGGCGCTGGCACTCGCCCTGAGCGGCGCCCTCGATGCGGCCCCCGCCCCCAACCCAGGCCCGACCCACGTCGCCGCCCCCGGCCCCAACACGACCCCAGACCTGGGCACGATCCAGACCGGGGCCTTCATCCTCACCAGCAATGTCAACGGAACCGACACGCTAACCCTGACTATGAACCAGATACTCGACCCCGCCACGCTCCAGCAGGCACTCACCCAACACGGCATCCCGGCCCTGGTCAAGACTGGCACGTACTGCACCTCCAACCCCGCCCCACCCGACCCGGTCAGCGCCGGCGTGCTGTCCCCATTCCAGCCGCCCGCTGGGCTGCCCCACACAATGGTGCCCGCGCCCGACGGCCCTGCGCCCAGTGCGGTACAGCAGATCGCCGCCCACACCGCGACGGTGATCAACCCCGCGGCGATGCCCCCTGGGACCGAGCTGTTCTTCGGCTACTCCAACAGCATCCACGCAGTGTTCACCAACCTCATCTACATCAGCGCTTATACCTGCAGCAGCCACCCGTAGCCGCGCGCCGATCTACCGCGGTCAGCCAAGCATGCATGACCCGGCAGTCGACGCTCAGCAGCCGACATTGATGTGCGGAAGGCACGACCGATCACCACCAGACCGGTCGAGATCATCCACTATGGGGCGAGGACTCTCGGTCTCAGACTGTCCGCAAGTGCCCGGAAGTCGCTCGGGACCTAAGACGGGGTCGGAGAGCAGGTCCCAGCGGTATTGCTCAGGGCTTGGGCGCGAATAGCGAGCCGGTTGGCTCAGGAGTGTGGCGACGCATAGTACTGGCACTACCCGGATGGTCGGCCTCCTGGAACCTGGTCGCACAGATGGGCAGACTGAGGAGATGACTCTCAAACACTCCGAGTCGATTGTCATCGCCCGGTCGCCGAAAGACCTCTATGACCTGGTGTCCGACGTCACTCGAATGGGGACATGGAGCCCGGTCTGCAAGGCATGTTGGTGGGACGAAGGAGCCGGCCCCGAGGTGGGAGCCTGGTTCACAGGGCGAAACGAGCTACCCGAGCAGACCTGGGAGACGCGATCTGAGATCGTCGCGGCCGACCCAGGTCGTGAGTTCGCATTCATCGTCAATGGCACCTGGACGCGGTGGGGATATCTTTTCAAGCCCGTCGATGGAGGGACGGAGCTGACCGAGTCGTGGGAGTTCCTACCCGGTGGCATAGCAATGTTCGAGGAACGCTTCGGCGCCCACGCTGGTTCTCAGCTCGCTGACCGGCTCGAACTTGCCAAGAAGGGCATTCCAGCGACGCTTGCAGCGATCAAGAAGGATGCGGAAGCAGGGTAGGAAGACGGTCAACTAGAGCCGGCGTTACCGTTGACCCCGACGGGAGGGAGCCCCAAATGACTATCCCAGCAGCGTCCGGTAATCCGACCGACCCCCCGGCGCGTCTGCACCATCACGCCTTTGTCACCACCGACCAGGAGGCCACCCGCAAGTTCTACGAGGACATCGTGGGGTTGCCGCTGGTCGCCACCTGGACCGAGGTGGAGAACCTGATGGGTGGAGAGGAGCAGGAATTCTGTCACACCTTCTACGGACTCGGTGATGGCGGAAGCTTGGCCTTCTTCCAGTTCGCCAACCCCGAGTTCTCCGCGCAGTTCGCTGCACCACCACCGGCCTCCCTGTTCCGCCATGTCGCCCTCCTCGTCAGTACTGAGAGCCAAGAAGGAATCCGTGGCCGGGCCCAAGCCGCGGGGCTGGAGACAATGACGGCCGACCACGGCTACTGCCAGTCGCTGTACATCACCGATCCGAACGGGTTACTCCTGGAGTTCACCGTCGATCATCCACAGGTCGACGAAATCGACGCCATCCGGACGAAGAACGCTCACACGGATCTCACACGATGGCTATCGGGTGACCACACCAGCAACAACGACTGGCGTCCGGACTCCTGAGCTTCGCCAGAAGAGTGGGAGTGTGGCCGCCTTTACCGGCGAGAAGGAATTCAAGTTTGGGGCTGAGGACAGGCACAGGCGCGGGGACGTGCCGATTGCTGGTCCCACGCCGAGCGCGCCAAAGCGATTTCCCACGTATTCCTCCCGATTTCCCACGTACTTGCTGTCGAGAACTCCCAGGCAGAAACACCGGATGAGTTTCCCGGCACCTACGGGCCTCTCACGCGAGACGTCTTCGCTACGGCCAGTAGAGAAGACGCTCTGATGCCCGGCCTCGGCCACGATCGATAGGTGGAATCACCTAGGAACGTCAGGTGATTCCACCCTGTCTATTGACCGCCCGCCCCATCAATACTGAGACAGGTTTCAGCGTAACGATGCAGGGGCGTTGCCGCAGTGAGGCGGGGGCACGAGGTTGCGGGGGCACAGGCTAGGCAGTCGGTCGGCGTCCCCCCTTGATCGGGGGTCGGGATGGCGGGATTCGAGCACGGTAAGCCCCACCTGAACCCCGGACCGTCGAGTCACCGTTGGTCTCGACGTCAGTTCCTGGCGGCATCGGCGGGAGCTGCCGCGCTCGGCGCTCTCGAGTGGACTGCCGTGTTTCGGGTACCGGCGGCAAGTGCGGACAGCTCTCTGTCACTACCCCCGAGCTTTCCTATGTCGATCCCGCTCTATCAGCAGGCCTTTCAGAACTGGTCCGGAGAGATTGTTCTCGAAGATGCGTGGTCGTGTGCCCCACACTCCGATTCAGACGTCGTCACCCTCGCCAACTGGGCCTATCCGGTGGGCTACCAGGTGCGCGCCCGGGGAATGATGCACAACTGGTCGCCGTTGGTGATTCCTGTGGATTCCAGTGGCGCCAACCTCGTCCTCGCTGACACGACGCAGTTTCTCACTACCGTCACCGTTGATGCTTCCGGGTCACCCGCGACGGTGACCGCGCAGACCGGAGTCACCATGGATGTGCTTCTGCAAGACCTGGAAAACGCCGGACTGGGCCTGACTGCCCACCCGGCTCCTGGAGACATCACGATCGGTGGAGCCCTTGCGATTGATGGTCATGGCACCGCGATACCAGCTGCAGGTGAATCGATCATTCCGGGCCACACCTACGGCTCGGTAAGTAACCTCATTCTCTCCCTCACAGCAGTGGTCTGGAGCGCCGCTCAGGGCAAATACGTCCTTCAGACTTTCGAACGTTCGGATCCAGCGATTCAGCCGCTATTGACCCACCTCGGCAGAACCTTCATCACGGAAGTGACCCTCCAAGTAGGTGCGAACAGTCGACTGCGGTGCCAAAGCTTCGTCAATGTTCCTGCCAGCGCGCTATTCGGAGCGCCCGGATCGAGCTCTCAAACCTTTGATAGCTACGTGGAACAGTCTGGCCGGGTGGAGACCATCTGGTTCCCATTCACTTCCGCGCCGTGGCTCAAGGTCTGGACCATCTCTCCTCAAAGACCGCTGCTGTCGCGAGAGGTCAGTGCCCCCTACAACTATGTCTTCGCCGATGTCATCCCGCAGACACTCTCCGGGCTCATCAAGGAGATTCTGAATGGGGACGTCGCCATCACCCCCACATTTGGACAAGCCGAGCTCGCTATCGTCGCCGCCGGGCTACTCGGTACCCTGACGGCCGATATCTGGGGTTGGGCCAAGGACCTCCTTCTCTATGTGAAGCCGAGCACGCTCCGAGTAACCGCCAATGGCTATGCCGTGCTCACCAATCGGGCCGCAATCCAACAAGTCATCTATGACTTCACCACCTACTACCAGAGCCAAGTGGCGCTCTATGAGGCTCAAGGCGACTACCCGATGAACGGCCCCGTCGAGATCCGAGTGACTGGCCTGGACACTCCTTCCGATGTCGAGATCACCTCGGCGACGTCGCCTCAGCTGTCGGCCTTGCGTCTCAGGCCGGACCAACCCAACTGGGACGTGGCCGTGTGGTTCGACATTCTCACGATGCCGGGTACACCGTACGCAGACCAGTTCTATCGGAGTATCGAGCAATGGATGTTCAGTAACTACACTGGCTCTTATGCCGCGGTGCGCCCAGAGTGGTCCAAGGGATGGGCATACACCACAACCGCCGCGTGGAGTGACCCCACCATGCTGGGAAGTACCATTCCCGATGCATTGCGGATCGGCCAAAGCGTCGGTGACAACTGGGACTCTGCGTTGGCTGCCCTCGACACATATGACCCGTACCGAGTGTTCAGCAACGCGTTTCTGGATTCTTTCATGCCCTAGTCGTCGCCGGAGGCTGACCCTAGAATCCGCACGCGAGGCACATCCTGCCTAAGTAGCGAGCGGCGTGAGGCGAGGAGCCGGATGATCCAGACGTCAGCTCCTACGCGATTCGACCTTGCAGGTGCACCGACTGACGTCGCGCCTTACAAGACTGAGGAGGGGGGATACGTCGTGAACGCCTCCCTCGGTATACGAGTGAGTGTCTCCGTCTCAACTCTCGATACGCCAGACATCGTCGTGATGTCACGGGATCTTGGAGTTGAGGAGCGCTTCTCGTCCATCGAGGAGATCGAGCACGGGGGTGCTCTCCAACTGATAAAGACAGCCATTGCGCACGTGCATCCTGAGCAAGGAATTTACGTCTCGACGACAACTGAGGCACCTCGCGGTGCCGGCCTCGGGGCGTCTGCCTCGTTGGCGGTTGCCTTGCTGAGTGCTCTGCGGCAGCTGAAGGGAGAAAGTCCTTCCCTCGAGCAGCTTGTGCAGGATGCCCTCCACGTCGAGAATGTGATGCTCGGCAACATCAACGGGGGTCAAGACCAGTATGCGGCTGCCTTGGGGGGATTTCATGCTCTCGAATTTGGCCCTGGAGATACCGACGTCAAACCGTTATATCTCGACCCAGAGTTTCTTCGCTCGCTCGAGGAGCACTCCTTGTTGTGTTACAGCGGAGACTCGCGTGTTTCAGGTCACATCCTCGATCAGGTCATGGCTCACTATACGAGTGGCGACCGCCAGACGGTGTCTTCGCTTCGGAATATGAAGCGTATTGCTCAGGAGACCACGCAGGCGTTGATCGATGGTTCCCTCGATGACCTTGATTCGTTGATCCAGGCGGCCGGAGAGATGCAACGCAACCTCCATGCGGCTGTTACACCACCGGCGGTGCAGCGGTTATTAGAGGTCGGACGAGTCCATGGGGTGCACGCGGCGAAGATGGCAGGCGCAGGCGGCGGAGGATGCGTCTATTTCTTCGGCCCCCCCGAGCGCAGGCAGGAACTCGAGCGCGCATTCAGATCTCATGGAGTACAAATGCTGCCGATGCAATTCTCTTCGGCCGGTCTTCTGACTACTGCATCTAACCCGTGACCCAATCGATGCCTCCTGCGCTAAAGGCACCGTCACCCTCCAAAACGGCGGAGAGGTCCTCGCGATCGACTGCCAGAGATCGCAGGTTTGGATCGGGTGCCGTCCCGAGGGCTAACCGTCAGCTGGTCGGCTCAGGCCCAATCGCCGTCCCGGTTCGGACACGGGACAATTCCGCGTAATCCCACCATCTCAGGTCACCCGCAACACCCTTGTCGCCACCAGAAGAATGCCGTCGACGGGGAAGTAGACCATCTGATCGTGACTCAGCCTCTCAATACCTGCGCGAGCACCTGGCCATCTGATTGATCATCAGACGCCTGGAAGGTTGAAGTCGGGGGGTTTGAGTCCGCTCACCTCCACTCAGCTCCCACCAGATGGGACTCGAACCCAAACGTCACATTCTTGATCGTTGGACTCGGCTCGGCCATTGGCCCAACCGAGACTTCGCGTAAGCCTCCTTCGTGAACACGATGTCTGACCATCACTCCTGAACCAATCGCTGGGCATTGGTAACCCGCACCAACCCGTGATCCGTCAACACTTCAGATCGACGAGTCCCACCTACTGAGTCCTTTTTTCAAGATGCCCACCTCTCACACCCAGGATAAGCTTGGATCGTGTCAGAGAGCGACGAGCTACCGCCGATCGCAATGCTCGAATCAGACCCTCATCGCGTGTCAGCGGCTCACCGCCCCGTATCGGCCGCCGTGTACGACCCCGACCAGCATGGATGGTTCGTGCTTCGCCACGCTGACGTCGCAGCGCTATTGCGGGATCCGAGCTTCAGAAAGGATCCCGCAGTTGCAGACGATGGGCCTTACACCCAAGCCCTCGTCGACGGGGAGCACTCGATGCTGTTCATGGACGATCCTGATCATCGGCGTCTAAGGGGCCTAGTAACTCAGGCCTTCTCGAAACGTGCCACCGAGGCCATTCGCTCCCGGATCCAAGAGATCGCTGACCAGCTCCTCGACACGATCGCTCCAACAAATGGCGCCGTTGACATCGTGTCCGAATTCGCCGTGCCCTTCCCGATCTCGGTGATCGCTGAGATCCTCGGCGTCGCCGCCACCGATCGACTTGAGTTCAAGCGCTGGTCGGATGATATCGCTTTGAGCTTCGACGCGACACTCAGTCCGCAAGTGGCCGAGCGAGTAGCCACCTCGGACGCGGAGTTGCGCGCGTACATCGCCGGTGTCATAGAGGATCGTCGGGCACACCTCCGCGACCATCTCATTAGCGGGCTCGTCGCAGTGCAGGATGCGGACGGCTCTCAGCTTAGCGATTCCGAAGCAATCAGGCTTAGCGATTCCGAAGCAATCAGCGCCATCGCTCTATTGCTGTTCGCAGGCAATGCCACCACAACCGACCTCATCGCCAACGGTCTGCTCGCATTGCTTCAACACCCTGAAGAGCTCGCTATGCTGCGCTCGGAGCCGACATTGACCGCAAATGCCGTCGAGGAGATGTTGCGCTACGACCCGCCAGTCGTCATTGGAGACAGGATTGCCACTGCCGATATCGACCTCGACGGGTGTCCTGTTACCGCGGGGCAATGGCTCTGGCCCGTACTCAGCTCGGCCAACCGCGACCCAGCGATCCACGATGATCCTGATCGCTTCGACATTCGCCAAGACCCGATTCAGCACCTCTCGTTCGGCGGGGGAAGGCATCTGTGTCTTGGCGCGCCGCTCGCCAGGATGGAGACACAGATCGCCATCGGTTCGCTTATCGCCCGATTCCCGCGCATCAGACTGGCTGATCCCTCCGCATCGCCCCAGTACAAGTGCGTGCCCGGTTTTCATGGGCTGACCGATCTGCACGTGATACTGGCCTGACCACCTTTGGCCGGAGGTCAAGGCTCTCGGATTTCGGCGAGGCGCCGTGAGTCCAGGCGGAGATCGTTGATTCGGTGAGACGATGTGGGGTATGGAACGCAGCGCTCGACGAGCGACATTAGCGGACATTGACGAGGTGACGCAGATCGTCACCCTCGCGTTTGAGTTGGATCCCCTCTGGAGCCGCGCACTTGCCCGGCCTGACGGACGGACCGATCACCATGTTGCGTTCTGGAGACTTTTCGTTGAAGGTGCGCTTCGCTATCCCGAGACATGGCTCACCGATGGCGGAGAAGCGACCTCGATCTGGATCCCGCCGGGTGCGACCGAGATGTCGACCGAGCAGGAGGACCAACTCGGCGAACTCGCGGTCGAGCACCTGGGGACGGCGGCCGATAGCTACGTAGACCTACTCGCACGATTTGATGCTTCGCATCCGAGGGAAGAGCCGCATTTCTACCTGAGCCTCCTAGGCACACATCCTGACCATCGGGGACGCGGGATTGGGATGTGGCTACTCGCGCACGGTCTCGCGATCGTTGATGCCGCACACTTTCCTGCATACCTGGAGTCGTCGAATCGGGCCAACAATGACAGATACGCAAGGCTCGGATTCGAGCCTTTAGGTGAGTTCTCGTACCCCGGCGGCGGCCCAATGGTGACCACAATGTGGCGACCCTCGCGCTAAGAGTTGGGCGTCGGTCACTCCAGTGGGGGCGAGGCTCTGGTAGGCGAACCCTCGCCATCCCTATGGGACTTCCCCGCCGAATCGGTCGAGATTAGTAGTCTCGCATTCGGTCGCGGTTCTGGGAAATGAGCTATAGGCCGTAACCGTTCTCCGGGCCGACCAAGGGGAAGTCCAAGGTCTGAGCCGACCGCCGAGTGTCAATAAAAATGCCTGGTCGTAACCCAGAGGGTTTCAATCTCCTTCCTGATGTCTTGGTTCGAGAGTTGTCCGCTCACCTCTACTCGTTGTCGGTATCACAACGTTTTCCCTGCTCATGAGCACTTTTCGTGTCCGCTCACTCCGAAAGGTTTGGTGTCTTGTTCAAACCCTTCGGCTCCTCGATGCCTGGCCTCGTCGAAACCCCCGTGAACTCGGCAACTGGCTGACAAATCAAGACGACGACGGGCACCTCGCTTCCCCACGCGCAGGGCCCGCCGGAGATGGCATGCCGAGTGCCGAACCGATGGAGCCGACTCGTTTACGGCGATCTGGAGTCGAAGCATGACGACCCCTGGTTCGGTTCTCCTAGCCTCTCACCGCCAGGATGCTCAGACCGTCACCAGCGAGGTCGGCCTGTGCACCTGTTCGTCCCGCCATGGCCAAGATCAGCGAAATCAACGGCCCCGACACCTCAGGGCCCTCGCCGTGTGCCCATGCGATGTCGGTCGCTCTGAGGCTGAGACCGGCGATTCGCCGTTTGGACCCGATAAGAAGATTGGCGTTCTTGTAGTTGTCTGCCACCGCCACCAGGGCGGCCTCGGGCGATCGGTGCACGATGCCCAGTGGTCGCCGGATGTCTTCGCCGTGGACAACAATCTCGCCGAGCATGGCGATGACGGGAGCCGGAGGGTGATTCTTAGTAGAGGTTCTGATGCGGAGACGACGTACGAGTTCGTCCGGGCTCAGGGCGCCTAACCGCTTGGCGGCCCGGTCGGCAAAGACATTGAATCGAAAGCGGGCGGCTGCCATCTCCTTGTAGAAGTTCGCGGGAGTTTGCTCAGCGGCGGCCAGGATGTGTCCGGAAGTCTCTTGCACCGACCACCCCACGCACCACGAGGGTCTTGTCCACTGCTCGGGTGACAACTCAGCCCAAGTCCCGACCATGTCGATCCGTTCGGAGTGGATGTGTTTCCAAATTTCTGCGGTCTTCATGATCGGATTGCTCCCAATTGTCTTCGATACGGATAGCCGGCGCACGGTCGGCAAGGCAGAACGTGCGCGGACCTCTCAGGCACCAAGGCGATCGTGCTCCGCAATATGCCGGTGCCTACAAGCGATCCCTCTCCTGAGAGAGTAAGCATTTGCTTACGTAAGTATCAACTTACATGAATCCGTCAGGCTCACGCCAGTCCGCGGAGGTTCGGTTGAACACCTTTCCCTCGGCCCTCTTGGAGCAACTCCCTCTATGAAGCGGACCGACTCGTGTTAGTGGTGGGCCGACTGCTTTGGCTCAGTGCATGATTGCCCTCTAGGTGAAAGTTGGTGATCGATGGCGGAGGGCAACCCTGATTTGGGCACTCCATTTCAGAAGTCTCTGGGGTTGCACTGGCGTGCTCTCGATGATGGTTTAGGGTCGGTGGCCGTTGAGATGGAAATTCGGGACGATCTGCGCGGTCCGGCCGGTTCTCTTGAAGGCGGAGTGGTATCGAGCCTGGCCGATGTCGCCGGTGCTTCGGCTATCGGATTCTCCGTCGGCATGGTCGCAACTGAACACCTTGCCATTTCGTTTCTTGCTCCCGGACGCGAGGGACCGGTCCGAGCCACCGCGACGCCTCTAAGGATCGGTCGAAGCGCTGGTGTAGCAGAAGTCAGAGTTATCGATATGGGAAAGGACGATCGCCTGATGGCGGTCGCTCTAGTGACTGTACGAATCCTAGAAAAGCGAACGTAGAGGACCCCGCTTGCCGAGGCCCGGCAATTCAGACTGCTATCTGATAGCCGATCGGTCTGCGGAAAGAAGCAAAGGTGAACGAGGGGTCGGCCCCATTGCTCCAAGCGGTTTGGCTTACGAGACTATCCAGGGCCACTCAGCGCTCTTTCCGTGCACACATAACCGTTTGGACAGCCACCAGCCAAAGGAGCGGATGGCTTGAGCAGCGCACCACGCGTCAAACGGTCGTGACCAGCGAACGAAAGCAAACCCTGCGCTTGGCCGCTCTAACTGCCCCCGTGGGCCGGCCAGTTTCGATCCACCAAGGCGCTGGCAACTACAGCTCATCGGGGAAGGTTTGCGTGAACTTCTCGTAAACACCGCAATCCCATTCCGATCTGACTAGTTATCGCTGGATGGTCATGGGACCATATCCAGGAGAACCAGGCAGAAAGCAGCAGCATGCCGGAGTCGCCGATGCGACTCCGAGTCAGCGACCTCGGCACCGCTGGAGGTGGATCGTCGGCGCCTCGATGTTCACGGTATTGGCCGCAACGTTGGGCGATCATGTGCGAGTCCGACGTGGACCCAAGGGCCCGTCGGGAAAGCACCGCAAGGAAAAGGCCAAGTCAGATGAGCCTGAGGGCTAACAGCGACATCACGGAGATCGCCTGGCGTCGAAACAAACTCAGCCAGTTTCAGGTGACGACTCCGAGGCTTGGCCCGTCTCGACTGGATAGGTGCAAAGCGCCGATGGAGGGGGGTGAGATCGTTAGCAGCGCCCTCCGTGCCGAAACTTCGCCGTGATCACATTCGCAGACGGTCTGAAGGAGATTAGGAAGTGCGCGCTGTGCGACGCCTCAGATTGGACTGGTGCAGCCGATCTCACCATCGTGTTGGCGGTAAGGGACTTTGTCCGCAGGAGCAGTCACCTCAGCCCGGTAGTTGATTCCCTGAACTCGTAAAAGGAGCGAACGCGCTCGGCGGGATCTCGGCCAAGCTCGTCTGAGCCCCGCGATTCTCCCCCACCGCCCGCAGAGTGGGTGCGTCGGCGCAAGAACGCTGCCCGTATCAGCGCCGTGAAAGTCGCATGTGAGCCATAGACGGGCCCACTCCCGGCGCGTGACGTGTGGGGTAGACGGCGCGTCGCTTTGGGACCCTTTACGGGGAGGCGCCAACGGCGCCCACTACCTCATCAACCACGGCCAGGAAAATGTCGAGGTACTCGGGATCGAAGTGACGCCCTCGCTCATCGCGCATGACTTCCAGAGCGAGGTCGACTTCAAATGCGGGCTTGTAGGGCCGCTCACTCGTGAGAGCGTCGAACACGTCAGCCAATGCGACGATTCGACCTTCGACAGGAATGGCTTCGCCCGCCAGACCATGAGGGTATCCGGACCCGTCCCAGCGTTCGTGGTGCGTCAGGGCGATGAGGCCGCCCAGCTGGAGCAGCTCGGATTCCGAACCACTAAGGATCTCGCTGCCGATCAACGGGTGTTTGCGCATCTCATCCCAATCGGCTGGTGTAAGTTTCCCTGGCTTGTGCAATATCTCGTCGGACACCGCGATCTTGCCGATGTCATGCATGGGGCTAGCGATCCGAATGAGAGTTGCACGCTCCTGTCCCATTCCGGAGCGCTGGGCCAGAAGCTCGCAGGTCTGACTCATCCGGTTGAGGTGTGCTCCCGTGGCTGGATCGCGGAACTCGACCGCCTGAGCGAGACGCCGGATCGCCTCCTCCTGGGAGGTTCGAAGGGCCTCCTCGGCGCGCGACAACCGCTGCACAGTGGCGGTGAGGTCAGCAGTTCGTTCGGCCACCAGGAGCTCCAACCGTTCCTGGTGGGTGCGGTGCTCGATTTCGAGCTCGCGTCGGCGAAGCGCATTATCGACAGCGATCAGCATCTCGTTGCTCTCAAAGGGCTTCATGATGTAGCCGTAGGCACCCAGTTCGGTAGCTGTCGCCGCGACCTGGCGGTCGTCCATGCCAGTTACCATCAGAACTGCGATGTCCTGATCACGTTCGCGCAGGTCCGCAACCAGCGCCAGTCCCGATCCAGTTGGCATGTTCACATCGCAGGTGACAAGAGCAAACTCGTGAACCCGAGAGAGAAACCGAGCCTCGGTCGGATTGGACGCCTCGGTACAGGAGTAGCCCACCCTTTCGAGGATGCGGGCGATCGAATGTCGGATAGCGGAGTCGTCGTCTACCACGAGAATAAGCGCGTCGCGCCAACGTTCGACCGTCATGGCCACATCCCTCCCATCGGTGGCTTGGCCGGCGACGATCTGCCCATGGTGTCCGCCCTCCGTACCTCGCCGATATGCAACTGTTGGCGCCTCGTCGCCAAAGTGCGATCGGGGAGATACATGGTTCAGCTACTTGCGACCGGCTCGGCGCCCCAGCTCGGCTTGGCGGCGATCCAGCGCACTAGAGACAGCCGTGAGGAGATCCTTGGTCTCGAAGGGCTTGACAACGTAGCCGTACGCACCAAATTCTGTCGCCCGCCCGGCCGTGCTTCTGTCGGCTATGCCGGTCACCATCACCACGGCGATGTCCGGATGGAGTCGGCGCAGAGAGCGAAGCATTTCCAGCCCCGAACCGCCTGGCATGTTGATGTCACAGAGGACGAGGGCGAAGGGGTACAGATCAGCCAGCCCTAGCGCGGCGTTCGGATCTGAAGCTTCAAAATGCACGTAGTTGGCGCGAGAGAATTCGACCGATGGCACTCCGGATCGCCTCCTCGTCGTCGACCACGAGAATGATCGGGTTGGAATCGGTTCCGGTCATGTCAGAAGCTCCCTCACCTTGCCGAGAAGATCCGAGGACGAGAATGGCTTTTCAACCACGTTGACTCCGGGTTCCAGGATGCCGCGGGTGGCGATAACGTCGGCCGTGTATCCCGACATATAAAGGACGGGTAGGCCCGGTCTCGATGTTTGGAGGCGCTCTGCCAGGTCTCGTCCGGTCAGGCCGCCGGGCATGATCACATCGGTCAACAGCAGGTCGATTGGCTTGTCATCCAGGGCAACCAGTGCCTGCTGCCCATCGCTAGCCTCGACAACCTGAAACCCGGCGCGCTCGAGGATCCGACGGCAGGCGAGCCGTACGGCGTCCTCGTCCTCGACGATCAATACAGTTTCGCCCGTCACCGCCGTCGCGACGTTCTCTTCATTCTCCTCTTGAATCGCGGGGGCATCATCTGTGGCGGGAAGATAGATCTTGAACGTGGTTCCTAGTCCAACTTCGCTGTAGATGCTGATGAAGCCTCCGTAACGATTGACGATTCCGTAGACAGTAGAGAGTCCGAGTCCAGTGCCTAGTCCGGTGGCCTTGGTAGTGAAGAACGGTTCAAATATGTGCTCCAAAACCTCCGGCGTCATCCCCGAGCCAGTGTCGCTCACGGCGATGCACACATAGCGTCCCGGCCGCAGATCGGCATGCGCTGATGCAGCTTCATCGTCGATCACTTGCTCGGAGGTGCCAACAGTGATTGTGCCCTGCCCGACGATGGCGTCGCGAGCATTCACGGCCAGATTCACAAGCACCTGCTCCAGTTCCCCGGGATCGACCAGCACCCGCGGTAGATCGAGACCAAGTGCGTGATCCAGAACAATGTCTTCCCCCAGGGTGCGCTGGAGCAGGTTGAGGAGATCGGTGATGGCCTCGTTGACGTCAACAACTGAAGCCTTCACCAGGTCCCGGCGGGAGAACACCAGGAGTTGCCGGGTGAGATCTGTAGCGCGTCGGGCGGCCTTCCGGACCTCCTCGACATCACCTTGAAGCGGATGATCTGTCCCCAGGTCCTCGGCGATGAACTCGCTGTAGGTGAGGATGGCGGCAAGGAGGTTGTTGAAGTCATGCGCCACGCCTCCCGCAAGCCGGCCGACGGACTCTAGGCGTTGCGATTGGCGCAGCTCGCTCTCGAGCCGGATCCGATCTTGTTCACCCTTGGTCTGCTCGGCCATGGCCCGATCTAGAGCGGCATTCTTCTCCTCCAGGTCGGCGACCAGACTGAGGGCTTGGTCCTTTCGCCGAGAGGTCGCTTCGAGCACGAAAGACACGAGAAGACCGAAGAGGATGGCAAGACCGCCGAGAAGCCAAGGCAATGAATCCGGGAGTGCTCCGATGAGCGAGCCACTTGAGCTCACGACAAAGAGGAGGTCAGCTTCAGACGCCTTGGCTGGTGTCTCGTCGAGGTTGCCCAGATTCACCGGTTCACTCACGCTCTGTCCCGTGAGGGGCAGGGTCTTGGTGGTGGCCAACAGCACGGGCGACTTAGTGGAGTGCCCGTCGTAGAGCGCGTATTGGAGCCCAGGGAAGCCACTCTTGAGCGTCGTACCTTCGGGCAGAGGGATCTCGGCATAGACGACATAGCCACCGGGTACGAGGGGCGCACCTTCGGCTACAGCCAGCCGCCTCGCCGGTCCATGACCGAAGAGACCCACTACCGCCGTTCCCCCGTGGGCCACGATGGCACTGAGCGTGTGGCCCGATGAACCGACGAGGCCGGGCAGCGGTGCACTTGACGTTCCGCGTTGAGCCGTGATGACGATCCCACCTGTTGAAGAGCGATGGAGGACAGCCAACGCGGAGAAAACCCCAACCGTCGGATCGGCGCTCGCCAGACGGTTCACGGCGTCTGGATTGCCGTCTGTGGCCGCCGCCACCGACCCGACCGACGACATGGTCGACTCGATCTGCCCCATGAGGGCATTGATGGTGGTCTGAGCGTCTCGGGCCTCAGCGCTCAGAAGGCGTTGCTGGTCCCGATTGTTGACGTGCCTGGTCAGAGTGAGCATTCCAACGCCCAGGAGTAGGGCACCAACCATGACCGCGACTGGGAGCCACCGCATCCGGCGCCGGGTACCCGAAACCTCACCAGAGGTCAACTTGGCGTCCACGCCATCTCCTAGGGTCGATAATCGTCCCGATCAAATCGGCAAAAAGGCAGGGGGGCTTGAGTCCAACGGGCTGATCCACACGTCGGTCGAGATGGTTGGCAGGACCAACAGAGCAGGCCAGGCGTTAGGAGGCTTTCATGATGAGATCTGAGGTTGCCCAGAAATTGTGGACACGGTTTTAAGCGGCTTTCTGCTTGTGGTCCAACGTTAACTCGTAGCGGATGGGACTGAGATTGCCAGCCTTGGTGCAGCGACGTTGGTGGTTGTAGAAGTTGATGTAGCGGGTGATCCCGGCTCGAAGTTCGTCGATGGTGGCGAAGGTGTGCCGGTAGAAGTACTCGTGCTTGAAGATCGACCAGAAGCTCTCGGCGCTGGCGTGGTCATAACAGCTCCCCGTCGCCCCCATGGAGCGAACGAGGCCGGCGTTTCGGCAGAAGTCCACGACCTTCCCATCTGAAAATTGACTGCCCCGGTCGGTGTGGAACACCGTGCCCTTGGCTTGTCCGAATCGGGTCAGCACCGATTGCCCCAACGCCTCGAGGACGATCTCGGTCCGCATGTGATCAGCCAACGAGAATCCGAGCACCCGTGACGATCCCTCGTCGCGGATGGCACACAGGTAGGCCTCGCCCTCTCCCACAGTCAGGTAGGTGATGTCCGAGGTCCACAGCTCGTCGATTCCGTCTGGGTGGAACGCTCGGTTCACCAGGTCCGCTGGGTAAGTGGCCCTCGGGTCCGGGTTGGTGGTGACCTTGAACAGCCGTGGGCTCACCCCCACGATGCCGAGGCTGGCCATGCGGGCCGCCACGGTGTTGTGGCTCACCTGCTCGCCGACCTCGTGGAGGTCCAGGGTGATCCGAGGAGCGCCGTAGGTGCCGTTCGAGCTCTTGTGCAGACTGATGATCTTGGCGTCGAGATCGCCCCGGCGAACCTCACTCGGCAGCGGTGGACGGTCTTGGGCCGCCCTCCAGCGGTAGTAGCCGGCCGAGGACACCTCCAAGAGGCGGGCCATGCGGGTGATCTCGAAGTTCGCGCACTCGGCGGCCATCAACGCAAATCTTTCTGCTTTGGTGGATTCGAAGCGAAGTACGCGGCAGCTTTTCCCAAGAAGGCCAGGTCCTTGTCCTGCTCGGCGACCTGGCGGCGCAACCGCAACAGCTCGGTGCGCTCCGCTGGCGTCAACGGCTCATCCGATGATCCAGCCACCGCGTCGAGCCGACGGCGCTCGTCGCGCACCCATCGGGCCAGCACGCTGTCGACCACCGACAGCTCGGCGGCTACTTCGGCCACCGTCCTGCCCGTATCGATCACGCGATGAGCCGCCTCTGTCTTGAACTCCAGCGTGAACTTCCGCCTTGTAGCTCCCATATCGGACATCCTTCCAGCCGACCCAAAGATCGGCTTGTCAGGTGTCCACTAATTCAGGGGAACCCCAATCCTGAATCTCTTGGACCTCGTCGGAGGTGAGGCCTGTCGGCGGGCAGGACTCCACCACAGAGCCTGAGGGCGTTCCCGGGATTTCGACGAGACTCCGGAACAGAGCAATCTCCGGCGTCTGTGCATCGGCGACCGCGACAGGAGCTGGGGCCTGGGCCACAATCAGCGGCACGGACCTGACCGACGTGCTTCTTTGGGCTGTCGGCGAGATGCCACCGCACGACGCTAGGAAACTGATGCCCACAGACGCACTGAGTACGAGTACCCGACGCACACACCGAGTCGGCGGGCTGCCGTCAGATCTTGATGCTGATGCGCTGGGTTGTGTCGATTGGGTGATTCTCGTGTCAGCTCTGGCGGAACGGCTACCAGACTGCCTCGACTCCAGCACCAGCGGAGGGCATATCGACGATGCGGCAGTCCCGCCAGTGCTCTTCTGAGTGGCCCTCGATCATGTACTGGGCTTGCCAGTCTGTGAAATGCCTGGGTAGGAACCTGCGGAGCTGGTGCGTTGCACCCCGAACCACCGGATGGTCGATATCTCGAACTTCCATCGGAAGACGGTTTTGGGATCTTGATTCCCGAATGGCAGTGCCATGCCGAGTACATCCGGGATCACCTTGCAATAGGAGCTCAGGCGGACGCTGTTGTCGTGCTCGGAGCCCCGACGTGGCGGGCAAGTGCAGACTGACCCTCACACAGTGCCCTTTGTGCTCCCCATGCGCGGTGGTACACCTCCCTGATGTAGAGAGCAGTAGGAACTCTCGTTGTACATGGAGAGTGTCGCCCGCCACGCTGATGGGACCACCCTTCCGTCAGTGTGAAGGGACCGCCTCTCGGGGATTCCAGCGTCGGCGAGTCGATGATGACCGGTGGCAGGGCATCGGTCAAGAGCGTCGACGTCGATGAGGTGTTCGCGGTGTCGTCCCACCGACGTCGAGACCAGGCTTTTGGTGGTGCCGAAAGGATCCGCCTTCCAGAATCAGCTCATAGGCGGCCGATTGCAGGCGATCGATAGCGGACTGGGCCAGCAAGGCATCAGCCATCTGTCCGATCCATTCCATAGGTTCGCGGTTGGAGGTGACGAGAGTCGAAGCCGTCCGGTGCCGTTCGACCACGAGTTCGTATATGTCGGCGGTGTCCAGGGTGTCGAAGGGCTGCAGGGCGAAGTCGTCCAGGATGAGCAGATCCACCCGCATGAGCTTGCGCATCTCAGTGTCGTGGCTGTTGTCGAGGCGCGAGGCCCGCAGACGCTTGAGCAACACGGCGGTGCGGCAGAACGTCACCGTGTAACGCCGGCGCACGGCCACGTGACCGAGGACGGAAGCCATGAAGGTCTTCCCCACCCCGACCGGGCCCATGATCATGATGTTGTGACCGGCTTCGATGAACCGCAGCGAGCACAGCTCGTCCCAGATCTGGCGGTCGAAGGTGGCCTCGGTCGTCTCGTCCCAGTGCTCGAGGCACATGTCGGGATCGAGCCCTGCGCTGCGGGCCCGCAGGGCGGCCGAGGTGGTCTCTCGTCTGGTCACCTCGTCGGACAACACGAGCTCCAAGAACTCGGCGTGGCCCATGTTCCTGGACTTGGCCAGCGCCAGGCGCTCGGGGAGGGTGTCGAGGCAACGACCGAGCTTGACCTGGCGCAGCACGCCCTTGAGCTCGGCCGAGACAGCGAGAACGGGCGTCGTCATGCCAGACCTCCCGCTGTGGTGGCGTCTGCGGCCCGATCGGTGCCATCCCTGGACTCGGGGTCCACCGGTTTTGCTGGGGAAATGCGAAAGTCCTCGAGCGGCCGGACGAAGCGGCCGGTGAGCAACGTGCCCTGAATGGGCGGCTGTTCGACACCGGACTCGGTGGCGCGCTCGAGCATGCGGCCGATGAGCGACACGCTGTAGGCCTCGGCGGCGGCCGCTTTGGCACACGCCTCGTCGACTCTGATCGGTCCCCACTTCTTCACGAGGCCCAGCAGCGCATAGACCTGGCGCAACTTGGTCCACGGCAGCGGATGATCGAGCAGCACCGCCGCGTAGGCACCGATAGCGGGCCCGTGTTCGGCCGCCATGGACTCGAGGCGCTTCAGGTCTCTGAGCGCGTAGACGCTCTTGTCCGACGGCAGGTCCTCGGGGTGGGTGGAGCGTCCGCCGGGCGCTTGGCGGGGATGGGTCTTCACCAGCTGGCCACCGAAGAAGATCTTCACCAGTTGGCGGTCGGCCCGGACATCGACGTGGCGGCCGATCAGGTTGCCGGGCACCGAGTAGAGAGCCTTGGCCACCTCGATGTGGTGGTCCCGGTGCACTTTGGGCGTGGCGTAGTGCGGCAGGTCATAGGGCAGCACCGGTGCCGCGGACAGTGTGGGCGCCTCGATGGCTTTGAAGTGCTCGGCCGGCCGGCAGGCCGTGGTGCCGTGCACCCGCAGCCCCGCCGTCGTCTCGCACCAGCACTGGGCCCGGCGCTGGGCGTCAGCTCTGTCCACGAAGTGCTCGCCGGCGAAGAACGAGCGGCGCACGTAGGGAACGGCGCGCTCCACCTTGGGCTTGTCCTTCGGATGACGGACCCTGGTGGCGTCGATGAGAAAGCCACGGTCCTGGGCGTATTCGACGAAGGCTTGGTTGAGGCGGGGCTCTGTGGGGTTGGCCTTGTCGACGATGGGCGACATGTTGTCGGGGATCACGCAGCGGAACACCCCTCCATAGAAGGCCCAGGCCGCCTCGAAGCCTTCGATGACGTCGGCCATGGTCTGGGAGAAGCACAGCCACACGAAGCTGTAGCGGCTGACGCAGGGCGTGAAGATGAGTGCGTGACACACCCGGCGGCGGTTGGTTTCGGAGTCGAACAGCAGACCCATGCGCCCGAAGTCGACCTGTAGTTCGTCTCCGGGCTCGCCGTCTGCCACTCGGACCGTCGTCCCCTGGCCACGCCGGGGCCCGCACAGCTCCGCACAGAAACGCTCCAGGGTCCGGATCGGCACCGTGACCCCCTGGCGGGCAAGGAGGGTGTGGACCTTCACCACGGTCAGGTCCTCGTCGTCGAGCCAAGACCGGATCTTCTCGGCGTGGGGCTCGAGGCTCCGCCAGGCCGGCCCGTGGCCGTCGGTGCGATGGGGCCGCACCTTCTCCACCACCAGGCTCATGAAGACGTCGTTGAGCTGGCCCTCTCCGCTGTCGCGCTCCAGGCCGGTGTCCACCGCCGCCTCGACGTAGCGCCGGACGGTCTTGCGGTCGATCCCTGCCAGCCGCTCGATCGCCCGCATTCCCTCGCCCCGCAACCAGAGCCGGAGCACCTCTCGCACCTCGAACATCCGCACCTCCCGGAAGGCCATCGCCGCTCCTTGGTCCGCTGACCGATGACGGCGAGTGCATCGGCTGGCGGGCCGGCGCTGGTGGACCCCCGGGGGTGGTCCCATTACTGGCGGAAGGGTGGTCCCATGTTGCTGTCGGAACTCACGTCAAGGTGGTCCCATGCTCGTGGCGGGCGACAGAGAGGCGCGTGCCACAGTCGTTAAGGGCGCACACTCTGCCGGGCGGGTAGCGCCGTGACGGTCGGTTGCGGTCACCATGGAGCCCCTCGACACTCACCTGGTCCTGGTTCTCAGTGTGCTTTCGCAACATGCTTCACCTCCTGGTCCGAGAAGAGACTCCGGCGCCGAGAGGACAGCTCTATAGCCACTTGATCGTGGTCCTACACAACACGCTAGGAGCTCGAACGCGGAGTCGTGCCGCGTTACCGCCTGGCAGGTGGGACAAGGCCTCGCTGCCTCGTTGGCGGAGTACCTGAGATGACGCCCGTGTCAGGTTCTCAACGAAGAAGCGACCGATGGAAACGCCTACGGGCGCTAGGCCAGACCTACCCCCCCGCTGGTCGCCCACCGATCTTGCACCGGACAAGGGCATCCGGGAACCCCTGCGATCTCAACCGGTCGAGCGACGGCCTCGTCGGGTCAACACGCCCGCGAATCTTCAGTGCCGGCGATGGGCGGCGATGGCCGAGTTGTACTACAGACTTACCATGCGCTCGGAGGGGTGACGGGATACAGAGCCGTTGCCGGTCCGTTGTTTCTCGAGCGTTACCGGCACCCCGCCCAAGCCGACCTCCGGTGGCGAGGGGGGGCCTCCAATGCCGGAGGCCGTCTACCCGAAGATATACCGAGGAGTGGGGGCGCGTCCACGGCTCACGTGGGACTTCCATAGAGCTGTTACGACGGGTAGCGTTTGTGGTGCCGCCGCCCCACTTCTACGGGCGGCGGGGGGAATGAACGGGGGGAATACGGAGGCCAGACGAACTCGGCCCGGACCCCGCCGAGTGCCTCCACTCCAAGCTTGCCTCCGTCTTGGCCGGTCCGATTTCGGCCATCAGATCGTCCAGCACGGCGTATGCGGCCAAGAGGTCGTTTGTCTCGTGGCCCGCAACAGTTCCTGCGTGGTCCATGCACCTCTGCCACCGCCGGATTCGTGGGCGAGAGAGGATCGACGCCCTGGAGTCGCGCACAATCCACGGCGTCGTCCTCTTGTTACCCCAAGGCAAAGACACGAAAAGTGACTTGTGGTCATGGGCTTGTGTACGACCTGAGCCAACGGCGGGAAGTCCGAGTGCCTTGTGCCATTCCAAGGAAGGGAAAACTGCCGGCGTGGGGCCGCCGGGCTGGTGCCTGGGCCCCGCCGAGGATGTGGCTGGCCTTGTTTTTGAGCGTGGTGGTAATCTGCGCAGGCGTCAGATCGGCCTAGACCCCGCCGCACCTGCATGGAAAACGGCGTAGGGGGTTGGCATGACCGATCACATGCGCAGTACCGAACGGGCCGCTCAACGGTTCAAGCTCTGGACGGCATGTGACGGCCCGGACACTCCTGTGGGGGACGAAGCCGCCGGGGCAGGCTCCGGCACCTTCGATCTCTCGGGCGCAAACGGTTTGCGGGGTGACGCCGTCAGGGTGGAAATCAGCCTCGTGACCGAGGCGCTCCTCGATAACGAGGCCAGCCGGCTCTACCTCGGCGAGATCCTGGGCGACTACTTCAGTGCCTCTGTCCACGAACTACAGCGGGCGGAAGTGACATGACGAAAAGTGAAATCGCCAGCGTGGTGTGGCACCCCCAGGGCCACCGCATCGAACTGAACTACGTCGCAGGTGACCCTGAGTATCTGGAGGGAGAGGAATGCGTCATCTCCGGGCTGGCGGAGAGTGAAGGCCTGTTGTTAGTGCCCAGCAGGGATGACACCCGCCGATGGGTGCGGCCCTGAAATGACGCTTGACGTAGAACGTGAGCACATGAACAACAATGCAGACGCTGAGCAGATTGAGCGTCAAGTGATGCGTGGAGATTGGCGCGCTCTGCGCATCCGGTGGTGCCCTGTGGCGTCGTGGCGCGTCCTGTATCTGGATCAAGAATCATACGCTGAATCTCTCCGGACTAGATGTTCGCGGTGCTGGTGAGGATGATGTCGCGGTGAAAGAGAGGCTCGCAGAGTCGGGACTCCTAGGTCAGCCGCACCATCCAACCACCAGGCGGGTCATCGTGGTGACGAGACCATGGCGAGCGGACGGGGGTAACAGCAAGACGAGGAGTTCGGTCCTCCGCTCGGGATGCACGTTGTCCTGGTCCCCGTTGGCGCCTTTCCTGTTTTTCGTGATGTGGTGCTGTGGACAACGGGCACGGTGGTGCGGGCGGACCTCGCGGGGCTCGGGAACTCTCAATGTCGGGTGAGCGGCTCCAGCGGATCTTGACCGAGCTGTCGGCCGGAGGCGTGGAGACGCGGTCATCGGCTCGGTTATGTGATGTCAGCAACGAGATCGTCGGTGTGACGGGCGCAGGGGTCATGCTCATGTCGGGTGAGGTGCCGGGTGGGTCATTGTGCGCCACCAACGAGGTGAGCAGGCAAATCGAGGACCTGCAGTACTCGCTGGGCGAAGGCCCGTGCGTGGAGGCCCATGAACAGGAGAGGGTCGTGCTCGAACCCGACCTGGCCGATCCGCATACGCCGCGATGGTTGGCCTTTAGCCCTGCCGCCGTTGCAGCGGGCGCCCGGGCCGTGTTCGCATTCCCGATGCGGGTGGGCAGTGTTCGCCTCGGTGCGCTCAACCTTTATCGGGACCGGCCCGGTCGCCTGAGCGACAACCAGCACGCCGACGCCTTGGTCATGGCCGACGTCGCTGCCCAGTGGGTGATCGACATGCAGGCCGATGCCCCTCCGGGGACGGTGGCGCGGGAGCTGGAGCTGGGCGCGGACTTCCATTTCGCCCTCCACAACGCCGCCGGCATGGTGGCGGTCCAGCTGGAGGTCAGCATCACAGAGGCGCTCATCCGCCTACGCGCCTACTCGTTCAGCACGGGCCTGCCGCTCGGGGATGTGGCCGAAGCCGTCGTCGCTCGGCGGCTCCGAATCGGATGACCCACCCCTCTGACCCGGTGCGTAGGCGGTGGCAAGATTGGGTAAAATCGGTCTCGGGCGGCCTGGCGCGCCACAGCGAACGTCGGGTTTTCCGCCCCCTAGGGGGAGGTTGAGATGCCCCGAGAAACCGATGTAGTTCGAGCCCTAGTCGAGATGGCAGACACCCTGGTCGATGACTACGACGTCATCGAGGTTTTGACGACGCTCACCGACCGATGTGTGAATCTCCTCGAGGTCTCCGCGGCTGGCGTGATGCTCGTCTCTCCCGATGGGGAGCTGCGGCTCGTGGCCTCATCGAGTGAGGCCATGCGGGTCCTTGAACTATTCGAGCTACAGGCCCAGGAGGGCCCGTGCCTCGATGCCTTTCGGACAGGTGAACAGGTCGAGCACGAGAGTCTTCAAGCTGGGTCGGGCCGATGGCCAGCCTTTTCGGACGCTGCCCTCGCGGCGGGCTTCCAGTCGGTGTTCGCGCTGCCACTGCGTCTGCGGGATCGCATCATAGGTGGCCTGAACCTGTTCAGCACCGAGCAGACGCCAATGGACGAGCGCAATGTGATCGTGGCTTGTGCCTTTGCCGACCTGGCCACCATCAGCGTCCTGCAGCATCGCGCTGCAACCGAAGCGCAACGCCTCAACGAGCAGCTGTCTGGCGCCTTGACAAGTCGAATTGTGATCGAGCAGGCCAAGGGGGTGATTGCCGAGCGAAGCGGTCTGGACATGGGAGAGGCATTTTTGCGGTTACGACTCTACGCCCGCACCAATCAACTCCGCCTCACCGACGTCGCTCAAACCACCGTTGACGGCACCCTCGATCCCTCCACCTGGACCGCCGGAAAAGCACAATGAGCCGTGCTCTTCGATGAGCTTCGCAGGGGATCGTTTCTGGAATGCGAGCGACTAGCTCTGGCTCGGAGACTTCGTCAGCGTCCAATTGCGGCCCGTCATTCCCGTGGCCCAGCCGGACCCGGACCATGCTATGGACCGCTCACCGCTTTAGGCGCACGTATCGGGAGCTGAACACTTCTCCACGGACCCGGGGGACGTCGGGGAGACGGCATCGGCCAGGGATCAGATCGGGCGTCCGGTCTCCACGCTCTTCGCCATCGGTCCTCAAGATCTTCCCGTCCCGCCCGGGCTCACCCGTGTAATCACCCGAATCGCCGTAAGTGGTCTTCCCGTCTCGCATCCCATCGTGACGATCGATAATGATGCCGTAACCAGTCGGTGTCGTGGCCTAGACCCAGCCTCACACAGCCCTACGTGAAGAGGGGATAGCCATGAGCTCACCACCCGAGTCCGACCTCGGTACGCAGCCAGATGTCGATGTCTTGGTGGTCGACGACGACGAAGCGATCCGGAAAACTTGGGCCGAGATTCTCCGCACGTCGGGCTACTCCGTAGCGTTGGCCGAGGACGGAGACGTCGCGCTAGACCTTCTGAAACGGCAGTCGGTAGGCATGATCCTTCTCGACCTGCAGATGCCTCGTCGAGATGGCCTCTCCGTGCTGGAGGCACTCACCGCCCCACAACTGGTAGTGATTGCCTCGGGCCACTCGCTCGACGAGGCCACCCGGGCTCGCACTGATGCCAAGGTCGTGACGTTTCTAGAGAAGCCGGTTCCACCCGAGCGAATGCTCGAGGTGGTGGCCAGCACCTTGGGGCGCTCTTTGATGGGGTCATAACTGGATCCCCCTTGGGTCCCGGATCGGGAGTGTCTGAAGTCGCGAGAGGGGCGGGGAAGCCTGGCGAGTGCCGCGGCCAGTTGGGCGAGGATCGTCAAATCGACGTGCAGGCTGAGCAGCACAGCCCGGCGCTCGAACAGCATCTATGCGCTTCCTTGGCGCCCAGGGACGGGGGCTCGCCATCCCAGGACGTCCGAGGGCGACGAAATGACTGAGGGGGGAGCCAAGACACCGGACCCCGCGTATGCTCACATCAGCGAACGGTCAGATTTCACGCGAGCTGCTCGCCGTTGCCGGTTGCCACCAGGTCTCCCGCAAGTGTCAGAGCGTGGAGAAAAGAGGCAATACCATGACCACCGGCACCGTGAAGTGGTTCAACGCCACCAAGGGATTCGGGTTCATCACTCCCGACGACGGCAGCGCCGACGTCTTCGCCCACTTCTCGTCCATCGAGGGTTCGGGCTATCGCGAGCTGATCGAGGGGCAGAAGGTCGACTTCGAGGCCGAGCAGGGTCCCAAGGGTCTGCAGGCCAAGCGGGTCCGGGCGGTCTGAAGACCCTCGAATCCGAGGCCGGGCATTGACCACGAAGTCCCAGTGAATAGTGACCTCGGGTGAGATCACCAGCCTGAGGTTTCACGAGGCCCGACAACTATGCGGTCATCAACTTCGCCACCGAGGGCACCGACAACCAGAAGAGTTCGTGGTGGGCCGCCTCGGAATGAGCCGGTTCCGCCGGACACCGCTGGGAGAAGTCGGGTTGGCCCACGGATAGCTTGGAGGCGAGGTCCGAATCGCACTCTGGAGACGGTTGGATCCCGACAGTCCTAGACTCGACGGCCATGGCTGACGAATATCTGGTGATTCGCGTGGATGACGCGCAGAACCTGCAGGGCGAGTTGCAAACGGCTGCCGATGATCGCTACGAGTGGGTGGGAACCATGTCGGCCAAGAATGGCGATCCGGTCGTGGTGATGAAAAGGACAAAGCGGCAATACCGAGCATGATCACTGGGACCCCCGAGGGTCACGCCCCGATCTTGCGCGGCCTGCTGACGTGCCCGATCTGACCAGGTCGTCCTTGCCTCGTTGGCGCGATTAGAGCACAAAGACCCTGTTTCGGGGGCTGGTCGAGTTCCACGATCCAAGGATGATGACTGCCGTGGCTGATATCGAGAGCATCGCGGGCTTCTCGTGCCAGGCGACGACAGCAAGTTGACGTGGTTCGTCGTCTGTTACTCCGACGGTGACGAGGAGCACCGCGAGGGGACGCTCTTAGACGCAAGCGAGCTGGCGTCGACCCACGGTCTCGAAATCGTCCCCACCAGATCTGGGTCGTTTCGCTGGGTCCGGCATCCTGACACCTGGCGTGTCCCGCATCGCACTGGGCCGTAGATGCTTAAGCGCGATATCACCACTGTCGTGTGGCACCAGAAGGGTCACCACATCGAGATGAACTACGTCGAGGGTGACCCCGATTATTTCCAGGGGGTCGAGCTGGTCATCTCCGAGATGGCGGAGAACGAAGGCCTATGGTCGGTGCCCACATCCCGATGACACCCTGCGGTGGGTGCGGCCCTGATCGAAGCGAGCACCACCTCGATTGGTTGGTTTCTCTTCCTCTCCCATCGGACGGTGCCGTCTCGTGTGGATACATGGGCCATCCCAGCAGCCTTCGCTAATGCGGCGGCGTCTTACCTGAGTACCCCGGACGCGCTCGCTGCCAAGGTCGACAAAGACCAGCTCGTACCGGTCGGGCCGGTACGAGCACCAGACGATGCCGACGATTTCCCGCTGCGTGTTCAGTGGGCGAAAGGCACTCGGACACTTCCAGGTTAGGGAAGTCCCGCTACTTCGTCATCGAGGGGTTCAACCGCCTCTCCGTTGCCCCCTTCAGCGAGCAGGATGCGCCGTGAGCTATCCTCAGCCTCCGGATTGACCAAAGAACGCAGCTTTTGATGGGGTCGCGCCGTCCTGTCCACCTTTGTTGACGTATCTGCAGTGGCGACGTGGCCACAGTGGAAACACTCCGATCCCTCGGGAAACTGGAAGCTGCCGGGGCCATCGGTGGCGCCGAGGCGTGATGCTCCGCAAGCCGGACAGATCCCAACGTCGCCTCGGCCGAGCCCGTCGGTGACACGACGCCCGCCGGCACGCAGCTCTTGAGCGCTGAACCACTTGCCGCCCACATAGGCACCGCCTTGAACGCCAGTCCTCCGTCCAGCTTCGTTCATGTTCAGCTACCCGGTAGTGGCAATCTTGAAGGCATCGGGGTCGAGTGGCTCATAGTGAGACTTTTCGATGGTGGTCTTCCTGGCGTGCGGGTAGGGATTGTGTCCTACCCTTGGCGGATTCAGAATCGGCCAGTCAACCTTGATCGCCCCAGAGGAAGAGTCCCAGGCAGTCACAAGAATCTGTCGGACCTTGCCACCGAGGTGGGCAACAACGAACTGCTCCGTGATCGGCTTCCAGGCCATAGCGCCTCCTCTGTCATGGCCGAGTCCCGGGTACCGCAAGGGTGGCCTTCCGAGGCGGGCGATACACAAGGCTACCCTCCACGGCCGAACCACCCCGCTCCACAACGGAGGTGGGGCGTATGAACCCGTGGTCACCGAGACTCTCGGAATCGGGCCAGCGCCCCCCATACCCTCGGATGCCGACGGGTTCGCGTGTCGATCGAACTGATCAGAGTCCGGGGCTGCCCTGGCGGATCGGAGCTTTCTACCGTGAAGGCGCGGAGTCTCCATGCTCAGCTGGCTCCCCACGCAAATGGGACTGTGCCTGGGTCTTCGAGGGCACCAACTCATGGTTGTCGAACGACGGGCAACTCCGCCGCAACACCGACCGACGAAGCCACTACCGACATTGCCAGCTCTGCCTCGTGGTGGACCTGCTCGTCACCGCCAACCTCATCGACTGGCGCAACCGCTGGAGCCCAGACTCACGCCCTATCCGCCAGTGCCTTAAGAGAGGCATAGGCACCTCCTGATCGCTGGTTTGGGTCCGAGGCGACTCATCAGAGCGTTCCCGGACCCTCGCCCTGCCCCGCCCAGATCCACGAGGCACCGTGCCGATATGATGGAAATGGCGCAAGCGGCTGAGGAGGCGCTATGTGGGTCATCGCTGGAGTCTTGCTCGGACTCGTTGTTCTCGCCTCACTGGTCGGCTTCCACTCAGGACCACACACACATGTCGTAGCTGGCGTAGTGGGTGTCCTTGCCGCCGCCTGGCTCGTCTTTATGGCTGTCGACGGGCGATCCGCGCCGGTCCTGTGGGCGCTTTTGAGCGCTGATCTTGTGGTTTCGGTAGGCGTGGGCTTCATGGCGTGGAATGGCCTGGCACGTCGCGGCATCTCAGCGCATCACGTCAGTTCTCCCGAGGGCGCCGAAGGTGTCGCCGTCAGCGACTTGGCGCCCGAGGGCATCGTCCGTGTCCGTGGAGAGCAGTGGTCTGCAGCGTCGGTCAACGGGACCGTGCGATCGGGCACCCGAGTGCAGGTCCTGCGTCGAGCTGGAGTCCATCTGGAGGTTTGGGGCGAGGATGCGGAGGCGGTGCCAACAGCGGGAGGTTTCAGCCTCGACGAAGGCGAGAGCAAGGAGCGGAGCACGTGATCGTAGGCATCGTTGTCGGCGTGGTGGTTCTGTTCCTTCTCGTCGTGCTCGGGTTCTCGGTGAAGATCATCCGTGAGTACCAACGGATCGTGCTGTTCCGACTTGGTCGGGCCATCGGAACGAGAGGTCCCGGACTCGTCCTCATCAACCCCGTGACCGACAGGACCGCGTGGGTCGACCTTCGCGAGCGGTTTCTTGAGATCCCTCACCAGACGGCGATTACGAAGGACAACGCCTCGATCTCGATCGACTTCATCATCTTCTACAAAGTCTTCGACCCCTCGATGACCGTGCTCGAGGTGCAAAACTTCGCCGCTGCCGCACAGAACGTCGCCGCGACCACGCTTAGAAGTGTCGTCGGCGACATGCCGCTTGACGACGTGCTATCGAAGCGCGAAGACATGAACGCGTCGCTTCGCGTCCGCCTCGACGAGGTCACTGAGCGCTGGGGCGTCAAAGTGACCACCGTCGAGGTTCGCGAGGTCAACCCGCCTGCTGGTGTCCTTGACGCCATGACGCGCCAGATGTCCGCCGAGCGAACGCGGCGGGCGGCGATCACAGAGGCTGAGGGTCAGAAGCAGGCAGCCATCACGCTCGCTGAGGGCACCAAGCAGGCGGCGATCCTCAGCGCTGAGGGGGAGCGGCAGTCCGCCATTCTTCGCGCTGAGGGGTTGGCCGCAGGGTTGGAGAGGATTCTGGTCGTCGGACGAGGTCTCGACCGGAACACGATGCAACTCCAGTACCTCGAGACGCTGAAGCATGTCGGCACGGCTCCCTCGACAAAAATCGTCGTCCCGATGGAGCTGCTCGGGGGACTCATGAACGGGTTACGAGGGGTGCTGCCCGAGGAGCCGTCGAACGGCTCCAGATCATCCGGAGACGACGGATCGTTCGGCGAGAACGGTTCGGATGCTGCTTCGGGCACTCGAGCTGAACTCGACGAGGGTGGAAGGCTCTAAGACTTCGCCTGCAGACTGATCGATAGGGCACCTGGACTTCGGCGGTCGCCAGAGAGTCGATTCGGTTCACGAAGAGACCGCAGTGAACGCGCCGATGCCGCTGACTCGCCGCTCTATGCGCGACCGCTCACAATCCGCGACCCGGAGCATCACCGCGCAGTTCCGGATCCGAGCGGTCTCGCCACCGGATGACGCAAGCTCCGGCCCGGAACAATCCCGCCCGGCTAGCCTCCCGCCAGTCACGGTGGCTGCAGGCAGTAGCGTTCACCCAACAAGCCGAGGCGACGATGCGAGCAGATGACGACCTTAGGGAAGAAATCGATCAGCTGCTGAGCCGCCGCCCGGGTTGGACCCTTGAGGCGGTGCTCACCCCGGGAGCGCCCCCGGTCTGGTGCTTCCGTTCGGGTAGCGCTGTCGAACTGTCGGTGGCCACGGGCAATGGCTCGATTGACCTCTACATCGTGGATACGGACGAGAACGTGACCTTGGGCGCTACGGGGGAGCTGGCTGCCTGGCTCAAGACTCACAAGGCCGACGCCCTGCAAGACCCTAAAGAGGGGGTCATCCGCGGGCAGAAGCGGCGCAACTTCTTCCGGTGGGATTAGCCCACAGCAGCATGGGCGTGTCCCAGCCTGCACGACAGCATCTGATGCTCAGTCAGTTGCTGCGGCTGGATTACAGCGTCTGATCATCCATCAACGAACTGCTCATCACCAGGATTGTCGTCGGGCACGATCGTCATGCCTTTCGTATGCGAGGTGAACGCGTTCCTCCATTCCAGGCCCCTTGTGTCTTGGGCTTCAAAGAGGTGGCGTTCGTGCATGCCCCATCTCAAGCCCTCGATCGTCAGCTGGGCAGCCCGTAGCGGCTGTGGAGACGGGCAAGCCAACTTGGTGCCCACCAGTTCCACCTTCCGGCGAGCCGCATAAAGGCAGGAACGAGCAGAGCGCGCACCAGGGTTGCGTCGACAACGATGGCGAAGGCCACCCCGACGCCAAGCTCCTTGATGTTGGTCACTCCACTGGTGACAAATGTGACGAAGACCAGAGCGATGAGTACTGCGGCTGCCGTGATTATTCGCCCTGAGCGTTGAAGGCCGGTGGCTACGGCCTGCAGGGTGTCACGACCCGCGTCGTGCTCCTCCTTGATGCGCGACAGCAGGAACATCTCGTAGTCCATGGACAGAGCGAAGGCCACCACCGACACCAAAACCGCTGTCGTCGTATCGATGGAGCCCGTCACGGTGAAATGACCGACCAACCACTGCAGATGGCCATCGTTGAAGATCCACACGAGGACGCCGAACGTGGCGCTGAGCGTGACGAAGTTGAGCAACACCGCCTTGATCGGAAGCACCAGACTGCCGGTGAACAAAAAGAGCATGAACATCGTGGCGGCCACGATCCAGGCGATGGCCAGCAGACCCCGGCTGGAGATGGCGTGCTCGGAGTCTGCGAAGTCGGCCGCTCGGCCCCCGATCAGGCTGGGTACCGGCGACGGCACGGCGCGGAGGTCGGACACGAGACGGATCCCTGCAGATGAGGTCGGCGTCTGGGTGGCCAGCACCTGGACGCGCTCGAAATCCCCCGAGACCCAGGCAGCGGGGGCAGGATTGGCGGACACTATGCGACCGCCCGAGATGAGGCCGGCGCTGGTCGTCACTTGGGTTACGCCGGACACCCGGTCGAGGCGGACTCCGTACGCATCGAGGGCGGCGACGCCCACGTGGCCCTGGAGGGCGATGGAAATGGGATTGGCACTCTGGCCTGAGAAGTCGTCCACCAACGTCATGGAAACCTCGGCAGCGGGGTCCGACGCCGGCAGCGACCGGTAGTCCACCGTTCCGAAGCGCGCAGTCAGCGCCGGCGACGCGAGTACCCCCATGACGACCAGACCGCCCACGAGCACGGGCCAGGCAAAGCGCATCACCCTGGTTGCGGTTCGCGCCCAAGTCCCGTCATCGCGCGGGGTCATGTCGCGGCGGCGAACCTTGCCCCGGTCGACCTTGGGGCCCAAGGCGGCGAGTAGCGCCGGGAGGACCGTAACCGCCGACAGAGAGGCCAGAGCCGTGGTGACGATGCCGGCATACCCGAATGACTTGAGGAAGTACTGGGGGAAGAAGAGCAGCGCCACCATAACAACGCAGACAGTGGCGCTCGACAGCACGACCGTGCGGCCCGCTGAGGCGATGGTGCGGGATACGGCGCCCTCGACATCCGGGTCGTGCGACAACTCTTCACGGAACCGGTTGACGATGAGGAGCGAGTAGTCGATCCCCAGGCCCAGTCCGAGACCGGTCACGAGGTTGAGCGCGAAGACCGAGACGTTCGTGCCAAGGGCAATGAGCCACAACACAAAGAAGGCGCCCAAGATGGCGCCCAGTGCCACGGAGAAGGGCAGGACCGCCGAGACCACGCTGCCGAAGACGAAGAGCAGCAGGAGCATGGTGACGGGGACAGCAATCGACTCGGCCCGGGCCAGATCTGATTGGATCTTGCTGTTGATCGCCTTGTCGACGACACCGGCGCCTCCAACCGCGACCTGCAGCGCAGCACCCGGCCCGTGGAATGACCCGTCGTAGGCCGTAGCGAGCGCTTTCCCCAGGGTGTCCTCGTCGACTCCGCTGCGGGCGAAAACGAGTACCTCTGCGCTGCGGCGATCTTTCGCGAGCAGCGCAGCGGGTTGGCCCGAGGTCCAATAGGACACGACCTTCGCCACGCCGGGGCGCCGTTCGATCGAGGAGACGAGTGCCTTGGCGGCGGCCGAGGCCGGTGGGCTGGCGATTCCGCCACCGGCGGTGACGACCATGGCCGCGGCCGGGTCCCCGAGACCGAAGCGTTCCGACATCAAGGTGTCAGCGCGGGCGGACTGGCTCCCGGGGTCGTTGAATCCCCCAGACCCCAGCTTGGGGAACAACTGGAATCCCAGCCCCCCGGCGGTAACCGTGACAGCCGCGAAGATCCACAGCACACGCCGGCGGCGCCGGGCCATGAGCGAGCCAAGGCGGTGGAACACAGAGCCCAGATGGGGTCCGGCGCCAGGCGACGGACGACCGGGTGCTTCGCCAATCTGAACACTGTTCACCAGTGGCAGGATGCTGCATAATGTGAACGATGTCAAGATCCGATTCGTACCACCACGGAGACCTTCGGAAGGCCCTCCTCGACGAGGCGTTCACGGTCCTGCGCCGGGGCGGGGCCGACGCCGTGTCCCTCCGGGCCGTGGCAGGGGCGATCGGCGTCTCGCCCAGTGCCGCCTACCACCATTTTCCCGACAAGGACGCCCTGCTGGTGGCCGTCGGCGATCTTTGTGCCGAGGTGTTCGACCGTCACATGATCGACGCCGCACTCTCGGTGCGCTCCGACTCCGATACCGCGGCGGTCGACCGGTTCATGGCGCTCGGACGGGCATACATCGACTTCGCCCAGGAAGAGCCCCACCTCTTCCGTCACCTGTTCGGTGCGTTGTGCGCAGGGATGTCGCCGATCGCCTCGGGAGCAAGTCCCGCCTTCGACACGCTCTTGGGTGCACTCGACACGCTGGCGAAGCGGGGACTGCTGCGCCCAGGCGCGCGGGAGGGTCTCGAGATTGTCGCTTGGTCATGCGTCCACGGCTTCGCCGTGCTGGCTGCTGCGGGACTCGTCCCCGCTGAGATGCGCGACGACCTCCTCGCATCCCTCTGTCGGATCACGACCACCTGAGTGCACGGCGAGCCGCCTCGGTCGTCGGAAACTGCCTGCGTGGAGTCCACCCGTCGATCAAACGAAAGGTGACCGCCTCGATCCGAGCTGCGTCATCGCACCGTCGTTGATACACAGTGGGCTCTGGTCCGGAGCGTAGAACATCTGATGTTCTGTCAGGTTGTCCCGCGGGATGCACGCTCTGTCCTTACGGGCGATGTGCCAGACTTTCCCGGGCGCCAGGCGTGCGCCGGGAATTGGGGGAAGCCATGGCTTCGATCCGCTACGCAGGCCGTTCGCTCGACGGGGTGCGCAACCGCGAGGTCGAGGCGACAAGGGCGACGATCTGGTCGAAGGCGCTCACCGTCGTCTTCGAGACCGACCCTGCACTTGGTCGCCTCGGTCCTCCCCAGACCACTCGAACCGTCACAGCCTACGGCCCGGCTTCGGATAGCGGTGGTCGACATGGGCACCGGCCTGCCCCCCTTCGGGGCCGGCTGGTTCGGCGTACGGGCCCGCCACGGGACCGGTGGAGGGCGAGTATGCGCTGTTCATGCCGATGACCACCGAGCAGTCCACCATCGGTGGTCGCGAGACCTTCGGGGAGCCCAAGAAGATCGGCCAGATCGGCACTGCAGTTCGACGGCGACGCGGTGATCGGTCGGATCGCCCGGATGGGGTCGACTGTCGCTGAGCTCTCCGGCACGCTGGGGTCCGAGCGGCCTGGATACGAAAAGGACAAGATCGACTTCTACTTCAAGGCCCTTCCCGATCCCAGTGGCGAGGGGCTCGACGGTGACCCCGCGTTCGTCTACTGCCGCCGGCACGAAGTCGCCCGCGTGGTCCGCCCCGTGACCGGAGAATGCAAGCTACTCGACGCCCCTCTCGACCCCATTGCGGACTTCCCCGTTGCACCGCATCGTCTCCTACGAATACGCAGAAATCTCCTCGGCGCAATCCGGGCGAGATCGTCGACCGTGTGCCCGCCGAGTGGATTCTCCCCTTCATGCACCAGCGCTACGACGACCTGTCGGTCCTGGGAGTCCGGTCGTGAACGGCTCCCCGGCTCCGGAGCGGACCGCTACATCGTCATCTCGGCCGACGGCCACGCCGGGCTTGGCCTGCGAGGACTATCGCCAGTACCTCGACACCAAGTACCACGCGGATTTCGACGGCTTCCTCGACGAGCGCATGGCGCACCGTGAGGAGGCGCTCAAGTTCAACTACGACTACATCATGGGTTGGGAGAACGAGAACGAGGAGGGTCTGAAGGGCGCCTTCGACCCCGCAGTCAGGGACAAGGAGCTCGACACCGACGGCGTGGCCGCCGACGTGTTGTTCGCCGACGCCGACGCCATGACCGGAATAGCATCTCCCCCCGTTCGGGGCCGGCCTGATGGCCGGCGCCATCGAGGATCCCGAGCTGGCCTTCGCCGGTGCCCGTGCCCACAACCGGTTCCTGGCCGACATGTGCTCCCACGCGCCCCACCGGCGTGCCGGTATCGCCCTGGTGCCCATTACCCACGACGTCGAGCCGGGCCGTCAAGGAGGTCGAGTGGGTGGCCGCCCAGCCCGGGATCCGGGGCATCATGATCCCGACCATGTGGCGATCGGCGATCTCCCTACAACGACGCTGTCTACGACCCGGTGTGGGCGGCCTGCGCCGAGGCAGGCCTGCCCGTACACACCCATTCGGGTGAGGCTCCGATGGAGGAGTACGGCCCGAACATACCGGCGTCTACCTGGCCGAGGTGGTGTGGTGGGCGGCCCGTCCCGCCTGGCACCTCCTCTTCGGTGGTGCCTTCGAACGCTATCCCGGGCCTGAAGTTTGTCGTCACCGAGGCCGCCGCCTACTGGGCCCCCGACATGATGTGGAAGTGGGACCAGTACATGGGGGGTGGGCACACAACCAAGAAGCTCGCCACCATGCTCAAGGGCAAGATCTCCAAGCTGCCCTCGGACTACTTCGGCACCAACATCTTCATTGGCGCATCCACCATGTCGAAGGAGGAGATCCGCCGCCGGTACGTGATCGGCACCGACGTCCTCATGTGGGGAACCGACTATCCGCACCCCGAGGGGACCTGGCCACACACCGCCGAGCGACTGCGGCGCGACTTCGCCGCGGTTCCCGTCGATGACACCGCCGACATGATGGGCCTCACCGCGGCCGCGGTCTACGGGTTCGATCTGGACGTCCTCGGCCCCATTGCACAGCGCATCGGCCCCTCCCCCGACTCCCTGGGCCAGGACGCCTCCCTCCGCAGCGACCCGGAAGCGAAGGCGTCGGCCCGGTGGTGGAAGGCAGAGTACGACTTGTCGCCGGGGTGACCCCGATCACCAGGAGCGCAGCACCTGGTGGCGGTCGAAGGCGTTGCAGGTCGAATCCGTCGGGTAGTCCTTGACCGCAAGGGGGCGTGGCCACCTCGGCCACGGTCGGCCCGATGCGGTCCCCGACCGGTCGGAGAACTTCGAGGTCGAAGCCATAGAGGTCGGCGGCGTTGGTCTCGAGCATGCGGACCACCTCGACCGGGTCGCAGTCACCGAAGGCGGCTCGCAATGCCAGGGTGGTGTAGGGATAGCTGCCCTCGGAGTGTGGGTAGTCGGCTCCCCACATGATCCGATCGACGCCCACGTCATGGCGCAGGGCGGACTCGCTCGAGCGCAAGAAGCTGGCGCCTACGTAGAAGTTCCTCGTGAAGTACTCGCTGGGGGTGAGCGACATGCCCTTGGCCGCGGCGCCGAAGAAGTTGGCCTCCGCCGCGCCTCCGTGGATCATGCGGCCGTAGAACCAGTCGAGCGTCTCGAGGCCGCGAGGGATCCAAGCCAAGCCCTGTTCCGTGAGCACGACCTTCAATGCTGGGTGGCGCTCCAAGACTCCGCCGAATATGAGGTGCCAGGCGGAACGATGTGAGAACCAGGGCAGCTCGACGAGCATGATGGCCCGGGCCACCTCGTGCTCGCCGTAGTCGGGGATGCCACCACCGCCGTGGATGTTGATGACGACGCCGAGCTCTTCGCACAGGTCCCACAGCGGCTCGTAGACGGGTTCCCACCACGGGGGCAGCTCAGAACCTGGGGGGATGGAGGGGAGCAGGATGCCGCCGAACGGCGCGAACGCGTCGACGGCCCAGCGGATCTCGGCAAGCGCGTCCTCGATCCTGTTGACGAACACCTGGGCGACGCCGGCTCGGCGTCCAGGGGTCCGGGCGCAGAAGTCGGCCAGCCAGCGGTTATGGGCCTGAAGACCGGCCCAGCGTCGCGCGTAGGTCTGGGGGGTCGGAGGAAGTGCCACCAGGCTGCTTTCTTCGAAGAACGGGGGTATGGCATTGGGGAAGAGCACTTCGGCGACGATGCCGTCGGACTCGTTCTCGGCCAGCCGTCGGTCCGAGTCCCAGTTGCGGTAGGCGGTTGGAGCGAGCAGGTCGGCGAAAGGATTCACATAGTTCGAGGCCCAGGCGTCGAACTCGTCGTGCCACCTCGATGCCAGATATGGCCGATAGTCGGAGATGTCGCCGCCGGCATGGGCGTCTGCGGAGATGATCGTGTAGCGGCGGTCGGGGGCCGGCACCGCACTCACGACGCACGCTCGCGGTGTTCAGGTGTCCGAGGACCGGTCACGTGAGTCCCGCCAGGGCGGAAGGCGGGAGCTCGCCCGTGGCGATGGCATCGGCCCGAGCGTGCAGCAGGCGGGCGGCGCCCTCCAGGTGGTGGCTGATCACGAACCGGCCATCCTTCACCCCCTGCACAGCGAACCGGCCCAGCTCGACCAGGTCGACGGTGTCCGTGGGTCGCCCCGCGGCAGCGAGCGCCGCCTTGAACTCAGCGAAGGTCGTCCCCGGTGCAGGCGGTCGGGGCTGCACACGGGCGAGTTCCGGGGGCCTGTTCCGCTGTGCCTCCCACAGCCCCGTCTCGAGCAGGCCACCTGAGGGGTAGAAGACAGACGCCCGCAGCTTGGTCTTCTGGGCCAGGAACTGGTGGGCGAGGGCCTCGGTGAAGCAGCTGATGGCCGCTTTCGACGACGCGTAGACCGAGGCGTAGGGCACGGGAGCGATCCCACCGTCGCCCGACGATGTGGTCACAACCACCCCGGGTTCGCCCGACTGAATCATCCTGGGAACAAACGCCAGCACCCCGTTGGCGGTGCCGAAGACGTTGACACCAAAGCACCATTTCCAGTCGTTGGATTCCTGCTCCCAGGGATTGCCACCGCCGCCCGAGGTCACTCCCGCGTTGTTCCACAGCACATGGCAGGCGCCGAACTCGGCGAAGACGGCGTCGGCCAACGCGTCTGTCGAACCCGGATCTGACACGTCGGTGACCACGCCGCGTACCTCCCCGCGGTCTGAGAGCTCTTCGACGGTTCGCGCCAGCACCGGCTCCTCGATGTCAGCGATCACCACCTTCGAGCCCTCCTCGAGCAGCGCCTCGACGATGCCCCGCCCGATGCCCGCCGCCCCACCGGTCACCACCGCCACAGCACCCCGAAGATCGTCCATCCCGGTCCCCTATCCGCATCGCCCGGCCGAGCCGGCTCGGAGCCAAATCGTTGCACGTGGCGACAGCTGCTGCGCCTTTCATGACCCAGCCGGTGAGTGCGGTCGCACTTCCGGTTCCACGGAAGCCGCCGATGACTGCCAGGATCGGCTCGTATCCGGCCCAGGATCTCTTTGGGCCATTGAGACCCCGAAACGAAGCCGAGCGAGCGTCAACCGAGTTGGGCGCCGGCTACCTCGTTGGTAGCCTAGGGACGGCCACATGGCGTGAAAAACACTCACGGAGGTGGAGGGGTGCGGCACAGTCTCCGACGCAGTCACCTGGGAGTTCGATGAGAGGGATCCTGAGCTACGCCGCCTATATCCCCTACCGGCGCCTCGAGCGGAAGGACGTCGCCACGGTCTTCGGCGGTGCTCCCGGTCGGGGGCAGCGGACCGTGGCCTCATTCGACGAGGACACCACCACCATGGGGTTCGAGGCCGCCCGTCTGGCGCTGAGGTCTGTCGGTGGGGCGTCGCCCGACGCACTGTGGTTCGCTACGGCTGAGCCCGCGTATGCAGAAAAGACGAACGCCACGGCGATCCACGCAGCACTGCGCCTCGATCCGACGGTAGCGGTCATGGACGTGAACGGCGCCGTTCGTTCAGGGGTCGGAGCGTTCCTCGTCGCCTCGCGTGCTGTCGACGAGGTGCTTGTCGCCGTGGCCGGCATGCGGGGCGGCTTGCCGATGAGCGCGGATGAGGCCGACGGAGGAGATGGTGGCGCCGCACTGCTCATCGGGAACGACAGCGACGGTCCGGTGATCGCCGAGTACCTCGGAAGTGCGTCGGAGACAGAGGAGTTCGTCGATCGCTGGCGGACGCCCGGTTCGGCGCGGCCGCGGCGCTGGGAGGAGCGGTTCGGCGAGACGGTCTACGTGCCCATGGCGGAGCGCGCCTGGAATGCAGCACTCAAGACGTGCGAGCTGAGCCCTGGTCAGGTCGACGTGGCCGTCGTGACCGGTAACCACACCCGGGCGGTCCGGGCCGCAGCGGGCAAGCTAGGCGCCACAGCGGTCGCCGACACTCTCAGTGCCGTCGTGGGCAACACCGGAGCGGCCCACTTCGGTGTGGTTCTCGCCGACGTGCTCGACAAGGCCGAGCCCGATCAGACAATCGCTGTGGTGGTACTGGCCGATGGTGTCGATGTCCTTCTTTTCCGGACCACTGACGCCATTGCATCATTCTCCCCGGCCAAGACGGTCGCCGACCAGATTGAGCGCAGCGCGCCGGTGCCATACGGCAAGTTCTTGACATGGCGGAACACGGTCGACGTCGAGCCACCCAACCGGCCGATGCCCAGCCGGCCGTCTTCGTCCGCGGCGGCCCGCTCGACGGACTGGAAGTTTGGGTTCGTCGGCTCTCGCGATCGACAGACCGGCATCGTCCACCTGCCGCCGCAGCGGGTCGGGATCTACGGCGGCACGACGGACGACATGGAGCAGGTGCCGGAGTCCGAGGCGTTGGCCACGGTCGCCACCTATACGGTCGACCGCCTCATCTACTCGGAGAGCCCGCCGGTGATTTTTGCGGTGCTCGATTTCGACGGCGGCGGCCGCTTCCCATGCCAGCTGACCGATTGCGACGTTGCCGACGTCGAGGTTGGCACCAGGGTGGAGATGACGCTGCGCCGGCTGTTTACCGCCGATGAGATCCACAATTACTTCTGGAAAGCTCGTCCCATCGGAGCGAAGGAGGCATCGTGAGTTCGAAAGGCATCAAGGATCGCGTCGCCATTGTCGGTATGTCGTGCACCCCGTTCCGGGAGCACTTCGATAAGAGCCGAGACGATCTCTTGATCGACGCGGCCGACGAGGTGCTGGCATCGGTAGGCGTGACCAAGCAAGACATCGACGCGTACTGGATGGGCATGGCGATTTCGGGGAGCTCAGGGATCGTGCTCGCCTCGGCCCTCAAGCTGCAAGGAAAGCCGGTGACCCGCGTCGAGAACTACTGCGCCACCGGGTCCGAGGCGCTGAGACAAGCATCGTATGCTGTCGCCAGCGGCGCCTACGACATTGCGATGGCTATCGGCTGCGAAAAGTTCAAGGACACAGGGTTCGCTGGCACCAATGCCAGTCTTCCGCCCAACGACGGCACGGCCCGTACCCTGACCGCGGCGGCAATGTATTCGATGATCCTGCCGGCATACGCCAAGAAGTACAGCGTTGACGCAGACGAGCTCCGGTATGCGGTGGCCAAGATCGCCGAGAAGAACCATCGAAACGGTGCACACAACCCGCTGGCACAGTTTCGCAAGGAGACATCGGCCGAGGACATCTGCAAGATGGCAGCCGTGGCCGGCGAGCTTTCGGTGTTCGACTGCGCCGGCGTCGCCGACGGCGCCGCAGCCGCGATCGTCGTTCGCGCCGAGGACGCCCATCGCTACACAGACAAGCCCCTGTTCATCAAGGGCATGTCGGTTGTCGCTGGCGACGGATCGGGCCTCGTGGACCCGAGCTACGACTTCACGACCTTCCCGGAGGTGGTCCTCGCGGCCGAGGACGCCTACCAGCAGGCGGGCATCGAGGATCCCCGCTCCCAGGTTGCCATGGCAGAAGTCCACGACTGCTTCACTCCGACTGAGCTCGTGCTCATGGAGGACCTGCGCTTCGCCGAGCGCGGGACGGCGTGGAAGGAGGTCCTGGCCGGGACCTTCGCACTCGACGGGAGCCTTCCCGTGAACACCGATGGCGGTCTGAAGAGCTTCGGGCACCCCGTTGGCGCCACCGGCCTGCGCATGCACTACGAGTGCTGGCTCCAGTTACGGGGCGAGGCGCCCGAGGACCGGCGTATTACCAATGACCGCAAGCTCGCCGTGGTGCACAATCTCGGGGGCTATCCGGGCGAGATGGTCTCGTTCGTCTCCGTCGTAGGGAACGAGCTGGGCTGAACGCGGCGGTAGATTTCGCCGAACAGCGTCTGCTTTTCAGGGTGTCGCGTACTGTTGGATCCATGCGAGCCCGGATCGGCCCATAAGAACGTGGCGTCGAAGCAGAGTGAGAGTTGGGGCCTCCGGACGATCCCGCCGGACCTTGCGGACCGTTACCTGGACTCGGGTTGGTGGCGGGATGACACCGTGGGTCAGATGATCGCGGGTGCCATCGGTCAAAGGCCTGAGCTCACGGTCAAGATCCGCTCGTCGGTGCGGCCGTGGACCGGAACGTTCGCCGATGTTCTCGACGCCGCAAGCCGAACGGCCGGTGCCCTGCGAGTTCGCGGGATAGGGCCCGGGGACGTCGTGGCCTTTCAGCTGCCCAACTGGATCGAGGCCGCGGTGAGCTTTTGGGCGGCCGCCCTGCTCGGCGCGGTGGTGACACCCATCGTCCATTTTTATGGTCCCAAAGAGGTCGCCTATATCCTCCGACGCACGCAGGTTCGGGCTTTCGTCACTGCTGATCGCTTCGGACGCCAGGATTACCTCGCAACGCTCGAGGAGGTCAGAGCCGGCGCGCCCTCCCTCGACCTGGTGGCCGTCGTCGGTGAAGGTCCGGTCCCCTCAGGGGCCATCCCCTTCGACCGGCTGCTCGATGGCGAACCCATGACCGCACCGGCTGTGGTCGACCCTTCCTCGCCGGCCCTCGTCGCGTACACATCGGGCACGACGGCGGACCCCAAGGGAGTCGTGCATTCCCATCGAACCATCGGCTTCGAGATCCGCCAGTTGGCCGCGATGCAGGCTGGCAATCCGCCGCTGCTGGTGGGGGCGCCCGTGGGACATGCCATCGGGATGCTGAGTGGGCTCCTTCTCCCTGTGTGGAAGGGCGACCCCATCAATCTCATCGACGTCTGGAATCCAGGTGCCGTGCTAGCCGCCATGCTCGAGGACCACGTGGCGTCGGGGAGTGGCGCCACCTATTTCCTTACGAGCTTGTTGGACCACCCCGATTGCACACCCGAGCACCTCAAACTGATGAGCCGGATCGGCCTCGGAGGCTCCCCGGTGCCGGCCGCTGTGACCGAGCGGATGGCAGCGCTCGGGATCTCCGTCATCCGGTCCTACGGGTCGACGGAGCACCCCTCCTCCACCGGTAGCCGGCACGACGAGCCTGAGGCCAAGCGTCATTACACCGACGGCCATCCCTTGCTCGGCGTCGAGCTTCGTCTCGTGGAGGAAGACGGTCTCGACGTGGCGACCGGTGAGCGGGGGGAGATCTTGAGCCGTGGCCCCGACTGCTGCATCGGCTACACCGACCCCGGCTTGACCTCGTCGAGCTTCGATGCTGAGGGTTGGTTTGCCACGGGGGATGTCGGGGTCCTGGACGAGGACGGGTACCTGACCATCGTGGACCGCAAGAAGGACATCATCATCCGAGGGGGTGAGAACATCAGCGCCCTTGAGGTCGAGGAGATGCTGATGCGCATTCCCGGAGTCGCGGAAGCGGCTGTCGTGGCGGCCCCCGACGAGCGCCTCGGGGAACACGCGTGCGCGTTTGTGCGTCTCACCGAGGGATCGACTCCTGTCGACTTGGCCGAAGTGCGGGCCCGGCTCCAAGACGCCGGCTTGGCTCGACAGAAATGGCCGGAGGAACTGAGGCTGGTGCTAGAGCTCCCCCGGACGCCGTCGGGCAAGGTGAAGAAGTTTGTCTTGCGGGACCAGCTCCGCTCCGGACAACCACGAGGTGAGTAATAGAGCATCTGATTTCCACTCAGACGCTGGTTGGGCCGTAAACGAGGGCTTTGTATCAACGATGCAGGAGTCGTCTCAGGTGCGAGCTCCGTTTCTCGTCGGTCGGTGTGAGAGTCGGAGGTACCTTCGTCGGCCACCAGAACCGGGGACCGAGGTCGGCGACGAGCATCGGAAGCAGAATCGTCCTGACCAGGAACGTGTCCGCCAGGACACCGAGGGCCACGATGATTCCGATCTCCCTCGACGCCACGATGGGCAAGATGGCGAGCACCGAGAAGGTTCCCGCCAGGATGATGCCGGCGCTGGTGAGGACACCGCCGGTGCTGGCAACACCGTTGCGCACACCCTCCGTGATCCCGTGACGTTTGACCTCCTCGCGCACCCTCGTCAGGAGGAAGATGTTGTAATCAACCCCCAGAGCGATAAGGAAAACGAAGGTGAGAAGCGGGACGGTCGGATCGATCCCGGGAAGACCCAGGAGCGGGACGAAGATCGCAGATCCGAGGCCGAGCGCCGCCGCGAAGGTCACCACCACCGTGGCCACCACCACCAACGGACCAAGCGCCGCCCTGAGCACCAACCACAGCACGAGCAACACCACCGCCAGCGCGGCGGGGACGATGAACAAGGTGTCGTGATGCGAGGCGATAGCGGTGTCAAGGTCTTCGGCGGTCTGGCCACCGATCAGCACGTGGTTCCCGGCTACCGCCGCCGCGGCGGTCCGAATCTCCCGGATGGCAGCGAACCCGACGTTCCCCGTCGGTTTGACAGACAGGATCAGGTCGAAGCGCGCCATGCCGGCGGCGTGTTCGGCCGGGGCCAGCGCGGCGGTGACGGGGAGATGGGCCAACGCAGTCCGAACCGCGGGAAGATAGGCCGAGTCGGTCACGACCACATCCACGGGCGAAACCTCGCCCGCGGGGAAGTTCCCCTCGAGAAGGTCGTACCCCTGCACCGACGCTGCCGATGAGGAGAGCTCGCTCAGCGACGAGACATTGGTATTGACAGTGATGAGCGCGATGGCGGCGCCCCCCAGGAGCACGAACCCGGCTACCCACACGGGCCGACGGCCCCGGCTCACGAGTCTCCCGAGGATCACCCAGGGACCGCGCTGGACGAACTCCGGCGCGGGGCGCGGAACGGCTGGCCAGAATACTCCTCGTCCCATGACGAGGAGGAGGGCCGGGTACGCGCCGAGCACCACGACGGCCGCGCACAGGACGCCCACGATGCCCACGACGCCGAAGTCCGCCGTGAGCGTCAGGTTGGCCGGCAGCAGACACGCCAGGGTGGCAGCCACGGTCATCGCCGAGGCCGCGATGGCTCCCGCGGCTCGTCGCCACGCCACCATCATGGCCACGCGGTGCTCGCTGTGTCGCCGCAGCTCTTCTCGATAGCGGGCCGTCAGTAAAAGGGCGTAGTCGGTTCCGGCCCCGAAGACGATCACGGTAACGAGCGCCGTGCTCTGTCCGTTGACCGTGACGCCGGCCCGTCCCAGCCCGTAGATGATGGCCTGGGCCAAGGCTTCGGCGATTCCCACACAGGCGATCGGGACCACCCACAGCACGGGGCTGCGATACGTGGCGGCCAAGAGGAGCACGACCAGTCCGGCGGTGGCCACCAGGAGCAGCGTGCTCGCTCCAGAGAACGCACCGAGCAGGTCCGCCTGAATGGCTGCTTCGCCGGTGACACGTATCTCGAGGCCGCCGCTGCCGTCTCCAAGCGTGGACCGCATCTCGGTCAGGGTGCGCTCGATGGCGACCTCGTTTCCGGGCACCGGCACGGTCATCACCGCCACCTTGTTATCGGGAGCCGAGATCACACCCGAAGGGGGCCCGATGGCGGTTGCGAGCCGGGCCGAGAGGCGCGCCCGGTCGGCGTTGGCGTGGGCCAGGTCCTTAGGGGTGAGCCCGGTGCTGCGGAAGTAGACCACGTCCGCATCGAGCGCCCGGCCAGAGGGGAACCGTTGGTCCAGCTCCAAGGCTTTGGTGGACTGCGCGCCGGAAGGGAGGAACTCGGTCAGCTTGCTCGTCTCGATCGAGCCCAGCTTGAGGGCGAACGGTATGGCGGCCGCCACCACCAACAACCAGAAGGTGACCCCGACCCAACTTGCCAGGGGCCCGGTCACGAGCGTCGCCAGACGCTGGATGCGGCCATCGCCGACCGGCTCGGCCTCGGGGGCCTCGGCGTCGGTGGTCATCGGTCGAGCATCACTGTTCGGCCAGGATGGCCGCAACCTCCAACACCGGGTCCCGGACCACAGGACCTGTCGTGGTCACCTCGGCCCGGACGATCGTGCCGTTGAAGGGGAACGGGGCGGTGTAGCCCTCTCCCACCGCCGGGCCCCACTCGTACCCGCACGTGACGCCCACCCCGACGCCGTTGAATCCCGCCGGCGTGAAACGGTCGATCACGCCTTCGGCCACCACCGCGCCCCCATAGAGCAGTGTGGCGGGCCCCCCGAGGCCCTCGTCTTTTTCGAATGTGAACCCCACGGTGTGGCGACCCGAGCCCAACGTCGCGTCAGCGTGCAGGGCATAGCGGGTCTTGCCGTACAGGTTGTGGACGTAGCGCAAGTGCCCGTCCACGAAGTGCAGGGACCATCCGCCCAGGGCGGAGCCCAGCGCGAGCAGCACCCCGTTGGGCAGCGCTCCCTCGGGCACCTCGATCGTGACACTGATGGCATGGGACCGGTTGCGGACATTGACCGCCACCGGCTCGGGCACCTGCGCGCCATGGGGGAAGTACCGGAAGGTGTCACGGGGACGTCGATGATCGGGCTTGGGATGGGCGATGGCCTCGAGGACACGGTTGTCGAGAGGGAGCACGTCGTTGCGACGCGCCTCGTCCCACCACCGCTCGACCAGCTCCGCCACCTTCTCCGGGTGCTCGATGGCCAGGTCATGCACCTCCGAATGGTCCTCGGCCACGTGGTAGAGCTCCCACACGTCCTCGTCGAACGGTGCGCTCACTTTGAGCCCGTCGTCGTAGAGCGGTCCGACCGGGTGATAGGCCACCGCCTTCCAGCCGTCGTGGTAGATGGCCCGTGAGCCCAGCATCTCGAAGTGCTGGGTGAGGTGCCGGCCGGTCTCGTTCTCGCCGCCGGCACCGAGGAGGTAGGCGAAGCTCGTGCCGTCGAGGTGTGACTGGGCGATGCCGTCGATCTCCTCGGGTGCGCGCACTCCCACCAGCTCCAGCACCGTGGGAAGGACGTCGACGGCGTGGGCGTACTGGTGGCGGATACCACCCGACGCCACCCGGTCCCCCGAGAGAGACGACACGATGCACGGGTCGGCCACGCCTCCTTCGTGGACCTCGCGCTTCCAGCGCTTGAACGGCGTGTTGCCCGCCATGGTCCAGCCCCACGGGTAGTTGTTGTGGCTGAGGGGCCCACCGATCTCGTCGATGCGCCGGTACATCTCCGACACGCCGGCCGGGTCGAAGTTCGACAGCCGGATGTCGTTGATCGACCCCTCCTTGCCACCCTCCGAGCTCGCCCCGTTGTCGGACACCACCATGACGACGGTGTTCTCCGAGTCGCCCAGCTCGTCGATGAAGTCGAACAGGCGGCCGATCTGGGCGTCGGTGTACGACAGGTAGCCGGCGAAGCACTCCATGAACCGCTCGGCCAGCTCCCGCTGCCGATCTCCCAGGGTGTCCCAGGCCGGGACCCACGGGGGGCGCGGCGACAGCTCCGTGCCGGGCGGGATGATCCCCCGCTCGAGCTGGCGGGCGTGGGTCTGCTCCCGCCACCGGTCCCAGCCGCCGGCGAAGTGGCCTCGGTAGCGCTCGATCCACTCGACCGGCGCGTGGTGGGGGGAATGACACGCCCCGGTGCAGAAATAGAGAAAGAACGGTTGGTCGGCGTCGACGGCGCGGAGATCGCCCAGGAACTCGATGGCGTGATCGGCGAGGTCCGCGCTCAGGTGGTAGCCCTCCTCGAACGACCGGGGCGGTCGGATGGCGTGGTTGTCGTGGTACAGGGCCGGCATGAACTGGTGGGTCTCCCCGCCGTGGAATCCGTACCACCGGTCGAAGCCCCGGCCCAGCGGCCACGTAGCCCGTGACGCGGCCATGTTGGTCTCGTCCTCGGGGGTGAGGTGCCATTTCCCGATGGCGTAGGTGGCATAGCCGTTGGCGCGCAGGATCTCCGAGAGATAGCCGTTCTCCCGGGGCGGCTTGCCCCAGTACCCCGGGAAGCCGATGGCCAGGTCGGCCACCCGGCCCATGGCACTGCGGTGATGGTTGCGCCCCGTGAGCAGACACGCCCGGGTGGGCGAACACAAGGCGGTGGTGTGGAAGTTGGCCAAACGCGCACCCTGGTCGGCCAGCCCGTCCAGCACGGGCGTGTCCATGTCCGACCCGTAGCAGCCGAGCTGGGCGAAGCCGACGTCGTCGAGGACGACGAGGACGACATTGGGTGCGCCCTCGGGCGGTGTCGGCACCGGCGGCCACCACGGCTCGGAGTCCCGCCAATCGCGTCCGATCCGACCCCCGAACTCGACCTCCGCCATCCCGCGCCTCCTCGATCCCTACAAAGACGCGCCAGCTTGCCAGTCGGCGCCACCGGCGGTCGACCGGACCGAGGAGCCCACCCGGTCGAAGATCGTCACCGCCTCGACCCGGAAGGTGTGGGGAAAGAGGTCCAGGAGCGTGACACCGGTCAGGCTGTAGCCGGCCTCGTGGAGCAGCTTGGCATCACGTCCCAGCCCTGCCGCGTCGCAGCTGACGAGGACCACTCGACGCGCACCGGTGGCGACCACGACGCCGACTCCCTCACGGCGCAGGCCGATCCGGCTGGGGTCGGCGACGACGAAGTCGGCCGACGATGGCGCCCACTTCGTGACGTCGATGCGTGTCACCGTCGCATCGAGTCCACGGAGGTTCACCTCGCGCGTCCGAGACGGCGCTCTGCGAGCCTTCGACCGCGGACACCTTCCATCCCCGCGCCGCGAGAACGCCGGCAAACAGGCCGACGCCGGTGTAGAGATCGACCGCGGTCGAAAGGGCGCCGAGCTCGTCGGCGGCGGCCGCGACGATGGCGGCGAGTGCGTCGGCGCCATCGGGGCGGCTCTGGAAGAACGACCGGGCCGAAACCCGCCATCGACGACCGGCGGCATGCTCGTGAAAGTGTCCGGACTGCACGTCGTCGGGAAGCCCGGCCCCAATGCCCGACGGGGTGGTCGCCGCTATCCGTTCCCCCGTGTGCGCTCCACAGCGCAGGAGGACCTCGCGGGCGCCGGGATAGCGCGCCTCGACGAGGAGCTCGACCAGAAGGGGGTGGGCCACCAGACACGACTGCACCGGGACGATCTCGTGTGACCGCGCTTTGAGAAAGCCGGCGCGCCCGTCACGGACCGAGGCGTCGATCGTCGTCCGGAAATGCCAGGGGGCCAGTTCGATGGTCGGTTCCGGTTCCGGACACTCCAGCCCGGCCCGTTGGATCGCCTCGACCACGAACCCGGTCTTCAATTCGCGCTGCGTCTCGATCGAGATGTGCTGCCACTGGCACGCACCGCAGCCGCGGTCCACCTCCGGGCATGGCGGCGCAACCCGGTGTGGTGACGCCTCGAGCAGCTCATCGATCGTTCCGACGGCGTAGGTGGCGTGCTCCTGCAGGATCTTCACTCGCACACGCTCGCCCGGGAGGGCGCCGCGGACGAAGACCGCCTTTCCGTCCGAAGCACGTGCGACCGCGTCACCGCCGCTCGCCATGTCGCTCGTGGTCAATTCCATGTGATCCGAATCCCGTCGACCGCATTTGTCCTGGTCAAGGCAGGTGTCGTCAGAGTTAACGATGGACCATATGCCACGGCAACGGCTATGAACGTTGGTGCAATGGCACGACGCACGGGGGGGTGGCTGGCAGCTGCGTTGGTCGCCGTGGTGTGGGGCATCACCACATTGTCCCCCTCCCCGGGCGGAGCGGCGGTGGCGCCACGGGGCGATCCCGTCGCCAACGTCAGCCTGCCGGCGTCCCTGGCGAGCGCCGGAGCACGCGCCTGTCAGGTGGAGCCGACCGACGACTCGACCGCCTGCACCCAGGCGCTCCTGGCTGAGATCAACTACGGCTTGGCGACAGAGGGCTTGGCGCCCATCGCCCTCCCCAGCAACTGGGCCTCGCTCACCGTGGCGGAGCAGATCTTCGTAATCGTCGACCTCGAGCGCGTCGATCGGGGGCTGCAACCGTTCCTGGGCCTCAGCTTCTTCTGGAACGTCGAAGCCCAGATCGGAGCCGCCGCCAACGCCGACCCCCCGACCCCCACCGGCTACCCGTGGGTCGCCACCGAGTGGGCCGGGGGGTCCGCCGACGAGAGCGCGTTGGAGGCCGACTACATCTGGATGTACGACGACGGCTTCGGCGGCCCCAACATCGACTGTCAGACCGCGAACGCCGCGGGTTGCTGGGTGCACCGCGACAACATCTTGTCGGTGGGTTCGTGCACGACGTGCAGCGTCGGCGCGGGCTACGCCGTCGTCGACGGCGTCGCCTCGATGGCGGCCGTCTTCGTGGAGTCGTCCGGAGCGCCGCCGTTTCTGTCGTTCACGTGGGCCGGCAACGTGGCGCCGTACCTCGGCCGGGCCCCGCCTCCGGTGGCGGCGGTCAGCTCACCATCGGCCACGGGGGGATACCGGGAGGTGGCCAGCGACGGCGGGGTGTTCGCCCTGGCTTCTCCCTTCGACGGGTCGATGGGTGGCTCAGCACTGGACGCCCCCATCGTCGGCATCGCCCTGGACCCGTGGACGGGCGGCTACTGGGAGGTGGCCAGCGACGGCGGGGTGTTCGCCTTCAACGCCCCCTACTTCGGGTCCATGGGGGGACAACCACTCGACGCGCCGATCGTGGGCATCGCCGCCGATGTCGCCACCGGGGGCTATTGGGAGGTGGCCCGCGACGGCGGGGTGTTCGCCTTCCATGCCCCGTTCTACGGGTCCATGGGCGGCACACGCCTGAACGCGCCGATCGTAGGCATCGTCGCCGACCCGGCCGCCGGGGGGTACCAGGAGGTGGCCAGTGACGGCGGGGTGTTCAGTTTCCATGCCCCGTTCTACGGGTCCATGGGAGGGACGCGACTCAACGCCCCCATCGTCGGCATCGCCCTGGACCCGTGGACGGGCGGCTACTGGGAGGTGGCCAGTGACGGCGGGGTGTTCGCCTTCCACGCCCCGTTCTTCGGGTCCATGGGGGGATCCGCCCTGTCCGCGCCCGTGGTCGGGATGGCGGCGGACCCCGCCGCGGGGGGGTACTGGGAGGTCGCTCGCGACGGCGGGGTGTTCAGTTTCCACGCCCCGTTCTTCGGGTCCATGGGAGGGCAACCACTCGACGCGCCGATCGTGGGGATCGCGCTGTAAGGAGCGCGAGACTCAGAAACGTGGGTTCCGCTAGCCAGCGACGAGAACGTCGCCGAGATCGCCAGGCCAAGGGCTCCCTGGGGGCACCCGCTCCGAGCAAGAGGCCCACGAGGCGCTTCCACCTCAGGTGAACTCGATGGACATCTACGCGGGAGGCTTGGAGGCCGCGCAGCGAATCCACGAGATGCGCCACCGGACACCGCCCAACTACGGCCCGTGGGCGTGGCTGCTGCGACATAGGCGCAAAGCCCGGTCCGAAGACTGACGCAGGGCCCGGTACTCGACCTCAGGACTCGATCGGGTTGCCGCCGACCGAGCGGCGCATGGCGGCATGGAGGCGGTTCGGGGTGAGGACGCCGAGATAGCGCTCGGCGTCGTCGACCACGGGGAGCCAGCGGATGTCGTGCTGGAGCATCTCGCCCAGCGCGGCGCGCAACGTGGTGCCCAGCGGCACCTGGGTGGCGAACTTCTCGGTGTGGGCGCCCACGGTCCCCTCCGGGCCCGGTTCGAGCGAGACCCATCCCATGAGCCGACCGTTGTCGTCGACCACGACGGCCGTCTTGGCCTCGGAGTCGTTCGCCCACGCCCGGGCGTGCTCCATGGTGGCGGTGGGGGGAAGGACCGGCGGCGTGGCCAGGTCCCCGGCTTCGATCCGGACGACCGCCAGGCGTCGCACGCCGCGGTCTGCTCCCACGAAATCGGCCACGAAAGCGGTGGCGGGGCGGCCGAGGATCTCGGCCGGGGTGTCGTACTGCTCGAGCACGCCTCCCTTCGACAGCACGGCGATACGGTCCCCGAGCTTGGCCGCCTCCTCGATGTCGTGGGTGACGAACACGATCGTCTTCTGGAGCTCGGTCTGCAGTTCGAGGAACTGGTTCTGCAGGCGCTGGCGGGTGACCGGGTCCACCGCGGCGAAGGGCTCGTCCATGAGCAGGACGGGGGGATCCGCGCCGAGGGCGCGGGCCACCCCGACCCGTTGGCGTTCTCCCCCTGAGAGCTCGTGCGGGAAGCGCCGCCCGTAGCTCTTGGGGTCGAGGCCGACCAGCTCGAGCAGCTCGTTGACGCGGTGCTCGACCCGGGCGCCGTCCCACCCGAGCAGGCGGGGAACGACGGCCACGTTGTCGAAGACGCGCCGGTGGGGGAAGAGCCCGCCCTGTTGGATCACGTAGCCGATGCCCCGGCGCATCAGCACCGGATCCTTGCGCAGCACGTTCTCCCCGGCGATGAGATGCGCGCCCGAGGTCGGCTCGATGAGCCGGTTGATCATCCGCAAGCGTGGTGGTCTTGCCGCATCCCGACGGTCCCACCAGGACGGTGAGCTCCCCGTCGCCGATCTCCGAGGCTCAGCTCGGCCACCGCCACGGTGCCGTCGCCGTAGCTCTTGGAGACCCGCTCCAGCGTGATCACGGGTGTCTACGTTAGCGGCGCCGCGCCCCGGCCGCTCCCGTAGAGTCACGGCGATGGGGACGGCGCAGCCCTTCTTCCAGTGGAGCTACGTCTCGGGTCAGTGGGGCCAGATCAGCTCCGACCTGTTGCAGCACATCTCCCTCAGCCTGCTGGCGCTCGCCATCGGCCTGTGCCTGTCTCTTCCCCTGGCCCTGTTGGCGTGGCGGTACCGGGTGCTGCGCCCCCCGGTGTTCGGCTTCGCCAGCGCCCTCTACATCATCCCGTCCCTGGCGCTCTTCGCCATCCTCGGGCCCATCACCGGATACGTGGCGTCGTACCCGACGGCGGAGATCGCCCTCGTCGGCTACACCCTGCTCATCCTGATCTGGAACACCGTGGCCGGATCTCGACGCCGTGCCCGCCGACGCCAGAGAGGCGGCGACCGCCATGGGCTACTCGCCGCGCGGCGCGCTTGGTCCGGGTCGACTTGCCCCTGGCGCTGCCCTACGTGTTCGCCGGGCTCCGGGTCGCCACCGCCACGGTCATCGGCCTCGTCACCGTGACCGCATTGATCGGGCTGGGGGGACTGGGCCAGCAGATCACCTACGGGTTCAACATCGGCTTCTACACCCCGATCATCGTCGGGCTCGTCCTCTCGGTCGTCCTGGCCGCGCTGTGCGACCTGCTCCTCGTGGGCGTGCAGCGACTGGTCGTCCCCTGGTCGCGTTCGGCCCGTCGGGCCCGGGTGAGCTGACATGGAGATCTGGGACCACTTCCGGCACTTCGTCGCCAGCGTGGCCGGCTGGTTCACCACCGCCGCGAACTGGAAGGGCTCGACCGGCATCCCCGAGCTCTTGTGGCGCCAAGCCGAACTGTCGCTGGCCGTGGTGCTCGGGGCACTGGTCATCGGCGGTGGCATCGGGCTCGTCCTCGGCCACAGCGGCCGGGGCGGGTTGGTGGCGGTGAACGCCGCCAATGCGGCGCGGGCCGTACCCAGCCTCGCCCTTTTGACCCTGTTCGCCATCGTGCCGTGGATATCGCTCCAATGGGGCGGCTTCCTCGCCGCCTTCCTGGCCCTCGTGGTCCTCGCCATCCCCCCGATCCTCACCAACACCTACGTGGGCATGCGCGAGGTCGACGCCGAGGTACGCGACGCGGCCAAGGCCATGGGCCTGACCGGGGGTCAGGTGCTGCGCACCGTCGAGTTGCCCCTCGCCACGCCTTTCCTCATGGCCGGGGTCCGCACGGCATCGATCGAGGTGGTGGCGACCTCCACCCTGGCCGCCTATGTCAGCTACAGCGACCTCGGGACCCCGGTCATCTCCGGCCTCAACACGAACGACACCGTCGAGGCCTTCGCCGGGGCGCTGCTGGTGGCGCTACTGGCCGCCGTGGTGGCACTGGGCCTCGGCATCGTGCAGCGGGTCCTCACGCCGGTGCCGCTGCGCCGGCGGGTGCCGACCGGTGTTAGTCCCGTCGGTGCGCGCCCGGGCCATGGCCACCGGCATTATCTTGACTAAACCCATCGGCTTAGTCAGAATACTGCGCCCGGTCCCGGCCTCGTCCTGGCCAGAGCAGTGGGACTAGGTTCGCGCCACCGATCCCAGCGAAAGGCCCCCCACGATGTTCCTCCGACGCTCGTTCATGACTGCCGCCGCTGTGGCTGCGACCGCCCTCGTAGTGGCCGGTTGCAGCAGCACTCCTAGCAATAGCGGGTCCGCCGCCAAGCCCACCATCAAGATCGGGGCCACCAACTTCGAAGAGCAGGAGATCGTGGCCAACCTCTACGGGGACGTGCTGAAGCACGCCGGCTACCCGGTCAAGGTGGAGCCGGCCCTCGGGACCCGGGCCGTCGTCGTCCCCGCCATCGAGCACGGCCAGATCGACCTCGAGCCCGACTACGCCGCGTCGCTGCTCGGCTACCTGCACGGGGGCAACCCCCAGCCCGCCGGCACCCAGATCGCCACCGCCATCGCGGCGGACAAGACCGCGCTGTCGTCCTTCGGGGTCACCGTGCTGCCCGCCTCGCAGGCCCTCGACACCAACGTCTTCGCCGTGACCAAGGCCACCGCGACCAAGGACCACCTGACCACGATCTCGAGCCTGGCGCCCTACGCGTCGAAGATGACGCTGGGGGGGCCACCCGAGTGCCCGACCTTCGCCGGGTGTGAGCCCGGGCTCAAGCAGGTCTACGGCCTCACCTTCGCCGGCTTCAAGTCCCTCGACGAAGCCGGGCCCCTCAGCGTGGCCGCCCTCAAGAACGGCGAGGTCCAGGTGGTCGAGCTGTTCTCCAGCGACGGCAACGTCGTCAGCAACAACTTCGTGGCGCTCACCGACGACAAACACCTCGAAGGCGCCGACTACATCGTCCCGGTGATCCGCAAGTCGGTCGACACCGCGCCCGTGGCCGCTGCCCTCAACGCTCTCGACCAGAAGCTGACGACCGACGCCATCTCCAAGCTCAACCTCGACGTCACCGCCGACAAGCAGCAGCCCGCCGCGGTGGCCGAGACGTGGTTGAAATCGGTCGGCTTGATCTGAGCCGTGCGCTTGGGAGCAGCGGGACGGGTCCCCCCTGGAACCGCTCAGTACCGAGACGGCCCCGTCCCGCGCATCCCCCGATATCGCCTACGGTGGACAAGCCGCCGACGACGGTAGAACGATACGCCTGACCACTGGCCGTGTCTAGAGGTCACTAGGCGTGGTGAGAGAAGAAACCAGGGGAGGCACGACAGATGGCGAACGCCGGGGCCCCACACATCGACCTGATGGACGGCGACTTCTTCGCGGGCGACCCCTTCCCCGCCTTCGCCTGGATGCGCCAACACGCCCCCGCCTACTACGACGAGCCCAACGACATCTGGGGCGTGACCCGCTACGAGGACGTGAAGGCCATCGGGCAGGACCCCCAGACCTTCTCGAGCACGGGGGGATCGCGTCCCAACACCCCGCTCCCGTACATGATCGACATGGACGCCCCCGAGCACCGGCGGCGGCGGCGGTTGGTGAGCGCGGGGTTCACCCCTCAGGCGGTGCGCGACCGCGAGCCCCGCATCCGGGCCGTGTGCGACGAGATCATCGACCGGGTGTGCGAGAAGGGTGCGTGTGACCTGGTGGCCGACATCGCCGCGCCGCTCCCCTTGGTCCTGATCGCGGACATGCTGGGCTTCGACCCCAAGGACTGGGAGCGCCTCCTCGAGTGGTCCGACACCATGCTCATGTCCCAGGGTTCCAAGGACCCCGAGGCGTTCACCAAGGCCGCCGCCGCGTTCAGCGAGTGGGACACCTTCATCCGGGAGCTCATCGACGAGCGTCGCCGGTCCATGTCCGCCGATGACCTCCTGGGCGTGCTCGTCCAAGGCGAGATCGACGGTGAGCGCATCGATGACGACTCCCTGGTGTACGAATCACTGTTGCTCCTCATCGGAGGAGACGAGACGAGCCGCCACGTGATCAGCGGCGGTATGGAAGCGCTGCTGCGTCGCCCCGACCAGCTCGAGGACCTGCGCGGCCACCGGGTCCTGCTCCCCGAGGCGGTCGAGGAGATGCTGCGCTGGGTGACGCCCATCAAGAACTTCAACCGCAAGGCCACGCGTGACGTGGAGCTCCACGGCGAGACCATCCGCGCCGGTCAGAACGTCTTGCTCCTCTACCCGTCGGCCAACCGGGACGAGACGGTCTTCACCGACCCCGAGTCCTTCGACATCCGCCGCCAGCCCAACGACCACGTGGCCTTCGGGTTCGGGGCACACCTGTGTCTCGGACATCGCCTGGCCCGCGCCGAGATCCTGGGGATGGTCGACCGGATCCTCGACCGGCTTCCCGACATCCGCCTCGCCGGCGACGACCAGCGGCCGCTGCGGTCATCGAATTTCATCGTCGGGTTCGAGACGCTGCCTGTCGTGTTCACGCCGAGCGCCCCCGTCGGGGGATGACCCCGACGACGCGCTACGCGCTCTCCTCCGCCACCTGATCGGCGAAGCGCTGGGCCACCTCGGCGTACTCGGTCATCATGTCGAGGACGACCTGGCGGGCGGGACGGATCGCATCGAGCTGGCCCACGACCTGTCCCACGAAGTAGTTGGCCAGCTTCTGCGATCCCGAGCCTTCGGTCGCCGCGGCGCGGCTGATGCGCAGCTGGGCCTCGGCCACGAGCGCGCTCTGCAGGGGCATCGGGAGCGCGCCCGGAGACCCGGGGCCCTCCCACTCGTCGGTCCAGGCGCTGCGCAGCATGCGGGCCGGCTTGCCCGTCAGCGACCGCGACCGGATGGTGTCTCTCGAGGTGGCGGTCAGGAACTTCTGCTTCACCGCCGGTTGGGTCTCGGCCTCTTCGGTGGTGAGCCACACCGAGCCGCACCACACCCCTTGGGCGCCGAGGGCCAGCGCGGCGGCGATCTGGCGCCCGTTGCCGATACCGCCCGCGGCCAGCACCGGCGTCGGCGCCACGGCGTCGACGACCTCGGGGACGAGCACCATGGTCGAGATCTCCCCCGTGTGGCCGCCGGCCTCGGTCCCCTGCGCCACGATGACGTCGACCCCGGCCGACTGGTGGCGCTGGGCGTGGGTCACGGTGCCGGCCAGGGCGGCGACCGCCACCCCGGCGTCATGCGCCCGCGTGATGAGCGACGGGGGCGGGGGTCCGAGGGCGCTCGCCACCAGGGCGATGTCATGGGCGAAGGCCACGTCGAGGAGGGGCTCGTACCCCTTGGCCGCCACGTTTGCGAGCACATTGCGCGGCGACTCGCGGCGCAGGTCGGGCGGGAGCTCGGGCACGTCGTAGCGCCGCAGGATGTCGTCGACGAACTCCTGTTGGGCGGGGGGGAGCAGCTGCGCCACGGCCTCGGCGTCGATGCCGCCCTCCTCCGCTCCGGCGTACTTGGCCGGCAGGAGCAGGTCGACGCCGTAGCGACCCCCCTTGGTCTGCTCCTCGATCCAGCGCAGATCGACATCGAGCTGGTCCGGGGTGTGGGCGACAGCGCCCAGGACGCCGAAGCCCCCCGCCTTCGTGACCGCCGCCACCACGTCGCGGCAGTGGCTGAACGCCAGGATGGGGAACTCCACCCCGAGCATGTCGGTGACCCTGGTCTTCACGTTGCCTCCTCGTGGTGCGCCCTGCGAGCGTAGGCCGCGTGCTCACGCCGCGATCCCAGGCGCCGGCGGCCGCCGGTGCAGCGCCTTCTTATCTGAGCGAAGATCAGGGCTCCGAGACGGGGGTGGGACCATGACATACGACGTGGCAGGCCGGCGGGTGCTCGTGACAGGGGCGTCGTCGGGCATAGGCGCCGGGCTGGCCGAAGCGTTCGCCAAGGCGGGGGCCACGGTGGGCCTGGTGGCGCGCCGGGAGGTCCGCTTGGCGGAGGTGCTCGAGCGCTGCCGGCAGTACAGCCCGGCGTCGCGCATGTGGGTGGCGGACCTGGCGCAGCATGCCGCTGTCGATGCCCTGGCCGTCGCGGCGATGAGCGAACTGGGCGGGGTCGACGTGCTCGTGAACAACGCCGGCATCCCCAAGCGTCGACACGTCACCGCCCTCGATGCGGCCACGGTGGATGCCGTCATGAACATCAACTACTCGAGCCCGGTGCGGCTCACCCTGGCCCTGCTCCCCCAGATGCTCGAGCGGGGCGAAGGCCGGATCCTCAACATCTCGTCGGTGGCGGCGACCCTGAGCCCTCCCGGAGAAGCCGCCTACGCGGCGACGAAAGCGGCGGTGACCGTCTTCTCCGAATCCATGGCCGTCGACTTGTGGGACACCGGGGTCAAGGTGACCGTCGTCTACCCCGGGGTGGTCGACACCGAGCTCTTCACCCTTCCCGACAACGACCCCTTCGTGGCGCAGGTCGATTCGATCACCGTCGACGACGCCGTGGCCACGATCCTGGAAGGCCTGGCCGAGGAGAAGGCCCAGGTGTACGTCCCGGCGTGGTTCGGCGACATCGCCGCGGGCAAGGCCGCCAACGTGGAGCAGTTCCTCGCCGGTACGGCCGAGTACGTCCGCCAACAGGCGACGAACTCCTAGCCGGTTCGGCGGCAGCGGGTTCGGCGTCGGCCGGTTCGCCCGCGGCTCAGCGGATGTTGGCGGCGGCCGTGATGACGAGGCCGAGCACGAGCAGTGATCCGGCCCGGCGCGTGTGCACGAAGGCGATGGCCGCGAACCACAGCGGCCACACCGGAAACCCCTCGGGGGGCGCGTCGGGCTTGGGCTGGGCGAAGTACTTCCAGGCCTGGACGAGCTTGGGCAGCGCCCCGATGCTCAAGAGGGCGGGCCAGGGAAGGGCGCGCACCGCCACGCACACCACCACCGTCACGTAGAACGCCACCATCAGGCCGATGGTGGCGGCCCGGGCCCGGCGTTCGCCCAGCACGACGGGAAGGGTGCGGATCCCCAGGGGCTCGTCGAAGGGGGCCTTGTCGATGTGCTTGCCCATGAGCACGGCCGTGCACAGCAGGCCGTAGGGCACCGAGGCCACGATGACCTCCCACGGCAGGTGCCCGACCGCGGCGTAGTAGGTGCCGCCCACCATGAGCGGGCCCCACACCAGAAAGACGTCGGGTTCGCCCAGGCCGCGCTTCTTGAGCCGCAGCGGCGGCGCGGTGTAGGCGACCGACAACAAGAACCCCCCCAGAGCGAATCCGACCACGGGCCAGCCGCGGTACACCGCCAGGACCACCAGGATCGCGAGGTCGAGGACGTTCACGATCAGTGCGGCGCGCGCCAGACGTCCGCGCGACACCATCCCCGACAGCACCGGGTGCGGCGCGTACAGGGCCCGGGGATACGACGCCGTGTCGGCGCCCACCTCGGCGTCGAAGAGGTCGTTCATGAGGTTGTTGGCGCAGTGGGCGAGCACGAGCCCGGCGAAGGCCAGCAGGAGCAGCCCGACGTCGAACCCGTGGCGGCGCACGGCCAGACACGTCGCCACCGCGCCGGCCACGAGCGTCATGGGGAGCACCGCAGCGCGGGTCAGGACGAGCCAGCGCGACACGGGGTCGAGGGGACGGCCCTTGGGCGGGTTGGTGGTGCGCAGCACCTCGACCCAGGCGGAGAACCGTCCCTGGGTGGGCCGAGCCGTCGGAGCGGGGGCGTCGCTGGGCTGGGGCAGGACGTCGCTCACCTGGGCATCGTACCGAGCGGCACCTGGTGGGGACGAGTCGTCGACGGCGCGGCGCACCGGAAAGGAACCGGGAACCGGTCCTAAGGTGATCCCTCCACGGTCACGAGGAGGCCCGACCCATGGCGGCAGCGACAGCAGCGGACAAGACCCTGGCCGGGCGCACGGCCGTGGTGACGGGAGCCTCGAGCGGGATCGGCCGGGCCATCGCCGAGTCTCTGGGTGGCGCCGGCGCGCACGTCGTGCTCGGAGGCCGCACCAAGGAGGCCATGGACGAGTCGGTGGCGCGCATCGAAGCGTCGGGTGGGACGGCCGAGCGCCACGTCCACGACGTGCGCGACGTGGCCGAGGCGCGGGCGCTCGTGGACTTCGCCGTGGCCTCGACGGGCCGGCTCGACGTCATGGTCAACAACGCCGGGGTGAGCTACCCCGCGCCCATCATGGAGGCGGAGCCCGAGCACTGGCGCGTCATGTTGGAGACCAACATCCTCGCCCTGCTGGTGGGATCACAGGCCGCGGTGCGCGCCATGCGCGCCTGTGGGGCGGAGGGCCACATCGTGAACATCTCGTCGGTGGCCTCGCTGCAACCGGCATCGGGCGTCTACGGCGCCACCAAGCACGCTGTGAACTGCATCAACGAGTCGTTGCGGCGCGAGCTGCTCGACGACCCCATCAAGGTGGTGACGATCATGCCCGGCGCCATCGCCACCAGCTTCGCCCGCAACTTCGATCCGGCCGTGCTCGAGCTCATGGTGAGCTCGATGGGCGGGGACGCCGACCCGGCCCAGTTCACCTCTGGGGACCGTCTCTCCGACGAGGTGCTCGAACACGCCCAACAGGCGATGTCCGAGCACCTGTGCGCGCCCGAGGACGTGGCCGAGGCCGTGCTGTGGGCCATCACCCGCCCCGCCGGCGTCCACCTGGCCTCGCTCGTGGTGCGGCCCAAGAAGGACCTCAATCTGTAGGCAGGTCACACCAGAAGACGGAACACCGGACTGTCGGGGGGCAGGAGCTGGACGTCGAGACCCGACGTTTGGATGCGCGCCAGCAGGGGTCCCAGGTCGCCGCGCTCGGCCAGCTCCACTCCCACGATGGCGGGCCCGAACTCCCGGTCGTTCTTCTTGATACGTACTTAGTACGTATATGTTCAGAAACTCCACGCACCTCAGATTCTGCTGCCATTTTGGGACTCCCTTTTGTCGTTCTCGATCGAACTAGCTTCGATCGCTGACAAGCGAACGATAGGGATGGCTGGGGTTCGGTCAAGGGGGTATTCGAGCCGTGGTCGGGTGCAGCCAGCTTCACCGGTTGCAGGGTCCCGACTTCGGGTCGCCCTTGACGGGTTCCGAGCCGTCCTACTGGGATTCGGGGGCGTGTCGGCACAAAGAACGGCGTAATACTCCCGTAACGGCAGCATCGGGACCCACTTGAGCCTCATCCCTCAGTGGGCACAGGAAGCTTGAGCAACCGAACGGTCCCCTGCGGTGGAGCCCCCTGTCGATTCAGTGTTACAGGCACCTGTCACGGTGGCACCCCAACGAGGACACCGACTCGTTCCTCGACCGGGGGCGCGACCGAAGCCGAAGGCAGGGTCGTAGTTGTCCAAAAAGTTGATGTCAGTAGGGGGGGTCATGAAGTGCTCGTTACACAAAAACGGTAATCGCCCTCCTGAGGGCCTTTTCTCGTACACGGTGGAGTGCTTTTGGTGCGGGGCCGACGAAGGTGGGGAAACGATGAGTCCCCGTGAGGCGCTGGACCAGGAGTGTTCAAACTGCGGGCGCAAAGGTAGCTACTTCGTCAACCTGGATCGGTTCGTCGGCGGTAGGTGGCTGGCGATGCGGTTTTGATGACCAGGGCGTTCCGGGAACGAGTGGGTAGGCACAACGAGTTCTTTGTTGACGTGTCGTGGGGTGGGATCCGACTCCGTAGGAAGGGCGTGTCGGATTGGGGTGTCCGTACCTTTAGCGGGGGTCAAAGTCTGGGATCGACAGGCCGATCGACCGCCGGTCGGGTTGTCAAGGAGTTCAGCGCCTTTAGTCGTTTGCACATGCGGGAACGGTTCGCCGCGCCGCCCTGGGAAGAGTGCGGACCCCGGTTGGCCCTGGTGACCTACACCTACCCTCGGGAGTTCACCTGTGACGGCTTGCTGGTGCGACGGCACCGTGAAGCCATGAAGATGCGCTGGACGAGGAAGTGGGGTCCCCCGAAAGGTGCGTGGGTGCTCGAGTTTCAGAAACGTGGTGCCCCTCATTTGCATACGTATGTAGGGCTCCCTGATGTACCCGAAGCGGTGTTGTTGCAGTGGGCGAAGCGGGCCTGGTACGAAATCGTGGGAAGTGAGGATTGGCGGCACCTATACCAGGGTGTGGACGTGCAGCGTTGCTTCTATGGTCGAGCAGAGGAAAATGGTCGGAGAGTGGCGGACTACTTCTGGCGTGAGTCGGGCAAGTGGGAGCAGAAACAAGTTCCCGATGACTACCTGAACGTGGGGCGGTTCTGGGGCTATTGGGGTCTGAAGCCGGAGGTGGAGCGGACGTCGGTGTCTGTGCACGAATGGGTGGAGATGCGTCGTCTCATGTTGGCGCTGTTGCGTCACAAGCCTGGTCAGCACGACGCCAAGGGGCCAAGAGGCTTCGATGGCATGCTGCTGATAACTGAGGACGGATTCTGGCTGTATCGGGTCATAGCCGAGTACGCCCGGGAAGTTGTGAGGTGGAAGGAGTCGCAGCACGTGTGCAGCACCAAGACCGACGGCGTGTCGAGTTGGTGCCCGGGGTGCGGGAAGGTGCTTTCCCGATCTGTCTAGTGCCCCGACTGGCAACGTTGGCCCCTTCGCAGGGCCCCAGACCAGCCAGTGCGGGATCGGTGTTACCGAGCGGATTCAGGTGGATTGGCGTCCAGAAGACCCCGAGAAAGGAGCATCATGTGCGAGTGGTCCGGGGCCATCATGGGGACATCCGATAGCGGGTGATATGCGCTTGCGAAATCCCTGGCATGGTGGGAAACCGGTCGCCGTCGTGAACCATGGAAGATGTGCCAGAACCCGGCGCCACGGAGGGGGAGAATGAATGACGAATCGACCGCTTCCAAGAGATCCTGTCGAAGTGGGAACCTGAGAGTCGCAGGAGGCGTCAAATAGCCATGAAGTCAGTGGTCAGGGCCGCGGTCCGGGCGATGATCGTCGCAGTGAGTATGTCCGGCTACGCTTCGTCGCCGCCTAATATTGGTGTGCTGACAGGACGAGTGGCAGCTTGCACCCTATTTGCCGCTCGGCACGCGACCACGGTCACTGTTTACGCTCGTGATCGTGTCGTTGCGACAAAACGGCTCCCAGGAGCAGGGACAACATTTCGCTTCTCGCTAACGGCTGGGCGGTATCTGCTCAAAGATGCGACCGGTTCATATCCGGTCGCTCTGACAAAGGGACGATCCACGCACGTCCCGGAGTTCCTTTGCAACTAGCCGGGTAGCGTCCCGTGAGCCGGTGCGGACGATGTAGCACCGCAGCCCCAAACTACGTTTAGGCCGTCCATAATCGGGGATTTCGTACGCCATCAGGGCCCTATTTGGCGCCCCAGAGGTAACCGCCCTGTAAGTGCCCGTACTGGACGACGGGTGCGGACCCCTGACGCAGTAACCTGCAACGTGTCCCAGCTAACCCGTGACGGTGAAGGTGGCGGTGGCCGTGTTCGCTGCTCCATGTTGAGTCGGTCGCACTGTGCAGGTGACGTGGTGGTGGCCGACCGTCCCCATGATGCGAAGTGTGTTCGGGTGACTTGCAGGGACGGTCGTGGTGCCTTTTACAACCTGTGATCCGTAGGTGCCGACCACATCGACGAGCAATGACGAGGAGTGAAAGAGGTTCCTCAGTTCTGACGTTTTCGCTGACAGAGTCAGAACGAACGGCTGCCCTTGAAAACTCCCTGTCAAGTGAGCCAACACCAAAGTGGAAGGAAGTGACACCGACCCTTCGGGAGTCCGAATGACGTGAGGCACTGGCATCACCGATTTCCCGATCAGTGGGACTCCAGCGATGCTTCCCGAGAATGGCTGAGGATGCGCCACGGAGCCACCATTAGGTGCGTCGACGCTATGCCATGTGATCGTGGCGGTGCCCGACCCTGTTGGAAATCCCGCCGCGGCACATCCGGCCAAAGTCAGCGTCACCAAAGCAATACCAACTCCAACGGACCGTGCGACAGCTGATGACTTGGTTCCTGCGTGTCCCAAGACATTCCGTTCCTGGTTGGTGATCCAGAAACTGTAGCGGGTCGATCGCCGAGATCCGCTATCCGCCCAGGTGCGGGTTCTGTAACACAGCACCCGCAAACTGCACCAGGGCCGCACATAATCGGTGTGGCCTCAGCCGGTCATCGCAACAGCCCCGTTGAACGCCTCAGATGGTGACATCCATCCGAGTGTCTGTCGAGGCCGCCCATTGAGCGATCGAGCGATGGCGTTGAGCTGCGACTGCGTCACCGTCGACATGTCGGTGCTCTTGGGCAGGTACTGACGAAGCAGACCGTTCGTATTCTCGTTGCTGCCTCGTTGCCAGGGTGACTTATTGAGTATCTAGAGATCGCTGACAGGTCTCTCGCGGGACATCGCTGACACTCGAGCTGGCGCCAGGTAGCCCATGGGCATGGCGCAAAGAGTGGTGACGATGGAAGCGAAGCTGTTGGCCGTGTTCTCGAGCGGGGTTCCGTTGAAGGTGACGGCGCTCTGCCGGGACCTGGAGATCTCCCGCCAAACCCTCTACAAGTACCGACGGCGATTCGAGGCCGAAGGACCGGCAGGCCTGGTGGAACGCTCTCGCCGTCCGCATTCCTCGCCGGGCCGGGTGTCCGATGCGACAGAGGAAGCGATAGTCCGGCTTCGCAAGGAGCTGCCGCTCGAATGCGGCGCCCAGACGATCGCCTACCACCTGGCCCGTCGAGGCGAGACACCACCATCAGTTGCCACGATCCACCGGGTGCTGGTGCGCAGGGGGATGGTCACTCCCCAGCCGGAGAAGCGACCCAAGGTCGCCTGGAAGCGGTTCGTGTGGCCCCGGCCCAACGACGCCTGGCAGATCGACGCCACCGCCTGGGCTCTGGCCGACGGACAGACCGTGTGGATCATGGACGTGCTCGATGACCACTCCCGGGCGCTGGTCGCGGCCCGGGTCGACACCGGTCCGACCGCCAAAGCGGCATGGGACGCCTTCACGGCGGCCGTCGAGACCTGGGGACTGCCAGCTCGGGTCATGAATGACAACGGCAGCTGTTTCACCGGACGGCTCAGTCGCAACGGCGAGGCCGACTTCGAACGAATGCTGCGCTCCCTGGGCGTGGTCCAAATCTGCTCCAGTCCAGCTCACCCCCAGACCTGCGGCAAGCTCGAACGTTCGCATCAAACGACCAAGGCCTGGCTGCGGATTCAACCGGTGGCCAGATCCATTGGCGAACTGCAAGACCAACTCGACCGGTGGCGAGACCAGTACAACCATGCCCGGCCCCACCGAGCGCTCCGGGGCGCCACGCCGGCCGAACAGTGGGCGGCCAGCAGCCCAGCCGAACCGGGACCAGTCATCGATGGACCGATCCGGGCCAGCATCCACACGGTCAACAAAGGAGGCCACATCGGTTGGAGCGACTTCGTCGTCGGCATCGACAGCCGCCTGGCCGGCCAACGTGTCCTCGTCACCGCCCGAGACTTCACTCTTGCCATCTATGGCCAGCAGGGACTCCTCCGTCGCCTCACCATCGACACCACTCGCCGATACCAAGGCACAGGCCGACCTCCCGGTCGGCGCCGCGATTAGTGTCAGCGATCTACTGACCAAATCTGTCAGCGATGTCCCGCGACATCACAATTACCATGTGACTTGGGATCGCAGAAGTAGATCTGCGACGCCGGTGTCAACGGTGAATCGGAGGTGCTCGGCCATCTCCTTGCCCTGGTCCCAGGTGATCGACCGGCGCAGCTCGGTCGGAAGCGTGGTGATGCTTCTTGGCCATGCGCTTTGCGCACCGCCTCGGCGCTGCATGTCCGTTCGGTAGAGCGAAGCAGCATCACATAGCGGCTGTCGAGCGCTCCACCAGAGGTGCCTATGGTCGTCACGCCTTTGCCAATGATGAGGTCTCCTTCCCAGTGACCAGGACGGCTCGGTCAGCCACCTCGGCGGGACGCTCAGAGATCATGACCATGTCGTTGATGCTTCCCCTCGCCAACGTCGTCCTTTGTGCGCCCCTTGCGGACGCGCATGGCTCGGCCCTGGCGCAGGCAGCGGTAGCAGCTCCTGGCGCAGGCCCCTCGACCCTGGACGAACAGCGACATGTAGATGGTCTCGTGGCTCACGCGCATCTCCGGGTCGTCGGGATATGCTCGCGAGCCAACCATGTCTGCGATCTGCTGAGGCGACCAGTAGCTTCTCGAGTTTTGCCTCGACCACCCGTCGCAGCCTCGGAGCAGGCCGTCCAGCTTGGCCACCTTCGGACGCCGCGGTCGCCTCCGCGCGACCGCTCAGCCTGCAGGGCCCGGTAGCACCGCGCGCCTCCGTTCGCGTTCATCTCCCGTCACACCGTCGACGGTGCTCTGCCCATCCCCGCCGCCATCGCTCGCAGCGAAAGACCGCCGGCCAGTCCCCTCGAGATCTCCTCACGTTCGGCCAGCGTCAGAAGCAGGTCTGAGCTCCCTGGCGCCGGGGTCGACTATCGGCGTTGTCCACCAGGCACGTCCGCCTCGAGCCGTGGGCTCCACCCACACCTCGACCGATCACCCGGAGAGACTCGCCCCGTTCAACCGAGTCCCAGATCTCCGCTCTTTCGGCCTCCGAGAATCGCGTCATCACCGCACCTCCCAGTCCGCGTCATAGCTTCTGCCATTCAGCGCGGCGTTGCGTTGATCCCTTGAGGCCACAGGGGATCTCGGGTAGCACCTAAACCGGGTGATCCCAAGCGTGTCCGATCAGCCCTGTGGCGATGCACCTCGACCGAAGCGCACTCGATTCGACAGTGTAACAAAGGTGCTCAACAAGATTGCCGCTACGCCCAAGCCGACGGCCATCACCACGCCGGAATGAAGAACCGCTAAGACAAGGATCAAGACGATGCCCGGGATTGCACCGAGCGATCGACCGCCATTTCCTGCCAAGCGTTCGCTGAGGTTGCAGCGACGTGCCTTCTGGTACGACGTCGATGTAGTGCCTGGGCCGGAGACTGGATCAAGGGCGTAGGTGAAAACAGTGCGGCATACGTACTCGACTCGGCTGCCTTCACGAAGCACGATGTCTATGTCAGGACTCTGGCACCAATCGCATTTCAAACGAAAACGGTGTGTCCCGGTCGTGAGTGGAATGACCACCGTCTGGCCGTCATCGATTTCGCCCGCTCGGACACCATCGATCAATATGTTGAACGTTCGGATTCAAGCTCCTAAGCTCGTTTCGCGCCGTACAACGAGCACCGTGTCAGTCTGCGTATTTCGTCCCCCTGCCGGAGCGTCGGTTCCTGAGTTCACCGGTACGATTCTGCCTCAGTCCAGAGGTCCAAACCCAGGCGAGTGGCCGGGGGGATCGCACCCCCCGGCTCTCTCAGAACCGGACGTGACAGTCTCCCGTCATCCGGCTCCCACAGTCGGCCTCGAAGCGGTGGGGCGAGTTGCCAGTGAGCGAAGAGGTCTGGCTGGTAGTGGTGTACACGGACCAGCCAGTCGAACGCTCTGGCGTAACGTCCCCGAAGTCGCTTGAACTTCTGCATGGCCCACCGCACGAGGTGGTCGTTGATTCGCCATGCGAGGAAGCGCAACTCGGAGCGGTAGAAGACTCCGTAATAGTTGATCCAGCCTCTGACCTTGGGGTTGATGTCCTCGGCGAGGCTGGACAGGTCCGCCCAGCTGCGACGGTTGAGGTGCCATGCCCTGATCTTCTGGCCGATCGCCTTCCTCGCCTTGGTGCTGATGGCCGGCACGAACCCGATTAAGTGGCCGTGCTTACCCTTGACCAGGCGTCCCCGGAAGCGAAACCCGAGAAGTCGAAGCTCACATGCTCGGCCTCACCGCGTCTGTTCGAGTCCTTGCAGATCACCATCCTTTACTTCTCGGGTGCAGCTCAAGCCCCACGGACTCGAGCCGTTCGCACTCTCAGCCCGAAGGGTTCGGCTTGTCCTCGCTGTCGCAGTGTATCACGATGTCATCCTTGTAACGCTCGAAGACACAGATCGTATTTCCCGGTCCATCCACTGTCAACGCATAGTGCGTGAACAGTTGGCCAAGACGCTACATCGGAGAGCCCCGTGGTGTGCCCTTCTCCCGTGTCTCGATTGTCCTCTTCGCCATCTACACGAGGGCTTTCAGCCACCGTTCTACGTAGAGCAGGATCCATCGTTCGTCGGTGTGGTGAGCCACCGCCTTCAACAGCAGATCGTGGGGGACTGAGTTCAAGAAGGCCCTGATGTCGCAGTCTACCACCCAGTCCTTCTCCCAGCACCGCCGCCGACAGGCGGCCACCGCTTGCTGCGCAGAGCGCCCGGGACTGTAGCCGTAGCTGTCGGGATGGAAGATCCGCTCCAGCTTCTCCTCCAACAGCATCGCTGCTGCAGTCTGCGCCACTCTGTCTACCGTGTTCCGCACGCCAAGCACACTGACTTCTGGCCCATGATCCTTCTGTATCTCCACCGCCCGCACCGTACCCGCGAAGTAGCTCCCCGAGCTCATCCTGTTCCACAGCTCGTAGAGGTTGTCCTTCCACCGCTCTTGGAACACGTCGATGCCGACTCGTCCACGCCCGGCGCTCCGTTGTTAGCCCGGACCTTCTCCCACGCCCCCACCAGTCGGCGCTTCTCGATGTCAAACTACTTCACGTTCTTCTGCTTCTTTCTCTCCTTCGGCTCCTCCCCATCCTGATTGCCTCGGCTCGACCTGACCTGTCCGACCCCTTCACTCGGGCTCCATTACAGAGCCTTCATCGCTACTACGAGTCGGTCCGCCCCTGTGCCCCGCATCGGTACTCTGCGCCTCGGGGTGTCCCTCCCTTGGCGCCCTCCCTCTCGACGACCAGGGGGCCGACACCACCCATTTCGACTGGCCGTCACTATCGGGGCGACAGGTTCTCCTGTTCCATGCCAGCGCCTGCGACGAGCTCACGCCACCTCTACACCGGACACCGCCAGGACAGCTACCAGGCTGCCTCCTGACCCACGGCCGCCCGAAGGACGGGCACGCCTTCATCCCGGGAACTATGCGATTCCCCGGTTTCGATGTCATCGTTCCCCGTTTCGATGCGTCAGCAGTGGTTCACTCACGTTCGTCTTCTCGTCGCACACCTGACCGCTCACGGCGGCCTTTTCCGCAACGCTCACCACCACGGCTCTTGACCGCAGCAGCTTGCGGTGGTTTGGGATCTCCGCCTGATCGGCGATCCCGGAGGGCCTCCCTCCATCACCGGCACAGCACGGTTCATGACAACGACCTTCTACATCGCCATCACTCTCCTTTCAGGACACACCACATAATCGGGGATCCCGGTGGCCCTACCCCAGCGTGGCTGAGCTGCCTGGTGCTCGGGGTCACTTCGCCCGTAATCGCGGGGTCGCGCCATTTCGGATGGTCGGCCAGATCGCAATCGTCGACAGGATGGCCCGTGGCGCCCCCTCGACGTCCATCCGAACCCGGGTGTCTGCGCTACCTCCAAAAGCGTGGCTCCCCTCCCTCGGACACCCTGGCCCGGCACTTCGACCAGATCGTTCGCGGTAGCAACCTCGGTCCAGGCATCATGGGTAGTGGCACCTTGCCAAGGCTGCGGACGGATTAGATCATGGATGCACAAAGGGAAAAGGGTTTCGACGCTGCCAGGGGCAGGCGTTTTCTACGTTTCATGTTCACGTCCCCCTGGAGTGTGGCTGTTGTCGCGGTGTCGATCGCCTTGGCAGCGATCGCCCCCGGTCCGATCAAGCTGCTGCCCCTATTCCTCGGACTCGCCCTGGTGATGAGCATCGCTAGGAAGAAGGGTGTCCTGGACTGACCTCCTGTCATCAGGCGACCCCGTAACCGGGGATCTGGTGCACCGACAAAACGGACGCTCCCGCTCGGCACCTCATCGGGTAATACGCCCCGTCGGGACCCTGGTCCCGGCAGTTCCGTACTGCTGTTCTCCCACCGAGATGGGAAGATTGTCGGGATGCTCTTTCGAAAGCGGAGGCCCGGTCCCGGCGAGTTTGCCCATGACCAGGACCCTCGGCGGGCAAAGAAAGCCCTTCGAGCGGATCTGTCCTGGCCTACACATAAGACAGCGCCGGTGATGCCCTTCGAACCCATGGACGTGGACCGCTTTGAGGATCTTGGGCTCGTCGTGGCTAGCCAACGAGGGCGGCTTCAGACCTATTGGTTCGTCAATCGAAATGGACGGTGGGAATGGCAGGGCGGCACGGGCGGCGGGGGTAGCGGAGCCTTCGAGCGACCTGGCGGGCAGCCGGGAGACGTTGACCAAGTCATCTGGTGCTCGCAGGGCGGCTGTAGCGGCCGAATGCGTGACGTCGTCGTGCGATGCAGCCCGGAAGTCCAGCTCGTAACGGTTGAGCGGCCCGGAGATATCCGACACGCAGACGTGTCCAACGGGCCGGGTTGCATCGGCATCATCTGGCCCGAAGAGGTCGAACCCATGGTGAGGGCCTTCTCATCGGCGGGCACTGAGATTGGATCAGTAGCAGTCGGGGACTTCGATCGCCATCCTGTCGGCATGGTCGAGTGTGCCTGTCCGACTTGCCTACACGGTCGCCTCTACGTACCCAGAGAACTCGTCGGACCGATGCGCAATCTCAACTTCCTCCCCGACGGATTCGAGGCTGTGTGTCAACCATCCAGCGTCACCGGACGCGCCCTTCCAAACTGCGGTCTTCGGCACCGGTGCCTGGATGACATCGGCTGGATCCAAGTCGCGAGACCGGGCGAGTCTTGAGTGTCATGCCCTCCCGGCGCGCACCCGACATTTCTGAGTGGGTACTGCCGGTCCATGTCTGACAGGATGCTTCACCGTCGGGCCACGCATATTCGATCCAGTGCGGTCACCTGCCACCCTGGAGCGGGTGTTCCCGATCGACCTGAAGGGGCGCCCATCCTGGTAGATGCGCCAGTGACCGTCTCCGGCATGAGACTCTGTGGCTGTGAGTGATCATCGTCGTGCCGGTGGCACCCGGACGATGTGGGATGTGCTGCGCCATCCCCTCGACGTAATCCGTGATCCGAAGGGAACCTCCCCATCTAAGGTCGACGCCGACCTAAATGCCTTGGTGGCGGGGGAATCTCGGGAGGTGAGTTGCTTTCTCAGGGGCGACGCTCCCGAGCTTCCGGACAGGTTCTCCCAGGGGACCCTGCTCATGGGACCGAATGGGATGGCGTGGCGTCCCTATTGGCGGCATCGGAAGACGCTGATTCGGATTCCCCCGTTGGCCCGTATCGAGGAAGTGCGGAAGCCGGGAGGTCCGGGTGAACGCAACATCAAGAGCAACCTGTTCAAAGTGGTAGCGGCAACTGGGCCTGATGGCAGAGTCGAGTTTGCTGTTCCTGGTGACGGGCCAGAACTGATCCGGCGTACCGTCGAGAGCGACAACCGGTAGGCCAGTACCTACGGGCCCAAGGGCGGATAGGCAGCGAGCGATCAGCGCACGGAGTTCGGGGAACCGAGTCCTATCCTCGTGGTCAGGTGGTCGATCGATCCTGTGTGGGGTGGGCATTCTCGCCTGGCCACCGAGGATCTCGTAGGTTGATGCCGTGGATCAAACCGCACTGAAGGAGCAACTCGAACGACTGTTTGACAACGAACTGATGTTCCACGGCTTTACCAACTACATGCGTGACTACGAACTTGTGATCTACCAATCTGTCGACCCACGCTCCGGGCTTCACCCTCAGCATCTCCGATTCCTCTTTCGTTTCTGCACGGAGGTCGCGATCCGGTCGAGCGTGAGGCCGGATGTTTGGGCCCGATCGACCGACGATGGTCTACTGGCGACTCACCACGTCACAAGGGAAAGCCATGGCTATGTGTGGGGCGTCCAGTGCCAGATCTTGTATCCGGGTGCGAACATCATCGTGGGATCGCACAGGGCTCGAACATGGGAGGAAGCCATTGGGATCCCATTTCATGAGGTTCGGATCGAGGGAAACGCTCATCTCATGGATATCGTGTTCTCTGAACTGTCGGTCGAAGAAGTGCATGCTGGCTACTGTCCGTACAGGATAGAAAAGGACGGCGTTGCGGAGAAGTACGCCGCTGGGAGCAAGATGCCTCTGAATCCCCCCGGCCCTTGAGTATCCCGCGCACGCATAATCGGGGATCCCGTACGCATCATGTAGCCATCTGGACCTGGCGGGACGTGCCGATCCCGGGCGCCTGACGAGTTGCAGACGCTGCCCACAGGCCGCCCGGTATCACGCAGCTGAAACCGGGTGAACGCTGCCGGTTGCGGCACTCTAGTTCGGGTGTCCACAAATCTGGAACGGACGACGTGATCGTTCCGCCACGGGAGGGCGACGGGTGCGTGTTCCCAGGCGCAGTCCGGGGAGGCACACGGCAGATGCCCCGGGGGGCCACCCGAAGGCCGAGACCGGCCGAAGGGGACCCCCGGGGCGGTCCCTGTGACACCTGAGTGGCCCCTGGGGGCACGATCCTCGGCCTCCGGTGGGGGAAGCCGGGGTCTCAGTCGAGGACCTGTGCTGCTCGGTCGGTCACCTCGGTGTCCATCGGGTCCAGGTAGCTGCGCATGGTCGTGGCCGGGTCGGAGTGGCCGAGGACCTTCTGGATGTCGAGTAGGTCGAATCGGTGTCCGCCGTCACTGGCCTTCGATCGATGCAAGATGCCAGCGGCGCTTCGTCGGAGGTCGTGTGGTGCGACGTGGCCCAGGCCTGCCTGGCTGGCTCGCTGGGTGACGATGCGCCAAATGGTGCTGACGTTGGTGGCGGGGACGGTCCACCGCAGCTCGGTGCGTTCTGACCCGTGAACCTTCCAGTTGCCGCCCTGGGTGCGTTTGCACACCAGCTGCTGTGACTTGGCCGGGAACGTTCCGGTGGCCTGGGTCAAGCGGGAGCGGTGGGCGTCGAGAGCTGCAAGGAGCTTCACACCCGGGACGATGCGGCGAGGCTTGCGACCTTTGCCGGTCCAGCGAATCTCGCTCGGTGAAATGTCACCCCACGTCAGATGCAGGATCTCGCCAGCCCGCATTCCTGCCAGGCCGAGGCGAATGACGATCTCGTCCTGCAAGCCGACCTCGGTGCCGTCTTGGCAGGCTCCGATGAGTGCTCCAAAGGCTTCGGTGCTGTCCAGCCAACGGGCTGGGTGAGTGTCCTGGACCTTGCCGTAGGTGGCCGGGTAGGACTTCTGCATGCGACGCAGGTCATCAGCGGGGTCGACGCCGCAGATGCCTTCTCGGACGCACCATGCGAAGAACGTCCGTGCCATCGAGATGCGCTGCCGGGCGGTGTTGTTGGCCGGGTCACCGTTGGCGATCCACGCCACGAGGTCGCCCTCGGTGAAAGCGGCAAAATCGTGCTTGCCCACGTGCCGGATCATCTGGCCGAGGCCGTAGCGGTGGTTCGCCAACGTCTGCTTGTTGGTGTAGCGGGCCAGGTACTTCTCTAGGACGGCGGTGGTGGCGGTCGTCTCGTGGAGTCGTTGGACCTGGCGCAGCGGTCCGGAATCAGACGACGAGCCGGAACACCGGGCTGTCGGGGGGCAGGAGCTGCACGTCGAGGCCCGATCGGGCGATTCGTTCGAGCAGGGACCCAAGGTCTGTTCGGTCGCTGAGCTGAACCCCGACGAGAGCAGGGCCGAACTCCCGATCGTTCTTCTTGATGTACTCGAACAGCACGATGTCGTCGCTGGTGCCGAGGCACTCGTCGAGGAACTGACGCAGCGCGCCGGGCCGCTGGGGGAAGTCCACGATGAAGTAGTGCTTGAGGCCCTGGTGGACGAGGCTCCGCTCGATGATCTCGTCGTAGCGCGCCACGTCGTTGTTGCCTCCGCTCAAGATGCACACCACGCTCCGGCCCACCACCTCGGGCGCGATGGCGTCGAGGGCGGCGGTGGCGAGGGCCCCGGCCGGCTCAGCCACGATGCCGTCGATCTGATAGAGGTCGAGCTGCTCGGTGCATACCCGGCCCTCCTCCACCACGACCACGCGCGTCACGAGGTCGCGCACGATGGAGAAGGTGAGCTCACCGGGCGTCCGCACCACGGCGCCGTCGACGAAGCCGTCCTCGATCTCGATGGTGACGGGCTCGCCCGCCTCGAGCGAGCGCTCCATGGCCGGGGCGCCCGCGGGCTGGACCGCCACCACCTCGGTGGCGGCGTCGAGCCCGTCGAGGACGACGGCGATGCCCGACACGAGCCCACCCCCGCCGACGGGGACGACCACGACGTCGGGCGCGCCGTCGAGCTGCTCCACGAACTCGAGCGCGATGGTGCCCTGGCCCGCGATGGTGGCGGGGTGGTCGAAGGTGGGGACGACCGTCGCACCGGTCTCGGACGCGGAGGACCTCGCCGCCGCCAGGGCGTCGTCGTAGCTCTCTCCGGCGAAATGCACGTCGACGAGGTCACCGGCGAGAGCACGAATGCGGGCCACCTTCTGGCGCGGCGTGCGCACGGGCAGGAACACGGTCCCGTGCACGCCCAGGTGGCGACAGCTCCACGCCACCCCCTGGGCATGGTTGCCGGCACTGGCACACACCACGCCGGCCGCCAGGGCGTCGTCGGTGAGCCCGGCGATGAAGTTGTAGGCACCGCGGATCTTGTAGGAGCGGACCACCTGGAGGTCCTCTCGCTTCACATAGACCGTGGCGCCATAGCGTTGCGAGAGGCGCTCGCTGAGCTGGAGCGGGGTGCGGACCCCGAGGGGTGCCAACCGCTCCGCGGCGGCGCGGACGTCGTCGATGCCGACCTGCTCGCGCCACACGCCCCAGACACTACGGGCACCGCCGGCTCTACAAAGGCGCCTCTGTGTACCCAGGGGCGTCTATCCGAGGGCGTCGACCAGGAGAGGCACAACCTCGTGCCAGTCGCCGACGATGGCGACGTCGGCCCACTCGAAGATGCGGGCCTCGGGATCGCTGTTGATGACGACGATGGTGCCCGCACCGCGCGCCCCGACGATGTGGTTGAACTTCCCCGAGACGCCGATGGCGACGTAGAGCGCCGGGGCCACGCTGTGTCCGGTGATGCCGATCTGGCGCGCCCGGGGCAGCCACCCGTTGTCGGTCACCTTCCGCGACGCGCCCAGCTCCGCGCCGAGCACCTTGAGCAGCGGGTCGAGTTCCCCGTACTCCTCGGGGGCGACCCCGTGCCCCACGGCCACCACGGTCCGCGCCGCCAGGAGGGCCTCCACGTCGTCGTCGCGGCCCGACGCCACGACGCGCACCCGTCCCCGGGTGGCACCGGCCACCTCGTCGAGAGGCACCGGACCACCGACCCGTCTCGGGGCCCGCAGGGGGAGGACCCCGGGGCGGACCGTCGCCATCTGCACTTCGGAGTGGCAGCTGATGGCGGCCACCAGAGCGCCCCCGAAGGCGGGCTTCCACGCCACCAGGCGGCCGTGCTCGACGCCGAACCCCACGGCGTCACCGGTGAGCCCCGCGCCGAGACGAGCCGCGGTTCGGGCGGCCACCTCGCGCCCCCACAGCGTGCCCGGCACCAGGACCGCCCAGGGCGGCGTCGCCTCGCACCACCGCGCCAGCGCATGGGCCATGTCCTCTTCCACCGACGTGCCCAGCACGGACACGACGCGGTCCGCGCCCCACGAGGCGAGCTCGAGGGGGTCGACCAACTCGGCCAACTCGGGCCCGACGGCCACGACCTGACCGGACACGCCCCGGGCCACGTGCACCGCCTCGCCCAGCAGCTCTCGGGCCATGCGGGGCCGGTCGGGCTCGACGACCACGGCGACGACCGGGGCATCCTCCCCCTTGACAGCTGGACTCGTGCCGGGAACGGCGTCGACGCCGGGCTCGGCGCCGCCCGCGGCGTCAGTCGTCGACCTCCCCGCGCCCTGGTGGCGGCGCACGGCGTCGAGCGCGCCCCACCGCCCGAGCAGCTCGACGGCCTCGTCGACCTGGGCGCGGACATCGCCCGACAGCACGACCCGGTGGCGTGCCACCTCCAGGGACCGCACGTCGCCCACCGTGGTGGGACTCCCCGCCGCGCCCCAGGGCCCGGGCCCGAGATCGGCGGCGCTGAGCCGGCGGATGCGGGCCGGGTCCACCGCGGCGCGCCCCTCGGGGGCGACCTTGGAGGGAGCCGTCAGCCGCTCCGCCGCCGACAACACGGCCGGGAGCACCACATGGACCTCGCGCCAGCCGTCATCGAGCTCGCACAGAACCTCGGCGCCCTGCGCCGTCAGCGTCAGTTCCCTGATCCCCGCGGCAAAGGGGAGGTCGAGCAGCTCGGCCACCTCGGGTCCGACCTGGCCGGTATCGGCGTCGATCGAGTTGCGCCCCACCAGCACCAGGTCGAAGGGCCCCTCCCTCCGCAAGGCGCTCGCCAGGGCGGACGCCGTGGCCAGGGTGTCGGATCCCGCGAAGGCGGGGTCGGTGACGAGCACGCCTTCGTCGGCGCCCCACGCCACCGCCTCGCGCAACGAGTCCTCGGCCACGGGAGGACCGAGGGTGAACACCACGCAGGTGCCGCCGCGTCGCGGGCGAGTTCCACGCCTTTGCTGACCGCCCGTCGGCAGTAGGCGTTCATCTCGAGCTCGATGCCCTCTCGCTTGAGCCGCCCGTCGGGACCCAGCTCCATCTCCTCGACGCGCGGCACCTGCTTCACGAGCACGGCGATCCTCATCGAGGACCCCGCAGGCGGACGCGGGCGGCGACATCGGACATCTCGTCCCGGGCGGCCCCGAGATCCGCTTGCACGCACGTCACCATCAGCCGGTGGACTCCGAGGTCGAGGAGCTTGTCGATGGTCTCGGGCGTGGCCTGGCTGGCCAGGGCGCTGATGGTGAGCTCGAGCTCGTCGCGTTGGCGCCCCGCCGCCGCGATCTCCTCGTCCAAGCGCGCCAGGGCCTGGGCGAGCTCCTCTCCCCACAGGCCCAGGGGCTGCCACCCGTCGCCCCGGCGGGCCGCCCGCCTGATCGACGCCGGGCTGTGACCCCCGATGTGCACGGGCACACCCCCGGGTCGGAACGGCTTCGGGTGGGTGTGGGCGTGGGAGAACGAGAAGAACTCCCCGTCGAACGACGCGCCCTGCGGTTCGGTGTCCGCCCACAGGGCGCGGATCACGTCGATGCACTCGTCGGTGCGGCGACCCCGGCTCGCGAAGTCCACGCCACACGCTTCGAGCTCCTCGCGCATCCAACCCACCCCGATGCACAACCGCACCCGGCCCTTCGACAACCGATCCACCGTCGCCAGGCGCTTGGCCATGACCACGGGGTGATGGGCGGGCAGGACGAGTACCCCGGTGGCGAGCTCGAGGGTCGAGGTGACCCCGGCCAAAAAAGCCAGGAGGTCGATGGGGTCGGGAATGGCGCAGTCGTCGGGAAGGGGCATGCGTCCCGACGGGGCGTAGGGGTAGCGGCTCGTGTAGTCCCCGATCACGAGCGGGTGCTCGACCACCACCACCGACTCGAAGCCCAGTGCCTCGATGTGCTGGCAGAAGGCCGCCATCCAGTCGGGATCGGCGCACACGCCGGCGCGCACGGGCGGGAGCGCCGCCATCTTGAGCGTGGTCACGTCCTCAACGCTCGGTCATGGGGCGGTCGTCGCGCCAGTCGAGGCGCAGCTGTCGCCGGGCGAAGCGCCACGCACCGGACTCGCACACGAAATCATCCTCGTAGCGCACCGCCATGACGAGCAGGCGCGGAACCCCGTCGCGTTCGTACACGTGATGGGCCAGACACACCGTCTCCCCGCTGGCCCGGTCGCCGTCGACGTCCACGACCTGGCCTCCGACCACGTGCGTCGTGGCCGCGTACCGATCGAGGCCGGCCACTAGGGCGGCCGCGATCTCGGCCCGTCCGCTGCGCACCGTGGGCGAGCCGTCGGGCCCCGAGTAGAAGTGGGCGACGAGCCGGCCGTCGGCGCTGAAGAGCCCCGCCACGGCGGCGGTGTCGCGACGGTCGACGTCGTGGGCGTAGGTGTCGACGAGCAGGCGGAGCGCGACCCGGGCGGCGGTGTCCTGGTGTGCCTCGTCCACGCGGCCGCATCGTATGCGTCCTCGGGCGTTCGTCGGTTCGGCCCGCCATGGCCGGCCACCGCAAGCCGGCCACGGTCGGCGTTGGATTGGGGCGCGCCAGGAGTGGGCATCGTGTTCCTGACGGAACGTCGGGTGGCGGTGCTCCTTCAGGGGGCACGGGCCAGGGCCGATGGTCAGGCAGAAGGGAGGGTCATCCATGGGACTCGGGGAACGTTGCGACGAGATCGTGCGGATGATCGACGAGTCCCTGGCCGGCCTGGGCCTCGACCCCGACGACGAGTCGGCCGCCGCGCCTGCGTCCGTGGCGGCCCTGGCCACCCTTCCGACCCCGGTGCCGGGCCCGGACCTGGCCGCGGCCGGATTCTGACGACGGCGGGTTTCACAGAAAACCCACAGGATGAGGGGTCAGTCTGGGGACCGATCCCCATGGCCGAACCCTCGAGAATCCTGGTCGTCGACGACGAGCCGAGCATCACCGACCTCCTGTCCATGGCCCTGCGCTACGAGGGCATGGAGGTCGAGGTGTCGCACCTGGGTCGCGACGCCCTCGAGGCGATGACCAAGTTCCGCCCCCATCTCGTCGTGCTCGACATCATGCTCCCCGACCTGAGCGGATTCGACGTCCTCGAGCGCATGGGGCGCGACCGCATCGGCGGGCGCCTGCCCGTCCTCTTCCTCACGGCGCGCGACACCCTCGACGACAAGCTGCGTGGCTTCACCTTGGGTGGCGACGACTACATGACCAAGCCCTTCAGCGTGGAGGAGCTCATCGTCCGGGTGCGCGCCATCCTGCGCCGGGCGCACGGGGAAGGTGACGACGGCCGCATGAGCGTGAGCGACCTGCGGCTCGACGAGGAGAGCCACGAGGTCCACCGAGGGTCGACGAGCATCGAGCTCACCCCGACCGAGTTCAAGCTCCTGCACTACCTCATGCTCAACAGCGGGCGCGTGGTATCGAAGTCACAGATCCTCGACCGGGTCTGGAACTACGACTTCGACGGCAATGCCAATGTGGTCGAGATCTACATCAGCTACCTGCGCAAGAAGATCGACTCCCTCGGCCCTCGCCTGATCCACACCGTGCGTGGTGTGGGCTACTCCTTGCGCCCCACCCCGGAGTAAACCGTGACGCTGCGGCTGCGGTTGCTCCTCGTCCTCCTCGGAGCCGTGACGGTGGGATTGCTCGTCGCAGACGTGGCCACCTACGCGTCGTTGCGGTCCTATCTCTTCTCCCAGGTCGACTCCCAGCTCCAAGACGACGCCATCCCCATCGGGACCCAGGTGGCCGACCTGCTCACCCGTCCCTTCGGACATTCCTCTGAGGCTCATGTGTTCCCGCCCCCGGGCCTGTGGGTCCAGCTGCGCGACCAGAGCGGGCAGCCGATCAACGTGCCCGAGGCCTACCCGCTCGCCGCGCCCACGCTTCCGCTGTCCCTGCCCGGGTCGGGGAGCTCCTCGAACAGCCCGGTCCTGTTCGACGCCACCAGTGGCGGGGCCTCAAACGTGACCTATCGGGTCCTGGCCGAACCCATCGGGGTGGAGGGCACCCAACTGGGCACGGTGATCGTCGCCATCCCGCTCGACGATCTCCATCACACGCTCGGCCGGCTCCTGCTCATCGAGCTGCTCGTGTCCGGTGGGGTGCTCCTCGGCCTCGGGGGGTTGGCGTGGTGGATCGTGCGGCGCAACCTGCGGCCCCTCGACGAGATGGCCGCCACCGCCGGCGCCATCGCCGGAGGCGATCTGTCGCAGCGGGTGGCGACGACCGACACGCGCACCGAGGTCGGGCAACTCGGCAACGCCCTCAACGTGATGCTGACCGGCATCGAGGGGGCCTTTGCGGCCCGGGCCGCCTCGGAGGAGCGCCTCCGGCGTTTCCTGGCCGACGCCTCGCACGAACTGCGCACCCCCCTGACGTCGATCCGCGGCTACTCCGAGCTCTTCGACCGCGGCGCGCGCGACCGACCCGAGGATCTCGCCACCTCCATGCGCCACATCCGCGAGGAGGCCAACCGCATGAGCGTGCTCGTCGACGACCTGCTGCTGTTGGCGCGCCTCGACCACCAGCGGCCCATCGCGCTCGAGCCCGTCGACCTGACCGGCATCGTGGCCGGGGCCGTGCACGCGGCACGCCTGCGCGCCCCCGAACGGGCCGTGAGCCTCCAGGCGCCCGGGCCCGTCACGGTCGTCGGCGACGCGGATCGCCTCCGCCAGGTGGTCGACAATCTCCTCACCAACGCCGTGCTGCACACCCCCGAGGACTCGCCCATCGACGTGCGCGTGAGCACCGAGGTTTCCACAGCGTGTCTCGAGGTCTCCGACGGCGGCCCGGGCATCCCCCTCGACGAACAACCCCACATCTTCGAGCCGTTCCACCGGGCCGATCCGACCCGGGCGCGCGCCACCGGAGGTGTCGGACTCGGCCTCAGCATCGTCTCGGCCATCGCCCACGCGCACGGGGGCACGGTCGGGGTGGTTTCGGACCCGGCGTCGACCAACGGCCAACGCGGCGCCACGTTCTGGATGCGGATCCCCATGGCGGGCGCGACCATGGCGCCCTCGGACAGCGAAGCCGACGTGGACCTCGTCCAACCCTGACGGCGCGGCGCGCCCCAGTCTCAGACCCGGGCGATGCCGGCGAAGCGGGTGAAGCGGTCGACGAAGGCGAGTTGGGTCACGCCCGTGGGCCCGTTGCGGTGCTTGGCGATGATGATCTCGGCCGTGCCCCGGTCGGGGGAGTCGGGGTTGTAGATCTCGTCGCGGTAGATGAAGAGCACCACGTCCGCGTCCTGCTCGATCGAACCCGACTCGCGCAGGTCGGCCAGCACCGGCCGCTTGTCCTGGCGCATCTCGAGGTTCCGCGACAGCTGCGACAGGGCCACCACGGGGATGTCGAGCTCGCGGGCGAGGACCTTGAGCCCGCGGCTGATCTCGGACACCTCGACCTGACGGTTCTCGGCCCGGCTCTTGGTGTGGCCGCTCATGAGCTGCAGGTAGTCGACGACGACGAGGCCGAGGCCTTCGCGTGCCTTGAGGCGCCGCGCCTTGGCCCTGATCTCCATGACGGTGAGGTTGGGGTTGTCGTCGATGTAGATGGGGGCGTCGCCGAGCCGGCCGATGGCGTCGGAGATCTTGGGCCAGTCCGACTCGAGCAGGCGCCCGTTGCGCATCCGGGTGGCGTCGACGTGCGCCTCGGAGCACAGCAGGCGCTGGGTGAGCTCGAGGTGGCTCATCTCGAGCGAGAACACCAGCACCGGGCACCCGGGCGTGCACCGCGGCGTGCTGGGCGATGCCCAGGGCGAAGCTCGTCTTGCCCATGGCGGGGCGCGCCCCCACCACCACGAGGTTGGACTTCTGCAGCCCGGCCAGGCGCTCGTCGAGGTCGCCGTAGCCGGTGGGCACGCCGGTGATGGTGTCGCCCCGTTCGAAGAGGTTCTCGAGATGGTCGAGGCTCTGCGGCGAGCAGCTCCCGCAGCGGCGCCATGGTGTCGACCACCCGGCGCTGGGCCACTTCGAACACCATGGCCTCGGCCCGGTCGATCACCGTCGAGACGTCCTCGGGGAGGCTGAAGCCGAGCTCGGCGATCTCGCCCGCCACCACCGACCAGCCGCCGCAGCAGGGCGTGCTCCTCGACGATGCGCGCGTAGTGCGACGCGTTGGCCGTCGACGGGGTGTTCACCTGCAGCGAGATCAGCACCGAGGCATCGCCCACGGCGTCGAGCAGTCCCGAGCGCCGCAGCTCGTCGGCCACGGTGACAGGGTCGGCGGGCTCGCCGCGCGCGTACAGCGACGTCACCGCCGCGAACACGTGCCCGTGGGCGGGCTTGTAGAAGTCCTCGGACACGCAGCACTCGAGGGCGGCCGCGATGGCGTCGCGAGACAGCAGCATCGCCCCGAGCAGCGACTCCTCGGCGTCGAGGTTGTGGGGCGGGACACGGCCACCCACAGCGTGCAGTCGCCGTACGGGTGCCTCTTCGTAGGGCTTGGGCCATGTCCCGCTACCTTGGCCCACCGGGCCTGGGGGTAACGAGGGGTGCAACCCTGGGAATTTGAGGTGGACAACCCGGCGTTTGCGGTGGACAACCATGTGGACGACCGGCGCACCGAGAGGCGCGGCCTGGGGATAACTTCGAGGCCGGCTCCGGCACGTGTCGTCGCACCCGGCCCACCCTGGCAACCGGCTGTGACAACGGCGGGCGCCGAGCAGGCGCCGCCGTGGTCAGGCCGGTCAGGCCTCGGCGACGACCTCGACGGTCAGTTCCACATCGACCTCGGGATGCAACCGGACGGGGACGGCGTGAGTCCCCACCGATTTGAGCGGTTCTGACAGTTGGATCTTGCGGCGGTCGACCACGGCGCCGGTCTGGGCGTGAAGCGCTTCGGCGATGTCGGTGCTGGACACCGAACCGAACAGACGTCCTTCCGCCGCGGCGCGGGCGGTGATGGTCACCGTGGTCGCACCCAGCACGCCCGCCACGGCCTCAGCCGATTCTTTGTCCTGGGCGTCGCGCAGGGCACGCGACTTGCGCATCGAAGCGGCCTGCGCCTCCACCCCCCCGGTGGCGACGAGGGCGCTCCCGGTCGGGAAGAGGAAGTTCCGGGCGAAGCCCTTGGCGACGTCGACGATGTCGCCCTTCTTCCCCACACCGGAGATGTCGCTGCGCAACAGGACCCGCATCACCTCACACTCCTGACGCCGCGCGGCAGCAACACGAGCTCGCGTGCGGTCTTGATGGCCACGGAGACCTCTCCTTGGTGTCGGGCGCAGTTCCCCGTCACCTGGCGGGCGTGGATCTTGCCCCGCTCGTTCATATAGGTGCGCAGCAGGGTGACGTTCTTGTAGTCAACCCACTGCACCTTGTCCCGACACAGCGCGCACGGCTTCTCCGGCATGGCTCAGAAGGGTTCCTCGTCGAAGCCGTAGCCGCTCCCGGCCGCCTGGGCGGCGGGCTGCCGGTCGGCGCCGCCGCCCCGGGGGGGTGCAGCTTCGCCCGGACCGCGGCGCTCGTTCTTCGTCACCTGCGCGGTCGCCCACCGCAGGCTGGGGCCGATCTCGTCCGCCACGACTTCGACCTTGGACCGCTTGTCGCCGTCCTGGGTCTCCCACGACCGCTGTTCCAGTCGACCGGTGACGATCACGCGGGAACCACGGGCCAGGCTCTCCGAGGCGTTCTCGGCCATCTCGCGCCAGCACACGACGTCGAAGAACGACGTGGCCTCTTCCCATTCCTGGGTCTGGCGATTCTGCCACCGCCGGTTGACCGCCAACCCGAAGGTGGCCGTGGCCTGCCCGGTGGGGGTGAAGCGGAGCTCGGGGTCGCGGGTGATGTTCCCCACGAGGGTGATGTTGTTGCCGTTTGCCATGTCTTTCTTCCTCCTCCGCGACCGGTCTCAGCCGGCGCTGCGAGCCGCGTCCCCGGCGGCCACCTTGGCCCCGGCCGGAGCCTTGGACGGTGCCCTGCCGGCGACCTTCTCCGGCACCCGGATGATCTTGTGGCGCATGACCTCGTCGGCCAGCACGAGAAACCTGTCGAGATCGGCGGCCGCCTTGGGCTCGGCGGTGAACTCCGCCACCACGTAGTAGCCCTCACGCTTCTTGTTCATCTCGTAGGCGAGGGTGCGCCGGCCCCAGCGGTCGACGGTCCCCGTCGTGCCACCGTCGGACCGGACCACTTCGAGTGCCCGGTCCAGGGCTCCCTGGATGGCCCCCTCTTCGACCTCAGGGTCGAAGATGATCATTGCTTCGTACGGCCGCACGCGCGGCTCACCTCCCTCTGGACCCGAGCCACTCGGCATACGGGGCTCCGCCGCCCGGCGGAGCAGGGTTTCGACGGTCGGCCCGTCCCGGTTGGTGACCCGGTCCGTGGCCAGCGGCCATGGTACCTGACGGGTGGGTCAGGAGCCCCCGGGGCCCGGCTCGGCGGGCTGGTGGTAGGTCTCGGCGTCCGACGGGAACTCCCCGGAGCGGACGTCCGCGGCCCAGGCCGAGACCGACTCCACCGCGATCGAGGCCAGGTCCGCGTAGCGGCGGACGAACTTGGGAACGCGGCCCACGCCCAGGCCGAGGAGGTCGTGGAACACCAGGACCTGCCCGTCACAGCCCGGCCCGGCCCCGATCCCGATGGTGGGCACATCGACCTCCTCGGTGATCCGGGCCGCCACCACGTCGGGCACCCCTTCGAGCACCATGGCGAAGACCCCGGCGGCGGTGATGGCCTTGGCGTCGAGGAGGAGGGCTTCCGCCGCGGCGGCCTCTTTGGCCTGGACCTTGTAGCCGCCCATGGCGTGCACCGACTGGGGGGTCAGGCCCAGATGGCCCATGACCGGGACCTCGGTGGCCACGAGCGCTTCGATCATGGCCACCCGGCTGCGGCCGCCCTCGAGCTTCACGGCCTCCGCTCCGGCCCGGACCAGGGTGGCGGCGTTGCGGATGGTGTCCTCCACCGACACGTGGTAGCTGAGCCAGGGCATGTCGCCCACCACCAGGGCCCGGGGCGAGGCCCGGCCCACGGCCCCCACGTGGTGGGCCATGACCCCCACGTCCACCTGCAGGGTGTCGGACAGCCCGAGCACGTTGTTGGCCAGGGAGTCGCCCACCAGGATCATGTCCACCCCGGCGGCATCCGCGATGCGCGCCCCGGGGGTGTCATAGGCCGTGAGCATCACGAGGGGCGGTGCGCCGCGCGCACGCTTGCGGGAACGGACCTCGGGGACCGTGACCTTGGGTGCCATGTGGGGCCTCCTTGCCGTCCAGCGCACGAGGGCTGCCGGCGGCTGCGGGACCGGATGCTGAGGTCCAGTGTACCGTTCCGCGGTGGTGAAGAAAGGGTCGTCACCAGGTACGACGTGCGAAAGTTGCGGCGGGGCCGACGGGTCGCTCGAGCCCGTGCGCCGGGTCTACCTCGAGACCGACGGGGACGGGGCCCTGCGGCCGGCCCGGACCATGCCCGGGGTCGAACGGTGGTGCCCGGCCTGCCGGGCCGTCTACCCCCACGAGCCGGCCCGGGACTGAGACCGGCGTGGCCCGATCGACCTCGGTCATCGACTACCACGGCCGCTTCACCTTCGACGTCCCCCGCGAGGCCATGTGGAGCTCGATCGAGCACTGCGAGCGGTTCGAGGCCTGGTGGTCGTGGTTACGGGAGTTCCGCCTGGAGGGGCCCGGCCTGGTGGCGGGCGCGGTGCTGCACGGGGTGGTCTCTCCGCCCGTGCCCTACACGATGCGCATCCAGGTGGTGCTCGACCGTTGCACCCGGCCCTCGCGCATCGACGCCACCGTGCACGGCGATCTCGAGGGCGAGGCGCACCTCGTGCTCGAACCATCCGGCCAGGGCACGGTGGCCGAGGCGTCCTGGACCGTCGAGATGAAGCAGCGGCCCATGCGGGTGGCCGCTCGCGTGGCGTACCCCTTCCTGCGGTGGGGTCACGACCGCGTCGTCGAGGCGACCGTGGCCGGGATGCGGCGGTACCTCGCGGCGGAGATCACCGCACCAGAGGAGGAACCCGGGTAGTCCCTCAGGTGAGGCGGGCCACGGCGAGGGCGGCCGCCAGCGTGACCAGGCCCCAGGACATCGCCCGCAGGGCGCGCTCGAGGGGCGCGAGGAGAAACCGTTCGTCGAGCTGGCGGACGGTCCCGTCCGCCATGGTCAGGGTGCCGTCCACGGCGCGCACGGTCCGGCGCAGCATGCGGGCCGGCGTGGAGAGGCTGCGCTGCGCCCACGACAGCGCGAAGGCGCCGATGGCGGCCAGCACCGGGGAGAGCGCCAAGGTGCCCGATTGCGCCGCGTACGCGGTGAGCACCGGGAATGCACCCCACGCCGCGGCGAAACCGGCGTCGGTGTGCACGACGCCGCCCAGAAGCTCGGCGTTGTACGCGACCACGAGGAGGGGACCGACCACGATGAAAGGGATGAGTACGCCGCCCACCGTCGCCACCCCCACCGCACCGATCGCCACCGCGCCGGCGAGCGACACCACGGTGGCGGCGACCAGGGCGCGGGCCGGGATGAGCGTGCGCAACGGGCGCCCGTGCAGCTCGTCGAGGCAGTGGGCCGCGATCCCGACCGCCAAGAAGAAGGCCAGCACGGTGGCGAGCATCCGGGACACCTGGACCCGGGGGGCGAGCGACGCCCCCAGCACGACGTAGGAGAGATGCCAGGCCGTGTAGGGCGGGTGCAGGACCGTCCACCAGTCGCGCCACCCGCCCCGGCGGGCCGCGTAGAACGCCGGCCGGGGGGTCTCAGCCACCGGCCCGGGTCCCCCACATCACGAGGCCGCCGCCCAGGCTCATGGTCCGCACCGCGACGTCGTCGATCCCCGCCTCGCGCCACGCCTGCACCGTCCACGCCAGGGGATAGCGGCGATAGTGGCCGGAGATGTTGGGCCCGAGGAACCGGCCCACCTTGAACCACTCGCGTCCTCCGGTCACCGCCCCGCCGAGGGGGAGGACCAACCGGGTGTAGCCCCACCACCAGAAGCGCCAGAACCGGCTGGAGGGGACGAGGAACTCGAGGTTGCCGACGGTGCCGCCCGGCCGCACCACTCGAGCCAGCTCGCGCAACGTCGCTTGGGGGTCCTCGACGTACCGCAGCAAGTAGGTGAAGGTGAGTGCGTCGAAGGTGGCGTCGGCGAAGGGCAGCTGCTCGCCCTTGCCCAGCACCACCTGCACCTGCTTCTGCGCCCCGGCGCGCGCCACGTTGGCCTGGCCCTGTCGGATCATCGCTTCGGTGAGGTCGACCCCCACGACCTGCGCCCCGGTGCGCGCCGCGAGCTGCAGGGCGACGCCGGCCGGTCCCGTGGCCACGTCGAGAATGCGCTTGGGCTGGCCGGGGACGATGTGGTCCACCATGGCCCGGCGCCAGCGGCCGTTCTGCCCGAGCGACAGGCACTCCGCCAGACGGTCGTACCGCTCGGGGAGGCCGGTGAACAGGCGGCGGGCGAAACGGCTGTTGCGGGCGCCGGTGGTGAGTGTCTCTCGGCGCACGGTGCGACAATCGCACAAACGGCCCGCCGATGTCGGAGGTTTCGTGGTCACCGAGCGCTTCGATGTGGCGGTGGTGGGCGCGGGCCCCGCCGGTGCCGTGAGCGCGCTGGTGCTGGCCCGGGCCGGTGTCCGGGTGGCCCTGGTGGACAAGGCGGCCTTCCCCCGTGACAAGGCCTGCGGGGACGCGGTAGGACCGCGCGGCGTCGCCCTTCTCCGGGACCTCGGTCTGGCTCCCCAGGGCCACGGTGCACCACTGGGCGACATGGTCGTCGTGGGCCCGTCGGGGCGCCGCCTGCGCCTGCCGTGCTTCGAAGGCGTGAGCTACCCCGGGTACGGCGTGGCCATCCCCCGGCAGGGGTTCGACGCCTGGCTGGCCGACCACGCCCTCGAGGCCGGGGCCCAGGGGGTGACCGGGCGCGTGCAGGGCGTCGGCGCGCCCGGCGACGGAGCACTGGTCGTCGAGCTCGACGGCGGACGGAGACTGCAGGCCGACGTGGTGATCGGCGCCGACGGAGCCACGAGCCGGGTCGGCGACGCGGTGGGGCTCGTCGACACCCGTCGGGTGCTGTGGGGATTCGCGGTGCGGGTCTATCTCGACGAGACCGTCGCGCTCCCCCACATCGTGTTGTGGGAGCCCGAGCCCGGGCGCGTCTTCCCCGGCTACGGGTGGCTGTTCCCCGGGCCCGACGGACGGGCCAACGCCGGGCTCGGCATCGGCACCCTGTCGGACCGGCGCGCCGGGGTCGGGGCCGCCCGGCTGCTCCCGGCCTTCCTCGAGCACCTGCGCCGCATGGGGCTCGTCACCGGGGGCGGTGACGGCTCGAAGCTCGAGCGGTTGGGCGGGTGGTTGAAGATGGGCCTGGTCGGCACCACCCCGGCCGCGGGCGCGGTGCTCCTCACCGGCGACGCCGCCGGGCTCGTAAACCCGCTGCAGGGTGAGGGCATCGCCCACGCCATGACGAGCGGGCGCCTGGCGGCGCAGGCCGTCGTGGCCGGGCCTGGCAGCGCCGCGGCCCGCTACCGCGCCGAGATCGCCCGGGACCACCTCGCCTACCACCGGGTCGCCGCCGCGGCCCACGCCGCGCTGGTGGGTCGGCCCGCCGCGGCCGCGGTGGTGGGGCGGGTCCTCACCCACCCGCTCGTCGGTCGGGCCCTGGCAGGGGGATGGTCGATCTACTGGAACGAGCTCCTCGAGGGCGCCCCGCCCGGGCTCCCGCGCGCCGTCGCGAGCGCGGCGTCGATGATCGGGCGGGCCATGACCCGCCGCAGCGCCCCCGGGCGCTGGCTCGAGCAGGTCTGGGTGCCGGCCTGACGACGAAGGCGGCCGGCGTTACGAGGCGTCGCGCACCGCGGCGGGCGTGCAATGGGCACAAGGCCGGTACCCGGCCGCGGTGGCCGCGTCCGAAGTCCGGAAGTGCACCTCGTGCGCGGGGCGGATCCGGCGGGCGTGCCCACAGGAGGGCACGCAGAACACGTGGGTGGTGTCGCTGGCGACGAACCGCACCCCCGCATCGGCCAGGCGTTCCAGACGGTCGATGTCCACGCCCTCCGCACTGAGCAGGGTCCGCTTCATGGCGACGCCGAGGCCGTAGTTCCCGATCTGTCCGTCGCTGCGCACGACGCGGTGACACGGGATGAGCACAGGCACGGGATTGCGGCCCAGGGCCGAGCCCACGGCGCGCACGGCGCGGGGACGGCCGATCTCGCGCGCCACCCATCCGTAGGGGCGCACCTCGCCCGACGGGATCTCGAGGGTCTTGGTGAGCACGGCACGCTCGAACGGCGTCAGACCCGACAGGTCGTAGCGCAGCTTCGTGGCCCGGCCGCTGCGCAGGGCGGCCAGCAGTCCGGCCGGGGGACGAGCGGCGCCTCCCACGATCGGGCGTCCCGTCTCCCGACGGTGGTGCACGGCGAATTGCGCGGCGTCGTGGTCGAACAGGGCGGCGGGCATCACCGCGCTGATGCCACCGTCGTTGAACGCCACGAACAGGTCGCCGGCCGCGCTCTTCACGGTGACGAGCCGGTCCCCCTCGTGCAGGCCGAGGCGGTCCATCACGGCGTCGACGAAGCCGTCGGGAGCTTCGACGCGCAGCTGGCGCAGCGCGGTAGCGGTCGTCATCGGGTGGGGACGCGTTGGTGGTCATCGAGCCTCCTTGGTGGGCAGAACGGGACGAGTACATGTCGACGCCAGGGCCCGCAGCCGATCGAGGCCGCGCGAGACGTTGGCCTTGGCCGTGCCCACCGGGCAATCGAGGGTCGACGCGATCTCGGCGTAGGACAAGCCCACCACGTGTCTGAGCACGACAGGGACGCGATGGTGCTCTGGCAGCTCGAGCAGGAGGCCGACCAGGAACCGGGACTCGTCGGTCGTCTCCGCCGCGGCTTCAGGACCTCGCCCGCGGTCGGCGGCGTCGAGGAGACCGGGGCCCGCCGGGCGCGGTCGGCGCGCGGCGCGCCGGAGGTGGTTGCGCCACAGGTTCAGGGTGATGGTGAGGAGCCAGGGCCGCGACTCGAGCGCGTGCACCTGCTCGGTGTCGAACCGCCGGAGCGCCCGGTAGGCACGGATGAAGGTCTCCTGGGCGAGGTCGTCGGCTTCGGCGCGCGAGCCGCTCAGACGCAGAGCGGTGCTGTAGACCGCACCGGCGTGGGCGCGCACGAAGGCGCCGTACCCGGCATCGAGATCATCGGCCAGTGCCTCGAGCACGGTCGGGTCACTGCGCAGCGCCATCACACCCTTTCAACCCCGCCGGGCCCGATCCGGTTGCACCGGACCGGGGAGTGATCAAGCTTCGTCGCCGTCCTCTGCCCACTGGGCCAGCGCCGTCGCCCGCGACTGCATGAGGGGGAACGAGGCCACCACCAGGACGAAGAGGAAGAACGTGGTCACGTGGACACCGGTGCACCACAGGCAGATGGCCTGGATGCTGAACAGCTCGGCCCCGAGCAGATAGAGGACGAAACAGATCCCGCTCACGGCCATGCCCAGGCGGAGCCGTGTCAGCCAACGCTCCCGGGCCTTCCACAGGAGGGGGAAGTTGATGCCCACCATGCCCGTGTAGAAGAGCAGTCCCAACAGGGCCACGGGAACCCCGAAGACGTGCGAATACTTGCTGGTCGTGACCTTCTGACAGTTGAAGACGGCGTTGGCCGGGCAGGGCAGCAACTTGCCCTGGAAGTGCTCGATCGTCAGGTAGAGCGAGATGCCGAACCCGATGAGCGAGAGCCCGAATGCCACCCACGGCCACCAGCGGGGGATCTCGGGCACGGCGTCGTATTCCTCTTCGACGTCCACGTCGGACGTCGACCGCACCATCAGCTCAGCTTCATGGCGGCGGCGGCCTTCTTGGTCCCCGCCGCCGAGCACACCGAGGCCGGCTGGTTCCCCGTGATGGCACAGATGGCCGCGGTCAGGTAGTTGGCCGTTCCGACGATGGCCTGGGTGACGGGGTCAGACGGGTTCGTCAACTTCGCCGCGATCTCCTGCTGGTTGAGCCCGGCCAGGACGGCGGGGTCGTAGCTCGGACCGAGGACGAACACCTTGTTGCCGAAATCGACGAAGGGATACCCGGTGGACTCGCCGAAGTGGGTCGAATACTTCTGCCACAGGTTGCCCTGTGCCGTGGTGAGCGGCTGGAACAACTTGCGGGTGCCGGACCCGAAATTGTCGTTGGTCTCGTGCTCGACGGAAACGAAGGAGAGGTCGGTGCTCGTGAACGTGGCGTTGCGGAAGGTGAACGTAGCGGTGCCCGGATCGGAGTCCCACAGCGACGACGTGGTCGTCTCCAGTCCCGACCACGTCCCGAACCGGCTCAGGGCTTGGACCATGGCCCACCGCTCGGCTGCGCAGAAGGGGCAGAACTCGGCGCCGATGAACAACATCTCGGGCTTTCCCCCGCTCGTGAGCGGAGGCTGGTTGGCGAGGACCTGGGGCGCCGACACACCGGTGCCGACCCCGACCGCGTTGATCACGGCGGGCGTGACGCCGGTGACTTCGGCCACCAACGACGCCGGGGCCGCCACCGGGTTGGGGATCAGCTGGGTCGTGGAGGCCTTGTTCGACCCTCCCGTGACCTTGACCACCACGAACACGACCACGATCACGACCACGACGGCGATCGTCACGTAGGCCAAGGTCGAGGGGGCGAAACGGCGGGGCGGGGCGGCGGTGATCTTCATATTCGGCCGCGGGGCGCGGCCCTTGGCACCGCCCGGAGCCTGAGGGCGGCCCTTGGCACCGCCCGGGGCCGGAGGGCGGCCCTTGGCACCACCGGTGGGGGGACGACCTTTCGCACCACCCGCCGGTGGCCGGCCCTTGGGCGCCGCCTTGGCCGGGGGGCGCTTGGCCGGGACCCCCTTCCCCGATTGAGGACGGGGCCGCCGGGTTGATCCGTCGTCGCCTGGTGAAACCTGGCTCATGTGTGTGAGTCCCCTTGGCTCTGGCGCGGTGATCCGGTCAATGGTGCACCACGACGCCACGGAAGTGGGCGCGCCGGACTAACGAAGGCGATGCGGTCCGCGTGCCTCAGCCGTTGCCCCGTCGGGCGCGCGCCGCAGCTGCACGATGGCGCCCTCCGGCCGGATACATCCGGGCGAGGTGGTTCCACGAGCACGTGGGGCACACCTCGACCACGTACACGACCACCTCGTCCGGGCGGCGGCACAGTCGGGCCAACTCGGTGGGCGTGGTGGGGCAGCGCCCGTTCTTCGGCAGCCGGGAGCCGAAGACGTAGGTCACGTGGACGACCGGGGTCTCCTCGCAGATGGGGCAGTTCTCGGTCATCACCGCCCCGACGTTGCGGGCCGCCCGCAAGAGCTCGGGGTGCGCGTCGCACACATCGAGCCGGGAAAGACGGCCTTTTTTGAATTCGCTCACCACCGCGTTGCGGGCGAGGCGGTACTCCACGCGCCCACCCGTGCCCGAGACGGGAAACCCCTGCAAGGCCGACGGGCCGAAACTCATTGGCACAAGGGTACCGTCGGCGCCGCCCGTTTCACCCCCGAATTCCCTTGCTTGTTGCGACAAGCTGTCCGCGGCGCCCCGTGACGTCACGCGCCGAGGCTCAGGGGCGACAGGGCGGCCGCGCCGACGCCCCCCGCCACCACGACGACACGGGCCGGGCGCCCCCGGGATGTCGGGCGGCGCCGGCGTCGGCGCACCCGGGACCGGCCGATCGCCGGTAGAGCCGGCCGAGGGACGACCGCCGGCTGGCCGCCCAACGAGCGAATGACTTGAAACGGCGTCGATGTATCGATACGATACATCTAACGATGAAAGCGACCGCCCTGACCGTGCCTGGAGCAGCCCCCTCGACGCCTGTCGCCGGGGTTTCGTGATGCTGGAGCTCGCCATCCTCGGATTGCTCGAGGGCCAGTCCATGCACGGCTACGAGATCCGCAAGCGCCTCCGCGACGAGCTGGGCCAGCTCTCGAACGTGTCGTTCGGATCGCTGTACCCGGCGCTGTCCCGGCTCGAGCGGTCGGGCGCGGTGCAGGGGATCGAGGACCTCGGGCGGAGCACCTCTCCTCCGGTTCCCATGACCGGGTCCCTGAGCGGCGAGCGGGCCGCCCTTCGGGCCCGACGCACCGGCACGGGTCTCGGGCGCCGGAGCCGCAAGGTGTACCGGATCACCGACGAGGGGCGGCGCCATTTCGCCGAGCTCCTCCACAGCGAGCAAGCGGGGGGCAACGACGAGGCCCGCAACTTCAGCCTGCGCCTGGCCTTCGCCCGGTACCTGCCTCCGCACGCCCGCCTGCGGCTCCTCGAGCGCCGGCGGGGCCAGCTGTTCCAACGCCTGGCGGAATCACGAGCTGCGGTCGTCGGCGCCGAGGGACGCCTCGACACCTACGCACGCTCGCTCATGGAGCACACGACCGAATGCACCGAGCGCGACATCGCCTGGCTCGACCGGCTCATCGAGGCCGAGCGGGCCAAAGAGCCGACGGCGCCCGGCACGCCTGGTCCGGCCCTGGTGGGCAACAAGACAGTGCACACAGCTCTGGAAGAGGGAGACACAAAATGAGCAGGGTACGGGTCGCGATCGCCGGGGTGGGGAACTGCGCCAGCTCGCTCGTCCAAGGCGTGGAGTTCTACCGAGACGCCAATCCCGACGACGACGTGCCGGGGTTGATGCACGTCACCTTGGGCGGCTACCACGTGGGCGACGTCAAGTTCGTGGCCGCGTTCGACGTGGACGCGGCCAAAGTCGGCGTGGATCTGTCCAAGGCGATCCTCGGTGGCCACAACAACACCATCAAGTTCGCCTCGGTGGGCCATTGCGACGTGACCGTGCAACGGGGCCCGACCTTCGACGGGTTGGGGACCTACTACCGCGACATCGTGGAGGAGTCTCCCGCCGAGCCCGTGGACGTGGCCCAGGCGCTGCGCGACGCCCACGCGGATGTGCTCGTGAGCTACCTCCCCGTAGGGTCCGAGGAGGCCCAGCGCTACTACGCCCAGGCTTGCCTCGACGCCGGGGTCGCCTTCGTGAACGCCATCCCGGTGTTCATCGCCAGCGACCCTCTGTGGGCCCGCAAGTTCCGCGACGCGGGGGTGCCCATCATCGGAGACGACATCAAGAGCCAGGTGGGGTCGACCATCGTGCACCGGGTGCTCACCCGCCTGTTCGAGGACCGCGGCCTCGCCCTCGACCGGACCTATCAGCTCAACTTCGGCGGCAACATGGACTTCAAGAACATGCTCGAGCGCAAACGGCTCGAGTCCAAGAAGATCTCCAAGACCCAAGCGGTCACGAGCCAGGTGGAGAACTACGTCCTCGACGCCGAGGACGTCCACATCGGGCCGTCGGACCACGTCCCCTGGCTGAATGACCGCAAGTGGGCCTACATCCGTATGGAGGGCCGGAACTTCGGCGACGTGCCCATCAGCCTCGAGCTGAAGCTCGAGGTGTGGGACTCCCCCAACTCGGCCGGCGTGATCATCGACGCCGTGCGCTGCGCCAAGGTCGCCCTCGACCGTGGCATCGGCGGCCCGCTCGTCGGGCCCTCGGCCTACTTCATGAAGTCCCCACCGGTGCAGTACCACGACGACGAGGCCTTCCGCCTGGTCGAGGCCTTCGCCGCCGGTGAGGAGTCACCGCTCTATCCCGAGGACTGACGAGCCGCCCACCAGGCGTCGAGGCGCCGGTAGGCCTCGTCCTCGCCCAGCGGGCCCTCGTCGACCCGCAGGTCCATGAGGAACCCCAGGGCCTGACCCACGACGGGCCCGGGTGGGACGCCGAGGCGCTCCATGACCTGGACACCGTCGAGCTCGGGGCGCAGCGACTCGAGCTCCTCCTTCTCCCGCAGCTCCGCGATGCGTCGCTCCAACTCGTCCATGCGCCGTTCGAGGGCGCGGGCCCGGGCCACGTTGCGCGTGGTGCAGTCGGACCGGGTCAGCTCGTTCAGACGATCCAGGAGCGGGCCCGCGTCGCGCACGTAGCGGCGCACGGCCCGGTCGGTCCACCCCAGCCGGTAGGTGTGGAAGCGCAGGTGCAGCTCCACCAGCTTGGTCACGACCTCGACCTCGTCGTGGGGGTACCGCAATGCGTTGAGCCGCTCGCGTGTCATACGGGCCCCCACCACCTCATGGTGGTGGAACGTCACCCCTCCGGCGCCGAAGGCGCGGGTGCGGGGCTTGCCGATGTCATGGAACAGGGCGGCCAGGCGCAGCAGGCGGTCGGGGCGGGTCTTGTCGACGACGGCGAGCGTGTGGGCGAGGACGTCTTTGTGCCGGTGGATGGGGTCCTGCTCGAGGGCGAGACCCGGCAGTTCGGGGAGGAACTCTCCCGCCAGTCCGGTCTCGACGATGAACCACAGCCCCGGCGACGGCGTGTCGACCGAGACGAGCTTGTCGAGCTCGTCCCGGATCCGCTCGGACGAGACGATCGACAGGCGGTCGTGCATGACCTTGATGGCGGCGGTGATCTCGGGGACGGGCTCGAGGCCGAATCCCGCGATGAAACGCGCGGCGCGCAACATCCGGAGGGGGTCGTCCGCGAAGGAGGTCTCGGGGGGCAGCGGCGTGCGCAGCCGGTGGGCGGCGAGGTCGGCGAGGCCGTCGAAGGGGTCGACGAGCTCGAGGTCGGGAAGGCGCAGGGCCATGGCGTTGACGGTGAAGTCGCGCCGCGACAGGTCGACCTCGACCGAATCACCGAAGGAGACCTCGGGCTTGCGCGAGTCGGGCACGTACACCTCGGCCCGATGCGCGGTGACCTCGAAGGTCCTCCCGTCTTTCTTGAACCCGACGGTGCCGAAGCGCTTGCCCTGGAGCCACAGCGCGTCGGCCCAGCCCTTCACCAGGGCCTCGATCTCGTCGGGCGATGCGTCGGTGGTGAGGTCGAGGTCACCTTCGGCCGGCGGCGGGTCGCCCGCGAAGGCGTCGCGCACGGAGCCGCCGACGAGGTAGAGACGCCGTTGCGCCTCTTCGAACCGGCGCCCCAGCTCGGCGGTGGCCGTGACGAGGGGCTGGAAGCGCTCGGGGATCACCGGCGTCGAGGGTAGTGCGGCGTTGACCGCACTCCGTCGTGGTCGTAGGGTCCGCGTCGATGGCGGCCCTCCCACCCCAGCAAGCCGAGCGCGCCGCACTGTGCGACCTCTTCTTGAAGGTGGGACCCGAGGCCCCCACGCTGTGCGAGGGCTGGGCCACCTACGACCTCGCCGCCCATCTCGTGATCAGAGAGCGCAAACCGCTGTCGGGACCGGGGCTCGTGATGGGAGGTGCACCCGCCCGGCTGACCGCCCGGATCCTCGCTCGCGCCAAGGAGAGGCATTCCTACGTCGACCTCGTGGCCATCGTGCGGCGCGGACCGCCGGCTCTCCTGGCTCCTTTCGACAAGGCCATGAACCTCACCGAGTTCTTCGTCCATCACGAGGACGTCCGGCGCGGCGAGGGGGACAACACGCCCCGCGTCGGAGCGGAGGCGGCGCAGATCGAGGACGCGCTGTGGCACATGCTCCATCGCGGCGCCAAGTTCATGACCCGGTCGGTCAAGGAGATCGGGATCGACCTCGTGCGACCCGACGGGGACGTCATCCACGCCCGAACCGGAGACCCGAGTGCCACGATCACCGGTCCGGCCGGCGAGATCGTGTTGTTGCTCTCGGGCCGGAGCACCGCGGCGCAGGTGGAGCTCGGGGGTGCGCCGCAAGCCATCGACGCGGTGCGCGCCGCCGGCTTCGGTCTGTAAGACGGCTCGCGGCCGACGCGCCCGGCACCGGCGCGGCGGGGCCCGAGTGAGGGCCGGCTCTGGCCTAGGCTGCGACGCCGAGGTGGACCGGACCGAGGCGAGCATCGCCCCCGCACGCGGCGGTGACCGCACTCCCGACACGTGCGCCCGTACCCTACGGTGCCGAATGCCACGGCGAGTGGGGGTCATCCTCCTCCCTGCAGCCATCGCCGCCCTGGGCAGCGTGACGCTGGTGGCCGGCATCGTTCCCGGCCCGTTCTTCGGCACCAGCGCGGTGGCGGCGCCGGCGCGGCGGGCCGATCACCTCACCCTGGTCCGTCAATCGCCGTGGGTGGGACCCGATGCCCTCAACCAGGACCTCACCATGGGGCTTCGGATCCAGAGCAGCTCGCCGTCCTCGGCGCTGAAGCTTTCCTTCACCGTGTACAACCCGCTCTCGAGCCGCTCCGCGTTCGACGAGACTCTGAGCGGCCACGGCCTGGGCACCATCGACGCGCAGTCCCCACCGATCGCCCTGTCGACGTTCACCACGAACGCGGGCCTGACCCAGGTGACCATTCCCGTCGACGGCGACACCACGCCCACGGGCACCGGGAACTGGACCGCCGACCTCGGATGTCAGCCGGGAAGCTGCGCCAACGTGTACCCGGTCAAGGTCGCGCTCACCGATTCGGCGGGTTCGGGACCGGGTTCGGACGGAGCGCAACTCATCACCTATCTCGTCTACGACGACCCCTCTTCGTCGAGCCAGCTCCTGCGCTTCGCCCTTGTCGTCCCACTCGGGCTCACCCCCGCACCGCCGGACAACCACGGCCTCGTCCCGGCCCCCAGCACGTCGTCGGTCTCGGAGCTCGAAGGGCTCCTGGGCTCCATCGAGGGGTCTCCGGCGGTTCCGATCACCTTGGCGCCTGATCCCGCCACGCTGGAGCAGCTCGAAGGGGCGGGCCGATCGCGCCCGGTCTCCGAGGTCGCCGCACTGTCGGTCTTGTCCTCCCGCCAGACGCTGTCGGGTTCCTTCGTGCCCGTGGACGCGGGCGCACTGGTGGGCTCGGGGCTCTCGGGGGAGCTCGGCGCGCAACTGGCCCGGGGGGCTCAGGTCCTGGCCTCCCCGTCGATCGGCGTGCACGCCACCCGAGGCACGTGGGTGGCGCGATCCGCGCTCACCCCGGGTGCCGTCGACCAACTTGCTCCCGACTACCCACACCTCATCGTGCCCCCGAGCTCGGTCTCGGGGCCGATGGGCCCGCTCACCGTGACCCAACCGTTCACCTTGGCGCCGACTGTGACCGCAACGCCGGGAACGTCGTCGCCCGGTGCGGCACCCACGGCCATGGTGTCCGACTCCGGGCTCGGGTCGCTGCTGGTGCCGGGAAAGGCGGCCAACGCCCCCCTCGCCGCCGTGCGGCTGATGGCGGAGATCTCGCTCATCTACTACGAGGTGCCCAACCTGGTGGGACCGGGGGGCACCCCGGCACCGCGGGGGTGGTGGCGGTGGCGCCGCTCGCATGGGCGCCGAAGGCCGCGTTCGTCTCTTCGGTCCTCAGCGATCTCCAGGGCAATCCGGTGATCCGGCCGGTCACGCTCGACCAGCTCTTCGACCAGGTGCCGGTGGGAGCCGACGACCAACCCGTCTCCCGCCATCTGGTGACACCGACCCCATCGACCGGTGCGTCCTCGACCGCCGCCAATTCGGCGGCCGGGGTGCGGGCCCGGCAAGCGGCCTTTGCGGCCGCGCTGCGCAACGCGCGGGGGAGACAGGCGGGCTTTGCCAGCTCGGTGGGCGGGAGCGCGACGGGGACGACGTTGGCACGGTCCACCGACGATCTGCTCCTGAGGGCGGAGTCGAGCCTGTTGACCCCCCGCCAACAACAGAGCGCCCTGGCGGGCTTCGAATCGGCGCTCGGGAAGAACCTCCAGGACTTGAAGGTGCGGACCGACACCATCCGCCTCACCGCCGGCACCGCCAGCGTGCCCATCACGCTCCTGCGCAACACCACGTACCCCGTGACCGTGATCGTCCGCCTCACGAGCGACAAGCTCCGGTTCCCGACGGCACACACCCAGGTGCCCGGGGCGCTGTGCAAGGCCCCCAAGGTGCAGAGCTCAGCCGGACGGTCCAGCTTCTCCGCCCTGTGCACCCTCGATCACGCCACCAACGCCGTCTACGTCAACATGCAGTCGCGGACCTCGGGTGACTTTCAGATCGACGTCACGCTCAAGAGCCCCGAAGGGAATCTCGTCCTGGCCGGCGGCCAGCTGACGGTGCGCTCTCTTTCAACGTCGGCCGTGGCCATCGCCCTGTCGGCAGGGGCGGCGCTCGTCCTCGTCGTGTGGTGGGGACGCACATTGTGGCGGGGCGGCAAGAACCGCCGCGGGCTCCACGCCGTGACCCGGACCAAGGAACCGGCCCCGTGAGTGAGCGCGGCGAACCACCGCCCCCCGAGGGGCCGCGCGTCCTCGCTCGGTACACCGAATCGCTCGACGACCAACTCATCGACGACCAACTCATCGACGACGAACCCGAGGGGCCCGGCAACTCAGAGGAGGACGAGCCCGAAGAAGACGGGCCCGAGGTCGTTGAAGACGGGGTCGAGGAAGACGAGCTCGAAGAAGACGAGGACGAGGACGAGTGGGCCGACGAACCCGACGGTTTCGGGCCCCAGGGCGAGGAGCCACTCGACCCGGTGCCGGCCCCAGAGGAATCGGCGACCGGGCTGGTGCTCCCCCCTGCGGTCGCCGTCGACGAGGGGACCGGCCTGCGACGGGCCACCGCCGTCATGGCGGTGGGGACGACCCTGTCGCGTCTCACCGGGGTGCTGCGGATCTTCGCCCTCGCCTATGCGCTGGGCGCGCTCAGGCTGGCCGACGCCTACAACCTCGCCAACACGATGCCCAACATCGTCCACGACATCGTCCTGGGTGGAGTCTTGTCGGCGACCTTCGTCCCGGTGTTCGTGCAGCGGCTCACGACCCGGACCGACGACGACGCGTGGGACGCCGTCTCTGCCGTGGTGAGCGTGACCATGATCGTGATCGCGGCGGCGTCACTCGTGTTCCTCGTGGCCGTCCCCTTCATCGTCGACGCCACCACGTCGCTCAACCACGGGGTCGAGGTCGCCCAGAGCCGCGTCGTGGCCAGGGACCTCCTGTTCCTCTTCGTCCCGCAGCTGACCTGTTACGGGTTCATCAGCGTGGGCACGGCCCTGCTCAACGCCAGGCGACGGTTCGGGTCACCGATGTTCACGCCCATCGCCAACAACGTGGTGCTCATCGTCGTGCTGCTCGTCTTCGGCGCCACGGTGCGACACGCATCGGTGGCCGGCGTGGCCGCCAACCGGGGACAGCTCCTGCTTCTCGGGCTGGGCACCACCGCCGGTGTCGTGGCCCAGGCGGGGCTCATGATCCCCGGTCTGCGCCGCGCCGGACTGCGGCTGCGCTGGCACCCCGACTTCCACCACGAAGCGGTGCGCACCATCCTCCGCCTGTCGGGATGGACCTTCGGGCTGGTGGTGGCCAACCAGCTGGCCCTGTTGGTGGTCCTCGCACTGTCGGAGAAGGTCGGCCCCGGCGCGGTGAGCGCGTACACCTACGCCTACATCTTCTTCCAACTGCCCTACGGCATCGTGGCGGTGTCGATCATGAGCGCCACCGCACCCGAGCTGGCGGCGCGCTGGGCCACCGGCGATCTGGTGGCCTTCCGACGGCGCATGGGGACGGGGCTCCGAGCCATGCTGAGCATCGTCATCCCCGCCGCCGCGGGCGAGCTCGTCCTGGCGCGGCCGCTCGTGGCGCTGGTCCTCGGGCACGGCGCCGCGCACGACGCCACCGCCGGCACGGCGCAGGCGCTGGCCATGCTGGCGCTCGGGCTCCCGGGGTTCTGCGTCTTTCTCTACGCCGTGCGCGTGCTGCAGAGCGTGCAGGACCTGCGCTCCGCCTTCTGGCTGTACGCCTTCGAGAACGGCGTCAACATCGTCCTCGCCGTGGCGTTGGCGGGACACTTCGGCGTCCGGGGGATCGCGCTCTCCATCAGCATCGCCTACACCCTCGCCGCGCTGGTCGCCCTCGCCTACCTGCGCGCCCGCTTCCAAGGGCTGGCGGGCGACATCTTGGGGAGGCCGCTGTTCCATGTGGCCCTGGCGACGTGTGCGCTCATCGTGGCCGCCGCCCTGGGCAGCAACTTCTCGGGCTCCGACTCCACGCTCATCGCCCTCGGCCGGGTGGTCACGGGCACCGTGGCCGGCGGCGGCGCGTACGTGCTCGCCGGCGGCGGCCTGGCCGAGATGGCCCGTCGGCGCCGTCGCGCCCAGCGCGAACGAGACGGCGACCCGCCCTCGACACCTCGTCCCGGGCCGGGTCTCGGACTGTTCGGGGGCCCGTCGCCCAAGAACCCGTCTCGTCGGCGCCAGGGAGCGCCGCCGCGCCCCGCACCGCTGCCACCGGCGGGACGTCCGCCTCTGCGCCCGGGGCGCCTCGGGCCCACGCGGGCCCCCGATCCGGGCGGCCCGCCCCACGGCGAGTCCGGGCTGTAGCAGACTCGCTGGCAACAGCCCCGTGAAGAGGAGGAGCGATGGCGAGCATCCAGGTCGTCACCGACAGCGCCTGCGATCTGTCGACGACGACGACCGAGGAGCACGACGTGCGGGTCGTCCCCCTCACGATCCGCTTCGGTGCCGAGGAGCTCGTCGACCGGGACGAGCTGTCTGGCAAGGAATTCTGGGACCGGGTCGTCACCGGGCCCGACATGCCGGCGACCGCCGCTCCGTCCCCCGGGGCCTTTCAGCAGGCGTTCCTCGATGCCGCCGAGGCCGGAAGCAGCGGTGTGGTGTGCGCCACCATCTCCTCGGGCCTGTCGGCCACCTACCAGTCGGCCTGCACGGCGGCCGAGGCCGTGTCGGGACGCATTGCGGTACGCGTGGTGGACACCCAGAGCGTGACCGGGGGCCAGGGGTTGTTGGCCCTGGCCGCGGCGGACATGGCCTCGAGCGGCGTCGCCCTCGACGACATCGCCGCCGCTCTCGAGGAGATGAAGACCCGCACGCACGTCTACGGCGTCGTGGACAGCCTCGACTATCTCCGCCGGGGCGGACGCATCGGCGGCGCGGCGAAGCTCGTCGGCTCGCTCTTGTCGATCAAACCCGTGATCGAGGTGCGCGAAGGCGTGGTGGAGGTCGAGTCCAAACAACGCACCCGGTCGCGTTCGCTGCAGTACCTGGCGAACAAGGCCATCGAGGCCGGACCGCTCGAGCGCCTGGCGGCGACCAGTGGGATCGCCCCCGACTTCGATCAGGTCGTGGACCTGCTGCGGCAGGCCCAGCCCGACCACGAGCTCGTCATCGCCGATCTCGGGCCCGTGGTCGGAAGCCACACCGGACCGGGCTCGGTCGGCGTGTGCTTCATCACCAAGCCGGGCTAGGCGGCGAACCCGGTCCGCCCGCCGGCCACAGTCGGCGTCGTGGGGCCGGCGACTAATCTCGGCACCATGGAAGACCAGGCCACGAACAAGACGACCGGGCCGGGCGGGTCGCGCGAGCCGGGCGTGTCGCAGGCCGAATGGCCCGCCAAGGTGGCCGACACCATCGAGGGCGTGGTGGAGTCCGTCCAGGACAAGGTGGTGCGGCCCCTCATCCTGGTGGCTCGGGGCCTCGTGTTCGGGATCATCATCGGCACCATGGCGCTCGTACTGGGCGTGGTGCTGTGCATCGCCGTGGTCCGGTTGCTCGACGTCTACGCCTTCGGCGGGCGGGTCTGGGCATCGGACGCCCTGCTCGGCGGGGTCCTGGTCATCGCCGGTGCCTTCGCCTGGACCAAGCGCAGCACCCGGGGCGCCGAGGAAGGCTGAGATGCCCGACACCCATCAGGTCGTGATCCTGGGCTCGGGCCCGGCCGGTCTCACCGCCGCGATCTACGCGGGGCGCGCCAACCTGGCGCCCCTGGTCGTCGAGGGGGAGCCCTCCTCGACCAGTGACCAACCGGGCGGACAGTTGATGCTCACCACCGAGGTGGAGAACTACCCCGGATTCGTCGACGGGGTCCTCGGACCGGACCTGATGACCCGGTTCCGGGAGCAGGCGGCGCGGTTCGGGGCCGAATTCCTGACCCGCAAAGCCAGGCGGGTCGACCTCAAGTCGCGCCCGTTCGGTGTCTGGACCCAGTCGACCGAGGGTGAGCCCGACATCGTGGCCGAGTCCCTGATCGTGGCCACCGGCGCCCGGGCGCTCATGCTGGGCATCCCGGGCGAGGCCCGCCTGCTCGGCCACGGGGTGTCGACCTGCGCGACGTGCGACGGGTTTTTCTTCCGCAACCAGAAGATCGTCGTGATCGGTGGGGGCGACTCCGCCCTGGAAGAGGCGTCGTTCCTCACGCGCTTCGGCGAGACCGTGACCCTCGTGCACAGGCGCAAGGAGCTGCGCGCCTCGAAGATCATGCAGGACCGCGCCTTCGCCAACGACAAGATCGACTTTCGCTGGGACTCGGTCGTCAACGAGATCATCGGGGACGGCAAGGTGAGCGGGGTGGCGATCACCAATGTCGTCACCGGCGAGCCGGACACCCTCGACGCCAGCGGCGTGTTCGTCGCTATCGGCCACGTGCCCAACACCGCCGTGTTCGCGGGCGAGCTCGACATGGACGAGAACGGCTACATCAAGACCACCGACGGGACGCGCACCAACGTGGACGGGGTGTTCGCGTGCGGCGACGTCCAGGACCACATCTACCGCCAGGCCATCACCTCGGCCGGCTCGGGTTGCATGGCCGCCATCGACGCCGAACGGTGGCTCGAGGCCCAAGGCGAGGCCTGAGACCACCTGTCGATCACCTCGGCCGGCCGGGCGGGAATGCACGGTGCACAGCGGGTGTTTCCAGTACGTTCGGTAGACCGCACCCGACAAGGTGCCAGAGGAGGACCGTTTCATGAGCGAGGGGATCACAGCTCTGAGCGACGCTACGTTTGACGAGCATGTCAAGGCCGCCGACACGCCTGTGCTGGTGGACTTCTGGGCCGAGTGGTGTGGTCCGTGCAAGATGATCGCCCCCGTCCTCGAGGAGATCTCGGCGGAGCACAAGGGGAAGATCCAGATCGCCAAGCTCAACATCGACGAGAACCTGGACGTGACGCGCCGGTACGAGGTGATGAGCATCCCGACCCTGATGTTGTTCAAGGACGGGGAACCCGTGGAGCGCATCATCGGCGCCCGGGGCAAGGCGCAGCTCCTCCAGGAGCTGCAGGCGTACCTGTAGAACCGGGCGACGGGCTCCCCCTCGCCTCGGGCGACAAGGGCGAGGCCGTCGCTGACCTGCAACGACGTCTCGCACTCGTCGAGCTGCCCACGACTCCTGACCCCGAAGGGATCTTCGGCGTCGGGACCAAAGCCGCGGTAGAGGGATTCCAGTACCGCCGCGGCCTCCGGGTCGACGGCGTGTGCGGGCCCCAGACCTGGGCCGCGGTGGTCGAGGCGGGCGTGCGTCTGGGCGACCGCTTCCTCTACCTCCGCCGGCCCATGCTGCGGGGCGACGACGTCGCTGACCTGCAACGACGCCTGTCCGCCCTGGGATTCGACACCGGCCGCGTGGACGGCATCTTCGGCCCCCTTTCCAGTCAGGCCTTGGCCGACTTCCAGCGCAACACCGGCCTGCCGGTGGACGGCATCCTGGGGGCCTCGACCTTCCGGGAGCTCCGCCGGGTAGCTCCGCGCCACGGGGACCCCGAGCTCGTGAGCACCGTGCGCGACCGGGACCGCCTGCGGCGCGCCCCCCGTACGCTGCTGGGTCGACGTATCGCCATCGGCGAGGAGGGGGGCCTCGACGCCCTGGTGGCAGCGGTGCGCCGGCCCCTGGTGGCCACCGGCGCCCAGGTCATCCCTCTGCTTCACCCTGATGGTTCCACGAGGGCCGCGGCCGCCAACGCGGCCGACGTCGATGTCTACCTGGGCCTGCGGCTCCACCCTGACCGCACAGGTTGCTCAACTGCCTACTATTCGGGCTATCGCTACGAGTCGGCGGGGGGTCGGCGTCTGGCCGAGCTCGTCCACGCCCTGGCCGCGGCGGCGCTGGGGGTCCCCGCCGACGGGGTCCAGGGGATGACCCTGGCCGTGCTGCGCGAGACACGCATGCCCGCGGTGGTGTGCGAGGTGGGACCGCCCGCCATCGTCGTGCGCCACGCCGGAGCCCTCGCCGAGGCTCTGGTCAGGGCGCTCGTGGCCTGGGCGGCCACACCCGTCGACTGAGCCCACCCTCGTCGAAATCTGGGTCGATCGGCGTGTCGGTGCTCTCGGGGAACTCTCAGCCTCAGCCGATCGGGAGGATTTCCACAGCCTCATGCACAGGTTGTGGATGCAGCTGGACATCCCATGGAGGGTTAGTAGACCACGTTCCGTGAGAAAGTCCTGGTTGATCGGGTCGATCTCAGGCTCTGAACGCACTCCGTGAGATGGGCCTCGACAGCGGGTCCAGCCCTAGGCGGTGACAGCGCCGACCATGAGCTTGTAGATGCGCTCGAGGTCCTCAAGCGTGGCAAAGTCGATCACGACCCTGCCCCGCTTGGCTCCCATCTCCACCTTCACCCTCGTGTTGAGATGGTTGGACAGCAGGTCCTCGAGCTCGAGCACGCCCGGTGCCGGCAGACGGCGTCGAACCGGGGGGGCTCCGGGGCCGGTCTGTCCCGCATCCGACGGAGGGGACACCGGGGCCACGTGGCTCCCGTTCTCGGCCGGAGCCGCCTCGGGGTCGACCCCCGAGCCGTGGTGCCGAACACTTTCCTCCACCGCCCGGACGGTCAGGCCCTCGGCGACGATCTGTTTGGCGAGGTCCTCCTGGAAGCTGCGGTCCGGCGTCCCCAACAGGGCGCGCGCGTGGCCGGCGGAGATGGCGCCATCGGCCAACGCCCGCTGCACCCCGGCGGGAAGCTGGAGGAGCCGGAGGGTATTGGTGACCGCGGTTCTGCTCTTGCCCACGCGCGAGGCGACCTGCTCGTGGGTATAGCCGAACTCGTCCACCAGCTGCTGAAAGGCCCCCGCCTCTTCGAGCGGGTTCAGATCCTCGCGATGGAGGTTTTCCACAAGGGCCTGTTCCAGGCTGTGGACATCGGACACGCTCTGCACCAGGACCGGCATCATCTGCAATCCGGCCCTCCGGGCCGCCCGCCACCGCCGCTCGCCCGCGATGAGCTCGTATTCGTCCTCGCTCGTCTCCCGCACCAGGATGGGCTGGAGGACGCCCACCTCGCGGATCGAGGACGCCAGGCTGGACATGGCCTCCTCGTCGAACCGGGTGCGGGGCTGCAGGGGGTTGGGCTTGATGCTGGTCATCGGGACCACCCGGAGCGCCGAGTCCCGATCCCGGGCCTCGGTCGGGATGAGCGCCCCCAGACCCTTGCCCAGTCCGCTACGACGCGCCACCGCTGACCTCCTTGGCTAGCTCACGGTACGCGATCGCCCCACGGGAGGTGGGGTCGAACGTCGTGATGGGTTGACCGAACGACGGTGCTTCGGAGATCCGGACCGTCCTGGGGATCACGTTGCGACACACCTTGTTGCCGAAATGGAGACGGACCTCGTCGGCCACCTGCTCGGCGAGCTTGGTCCGGGCGTCGTACATGGTGAGGACGATCGTGGACACGTCGAGCTCCTCGTTCAGGTTGGCCTGGACCAGATGGACGTTGCGCAACAGCTGTCCCAGACCCTCGAGGGCGTAGTACTCGCACTGGATGGGCACGAGCACCTCGTGGGCCGCCGCCAATCCGTTGACCGTGATCAGGCCGAGCGACGGGGGACAGTCGATCAGGATGTAGTCGAAATCACCGATCACCGACTCGAGGGCCCGGCGCAGCTTCAGCTCCCGGCTGAAGGTGGGCACGAGCTCGATCTCCGCCCCGGCCAGGTCGATGGTGGCCGGGGCCACGAAGAGGTTCTTCATGCTGGTGGGCTCGATCGCATCCTCGAGCTTGGAGTCGCGCATGAGCACGTCGTACATCGAGAGCTCGAACGACCGGCCGTCGATGCCCAGGCCCGTCGTGGCGTTGCCCTGGGGGTCGAGGTCGACCACGAGGACGCGGAAGCCGATCTCGGCCAACCCGGCTCCGAGGTTCACCGCCGTCGTGGTCTTTCCCACCCCACCCTTCTGGTTGGCGACCGCCATGATGCGGGGTACGGGCCGGGGGACATAGCTGCCGTCGGCCTCGGGATCGGGCTCGGGGACGTCGGACCAGTCCACCGGAGCCCTCCGACCCTGGGAATCGGGCGGGCGGGCGGGCTTGGTCACCACGGCGTCGGCCGAAGGCACGTCTTCGTACATCTCGTCCGCCACCGTCACCGGGTCCACCGAGGTGCCCGTCGTCGACGCCGGGGGAGAGGCCGGCTCGGCCTCCACGGACTCGGTGACACCCTCTGTATTGTGTGGCAAAGGAGCTTCCTGAGGCTGCTCTGGCCAGTGTTTCTCCTGGTCAGGCCGCTGGTCCCTGCCCCGGATGCGGACGCGCACGGTCAGCCCTCCCGACGGTTGTGGCTCACGGTCCCCCATCCTCCCCATCCGGGAAGCCGGGGTCAATAGGAGGTGGGCCAAAACTCCGCTGTTTTCGGCTGTTTCCGCGCCATCTTTCCGGCTTTTCGGACTCAGGATCGGGCGAAGCCCTGATCGGTCTCGGCCACGGGAGCACGCAGTCGGCGTCGGTACCGCTCCAACATCTCCCCGAACCGTTCGAAACTGGGCCCGTCGAGGTCGGGGGATAGGCCTTCCTCGAGCACCGGAAGGAGATGATCCCGCAGGTAGGAGCCTCGGGCCATCCATTGGAAGTAGTGCCGGCCCCCGTGGTGATACGGGCCGTAGAGCTTGCCACCCGGGAATGTGCGCTCCAGCCAGCGGAAGAGGGCCTCGTGCCTGACGTGCATGCGCAGCGTGACATGCGGTTGCCGGCCATCGCCGCCAAAATGGCCTTCTCCGGCCAAGAGCCCGATCAGCACGCCTTTTTCGAACTCCGTCGCCATGGGTCCGACTCCGTTCAGGCTGCCCGGTGGGGTGTTTCACCGTAACGTTACACGTGAAACGACGGAGGTGGTGGATTCCTTCGGACGAGGGTGTTTCACCGTAAAGTTACACGTGGAACATTTAGATTTTGGGCCCTCTGAGCTGGTGTTATGTGGGTCCGTCCGACACGCGGGCTTTTTCGCTACCCCTCGGCCACCCGGTACAGGGGGCGCTTGGCGGCGACCCCCGACCGCCGGGGAAAGCGTTCCGGGCACGTCGTTACCTGCCGAATGACCTGGTACCCGAACCGCTCCCGCACCGTGACCAGGGGTTCCTGACCCAGCTCCGCCAAGCCCTCCCGGGGCCACCGGGCACCGGGTCCGTGATGGGGGCCGGAATTCGATCCAGGCACGGTCTCGGGTGGTTCGGACACCACCAGCAGGCCGTCAGGGTGCAGGAACGGGGCGGCGCACTCGGCCGTGACGGGTGGGCTCCCGAAGGACCGGGCCCACACGACGTCGAACCCGGCTCGCCAGGCCGGAACCAGCCCGGCGACCTCGGCCCGCTCCCGCACCACCTGGACCCGCGAGCTCCAGCCCAGGGTGTCGACGGCCTCAGACAGAAATGCCGTCCGACGTGCGGCGGCGTCGAGGAGCACGGCGACGGAATCGGGCCAGTATTCGGCCAGCACGAGCCCGGGGAGCCCACCCCCGGACCCCAGATCCATCCAAGGGCCCGGTCCGAGGCCCGAGGCGCCTGCTCCAGGGTCGGAGTCCGTCCGGGCCTCCTCGAACGCCCCGGCGAATCCCAGGGCGTGGTCGATCTGTTCCCCGAGATCCATGGGACCCAGTAAGTCCAGGGATCTGGCCTCCTCGAGGACGGCAAGGAGTCCGGGAGACGCTCGAAAGGGCTGGTGGTCGAGCTCAGGCGCCCTCGGCGACGTCGGCTCCCCGGTTCGGTGAGATCACGATGTAGCGCCGAGGCTCCTCACCCTCCGACCGGGTGGACAGGCCTTCAATGGCGTTGATGGTGTCGTGGACGACTTTGCGGTCGGCGGCCGACATCGGTTCGAGGGCACGTTCGGAACGCGCCTCGGTCACCTCGTCGGCGATCTGCCGCGCAAACTTCTGCAAGGCCAGGGTGCGCTTGGCCCGGTACCCGGCGACGTCGACATTGATCCGGCTGCTCTGGCCCCCGGTGCGCTTCTGGACGAAGGTCCGGGCCAGCTCCTGGAGAGCGGCCAGCGTCGCTCCTCCGGGCCCGACGAGGATCCCGAGCTCCTGACCCTCCACGACCACCTCGGCGGTCTCGTCGTCGACCACGCGGGCCGACACGTCGGCCGTGAGCCCGATCTCGTCGATCAGGCCGGCCACGAATTCCCGCGCCGACTCCCCTTGCTCCTCGAGCGTCATCGTCTCGCCCACAACCTTCTCCTTCGTCGACCCGGACGGCCGGGACCTTTTCGCCCTCCCAGACGGCGGCGAGGACGCCGCCTCCCCATCTTCATCGGGCCCCTCGGCCCGGGCCCCGTTCGGACCCGATCCCCCGGGGCGCGATCCTCCGCCCCGAGACCGCGAGCGGCGCCTCTTGGTGCCCGGTGCCGCCGTCCCGTTGGCGGCGACGGTGTCGCCGTCCTCGGCCGGCTCGGGCCCGTCCGAGGCATCGGCCACGGCCACGCCGGCGGCGGGTCGGCTCCTCTCCCCACCCCGCCCTGATCCCCCACTCCGACGGGCACCGCCCTCACGCCCCTCACCCGAATGCCTGGTCCTCGTCCGCTTGGGGCGGGGGCTCGTGGGACGGACCCGGGCCCGTACCCGGGCCTCACCCCGCATACGGCCGAACAGCCCGGCGCGCGGCTCACTTACCATGACGAACTCTGCGTCCGTCTCGTCGACACCGAGTTGATCGAGGGCGGCGTCCTTGGCCTCCTCGATGGTCCGACCGGTCGTCTCGACCCACTCCATCGCTCAACGCGCCTTTCTCGGCCGCTTCTTGGCGGATCGGGGCTGGCCTTGCGGCTGCTCCTTGGGCGCAGGAGCGCCATTGCTCCCGGCCTTGCTCGATCCGCGCTGAGCGCCTCCGTTGGTATTCGAGCCCCCGGGACGCTGGGCATTGCCCGCGCCCCCGGGTCGTTTGGCGGCACCATTGGGCTTGGCCGCCCCGTTCGACGAACCGGCGCCGTTGGACGACGCCGTACTCTTGGCCGGCCCGTTCTTGGGTTTCGCGGCCGGGGGCTTGGCGCCCGTTGGCTTCGGGGTTTCGGAAGCCTCTTTCGGGTCCTTCGGGGTCCGCGGCATGTCGATCTCCGCCTGGAGACCGGCCTGGCGGGCCTTCTGCTGCTCGAGCGCCCGTTGCTGGGCGTCCGCCAGCCGCTCCATGATCGATCGACGAGGGGCGGAGCCTCCACCGTCACGCGACGGGAGCTCGCCCTCGCGTTTCGTGGTGGCTTTGTTCAGGACCCCGGACCGGAAGATGCCTTCCTGGATGCCGATGCGGCACAGGCTGGAAACGACGAAATAGATGTTCACGCCGGCCGAGATCCTGATATAAATGACCGCGAAGATCAGAGGCATATAGCGCTGCATCATTTGCATCTGTGGGTTGGCCGCAGCTGCACCGGGATTGCGGCTATTGAGCTGCCGCATTTGCAGATATTGCAGGCCGATGGCCACGGCCACGATGGCCGCGTAGGGGATGGCACCCACCCACGACGAATGGTGGGAGAACAGGTTGTTGCCCAGGTCCAGGCCGAACGCCTTCATGTGCCCGTTGGAGGCGATGAGGTCGCGGTACAGGCGGGTGCTGTGGGAGACGTAGTCGGGGCGGGCGTGGAGGACCCCGTTCTTTCCTTTGACGGTGGAGGTCAGGCCGCGGATGACTCCATAGAGAACAACGAAGACAGGAAGCTGGATAAGCATCGGGAGGCATCCGCCGGCCGGATTGATCCCGTGCTCCTTGTACAACTTCATCATTTCTTCGTTGAGCGTTACCCGGTCGCCCTTGTACTTCGCCTGGATCTTCTTGAGCTCGGGCGCGACCCGCTGCATGGCGATCGTCGACTTCGTGCTCTTCACCGTCAACGGGGCGGTGACGATCATCACCACCACCGTCAGCAGGGCGATGGCGACGGCGAAGTTGGGGACGATCGAATAGAAGAACGCGATGATCGTGGCCAGCAGCTCGTACAGGGGCTTGAAGATCTGGCCGATGGTGCTGGCCAACAGCAGGTGTTCGATCATGGTTCAGGCACCAGGTCGACCCCGTGGCCGCCCCACGGGTGACACCGCATGACGCGCCGGACGGCCAGGACGCTTCCCCGGCCGGCCCCGTGGCGTTCGATGGACTGCACCGCGTAGTTCGAGCAGGTGGGCCAGAACCGGCACGGTGACGGCCGCCCGGCCCGAAGTGCCTGGTAGAGAGCGATAATTCGAATCAGGGCGGTCCGGGTCCGGTAGCGGCGGGCGGGGGGCGCGGCGACAGGAGCTCCGGCGGGCGCCGGGGCCGGGGTCACGGTGACGGGGGCGCTCACTGGCGCCGGTCCCGGGAAGCCGATGTCATTGCTGCGGTCACTTGTGCCTTCAAGTCCTCGTAGGGGAGGCCGGCCGCCTCACGACCCGCCGCCACCAGGTACGCACCCGGTGCCAGCGATCCCGACGCGTCGGCCACCACGGCCCGGAGACGGCGGCGGAGCCGGTTGCGGACGACGGCACCGCCCACCCGTTTCCCCACGGCATAGGCCACCCTGGCCACGCTGTCGTCGCCCATGGCCACGAAGGTCACCGTGATGTGGCCCCGTCTGCTCCGCTGTCCGTTGCGCCGCAGCGCCTCGAATGTCGCCCGATCCTGGATACGCCAGCCCACAGGGGCGTCGCCGCCCTCACGCGGAGAGGCGGTGGCGACCTTTGACCCGGCGGGCCCGGAGGATCGCCCTCCCGGCCCGGGTGGACATCCGGTGTCGAAATCCGTGGTTCTTGGCCCGTCTCCGTGTGTTGGGCTGGTAAGTCCTCTTCACTCCCTTGTCCTTTGTGCTCGAGGCCAGTTGTGGCGCGGCTCGTCTGCCGGGGCGCCCTACGAACAGGTGCCCGCCCCGAGTGCCTGGCCTCCCATGCTAGGCGCGTCCCCCCCACCCCACCAGGCAGCGACGACCCCGCCCCACGCCGCCGGGGCGGAATTTCATCGAGAGTTTTCGTGCCGCCGGGCCCACACAACGGTGCAGGTGGGGAGGCGCGCGGCCCCGGGCCACCAGGGTTCTGTCGCCACTAGCAGCCCGGGACCCGCCGGTGTACCGTTCCTCGCGACCGGTGCATCACCCCGAAACGGAGGTGCGTCGGCATACAGGGTCCTCCTTCCCCAGGGCCACCAGACAACCGGCCGTAGGTGGACGGCAGAACAACGTCCCGGACAATCCACACATGTGGATCTGCTTGTGGACAATTTTGGCGGCGGGACGGCGGAGGCCCTGGTGAACGACATGAACGACTTGTGGAAGCGCTGTGGAGATGCGCTGCGCGAGCAGGTATCCGATGCTACGTGGCGCACCTGGTTCCAGGCGCTCACCCCCGAGGGCTACGACGGCGACCTCCTGGTCCTGACCGCGCCCAGCTCGCTGGTGCGCGAACGGGTCGAGAACCGGTTCATCGGGCTCATCGAGGCGGCCGCCACCGAGTCGGCGGGACGCCAAGTGAAGATCAGGTTGGACGTCGGCCCCATGTCCGTGGCCGACCCGCTGCCCCTCACCTCCCTCACCGACGAAGACCACACCTCCCCCAATTCCTCGAATTCCTCGGACCTGGGCGACATCCGTCCCAGCCGCACCGCCAACCGCCGGGCGTCGGCCGCCGACGACCGGGACGGAGGCGGACTCGACGTCCGCTACACCTTCGACAGCTTCGTCATCGGATCGTCGAACCGGTTCGCCCACGCCGCGGCCCAGGCGGTGGCCGAGATGCCGGCCAAGTCCTACAACCCCCTGTTCATCCACGGTGACGCCGGGCTGGGCAAAACCCACCTCCTCCATGCCATCGGGAACTACGTCCGGGAGAACTTCGCCGGACGTCGAGTCCGCTACGTCTCCACCGAGACCTTCCTCAACGAGTTCGTCGACGCCATCCGGACCAACACCACCACCGCCTTCAAACGCCGCTACCGGGAGTGCGACGTCCTGCTCATCGACGACGTCCAGTTCATGGAGAACAAAGAAGCCCTGCAAGAGGAGTTCTTCCACACCTTCAACCACCTCTACGGGGCCTCACGCCAGGTCGTCCTCACCTCGGACCGGGCCCCCAAATCCATCGCCACGCTGGAGGACCGGCTCCGCAGCCGTTTCCTGTCCGGCCTCATCACCGACGTCCAGCCCCCCGAGCTCGAGACCCGCCTGGCCATCCTCCAGAAGAAACTCGAACGCGATCCTTCCCACGACGTCCCTCACGAGGTCCTCGAGTTCATCGCCTCCAACGTCACCGACAACATCAGAGAGCTCGAGGGAGCCCTCATCCGGGTGACCGCCTACGGCAGCCTCAACAACCAACCCCTCACCCGTGAACTGGCCGAACACGTCCTGTCCGACATCGTCAACGCCGGCCAGCCCCGCCCCATCACCCCCGCCCAGATCCTCGAGACCACCGCGGCCACCTTCGGATTCAGCATCGACGACCTGTGCGGACCGAGCCGGCGTCGACCGCTCGTCATCGCCCGTCAGATCGGCATGTACCTCTTCCGTGACCTGACCGACTACTCGTTCCCGGCCATCGCCCGGGAGTTCGGCGGACGCGACCACACCACCGTCATGCACGCCGTGGAGAAGATCTCCTCTCTCATGCGCGAACGCCGCCAGATCTTCGACCAGGTGAACGACCTGATCGTCCGGATCAAGAGTGGTGCATGACCCTGTGGGGAACCGCCACCACACTGTGGACGGCACCCCCGGCCCGGTGGACAGCCTCGCCCCCTCGCCCCCTCGCTGTGCGCCGCGGTGGACAACCCCTGAGCCCGGTGGACGACCATGATGGGGCTGACCTCGGTGGAGAGGATGTCATCCACAATCCACAGCCCCTATTACCGTCATTGTCAGAATTTAAATTCCTGGTAAGAAAGGACCCTGTGTGAAGTACCGCTGTGAGCGAGACACCCTCGTCGAGGCGCTCGCTACCGCCAGCCGGGCGGTGACATCCCGGGCGTCGACCACCCCCGCGCTCAACGGCGTTCGGATCGAGGTGGTCGGGAACCGCCTGACCGTGGTGGGCACCGACCTCGATCTGACGGTCCGGGTCGAGGTGGAGGCCATCGGTCTCGACGACGGGGCGTTGGTGGCCCCGGCGCGCCTGGTGGCCGACATCGTCCGCTCGCTCGAGCCCGGCGCGGTGACCTTCGAGGGGGGCGACGACGAGGTCGAGATCTCCGCCGCCCGGTCGCGTTTCGTGGTGCGTACCTATCCGGTGGAGGACTTCCCCGTGCTCGCCGACCCGCGTCCGGATCAGGTCACGGTGCCGGCGCGGGCTCTGACCGAAGCACTGCGCCAGGTGGTGCGGGCCGCGTCGAACGACGACGCCAGGCCGCTGCTCACCGGCGTGTTGGTAGCGGCCGAAGCGGGGGGACGCGCCTGGTGGCGACCGACTCGTACCGATTGGCCCTGCGCGACCTGGCCGGAGAAGGCCCGCTGGCCGAGGGGGCCGAGCAGATCCTGGTGCCGGCGCGGGCCCTGACCGAGCTGCAGCGCCTGATGCCCGCGGCGGGCTCCAAGGAGGACGCCGATGCCACGGTGGGGTTCTCGGTGAGCGAGCTCGACGCCACCTTCACCGTGGGGGGCGTGCGCCTCACCACACGGCTCCTGGACGGGCGCTTCCCCGATTACCGCCAACTCATCCCGCCGGGGTACCCCAACCTGCTGCGCGTGGGCCGCGAGGCCCTGCTCGACGCCCTGCGGCGGGTGCGGCTCCTGGTGCGGGACAACACCACACCGGTCCGACTGTCGATGCGGGCCGGTTCGGTTGAGCTCACCGTGGTGTCCCAGGAGGTGGGCCACGCCAGCGAGGACGTGGACGCCGAGTACGAGGGAGAGGAGCTGACCGTCGCCTTCAACCCGTCGTACCTCATCGACGGCGTCGAAGCCGTGCTCGGCGACGAAGTCGTCCTCGAGACCGTGGACGGCACCAAACCGGCCACGGTGCGGGCTCCGGACCACGAGGACTACCGGTACCTACTCATGCCCGTCAGGGTGTCGTAGCGACCCAGACCCCGTCACAACCGACACCAGCCTCGTCACCGTGGCCATCTCCACGTTGTGGCTCCTCGACTTCCGGTGTTTCACGGAAGCCGAGTTCCAACCCGACCCCGAGGGCCTGACCGTGCTCCGGGGTCCGAATGGAGCGGGAAAAACGTCGGTGCTCGAAGCGGTGGGATGGCTCGCCACGCAGAAGTCCATCCGGGGCGCGTCCCGGGACGTGCTCGTCCGGACCGGGACCGACCGTGCCGTCGTGCGGGCCGAAGGCTCGGTGGGCGGGCGCGCCGTGCTCGTCGAAGCGGAGATCCCCATCGCGGGGGCGGTGCGCACCCAGGTGAACCGGCAACCGGTCCGCCGCCGCTCCGAGCTGGCCGAAGCGCTCAACGTGACGGTCTTCTCCCCCAACGACCTCGACCTCGTCCAGGGAGGCCCGGCGGGACGCCGGGAATACCTCGACGACGTGCTCGTCGCCCGCCATGCCCGCCTGGACGCGCTCGTCACCGAGGTGGAGCGCATCCTGCGCCAGCGGGCCGCGGTGCTCCGGCAGTCGGGGGGCCGTCCCGACAGCGCCGTCGCCACCACCCTCGACGTGTGGGACGCGCGTCTGGGCAAGTCCGGCACGGCGCTGGCCACCGAACGAGAGGCGTTGGCGGACGAGCTCACCCCCGAGGCCTGTCGCGCCTACGAGCGCCTGGCGGGAGTGGCCGAGCCCGTGACGCTGCGGTACCGGCGGTCGTGGGAGGGCGACCTGCTCGAGGCGCTGGTCCGGACCCGCCAGGAGGACGTGCGGCGCCAGATCACCACAGTGGGCCCCCATCGCGACGACCTCGAGCTCTCCATCGGGCCCCGCCCCACCCGCACCCACGCCTCGCAGGGCGAGCAACGGTGCGTGGCGCTGGCCCTGCGCCTGGCCACCCACGAGCTTCGCCGGAGCGATCTGAGCGAACCCCCTGTCCTGCTCCTCGATGACGTGTTCTCCGAGCTCGACGCCCGCCGGGCCGCCGCCCTGGTGGAGCTGCTCCCGCCGGGCCAGGTCCTGCTCACCACGGCGGTCGATCCTCCCCCCGTGGTCCACGCCGGCGCGGTGGTGGAGGTCGTCGGGGGCCGCTTGGCCGGTGGCGCCGCCCGGCCCGGAACGACGGGTGGGAGGTGACCGGGCCCGAACGTCCCCGTCGTCCGGCGGGGCCCGGTGGCGAGGATCGGCGCCGGACGCCGCCCCGGGACGGTCGAGGGCGCTCGAGTGCGGGGATGGTGCGGATCGGGGATGCGCTGGGCGCCGTGGCCAGTCACCTGGGCGCGGGGCGGGCGGACGTGGTGGGGGTGGTCTTCGGCCGTTGGGACGACATCGTGGGGCCGGCGGTCGCGGCCCACGTGCGGCCGGTGCGCGTGGACGGTGTGACGCTCGTGGTGAGCGCCGATCATCCCGCCTGGGCCACGCAGATGCGCCATCTCGCACCCGACATCCTGGCCCGGCTGAGCGAGGTGTGCGGAACGCAGAACGGCCTCGAACGCCTCGATGTCCGCGTGCATGGATAGGCCGCGCGCCCGGTCGTGAAACTCCCTGCTCAGAGGCATCCTCGCGGGGCGTCTGACCCCCTCATTTGGCTCGTCGCAGCACCCTCTCCTGGTAGACTGTGTGGCGTCGGTAACGCACACATACAGCCCCCCTCGGGACTGTCTCGGGACGTGCGTCCCCCGATCGAAAAAGGACAAGAAAGGGCGCGCGCGTGGCGCTGAAGACAGAGGTGGATGCCGCTCACAACGGCTCCGCGAGTTCGTACGACGCCAGCGACATCACCGTTCTCGAAGGTCTCGACCCGGTCCGGGCCCGACCTGGCATGTACATCGGGTCGACCGGCCCCAGCGGTCTGCACCACCTCGTCTGGGAGGTCGTGGACAACGCTATCGACGAGGCCATGGCGGGCCGTGCCACGCACGTCGACGTCACGTTGCTGGCCGATGGCGGGGTGCGGGTGAAGGACAACGGCGCGGGCATCCCCGTCGAGCCCAACGACCAGTACCCCGATCTCTCGGCGGCCGAGCTCGTGCTCACCACTCTGCACGCCGGGGGGAAATTCGGTGGCTCGGGCTACAAGGTTTCGGGCGGCCTGCACGGCGTGGGCGTCTCGGTCGTGAACGCCCTGTCGACGAGGCTGGTCCTGGAGATCGACCGCGAGGGCAAGCACCACGTGGCGGAGTTCGCCGACGGGGGGGAGATCAAGAAGAAGCTCAAGGCAACAGGTCCGGCCCCGAGGGACCGCACCGGCACCACCGTCACGTTCTGGCCCGACGCCACCGATCTTCGAGGACACCGAGTTCCGGGCCCAGACCGTCCTCGAGCGCCTGCAGATGATGGCCTTCCTCAACAAGGGCCTCGAGATCCGCTTCGCCGACGAGCGGGCCGAGCGCGAGCAGCAGATCACCTACAAGTACTCGGGCGGCATCGTCGACTACGTGAAGCACCTCAACACCTCCAAAGAGGCCCTCTTCCGGCGGGTGTGCTCCTACACCCAGTCCGAGGACGACCAGGAGGTGGAGGTGGCGCTGCAGTGGAACACTGGTTTCCACGAGTCCATCCACTCCTTCGCCAACGGCATCTCGACCATCGAGGGCGGCATGCACGAGGAGGGCTTCAAGAAGGCGCTCACCAATGCCGTCAACCGCTACGCCCGGGCCAAGGGCTCGCTCAAGGAGAAGGAAGACAACTTTCAGGGCGAGGACATCCGAGAGGGCCTCACCGCCATCATTTCGGTGCGCCTCCGCGACCCCCAGTTCGAAGGCCAGACCAAGGCCAAATTGGGCAACGTCTCCATCCGGTCGCTGGTGGAGCGGGCCACGAACGAGAAGCTCGTGGACTGGCTCGAGGAGAACCCCCGCGAGGCCAACCAGATCGTGGCGAAGTCGACCACCGCGGCACGCGCCCGGGTGGCGGCCCGCGCCGCGCGGGACCTGACGCGGCGCAAGTCGGCGCTCGGCGGGGCGGGCCTGCCGGGCAAGCTCGTGGACTGTTCGTCGCGCGATCCCCGCGAGAGCGAGCTGTTCATCGTGGAGGGGAACTCGGCGGGCGGCTCGGCCAAGGACGCCCGCAATCCCCGCCTCCAGGCCATCTTGCCGATCCGGGGCAAGATCCTGAACGTCGAGCGGGCCCGCATCGACAAGATGCTCAAGAACGTCGAGATCCAGGCGCTGATCTCGGCCATCGGGGCCGGTCTCGCCGACGAGTTCGACGTCGAGAAGATCCGCTACCACAAGGTGATCATCCTGGCAGACGCCGATGTGGACGGGTCACACATCCGCACGCTCCTGCTCACGTTCTTCTTCCGCCAGATGAAGCCGCTCGTGGAAGGCGGGTTCGTGTACGTGGCGCAGCCGCCGCTGTACTCCACCCTGGTGGGTAAGGAGAAGATCTACCTGAAAGACGACGTGGCCAAGGCGGCCTTCATGGCCGAGCACCCCGACCACAAGCAGGACTTCCAGCGCCTCAAGGGGCTGGGGGAGATGGACTTCGACGAGCTGCGCGAGACGACCATGGACGCCGGGCGTCGGTCGCTGCTCCAGATCGGGGTGGAGCAGGCCGCGCTGGCCGACGAGGTGTGCTCGGTACTCATGGGTGACGACGTCGACGTGCGGCGCCACTTCATCCAGACCAACGCCAAAGACGTGCGCTTCCTCGACATCTGATGGCCGAAGCGCGGGGGTACGGGAGACGGAGGGACGGGGACCGACATCCCCGAGCCGCCCCAACCGGCGATCGAGCCCATCGAGATCCAGGAGGAAATGGAGCGCTCGTTCCTCGAGTACTCCATGTCCGTCATCGTGTCGCGGGCCCTCCCCGACGTGCGCGACGGCCTCAAGCCCGTGCACCGCCGGATCCTGTACTCGATGTACGAGCAGGGCCTGCGCCCCGACCGGTCGCGGACCAAGTGCGCCAAGGCGGTGGGCGAGGTCATGGGGAACTTCCATCCCCATGGCGACTCCGCCATCTACGACGCCCTGGCCCGCATGGCCCAGGACTTCAGCCTCCGCCACGTGCTCATCGACGGCCACGGCAACTTCGGGGGGCGCGGCCCCGAAGAGGGCGCCGCGGCTATGCGCTACACCGAGTGCCGCCTGGCGCCGCTGGCCATGGAGATGCTGGCGGGCATCGACGAGGAGACCATCGACTTCGTCCCCAACTACGACGGCTCCACCGAGGAGCCGGTGGTGCTCCCGTCGCGCTTTCCCAACCTGCTCGTCAACGGCTCCCAGGGGATCGCGGTGGGCATGGCCACCAACATCCCGCCCCACAACCTGGGCGAGGTCATCGACGCCGTGACGCACGTGCTCGAGAACCCCGAGGCCACCCCCGACGACCTGATGCAGTTCGTGAAGGGCCCCGACTTCCCCACCGGGGCGCAGATCCTCGGCCGTCAGGGGATCCTCGACGCCTATCGGACCGGGAAGGGCTCGATCAAGATGCGCGCCCTGGCCGAGGTGGACGAGAGCCGGGGATCGACGCGCATCGTCGTGACCGACATCCCCTTCCAGACCTCGATCGAGGTGATCGAGCAGAAGATCGGCGAGCTCGCCAACAGCGGCGTGCTCGAGGGCATCTCCGAGGTCCAGAACGACTCCGCCGGCAAGCTGCCGCGCCTGGTCGTCACGTTGAAGCGCGACGCCAACGCCAACGTGGTCCTCAACAACCTCTACAAGCACACACCGCTGCAGACCAACTTCGCCGTCAACATGGTGGCCCTGGTCGACAGCGTGCCCCGCACGCTGAACCTGGCCCAGGCGGTGTCGTACTACGCGGAGCATCAGGTCGAGGTCGTCCGGCGCCGTTCGGAGTTCCGACTCAAGAAAGCACAGAAACGCGCCCACATCGTCGAGGGCCTGTTGAAGGCGATCGACATGTTCGACGCCGTCATCGCCGCCATCCGAGCCTCAGAAGACCGTCCCGAAGCGCGGGCTGCGCTCATGGCCGAGCCCTTCTCCTTCAGCGAGGAGCAGGCCGAGCACATCCTCGACATGACCCTGGGACGGCTCACCCGGTTGGGCCGCGCCAACCTCGAAGAGGAGATGGAGGAGCTGCACCGGACCATCGCCGAGCTCGAGGCCATCTTGGGAGACCCCGGGCGGTTGCGGGGGCTCATCGCCTCAGAGCTCGCCGAGATCAGGTCGAAGTACGCCGATGACCGCCGTACCGTGATCACCCACGACCCGGGCGAGCTCGGCGTGGAAGACCTCATCAGCGACGAGGAGATCGTCGTGACCATGACGCGGGCCGGCTACATCAAGGCCGTGCCGGCGGGATCGTTCCGCACCCAGGGCCGGGGCGGGCGCGGCGTGCAGGGGGCGCGGCTCAAAGAAGAGGACCTCGTCGACGACGTGGTGCACACCACCACGCTGGCCTATCTCTTGTTGTTCTCGAACCGGGGGCGGGTCTACCGCCTGCGCGCCCACGAGGTGCCCATGAAAGAGCGCACGGCGCGGGGCACCGCGGTGGTGAACCTCCTCCCCCTGAGCCCGAGCGAGACGATCCAGGCCATCGTGGCCACCCGCGACTTCGACTCCGGCGGGTTCCTGACCTTCGCCACCAAGATGGGCCAGGTCAAGAAGACGGCCTTCACCGAATACGACAAGTCGCGTCGCGAGGGCTTCATCGCCATCGCCCTGCGCGACGGCGATGAGCTCGTCCGGGTGGTGGCCACCTCGGGAGAAGACGACATCGTCATGGTGAGCCTCAACGGGAGCGGCATCCGCTTCTCCGAGACCGACGTCCGGCCCATGGGGCGCGACGCCGCGGGCGTGCGGGGCATGCGGCTGCGGGCCGGCGACCAGGTGGTGTCGTGCGACGTGGTGCGTCCCGACAGTGACATCCTCATCGTGACCGACGCCGGCTACGGCAAGCGGACCAAGACCGACCACTTCGGCCGCCAGGGCCGGGGGGGCCAGGGGGTGCGGGCCATCAAGCTCACCGCTCGGCGGGGCCGGGTCGTGGCCGCCTTCATGGCCGGCCTCGACGACGAGATCCTGCTCATCTCGACCGGGGGCATCGTGATCCGCACCGCCGTGCGCGAGATCGCGGCCCAGGGTCGCGACGCCACCGGTGTCCGGCTCATGAGCCTCGAAGAAGGCCACCACGTGGCCGCGGTGGCCGCGGTCACCGGCGAGGAAGACGACTAGGTCAGGCCGGCGGTCCGGGCCGGACCGCGTCGAAGACCACCGGGAGCCGGGGCGGGGAGCGGAAGGCGAGGCCTTCGATGCGCACCGGGTGGCGCCCATCGGCTGAGGCGTCGTCGTCGAAGCGCAGGTTCTCGAGCCGCTCGAGCAGCGCGCCGAGGCCGATGCGCAGCTCCATGCGGGCCAGGTGCATGCCCAGGCACTGGTGGCGCCCGGTGCCGAAGGCGATGTGCCCGGGTTCGTTGCGGTCGAGGTCCCATTGATCGGGCGCGGTGTAGCGGGACTCGTCGCGGTTGGCCGACCCCGTGGCACACACCAGGGACACGCCCTTGGGGACCTCGACCCCGTCGATCTCGACCGGACAGGTGGTCTCCCGGTTGACCATGGTGACCGAAGTCTCCCACCGCAGCGTCTCTTCGACGACGGCTTCGAGAAGGCTCGGGTCGGCCCGCACCCGATCGAGCACGTCGGGCTTGCTCAAGAGGGCGAACAGGCAGCTGCCCATGGCGGCGAAGGTGGTCTCGGCCCCGGCCGGGAGCAACAGGCGGAGGAAGCCGTAGATGTGCTCGTCGCTGAGGCGCTCTCCGTCCATCTCGGCCGTGACGATGTCGGAGATGAGGTCCTCGGTGGGGTGCACCTTGCGGTCCTCGACAATCGGGGTGAGGTACTCGCGCATCGCCGCGGACGCCGCCGTGGACACGGGGTAGTCGTCGGGGCCCTTGTTCATGTCCAGGGCCCAGGCGTGGAACCGCTCGTGGGCCTCGGACGGCACGCCCAGCACCTCGGCGATGACCTGAACGGGGAATTGACTCGTGATCTCCGCCACCAGGTCCGCGCTCGTGCGCCCGGCCAGGCCGTCGATGAGGCGGTGGATGGTGGGTGCGATGAGCTCGCTCTCCCAGCGCGCCAGGGCCGAGGGGCGGAACGCGTGGGCGACGAGGTTGCGGTAGCGGCGGTGCTCCTCGCCGTCCATGGCCAGGATCACGGTGCCCATGACGGGGCCCATGGTGTCGGCGTTGACGCGGCTCGAGAAGCGCCTGGGATCCCGCAGCACGAGCTCGACGTCCGCGTACTTGCTCACCAGCCAGATGTCAGACCCTTCGCCCCCGAAACGGCCCACACTCTCGTCGCGCCGGAACTCGGCCCAGTAGTCGTAGATGTCGAAGGCGCTCTCATGGGGGTCTACGTCAGCCACCACACCCTCCGGTCGCATGCGGTTCGATGCCCCTCAGTCTGACAGGCCGTCCGACGCGATCGGTGAGGGGGCTGGTGTAGCCTCTCGGTTTCGTCGGGGGCTATAGCTCAGCCGGTTAGAGCGCAGCACTGATAATGCTGAGGTCGCTGGTTCGAGTCCAGCTAGCCCCACCAGAGTCGTGTAGACCACGGGTGATCCGCAACCGATCGATAACGCCTGATCAGACACCCTGTAACGAGTGAGCTGTTACAGAGTAACGGCTGATGCTTGACATCTCGGCCCCAACGGCCCCCGCTCTTTCGAGGGCGAGGAGGTGGCAGAGTGCTCAGGGAGCTCGGCAGACGAGAGAACGGGGTGAGCAATGGCAATGGCCGAGCGCGAGAGTCAAGTGCGGAGGTTCGTCGACGAGGTCTGGAACGGCAGGAACTACGAAGCTGCCGCCGATCTCTACCACGAGAAGTACGTCAACCCGTTCGGGGTAGGTCCCTCGGCCAGGGTCGAGCCGATCCGCAGCTACCACCGGGCTTTTCCTGATCTCCACGTCGACGTGGAGGAGCTGATCGTGGGCGGCGACACGGCCGTCCTCAGAATGGCATTTCGCGGGACCGACACGGGAGGTTACGTGGGACGGGCCCCGACGGGACGGGCCGTGGAGGAATGGGCGGTCACCATCATGCACTTCGAGGGCGACAAGGTCGTCCGGGAATGGATCGGCGCCGACAAGCTCGGCCTGTTCATTCAGCTGGGGGTCGTCGACGACCCGTGGCCCGATACCTAGGAGGGCCGCTCCAAGACCCAGCGGGTTGTCACCTGTCGGAAGTTGATCGGTCCGGGGACGGTTTCGTGACTGAACAGGTAGGTGAAGCCTGCTCGCTGCAGCGTTCGATTCGGCGCCACGTTCAGAGCGTTCGGCTCGCAATAGAGGTACTTCAGCTGAAATACCTCGAAGTACTTCGAGGCGGACAGCCGTACGAAGTTCGTACCGAGGCCTCGGTGCCGCCGTGACCGCTCGACGATGTGAAGGTGCATGAACGCTTCTTGGCCGAACACGATGTGGTCCAGTGAACTGAAGCCGACCGCTTGCCCATCGAGTTCCCACAGGAGCGAGTAGTTCTCGCGCCCGGTCAGGGGTCGTCCGTAATCCCGCTCATGGAAGGACTGCCACGCTTCGGGCGTCGGCAGCAGGGCGCGGTCCACGCCCAAGGCGTGCAGGTAGTCATCCGACGCCTCGTGGAAGTAGCCGATCCGGATCCCCACGTCGGATAGGGGCATCTCCCTGACCGAGATTCCCTCCACAGCGTTGGACATTCGCGCGATTCCCGCCGATGAACAAGCGCACGAGCGAGGATCATCCGCTCCGAGCGACCTCTATGCCGGAGCGAACCCGCAGGGTCCGCGCCGACGTGCGCGCTACGAGGGGGTCGGAGTCAGCGTGTTCGGTCCCTGCGTGGGCTGGGTCTGGGGGTTGGGGATCGGGTACGCCGGCGTCTGGGGGTTCAGCTCGGTGATCTGGCTTCCGCTGCACTCCATACCGACCACGCCCGTCGTCTCGCTGGCCGATGTGGCCGGCAGCGTCGGGACAGCCGTCCGTGGGGAACTGAACGTGGGCAGTGCCGCGGTGAGGTCCCCCACGGTGGAGAGCCGCCACGGCGACACGTTCGGGACCTCGACGCCGAAGCGCTGGGCGATGAACTGCAGCTGGGAGGTGTGATCGAAGGTGTCGGAGCACACCCACCCGCCGGCACTGAAGGGGGATACCACGATCATGGGGACCCGGACTCCCAACCCGAGCGGCCCTGAGACGCCTCCGTCGTTGGGTGACAACGCGTTGCTGGCGGTCACGTACTCGCCCGGGGTCCCGGGGGGCGCGGTCGGAGGTGGGACGTGGTCGAAGAACCCGTCGTTCTCGTCGTACATGATGAACAGCACGGTGGTTGCCCACGACTCCGGGTTCGACATCAGCGTGGCCAACACCTGTGCGGTGTACCACTCCCCCAGAGCGGGGGGGGCCGGGGGGTGCTCGTCGAAACCGTCGGGAGGGATGATCCACGACACCGCCGGGAGCTTGTTCTTCTTGACGTCGTGCGCCAGGGTGTTCGGGCCCGTCGTGGCGAAGACGCTGGAGAACGGCGGCACGTTGGGGCCGTAGCTCCCGAAGGCGAGGTTGTGGAGCTTGTGGTTGTTCTTCAACCGGTATTGCTCGAAGTACATGAGGATGTTCTTGCACAGGAGCATGGAGTCCGCGTGCGGGGGTACAGTAATTCGGCCCGTGTGGGTTGTAGACCTTCCAGGACACGCCGGCGTCCTGGAGGATCTCGGGCATCGTCGTCCACGAGCAGGTCCACTCCGCGTCGCGGTCGCTGCTGGTGATGAGGATGGGCCCACCCTTTGCGCCGGTGGGGTCGAGGGTTCCCGTCATCTGCATCATCCGGTTGGGATGAGTGGGTCCGAGGACCGAGCAGAAGTAGTTGTCGCAGACGGTGAAATTCTGGATCAGGTCGTAGTAGAAGGGGATGTCGGAACTTTCGTAGTAGCCCATCGTCAACGGGCCCCACGTCTGGCCCTCGAATTGGCTCGACGTGTGGGTCGAGACAAACGAGTCCATGGCGCCGTGGTTCCACGAGTCGTGCTCGGCCTGCCACGAGTGGGACAGGTCGTAGGTGCACTCGGCATCCGAGTTCTGGGTGTCGAGGTGGAACGGGAGCAAGGTCGAAGCCTGACCGCCGGGCCATGCCTGGGCGAAGGCGGGCGAATCGGCGTCGAATCCGTTCACCCCTCCCAACGTGCCGTAGTAATGGTCGAAGGAACGGTTCTCGTGCATGAGGAAGACGACGTGTTCGACCGCCCCCATGTCCGAACCCGCGGCCTTTGTGGCCGCGGCCGCCTTCACGAGGGCGCGCTGTTTCCGGCGAAGCAGTTTGGACTGCGACATTCCGAGAGCCATCGCCCCTGCCGCGCCCCCGGCCAACACCTGCCTGCGGTTCAAATGCGGATCGCTCATCGATGCATCGTGCCACGATCCGCCTCACGACACCACGAAAAGATCGATACCGGGCCCGACTGCCCCAGATCTAGTCAATTCAGAGGATACAAAGGTCGCATCCAGCGCCCAAAAGTCTCGGCCATCCCCCGTGGCGCGCCGACCGCTCCCTGGGTGGGGCCTGAGTACCTCGTCGGTTCAATCGACCTGCCAACGGTGCCCTCATCGATGAGCTGTGTCACGGCGCTGGCCGCCATGGGGCGGGCCAAGTAGAAGCCCTGCGCCCGCAGGCAGTGAAGTTCCTTGAGGTCGGCGAGCTGGCCTGGGGTCTCGACGCCCTCGGCGGTGACGTCGAGATCGAGGGCGTCGGCCATGGCGACGATGGCGGCGACGAGCGCGGAGTCATGGGGGTCGGTGCCGAGCCCGTCGACGAAGGACCGATCGACCTTGACCGCGTCGAAGGGGAAGCGCTTGAGATAGCTGAGCGATGAGTAGCCGGTCCCGAAGTCGTCGATCGCCAGGCACACCCCCAGGGTCTTGAGATCCGCCAGGGTCCGGGCGAAGTAGTCGATGTCCCCCATGAACACACTCTCGGTCAGCTCCAGGCACCGGTCCGACGGGCGGGCCCCGGTGCGCGCCAGCACCTCCCCCACGAGCTCGGCCACGTCGGGCGCGAGCATCTGCCGTACCGAGAGATTCACGGCCACCGACATCGTCGGATCGACGCGCTGCCATGCGACCAGTTGCCCGCACGCCTGCTCGAGCACCCAGGCGCCGATCGGGATGATGAGGCCGGTCTCCTCGGCCAGGGGGATGAACTCGTCCGGGCCCGACCAGGCCGCGGTCGGGGTGCTGCCACCGCAGGAGCGCCTCGGCACTGACCATGGCGCCCGTCGACAGGTCCACCACGGGTTGGTAATGGATGAGGAACTCCCCGTGCTCGAGGGCGCGGTGCATGGCCGTGGCGGTGGCCAGTCGCCGCTGGTGTTGGACCGCAGCGCCTCGTCGAAGAGCTCGATCCGACCGCGGCCGCGCTCCTTGGCCCGGTACATCGCCGCGTCGGAGTCCCGCAGCAGGCTCTCGGGCGTCGCCGCGTCGGTGGCGATGGCGATGGCGATGCTGGCCGTGACATTGATCTCCTGACCGCCGATCCGACACGGCCGGTTCAGCGCCTCCAGGACGCGCACCGCGATCTGTTCGGTCTCCTGGGTCGTGACGTCGTCACAGACGACCACGAACTCGTCTCCCCCGAAGCGCGCCACCGTGTCACCGGGCCGTATGGCTCCGGCGATCCGGACGGCGGCATGGCGCAGGAGGTCGTCACCGCAGGTGTGACCCAGGGAGTCGTTGACGACCTTGAAATGGTCGATGTCGAGGAACATCACACCGACTTTCGAGTCGCGCCGTCTCGAACCGGCCAGACCATGCGCCAGGCGTTCGGTCAGCAGCGTCCGGTTCGGCAGGGCCGTGAGCGAGTCGTGCAGGACCTGGTGGGCCAGTTCGTGCTCCATGAGCTTGCGTGCCGTCACGTCCTCGAGCTGCACGAAGAAGTACTGGCCCTCCCCCCCGTCGCTGCGCACCAAGGTGACGTGCGACGACGCCCACACCACCAAACCGTCGGGCCGGATGTAGCGCCGTTCGTCCTCATAGGTGTCGTGCCCGCCCGCCACTCGGGCCAGCACGGCCTGGGCCAGAGGAACATCGTCGGGATGGGTGTACTCGCCCATGTAGCGCCCGACGAGCTGCTCGGAGGGCCGTCCGAGCAGGGCGCAGGCCGCCGCGTTCACCCGCATCGGGAGTCCCGTGGTATCGGCGATGATCGTACCGATCGCCGACTGTTCGAAGCCGATCTCGAAGCGGGTCTCGGCCGCTCTGCGCACCTGCTCGGCTTCGGCCCATTCGGTTTCGTCCATCAAGGTGCCGAGCACCTTGACCACAGTGCCGTCAACGGCTGATTCCGGGATCCCGCGGGAGCGGACCCAGCGTTCCTCGGTGTCGGACAGGATGATGCGACAGACGAAGTCGAACGCCTCTCCCCGTTCGGTGGCGTCCCTCCAGACATTGCCGACGGCACGAGCGTCGTCGGGATGGACCATCGAGAAGAACAGTCCGGGGGTGGGCGAGGTGTGAACGGGGTCGAGTCCGAGGATCCGGCAGTACTCCTCTGACCACGAGAGTTCGCCCGTTCGCATGTCGAACTCAAAACTCCCCATGTGTGCGGTTCGCTGGGCCTCGGCCAGTCGGGACCGACTGGCCTCTAGCGCCACCTGCTCCTCGCGGCGCTCGGTGATGTCGTGGGCGATCACCGAGTGACCCACGACCGTCCCCCCCTCGTCGGTCGTGGTCGACGCCGCGATCAGCACCTCGACCACGCTGCCGTCCTTACGGCGGCGTGTGGTCTCGAGGCGCTCGTGGGGACCACCGGCGGTGAGTCGGGCCAGCATCTCGGCCTGCTCCGTCGACTTGTCGTCGGGAGCCAACGCCGAGATGGGTCCGCCGATGATCTCCTGGGCGCTGTAGCCCAAGAGTCGTTCGGCGGCCGAGTTCCAACTCGTGACCGTCCCGTCGATGGTCGCACCGTAGATGGCGTCGCCCGATCCCTCGACGATGGCGGACAGCTCTCTGCGGTTGTCCTCGGCCGTCTTGCGCTCGGTGAGGTCGACCGATACGCCGATGACCGCCGTCAACCGCCCGCCGTCGTCGAAGACCGGCGTATTGCGCACGTACACGGGGAACCTGTTCCCCTCGCGGTGCTTCACCCAATAGTCACCCGACCAGAACTGGCCGCGGCGCATGGCCCCGAGAATGGCCTGGGCTTGTTCCTTGGTCTCTTCGGAGGAGAAGAGGTCGTGGGAGCGCTGTCCGATGGCTTCGACACTGGACCAGCCGTAGAGCTGCTCGGCGGCGCGGTTCCAGTAGATGACCATCCCCATGGGGTCGGTGGCGATGATCGCCTGGTCCACCGCGGCGAGGATGTCGGCCTGGAACCGCAATTCGCGTAGTAACGAAGGGCCTTCGGTGCTCGCTTCTGGCTTGCGGATGGCGCGGGTGTTCGACATGACGCCCTCTCGGTTGGCCGAAAAGTTGGCGCCGAGTCGGTACGGCGTGAGCGTCGCAAGATCGTCCCGCCAAACTGAGCGTCCCTCAGGGGTCCACGTCTGCTATCTGCAGGTGGCGACCTCGTCTGGAGTCGTGCGGACGCACCCCAGGCGAGGCGTGTGCCAACAGCCGCCCAACCCGGGCCTACCGGGTGGCGCCGAGGACCCCTGCCACCTCGTCGACCACCGTGAGGAAGAGGTCGAGAAACTCGGGGTCGAAGTGGCGGCCCCGTTCGTCTCGCATCAGGGCCACGGCGTGATCCACCTCGAACGCCGGCTTGTAGGGCCGCTCGCTCGTGAGGGCGTCGAAGACATCCGCGAGGGCGACGATGCGACCCTCGACGGGGATGTCCGTGCCGGCCAGACCGTGGGGGTAGCCGCCCCCGTCCCAGCGTTCGTGGTGGGTGAGCGCGATCAGACCGCCGAGCCGCAACAGGTCCGAATCGGATCCGGCCAGGATCTCGCTGCCGATCAACGGGTGCTTGCGCATCTCCACCCATTCCTCGGCGGTGAGCTTCCCGGGCTTGCCCAGGATCTCGTCGGACACGGCGATCTTGCCGATGTCGTGCATGGGGCTGGCGATGCGTAGGAGTTGGGCCCGGGCGCTTCCTAAGCCGGCCCGCTCGGCCAGCACCTCGCAGGTCCGGCTCATCCGGTTCAGATGCGCACCCGTGGCCGGATCGCGGAACTCCACGGCTTGGGCGAGGCGTCGGATGGCTTCTTCCTGTGATGCCCGCAACGCCTTCTCGGCCCGGGACAGCTGCTCCACGGTGGCCATGAGGTCCTCTGTCCGTTCCGCCACGAGGAGCTCCAGGTGCTGGCGGTGGGCGCGGTTCTCGAGCTCGAGCTCTCGGCGGCGCAGGGCGTTGTCCGCCGCGATGAGCAACTCGTTCGATTCGAAGGGCTTGACCACATATCCGTAGGCACCGAGCTCCGTGGCTGTCGCTGCGGTCTTCGGATCGTCCATGCCGCTCACCATGAGCACGGCGATGTCGGGGTGGCGCTCTCGCAGCTCCGCCACCAAGCTCAGCCCCGAGCCGCCCGGCATGTTCACGTCGCAGGTCACGAGCGCGAACGCCTGGGCCTGGGCGAGCAGTTGTGCCTCGGCGGGATCGGCGGCTTCCGAGCACGTGTACCCGGCTCGCTCGAGTATCCGCGTGATCATGCGGCGGATGGCGCGGTCGTCGTCGACGACGAGCACGGGGGAGTCCGTGCGGCTGGCCGGTGTCATGGCAGCAGCGCCCGGACCTTGCCGAGCAGATCCGCGGTCGTGAACGGCTTCTCCACCACCGTGATCCCCGGCTCGAGGATGCCGCGGGTGGCGATGACATCGGCGGTGTAGCCCGACATGAACAACACGGGAAGGCCGGGCCGATTTGCTTGGAGACGCTCGGCCAGGTCGCGTCCGGAGATGCCTCCCGGCATGATCACGTCGGTGAGCAGGAGGTCGATGGGCCTGTCGTCGAGCTCGGCCAAGGCCTCGGTCCCGTCGCGGGCCGCCACCACCTGGAAACCGGCACGCTCGAGGATGCGCCGGCAGGCGTTGCGGACGGCCTCCTCGTCCTCGACGAGGAGGACCGGTCTCCCCCGTGGCCCGCCGCGGGGCCTCCTCGGGTTGTCCCTCGTCGGGCTGGGCGGCTCGTCGGTGGCCGGCAGGTAGACCTTGAAGGTCGTGCCCACACCCATCTCGCTGTAGACGGTCACGAAGCCGCCGTAGCGGTTGGCGATCCCGTACACGGTCGAGAGCCCGAGACCGGTCCCGAGGCCCGGGCCCTTGGTCGTGAAGAAGGGCTCGAACACCTCGCTCATCACCTCGGGCGTCATGCCGCAGCCGCTGTCGGTCACCGCGATGCGGACGTACCGTCCGGGCCGCAGGTCGACATGGGCCGAGGCGGCCTCTCCGTCGATCACCTGCTCCGAGGTCTCGACCGTGATGGCACCTTCGCCGACGATGGCGTCGCGGGCGTTGACGGCAAGGTTCACGAGCACCTGTTCCAGTTCGCCCGGGTCGGCCAGCACCCGAGGGAGGTCAGGGGCCAGGATCGGTTGCAGGGTGACGTCTTCGCCCAACGTGCGGCGCAAGAGGTTGAGGAGGTCGGTGATCGTGTCGTTCACGTCGAGGATCGAAGGCTGCACCAGGTCGCGACGCGAGAACACGAGAAGCTGACGGGTGAGCTCGGCCCCGCGTTGGGCGGCCTTGCGGACCTCGGCGACGTCCTCTTGCAGTGGATGCTCGGGACCGAGCTCCTCGGCGATGAACTCGCCGTAGGTGAGGATGGCGGCGAGCAGGTTGTTGAAGTCATGCGCCACGCCCCCCGCCAGCCGGCCCACGGACTCGAGGCGTTGTGCCTGGCGCAGCTCGCTCTCCAGGCGCATGCGTTCCTGTTCGGCTTGGACCTGTTCGGCCATGGCGCGGTCCAGGGCCGCGTTGTTCTCCTCGAGGTCGGCGACGAGGGTGAGGGCCTGGTCCTTGCGTCGGGACGTCACCTCCACGACGAACGCGGCCAGGAGCCCGAAGAGCAGGACCACCCCGCCGAGGATCCAGGGCAGGACGTCTGACAGGCGCCCGACCAACGATCCGGTGGCGCTCACGACGAAGAGCAGCCCGGCCCCGGGGGACTTCGGAGGCGACGAGGAGTCCGGATCGTCGAGGTTCACGACCTGATCGACCTGCTGTCCGGTGAGCGGGACCGCCTTGGTGCTGGCGATGAGCAGAGGCGCCTTCATGGAGTGCCCGTCGTACAGCGCGAACTGGAGTCTCGGCAGCGCACTCGGGAGCGTGGCGCCCTCGGGAAGCGGGATCTCGCCGTACACCACGTATCCGCCCGGCACCAACGGGGCTCCCTCGGCGACGGCGAGGCGCCGCTGGAGGCCCTGTCCGAAGAGCCCCACTACGTTGGTGCCGCCGTGCGTGATGACGTCGCGGAGCTCTTGGCCCGCGGCCCCGGGCAAGGCCGGCACCGCCGCGCTGGGCGTGCCGCGTTGCGCCACGACGACCATCTCCCCGCCGGCGGAGCGGTGCAGGACGACGAGGGCGGCCACGAGGTCCAATGACGGATCGGCGGTCGCCAGTCGGTTGATCGCCTGGGGATTGCCGTCGGTGGCGGCCGCCACCGAACCGACCGACGACAGGGTCGACTCGATCTGACTCATGAGGGCGGCGATGGTGGTCCTGGCGTCGCGGGCCTGGGAGGTGAGAAGGCTCTTCTGGTCCCGGGCGTCGACGTTGCGGACCAGTGCGAACATCGCCCCGCCCAGGATCAAGGCGGAGGCCACGACGACGGCCGGGAGCCGGCGGCGCGACGCCGGTGGGCAGCGCCCGGACCTCGATCCTGTGTGAGGTGCATGCACCCTCCCGGCGCAGATCGTCAGGGTGAGATCGGCATCCCCGACAGGTCGCTTGAGGGGCAAAGACCGTGGCGGCGGTCGGTGACCATGAGTTTCCGGGGGATATCGGACCGGACCGGCCGCCACCGGGTACCGGGGCCAGGCTCAAGGCGGGCCCCGTCGAGGCCGAAAGAGACCAAGTGGTGCTCTGAGAGACGCGCCCGGTTGAAGCGTCGACGAGTTGTCAGCCAACGTGAAGGGCGGAAGACGTGTTGTCGTGGCAGCGCCACCTACGCGAGAAGCAGGTCGGTCGTGATGTGTGACGCCGGCACCGGGCCCGGTCGATCGTGATGCACGCAGTCGTCAACCCGGCCCTCGACGCCGCGGTCGTGGCGGTGATCGTCGCCGCTGCCGTCGTCTACGGCCTGTGGTCGAGCCGCAGCCTCAACCGGGGACCGCGCCGCTCGGCGTGGCTGTACCTCGGGTCCGGGCTCATGTGCCTGATCGCCGGGGACCTTGTCCATGTCCTGCACGGGGGCGGGCCGCCCACGCAGACCGGCGTGCCCATGATCATGAGCACGGCCGGCGATCTTCTCGCCATCGTCGGGCTCGTCTCTCTGATCCATCAACGGCTTCCCGAACGGTCGTCGGACTCGATGGCCGAGGCACTCCTCTCGACCCTGGGGCTCGGATTCGTCATCCTGGCGCTCGTGGTCGTCCCCGCGCGAGGGTGGCACCCCTGGCACCAAGTGCCGGCGATCCTGGCGCCGTTGCTGGACCTCGTGCTTCTCTGGCTCGTCTGCAGCCTGGTCTCGCTCACCGAGCGCCATCCCGTGAGCTACCGCTTTCTCATCGCGGGGTTCCTCTGTCTCCTCGTCGCCAACGCCAGTTACGCCGCGCAGGCGCTCTCCGGCGGCGCGGCGTCATCGCGGCTCGGGGGGGTCATGGCCCTCGTCGGGGCGTGCCTGTGGGGAGCGGCGTTCGTGCACCGGTCCCAGAGGGCTGCGTTCGATCCCGTCCCGTTGCGCTCGGTCCGTCCCCACGGGTTGCGGGTGGCGGTGCTCGTGGCGGTGGGGCTGGTGGTGCCCGCCGTGCTCAGCGCCCAGTCCATCCTGGGCATCTCCGAGCACGAAACGGCTCTGGTCATCGGCTCGACGTTGTTGCCGTCGCTGTTGGTCCTGTATCTCCTGCACCAGGTCTTCACCCACGCCGCGGCCGAATACCGAGCCCAGCACGATTCGTTGACCGGCGTGTGCAACCGCCTGCTCTTCGAGGATCGGCTGCAGCACGCCCTGGTGCAGGCCGACAAGTCCAACAGTGCGGTCTCGGTCATGTTCTTGGACCTCGACCGGTTCAAGGACATCAACGACAGTCTGGGCCACGCCGTGGGCAACGAGCTTCTCAAAGCCGTCGTCAAGCGGCTCCAGGGCTCTCTGCGGGAGCACGACACCCTGGCACGGTTCGGCGGGGACGAGTTCACCTTCCTCATCCCCGACAGCGGGAGGAAGGACGGACAGGTCGTCGACTTCGCGGAGCGGCTCCTCGACCGGTTCGAGGATCCCTTCAGCGTCGGCGGGCGACAGCTGACGGTCAAGGCCAGCATCGGCGTGGCGGTGTCCCCCTGGGACGGTGTCGACGCCGACACCCTCCTCAAGCATGCCGACACCGCCATGTACCAGGCCAAGGCCGCCGGGCGCAACACCTATCAGGTCTTCGATTCGGGCATGAGTGCCCGGGCCCGATTGCGCTACGCGCTCGAGGACAGCCTCCGGGCCGCGGTCGAGTGTGGTCGGCTGGCGGTGCACTACCAGCCCAAGTTGTCCATGGCCAGCGGCGACATCGTCGGAGTCGAGGCGTTGGCCCGTTGGCGCCATCCCAGTCTGGGCTTCATCCCCCCGTGGGCGTTCATCCCCCTGGCCGAGGAGACGAGTCTTGTCGCCACCCTGGGCGAATGGGTGTTGGACGTCGCGTGCACCCAGGCCCAGGGGTGGCAGGAGCAGGGCCTGCCGGCGATACCTGTGGCCGTGAACCTGTCCCCGCGCCAGTTCGCCCATCAGCCCGTGGTGGAGATGGTCACCCGGGTGTTGAAGAAGACCGGGTTGGATCCCTCGTTGCTCGAGCTCGAAGTGACCGAGAGCGTGCTCATGGAGCGCGTGGACGAGGTGGTGGCCAGCCTGAACGAGTTGCGGGCACTCGGAGTGCGCTGCTCGATCGACGACTTCGGGACGGGATACAGCGCGCTGACCTATCTGGCCGAGATGCCCATCGACGCCATCAAGATCGATCGATCCTTCATCCAGCGGATCGACGGCGAGGCCAGCGGCAACTCGATCGTGGGCGCGGTCATCGCCCTGGCCCACAGCCTCGACCTCGTGGTCGTGGCCGAGGGGGTCGAGACCGATGCCCAGCTCCAGTTCCTGGACGTGCACGGCTGTGACCAGGTGCAGGGCTTCCGGTTCAGCCCTCCGCTCCCGGAGGAGGAAATCGTCGAGCTCATGCGCAATCCCGGCACGGTGTTCACCGAATGGGGACGCGAGGTCATGGCTGTCCCGCTCCCGATCTCGGGCATCTCCCCCGCCCGTCTCGAAGCGCTGCTGGAGACGATCATGTTGGACCGCCAGTGGCCGTCGGAGCTCGACAGCGAAGCGATCGAGGCGGTGCTGACCGCGTTGCATGCCGACGAGTTGACGAAGATCAAGACCCCACGACCGGCGCGGTCCCGCTCCGCCAAGGTGGCCGTGAGCACGCTGGCGAGCCTGGGGTCGGTGTCGGGCGGGGTGGCGGCGTCCGGTGTGCTGGCCGGTGCGGCCGATGGCGTCGGGGTCACGATCCTCGACGACGCCAACGCGGTGGCCGTGTCCGCGAGTGCGCCCGTGCCGGCAGAGAACGACCCCGGCGCTCCGGTGCCCGAGCAGACGACCGACGATCAGTCCAGCTCGGCGTAACGGGGCGGGGAGGCGTCGGTCGAGAGAGGCAGGATGGGGTCATGAGCGACGCCGCTGACCCTCCTTCTGCTCCGGACAGGATCGATCTCGAGCCCTACACCGGCCCGTGGGCCGATGAGGACCCCGACGCCAACTTCAAGGCCGACGTGGCGCTCTACGCGGAGGTCGACCCCATGGTCACGATCCGCACCTTGAGCCAGAACGTCGGAGTGCCCGTGGGGGCCCTGGTGCGGTACGTCTTGGCCAAGTACGCCACCGGTGGCAGTGGCGGCCTCTTGGAGCTCGGGCCCACGATGGTCCATCGCCTGTGGGAGCCGATCGAGCGAGCCGAGCGGGAGGGCTCAGACGAGGCCCGGCTCGACGCCTACGGCCAACTGCGGCAGATGATCCAGTGGCTGCGGTTGCCGCTCGACGACCCGTCGCTCTATCCCGAGCAGCGCTGATCACCCGGCACCCCCGCCACGCCGGGGGACCGTTAGCGTAGGAGGGGTACGACGCCTGCACGCGGCACGGAGGATCGATCATGACCGAAACCCACGATCTCGAGATGCGCGACGACGAGAGTCCGCGTTGGCGGGGGATCAACCATCTAGCCCTCGTCACCGACGACATGGACGCCACCGTGCGCTTCTACCACGGCGTGCTCGGTGCCCGGCTGGTGGCGACCATCGGCACCCCGCAGTTCCGCCACTACTTCTTCGAGTTCGGGGCCCAGAACACCGTGGCCTTTTTCGAGTACGCCGGGATGCACCTCGACACGTTCGCCAAGCCCGCCGGTGTGCCCGACCCCAGGGCGGTGCAGTTCGACCACCTGTCGTTCAACCTTCCCGACGAGCACGCCCTCCTCGACCTGCGCGACCGCCTCAAGTCCGCCGCGTGCGAAGTGACCGACGTGGTCGACCACGGGTTCATCCGCTCGATCTACTTCACTGATCCCAACGGCATCGCCCTCGAGGCGTCGTGGTGGGCGCTCGACGCCACGGGCCGGCCCGCCGACTTCGGAGACGACCGACTGTTCTCGGACCCGAATCCGGTGCCCGCGGTGGGAGAGATCCGCGACCGGGGTCAGGTCAGCTCGGTACCCCACACCCGGCTCGCCTGATCAGCCTCGACGCGCCCCGGGCGGGCCGCCGGGCTGGTGCAGAGCGCGGCCAGGCGGCGCGGCCAGGCGGCGCGGCCAGGCGGCGCGGTCAGCCGGTGGAGTCGAAGTTGAGGGTGAACGGGACCGACGGCGGTTTGAACAAGAACCCCGGCACCGCCTTGCCCCCCACCTTCACCTGCACCGTGACGAGAGAAGCGCTCATGCTCACCGAGAGCTGGCCGTTGGCGGGGTCGAACTCCTTGACCTGACCGCCGGGAAGCGTGGCGGCGAAGATGGGCGAGAAGCTCTGGGGGGAGTGCACCACCGTCCAGCACGGCGCCCATGCCGCCACCACCACGGTGTAGCTCGCCGCTGCCACCGAGACGGTGGCGCTTCCCACTCCCGAGTCGGTCAAGGTCACGACCGACGGGTGGGCCGGCTTGCTCGGGGTGCCGGCGTTGGACGAGGCGCCGGCATTGGACGAGGAGCCCGGCGCCGGGGGGGTCGTGGTCTTGGTGTGGTGCACCAGATGGATGTCGGCCAGCAACTGCGGCTGGTAGTGCTCGACGGCCAGCGCACCCAGCGCGATCACGAGCAGTGCGACGGTCAACCACACCCCGGCGCGCAACATCCAGGGTGCGTTGCGGGCGACGGCGTAGGTGCCCGGTACGGAAGGAAAGGATCCGGTCACGCTGAACGACCCGGTGCCGGAGGGCCCGTTGCCGGAGAGGGCGGTGCCGGGGGGAGGAGCGGACCGGCGTACGCCGGGAACCTCGTCGGTCTGGGTGAACGCACGCAGGTGCGTGCCGTCACCGGGGTAGCGGCTCAGATGGCCGGTCGAGGCCGGCCCGATGGTGAGATACCCACCGGTGGCCGTCGCTCCGTTGCCGGCGCTGACGGCGGGACGGTGGTCGTCGGGAAAGCCGGCGAGAGAGGTCCCCCAATGCGTCTCCAGCACGGCGACGAAGGGTTCGGGGTCGAGCTGGACGAGGTCGCTGTAGCGCTTCACCGCCACCTCGGCGGAACGGAGGTCCGGGAAGCGGGACAGGTTCCCCGACTCGAGGGCTTCGAGCTGGGGCTCGGGGACGCCGATGCGGTCCTGGAGCTCGGCCAGGCCGATGGCCGCCTCCTCGCGCGCCTGGCGCAGGGCGGTGCCGACATCGACGGGCGTGGAGCCCTGTGGCTGGCGTCGTCTCCCGCGGCGCCGCATCCTCCTGTCACTGGCTGCGGTTACCACGTCTGCCCTCCCTATGGCCCCCCAAATCGTACTGCGCAGTCTGGAATCCAGGTCTTCAGGGGTCATCGGCGTGTCGGGCCAGATCCTGGACCGGTCGCGGCGAGATCCGCCCGGTCCGGTCCCCTGACCACGATAAGCGTCCTTCCCGACGCGCATCGTGCTCGTCGGTCTCCTCGCCGAAGCTGGGGGCGGCGGCTCGGGGTGGCGACCTGACGCCGATGTCAGAGCTGACATTTGCGTCAGGAAACGCTAACGTTGCCAGCCAGGGACGGTGGACGTGGTGACATCGAACGTCCTCGGTGATTCGCACGACACCTCGGTTCGAAGTGCCACCGGAGCTCGGTGCGAGAGGAGTGCGAATGCAGGCTGACGAAGAGTCGACGGGTACGTCGGCCGGGATGGTGGCCGATCTGGCCTCCTCGGACGATCCGCGCGCAATCTCCCGCTCGCTGCGCGAAACGGCGGTGCTGCGGATCGACGACATGTTCACGCTGTTGACCCGCCGGGAGCACGTCGAGGACGCCCTGCGGAAGTCGGCGTTGTTCTGTTGGAGCGAGGTGCCCATGGACCTCGGCAACATCCGGCCCCTGATCCCCTTGATGATCGACCCTCCCCAGCACGTGAAGTACCGGCGGATCCTCGACCCCCTCTTCGCCCCCAAGAAGATGGCACTGCTCGAGGACGAGGTGGTCGGTCTGGTGAAGCAGCTCGTCGACGATTTCGCCACCCGGGGCTCGTGCGACCTACACGAGGAGTTCGCCGTCCCCCTGCCGTGCCGGGTGTTCCTCCGCCTGATGGGGCTGCCGCTCGAGGACCTGGACCTCTTCCTGGCCGTGAAGGACGACATCATCCGGCCTCGGGGAACCACGATGGAGGAGCAGGCTCCGGCGCGCAAAGCGGCGGGCGAGAAGGTCTACGCCTACTTCGACGCCGAAGTGAAGAAGCGCCGGGGCGCGCCGGCCAAGGACGACCTGCTGGGCGAGATCATGGCCAAAGAGGTGGACGGGATCCGTCTCACCGACGAAGAAGTGCTCGACATCTGCTTCTTGTTCATCATCGCCGGCCTCGACACGGTGACCGACTCCCTCGACTGCTTCTTCGCCTACCTGGCCCAAGAGCCCGAGCAGCGCCGACTGCTGGTCGAGGACGAGTCGGCGATCCCCTCCGCCGTCGAGGAGCTGCTGCGCTGGGAGAGCCCGGTGCCCGCCGTCCCCAGGGTGGTCACCCAGGACGTGGAATACGAGGGGTGTCCGGTCAAGGCGGGCGAGCAGGTCATGCTCCTCATCGGCTCGGCCAACACCGACGACGCCGCGCACCCCGGGGTCGACAGCGTCGACCTGCGCCGCAATCCCAACCCCCATCTGGCCTTCGGGGGAGGGGTGCACCGCTGCCTGGGGTCGCACCTGGCCCGGGTGGAGCTGCGCGTCGCGCTGCGGGAGTTCCACCGCCGGATCCCCGACTACTGGCTCAAGCCCGGCACCGTGCTCGACTACACGCCGGGCCTGCGCTCGCTGCTCACCCTGCCGATCGAATTCCCGCCGGCGGGCTGAACCCGAGGTATGCGCGTCCGGCTCGACACCGCGCTGTGCCAGGGCCACGGCCGCTGCTACACGCTGGCGCCGGAGCTGTTCGATTCCGACGACCTCGGGCACTGCGTGCTCCTGGTCGACGAGGTGCCCGCCGGGCACGAGGACGAGGCGCGCAACGGCGTGGAGAACTGCCCCGAACACGCCCTGTCCCTCGAGGAGTAGTCGGTCCCTCGAGGAGTGGTCGCCCGAGAAGCTCCTCGGGTCAGGCGCCGTGCATGGTGTTGGTCTTGTCCGAGGCGCCGAGCACGACGGGGGTTCCCACGCCGTCACGGGCGAGCAGCTCGGCGGTGAGGGCGTCGTCGGCGAACGCCACGGTGCGGCGCCCACCCGCGTCGACGAGGCCGATCGCCGATTGCGGCCCGCGCTCGCGGTCGAAGGGGGCGGTGTAGGCCACGACCGTCCCCGTGGTGCCGTCCTCCACCGTCGCCTCCACCACCAGGGGGTCGGCGAGGCTGTCGACGTACTCCTGGAGCTTCTCGGGCGGCTCGGGCGCGTCACCGGGCGGGCGTCGCGAGTACACGCCGACCGAGTGTTTGGTCAGGTAGTACCCGTTCCCGTGGACCAGCGCGTGCTCGCCCCGGCCGCCGCGCAGCCAGTGCATGGTGTTGGCGATGGAATGCGTCACGTAATTGCTGCCCGGGCCGCCGTGGTACGGCAGCCCGCCGGTCAGGGTGAGCGGGCGGGGATCGTCGGGTGCGATGACGAAGCTGTCCCGGGCCACTTCCACCGAGCTCGGGAAGCATGCGTAGAGGTCGAGGCCGGCCACGTCGTCCATGGCGATCCCGGCCGAGTCGAGCGCCCGCCGGGCGCACTCGGCCAGGGCCGGGGACCGCTGCAGCACGGGTCGTTCCGACAGGTACCACAGGTCATGGGCGTCGGCCCACCCGGTCAGGTAGGCGACGTCGTCGGCACCGAGCCCCCACTCCCGTGCCGTCGCCGCGTCGGTGATGATGATGGCCGCGCCCATGTCCACGTCCATGACGGCGTTCACGTACTTGGGGTAGGGGGAGTAGACCATGCGGTTGTCGGGGGTGACCGTCATGATCTGTTGCGCGTCGCGCCGCGTGGGGAACCACGACACCGGGTTGGCCACGGCCACCTCGTTGAAGCGCGCCATGAGGTCGCCGATCGCGGCGGCGTGGGCGACGGGATCATGACCGGCACCGTGCGCCACGGCCGACTCCACCAGCGCGTACATGGCGGTGGCCTGGGCCAGTCCGTGGGTGCGTTCCACCGGGTGCAGCCCGAAGTCGGGTTCGAGCGGGGGCCACGTGTCGGGCCAGCCTTCGGAGGACGGCCAATGGATCTCCACCTGGTGCTTCCGGGCACGCCGGCGCGTGGCCAGGGCCTCGGCCCCGGCGATGAGGACACGGGGTCGGTCTCCCGCCGCCACCAGCTCGGCGGCCCGGTTGACGAGCCACTGGGGGATCGACCCTCCCATCCCCGAGCAGCGCGCCTGGGCCCGCTGCGCCCCGAGGCGCCGGGCGAGCTCGGGGGCGGGGTCGCCGTGGCGTAGCGACAACGAGTGGACCATGAAGAGATGGGTCAGGTCGTCGAGCACGGTGCCGGCCGATGATGTGCCTGTGCCGGCCGATGACGTGCCCGCCCCGCCGATGTCGGCGACAGCGCGCCGGGCCGCGTCCTCCATGAGCATGAAGGGGTCGGGTGCGGCGGCGGGGTCCTCTTCGCGACTGGTGACCTGGCCGGCACCGACCACCACCGGGACGCGTGTCCAGTCCATGTCAGATGCTCAGGGGGCGAGGAGGCCGTCCGCCGGGTAGGCGGGGCCGGTTCAGTTTTGTTTCTCGGCGAAGCGGCCGAGGTCCGCCGCCAGGATCTTCTTGCGTTCGCCCGTGTCGCGCCGGGGTCGGATCGAGGTGTCGACATCGGCGGACTCCGCCCGCAGGGACGCCACCGTGCACGACGCCCGCGGGCCGCGTGGCGAAGGGGTCGTATCGGAACAGACGCATGGCGTTCTCGTGGGTGATCTTGTTGACCTCGGCGTCGGGCACCCCGGCCAGGTACTTCATGGCGATCTCGGGGGCGTTGGGCCAGGTGGAGTCCGAATGGGGGTAGTCGCATTCCCAACACACGTTGTCGAGCTCGAGGAAGCGGCGGTTCTCCACGCCGAAGGCGTCGTCGATGAAGCAGGTGATGATGCGCTCCTTGAACACCTGGCTGGGCAGCATGTCGCCGAAGTCCTGGCCGGTCCACTTGTGGTGGTGCTGGTAGACGTAGTCGACTCGCTCCAAGAAGTACGGGATCCATCCGATGCCGCCCTCGGACAGCGCGATGCGCAGGTTCGGGTACTTGCGCAGCACCGGGGAGAAGAGGAGGTCCGCGGCGCACTGGATGATGTTGACCGGCTGCAGGGCGATGAGCACGTCGAAGGGCGCGTCGGGCGCGGTGATGGCGAGTTGGGACGAGGAGCCGATGTGCAGGCACACGACCGTGCCCTCCTCCTCGCACGCGGTCCAGAAGGGGTCCCAGTGATCGGAGTGGAAGCTGGGCCAGCCCAGCTTCGAGGGGTTCTCCGAGAAGGTGACGGCGTGCGCCCCCTTGGCCGCCACGCGGTGCACCTCTTGCGCCATGAGCTCGGGGTCCCAGATGGGCGGGATGGAGAGGGGGATGAAGCGGCCCGGATAGGCGCCGCACCAGCTTTCGATGTGCCAGTCGTTGTAGGCCCGCAGCATGTCGATGGCCAGTTCCTTGTCCTCGGTCCGGGCGAAGAGCTGACCGCAGAACTGGACGAAGGAGGGGAAGCACATCGACCCGAGCACGCCGTTGGCGTTCATGTCCCGGACCCGTTCGTGGATGTCGTAGCAGCCGGGCCGCATCTCCTCGAAGGAGGTGGGCTCGATGCCGTACTCCTCGGGAGGACGCCCCACCACGGCGTTGAGCCCCACGTTGGGGATGAGGTTGCCTTCGAAGGACCACACGTCGGTGCCGTCCGCGTTGTGGATGATGCGCGGCGCGCGGTCCTTCCACTTGGCCGGTACCCGGCCTTCGAACATGTCCGGGGGCTCGACGACGTGGTCGTCGACGCTCACGAGGATGAGATCTTCGGCTTGCATCGCGCTCGTCCCCCTTGGTGCTCGGCGGCGTTTCGATCATATACCTGACGCCCGTGTCAGGCACAGGTCGGGCCGCGGTCCTACACTCCCCCCGATGCACGCCGACGCGCCCCGAGGGCTGGCCACGGTCGCCCGGGTCGACCCCGAGCGCACCGCGCTCGTGTTCGGCGACAGGCGGATGACCTTCGGGGAGCTCGACCGGGCCGCCAACGCCGTGGCCCACGGGTGTGCACCCCACGCCGCACGTCCCGGAGACCGGGTGGCCGTCATGATGGGAAACTCGATCGACGGCTTCGCGGTGTGGCACGGCGTGACGCGCCTGGGCGCCCTGGTCGTGCCGATCTCGACCCGGCTGACCGAGCGCGAGGTCGCCTACATCGTCGAGGACTGTGGTGCCTCGCTCGTCGTCCACGACGGGTCACCGGTGGCCAGCGCGGCCGCGGCGCGCGCCGGGGTGGCCGAGATCTCGGTCAGCGGGCCCGATCTCGCACCCGCCATCGCGGCGGGCCGGGCCGACCCCCCCACCGAGGAGTTCCTCGGCACTCCCGTGGTGGCGATGACCTACACGTCGGGGACCACAGGCCGGCCCAAGGGCATCGCCCGCCCCGCCCCCGCCCCGGCCCGCGAGACGCCGCCGAACCCCTTCGCCTCGTTCTGGGGCTTCGGCCCCGACGACGTGCATCTCATGTGTGGGCCGATGTACCACACCGCGCCGAGCGCGTACGCCCTCATGAGCCTGGGTGAGGGGGGATCGGTCGTGATCATGCCCAGGTGGGACTCCGAGCAGTGCCTGGCGCTCATCGAGAAGGAGCGGGTCACCACCGCCCAGATGGTCCCGGCCAACTTCATCCGCATCCTCGAGGCGGACTGGAAGTCCTACGACCGCTCCAGTGTGCGGAAGGTCCTGCACGCCGCGGCGCCGTGCCCCGTGGACGTCAAGCGCAGGATCATCGAGGTCTTCCCCCCCGACACGGTGTGGGAGTACTACGGCGCCAGCGAGGGGATGGCGTCGGTCATCTCTCCCGCGGAGTGGCTGGCCAAGCCGGGCAGCGTGGGCCGGCCCTTCCCCGGCCTGTCGGTGCGGATCGTGGACGACGAGGGCGACGACCTCCCCCCGGGCGAGGTGGGGATGATCTACGTGTCGTCGTTCCCGGCCCAGCGGTTCCGCTACCACAACGCGCCGGAGAAGACCGAGTCGGCCTGGCACGGCGACTACTTCACCGTGGGCGACATGGGGCGGCTCGACGAGGACGGATATCTGTTCCTCGCCGACCGGCGCACGGACCTCATCATCAGCGGGGGCGTCAACATCTACCCGGCCGAGGTCGAGGCGGCCCTCATCGAGGACGAGGACGTGGTGGACGCGGCGGTGATCGGCCTGCCCGACGAGCGCATGGGCCAGAAGGTGCACGCCGTGGTGGAACTGCGACCGAGCGCGCCGCGCGATGCTGAAGCGCTCACCACCCGATTGGCGGGCCGTCTGGCCGACTTCAAACTGCCCCGGACGCTCGAGTTCGTCGACGAACTGCCCCGCGAGCCCAACGGCAAGGTGCTCAAGACCAGACTGCGCGAAGAGCGGATGCAATCGGCTGCGGCCGGCGGAGGGGAGACGACATGACCGATGCTCACGACGTGAAGGGTGAGTCCCGGCTGCTCATCGACGGCAAGCTCGTCGAGGCGAGCTCGGGGGGGAGCTTCGCCAACATCGACCCCGCCACCGAGGAGGTGTTGGGCGAGACCGCGGACGGCACCGCCGCGGACATGTCGAGCGCCATCGGCGCGGCCCGCCGCGCCTTCGACGAGACGGCCTGGGCCACCGACCACGAGCTGCGCCGGCACTGCCTCGAACAGCTGCACGCCGCGGCCGCGGCCCACATCGAGGAGCTGCGGGCCGTGACCGTGGCCGAGGTGGGCAGTCCCATCGGGCTCACCTATATGAACCAGGTGGACCTGCCCATCGACGACCTCGGGTACTGGGTCGACCAACCGGTGCGCTACGAGTACGAGCGGTGGCTCCCCGAGCGTGACGTCTTCGGCCAGCCCCAGCGGCGGTTGGTGCGGCGCGAGGCGGTGGGGGTGGTGGGGGCCATCACCCCGTGGAACTTCCCGCTCAACCTCAACCTGGCCAAGTTGGGGCCCGCCCTCGCCGCGGGCAACACGGTGGTGCTGAAGCCCGCGCCCGACACGCCGTGGTCGGCCACGGTGCTGGGGCGGATCATCGCCGAGGAGACCGACATCCCCGCCGGGGTGGTCAATGTGGTGGCGTCCTCGGACCATCTCGTGGGCGAGGTCCTCACCACCGACCCCAGGGTGGACATGATCACGTTCACGGGGTCGACGGCCACGGGCCGGCGCATCATGGCCAAGGGCGCGGAGACGGTGAAGAAGGTGTTCCTCGAGCTCGGAGGCAAGTCCGCCAACATCGTCCTCGACGACGCGCCGGACCCCGGGGGTGCCATCGCCGTGAGCGCTATCGGGGTGTGCACCCACGCCGGGCAGGGATGCGCCATCACCACCCGACTGCTGGTGCCGCGCTCGCGCTACGACGAGTTCCTCGAGCTCGCCGACGCCATGATGGCCGGCGTCACCTACGGCGACCCGTGGGACTCCGCCAACCTCCAGGGCCCGCTCATCAGCGCCAAACAGCGCGACCGGGTGATGGGGTACATCGAGAAGGGCAAGGCCGAGGGGGCCCGGTTGGTGCGGGGCGGCGCGCGGCCGCCCCAATTAGACAAGGGGTTCTTCGTGGAGCCCACGCTGTTCGCCGACGTCGACCCCGGGGCCACCATCGCCCAGGAGGAGATCTTCGGGCCCGTCCTGGCGGTCATCGCCTTCGAGGACGACGACGACGCCGTGCGCATCGCCAACGACTCGATCTACGGGTTGTCCGGCGCCGTGACGAGCGCGTCGGAGGAGCGGGCCATGAACGTGGCCCGGCGCGTCCGGACCGGGACCCTCATGGTGAACGGGGGCTTCTGGAACGCCCCCGATGTCCCCTTCGGCGGCTACCGCCAGAGTGGTGTTGGGCGCGAGAACGGCGTGGAGGGCTTCGAGGAGTACCTCGAGACCAAGGCCATCGCCCTGCCCGCCTCCTGAGGCCGGGTCCCGAGGCCGCCTCGCGAGGCCGGGTCGCGAGGAACGCGAACTACAATTTTGTAATTCACAGCCTGGGGACGGCCCGGCTCCCCGTATCGCTCCTGGTCAGAACGTTGTTTCCCTCCAGCCCTTGGCATTCTGGTTTTTGCTCACTACAAACTAGAGAGCAATGGGACGAATCCTGGACGGGGAGGCGCTGTCGGAGTACGGCGACCAGATGTTCGGCCGGCGCATCCGCCTGCGGGTCCTGCTGTGGGCCGAAACCCGGCGTGAGGCGTTCAACCAATCCGAAGCGGCCGTGGGCGTCTCCTACAGCTCGTCGGGCGAGGTCGCCAAGGAGCTCGAGCGGCTGGTCCGGCTGGGCATGCTCAGGAAGTTCGGCCGGCCGGCGCGGGTCGGCCCCCAGAACTACCTGCGGGTCGAGCATCCCGGATGGGCGATCGCCGTGGCGGCCCGGGCCGCGGTCGAAAAGGGCCTGCCCGAGGCGGAGAGGTTGGAGCCGGGCCCGGTCCGGGTGGGGAACCGGGGAGCCGCTCCGGCGGGCGTGCGCCACGTCCGGGGCGACCGCACCGTTTGATCCGATCGCACCCTCTGATCCGACCGAACCGTGTGATCCGGGTGACGGTTACTCGCGTCCCAAGATGGCGGTGCCGGTGGAGGAGATCCAGCCGCCCGTGGCGCTGACCGCAGCCAACTGGGCGTCTTTCACCTGACGCTCCCCGCACTCGCCCCGCAGCTGCTTGACCGCCTCGACCAGCAGGAAGATGCCCCGCATCCCGGGCTGGCACGACGAGAGGCCGCCCCCGTCGGTGTTGGTGGGCAGGGCCCCGCCCACCCGCAGCGTCCCGCCCTCGACGAAGGAACCGCCTTCGCCTTTCTTGCAGAAGCCCAGGCCTTCCAGGGTGAGCAGCACGGTGAGGGTGAAGCTGTCGTAGACCTCCACCACGTCGATGTCGGCCGGGGTGACACCGGCCTGGCCGAAGGCCTTGGCGCCCGAGCGCACGCAGGGCGACTCGGTGAAGTCGGGCCATTCGCTCATGGTGGCGTGGGAGATGGCCTCACCGGTGCCGAGCACCCAGATGGGGGTGCTGGCGCAGTCCCGGGCCCGGTCCTCGTGGGTGAGGAGGATGGCCCCGCCCCCGTCGGATCTGATGCAGCAGTGCAACTTGGTGAGGGGGTCGGCGATCATCCTCGAGGACTGGACGTCCTCGATGGTGATGGGGTCGCGGTAGTAGGCGTCGGGGTTGAACCCCGCGTTGTAGCGGGCCGACACGGCGATCTCGGCCAGCTGCTCGATGGTGGTGCCGAACTCGTGCATGTGGCGCCGGGCCGACATGGCGTGCTTGGCGATGAGGGTGTGGCCGAAGGGGGCGTCGAACTGGATGGGGCCCCGGTTGCCGAAGAAGAGGTTGGCGGTCCGGGTCCGGCGCTTCAGGTCGGCACGCGACGTGGAGCCGTAGGAGAGGAGGACGGTGTCGATCTGTCCCTGGGCGATGGCGGCCACGGCGTGCTCGAGGAACATCTCCCAGCAGGACCCGCCCACGCCGGTGGAGTCGATGTAGTCGATGTGGTTGGCCATGCCCAGGTACTCGGCCACCTCGATGGGGGGGAGGGTGCCGGTCCCGTGGGACATGAAGCCGTCGACCTCGTCGCGCGAGATGCCGGCGTCGGCGAGGGCGCGGCTCGTGGCCTGGTGGTGGAGCTCGAACGCGGATTTGTCGTCCACGCGCCCGCAGTCCGACAGCGCCGCGCCCACGATCGCCACCCGTCTTGCCATGAAGTCCCTTTCTTCCCGTGTGTTTCTTCCTGTGGGCCCGCGAAACCTGACGCCGGCGTCGGAGAACGCGGGTAACGGTAGCGTGGCGTTATGACCGAGGGCACACCGGTGGCGCTCGCGCGACCCGCTCGCCGACGTCCCGGCCCGGCCGCCGGGATCGGTGCGGCGCACCATGCACGTCGACGTGGGACCGCGCGGGGAGTGGAGCTCGCCCCTGGCCATGGAGGGTGCCGCCCGCGACCTGCGCACCGGCCCGGCCGACCGCGGCGAGGGTGCCAGCGTGCTGGCCGAGGTGCATGTCACCGCGGGTTTCGACATCTCCCGACGGCTCGAGAGCCTCGACACCTCCCCCGCCGCGCCGTGGACCGACGCGCTCATCGGGGCACGCGCCGGGGGCGGGTTCCGGCGTCACCTCGAGGAGGTGGTGCCCGAGGCCGAGGCGGGCTCGCTCCTGCGCCAGGTCCTCGACGACATGCCGGCCGCCGCCCTCATCTCGGGCTACGGGTTGATGCGCATGGCGCGGCGCAACGGGCACCACCCCGGCACGCTCATGCCGTCGGGGGCCCTCGACCGCATGACCGACCTGTGCTCGGGGTGGCGCGCGGGCGGCACCGCGGTCCTGAGCACGGCCGCGGGCCAGGGCGTGCCCATGCAGGACTGCCCACCGGCTCCCGTCCCCCGCGGCGGCGACCCCGATGCATGGCATCACATCGTCCCGCTGGCGCTCGACTGGATGCGACGGCGTCGGTGCATCGACCTTCAGGTCGGGGCCGACGGCGCCTTTGCCGTCTGGGCCATGTTCCGCGACACCGTGGGTGAGGGCGGGGGCGACGAGGTCGTCCTGCACGAGTACGCCGTGGCGGTCACCGGGATGCAGGGCATCGTGGGGTCGGTGGTGGCCGAGCCCCGCGTGCTCCCCTTCCCGGAGTGCCCCGCCGCCGCCGACGCGGTGGGCGCGCTGGTCGGCTCGGAGCTGGGGAGCCTCGCCACGGTGGTGCCCGAAAGGCTGACCGGTATCGCCTCGTGCACGCATCTGAACGATCTCCTGCGCGCATTGGGAGGTGTGGGGGACCTCGTCTCAGTGGCGAAGGAGGGCTGAGGGGGGTTCACCCCGTGGGGAGCAGGGCCAGGCTCGAGATGGTCCGGGCACAGGCGTGGGCGGCCTCGACGCCTTTCACCTTGAAGTGCTCAGCGAAGAACGAGGCGTGGACGCCGTGCTCGTGGAAGTGATGCGGGGTGAGGACCACCGAGATGACCGGCGTGTCGGTGTCGAGCTGGACGCGCATCAGTCCGTTGATGACGGCGTCGGCCACGAACTCGTGGCGGTAGATGCCCCCGTCGACGACGAAGCCGGCTCCGACGATGGCGCCGTAGAGGCCGGTGGAGGCCAGGCGCTGGGCGTGGAGGGGAATCTCGAAGGAGCCCGGGACGCGGTAGAGGTCGATCCGGTCCCCGGTCACTCCCAGGGTGGCGATCTCTTCTAAGAAGGAGTCCCGGCACTGGTCGACGATCTCCTCGTGCCAACTGGACTGCACGAAGGCGAGTCGGAGCGCCCGGTTCCGAAGCTCACGGTTCCCGAGTGCACGGTTCCCGATTGCACGGTCCGAGATGGTCATGGCGGCCTCCATTCTCCGAACTAGAACGTGTTCTAGGTTAGTCTTCCGGTCGTGCTGGCGCCAGCGACCTCGGCCCTACGCCAGGCCGCGGGCCGTGGCCCCGTGGGATGATCGGGTCGTGAACCGTTCCCCGGTCATCGCACCCGGGTGGACCCTGGTCCGGATCGCCCTGTTCGTCGGGGGACTCTGCTGCGCCGGAGCGGCGGTCATCTACACCGCCGCGTTCACCTACGGCCACGACGAGCTGAGCGTCTTTGTCGGTGCGCTGATCGCGGTCGCGTCGGCGGTGTTCGCGCACCGGGTCTGGTGCCGGGCCACGGGAAGGGACCCCGACCAGCGCTGGAGGGACCGGCGTCCCGGCCCCTTGGGGTGAGCTACTCGAGCACCCCGTCGTCGAGGAGACGTTGGCGTTGCGCCGGGTCCAGTCCCAGGACCTCGCCCAGCACGAACTCGTTGTGCTCGCCCAGGGTGGGGCTGGACCGGGTGAAGCCCGCCGGCGCCTGGCTGAGACGGAAGCCGTTGCGCTCGTAGCCGCACTCGCCCATGCAGGGGTGCTCCAGCGTGACGAAATGATGGCGGTGGTGGAGCTGGGGGTCGGCCGAGGCGTCGCCGAGGTCGGCCACGGGCACGGCTTCGATCCCCGTCGCCTGCAGGGAGGCCGCCACCTCGTCGGGGGTGCGCGACGCGGTCCAGGCCGAGACGAGCGCCTCGACGTCGTCGATGGCCGCGGCCCGGGCCTCGAAGGTGGCCAGCCGTCGCGTGGTGTCGGCGTCGAGGCCGATGACCCGGGCCAGTCGCTCCCAGTCCTCGTCGTCCCACGCCGCGACGGCCACCCAGCGGTCCTCGCCCGCGCAGGCGAAGGCGCCATGGGGTACGGCGCGGTCCGAGCGGTTGCCCTGGCGCGAGCCGACGCGGCCGTTGACGTCGTAGTCGAGCACCCAGGGGGTGAGCGAGTACACCGCCGCCTCGACCTGGCTCACGTCGAGGTGCACGCCCCGGCCCGTCCGCCGGCGGTAGAGGAGCCCCGCCGCCAGCGCGCTGGCGGCGAAGCGCGGCGCCAGGGAGTCGGTGATCGTCCCGAAGGGCCCCACCGGTTCGCGGTCGGGCCAACCGGTGAGGAGGTTGTAGCCGCCCAGGGCGGAGCCCTGCCCTCCGAATCCCGGATAGTCCTTGTGGGGGCCGGTCTGGCCCTGGAGGCACGAGCTCACCATGACGAGGTCGGGCTTCTCGGTCACCATGGCGGCGTAGTCGAGGCCGAAGCTGCGCATGGCCCGGGGCGCGAAGTTCTCGGCCACGGCGTCGGCCCACTGCACCAGGCGCTTGGCCAGGGCCACGCCTTCGGGGTGCTTCAGGTTGAAGGTGACGCTGAGCTTGCCCACGTTGAGCGCGTCGAACATGTCCGACCCCTCGAGCCCGCAGGGGTTGCCGGGTCCCGTGCCGTAGGTGCGGAGGAAGTCGGGGCGCGAGCGCGACTCGACACGCACCACGGTGGCGCCGTGCTCGGCGAAATAGCGCACCGCGATGGGCCCCGCCGCGCCGGTGCCGAACTCCAAGATCTTCGTCCCCGCCCACGCCGCACCGTCCGAGCCGGCTCGAGCCGCCGCGCCGGGCTCGCCGGGCTCGTCGTGCTCGGCGTCCTCACCCTCCACCGGTTCGGCCGGCCGGGCCGGTCGGGCCGGACCCGACGGCCCCGGCCTGGCCACGGCGTCGCCGGGGCTCGTGACGTGGACGAAGGAGCGGGGGAAGTGCGTGGCGGGGGCGAGCACGCAGAAGAAGTCACGCGCCTCGAGCTGGCGGGATTCGATGAGTTGGCGCGGTGAGTTGGCGGGGGCGAGCATGAGATTGGTCTCCACCGCGATCTCGTAGAGGTCGGCCATGGTGTGGCGCAGGAAGTACTCGGCGATGGGCGCCGCGATGGCGTCGAGCTCGTCGGGGTCGACGCGGGTGTGGTCGTAGGTCGTCCAGTCCCGCTCGGTGAGCGCCGGCGTCGCCAGCCCGTCCTCGGCGACGAGTCGGGTGATGGTCTGCATGTTGGCGACCCTGGCCTTGCCGCCACGCAGGCCGAAGGACACGAACCCGTCCGCACAGGGCCAGATCTCGCGGGTGATCCCGACGCTCGCCCCCGACCGCTTGCCGCGATTGTGGGTGCGGGGGAAGCGCCCGACGTGCCCCATCGACGCGATCATCACCGCTTCCTGGGCCGAGACGTCGACCACCTGGGGACGTCCCGAGGCCAGCGCGGTCAGGGTGGCCACGACCGCCTCGGGCCCGACGTGGGACCAGGCCGTGGGCTCGGTGCAGCGCACCGGGGCCCGGTCGGGGTCTCCGGTGCAGTACATGTTGCCGGTCGACGCCATCACGCCCAGATCGGTGGCCCGCCACCGGGCGCGGGGGCCGTCGGACCCGAAGGGCGTGACCAGGACCCACACCGCCCCCGGGGTCCGGGTGGGGTCGATCTCCAGCGCGCCGGGCCATCCCGGGGTGGCCAGCACCACGTCGGCGCCGCCCGAGGAGCCCGGCCAGGCGCGGGTCGTCGGGCCCGGTCGCCTCGATGTACGACTTCCCCGCGTTCCAGGCCGCGAAGCGCAACGACGTGCCGTCGGGACCGAAGGGGGGGACACGGCGCAGGGGGTCGCCGCCGAGGGGCTCGACCTTCACCACCTCGGCGCCGAGATCGGCGAGGATCCGCCCCGACATGGCCGCGGGTTCCCCGGCCAGGTCGACCACGCGCAGGCCGGCCAGCAACGCCTCGGGTACCGCCCCCTCGCCCGACACCCGGGAACCTCGCCGCGCTAGGAGGCGGCGCGCTCGAGGACGTGCACGGCGCAGGCCGACCCGAGTCCGATGACGTGGGTCAGGCCCACCCGGGCCCCACCCACCTGGCGGTCACCGGCTTCGCCCCGCAGGTGGGTGGCCACCTCGTACAGGTTGGCGACACCGGTGGCGCCGATGGGGTGGCCCTTGGAGATGAGGCCGCCCGACACGTTGACGGGGATGTCCCCGTCGCGCCACGGGCCCCGCCTGTCGATGAAGTCGCCCGCCCCCCCGGGCTCGCACAGCTGCAGGTTCTCGTAGTGGATGAGCTCGGCGGTGGCGAAGCAGTCGTGCAGCTCCACCAGGTCGAGGTCCTGGGGTGCCACGCCCGCCTCCTCGTAGGCCGCGGCGGCGGCGAGCTTGGTGAGGGTGGACACGTCGGGCTGGGCCGTGTCGGACTCGACGTAGGGATCCGAGGTGAGCACCGAGGCCGAGATCTTCACCGCCCGGCGGCGGACGTCGGGGTCGAGGGTCTTGAGCTTGGCGTCCGAGCACAGCACCACCGCCGCCGCGCCGTCGCCGGTGGGGCAGCACATGAGCAGCGTGTTGGGATAGGCGACCATGGCGGCCCCCATCACCTCGTCGAGGCTGAACACCTTGCGGTACTGGGCCAGCGGGTTGAGCGAGGAGTGGGCGTGGTTCTTCTCCGCCACCTTGGCGAACTGCTCGAAGCCCACCCCGTCGTGGCGCGAGGCGTAGTCCATACCGGCCTGGGCGAACACGCCCGGCATGAGCTGGGTGCCGAGGATGCCCTCCACCGGCATGACCGAGCCGTAGCGCCCCGAGGGCTCGAAGCCCTTGGGGGCCGAGCGGGCCTGGCCCGCGCTGCCCAGCAAGCCCATCTTGCCCATCTGCTCCACGCCGACGGCCAGGGCCATGTCCGCCTCGCCCGCCTTGATGGCCATGATGCCGGTGCGCACCGCGGTGGCGCCGGTGGCACAGGCGTTGGCCACGTTGTAGACGGGGATGCCGGTCTGGCCGATCTGCTTCTGGAGCCGTTGGCCCAGCATGTTCGAGGCTTCCATCAGGCTTCCGGCCGCCAGGATCTGGATGTCGTGGATGGTGGCCCCGGCGTCGGCCAAGGCGTCGAGCGCCGCCTCGCTGGCGAGGTCGATGGAGTCCTTGTCGGGGTAGCGACCGAACTTGGTCATAGAAGCCCCGATGATCCAGGCGTCTGTTGCCATGTCTCGCTCCTTCTCTGCGGTCCGCGGTCCTAGGCGGGGGTGAAACCGAAGGCGACGGCTTCGGTGCCTTCCTCGTCGCGCCCGCAGGGGAAGGTCGTGAGCCGCACCGCCATCCCGAGCTCGAACTTCTCCGCGTCGGATCCGGCGTCCACGATGTTGGCCTTCACCACGCCGCCGCCGTCGAGCTCGATGACCGAGGACACATAGGGCACGGGGACGTTGGGGGCGGCCCGGTGGACGATCGTGAATGACCGGACCGTGCCCGTTGTCGCCAGCGCCTTGGGCTGGAATTCCTGCTTCCCGCAGCGTGCGCAGGCGTTGCGGCGGTCGAAGAACAGCGCGCCGCAGCTGGTACAGGCCTGGGCCACGAGGTGCGGGTCGCCCTCGAGCACCAGGTAGTCGACCACGGGGATGCGCCGTCCGCTCGCCTCGCTCACGGGCGTGACCCTAGCCGCCAGGGCGGGTGCGGTGACACGGGTGTCAGTCGTCGGAGCCGGCATGGCACACTTTCGGCGACCGCCCCGCGACGCCAGGAGGATGAGGCCGTGTCGGACCAGCCGCTCGAGGAGCAGGTGCTGCACCGCGTCGAGAACCGGGTGTCGTGGATCACGCTCAACCGGCCCGAGGTGCGCAACGCCATCACCCCCGACCAGCGCGAGCGCGTGATCGGCCTCCTCGAGGATGCCAGCGCCCAGGTCGAGATCGGGGCCGTGGTCCTCACCGCCACCGGCGACGGGTTCTGCACCGGCGCCGATCTGCGCGCCGGCCGCCGCCCCGCCCCGCCTCGACCCGAGGGGGCTCCCGACCGGATCATGGGAGACGCCTCGCGCATGATCCGACGCGGTGCGCAACGACTCGTCTCGTCCGTGCTCGACTGCGAGAAGCCGGTGGTCGCGGCGGTGAACGGGACGGCGGCGGGGATCGGTGCCCACCTCGCCTTCGCGTGCGACCTGGTGGTGGCGGCCGACGGCGGCGCGTTTCATCGAGGTCTTCGTCCGCCGGGGCATCTCCCCCGACGGCGGCGGGGCCTACCTGCTGCCCCGGCTGATCGGGTTGCAGAAGGCGAAGGAGCTCATCTTCTTCGGGGACGACCTCCACGCCGATGACGCTGCCAAGCTGGGGCTCGTCAATCGGGTCGTCCCGCGCGAGCAGCTCGAGCACGCCGCGGGCGAGCTGGCCGAGAGGCTGGCGGGCGGGCCGACGAAGGCCATCGGCATGGCCAAGTGGCTGCTCAACCGGTCGCTCGAGTCCGACCGGCGCACCGCCTTCGACGAAGAGGCCTGGGCCCAGGAGCTCATCGTCGGCACCGCCGATGCCGGTGAGGGATTGCGGGCTTTCGCCGAGCGCCGCGCTCCGGAGTTCAAGGGATATTGAGGTGCGACCGCGGCCGGTTTCGACTCCCGGTCAGCTTTCTCCGGGTCCGTGACCCCGAAGTAAGCTGACACGAAAGTCAGAGAACGTCGGCGCCCCGAGCGGTCGCCGGGGGCTCCCTCCGGAGGAGGGTGCCAGGGAGGTGCGATGGCTCGCGAATACCGGCTCATCTCGGCGGACGGGCACGTGGTCGAGCCGCCCGACATGTGGACCAAGTACCTGCCCAAGAAGTTCCACGACCGGGCGCCCAAGCTGGTGAAGGACGAGAAGGGCGGCGACGCCTGGGAGCTCGCGCCGGGGACGGCCCCGATGCCGCTCGGGCTCGTCACCAACGCCGGGCCCTTCGGCAAGCGCTACGAGGAGCTCGAGTGGTTCGGCGCCACCTACGACTCCATCTTGCAGGGGTCCTTCGTCGGCAAGGCGCGCCTCGAGGAGCAGGACTTCGACGGCGTCGACGCCGAGGTGATCTTCCCCTCGCAGCGCACCATGGGTGCCTTCATGGCCCAGGAGGACGACGACTACCACCTGGCGGGGCTCGAGGCCTACAACACCTGGATGCACGACGAGTTCATGGCGGCGGACCCCGAGCGGATCATCGGGTTGGCGCAGATGCCCGGCGTCGACGTGCAGACGTCGGTCAAGTGGCTGCGCGACGCCAAGGCGGCGGGATACCGGGGCGTGATCATCTCGGCCTTCCCGTCGGGCAACGCGCAGCTCTCTCGTCGAGGACGACCCGTTCTGGGAGGCCGCCCAGGAAGAGCAGCTGCCCGTGCACATCCACAGCGGCCTGCGCCAGGCGGGCAAGCGCACGGCGGGCTCGTTCCAGCAGGCGGCTGCTTCGATGAGCCGGACGATCGGCCTGGCCGAGATGGGCGGTCCGGTCGGAGACGCGTCGCAGTTCATGTCCCAGTTCATCTACTCGGGCATCTACGACCGCTTCCCCGACCTGCAGATGGTGGCGGTGGAGTGCGGGGCGGGATGGGTGCCGCACTTCCTCGAGCACATGGACGACCACTACTGGCGCAACCGGACCTGGACGGGCTCGAAGCTCGAGCTCCTCCCGAGCGAGTACTTCCGGCGCAACTGGAAGATGACGTTCATCCGCGAGCCCTTCGCGGTGGCGGTGCGGCACTGGATCGGCGTGGACAACCTGATGTGGTCCACCGACTACCCGCATCACCGCCACGACTGGCCCTACAGCCGGCGGATCGTGGAGGAGTCGATGGGGGGCGTGCCCGAGGCCGAGCGGCGCCGCATGGTGTGCGACAACGCCCGGGAGTTCTACCGCCTGGGCTGAGCGGGCGAGGACGGCGGGGCGTGGCCGGGCAACAGGTCACGGACGAGACGGACGGGCCGCGAGCGCCGAATCGGCACGCGGCTGACGGAAGCGAAAGGGAGAACACGATGGGACTGCTCGACGGCAAGGTGGCGGTCGTCACCGGCGCGGGCCATGGCATCGGCCGGGGTGAGGCACTCGAGCTCGCCCGCCAAGGGGCCAAGGTCGTGGTCAACGACGTGGGCGGGTCGGTCCACGGCGAAGGCGAGGACAAGCGCGCCGCCGAGGAGGTCGCCGACATCATCCGCAGCCGCGGGGGCGAGGCGGCCGCCAACTACGACGACGTGGCGGACTGGGCCGGGGCGTCCAACCTGGTGCGCCAGGCGGTCGACGAGTTCGGCCGGCTCGACGTCCTCGTCAACAACGCCGGCATCGTGCGCGACGCCATGCTCTTCTCCATGTCCGAGGACGACTTCGACGCCGTGGTGCGCGTCCATCTGAAGGGAACCTTCGCCACCACCCACCACGCCGCGGTGTACTGGCGTGAGGAGTCCAAGGCCGGCGCCCAACCCCGCGCCGCCATCGTGAACACGGTGTCCTCGGCGGGCCTGCAGGGCAACGTCGGGCCAGGCCAACTACGGCGCGGCCAAGGCGGGGATCGCGGCGCTGACGGTGATCTCGAGCCTGGAGCTGTCGCGCTACGGGGTGCGGGCCAACGCCGTCGCACCCGGGGGCATGACGCGCATCACCGCCACCTTGCGCAAGGACGCCGAGGTACGGGAGCCCGACCAGCTCGACGAGGGCGACTACGACCCCATGAACCCGGCCAACTCCGCTCCCATGGTGGCCTGGCTGGCGTCGGACGACGCGCTGCACGTGACCGGGCAGGTCTTCCGGGCCGTGGGGCATCGCATCACCCACTACGTGCCCTGGACGCTCGGGCCCACGGTGGAGCCCAAGGGCAAGCCGGCGCGCTGGGAGCCCGAGGACATCGGCCCGGCGATCAACGCCCACGTGTTCGGCTCGCGGGCCCCGGGCCTGCAGATGGGTGGCTGAGCGCGCCACACTGGCGACACAGCGACACAGATCGAGCAACCTCAGATCGAGCAACACGGTGATCACGCCCGGACCGGGCGGACGAAGGGGAGGACGGCATGGCGGGCGTGTGGAGCTACGAGGGCAAGCGGGTGCTCGTGAGCGGTGGGGGCGGATCGGGCATGGGGGCGGCCGCGGTCCGTGACCTGATCGAGCTCGGCGCCGAGGTCCATGTGTTCGACGTGAAGGAGCCGGAGTCGAAGGTGGCGAGCTACCGGTCCGTCGATCTCCGCGACCCGGGGGCCATCGAGTCCGCCCTCTCCCAACTGGGCGGCCGCGTCGACGCGCTGTTCAACTGCGCGGGCCTGCCCGGCCCCCCGTTCTCGGGTCTCGACGTGATGCTGGTGAACTTCATCGCGGCGCGCCACCTGACCGGGCTGGCGGCGCCGCACATGCCGCCCGGCTCCGCCGTGGTGACCATCTCCTCGGCCGGGGCGTTCGGATGGGAGAACGTCATGGACCAGGTGGCACCGCTCATCGCCACCCCCGGCTACGACGAAGCTCGAGTGTGGTGCGAGGAGCATCCCGGTGCGGTGGGTGAGGGGTATCTGCTGTCCAAGCAGGCCATCATCATCTGGACGCTGCACGCCGCGCTGGACCTCGCCCCCAAGGGCATCCGGGTCAATTGCACGAGCCCGGGCCCGACCCAGACCCCGATGATGCCCTCGTTCGAGGCCTACATGGGCAAGGACTTCATGGACCGGTTCCCCAAGCCCCTCGGTGGCCGCAACTCCACGCCCGAGGAGCAGGGCCATCTCGTGGTGTTCCTGAACAGCGACGCGGCGGGCTACATCACGGGCACCAACGTCTACGCCGACGGGGGCTTCTCGGCCGGCATGCTCACGTCGCGCCTCGACTTCTCGGTGCTGTCGGGCGAGACTCCGGCCGGCTGAGGCACGTCACCGTGGCGCAGAAACGGGCCGACCTCGAGGAGTTCTTCCACCCCAAGGCGGTGGCGCTCGTGGGATCGGTGAACCGCAGCGCCAAGCCCGAGCGGCTGCGCGCCGCGCATGGGGAACGCTGGGGTGACCGGTGGTACCTGGTGAACGCCAAGGGCGGCAGCGTCGGCGACATCCCCGTGTACGAGCACGTCACCGACATCCCGGCCGAGATCACCCTGGCCGTGGTGAACGTGGGGACGCGGCTGGTGGCCAAGGGTGGTGGAGGAATGCGGCAAGCACGGCGTGCCCTACGTCCTCATCTTCACCGCCGGTTTCAGCGAGGTGGGAGAAGCGGGCGCCGCCCTCGAGCGCGAAGTGGGCGAGGTGGCCCGTCGCTACGGCATCCGGGTCTTCGGGCCGAACACCAACACCAACGCCTTCGAGGTCCTGCCCGAGCCGCCGACGCGGCGCGGCGGCCGCATCGGGCTCGTGACCCAGAGCGGGCACCAGGGCCGGCCGCTGGTGCAGGGCACGGAGTTCGGGGTGGCGTTCAGCCGGTGGGTGCCGACGGGGAACGAGCTCGACCTCGAAGCGGCCGACTTCATCGAGTACTTCGCCTACGACGACGACACCGACGTCATCGCCGGCTACTTCGAGGGGTTCAAGGATCCCGCTCAAGCTCCGCCGGGCCCTCGAGGCCGCCAACTCGCAAGGCAAGCCCGTGGTGGCGCTCAAGATGGGAAGCACCGAGGCGGGGACGCGCATGGCGAGCTCGCACACCGGACACCTGGCGGGATCGGACGCCGTGGTCGAAGGGCTGTTCGCCCAGTACGGGGTGGTGCGGGTGCGCGACCTCGACGAGCTCCTGGAGACGGCCGCGCTCTTCGCCAAGTTGCCGGCCGGCACCGGGGGGCGGTGCTGTCTCTACTCCATCTCGGGTGGGTCGGGCACGCTCATGGCCGAGGTGGCCGAGTCGAGCGGTGTGCCGGTGCCGACCCTGACGGCGCGCACCCGGGCCGGACTGCGCGAGATGATCCCCGACTACCTCACCGTCGCCAACCCCGTCGACAACGGCGCGCAGTTCCTCGTCTCGGCTCCCGTCGAGGACCGCAAGCGCGTCTTCGAGCTCGTGGCCGCCGACCCGGGGATCGACATCATCGTGATCGGGCTGACCGGGGCACTGGGCCGGCTCACCGACCGGTTCGCCGAGGACATCGTGGCCTTCATCGACGAGATCGAGAAGCCCATCGTGGTGACCTGGAACTCGTTCAAGACCGACGAGCAGGGATTCCGCACGCTCGTCGACGCCGGGGTCCCGATGTTCCGGTCGTTCCGCAACTGCTTCGCCGCCCTGCGCACGTTCGCCCAGCTACCAGAGAGGCGTCCTCGTCGTTCCGTCCCCGCAAGGCCATGCCCAGCCGCCTCCCGAAGGAGGCGGCGGCCGCACTCACCGACGGCGCCGGCCCGGGTCCCGTCCCCCTCGGCGCCGACGCGTCGCGCCGACTGCTCCAGTCCTTCGGCGTCCCCCTGGCCGGAGAGGGCCTGGCCCACTCCGCCGCCGAGGCGGCCCGTCTGGCGCAGTCCATCGGCTTCCCGGTGGTCATGAAGATCGCGTCGCCCGACTTCCCCCACAAGTCCGATGCCGGACTGGTGCGGCTGTCGGTGGCGTCGGCGTCCGAAGCCAAGGCCGTCTACACCGAGCTCGTCGAGCGGGCCGTGCGGGCCAAGCGCAAGGCCGCGCATCGAGGGCGTCCAGATCCAGGAGCAGGTGACGGGCGGCACCGAGATGATCGTCGGCGTCACCCGCGACCCGGTGTTCGGGCCCGCCGTGCTCGTGGGCACGGGCGGGGTCTTCGCCGAGGTCCTGAAGGACGTGGCGGTCCGCCCCCTGCCCATCGACCGGCGTGACGCCGCAGGACATGGTGCAGGGCCTGCGGGGCTACCCGTTGCTGACCGGTGCCCGCGGCCGCGCGCGCGGCGACGTCAAGGCGCTCGTCGACGTGGTCCTGGCCGTGGCCCGCCTGGCCGCGGCGTGCGGTGACCGGCTGGTCGAGCTCGACCTCAACCCCGTGGTCGTGCGGCGCGCGGGGCGCGTGGCCGTCGACTCCCTCGTGGTCACGGCGGGCGTGAGCACGGTGGAACTCGAACTCTCCGACGACCAGCAGGCGCTGCAGGAGTCGGTGCGCGCCGTCCTCGAGCGCGAGTGCCCCATCTCGCTGGTGCGCAGCGTGGTCGAGGAGCACAAGCACGCCGAAGCAGCTGTGGAGCCGCATGGTCGAGCTCGACTGGCCGGCCCTGGCGTCCCCGACGAGCGACGGCGGTCTCGGGCTCGGGTTCGTGGAGCTGGCGGTGGTGTGCGAGCAGCTCGGTCGGGTGCTGTGCCCGGCGCCGTTCCTGGCCACGGCGACGCAGTTCGTCCCCGCCCTGCTGGCGGCGGGGAGCCCCGAGCAGCGCCACCGGTTCCTCGGGGCGGTGGCCGCGCGATGGCATGGTGGGCACCCTGGCGGTGGCCGAGGCGCCCGGGATCGTTCGACGGCGGCCGGCATCACGACCACGGCCGTTCCCGACGGCGACGGCTTCGTGCTCGACGGGGAGAAGCACTTCGTCTTCGACGGCGACCCGCCGACGAGGTCGTGGTGGCGGCCCGCCTGGCGGGGCAGCTCGGGCGACGACGGCATCGGCCTGTTCGTGGTCCCCCGGTCGTCGGTTCGACGTCGAGCCCATGGTCGACCTCGACGCCAGCCGCCAGCTACGCCACGGTCGTCCTCGACTCGGTGCCGGGTCGATCCCGACCGCGTCCTCGGGCGACCCGGGCCGCGTCAGGGGCGGCGCTGCGGCGGGCCGTCCGAGAGGCCACCGTGGCGCTGGCGGCCGAGATGGTGGGGACGTGCCAGGCCATCTTCGACATCGTGCACGCCTATGTGGCAGAGCGCGAGCAGTTCGGGGTGAAGATCGGGTCCTTCCAGGCCATCAAGCACAAGCTGGCCAACATGTACGTGGCGCTCGAGTCGGCCCGGGCCACGGCCTACTTCGCGGCGGCGGCCATCGCCGAGGACGACGAGCGCCGGACGCTGGCCGTGGCCATGGCCAAGGCCAGCGTGGGCGACTGCCAGAAGCTCGTCACCACCGAGGGCATCCAGTGCCTGGGCGGCATCGGCTACACGTGGGAGCACGACATGCACCTCTACGTGAAGAGGGCCAAGTCCGGCGCCGCGCTCTTCGGCACGGGCGCCGAGCACCTCGAGCGGCTGTCGCACCTGCTCGGGCTGTAAACCCGTCAGGGCGAGCTTGGGAGCGACACGTTGGGGATCGTCACCACCGTGGCCCCCGCCGGCAGCGAGAAGTCGCCGGCGGCGGGAGACGTCGAGAAGCTCGTCAACTCGAAGGTGCCCCCCGTCGACTGCGCGTAGGCGAGGATGCCGGTGTTGGTGACGCAGTACTTCACCGTCTGGGTGGCGGCGGTGTAGTCGAGGCACTTGGCGGCCAGGCCGGCGTACGTGCCGGAGGAGAAGGCCACGCTGTAGCCGGCGGTGTGGGCGGCCGCGGCGCCTTCGGCGGCATGGAATTCGTTGAGCAGCGTCGTCGGGCTGAAGAGGGCGGTGATCGACGCGAACGGATCGGCCCCGCCCGACGATTCCGTCACGCACTGCTCCGCACTGCCGCTGGCGCTGCAGAAGTAGGTGTGGGTCCCGTCGTCGATCACGGAACCGCTGGTGGTGGAGAGCACCGACTTCGGGGGCATCTGCTCGATGGTGATGGTCTGGGAGGTGCCGCTCGAGTTCTGCGAGGTGTACACCGCCTTGTAGCTGGCGTGCTCGCCCGACTGCACCTCCGAGGAGAGGGACCGGAGTTGGCTGGCGTCCGAGGACCCGCCGCCTGACGACGGGCCACCCGAGGTCGTGGCGCTCGAGGCGGCTGGTGGCGGCGGAGGTGGACGATGCGCCGGCGTTCTTCGAGCTGCCGCAGGCGCCGAGCACGACGCCGGTCACCAGGAGGCCGATGAGCGCCGCGGCACCGAGGATGGCCCGTGGGGCGCGGGACGTTGCGGGGGACCCGGCTGCGTCATGCACGGAGGGCTCCTGGTCTGGGACGGGTCAGCGACCCGCACCCGGGTAGCCGCCGCCACCGAAGCGCTCGTCCAGGGCGTCGTAGTCGACGGCGAAGCCCTGGCGGGGCAGCGCATCGGTGAACTCGACGTTCTTGGGCTTCTTGTACGAGGCGATCCGCTCCCGGCAGTGCTCGATGATCTCCTCGGCGCGTGGCCGTCGCCCCTTCGCGCAGCACCACGACGGCCGTGACGTTCTGGCCCCAGTTGCGGTCGGGCACGCCGATGACCGCGGCGTCGGCCACGGCCGGGTGTTGCCGCAGACAGCCCTCCACCTCGGTCGGGTAGATGTTCTCGGCCGCCGACTTGATGAGCCGGGTCTTGGGCCCGATGAAGGTGAGCGACCCGTCCACCTCGATGCGGCCGAGGTCGTTGGTGTGGTGCCAGCCGCCGGCCTGGCGCTGTCGCGTTCAGCTCGGGCCGGTTGAAGTAGCCGTTCATCACCGTGGGCCCGCGCACGGCGATCTCCCCCGTCTCGCCCGGCCCGAGCTCGGCCCGTCGGGGTCGAGGGTGGCGATGCGCACGAAGGGGGCGGGCCGGCCGCTCGAGCCGATGCTCGGCTGCAGGGCGTTGAAGGTGGCCATGCCCATGACCTCGGTCTGGCCGTAGCCGGCCGGGCGCCGCCCCCAGGGGCTGTCGTCGACGGTGATCATGGCCGTCCACTCGCGGCTTGCCGGGGAAGCCCCGCAGGCGTCTTCAGGTCGAAGCGGCCGTCGGCGTTGAGCTCGATGATCTGGTCCATGGTGGGCGGCATGATGAACCCGCCCGTGCAGTGCTCCTCGGCGATGAGCCGGCACAGCTCCTCGGCGTCGACCCGGGGGGTGAAGACGTTGGTCCCGCCCGCCAAGAACGTGGCCAGCGTGGTCATGAAGGTGGCCACGTGGAACAGCGGCCCGCAGTTGAGGTACACGTAGTCGGCGCCCACCCCCTGGATCTGGGCGATGAAGGACCCTTGGAGCACGAGGGCCCGGTTCGAGAGCAGGGCGCCGTTGGGGCTCCCGGTGAAGGCGGCGGTGTACATCATGAGCACCGACGCCCGCTCGTCGTCGTCGGCGCCGGGGTCGTCGTCCGCGCCACCGGCCAGGAAGGCTTCGTAGCCGTCCTCGCCCGCCACGTCGTGGCCGATCCACAGGGCCTTGGACCCGCTGTCCTGGCGCGCCTGGCGCAGGGTGTCGCCGATCTCGGCCTCCTGGAAGAAGACGACGGCGGGATCGCTGTCGCCGATCACGAAGGCGAACTCGGCTGCGCTCTGGCGCCAGTTGGCGGGGCAGAACACCGCCCCGAGCTTGGCCGCCGCCAGCAGGCCTTCGAGCAGCCGGTGGCAGTTCTGCCCGAGCCACAGCAGCCGGTCCCCGGTGCCCACCCCGGCGCCGCGAGGGCGTTGGCGAGCCGGTTCACCCGGGCGTCGAGGGCGGTGTAGGTGAGGCGGTACTCGCCGCACACCGCCCCCATCGAGTCCGGGCCGCGTGCCGGCATGGGCCCGCAGCACGTCGGCCAGGGTGAGGTCGTGCAGGGCGTCTTTCACGTGGGAGCTCTCATCCGTGCGCGTTCACTCGTCGACCACCCGGGCCGCCTTGTACCCCGACCGGGGGATGGTCTCGCGGTCGAGCACTTCGACGATCGTCTCGATGCCGAGCCGGTCGGCCAGTGCCGCGGCACACTTGCGCGCCACCTCGGCGTCGTCGCCGGTGCGCCCGTGCCCCGCTCGACCCGCACCGTCACCGGCCGCGTCTCGTCCACGGGCCGCACCATCTGCCACTCCAGGGTGGGCTCGGTCACCTCGGGCACGCCCCGCAGGGCGGACTCCACCTCGTTGGCCTGGAAGCGCGTGCCCTGCACGGCGATGAGATCCTTGAAGCGACCGCCCCACAGCCCCCGGATGGTGGTCTCGCCGCACGGGCACGGCTCGCGCAGGATGGCGCACGCCTCCTCGAGGTCGTAGCGCAGCAGTCCGTTGTCACGGTCGAGGGTGGTGACGACCAGGTCCCCCCACTCCCCGTCGGCGACCTCTTCCCCGGTGGCGGGGTCGACGGCCTGGACGACGCCCCAGTCCTCGTTGATGTGCGCGCCGGGGAGCTGGCCGCAGGCCCCGCCCACGTAGGCGTAGCACTCGGCCCCCGCCGTCATGAGGGGCATGCCCTTGCCCATGCCGAACCCGGGCATCCCCTTGAACTCGAGCCCGGCGTCTTTGGGGTCGATGCCGAGCTTGGCCGCCACCTCGAAGAACCGGCCCGTCGAGAAGCCCATGAAGGGGATGTCGGGCTTCACCCGGGTCCAGAAGCGCAGGCCCTGCTCGGCCACCTCGTCGGTGTCGGGCGGCGGGCACCCAGATGTTGAGCATCCCGAAGTACTCGTACGAGCCCGACAGCATGGGGCCGCCGCCGTAGAGATAGGCGGGATGGGCGTGGGTGGCGATCATCCCGGGCCGGTACCCGAAGCGCCACCACGTCCGGGCCGAGGACTCGTACTCGATCCAGATGTCGCGCCGCGTCCACAGCGAGATGGTGGGCGTCCCCGTCGTCCCCGTGGACGTCCCCACGCGCACCGCGGCGCGGGGATCGGTGAAGCGGTACTGGCCGAAGGGTGGGTGCTCGGTCTCGGAGTCGCGCAGATCCTGCTTCAGGGTCAGCGGCACGTGGCGCAGGTCGTCGACCGTCTTCACGTCCTCGGGCGCGCCGATCCCGGCCGCGGTGAGCTTGTCCTTGAACAGCGGGACCGGGTTGTCGAAGACCTTGCGCAGCAGCGTGGCCAGGCGCTCGTTCTGCAGGGCACGACGCTTCTCGGGGTCCATGGTCTGGACCTCGGGGTCCCAGTACTTCTGTTCGGGGTCCCGGGGCGGGGGCCCCAGGACCTCAGGTCCGTAGCTCGGCATGGTCTCTCCCTGTGTGTGGCTGACTTGCGGGGCAAGCCGAGCACCCGCTCGGCGATGATGTTGCGCTGGATCTCCGAGGTCCCTCCGGCGATGGTGCCCGAGAAGCTCTGCAGCCAGTGCACCAGCCAGGCCTCGCTGTCGCCCCGGCCCACCGACGGCGCCTCGTGACGCGACAGGTCGAGTCCCCTCGCCCCCAGCGCCTCGCCCACGTCGAGGGCGAGGCCCCGGCGCAGTTCGCTCCCCAGCAGCTTGAGCACCGAGTGCTCGCGATGGCTTCATCCCCTTGGCGAACTTGGCGAAGCCCCGGTACCCGAGCAACTTCAGGGCCTGGGTCTGCATGTAGGCCCGGGCCACGGTGGTGCGGAAGGCGGGGTCGTCGGCGAGGCGGCGCCCTCCGGGCAGCGGGGTGGTGGCGGTGGCCACGACACGCTCGAGGATCTTCTCGGTGCCGGTGGCCTCGTTGATCCACAACATGCCGCGCTCGTGCGCCAGGGACCCTCCGGCCACCGACCAGCCGTGGTGCAGCTCGCCGACGAGGTTCTCGGCCGGCACCTCCACGTCGGTGAAGAAGACCTCGTTGAAATCGGCGTGCTCGCTGTCGGTGAGCTCGGCGATCGGCCGGGTCTCGATGCCCGGCGTCTTCATGTCGATGATGAGCACGCTGATGCCGGCGTGCTTGGGCGCCTCGGGATCGGTGCGCACGAAGCAGAAGCAGTAGTCGGAGTGGTGCGCGCCCGAGGTCCACACCTTCTGGCCGTTCACGACGAAGTGGTCCCCGTGGAGCTCGGCCCGGGTGCGCAGCCCGGCCAGGTCGCTGCCGGCGTTGGGCTCGCTCATGCCCAGGCACCAGCTGATCTCGGCCCGCAGGGTCGGCAGCGCGTAGCGGGCCTTCTGCTCCTCGGTGCCCCAGTCGAGGATCGACGGCGTGATGATGGAGAGGCCCTGGGGGTTGCAGCTGCGGGGGACGCCCAGCCGGGCCAGCTCCTCGAAGTACACCATCTGCTGCATCGGGGTGGCGTTGCGCCCGCCGTACTCGGGTGGCCACCCCGGCACGAGCCAGCCGTTGTCGAACAGCTTGCGCTGCCAGGCCCGGGCCCACTCCGGGATGTGGGCCGACGACCTCACCCGCTCGGACCGTTCCGACGACGGGGGGAGGTTGGCCTCCATCCACGCCCGCAGTTCGCGCCGAAACTCCTCGGTCTCCTCGTCGTAGTGCAGGCGCACGGGGGGATCGTACCTGCCTGACGTTCGTGTCAGCTAAAGGAGCACCGGTTTACGACGCGCCCCGGGTGAGGAGCATGCAGCCCGCGATGGGGCCGCCTCCGGCGGCCACCGCGGCCACCTCGGGCGGGGCGGAGACCTGGCGCGCCCCGCCCTCGCCGCGCAGCTGTACGCACGCCTCGTGCAGCATCCCGAACCCGTGGAGCCGACCGGCCGAGAGCTGTCCACCACTGGTGTTGAGCGGCACCGTGCCGTCGAGCGCGATACGCGGTCCCGCCTTCGACGAAAGGTCCGCTCTCGCCCTTGGCGCAAAAGCCGAGCTCCTCGAGCCACACCATGGTGAGGATGCTGAACCCGTCGTAGAGCTCGGCCACGTCGACGTCTGTGGGCCGCAGCTCGGTGCGCGCCCACATACTGGCCGCCGCGTCGCGGGCCGAGAAGGTGGTCATGTCGTCGAACTGGTCCCAGCTGGGCCGGCCCCGGATGGCGGTGCCGATGGCGTTGACATGGCACGCCGCGTTGGGCGTGTCCGGGGCGTAATCGACGTGGGACACCACCACCGCGGTCGACCCGTCGCACGGCGCGTCGCAGTCGTAGAGGCACAGCGGCGTCGAGATCATGCGCACCGCGAGGTAGTCGTCGAGGGTCATCGGCTCGCGGTAGATCGCCTTGGGGTTGCGCGCCGCGTTGCGCCGGCCGTTGAGGGCGATCCACGCCAGCTGCTCCCGGGTGAGCCCGAACTCGAACATGCGCCGCTGGGCGATCAACGCCAGCCAGTTGACGGCGGAGACCGCGCCGTAGGGGAGCGTCCACTGCAAGGAGCCCGAGAAGCGCGGGATGCCGCGTCCCCCGGTGGCCCCCCCGATCCCCTGGCGACCGCCTTCGCCCTGGGCGGTGGACTCGGTGACGGTGCGGTACACGAGCACGTGGCGCGCCAGGCCGGCGGCCACCGCCAGGCAGGCGGCGAACACGGCTCGGAGCTGGCCCGGTCCTTCGAGCCCGCCGTCGTGCCAGTTGAGCTTCAGCCGTAGCGCGTCCTGGACTTCGGGGGTGGCGGGCCCGGCGAAGCCCCCGGTCCCCACCCCGGCGCCGGGAAAGGTGGCCAGCCCGTCGATGTCGTCGCGTGTGAGCCCGGCATCGGCGATGGCCTGCAGACAGGCGTCCACGGTGAGGTCGAGCTCGCCGCGCCCGCAGTCGCCGGCCCACGTCGGACTGGCCGATGCCCGAGATGATCGACCGGCGCTCGAGGCGCTCGGGCGGGCTCATGGGCGCGGCTCCGGGCGGGCTTGAACAGCGGCAGCCAGACGTCGTTGGCCGGCTCGAAGGTCACCTCGACGGCCATGCCGATCCGCACCTCGTCGGGGGCACAGTCGACCAGGTTCGTCGTCAGCCGGACGTCGTCCTGCTCGGCGATGGTCACGAGCCCGATCACGTAGGGGTCGGATCCCGGGATCCACTGCTGGTGGTTCACGGTGAAGGAGTGCACGACGCCTTTGCCGCTGACCGCCTCGGGCACCAGGGGACCGTCGAGGCAGTAGGGGCAGATCGGCACGGGAGGGTGCACGTAGTGATGGCACGCGGCGCAGCGGAGGAAGCGCAGGCGACCGTCCTCACCCGAGGTCCAGAAGAAACGGTTGGTGTCGTCGAGACGGGGCAGCACGCGCACGGACGGGCCGCGCGCGGCACGGACTGCGGCGTCGGTCACGAGCCGGACACGCGGTCGGTGCGGTACGTCGGGCGGCGCGGGCTGGTCGGGCTGGTCGGGCTGGTCGGGCTGGTCGGGCTGGCGGTCACGGGCCGAGATGCTATGTCACCGCCACCCAACCTGACGGCGCCGTCAGGGTCGCGGCGCTACGCTCGGCGCCGCCGCTCCGGTTGTCTGTCGGTCGCGCACCCACCTCCACCAGCCACTTGCACCTGAAGGCGGAACGCCAGTGCCATCTTCCACCGGTTTCGAAGGTCGCCGCGTGCTCGTGGTCGGAGCCTCGTCGGGCATCGGCCGGGCCCTGGCGATCGGCGCGGGAGCGGCCGGGGCCCGGTGGCGTTGGCGGCCCGGCGTCTGGCCCTGGTGGAGGAGGCCGCCGAGGAGATCCGCGCCGCCGGGGGCGAGGCGCGCGGCTGGCGTTGCGACGTGACCGACGAGGCCGACTGCGCACACCTCGTCAGCGAGGCCGCGACTTGGATGGGCGGTATCGACGTGCTGCTGTATATGTCGGGGAGCTCGCCCCTCGTCCGGGTGGCCGACGCGCCGGCCGCGTTGTGGCACGAGATGCTGGCGACGAACCTGGTGGGAGCGGCGCTGGTCATGCGCGCACGCGCTCGAGCACCTCCGCCGGGCCGACGACCCCGTCGTCGTCGTCACCACGCACTCGATGGGGCTGCCGTGGCCGTGGCTCGGCGTCTACGGCGCCACCAAGGCGGCGCTGGCCGAGTTGGCTCGGGGTCTGCGGTCCGAGGAGCCCTCTCTGCGGGTCCTGTGTGTGGCCGTCGGCAACACCGCCTCGTCGTTCGCCGACGGCTGGGACCCCGAACTGGCCGGCCGGGCCATCGAGAAGTGGGTGGCCGACGGGCTCCTGCGCTACGAGGTGCTGCAGTCCCAGGAGATGGCCGACGCCATCCTGACCGCGGTGTCGACCCGACCACCCCCGACGAGCTGCTCATCGCGGGGGCGGAGGTGTCGGAGACCGGCTAGAGCCCGAAGCCGACGACGCGGGAGCGTCCACCAGCGCGCCGAGTGCGGTCCTGTCGATCTTCTCCATGGCGGTGCGGGGCAGTTCGTCGGCGACCACGATCGCCTCGGGCAGCTTGTAGGAGGCCAGGCGCCCCCGGGCGTGCTGACGCAGGGCCTCGAGCGTGGGTGGCGCGACTCCGGGCCGGGGCACGACCACGGCCACGCCGATCTCGCCCATGACGGCATCGGGGCGGGGAACCACGGCGACGTGCGCCACGCCGGGATGGTCGGCGAGGACGTTCTCGACCTCGAGGGGAAAGACGTTGTAGCCCCCGCGCACGTACATCTCCTTGGTGCGCCCCGAGAGGTGCAGCCGGCCGCGCTCGTCGACGTAGCCGAGGTCTCCGGTGCGCACGGCACCGTCGGGGGTGAAGACCGCCGCGGTGGCCTCGGGGTTGTCCCAGTAGCCGCGCATGACCGCCGGCGATCGCAGACAGACATGGCCGAGCTCGCCCGCCGGGAGGCGGCGGTCGTCATCGGAACGGATGGTCAGCTCCACGCCCCGGCGGGCCCGACCCACGGTCTCCTCGGCGTCCTCGGGTGGATCGTCGGGCGCGGTGCCCACCCCCACCCCTGCCTCGGTGCACGTGTATCGGACCACCACGGGCACGCCGAAGCGAGCCCGCGCCTCGCGCACCAGGGCGGCGGTGGAGGGCCCGCCTCCCATGGCGATAAGGCGCACGCTGGTCGTGTCGGTCGACTCGAAGTCGTCGTGGCGGAGCATGAGCGCCACCTGGGTGGGGATCCCCCCGAGAGTTGTGATGCGGTGACGCTCGACCATCTCGAGGGCGTCGCCGGCGGACCACCGCCCCATGAGGAAGGTCGTCCCGCCCCCCCGCAGCGCCTGGGGCAGCTTTGTCATGTAGCCGAGGTGGGCGAACGACGTCGACGACAGGCCCCGGCCGCCACCGCCCCAGCGTCCGCCGCCGTCGACGTCACCGATCGCCTCGAGCTGGCGCCAGGTGAACACCGCCCCTTTGGGCTCCCCCGTGGTCCCCGACGTGAACACGACGGCCACGGGCCGGTCCGGGTCCGACAGGGAGGCGTTCGTCCCGGCACCGGGTCGGTCGGCGCCTGGCGCGCCGGCGCTCCCCAGCTCCTCGAGCACGGCGTCGGGCTCGGTCGTCGGGTCGACCTCCACGACATCGTCGACCTCCCCCACCTCGTCGACTGCGGTGTCGAGGGCGAGCTGCTTCGAGGCCACCACCAGCCGCGGCCGGGCCACGGCCAGACAGCGCCGGCGCTCGGGCGGTGACAGACGGTCGTTCACTCCGGCGGTGACGGCACCGATCTTGGCCGCCGCGGCGTAGGCCACCGCGTACGCCGACCCCGAGGGGAGCACCAGCGCCACGACGTCACCGGCTCGCACTCCCCGGGCGTGCAGGCCGCAGCGCGACGCGGTCGGACACGCGGTCGAGCGCGGCGTAGCTGAGCTCGTGCCCGTCGGGCGAGACATAGAGCGCCGTGTCCCCGTAGCGCGCCGCCGCCTCGCGGATCACGTCGCCCAGCACCGCTGGCTTTCCTATCTTTCGAGCCGGTCGAGCCGGTCGAGCCGGTCGAGCCGGTCGAGCCGGTCGAGCCGGTCGAGATGAGGCTGCGCCGGGGGCAGGCCGTAGAGGCCGGCCGCGTTGGTGCCCAGGATCTTCGCCTGGGTCTGGGGCGCGAGCCCGTCCATCGTGGCGCGCAGCGTGTCCACGGCACCGGGGAACGTGGCGTCGTGGTGGGGGTAGTCCGACCCCCACACGATGCGGCCTTCGCCGATGAACGGGGCCAGCGCGCCGAGAGTGTGCTCGTCGATCTCGTAGCTGATCCAGCACTGCCGGGCGAAGTACTCGCTCGGCGCCATGCGCAGATCGGGGCAGAAGTCGCCGAAGGTCTCGGCCTGCTCGTCGAGGCGCTCCAGCCAGAACGGGACCCACCCGCCGCTCGATTCCAGAAAGACCACGCGCAACGTCGGGTGACGCTCGAGCACCCCGAACGCGATGAGCTGCGCGCACGCCAGCATCTCCTCGAAGGTATGGGACACGGCGTGGAGCACCAAGGGGTTGAAAGGACGGTCGGATCCGAGCGTGGGGACGATGACCGAGCTCCCCTCGTGGACGGCCACGGCCATGGCGCTCTCTTCGGCGGCGTCCCACACGGGCTCGTAGGCGCGGTCCGACAACGACCGCCCACAGCACGGGTTGGGCCGTACGAAGGCGGCGACGAAGCCGAGCTCGTTGCGGGCCCGGCGCAACTCCGCCACCGCGGCGGCGGGATCCTGCATCGGGAGCATGGCTGCCCCGAACAACCGCCCGGGATCGGCGGCGCAGTACGAGGCCAGCCAGTCGTTGTAGGCGCGGGCGATGGGCACCGCCGCCCTGGGGTCGTGCAGGGCCCAGAAATACAGCCCGATGGAGGGGAACAGCACTGCCTGGTCGATGCCTTCGATGTCCATGTCCGACAGGCGCGCCGCGGGTCGGACCCGCCCGGAAAGGCGTCCTCGAGGGAACGGAAGGACCGGGGGTCCGAGAATCGGGCACCGGGCGTGGCCAGCGTGCCGAGGGGGACGGCCAGGATCTCGGTGCCGTCCACGACGACGTGCTCGTAGCCGTGGGTGTCGCGCGTGATGACCGGCCGGTACGGCTCGGGGACCGTCCTCCAGGCGTCGCGAGGTTCGACCACGTGCCCGTCGGCATCCACGACGAGGTCGGACGGGGCGATCACGGCACCTGATCGGTCGAGACACCGCCCGGGCCGCGCCAGTCGTCGGTCCGGGGCATGGGGTGGCGGAACAGCCGTGCCGCGTTGCCCGCCGCCATCATGCGCAGTTCGGCGTCGGGTACGTGTCCCAGGTTCTTCTCGAGGACGATCTGCGTGTCGGGCCACGTGGAGTCGGCGTGCGGGTAGTCACTCTCGACCATGATGTGGTCGACGCCGATCCGGTGGCGCAGCTCGATCGTCGACGGGTCGTCGATCGTGCAGAACCAGAAGTTGCGGCGGAGCACCTCGCTCGGGCGTAGGTCCGATTGCCACGAGGTGCTGTCGGAGCCCGACGCCGAATGCTCGAGCACGTAGTCGGCCCGGTCGAGGAGCATGGGCACCCAGCCGATCCCCCCTTCGGACATCGCCACCGCCAGGTCGGGGAATCGAAGCGGCACGCTCGACCACAGCCACTCGGCCGCGGCCAACAGGGCGTTGACGGGGAACAGGGTCGGATACAGCTCGAAGGGGGGATCGGGGGAGGGCAGGGGCGCCCATCCCGACGCGCCGGTGTGGAGACAGACCACGGTGGCGGTCTCCTCACAGGCCGCGAAGAACGGGTCCCAGTCGCCCGAGAAGATCGACGGGAATCCCAGGCGGGAAGGGAACTCGGGAAAGCTCACGGCCCGAAAGCCCCGTGCCGCGTTCCGTCGGATCTCCTCGGCCGCCACGGCGACATCCGCGAGCCACGGCAGCTGGAGCGGGATGATCCGTTCCGGATAGGTGCCGGCCCACACCTCGGCATGCCAGTCGTTCCAGGCCCGCAACGACGCGAGGCCCAGTTCGAGGTCGTCCGAACGCGAGAACACCGATCCGCAGAATCCCGCCACCAGCGACGGGAAGCACAACGAGGCCCAGACGCCGTTGATGTCCATGTCCGCGACCCGTGCTCCGATGTCGAAACATCCGGGCCGCATCTCGTCGAACCGTGACGGATCCATGCTCCAGGTGTCTCGGCGTCGTCCCGCCACGGCGTTGAGCCCGACGTTGGGATAGGTGCGGTCCTCGTACACCCAGTACTGCACGCCGTCCTCGCGTTCCACGATGCGCGGGGCGCGCTCGGCCAGGTGGCCCGGCATGCGACCCTCGAACATGTCGGGTGGCTCGATGAGATGGTCGTCGACCGAGATCACCGGCACCCGGATGGGACGGGGGGCGGGATCGGGAAGCAGGACGCCGTCGTTCATGACCAGCCCGCCCGGTCCGGCGCGCCGCGGGTCACGGTCGCAGTGCCGCCGAGCAGAACGCCCACAACTCCTCGGCCACCTCGGTGGGGGACTCCTCGATCTGGTGACAGATGAGGGCGTGCAGATGCGACAGCACGAGGTGGAACAGCATGCGGGCGTCGCGCCGTGCATCTCCGGCCCGCACCACGCCGCTCTTCTGCGCGCCGTCCACCGCCTCCTCGAACACACCCACGAAGGGGTCGAGGACACCCCGGAGCTGATCGGGATGGGATTCGGCCAGGCGAAGGTGCTCGCGTACCAGCGCGGCCGCATAGGGGAGCCGTCCCTCCACGGCGAGGAACCTGAACAACCCCACGACCACGACCCGCAGCCGTTCGAGGGGACCCGCCTCGCCGTCGACCATGCCGAGCAGGGCCTCGGCCCCTCGGCGGGCGTCGTCCTCGAACAACGCCACGAGGAGCTCGTCTTTGCCCGCGAAGCACCGGTAGAAGCTCTTGAGTGATGTGCCGGCCGCGGCGACCACCTGGGTCACGGTGAAACCGGGGCCGCCTGCGTCCCACACCAGTTCTCGCGCCGACTCCACCAGCCGGCTCCTCACCTCGGCCCGGCGGGAACCGACATCGGCCAGCGGGCGCAGCTCGGCGCGCCGCGCGTCGGTCGGACCCCCGAGCGCCTCCCCCCGGGCCGCACGGCACGGGTCGGTGGCTCGGCGCCCGCCATGTACCGCGCCCCTGACGCCATCGAGATCGGAAACTATCATCCGGCGGAGAACGGCATTCTCCGGACAGGGAGGCGGGCACATGGGCGATGCGGTAGGTCTCGTGATCGACGGCGGCGTCGTGCCGGGGGAGGCCGGAACATACCCGGTGACCAATCCGGTTCGTCCCGCCGAGGTGGTCTTTGCGGCACCGTCGGCCTCGCCCGGACAACTCGATCGCGCCGTGGCGGCGGCCCGCGCCGCGTTCCCGTCGTGGGCCGCGATGGACCCCACCGAACGCGCCGAGCTCGTGGCCAAAGCGGCGTCCGCGGCGGGTGCCGCGGTCGAGTCCCAGGACCTGGCCAGCTTTCTCACCCGCGAGCACGGCAAGGTCCTGTGGGAGGCGCAATTCGACTCGGGCACGATCGGGGGGATGGCGGGAGCCTTCGCCCCACTGGTGGCCGAGGCTTTGGCGAGTAGGACGCTCAGTGGTGGCGGCGGTCGACGGACCAGCGTGGTGCACGAGCCGTTCGGGGTCGTCGCCGCCTTGCTGCCGTTCAACTGGCCCGTGTCGGTCCTGGGCAACAAGGTGCTCCCTGCCCTTCTGGCCGGCAACACGGTCGTGGTGAAGGCCCCGCCCACCTGTCCCGGTGCGGTCCTGGCAGTCGCGGCCGCCCTGGCCGACGCCCTGCCGCCGGGCGTGGTGAACGCCGTCAACGGCCCGTCTCCGGAGCTCGGGGAGATGCTCGTCTCGCACCCCGGCGTCGACATGGTGTCGTTCACCGGCGGCGTCCCCACCGGTCGGGCCGTGATGGCGGCCGCCTCGGGCGCGGTGCGGCCGGTCGTCCTGGAGCTCGGTGGGAACGACCCCGCCATCGTGGCGCCCGACGTGGACATCGACGAAGCGTTGGCCGACAAGATCGCCGGGGCCGCGTTCATCACCTCGGGCCAGGTGTGCATGGCCGTCAAACGCCTCTATGTCCCCGAGGCCAAGGTACGGGCCATGGTCGACGCCCTCGTGGCCCGGGTCGGCGCCGAGGTGGTCGGGGACGGGCTCGCGCCCGAGGTCACCATGGGCCCCGTGCACCGTCCGGCCGCCCGCCAGCGCGTCGAGGACATGTTGGAGGAGGCGTCCGAACGCGGAGCACGCGTCCACCGCCCGGCGCGCGTCCGAGAGGAGGACGCCGACGCCGGCGGGTACCTGGTGTCGCCCGCCATCGTGGAAGGTGCCCCCGACGACGCCCAGATCGTGTGCGAGGAGCAATTCGCGCCGGCCCTTCCCGTCATCGGGTACCAAGACGTCGACGAGGCGGTGCGCCGGGCCAACGACTCGCCCTACGGGCTGTGCGCGTCCATCTGGACCGGCGACGAGGAGCTGGCCTCCAGCGCGGCTCGCCGGCTCGAGGCGGGCACCGTGTTCGTGAACAACCACGGCACGTCCGCCATGGACCACCGGGCCCCGTTCGGGGGATGGAAGCAGTCGGGCTACGGGTTGGAGCTGGGCCCCGAGGGCATGCTCGCCTTCACCCGTCCGAAGACCATCCTTCAATTCCCGGCGCCGTCACGGTGACGACCGAACGCCCGAAGGAGGCCCCGTGCTGGACCTGGTGATCCGCAACGGGACGGTCGTGGACGGGTCCGGCGCACCGGCGCGTCGTGGCGACGTGGCCGTCCTCGACGGACGGGTGGTGGGAATCGGCGTCATCGACGAATCCGCGGATCGGGAGATCGACGCCGATGGCTTGATGGTCACGCCGGGGTTCGTCGACCTGCACACCCACTACGACGCGCAGTTGTCGTGGGACCCCACCGCCAGCCCTTCCCCCCTGCACGGCGTCACCACCGTGATCGGAGGGAACTGCGGGTTCTCTTTGGCTCCCGCCGGGGCCGAGCATGCCCGGTACCTGGCGCGCATGATGGCTCGCGTCGAGGGCATGCCGCTCGCTGCGCTCGAGCACCTCGACTGGACGTGGGACTCCTTCGGCGAGTGGCTCGGCCGGCTCGACGGTGCCGTGGCCGTGAACGCCGGGTTCCTAGTGGGCCACTCGGCCGTGCGTCGGGTGGTGATGGGCGAGGACGCCGTCGGCGCCGCCGCCAGCGCCGATCAGGTCCAGGCGATGGAATCGGTCCTGGCCCGTTCGCTCGAGGAAGGCGCGCTCGGGTTCTCCACCTCGCAGGCCCCGACCCACAACGACGGCGACGGCATGCCGGTGCCGTCGCGCGCCGCCTCTCGGTCCGAGCTCGAGGCGTTGTGCGCGGTGTTGTCCGGCCATCCCGGGACAACCCTCGAGTTGATCGTGCCGGGCTGTCTCAACGGGTTCAGCGAGGACGAGATCGATCTCATGGCGAGCCTGTCGTTGCTGGCGGACCGGCCCGCGAACTGGAACGTCCTCGGCGTCTCCTCGCTCAATCCCGACGGCCTGAAACACCAACTCGAGGCGTCGACGCGGGCGGCCGAGCGCGGCGCCACGGTGGTGGCCCTCACCTTGCCCCACACGATGAAGATCCGGCTCTCGTTCGACCCCGGCACCATCCTCGACAGCCTGCCGGGGTGGCGCGAGGTGTTCGCCCTCCCCGTTCCGCAACGCATCAAGGTCCTCTCCAATCCCTCCGAGCGCGCCCGGCTCGACGCCGGGGCCAAGTCGAAGGAGGCCGGGATCATCGGGGCTTTGGCCCGGTGGGAGCACCTCGTGATCGACGAGACCTTCGCGCCCGCCAACGCCGTCTACGAAGGACGCACCGTGGGTGACGTCGCCAAGGCGACGGGCAAGGACCCCTTCGACGCGCTGCTCGACGTGGTCATCGCGGACGAGCTTCGGACCGGGCTGCGACCGCCGATCGGTGAGTCCGAAGCGGACTGGGCACTGCGGGCCGAGGTCTGGCAGGACCGGCGCACCGTGGTGGGGGGGTCGGACGCCGGGGCGCATCTCGACATGATGTGCGGGGCCATCTACTCCACCTCGATGCTGGGGGACGGCGTGCGGGCCCGACAGCTGCTGTCGTGGGAGGAGGCGGTGCGCCAACTGACCGACGTCCCCGCCCGCCTGTACGGACTGCGCGAGCGGGGGCGACTGGCCGAGGGCTGGTGGGCGGACGTCGTCGTCTTCGACCCCGAGCAGATAGGACACGGGCCCGAGCGCACCCGCGACGACCTCCCCGGCGGCGCCAGCCGGCTGTACGCCGAGGGCGTGGGGATCGAGCACGTGCTCGTGAACGGGGAAGAGATCGTGCGAGCGGGCTCGTTCACCGGTGGCCTTCCCGGCGCGGTGCTCCGGTCGGGGCGACAGACCGACACCGTGACCGCCGGGGCACCGGTGCAGAGCCGGTGAACGCGTCGGGTCGAAGCGTGCGGGCCGCCGTGGTGCACGAGGTGGGCGGACCCTTCGTCATCGAGGAGATCGAGCTCGCTCCCACCGGCCCTCACGACGTGCGGGTCAAAATGGCGGCCAGCGGCGTATGTCATTCCGATCTGTCGGTCCAGAAAGGGACGATCCCGTTCATGTTCCCGACCGTGCTCGGCCACGAGGGCGCCGGCGTCGTGCTCGACGTCGGTGACATGGTCACCCGCGTGGCGCCGGGCGACCATGTCGTGCTCACGTGGATGCCGGCGTGCCGGCATTGCTTCTGGTGTCTACGGGGTCAGGCGATGCTGTGCGAAGTGGGCCTGACCGAATCACTGTCCGGGGCCTACGCCTCGGTCCGAGGCACCCCGCTCGTGCGCGGCCTCGGTACCGCCACCTTCGGCGAGGAGACGCTCGTTCCCGAGGGTGAGGTCGTGCGGATCGACCCGTCGGTACCCCTCGAGCTCGCCGCCCTGGTCGGCTGCGCGCTGTCCACCGGGGTGGGCGCGGTGTGGAATACGGCCCGTGTCCCCCCGGGGTCTTCGGTCGCCGTGGTCGGCTGTGGCGGCGTGGGGCTGTCGGTGATCCAAGGGGCCCGTCTGGCCGGCGCCACGACCGTCGTCGCCATCGACCAGGTTCCGTCCAAGCTCGACCTGGCCAAGGCCATGGGGGCCACCACGGTCGTGGACTCCTCCTCCGAGGACGCGGTGGCGGCGGTGCGGGCGCAGACGGGGGGCCGGGGGGCGGACTTCGGGTTCGAGGTGGTCGGTCGGGCCGAGACCATCCGCCTGGCGTTCGCGGCGGTGCGGCGCGGGGGCACGGCGGTGCTCGTCGGGGCGGGGTCGCCGGCCGAACAGGTGAGCTTCTCGGCGTTCGAGTTGTTCGTGGACGCCAAGACGGTCATCGGATGCGTCTACGGCTCGACCGACGCGGATCGTGATTTCCCTGTGCTCGTCGACCTCGTGCGCCAAGGAGGGATCGACGCCGAGGGCCTCGTGACCCGGCGCATCGGGCTCGACGACGTCAACGACGCCTTTCGGGCGATGGAGGCGGGCGAGGGGGCGAGAAGCGTGATCGTCTACGACGGATCGGAGCGGTGATGGCGACGGAGCTGCGCGTCGTGGACGCCGATGCCCATGCGGTGGAGCCGATGGAGTTCTTCGCCGAGCTGTTGCAGCGCTTCCCCGACCAGGTGGCGCTGCGGACGGACACCAAGCTCGGAGTGCTGATCGAGGGACGGCCCTATCCCCAGTACGAGGGGTGGGGGGCGGGGTGCCCGCCCCAACACGGGCTGACCACGGCGCCGGGTGTGGACCCCGGCACCGTCGACGGCCTGCTCGCCAACGCGGACACCGACGGCATCGACGAGATGGTGTTGTTCCCGAGCTTCGGGCTGTGCGTGCCCTCTCTCGAGGACCCGGTGCTCGGGGCCGGGCTGGCACGCATGTACAACCGGTGGGCGTCGGAGTTCTGCGCCAAGAGCGGGGGACGCCTGCACGGCGTCGCCGTGGTGCCGATCGAGCACGGCCCTGAAGCCGTGACGATCATGGAGGAGGCCAGGGAGCTGGGGCTCGTCGCCACGATCGTCCCGCCTGCGCTCAAGGATAGGAACCTCGACCACCCCGACATGGACCGGTTCTACGCGGCGGCGTCGGCACTGGAGATGCCGCTGGGGGTCCATGGAGCACCCGGGATCCATCTCCCCAAGATCGGCGTGGATCGCTTCGACAACTACATTCAGGTGCACTGCGTCAGCTTCCCCTTCGACCAGATGTTCGCCATGACCGCCCTGGTGAGCGGAGGGGTTTTCGACCGCCATCCGTCGCTTCGTGTGGCCTTCTTGGAGGCAGGTGCGGGCTGGCTCCCGTGGTTCGTGGAACGCCTGGGTGAACATTTCGAATCGCGCGGCGACTGGATCGAGAACGGGTGGCAACGCCCGCCCGAGGAGTACGTCGCCTCGGGGAACGTCGTGGTGACGTGCGAACCCGACGAAGATGCACTGCCCTGTGTGGTGGAGCTCCTCGGCGACCGCTGTGTGATGTTCGCCAGCGACTACCCCCACTGGGACGGTGCCTGGCCGCGTGCGTCGACCGAGCTGAAGGAGCACGCCGAGGGGCGTCTGACTCCGGACGCGCTGGCGCGTGTCGCGGGTGAGAACGCCCGGGACTTCTATGGGCTTCCCCTCCCCTCGCCCGCCTCAGCCGGGTGAGCGCTCGGCTCGACGCTAACCTCGGGCGCGTGAACGACGACTTGCGCCGAAAGATCCCCCGTGTGATCGCCCTGGGTCGCATCACCTTCGGCCTGGGCCTCATGGCGACACCCACCGCGGGAGCCCGCGTGTACCTGGGGACCGAGGCCAAGCGACCGAGCGTGCGCTTCATGAGTCGGATCTTCGGCGGTCGTGATCTGGCACTGGGCGTGGTGCTGCTCCAGGCTCTGGCCGAGGACCGCCCCGAAGCCGTGAACCGCGCCTTGTTGCTGGGAGCGGGATGTGACGCCTGGGACGCCATCGCGGCGGTGCGCGGCCGCGAGCTCTCGATCTGGGGCCGGCTGGTGGTGGCGACGCTCGGTTCGGCGTTCGCGGCGCTGGGCCTGGTGGCGGTGTTCGCACCTGCCGACGACCCGGCCGAGTTCGCCTCTGTCGCACCGACCGCCTAGATGCCAGGGGCGACGCCCGAACGGCTGGGCGAGGACGCGCTTCGGGATCGGGTGCGGGCGCTCGTCCGCGATGTGGAGGGGTTCCCGCAGCCCGACGTCACCTTCAAGGACATCACGCCTGTCCTCGCCGATGCCGCCGCCTTCGCTGACGCGGTGGCGTGGATGGGAGCTCCTTTCGCAGGCAAGGTCGACAAGGTCGCCGCCATCGAGGCGCGAGGGTTCATCCTCGGTGCCCCCGTCGCCTACGCCCTGGGCACGGGCCTGGTCCCGGTGCGCAAGGTCGGCAAGCTCCCTGCCCCCACCATGGCGGAGGCCTACCTGCTCGAGTACGGCGAGGCGGTCCTCGAGATGCACCGGGATGCCGTCGAGCCCGGCGACCGGGTGTTGATCGTCGACGACGTCATCGCCACCGGCGGGACCCTGCTCGCCACGGCTGCGGTTCTCCGTCGTGGGGGTGCAGAAGTCGTGGGCGTGGCGGCACTGCTCGAGCTCGTGGCGTTAGGTGGTCGGGAGCGACTGGACGGCCTCGACCTCCACATCCTCTTGTCGGTGTGAGGCTGTTGTCGGTGTGAGGCCCGGGCCCGTATCGCTCGAGGTCGTCGACGCCCAGGAGGAGCGCTTCGCACAGGCCTTCGGCGCCGGCGACATCTCGATGGCGGCTTGATCGAGCGCGACAGCGCATCGGGATCGGGTACCGCCGCCTACGTCAGGGTGCTCTTCGATTTCGAGCTGCGGGCCGTCCGGCTTCGCTCCACCTACGTCGTCGTGTACCGCTACCTCGACGGGCGCATCGCGCAACAGGAGCTGTACTACGACCCGAGCGCCGAGCTGGAGCGCCCGCCCACCCGTTGAGCGAGGCCGGGGCTCGGGCGTGTCGCGCCGAGCCGGCCGGCCTCGTCTCCGGTCTGACCTTCACTGGATGGGCAGCGCCTCGTATACCTCGACGGTCCCACCGCCGGCCAGAACGGGGCAGCCCTTGGCCTTGCCGGCCGCGTCGGACAGGCTGTTGGCCGAGATGACCGAATAGCCGCCGATCCCACCCGCGGCGCCGCTCTTGCTGGACCCATCGGCCAACACCGTGCTCGAGGGCCCGAACGGGTTGCCGGGGTCCACGATGTCGTCACCGAGGGTGCCGAACCATCCCATCCACGCGTCCATGGCCGCCTTCTGCGCTTCGGGCGTGTCGGCCATCTGGCCGCCGGTGTACAGAAATACGAACTTCCCCATCGTGCGTCCTGCCTTTCTTGTCGGTACTCGGTCTGGTTGGTGTTGGTGTTGGTGTTGGCGATCGCGGTGTGGCGGGGGCCTGATCTACATGGGCCCTGGATCGGGCCCCGGGTCCCCTCCGGCCCCGGCGATGGCGAGGCGAGCCAGATAGTGACGCCAGCCCGCGGCGTGAGTCTCCACGACCTCGAGAGGCAACCCACGGTGCACGAGCCGCACGATGGTGTCGTCGCCGTCGGCCGTCAGGGTGATCTCGACGGTGGTCGACCCGGCGGGCACGGGGATGCCGCCGTCCTCCCAGCCCCATGTGAAGGTGACGCGGTGTGGCGGGTTCACTTCGATGTACTCGCCCCGCACCACGTTGGTGCCGTCCATGTCGACCCGGTAGATCCCGCCGGGCCGCGGGTCGAGCTTGTGATCCATCCCATTCCAGCGCCGCATCTTGTCGGGGTCGGTGAAGAACGGGAACACGGCTTCGGGCGGCGCCGCGATCCGGATCTCCTGCTCGATGACGTCATCGCTTGCTGGCACGTTCGGTTGCCTCCATCTCTCGCTCTACCGCCCGCTTCAGACGGCGCAGTCCGGTCGACCAGAACACCTCGAGGTACTCGCGTAGCTCGTCCAGCCCCCCGGGCCGAGCCCGGTAGATGATCCGGGTGGCATCTCGGCGGCTCTCGAGGAGTCCGGCTTCGACGAGCACCCGGAGGTGCTGGGACACCGCCGGCCGGCTGAGCGCGAAGTGCGAGGCGATCTCCCCCGCCGCGAGCTCGTCGTCGCCGACGAGTCGGAGGATCTCGCGCCGGTGGGGCTCGGCGATGGCTCGGAGGGCGGCGTCCACAGAGAGAGTGTAAGCAGATCCTTACGTAAGTAGCAAGTGACAAATGAGCCCGGCCCCGGGTACGGCCCGGGATGCGGGCGGGTCGGGCGCTCTACGCTCGCCCCCCGGGAGGAGCCGAGATGCTGGGATCGAGCGAGCTGGTGGCCTTCGTGGCGACGACCGACATCGGCCGGGCCCTTGTCTTCTACCGGGACATCCTCGGGTTGCCCCTGGTCGAGGAGAGCCCGTTCGCGTGCGGCTTCGACGCGCACGGGACCCAACTGCGGGTGACACCGGTGGGTGAGATCCGGACCGCTCCTTACACGGTGCTCGGATGGGCCGTCGACGACATCAGGGCGACGGTGCAGGCCCTCGGGGACGGCGGCGTGCGTTTCGAGCGGTTCGAAGGGATGGACCAGGACGACCTCGGGGTGTGGACGGCTCCCAGCGGCGCCCGGGTGGCGTGGTTCTCCGATCCCGACGGCAACGTGCTGTCGCTGACCCAGAGCGCCGCGCTCAGCGGCGGGGCATCTTGATGGCGCGGTCGGCGATGATGTTCTTCTGCACCTCGGTCGTGCCCGCCCCGATCGACGTGTAGCGCTGCCACACGTAGTTGTGGCTCCAGTGGCCCTTGTCCACCGCATCGGGGCCGCCCCGGGCCAGGACACCCGACGCACCCAGGATGTCCACGCCGAGCTCGGCGATGGTCTGGGACAGGTAGCTCCACTGCAACTTGGCCAAGGGCACCTCGGGCCAGTTCTTCTCGCCCTTGAGGATCTTCGACAGCGCCCTGGCGTTCAGAAGACGCGTGAGCTCGAGCTGGGTCCACAGACGGGCGATGCGATCCCGGATCCCGGGGTCGTCGAGCGCGGCGGGGTTGTGCTGGCGCGCCGTCGCGATCATGTTGTCGAGCTCGATGCGCATCGACACCGAGAGCCCCGAGGTGCCGACCCTCTCGTTGGCGAGTGTCCCCATGGCCACGTTCCAGCCCTGGTTCTCGTCGCCGAGCCGGTAGGCCGCCGGCACCCGCGCCCCGTCGAAGTTCACCTCGCAGAACAGCTCGCCCCCGGTGATGTCGCGGATGACGTTGACCTCGATGCCGGGCAGCTCCATGTCGACGATGAGCGCCGTGATCCCCTCGTGCTTGGTCCCCCGTTCGATCGCGCCCGGGTCGGTGCGGACGAGGAAGAGGCCCCATTTGGCGAGATGGGCGGTGGAGATCCAGATCTTGCGTCCCGTGACGACGTATTCGTCGCCGTCGCGCACGGCCAGGGTGCGGAGGTTGGCGAGGTCGGAACCCGCTTCGGGCTCGGTGAACCCCTGGCACCAATGGACATCCGCGTCGAGGATGCCCGGGAGCCACATCTGCTGCTGCTCCTCGGTTCCCCACCGCAGGATCATGGGCCCGATCTGCCACAGGCCGTTGGCGTTGTAGATGCCCGGCGTCTTGGCCCGGGCCATCACCTCGGAGTAGATCGTGTTCTGCATGACCGTGGCCTCGCGGCCACCCCAGGACTTGGGCCAGTTGATCGCCGCCCACCGGCCGCCGTGCAGACGGCGCTGCCACGCTTGGCGGCGCAGCATCGTGCGCCGGTCGGGATTGTTCTCGTCCCCGATCTCCCCCGAAGCCATGAATTCCGGCAGGTTGGCATCGAGCCAACTCCTGCAGCTCGGCTCGGAAAGCGTCGTCCTCGGGGGTATAGGAAAAGTCCACGGTCCTCTCAGTGCTTCAAGACGTCGGGGTTCACGATGTTGCGGGGCGTGGCCCCGGCCAGCAGGCGGCACAGGTCGTCGGCGATGGTCTGGGTGTGGTTGACCTCGGTGTCGTAGGTGGCCCCGCCGATGTGGGGAGTGAGCACGACGTTGGGGAAGGTCGTGAGGGCGTGGTCGGTGGCGAGGTGCTCCCCGACGAAGTGGTCGAGCCCGGCCGCGCTCACCTTCCCCGACGCCAGCGCGGCCACCAGGGCATCGCCGTCGTGGAGCTGGGCCCGGGCGGTGTTGAGGAAGACCACGCCGTCGCGCATGGCGGCGAACTGCTCGGGCCCGATCATCCCGGCCGTCTCTTCGGTCACCGGGGCGTGGAGCGAGACCACGTCGGAGATCTCGAGGAGCTGCTCGAGGGTGTGCGTGGCGTCCGCGGCGTAGGGGTCGTAGGCGACGACGTGCATGCCGAGGCCCTCGAGGCGCCACCGCAGGGCGCGCCCCACGGCCCCGAGGCCGACGAGCCCGGCCGTCCGCCCCGCCAGCTGCCAGGCGCGGAACCGCTGGTAGGGGATGGTCCCGTCCTTGTAGATCTCGCCGGTCCGGACGTCATGGTCGGCGCCGATCACGCCCCGGGTCGCCGCCAGTAGGAGCGCCACCCCGATTTCCGCGACCGCATCGGCGTTGCGAGCCGGAGCCCGCAATACCGGCACCCCGGCGGCTGTCGCCGCCTCGATGTCGACGTTGTTGGGGTCGCCGCGGGTGCTGGCCACGGCCAGGAGCGGCAGGTCGAAGACCGGACCGGCGCAGCGAGTCCGCCTCGACCATGAGGATGGTGGCGCCCTCGTCTGCGGCCCGCGCCGCCAGCTGCTCGGCGTTGTAGATGCGGAGGGGTTGGTGGTCGATCCAGGGGTCGATCACGAGGTCGGCGAGCTCGCGCAACAAGTCGACCCCGGGTCCCCGAACCGGGGTGGTCACGAGCGCCCGAGGGCGGGTGAGGTCCATCGATCCTCCTTCGGCCGCCGAAGTCATTCATAATGGCCGAATCATGACGGTCGTGTCAGGTTCGATCACGGTGGGCATCGACATCGGGACGACGGCGGTGAAAGCCGTCGCCGCCGACGAGACCGGCGCGGTCCTGGCCCGGGCCCGGATCCCGCACCGCCTTCTGACACCGGCGCCGGACCAGCTCGAACACGACGCCGGCCAGGCCTGGAGGCGGGGGCCGATGCGTGCCCTCGCCCAGGTGACCGCAGGGGGGATGGATCTCGCCGGGGTGTGTGTGACGAGCATGGTGCCGTCGCTCACGGCGGTGGACGGCCGCGGCATCCCCCGGAGCCCGGGACTCCTGTACGGCGACGGTCGTGGTCGGGAGGCGGAGTCCGAGGCCGGTGGGGCCGAGACCCCCGGGGACATGGACGCCGCCATGCCCGACGCGGGGGGGTTCGTCCGGTGGGCCGCACGCGAGGCCCCCGGGGCGCGCGGCTACTGGCCCGCGCAGGCGGTGGCGAACTACGCGCTCGGCCGCATCCCCGCCATCGACACGGGCACCGCCATCTGCATGGGCTCGATGCGGACGGGCAACGGGTGGAACGACGCCGAGTTGGCGAGGCTCGGCGTGACCGAGAAGCAGCTCCCTGTCGTGGTCAACATGGGGGAGCCGGCGGGGACGGTCACCGGCACCGACACCGTGCTGGCGGCGGGGACAGTGGACGCGCTGTGCGATCAGATCGTGTCGGGTGCCACCGAGGCCGGTGATGTCCTAGTGATCTTCGGGGCGACGCTCATCGTGTGGGCGGTGGTCGATGATTGGGTGGAGGCCCCCGGGCTGTGGACGCTTCCCCATACCGTGGCCGGCAAGGTGCTCGTCGGCGGTCCGAGCAATGCCGGCGCCCTCTTCGTGGACTGGGCCCGCGCCCTGCTGTCCGGCGCCGTTCGTCGCCCGGCCCGTCCGCGCCACGCCACGGGAACCGGGACCCCGGCTGATGAGGCACCACGCGGCGGCGACCCCGGGCGCGTGCCGGTGTGGACCCCGTACCTGCGGGGCGAGAGGGCCCCGTTTCACGACACGACGCTCCGGGCCGGACTGCACGACCTCGACCTGACCCATGACGCCGCGGCGGTGGAGCGGGCCGCCTACGAAGCGAGCGGGTTCGTCATCCGTCACATGCTGGACCGAGCCGGTGTCAAGGCACGACGCATCGTGGCCAGCGGGGGTGGTACCCACGTGGTGCCGTGGATGCAGGGTGTCGCCGATGCGTGTGGCCTTCCCGTCGACACGGTGGGCGTGCCCGAGGGCTCTGCGCTCGGCGCCGCCTATATCGCCCGGTGGACGGCGGGTCTCGAACCGTCACTCGATGGCGCCCAGCGGTGGGCGCGCGTGAGCCGGCGGGTGGAGCCCGACGATCGCTGGGCCGGCGCCGCGTCCGAGCGGTACGCGCGGTTTCTCGCACTCAGCCCCACCGCCTGAGACCCACCACCTCAGAGCAGGTGATCGCCCGCTTGGGTGACGCCGGGGCTCTCTGCCATGCTGTCAACGGAGGTGCGCGGTGAGCCCCAAGGCACATGAGCACGACGAACCCGGTGCCGGCGACGACTGGGTGTTCCCCTTCGAAAGCGAGCTGCACGCCTTCGCCCCGGGCCTGCACGAGGCCCAGAACGCCTGGTTGGCCCAGATCGACTCGCTCCGGGCACCCGATCGCAAGACCCACGAGCTGATCCGCATGGTGTGCACCGTGATCCTGCGCAACCCGCCCGGGGTACAGCGCCACGCCATGTTGGCGGCGGAGGTGGGCGCCACGTGGGAAGAGGTGGCCGGCAGCATCGTGCTGACCGAGCCGGCTTTCGGACTGCTCCGGGTGGTCGAAGCCCTTCCCTGGGCTCGTCGTGGCTGGGAACGTGGGCACTCCACCGTGGGCTGAAGGAACGCGGCGGCGTCCTTCGGGCTAAGGCCCGTCCGTCTCGAGCACCGTTGATTGATGCCGGGACGGGTCGTCCGACAGCACGTGGGCCGGCGGCGGGCCTCCGCCGAAGAGCGCCCGGTGCACCATGGTGGTGAGGGTGTCGAGCGCCGACGCGTCGACCGGTTCTCCCGCGAACTGCCGGAGCTCGTGGAAGCGGTCCACCATCGCCATCACGGCCTCGGCCGCGGCATTGGGGTCGATGCCCGGATGCGGTCCGGCTCGGTCGATGCGCGCCGCCAGGGCGCGCGCCACCCCGCTCGCGGCGGCGTGGGCCTGGGCCCCCAGCTCGGGATCGCTCATGACGAGGTCGGTCCAGGCCCGCAGCACCGGCGCGTAGCGCTGCCACGCTTTCGAGAACTGATCCATCCAGCTGCGCAGCTCCTGCCATCCCGCCTCGTCGGGGCCGACCGGACCCAGGGCGTCGTCGAGCGCGGCAACCACTTCGCCCGCTTCCCCGACGAGGGCGCGCAGGAGGTCCTCTTTGTTGGAGAAGTAGAGATAGAAGGTGCCGTGAGAGGTCCGGGCGACCTTGACGATGTCGTCGACCCGAGCGGCGTGGTACCCCCGCCGCGCGAAGACGATCATTGCGGCGTCGAGGAGCTTGCGCATGGTCTTGCGACCCTGGGACCGCAACGCGCGTTTGCTGGCGGGCTCTCCGGCCACGACGGCCACCTTGGCGCCGCGGGGTGCCGCCCGCTTCCCGTTCGTGCCGTTCTTCGCGCTCCGGGTGTTCACCGGGTCGGACCCGGACGGGGCGCTCGGCGTAGTCCCCCGTCCCATCCCCGGGGAATCGTAGTCACCGACCGGGTCAGGATGCCTCGAAGGCGACCTTGATGGCGCCGCTCTCGTCCTGGCGGGCGATGGCCTTCAAGGCGTCCCACCACCCCTCGAGCGGGAACCGGTGCGTGAGCATGCCGGTGAGGTCCACGCGCCCCGAGGCCGCCATGTCCAGATAGTGGGCGATGGCGTGCTTGCGCACACCGTCGACCTCCTCGATGCCGAACGCGTTGGAACCGGCGATGGTGAGCTCTTTGAAGTAGATCGGCGTCCATTCCCATCGCCCCGGCGTGGAGACGCCGCTCTGGACCAGGGTGCCCCGCTCGGCCAGCACCCGCACCCCCACCTCGAGGGTCTCGGGCCTGGCGATCGTGTCGTACACGACGTCGATCCCCCCGGGATGGGCGATGGGCAGTCCGTCGAATGGCGCATAGAGCACCCCACCTGACCAGTCGGCCAACTCTTGCACCAGCTGGAGGCGCGGTTCGTGGGCGAACACCTTGCTGGCACCGAGGCGCGTCGCGAACTCGGCCTGGGCAGCAAAGCGCGCCACAACGGCCACCTCGACGTCGGGGAACAACGTCCGCAAGGCGGCCACGCTGGTGACGCCCAGGGCTCCGGCGCCGTAGACGAGCGCCTTGCCGCCTGGGGGCGGTGGGTGGTGGAGGATGGCGTGCATCGATACCGAGAACGGGTCGGCCAGCACGGCCAGGGTGTCGGACACATTCGCGGGGACCGGGATGAGCATCGAGTCGTGCGCGGCAAGGAGGTCCGCCCATGCCCCGGGGGCGTCGGTCGTCACCCCCACGTGGACTCCGGGTCCAAGCGCACCCCGGGCGAAGCTCCAGCACAGGTTCAGATCTCCCGTGCGGCACGCCGGGCACAGGGGGTCGATGCCGCGCGGCGCGCAGGTGAGCCACGGGTTGAGGACGACGCGGTCCCCGACCTCCACGCCCTGGGCTTCGGGCCCGAGCTCCACGACCTCGGCCACCACTTCGTGTCCCGGGACATGGGGGAGCGAGGAGAAGGCGGACATGGGGTTGTCGATGTCGCCCTCCCCGAAGTCACCCAACACGAGCTTGGCGTCGGATCCGCAGATACCCGACAGGATCGGCTTGGTGATCACCCAGTCGGGCCGGGGCGGCCGGGCGTCTTCGACGACATGGAGGCCGAACGGCAGTGCCGCCAACATCCGCTCGAGATCGTCGGTGGGATGCGGCCTGGCTTCGTCGGCGGCGGGGGCGGCGCCGAACACGAGCGCCCTCACGGGAGCTGCGCTGCGAGTGTCATGAAATGCTCCTCTGTCACACGATCCCCTTGGTCTGGAGCTCTTCGAGCTCCGCCGGAGACAACCCGACCACGTCGCACCACACGTCACGGTTGTGGGCGCCCAGGATCGGCGCCCCTCCGGGTACCGGTGCGTCCTCGCCCACCAGCCGCGGGTAGGGCGCTTGCTGGCGAAGCGGACCGAGCACGGGGTCGTCCACGCCCACCAGGTCGTGGCGCGCCGCGAAGTGGGGATCCTCGGTGATGTCACGAGCGTTGTATGCCGTGGCCACGGGGACGTCATGCGCGATGCAGGCACGCTCGACCTCGACCGCGGTCTGGCTCGACGTCCACTGCGCCACGACGGCGTTGATGGTGTCGCCGTTGCGGGCCCGATCGGCGAGGGTGACGAAGCGGGGGTCCTCGAGCAGGTCGAGGCGACCCATGGCCCGACACAGGCGGCCGAAGTTGGCGTCACCGCCGGCGACGACGCACACGTAGTTCCCATCCGCGGTGGGGTAGTTGTCGAGGGGGGCGGAGTTCGACAGCCGGTTCCCCTCCCGCTCCCGGACGGTCCCGAGGCGGTCGTAGGCCGGGATCGTCCATTCCAAGATGCGCAACACCGACCCGTACAGAGAGGCGTCGATGACCGCGCCCTGGATCCCGTCTCCGGCGCGCCCCGCGTCGCGTCGGTACAGCGCGGCCAGGGCCGCTTCAGCCGCGAACACGCCCGTGAGGTAGTCGGCCACCGTGACCCCGGGCCGTACCGGTGGCCGGTCGGCCTCGCCCGTCAGGTGGAGCAGGCCCCCGTAGGCGACGCCCAGCCGGTCGAGACCGGGCCGCCCGGCGTAGGGGCCGTCCTGGCCGAAGGCGCTGATCCGCACGAACACCAGTCGGGGATCGAGGGCGGCGGGGCCCAGCCCCCACTCCTCCATGGTCCCGGGCCGGAAGTTCTCGCACACGACATCGGCCGTCGCTGCCAAGCGGCGAAAAAGGTCTTGACCCTCCGGGACCCGCAGGTTGCAGGTGACGCTCTTGCGACCGCGGCCCTCCACCGCCCAGAACAGCGAGTAGCCCTCGACGAAGGGCCCGATGCCCCGCATGAAATCACCCGTGCCGGGCTGCTCCACCTTCACCACCTCGGCCCCCCATTCGCCGAGCAGGCCCGCGCAGAACGGCGCACCGATCCGGGTTCCGACGTCGATCACCCGCAGCCCATCGAGGGGACGCGCCATATCGGGGTCAGTCCTTCCCAGGGGCGGCGTCCCCCCGGTCCCGGGCGGCGAAGACCTCCTTCATCGAACCCATCTGCTTGCGTTGTTCGAGCGCGGACAGCGCGGTGGCGGTGTTGTGGGCCCACTGGTGCGCCATGAAGTGGTACTTCCACGACTCCCCTTTGCCCATCAGCTCACCCACGTTGTTGATCGAGTCCTTCACCACCTGCGCGGTGATCGGGGGGACCAGGGCGACGCGCTGGGCCAGCTCCATGGTGCGAGCCGTGAGCTCCGCCCGAGGCACGACCTTGTTCACGAGGCCGAGGCGCCATGCCTCGGCCGCGTCGAGCTCCTCGGCGGCAAGGAGGAACTCCTTCGCCTTGCGAATGCCGAGCTCCCACGGCTCGACGAGGAGCTCCACCCCCGCGCCCGTCATGCGCAGCACGGGATTGGAGAACGATGCGTCGTCGGCGGCCACGATCAGGTCGCACATGCAGGCCAGCATGAGGCCCGCCGCGACGCACTTGCCCTGGACCGCGGCGATGGTGGGCTTGCGGAAGTCGTGGATCCTGCGGCACCGGTCGACATACATGACCTGCTCGTGATGGAACTTGCCCTCAGGGGTCTCGCGCAGGGCGACCCACTCGTCGGCGGGTTCCTCGTTCGCGACGAGCGCCTTGAGGTCGTGGCCGGCACTGAAGTGCTTGCCCGCGCCGGCCAGGATCACGACCCGCACGTCGTCATCGGCATCGGCACGATCGAAGCAGGCGTCCAGGGCGTCGATCAACGCGCTGTTCTGCGCGTTGGCGACCTCGGGTCGGTTCATGGTGAGTGTCGCCACAGGACCATCGAGCTCGTAGCGGACCACCGGCTCATTGTTCGACACGGCAAGCCTCCTTCGTCTGCGCCGGTGCTTCGTGTGCGTGGCGGGCCGGTGTGTTCAACGCGCCCTCTCGGGAGCCGGCTCGCGCGGGAGTCCGAGCACCCGTTCACCGATCACGTTGTGCTGGATCTCGTTGGTGCCCGCGAAGATCGACGACGCTTGATAGTAGAGCCACGCCCGCTGCCACGATCCCTCGCCGGGGTTGCCGGTGGCGTCGCGCCATAGAGGGGCGGCCGGGCCGAGGACGTCGAGGGCCAGGCTATGAAGGCGCTTGCTCATCTCGCTCCAGTACAACTTGAGGATGCTCCCCTCCGGACCCGGTTCGAGCCCGCGCTGCAGCTTGGACAGGGACCGCCAGTTGAGGAGCTGGAACAGCCGTACCTCGACGTATGCCTGGGCCAGCTTGCGACGCAGCCGCGTGTCGTCGAAGGCCCCCACCGTGGCGGCGACCGAGAGCAGTTCCTCGAGATGTTGGAGGTGGATCACGAGCTGCCTCGGGTTCACCCCCCTCTCGTTCGAAAGCGTGGAGCCGGCGACCCGCCATCCCTCTCCGGGGTCGCCGACCAATTGGTCATCGGGAACGAATACCTCTCGGAGCTCCACCTCGTTGAACTCGGCCTCGCCCGTCATCTGCACCAGGGGCCGGACCTCTACCCCGGGCGTGTGCATGTCGACGGCGAAGAACGAGAGCCCCTTGTGCTTGGGGGCCTCGGCGTCGCTGCGGGCGAGGCACACCCCCCAGTCCGCGAACTGCGCGTAGGAGGTCCAGACCTTGCGCCCGTCGAGCTGCCAGCCGCCCGCCACCCGGCGGGCCGTGGTGCGGACCGCGGCGAGGTCCGATCCCGCGTCGGGCTCGGAGAACAGCTGACACCACAACTCCGCCGCGGTGGGGATGGCGGGCAACCACCGTGCCTTTTGCTCCTCGGTGCCGTGGGCGAGCAGCGTCGGTCCCGCCAGGTTCACGCCGATGCGGCCGACGAGCTCGGGGGCCCGAGCACGGGCCAGTTCCTCCTGCACCACAAAGTTCTCGGCCGGGCCCAGGTTCCGGCCGCCGTATGCCGTCGGCCACGACACCGCCACCCACCCCGCGCCCGGCGAGGTCCGCCTGCCAGCGCCGGCCGAAGGCCACCTCCTCGCCGAGGTCGTCGAAGCGCGGAGGCAGACCCACCCCGTACTCCCATGGCAGGTGGCTGCGGAGCCACTCCCGCAATTGCCGGCGGAGGTGCTCCTGTTCTGGCGTCGTCGTCAGGTCCATCGCCGGCGCCAGCATGACACATGCGTCAGGCTCCCGAACGGGGTGGTCGGTAGGCTCCGGCCCGTGGACTTCGAGCTGTCAGCGGATCAGGTCGCACTGCGCGACGCCGCCGCGAGTCTCCTCGACGACATGTGCAGCACCACCCGGGTCCGAGCGGTGGCCGCCACCGGTCGTCATCTCGACGACGACCTGTGGGCGGCCATGGCCGAGCAGGGATGGCCGGCGGTCGAACGATCCGAGTCCGACGGCGGTCTCGGGCTGGGCATGGTCGAAGTGGCGGTCCTGGGCGAGCAGCTGGGACGCCACCTGGCCCCGGTGCCGTTCACGGGGACCGTGGTCGCCCACCACGCCCTCGCCACCGCCATCACCAGCGGCGCCCTCGATGCAGAGGCGGGGAATGCCGCGACGGGGCTGGGCGCGACCGATGTGGGGGTGTGGGCGCAGCGCCTGTCGTCGGGCGACGCCACCGGCGCGGTGGCATGGTCGGGTCGTCCTGACGCCGTGCGCGCCCAGCGCGACCGGGCCGGGACATGGCGGTTGACGGGACGGTCGGATCCGGTGGTGAACGGTCCGCACGCGGATGTCGTCATCGTGTTCGCCCAGACCGAAGGGGCACCCGCCCTCTTCGCCCTGGCCCCCGACGCCGTCGCCCGTCCCGGGTCCGAACCGGCCATGGACCGCACCCGCAGTCTCGGATGGCTCGTACTCGATGACCGGCCCGCCCTCTGGCTCGGCGACGACCGGGCTGCGGACGCCGTGCTCGACCGGGCGGTCGCGGCGCTGTGCGCCGAGATGCTCGGTGCCGCCGATGTGGTGTTGGCCATGACGGTGCAGTACGCCAAGGACCGGGTGCAATTCGGACGGCCGATCGGCGGCTTTCAGGCGGTGAAGCACCGCTGCGCCGACATGTTGGTCGACGTGGAGGGCATGCGGTCCGCGGCCTACTACGCCGCGTGGGCCGTGGGGGCGGGAGACCCTGAGGCATCGGCGGCGGCGTCGGCCGCCAAGGTGTGGTGTTCGGACGCGGCCCGGCGGGTGATGGCCTCGGGGCTCCAGGTCCACGGTGGCATCGGGTTCACGTGGGAACACGATCTCCACCTGTTCCTGAAGCGCTCCCAACTCGACCAGGTGACCTTCGGGGACGCCACGCATCACCGCGAACGGATCGCGCTGATCCTCAGGGCGCGCGCCGAGGCCGGGCAGCCGGTGTTCTGAGACTCCCTCGGCGCGCCCGGCCCTCTAGCGACGCAAGCGGATGACGGCGAGCGGAGCGGCGAGGGCGACGATGAGGCCCGACCACGCCAACGACGCCGGGAGGTAGTAGCTCAGCGAATGACCCAGCTCGGCCGCCGCGGCGTGTCCCTCGGTCAGGATCCGCACGGTGTCGACCATGGCCGTGATGGGTTGGTGGTTGGCGAAAGCCTGCATCCAGCCCGGCATCGTCGACACCGGGACGTAGGCGCTGGAGACGAAGGTCAGCGGGAACACCAGGAACGAGAGGCCCTGGGCCGCTTGAGGGCTTCCGGCGAACAACCCGAGGGCCACGAAGAGCCAGCAGAAGGCGAAGGCGAACACCACGCACATCCCGAATGCTCCCAAGGCGGCACCGACGCCGCTGTGAATGCGAAAGCCGATGGCGAAGCCGATGGCCGTGGTGGTGACGAGACCCAACGTCGTGAGTGCGGTGTTGGCCCAGACGTTGGCGTCGATGATGGAGAAGCGCGAGATGGGCAGGCTCCGTAGCCGGTCCATCAGACCCAGGGAAAGGTCGTCCGCGACGCCTGCCGATGCACCCATGCCGGAGAAGAGCACGCTGGTGGCCACGAACCCGGGGACGAGGAAGTCGACATAGCGCAGCGAGCCGGTATGGCCGACGGCGCCTCCGAATACGTAGCGAAAGATCAACAGGAACAGCGCGCCCTGCGCCGTGCCGGCCACGATGAGCTGAGGGGTGCGGACGAATTTCTTCACGGTCCGGCCCGCGATCGTCAGGGTCGAGACGACCCGAGAGGCGCCGGGCAGGAGCATGACGCGCTCGGCGTCGATGGCGGTGTCGGGAGACCCGACGGTGGTGGTGGTCATGACATGTCCCTTTCGGTTCAGGCGACGTGGGATTCGGATTCGGCGTCGGCACCGGCCGGATTGCCGGTCAGCTTCAGGAAGACCTCGTCGAGCGTGGGGTGACGCACCGTGATGTCCTCGAGGTCGATGCCGGCGTCGTCAAGGGTGCGAACCACCAGGGCCAGGACGCCCGAACCCTTGGGGGCGTCGATCGAACAGCGTTGGGTCTCGGCGTCGATCGACGGCGTGCCGATGCCCAGCCGGTCAAGGACATCAGCGGCGCGTGCCAGCGTCGAGGCCTCACGGGTGTGCAGGTCGAGCACGTCAGCGCCCACCCGCTGTTTGAGCTCGGCCGGTGATCCCTGGGCCACGACCTTCCCGCCGTCGATGATCACGATGAGGGCGGCCAGTTGGTCCGCCTCGTCGAGGTACTGCGTGGTGAGCAGGATGTCGGTGCCGCCCTCGCCCAGGGCCCGGATGGACTCCCACAGCTCGATGCGGCTCCGGGGGTCCAGTCCCGTGGTCGGCTCGTCGAGGAGGAGCAGCCGGGGCGAGCCCACCAGGCTGGCCCCGAGGTCGAGTCGACGCCGCATCCCGCCCGAGTACGTCTTGACCAGACGGTCGCCGGCCTCGGACAAGCCGAGGCGATCCAGTGTGGCGACGCTGGCGGCGCGGGCCGAGCGCCGCGACTGGCCGTAGAGCCGGGCCACCATGGACAGGTTCTCGCGGCCGGTCATCATCTCCTCCACCGCCGCGGACTGGCCGGCCAGGCCGATCATCCTCCGCACGGCGTGGGGCTCGCGGACCACGTCGTGGCCCCCAACTGACAGCGATCCGGCGTCGGGGCGCAACAGGGTGGCGACGCTGCGCACGAACGTCGTCTTCCCCGCGCCGTTGGGGCCGAGGATGGCGACGATGCGCCCGGAAGGAAGGCTGAGGTCGAGCTCCGCCAGGGCCGTGACGCGCCCGAAGCGCTTGGTGAGGCCACGGGCCTCGACAAGGGCAGTCATGGGTGGATCCTCTCGGTATGCATGGACCGCAATGTGTGCGGCCCGGTATGGACGGATCCGCAGGTGTGCGGGCCCGTGTGTGAGAGAGGTCGATCCCGATCTGTGCCCTACGCTGTGGGTGCAGCCCCGAGCGAGGTTCCTTTGGAATCGATCTCGTGGTTCAAGGCCCCGGGGCCGCGTGCTCCAACACGCGGCCCCGAGCCGTTTCTGACTCGGTGTCTTATGACTCGGTGTCTTATGGCTCGGTGTCTTATGACTCGGTGTCGGCCACCTCCTCGGCGATCCCCGACAGCACAGCGGTGATGACGGGCGAGCCCGAGGAGGACGCGTCGACGAACGAGCGCCACAGCTCGATGCCGTCGAGCGAACCGTCGTCGATCTCCTTGATCAGCCCCCGGACGAAGTCCAGCTCGATCTCCATGAGCCGCTCCTCGTATTCACCCTCGAGCTCGAAGAGCCGGGGCAGACCGGCGTCCTGGGCTGCCCGCTGGCCGGCCCGGAGCTGAGTCAGCCGGATCTCGACCGCAACGGCACGCTGGCGAAGCGCGCCCAGGGCGTCGTGGATGTCGAGGGCGGGGAGGAAGGAGAGTCCCGCCATGAAATGGGGGTACTCCTTGGCCGGCGCCGCGATCAGCTCTGTGAGCCAGTCCGTGAGCTCCCGGGCCCCGGCGTCGGTGATCTCGTAGATGGTCCGCTCGGGGCGCCGGCCCTCCCGGACCGTGTCCCCGGCGCGGATGAGACCCCGGTGCTCGAGGGAGTCCACCACCGCGTACAACGACCCGTAGTTGAGGCGGACGCTCTCGTGCTTCGCCCTCGACCGCAGCGTCTGGGCCACCTCGTAGGGGTGCATCGGACGTTCGAACAGAGAGACCAGCACCGCCAGAGCCAAGGGATTGGAGCGGGCCGAACGGGGCATTTCGGCAGAGTACTCTATTCAGAGTGTCCTGACAAGGGGAAGTTGCCGGGATAGGGGGTTACCCGACCCGGGCCACATCACCGTTATCCCTGGTCATCGGTGCCCTTGCGCTGCGCCGCCATGGTCCGCAATTGTGCTCCGGTCGGGCTTGCCCGCGGCGAGCACGGGCAGGGCATCGAGCTGCACCACGACCTCCGGGGTCTTGAAGCGGGTCACGCCCCGGGCCGCGAACCAGGCCCGGCAGGCGGCGAGGTCGAAGGGTGCGGTCGCCTCCACGAACGCAACCACGCGCTCGCCCACGTCGGGGTCGGCTTTGGCCACCGCCACGGCGTGGCGGATGTCGGGATGGGCCTCGAGGTGGGCCTCCACCTCCGACGCCGAGATGTTCTCCCCGGCGCGGATGATGATGTCTGACAGACGGCCCACCACTCGCAGCCAACCCTCGTCGTCGAGCACCCCCAGGTCTCCCGAGCGGAACCAGCGCCCACGACTCGAGAGGACTCGGGCCGTGGCGTCGGGGTCGGCGTATCCGGCGAAAAGCTCGGGACCGCGCAGCCACAGCTCACCCGAAACGCCCGCCTTGACCGCTGCCGAGGTCTCGGGGTCGCGCACCTCGAGCTCCACGTCCCCGAGGGCGCGGCCGTCGGTGTCACGGGCCCGCTCCAAGGGATCGTCGGGTCCCGAGGTGGTGACGGTGGGCGCCTCGGTCGACCCGTAGGTGCGCTTCACGCGACATCCGAAGGACGCACTAGTGGCGTCGACGAACGCCGGGCTGACCGAGGCTCCCCCCGTCGACACCAAGCGGAGGCTCTGCACGCGCTCGGGTCCGAACCCGGCCGTGGCGGCCATCTGGGAGAAGAACACGGGCGGAGCACCCATGAACGACACGTGCTCCTCCTCGATCCGGCGGACGCCCTCGTCGGGGTCCCACGCCGCCATGAGGACGGAGGGGATTCCCGCCGCCGAAGGCAGGAGCACGCCGTTGAGCAGCCCCGAGACATGGGCCAGGGGCGCAGGCATGAGGACCGCGTCGCCGGGGCCGAGCCCGTGCACGCGCACCATCAGCGCCGCTTTGTAGCCGAGGCCGCGATGGGTGTGCAGCGCCGCTTTGGGAACCCCCGTCGAACCCGACGTGAACAGCACGACCGCGATGTCGCCGGCCCGGGCCGGACTCGATCCCGCACCCATGGCCGGCGCGGGGTCGAGGGCGTCCAACACGTGCTCGGGCGCCTCACCGGCCGGGACGAGAGCTCCCGGGCGCTGCGCCGCCGGCATGCCAGCGGTGGCCAGGACCACAGCCGGCCCAACCTGGTCGAGTGCGCCGGTGACCTCGGCGCCGCCCAACCGGTGGTGCAGGGGGGCGGCGATGGCGCCGAGTCGCCAGCATGCCCGATAGAGAAGGAGAGCAGCCGCACCGTTGGGCAACTGCCAGCTCACGACGTCCCCGCGCCGGATACCCGTCGCTGCCAACCGGCCTGCCAGGGCGGCCACGCCGGTTTCGAGAGCGGCTCCTTCGAGCCGCCCCGTGCCGTCCACCACGGATGTGCCCGAGACAGCGGCAAACGACGCATCGAGTGCACCCCGGTCCCAGGGCCCGCCGCGCCGGCGGTATCGCGCCGCCCCGGCCTGCACCAACGTGGGACGGAGACGCGGCCCCGGACGCGTCGACGCCGTGCGGACATGAGGCATGTGGCCACGCTACCGCCGGGCCGGGTTTGTCTAACCTGACGCCGTGGTCAGAGAACGCGCCGCGTCCCGCACCCAAATCTTCGCCCCGCCCGACGTGGCTGAGCGTGTGGCGTTGGCGCCGGCGCCGGGCGAGGCGCCGCTGCCCGCTCCCAACGCCGCGGCGCTGCTGCGTCGCAACGGCACCGACCCCGAGTTCGCGTCCCGTCCCGCGCTGCGCTTCGGCCCACGCATCTGGACCCACGCCGAGGTGTTCGCCGAATCGACCCGATACGCGGCCCTGTTCCTTCAGCGCCTGGACCCGGCCCGGCCGCCCCACGTGGCCGTGCTGCTCGACAACACCCCTGAGTATGTGTTCTGTCTGGCGGGAGCCGGGCTCGCCGGTGCCGCGGTCGTGGGGCTCAACCACACGCGCCGCGACGAGCACCTTCTGGCCGACATCGGCTACACCGACGTCCAGCTGCTCGTCACCGAGCCCCGGCATCAGGAGTTGCTGGAACCGGTGATGGGTGAACTGAACCTCCCCGGCGGCCTGCTCGTGTCGGAGCGGTTCCGCGACGAGGACGATCCCCCCCGCACCATGGGGGAGTCGCTCGACTCCGCCCTGGCGCCGTGGGACCCCGGCACCGGTGACCCCGGGCTCGAGCCCGATGTGGAGACACTGTGGGTGCTGCTGTTCACCTCGGGGACGTCGGCCGCACCGAAAGCGGTGCGCTGTACCCAGCGGCGGCTGCTCACCACCGGCAACCGGATGACGATGGTCCTCGACGTCGGGCCCGATGACGTCGGGTACCTCGCCATGCCGCTCTTCCACTCCAACTCGCTCATGGTGGGCCTCGCCCCCGCGCTGGTGGCGGGCGCGTCGGTCGGCCTGGCGCGGCGGTTCAGCGCGTCGCGGTTTCTCGACGACGTGCGCCGCTACGGGGCAACCTGGTTCAACTACACAGGGAAACCCCTCGCCTATCTGCTGGCCACTCCCGAGAAGCCCGACGACGCCGACAACCCGCTGAAGTTGGCGTACGGCAACGAGGGATCTCCGCACGTGGTGGAGGCGGTGGCGAAGCGCTTCGGTGTCGCCGTCGTCGACGTGTTCGGTTCCACCGAGGGGGGAATCGCCCTCGACCGCTCCGGCGGCGTGCCCCGGGGCTCGGTGGGCAAACTCCGCCAGGGGATCAAGGTGGTCGACCCCGACGGGAACGAAAGGGAACGTGCGGTGTTCGACACCGAGGGTCGTCTGCTCAACGCCGAGCAGTGCGTGGGTGAGATCGTGAACGTCGAGGGTGTGGGACCCTTCGAGGGCTACTACCGCAACGCCGAGGCCATGGCCAAGACCACCCGCAACGGCTGGTACTGGAGCGGAGACCTCGGGTACGTCGACCCCGACGAATGGGTGTACTTCGCGGGACGTACCTCGGACTGGCTCAGGGTGGACGGCGAGAATTTCCCGGCCGCTCCGATCGAGGCCATCGTGGCCCGCTACCCCGAGGTGATCATGGCCTCTGTCTACGGCGTGCCGGATGTGGATTCGGGCGACCAGGTCATGGTGGCACTCGTCCTGCGCGGGGACGCCAGCTTCGATCCCGCGCACTTCGCGGCGTGGGTGGACGCCCAGAGCGATCTCAGTCCGAAATGGCGGCCCCGCTACGTGCGGCTGTGTGGCGCCCTGCCGACGACTCCCACCAACAAGGTTCTCGTTCGGACCCTCGTCCACCAGAAGTTCCGTGCCGATCGCGTCGGCGGCGACCCCGTGTTCGTCCGGGGCCGGGGCGAGGCCAGCTACCGGTCGTTCGGGCCTGACGAGGAGTCGGCGCTGCACGAGGCGTTTGGTCAGAGCGGACGCGCCCAGGCCTGGGACCTGTAGGAACAGGTGGACCTGTCGCTCACCGAGACCGAGCAACGCTTCGCGCACGAGGTGCGGGCGTGGCTCGAGGCCAACGTCGTGCCCGCTCCGAACACCGACGATCTGGCGGAGTCTGTCGCGTGGGGGCGGGCCTGGCAGGCCAAGCTGGCCGGTGCCGGCTGGGTCGGGATCAACTGGCCCACCGACTACGGCGGCCGGGGCGCAACGCCGGTCGAAGTGGCGATCTTCAACGCCGAGTACGCGCGCAGTGGCGCGCCCCAACTCGTGAACCGGGTGGGCATCAACCTGGCCGGTCCCACCCTCTTGGCCCACGGGACGCCCGAGCAGTGCGCTCGATGGCTGCCGGCCATCGTGAGCGCGCAGGACATCTGGTGCCAGCTGTTCAGCGAACCGGGCGCGGGTTCGGACCTCTCGGGTCTCGTCACCCACGCCGACCCGATCCGCGACGGGGGGACCGGGGGCGACGGGGGCGACGGTGGGGGTGGTTGGGTCGTCACCGGTCAGAAGGTGTGGACGTCCTACGCGCAATTCGCCCGGTACGGGTTGTGCCTGGCGCGCACCCAACCCGGCACGGCCGGTCCCCGGGGGTTGTCCCTGTTGGTCCTGGACATGCATTCGCCCGGCGTCGAGATCCGCCCCCTGGTGCAGATCACGGGTGAGGCCGAGTTCAACGAAGTGTTCCTCGACGACGTCTTCGTCCCGGCCGGGCATCTGGTCGGGGCGGCCGGGGAGGGCTGGGCGGTGGCGTCGACGACGCTGGCGCACGAACGGGGCACGAACTTCCCCTTCAAAGAGGAAGTGGTGCACGAGGGATATCTCACCCGCCTGTTCGCCCAGGCCGCCCGCAACGGCGCCCTCGACGACCCCGACGTCGCCGACGCGCTGGTGGACGCCTACGTGTCGATCGTGGTGCTGCGAACCCACAACTGGCGCACGCTCTCGAAGCTGGCGCGCGGAGGCGAGCCCGGTCCCGAATCGAGCTGGGTCAAGCTCACCTGGTCCGACATGACCCAGCAACTGTCAGAGGCGGCCCTGGCCGTCGAAGGTCCGGCGTCGGGGTTGTGGGGACTGTGGCAACGTCAGTGGTTGTGGTCGAAGGCGGCCAGCATCGCGGGCGGCACGTCCGAGGTTCAACGCAACGTGATCGGGGAGCGCATCCTGGGGCTCCCACGCGAGCAGAGGAGGTAGCGTGCCCATCCACTACGAGCTCGGTGACGACCATGTGGTCTGGATCACCATCGACCGGCTGGCTTCGATGAACAGCCTCGACATGGAGCACTTCGCCCAGCTGCGAGGCGCCTGGGACCGATTCGGCGAGGACGAGGACGCCTGGGTGGCGATCGTCACCGGTGTCGGCAACGCCTTCTGTGTGGGAGCCGACCTCAAGACCTACATCCCGCAGGTGACCAAGCTCCAAAAGGAGATCGCGTCGCGACAGGTCGAAGAACTCGACGGCTACCGGATCGACGACGGCGTGAAGGCGGTGCTGCGCGGCGTGAAGCTCTACAAGCCCATCGTCGCCGCGGTCAACGGTGCTTGTGTGGCGGGCGGGATGGAGATGCTGGGGGGCTGCGATCTGCGAGTAGCCGTGCCCGAGGCCTATTTCGGGGTCATGGAACCCAAACGGGGGTTGTTCGCGGGCGGGGGGACCACGGTGCGGCTCCCCCGCCAGGTCCCCTTTCCCGCCGCCATGGAGTTTCTCCTGTGTGCCGATCGCGTGCCGGCCGAGCAAGCGCTCGCCTTCGGTCTGCTCAACGCCGTGGTCCCCGCGGACCAGTTGCGGGCCAAGGCGCTCGAGTACGCCCATCGCATCACCGCCAACGGCCCCTTCGCCGTGCGCAAGACCAAGGAGAGCGTCCTGCGCGGTCTCGCCGTCGACATGAGAGAGGCGTACCGGATCGAATCCTCCATCGCCACCGAGGTGTTCTCGAGCGAGGACGCCAAAGAAGGCCCCGCCGCGTTCGCGCAGAAGCGTCCGCCGCGCTGGACCGGACGCTAGGAGCCTCGGAACCCGGGGCGGGGGACACGACGTGGAACATGTGACGCTCGAGGACGCCGTCGCCCATCACGTGCGCGCCGGGGACACGGTGCAGGTGCTGTGTGGTCACAGCCGATGGAGCGCGGCGGCTCGGGAGATGGCCCGCCAGCATTGGGGCCAGGACTCCGGGTTCACGCTCGTCATGCTCAGCCTGAGCTCTCTCGGCGCGCTGTTCTTCCGCGGCGCCATGGTGCGCAAGGTCGTGACGACCTACTCCGGAGACACTTTCCCGACCTACACGCCGAACCCGATCTTCCAACAGGCCTACTCCTCGGGCGGGGTCGAGGTCGAGCACTGGTCGATCCTGACCTTCACGCAGCGACTCGAAGCCGCGGCGCGCGGACTGCCGGCTCTGGTGACGGGTTCGCTCCAGGGCTCGTCGATGGCGTCCAACCCCGGCTTCACCGTGGCGGAGACTTCCTTCGGCCCGGTCGGGCTCGTTTCGCCACTCGTGCCCGACGTCACCCTCGTCCACGGAGCTGTGGCGGACCGACAAGGAAACGTGGCCCTGTCCGAACCACTGCTCGAGGGAGCGTGGGGTGCGTGGGCGGCCCGTCGCGGCGTGGTGGCGACGGTCGAGCGGGTGGTGGAGGACCTCGACGGTCTCGGCCACCGCGTCAAGATCCCCGCCCATCGAGTGCTGGCCGTGGTGCAAGCGCCCTTCGGCGCGCATCCCGGCGGCCTCTACGCACCCGGGCTCCCCGTGTCGTCGTACGGCGAGGACATCCCCTTCTGGGCCGAGGCGCGCGCCGCCACCCGCCACGACTTCGACGCCTGGGCCCGGCAGTGGGTGCTCGAACCCGCCACCCACGACCAGTACCTCGAGAGACTGGGACGCGCCCGGCTCGACTGGTTGTCGTCGCGCACCGACCCGGAGTCCTGGCGCCAAGACGCCGAGGCCCACCCGGTCGACGCCGAGCTGGCCCCGAGCAAGTGGGAGCTCGCGGCGGCCTACGGGGCGAGAGAGCTCGAGACCGTGACCGCCGCAGTGCAACGCGGACGCCGTCCTGGCCGGCGCGGGAGTGGCCAACCTCGCGGCGTGGGTGGCGGTGGCCCGGGCCCGGGCCGGGGGGAGGACCCTCGAGCTCACCGCCGAGCTCGGTCTGTGGGGCTACACCCCCACGCCCGCCGACCCGTACATCTTCAACCACCGGGTGTTCCCGGGCTCCCCCATGCTCGCCGACGCGTCGACCGTGCTGGGCATGGTCGTCGGGGGCCCGGGCACGCGCACCGTGGCGTGCCTGGGTGCCGCCCAGGTCGACCGGGACGGGAACCTGAACTCGACCCTGATCCCGGGAGGGCCCTTCCTGGTGGGATCGGGGGGCGCCAACGACGTGGCCAGCCGGGCCGAGGCCTGTGTCGTCGTGGCCCTGGCCCGCCCCGACCGCCTGGTGGAGCGCGTCGGTTTCGTCACCAGTCCGGGAGAGCGCGTCACGAGCGTCGTGACCGACCTCGGGGTGTTGCGCCGCATCGACGGCACGCTGCGCGTGGCCGCCGTCCCGAGCGGCCCCGACCCGATGGCCCCGCGGGTGCGGGCCCTGGTGGACGGCATGTGGGTGGGACGTGGCGGTGGCCCGGTCGGTGAGCGAGCTCGCCCCGGTGACGACCGACGAAGTGCTCGCCCTGCGCCGGTATGACCCCGAGCGCCTGTTCCTGTCGTGAGCCGGTCCGGACCCTCTTGGAATGGCCCGATGGCGGCGATACTGTGGCCCCGCCGCCACGCCGGGCGGTGGGCGTTCAGCGCAGGCCCAGGCTACAGTGGCAAAAGAGTGAACTGACACAGACGTCAGGCATGACGTCGATCCTCGCCGGACACACGGGGCCGGGCCCCGTGGAAACGGTGACAGGGAGAGGGGGACCGATGTCGCGCAGTCGGCGAGGGAGATTCTCGACCGTCACTGCGGCTTTCATCGCGCTCGCCTTGGGGATCACCGCCTGCGGGAACGCCAAGAACGTCACGAGCAGCGGAGGCAGCGGCGATCCCGGGGTCACCCCGACCCAGATCACCGTGGGCAGCATCGCCGATGTGACCGGTCCCCTGTCTTCGGGCTTCGCCCCCATCGTCAACGGGGTCGAGGCCTACTTCTCGATGATCAACGCCGAAGGCGGGATCAACGGGCGCAAGCTCAAGCTGGCCTACCAGGAGGACGACCAGGGGAGCCCCACCGTCGACCTCACCGTGGCCCAGCAGCTCGTGCACGACAACGTGTTCGCCGTGGTGGGGGTGGCGACGCCGTTCTTCGGGGGCGCCAAGTACCTCGCCCAGCAGGGCACGCCCACGTTCGGGTACGCCGTGTCCACCGACTACGCGGACAAGCCCGTCGCTGTTCGCGGACTACGGCTCGGTCCTGTGCTTCCCGTGCGGCGCACCCGGTGACGCCTATCTCGCCCAGCAGCTGGGGGCGCAGTCCATCGCGGTGGTCGCCTACGGCGTGCCGCAGTCCGCGGCGGCCTGCCAGGCGGCGGTGACGGGCATGCGCAAGGCGGGGCTCAACGTCAGCTTCTCCGACCTCAACCTGGTCTACGGGGGCGACCCCACCCCCGACGTGCTGCAGATGAAGGCGCACAACGTGGACACGCTGTTCACCTGTCTGGACGTCAACGGGAACGTGGCCTTCGCCCGTGCCATCAGCCAGAACGGCATGTCCCTGAAACAGGTGTGGTTCAACGGCTATGACCGCGGCACGCTGGCCCAGTACGGGTCGATCATGAACGGGGTGTACTTCGGCCTGGAGCACGTCCCCTTCGAATCCGCCCTGTCGGGCCTGTACCCCGGGCTCGACACCTACATCAAGGAGATGAACAAGTACCAGCCCAAGTACACCTACGAGGAGGTGTCGCTCGACGGGTGGATGGCGGCCGACCAATTCGTCTCCGGCCTCAAGGCGGCGGGCAAGAACCTGACCCAGAAGAAGCTGGTGGCGGCCATCAACAAGGAGACCGCCTACAACGGGGACGGGCTCACGGCGCCGGTCGACTGGACCAAGAGTCATTTCGGCTCCCCGCCGCCGTACTGCCAGTCCGAGGTCCAGGTGGTGAACGGCCACTTCGTGCCGGCCTTCGTCCATCCCAACGGCCAGGTCTTCACGTGCTTCGACCTGAACAGCGACACGCCGGTGCAGCCCCTGCCCGGCACCCCCGGGCCCCTCGGCCCCGCCGACCTCGCCCCCCCCACCGGCGGGACCTGACCCTCCGCCTGGGATTGCCGATCCGGTGAACGTGCAGCGTCCGGGGGGACCGTGAGCCAGTTCCTGAGCTACGCCATTCCTGGCATCCCGTACGGGTGCAACTTCGCCCTGATGGCGGTGGGCCTGGTGCTCGACCTTCCGGGCCACCGGCGTGTTCAACCTGGCCTTCGGCGCCCAGGCGTTCCTGGCGGCGTTCATCTTCGACCTCCTGGTGCGCAGCAGCCACCTCCCCGTGGGGGTCGCCTTCATCCTGTCGGTGCTCGTGATGTCCCCCCTGCTCGGCCTCGGCTTCGACCGCTTCCTGTTCCGCTACATCCCCACCGCCTCGACCACGGCCAAGCTGGTGTCGTCGCTGGGCCTGCTCATCGCCATCCCCCAGACACTGCCGATCTTCTTCGGCAACGGCGAACGGGAGAACCCTCCCAACCTGTGGCTGAACCCCAACCATGTGTATCTGCACGTCTTCTCGACGCCGATCAACGGCGGGGAGGTCACCACCACCGTCATCACCGTGGTGGTGGTGGCGGCCGTGGTGGCCATGTTCCGCTGGACCGCCATCGGGCTGCAGATGCGGGCCGTGGTCGAGAGTCGTCGCATGGCCCAACTCGAGGGGATCAACGCCCCGCGCGTGGCGGCGGGCGCATGGGCCCTGTCCAGCGTGCTGGCCGGCCTGGCCGGAGTGCTCCTGCTCCCCCTCACGGCCTCGCTCAACCCCGAGGACCCCCTGCAGTTCACCGCGCTGCTCGTCGCCGGCCTGACCGCGGCGGCGGTGGCCAGCATGCGCTCGCTTCCCATCGCCCTGGCCGCGGCCATCGGGCTCGGTATCGTCGAGAACCTGCTCAGCGGCTATCTGCCCTCGGGGGGCCTGATCGCCCAGACCGTCGTCCCCGCCTTCCCCTTCGTGGTGCTGGTGGGGACCTTGCTGCTCAACCCGGGTCTGCGCCGGCTCGAGCTGAGCTCGGACCCCTTGGCCGCCGTGTCGACCCCCCGCCCGCCCCGCCCTCGGTGTCGATCCGCGACCCCCGGCTGCACGTCCCCACCCGGGTCGGCTTCTGGCTTCTCGTGGTGGCGTTCCTGGCCTCGAGCGCCACCTGGGCTCCCATCACCTACGTGACGGCGTTCGACGAGGGCTTGTGCGTGTCCATCATCTGCCTGTCCATCACGCTCATCACGGGCATGAGCGGCCAGCTGTCTCTGTGCCAGGCGGCCTTCGCCGGCGTGGGCGCGTTCGCGGCGGGCCAATTCGCCGCGCACCTCGGGCTGCCCGTGCTCATCGGCGCCGTGGTGGGGGGACTGCTGGCCGCCGTGGTGGGGACGATCGTGGCCGTCGTGGCCATCCGGGTGTCGGGACTGCTGCTGGCGCTCGTGACCCTGGCCTTCGCCCTCTTCGCCGACCAGTCGCTCTTCCAGTATTCGTGGTCGGGGGGAGGGCTCACCGGTGTGACCGTGCCCCGCCCGGTGATCGGTTCCATCAACTTCGGTTCCGACCGTTCGTTCCTGATGGTCTGCTTCATCGCCCTCGTGCTGTGCAGCGTGCTGGTGCTCCTGGTCCAACGCGGGACCGTCGGCCGCTACCTGGCCGCCATGCGGGGGAGCCCGGTGGCCGCCGCCTCCATGGGCATCAACCTGAAAACGGCCCGGCTCACCGTCTTCGCCATGTCGGCGGGCATCGCCGGGTTCGGCGGGGCGCTGTACGCCTCGGTCCTCAACAACGTCAACGCCACCTCGTTCGAGTACGTGTACTCGCTCGTCTTCGTGGTGGTGGTGATCACCACGGGATCCCGGACGGTCGAGGGCGCCATCCAGGCGGGCATGGCCTTCAGCATCTTCGCCCTCATCCTGGCCTTGTACGTGCCCACGCGCTTCGCCGGCATCGAGCCCATCCTGTTCGCGGTGGGCGCCATGACCTATGCGGCGCACCCCGAGGGCATCGTCGAATACCAGAAGAGCCGGTGGATGGTGCGGGTGAGCAAGGTGTTCAACGCCTATGACGAGCGGCGCGCCCGCAAGTCCGGCCCTCCCATCGCCGAGTCGGGAGGGGCCGGGCGGACCGTACGCCGGGGCCCTGCCGGCGGTGACCGTGCCCTCGGTGAAGGGGTTCGGTGGCTGAGCGCCCCACCACCGCCCCTGTCGCGCCGGCCGCGCCTGCTTTCGGTGCGCTGAGCGCCGACCCGTCGTCGCCCCTGCTCGACGCCAAGTCGATCTCCATCCGGTTCGGGGGGATCGCGGCGTTGAAGGACGTGTCCCTGACGGTGGCGGCGGGCGAGGCCGTGGGTCTGGTGGGACCGAACGGCGCCGGCAAGACCACGCTGTTCAACTGCATGTGCGGACAACTCCGGCCCAGTACCGGGACCGTGTGTTTCGACGGCCACGTGCTCGACGACATGCCTGCCTATCTGCGAGCCAGGCTCGGCATCGGGCGGACCTTCCAGCGGGTGGAGGTGTTCCCCGAGCTGTCGGTGCGCGACCACATGATCGTCGCCGTACGCGCCCATCGCGGTGACGGGGCCCTGTGGAAGGACCTGTTGAACCTGGCCAAGCCCCGTCCCGACGAGCTCGCCCGCGTCCAGGAGGTCATGGAGTTGGTCGGCCTGACCGACATGGCCGACACGCCCGTCGCCGCGCTCAGCCTGGGGCATTGCCGGCTGGTGGAGCTGGGCCGGGCGCTGTGCGGTGAGCCCCGCCTCCTCATGGCGGACGAGCCGTCGTCGGGGCTCGACATCACCGAGACCGCGGCGCTCGCCGGCGTCCTGCGCCGCGTGCAGCACGACCACGGCATGGCCGTCTTGCTGGTGGAGCACGACATGGAGATGGTCCGCACCGCGGTCGACCGCGTGGTGGTGCTCGAGGTCGGGGAGATCATCGCCCAGGGGACCTTCGACGTGGTGGTGGCCGACCCCGAAGTGCGCCGGGCCTACCTGGGACGCACAGCATGAACATCCTCGAGGTCGAGAACCTGTCGGCTGCCTACAGCTCGTACCGCGCCCTGTTCGGGGTCTCGCTCGTCGTTCCCGACAACGGGATCATCGCGCTGGTCGGCTCGAACGGCTCGGGGAAGTCGACGCTCGCCCGGGTGGTGTCAGGGCTCGTGCCGGCCAGCGGCGGCCGGATCTGCGTGGCCGGTCACGACGTGACCCGGTGGCCCGCCTATCGCATCGCCCGGCTGGGTCTGGCGCACGTGCCCGAAGGTCGAGCCATCTTCTCCTCGCTCACCGTGGAGGAGAACCTGACGGTGAGCTTCAGCCGAGCGGTGGGTCGCAAGGGTACCGGCGCGGCCCTGGCGCGCGCCTACCAGGCGTTCCCCGTCCTGTCCGAGCGACGCCGGCAATTGGGGGGCACCCTGTCGGGCGGCCAGCAACGGATCCTCTCGCTCGCCAAGGTGCTGGCGGCACCGCCCAAGCTGCTCATCGTGGACGAGCTCTCCCTGGGGCTGGCGCCGGTGATCGTCGACCAGGTCTACGACGGGCTCAGTGCCATCCACCGAGAGGGGTGCGCGTTGCTCGTCGTCGAGCAACAGGTCGACCGGGTGCTCGCCATCGCCGATCGCGCCATTCTCCTCGTGAAGGGAGCGGTGGCGTGGGAAGGCCCGGCGCGCGACGCACGGCAGACGCTCGAGGCCCGCATGCTCGGGGGGGCGTCGGCCAACGGGACCGCGGCGGCCGTGGGTGCCAACGGCGCGGCTCCGGCGCTGCGCCGCGACGCACCGAGCGCGGTGCCCCAGAACGGTCCGCCACCGCCACCGCCGCCCCCGTCGGGCGGGACGGCCCCCGAGCGCGCCGCCCGCGACCACGACCCACCCGTCGGACCTGTGGGTGGTGGGACCGACATTCCCCAGCACCAACTGATCGAGAGCGAGGGCTGACCCGATGGGATTGCTCGACGACAAGGTCGCGGTCGTCACCGGCGCGGGGGGAGGGATCGGCCGCGAGATCGCGCTGTGCCTGGCGTCGGAGGGTGCTCGGGTGGTGGTCAACGACCTCGGCACCACGCTCGACGGGGCCGGCACGGCCCAGGGCCCGGCGGCAGAGACGTGCCGCCTGATCGAGGACGCGGGCGGAAAGGCCGTCGCCAACGGCGAGTCCGTGGCCGACTTCGACGGGGCCGGGCGCATCGTCGCCCAGGCGGTGGACACCTTCGGGTCGATCGACATCCTGGTCAACAACGCCGGCATCGTGCGCGACCGCACGTTGGTCAAGATGACGTCGGAGGACTACGACGCCGTGGTGGCCGTGCACCAGAAGGGCACGTTCAACTGCACCGCGTCACGCCGCGGTCCACATGCGCGAAGCCGGCTACGGCCGGATCGTGAACATCACCTCGTCGGCGGGCCTGCGGGGCAACTTCGGCCAGAGCAACTACGGAGCGGCCAAGGCCGCCATCATGGGCATGACCTTCGTGTGGGCCCTCGAGCTCGGCAAGTACGGGATCACCGTCAACGCCGTGGCCCCGGCCGGGTCTCACCCGCATGACCGAGAACCTGTTCGGCGGGGCCGATGCCCCGCCCGACCAGGACCCCGCGCTCAACGCCCCGCTGGTGGCGTTCCTGGCCTCGGAGCAGGCCGGCTACGTGAACGGCCAGGTGCTCGGGCGCACCGGGTTCGCCTACACCATCTTCCAGACGCCCCGGCAGGTGGCGGAGATGTGGCGAGACGGTGGGTGGACGCCGAGCGAGCTCGCCGAACACTTCCACGAGGTCCTCGGTCAGCACCTCCAGCCCGTGGGGATGCCGGCGCACCCCTTGCTGGGCAAGAAGGACGGGGCGTAGACCTCTGCGCCCCTAGGCCGGTTCCAGGATGACCACGGGGATCTCGCGCTCGGTCTTGGTCTGGTACTCCTCGTAGGGGGGCCAGGCGGCCACGGCCCGGGGCCACCACTGCGCCCGTTCCTCGGGCGTGGCGGGGCGGGCCCGCAGTTCCATGACCTTGGCGTGGTCCTGCAGCGTGACGTGAGGATCCGCCAGGAGGTTGAGGTACCACACGGGATGCTGAGGTGCTCCGCCCATCGACGCCACCACGACATAGCGGCCGTCGTGCTCCACGCGCATGAGCGGGGCTCTTGCGCAGGGCACCACTGTGACGGCCCCGGGTGGTGAGGATCACGACGGGTTTCCCCTGGAGGGTGTCACCCTCTCTCCCGTCGGTGGCCTCGTACAGGGCCACCTGGTCGGCGATGGGGGCCCAGGCGCTCGGTCTGTACTCCCCTTCGAGTGGCATGGTGCAGAGTGTTGCACTGTGTGGGCGCGCGTCGGAGTCAGCTGCTGTTCAGAAGCGGCGGCCCCGTCTCGAACCTGTCACCGCCCGGCGGTCCCCGCATGACCCAGGACCCGGACTCGCCCTCGAGGGTGTAGCCCCCGTAGGTGAGCAACCCGTGGTGCCAGTGACATACCCGGGCCAGGCCGCGCAGTGACGTGGTCTTGCAGTCGACGTAGTCGATGTCCCAGTGATGATTCTCCAGACCCATCGCCACGTCACAGCCCGGCACCACGCAGCTCGGGTCTCGCTCTTCCAGGGCGCTCTGCACGTGGGCGGTCACGGTCCGGCCCGCGTGGCACACGGTGGTCACGTCCTTGCCGTCGCGCACGAGGATCTTCACCTGCGCATCGGCGAGCTGGCGCCGCACCGTCGCCACGGGCACCGGTCCCACCCCGGCGATGTGGCACAGCTCGCCGCTCTTCGTGTAGCCCCGCTTCAGCGCGGCGCCGTCGACCCGGATGCACACCGTGGCCCTCGTTGCTCCCGTTCGTCCCGAGTCGCCCGGACCCGACGCCAGGCAGTCGCCGGTCACGAGGGCGACCAGGGCGTCGGCCTGATAGGCGGCGGGGTTCTCTTCGGTCTTGTCCCTGCGGGCCGCGCTGAAGCGGGCGTCGGCTTCTCTCTGGAGGGACGACAGCACCCTCCCCCCGGCGTCGGGGGTGAGCTTGGCGTCGAGGCGCAGCGCCCCGTCGGGATCGGTCCAGTGCCGCACGTAGCGGGCCTTGTGCACCGCGAGGTACCGGGCGTTCTCCTCCGCGGCCGATCCCGCCACGGCCCGGAGCGTGGCGGCCCGCTGCTTCAAGGCCTTGAAGCTGTCGGTGGCCGCACTGTGCAGCAGCTCTGTCTCTGTGTCGGGACGTGACGCCGCGGCGGCGGCGATCACCTTCACCTGCGGGCCCGACAGCTCACCGCGGCGCAGGGCCTCGGTGGTCTCGGGCAGTGCACTCAGCGCCTCGGCGGTCTCGAGCGTGGCCATGGCGTCGCCGAGGCCCGTCCCGGTCCTGGCTGCCATCCACGAGGCGGCCGAGCTGTGCCCCTCGTCTCGCCACGCCGTGCCCTGGCTGGCGCGTCGGGTGAACAGCACCTTGCCCGCCGAGCCCAGGCGCTCGATCTCGGCGAACAGCGCCATGACCTCGACGGCCTGGGAGGTCGTGACCCGGTCGGGATCGGCCTGGGCCAGGTGCCGGGCGATCTCCCGACGGGCCCCCTCCAGCTGTGCGAGCACGGGGTCAGTATTTCATGAGGGTGTATTAGTACCGCTGGGACACCATCAACTGGGACGCAATGAGATGTGGGCACCCAGACCGACGTTCCCGGGGCCCGGCGAGGTCCCCCAGAGGTGTCAGGGGTTGCGGGTGAGGATGTTCACGACCGACACCCCCGAGCCCCGTCCGCCCACGTTGTGCTGGAGGGCGAAGCCCTGGCGGATCGCCACCTGGCGCTCGCCCGCCTCCTCGCGCAGCTGCCACCAGCACTCGGTGAGCTGGGCGATGCCCGGTGGCCCCGATGGGATGGCCCTTGGCCAGCAGGCCGCCCGAGGGGTTCACGGGGATGCGCCCGTCGAGCGCGGTCTCGCCCTCGAGCGAGGCCGGGCCCCCCTTCCCCTTCTCCACGAAGCCCAGGTCCTCGATGTCGAGGATCTCGGTGATGGTGAAGCAGTCGTGCACCTCGGCCATGTCGAGGTCGCGCGGCCCGACGCCGGCCATCTCGTAGGCGCGCCCCGATGCCAGCGTGGTGGCGGGAAGCCCGACGAACGTCGACTTCTCGTGCAGGTAGGGGTGGTCGGTCGCCACCCCGAAGCCCGCCACGTACACGGGCTTGTCCGTGAACTCGTGCGCCCGCTCGGCCGACGTGAGGAGGATGGCCGCGGCGCCGTCGGTCTGGGGGCAGCAGTCGAGCAACCGCAACGGGCTGCACACCATGGGCGAGGCCAGCACCTGCTCGACGGTGATCTCGCTCTGGAAATGGGCGTAGGGGTCGAGGCACCCGTTGTGGTGGTTCTTCACCGCCACCGACGCCAGCATCTCGGGTGTGGTGCCGAACTCGTGCATGTGCCGGGTGGCGAACGGCGCGAACAGCACGGGCGCGGTCTCGCCCCGGTTGTAGAGCGGGTGGCCCGCCGCGGCCCGGGCGAGGAGCCCCTCCTGGGTGGACTTGTCGCGCATCTTCTCCACGCCGATCACCAGGACCACGTCGTGCACGCCGCTCGCCACCACCATGGCGCCGATGCGGAAGGCGTCCGACCCCGAGGGACAGGCGTTCTCCACCCGGGTGCAGGCCACCCCGGACAGGCCGATGGCGCTCGGCACGGTGTTGCCCCCGATGCCCTCCTGGCCCCACAGGGTGCCCCGCTGGGTGGCCACGATGACGGCGTCGACCGCCGACTTGTCGAGCCCCTTGTCGACGCTGGCCAGCGCGGCGGAGAAGGCGCCCGCCGCCATCTGCTCGTAGCTCTGCTCGAACAGCTCGCCCATCTTGATGAGTCCCGCCCCCACGACGGCGACCTTGTTCCAGCTCATGAGCCACCCTCCTTCGCGCCGCGGTCCTGTCCCGAACCTACCGTGGCCTCGGCCGCCGGCCACCCGGTAGCGCCTTGTAGCCGTACACGGGGATCCCCCGCTCGACGCGCGTAGCGCCGCAGTGACAGCGTGACCTCGTCCCCGACGGCCAGCTCCGCCGCGTCGGCCGGCGACCCCTGCACCATGAGGCGGGCGCCGTCCTCGAGGTCGATGATCACGAGCGGCAGCGGCGCCTGGAAGGGCGGCGGCATGGTCTGGTTGACGACGAAGGTCTGCACCCGCCCCCGGCGCGCCAGCGACACCACCTCGAGCTCGGCTCCCCCGCACCCGACACAGGTGGGGTGGATCGACGGCGGGGTGGAGATGGTCCCGCACTCCTTGCAGCGCGCCCCGAACAGGCCGAGCATCTCGGGGTTGCCCCGGACGAAGGCCGCCCCCCCGGGCGGCAGTCCCATCTGGATCGGGTCGTCCATGGGCTCGAGCTGGCCCCGGGCCCGCAGCGCCTCGGCGTAGCTGACCCGGCGCCCCGCCCCCAACCGGTCGACGGGCACGCGCACCGGGGACGGCGCGCCGCGGCGTCGACGACCACGGCCGTGGCGCGGCCTCCGCCGTAGCCGATGGTGCCGACCACGCCCGGGGCGCCACCTCGGCACCGTCGGTACCGTCGGCCCCGCCCTCGGCACACACATGGATCAAGCCGAGGAGCGCCGAGGCGGCGCCGGCGTCGCCCGAGCGCGCCGTACACCGGGGCCGACGCCAGGGGCGCACCGAGGCGCTTGGCCACCGCGGTGGCGAGCTTGCCGTCGGGATCGGCGATGGCCCAGGCGACCGGAGGGGCGCTCGCCTCCTGGCTGCGCGGCGCGTCCCGTCTCGCTGAGCAGCGGCACGAAGACCTCTTCTCGGAACAGCCGGGCGTCGTACACGTCACCCGTGGCGCCCTCGCCGTCGGCGCGGTAGCGGTCGACGGCGGGCATGGCCCGGCGTGGTGCGCGAGACCAGGCCGCGCCGCGGGGGACGAGCCGTTGGTGGACGGGGCCTCGGAGCCGTCCGCGATGGCGCCCAGCACCACAGCGGCCGCTCCCGCGCCGGTGGTCGTCTCCCCTGCGGTCCCGAGACCCGGGACGAGCGCGTCGGACGTCACCACCAGCGCCACGCGGGCGTGACCGGCCGCGAGCGCGTCCCAGGCGCCGAGGAGCGCTTCCATCCCCGCGTGGGCCGAGCCGCTCAGCAGCGCGCCCCCGCAGTCGCGCCCGAGCCCCAACGTGGCGGACAGAAAGGCGTGGCTGGGCCCCTCGGCGAACGGTGGCCGGGCGGTGCCCCACCACAACCCCGACACCTCGTCCGCGCCGATCCCCGCCGCTTCGAGCGCGGCGTTGGCCGCCTGCCACGCCAGGGTGAGGGTGTCCTCGTCGGAGTCGCACACCGCCACGGTGCCCCGACCGCCCCCCGATCCCCACGCCGCGCCGACGTCCTTCGCCGCCAGTCGCAACGACGGGGCCGCCGCCCCCACGCCGAGGACGGCGACGGGCCGCACCGGGCTCGTGCTCATCAGGGGCGTGCTCATCGGGGGGGCGCCTTCCACCACGCGCCGGACGGGACCTTGCCCCCCAGGAGCGCGGTGCCGACGAAGTTGCGCTGGATCTCCACCGTGCCGGCCCCGATGCACAGGCCCCGGATGTCGCGATAGGCGCGCTCGACGGGGTACTCCCGGCTGTAGCCGTATCCGCCCAGGAGCTGGATGGCCTCGTCGCACACGCGCTTGGCCGCGAGATTGCAGGCGATCTTGGCCATGGCGGACTCGAGCGCCGGGGGCGTGCCGTGGCGTCCCGCCAGCACGAGCGCCCGTTGCAGCAGGAACCTCGCACCCTCGAGCTCGGTCGCCATGTCGGCGATCTTCCACTGCAGGCCCTGGAGCTCGGAGAGCATCTTGGTGCCCACCTTGCGATCGCGCATGTAGGCCATGGCGTACTCGAGCGCGCCCTGGGCGGCACCGACGCACATCGCCGCGTTGCCGCACCGCTCGTGGTTGATGTGGGCCAGCAGCGTCTTGAGCCCGCCGTTGTCGGCCGGGTCACCGGGGACGAGGACGTCGCTGCGCTCGATCCGCACGCCGTCGAAGGCGAGCTCCGCCTCGGTACAGCCCCGCAGCCCCATCTTGCGGTGGGTGCCGGCGATGCTCACCCCTTCGTGCGCCAGATCGACCACCACCGCGCCGATGCCCTTGCCCGTCCCCGCCTCGCTCCCGGGGAACCGGCACCACACCAGGCAGGCCACGGCCTTGTGGCCGCCGGTCACGTAGTTCTTGTAGGCGTCGAGCCGCCACCCGTCGCCGTCGGGGGTCAGGTGCGCCCGCATGGTCGTGGCGGCCGAGCCGGCGTCGGGTTCGGTGATGCCGATGCAGAAGAGCTCGCCCGCCGCGGCCATCGGCAGCCAGCGGTCCCGCAGGGTGTCGTTGCCGAGGTGCTCGATGGCCCGGGGGGGCCCGTTGAACACGAGCTGGCACAAGATGGCGCTCGACACGTCGACCCGGGCGATCTCCTCGAGGACGATGGCGGCCTCCACGTCGCCCATGCCCATCCCCCCGTACTCCTCGCCCACGGTGACGGTGAACAGCTCGGCGCGCCGCAGCGCTTCCAGGGAGGCCTCGGCGAATTCCTCGGTCTCGTCCCAACCCGGCAGCGTGGGGGGCGATGTCGCGTTCGGCCACGTCCCGGGCCAGCTTGCGCAGCGCGGCCCGGTCGTCGTCCTCGACGAGGTCGATCGCGCTCATGGCGGTGCTCCGACCGGCTCGGCGCGCGCCGGTGGCGAGAGGACACCGGACCTGACACCATCGTCAGTGAACTTACTACACTGACCGTTCGACCAGGAGGGGGCCGATGACCGAGGAGCAGGAGGGGCTGACCGTGGCCGCGCCGCGCGCGAAGCGGTCATCGTCGACACGTGCCGGACCGCGTTCGGCAAGCGCGCCGGGGCGCTGGCCAACTGGCATCCCGTCGACCTCCTCGCCTTCGCCCTGACCCACCTGGTCAGCCACAGCGGGGTCGACCCCGAGCGCGTCGACGACGTCATCGGCGGCTGTGTGAGCCAGGTGGGCGAGCAGTCCACCAACGTGGCCCGCAACGCCTGGGTGGCGGCGGGCCTGCCCCAGTCGGTGCCGGCCACCACCGTCGACCGCCAGTGCGGCTCGTCCCAGCAGGCCGTCCACTTCGCCGCGGCCGGCGTCGTGGCCGGGCACTACGACCTCGCCATCGCCTGCGGGGTGGAGTCCATGAGCCGCGTGCCCCTCGCCAGCAACGCCCGGGGCGGGACCGGTCCGTTCCCGCCGTCGTTCCTCGAGGTCATCGACGGCCGGTTGTGGATGCAGTTCCGCGTGGCCCAGCTCCTGGCCGAGCAGTGGAAGATCTCGCGCCAGGACATGGACGAGTACGCGCTGGAGAGCCACCGCCGCGCCGCGGCGGCCACCGACTCCGGGCACTTCGCGCAGGAGATCGTGCCCGTCCCCATCCGTGACGACGAGGGCACCCTCACCGACCGTGTGCTCAGCACCGACGAGGGCATCCGCAGGGACACCACCTTGGAACGGCTGGCCTCCCTCCCCCCGGCGCAGTCCTTCGACCCCGACACCGCGCCCGACATCACGGCCGGGAACTCCTCGCAGATGACCGACGGCGCCGCGGCCATGCTCATCGCCGAGCGCTCGGTGGCCGAGCGCTTCGGGCTTCCCATCCTCGCCCGCTTCCACGCCTTCGCGGTGGCGGCCGAGGACGCCGCGATCGTGTTGTCGGCGCCGGTGCCGGTCACCCGCAAGCTGCTCGACCGCAGCAAGATGAAGGTCGACGACTTCGACGCCATCGAGTGCAACGAGGCCTTCGCCGCGATCGCCCTCATGTGGGCCCGTGCCTTCTCGCCGGACCCCGACCGCTTCAACCCGCGCGGGGGCGCCATCGCCATCGGCCATCCGCTGGGGGCGAGCGGTGTCCGGCTCATGACCACGCTCCTCAACGAGCTCCGGGCGACGGGGGGCCGTTACGGCTTCCAGACGATGTGCGAGGGCGGCGGCCAGGCCAACGCCACCGTCATCGAACGCCTGGCGTAGACGACCCCCGCCCGCCAGGCCGTCTCGACGTGGACTTCACCTTTTCCACCGACCAGGAGGACTTCCGCGCCGCGGTGCGCACCGCCCTGTCGGCCGAAGCCCCCTCGACCTACGTGCGCGCCATGATCGAGGACCCCGTGGGCGTCACCCCGGCGCTGTGGGACACCATGGCGGAGCTCGGATGGTTGGGCGTGCTCGTCCCCGAGTCGGCGGGGGGCCTCGGTCTCGGCCTCGTCGACGTCGTCGTGCTCCAAGAGGAGATGGGCAAGCTCCCCTTCCCGGGACCCCTGGTGTCCTCGGCGGTGGCGGCCACCCTCGCCGCGGTCCGTCTGGGTGTCGACGAGGTCCTCGCGGACCTCGCCGCGGGACGCCGGCGCGGCACGGTGGCGGTGGAGGAGCCCGGCCACGGTGATCCCCTCCGGACCGTGGCGGCCCGGGCCACGCGCCGCGGCGAGCAGTGGCTGCTCGAGGGGACCAAGCCCCTGGTCCTCGACGGCGCCCACGCGGACTTCGCCTTCGTCGTGGCCCGCGACGGCGACGCGCTGGCCACGTTCCTCCTCGACGCGCCGGCGGGAGAGCCCGTGCCCTCCCTCGACGTCACCCGCAAGATGTCCCGAGTGGTGCTCGACGGGCGAACCGCCCGCCGCGTGGGCCCGGCCGGCGACCACGAGGCCTCGTGGCGACGCATTCTCGACGACGTCAACGTGGCCCTGTGCGCCGAGCTGGTGGGCACGGCCGAGCGCGCCCTCGAGCTGGCCGTCGAGTACGCCAAGGTGCGCGTCCAGTTCGACCGGCCCATCGCCACCTTTCAGGTCATCAAGCACAAGGCGGCCGACATGCTCCACCACCTCGAGCTGGCCCGGGTGGGGACGCACTACGCGGCCTGGGCCTCGGACGCGGAGGACCCCGAGCGCGAGCGGGCCGCGGCCATGTGCAAGGGCTATGTCGCCGAGGCCGCCGACGCCGTGACGGCCGAGTGCATCCAGGTGCACGGGGGCGTGGGCTTCACCTGGGACGTCGACTGTCACCTGCTCTACCGCCGGGCCAAACAGGACGACCTCCTCTTCGGGGCCCAGGGCTTCCAGCGCGAGCGCCTGGCCGACCTCCTGCTCGGACCGGCCACTCGCTGACTCGTCGCTCGTCAGGACGCCACCGAGCGCTCGAGCGTCCGCCACGAGCCGAGGTCGTCGGTCGGGAAGGCGCCCAGCGCGCTGGCCGGGAGCGGCTTGCCGTAGAGATACCCCTGGGCCAGGTAGCACCCCAGGGTCCGCAGGGTGGCGGCCTGGGCCGGGTGTTCGACCCCCTCGGCCACGATCGACAGCCCCAGGGACTCGCCCAGACCGATGATGGCCCGCACGATGGCGGCGTTCTCGGCCCGATGGTCCAGCTCGTCGACGAAGCTCTGGTCGATCTTCAGCGTCTCGACGGGGAACCGCTTCAGGTAGCTCAGTGACGAGTAGCCCGTCCCGAAGTCGTCGATCTCGAAGTGCAGGCCGAGGCCGCGCAGACGGTGCAGGACCAGCACCGCATCGTCGGCGTCGCGCATGAGCGAGCTCTCGGTGATCTCGAGCCAGAGCCGGTCGGGGTTGATGCCCGACGCCTCGAGGGCCCGGGCCACCTGACTGACGAAGCCGGGATCGGCCAGCTGCAGGGGAGAGACGTTCACCGAGATGTTCAGCCGGACCTCGTCCTGGCCGGCCTGGTCCCGGAGCGCGCTCCAGACCGAGATCTGACGACAGGCCTCGTTGAGCACCCACGTACCCAGGGGAACGATGAGCCCGCTGTCCTCGGCCAGGGGGATGAATTCCGAGGGCGCCAGCAACCCCCGCGTCGGATGTTGCCACCGCACCAGCGCCTCCATCCCCACCAGGGTCTCGGTGTGGAGGTCCACGACGGGCTGGTAGTGGAGCACGAGCTCATGACGCTCGAGCGCCCGATGGAGCTCGTTGGAGGTGTGCAGACGGCTGAGGACGTTGCTCTCGTCGTCCTCCTTGTAGATCTCGATGTGCGACGGGCCCCGTCCCTTGGCCCGGTACATGGCCACATCCGCGTTGCGCAGCAGGCCCGCCCCGGTCGCCACGCCGTGGCCCGACAGGGCGATGCCCACACTGAGAGAAGCGAACACCTCCCCGCTCTGCAGGGAGAGGGGGCGCTCCATGGCCGCCACGAGCCGCCGGGCCACGTCGAGGGCGTCGCCCTCGTCGTTGACCTCGTCACACAACACCGTGAACTCGTCCCCGCCGAACCGGGCCAAGGTGTCGCTGGCCCGCATGACGCTGTTCAACCGTTGCGCCACGGCCCGCAGGACCTGGTCGCCGACGTCATGGCCGAGACTGTCGTTCACGAGCTTGAACCGGTCCAGGTCGAGGAAGATCACCGCCACCTGGTGCCGGCCTCGGGCGCTGCGACGCAGTGCCACCTCGACGCGGTCCATGAACAGCTCCCGGTTGGGCAGGGTGGTGAGCGAATCGTGGATGGCGGCGAAGGCGAGACGCTCCCGCAACGCCCGTCCTTCGGTCACGTCTTCGATCTGCCCGATGAAGTACAGCGGCCGCGCCTCGTCGTCGCGCACACACGTGACGTTGATCGACACCCAGACGTCGTGACCCTCGGCATGGATGTACCGTTTCTCGAGCCGGTACCCGTCGGAGCCGCTCGAGACGAGGCGGGCCATCTCGGTCTTGGAAAGCTCCCGGTCGTCGGGGTGGGTGAAGTCGTCGAAGTTCTGCCCGCACAGCTCGACCTCGTCGCGACCGAGGATCCGTCCCAGGGCGGGGTTGGCCCGCGTGATGCGCCCGTCGAGACCGGCCATGGCCATCCCGATGGGCGCGTTCTCGAAGGCGGATCGGAACCGTTCATGGGCGTCGCGCAGCGCCTCCTCTGCCTGCTTGCGCTCGCTGATGTCGTGCAGGTTGCCCACGATGCCGCGCACCTTGGGGTTCTCGAGGTGATTGCTCACCTTGGCTTCGAACCATCTCCAGGACCCGTCCGCGTGGCGCAACCGCACCTCGGCCCCCATCCCGGTGCCCGATGCCTGTCTGATCTCGCTCGACCTGCTCTGCATCTGCGCCAGGTCGTCGGGGTGGATCATCTCGGCGAACGACCGGGACCGGAAGTCGCCGATGTCCGGTCCCAGGATGCGGTTGAAGGCGGGGCTCACGTAGGTGAGCCGTCCCCGCGTGTCGGACACGATGATGATGTCGCTGGCCTCCTGCACCAACGCCTCGAATCGTCCTTCGCTGGTCTCCCGGGCGGTGGCGAACCACTGCAGGACCTTGATGGTGAAGACCACCCCCAGCGCGTCCAGCGCGCCGAGCCCGTCGATCAGGGGCTTGTGGATGAGCGTGGGCGCGAGCCCCGTCGCGATCGCCAATTGCCCCAGCGCCATGACACACAACGTCCCGACGATGGCGGGCCGGGCCGCGGCCGCGCCCGCGCCGCGCATGACGTCGACCGCACCGAACACGAAGCCGATGGCGAGGATCGGGCCCCAGCCGATGCCGTAGATGACGACTCCGATGACCGCCATCTCGACCGCCACCCGCACGTCCAGTCGCCATCCGGTGGCGCGGTCACCCCACAGGGCGACGTTGACCGAGTTCACGACGAGCGCGGCGATCAACAGGATGGCGATGACCCAGTACGGGATGTCGGCGACCAGGTTCGAGGACCGGACCAGACAGAACAGGGCGATGACCGGGGGGACGGCCAGATTGGCGGGATCGGCCATCCGGGCTCTCAGGCGGGTCCCGAAGCCTCCGGTGCCGTGCTCGGACACATCGAGATCGGTCCAGCTCACACCATTTAATTCGGCGGACCATGCAACCGCCTGTAATGCGCGAATTCCCAGGAAGCGACGGCCCTGGGACCCGGTCTTGCGGGCCCTCCCTCGCCGGGCGTCGGGCGTCGGGCGAGGGGGCCGAGCGCAAGCCCGAAAGGCCGGCCACCGACGCCGGATCGGGGACATCGCCGCAGGTCGGAGGCCAATTTCTGCGAATCGAAAGAAATCTCTCAAGTCCCGGCCCCGCCGTGCCGATACAGGAAGGGGAGATCCGCGGGTGGGTCGTCAGCTCGAGGCCTCCGCGGCGTCAGCTCGAGGCCGGTGCGGCCAGCTGGTCCCGCAGCTGGGCCTTCAACACCTTTCCGGTGGCGTTGCGGGGGAGCTCGGTCACCACTTCGACGCGCCGGGGCACCTTGTAGTCCGCCAGCGCGGCGGCAGAGTATTGGCGGAGCTCGTCGGGCGTCGTCGACGAGCCCGGCACGAGCACGACCACGGCGGCCACGTCCTCGCCCAGTACCTGGTGGGGGATTCCCACCACGGCCACCTCGACGACGTCGGGATGTTCGAGCAGCACGGCCTCGACGTCGACGGCGTGGATGTTGTTGCCGCCCCGGATGATGACGTCCTTCTTCCTCCCCACGATGTAGAGGTACCCGTCCCCGTCGAGCCGGGCCAGGTCCCCGCTGTAGAGCCAGCCGTCCTTCCACGTGCCGGCGGTCGCCTCGTCGTTGCGGTAGTACTCGCGCTCGCGCCCTTTCATGCGCAAGATCGCCTCGCCGATCTCTCCGGGAGGGAGGTCGCGGCCGTCCTCGTCGACGATGCGGACCTCGAGCGGCGGCACCGGTTGGCCGACCGAGCCGATCCGCTTGAGCGCCTCCCCCTTGGGCATGGAGCAGAAGGCGGGCCCGGCTTCGGTCATGCCGTAGCTGTTGGAGACCGCCGCCTCGGGCATGCGCTCCTGCAGGGCCCGCAAGGTGGCGGGGGCCAAGGGCGCGCTGCCGATGGCACAGATGGCGATGGACGACAGCTCGGCGTCGGCGAAGCGCGGATGCGAGACGATGAGCTGTGCCATCGACGGCACCAGGAACACGAACTGGGGCCGGAGCTCGTCGACGACCTCGAGCCACCGCCCCGCGTCGAACTTGGGCTGGTACACGCCGAAGAGCCCCAGCTGCATGGGGTTGTAGATGAAGCCGATGCCGGCGAAGGTGAACAACGGGCTGGCGTGCAGCCAGCACTGCCCGGAGTAGTTGGGGTTGGGAGCCCCGGGGATGAGCGCCACGTTGCGGTGTCGGATGGCGACACCCTTGGGCAGTCCGGTCGTGCCCGAGGTGTAGAGGATGTCGGCGAGGTCGTCGCCGGTGACCTCGACCTGGAACGTGCTGTCGTCGTCGGAGCCCGGGACCGCCCACGACCACGGCGGGACTCCCGGGTCCTCGGCGGCGGGCGAGTCCTCGGGGGCGGGCGCCACGATCACGCGCTCGAGCGTCGGCAGCGTCCCGGCCAGCGTGTGGGCGAGCGGCGACAGCTCGGCGTCGGTGAGCACCACCCGCACCTCGGCGTGGCCGAGCAGGCGTTCGAGCTCCCCGTCGGTCAGCCGCGTGTTGGTGGGCACGGCGACGGCTCCGGCCTTGTGCACCGCCGAGTACCCGACCATGAATCGCAGCGCTTCCTCGGCCCGGAGGTAGATCGACACGCGGTCGCCCTTGGCGACCCCCATTTCCGCCAGGGCCCGGGCCAGACGGTTGGACTCGGCCTCCCACTGGGCGAACGTCATGTGGCCGCCGTCGGTCACCTGGTAGGCGACCTCGTCGGGAAAGGCCGCCGCCATGGCGCGGAAGTGGTCGGTGAGGAGCGTGGTCACAGGCCCCCGTCGAGGGTCACTGTGCGCCGGGCGAAGCGCCATCCGTCGGCGGTCCGCACGAGCTCGTCGTGATACCGGCCGGTGTTCTGGAGCCGCGAGCGTCGCTTGTCGGGCGGAGCGTCGGGGCCGGGCCGGGCCAAGACCAGCAGCGTCACGTCCTGCACGGCGCGGTCACCGTCGACGTCGACCATGGCGTCGACGGTCACGTGCACGACGCCGTAGGGAGTGCGCCTGACCATCTCGGCCAGGGCGGCCCGCCCCGTGGTGGTGGGGCCGCCTTCGACGACCATGGCCCCGTCCTCGGTGAAGTTGGCCGCGAAGCCCTCGGGGTCCCCGTCGTCGAAACAGCGGTTGTAGCGCGCCGTCAACTCCCGGATCCTGGCCCGATCGACCACCCACGCCATCGCCGCGTCCACCAGGTCAGCCCCCCTCCGTCCAGCCGGCGCCGCGCGCCTCGATCCGGGTCGGCAGCGACGATACCGCGCCCCGGGCGATCCCCGACATTGACGTCAGGGTCGGCGCCGATCCCGCTCAGGCCCGGGGAAGAGCGAACCCGGCGATGGCGACGAAATGCAGTGTGGCGCCCGCCACGGTGAGGGCGTGGAAGACCTCGTGGTATCCGAACACGCCCGGCACCGGATTCGGACGCTTGAGCGCGTAACAGACAGCCCCGGTCGTGTAGCACGCACCCCCGGCCAGGACGAGCCCGAACCCGACACCGCCGAGACCGTGCAGGAGCTGCGGGATGATGGCGAGGGCCGACCACCCCGCCACGACGTAGGGCACGGCGATGGCCCACTTGGGGGCGTCCAGCCACACCTGCCGGACGGTGATGCCGATGGCACCCCCGAACCACACCAGACAGAGCACGAGGATCTGCGCCCAGCCGTGCAGCGTGAGTCCCGCCACGGCGGTGTACGTGCCGGCGATGGCGAGGAAGATGGTGGCGTGATCGGCGCGTCGCATGCGGCGGCGGCCCACCGGGGACCACCGGATGCGGTGGAAGGCGGCACTCACGCCGAACAGCGCGATCAACGATACGACGTACACCGTCAGCGCGGCGCGCTCGCCGGCGGTGTGGGCGTGGGCGACGAGCAGCGGCCCGGCCACCAAGGTGACGACGAAAGAGACGAGATGCAGCCACCCGCGCAACACCGGACGGGCGGACTCGGCTGGCGGTGCGGGCGCCGCTTCGGGAGACTCGAGATCTTGGGAGGCGATGCGCGGGAGCGTAGTCAAAACACCGTGCGGGAAGCCCGCCGAGAAGGCCAGCAGGCCAAGAGAGCAGCCGGCGGAGAAATCAGCCGGCCAAGAGGTCAGCGGCGAAGAGTCGGTGCGTCAGGACGCGCTGTTTCGACGCATCGTCCGGCGGTGTCGCCATGCCATGAAGAATCCGTCGACCGGGTCGTCGACGCTGCCGAGGTCGGAGCTGCACTCCTGGCAGGAGACGGCGCGCTTGCGGTGCCCCCTCGACCTGGGGATCGCGCAGGGGGGATCGAACACCACCCACCGCCAGAAGCGGAAGTGATGGGGCGTCGCGAATTCCGAACCGCTGTCTTGCTCGTGCTCGTTCACAGGCCTGTTCCCCCCGTCCACGAGTATGCATCGTCGGGGCAACCAGGGGGGGGCGGAGGGGCGATTTTCCTCGAGCACCGCAGGAGACTCTTGGCCAATTCCACCGGCCCCCACGGTAGGCCATAAACCTGTCAGTTGGCTGTGGAGTGACGACCGGCGCTGTCGTCACTATTGGCGACTATTGGGGATCGAACACCCGTGTCGTTGGCTTGTGCCACGATCCCCGGGACGGGAAGGGCGGGACGAGAACGTCATGATCGAGCTCGAACAGGTCGGCCCCATCTGGGTGATGCGCTTGCTCTCCGGCGAGAACAGGTTCAACGAGACCTTCATTGGCGAGCTCAACGACTCGCTCGACCGGGTCGAGGGATCGGGCCTCCCCACCGCGCTGGTCACGACGGGCGCGGGCAGGTTCTACTCGAACGGGCTGGACCTGGACTGGCTCGGCACGGCCCCGGACGCGGCGGCGTTCCTCGACGAGGTGCACCGGGTCCTCGTCCGGGTCCTGCTGTTCCCCGCGGTGACGGTGGCGGCGGTGAACGGCCACGCCTTTGCCGCCGGGGCCATGCTGGCGACCGCCCACGACTTCATGATCATGCGATCCGACCGCGGCTACTGGTGTCTCCCCGAGGTGGACCTCGGCTTGCCCCTCACGCCCGTCATGCACGGGGTGGTGTCGGCTCGCCTGCCCCACACCACCCTGCACGAGGCCGTCACGACGGGGCGACGTTACGACGCCGAGGCGGCGGTCGCCGCTCGGATCGCTAAGGAGAGCGCGCCGGAGACCGAGGTCGTGTCCAAGGCCATCGCCCTCGCCACCGAGCTCTCGGGGAAGAACCCCGATGTGCTGGCGACCCACAAGCACCTCATGTACGGCGACGTCGCCCGGCTGCTCGGCCCGTAGCCCGTAGCCCGTGATTCAGGGTCGGGTGGCGTAGACGGCGCGGGCCCGGTAGCGGACGGGCCGTTCCTCGAGCTCCTCGAGGTAGTGCGCCGTCCACCCCGCCACGCGGGCGATGGTGAAGATGGTCCGCCCAGCGTCCTCAGCCATGCCCGCGGCCCGCGTCAGCGCGCCCAGCCCGAGATCCACGTTGGGGCCCGGGATCGAGCGCTCGGCCGCCAGGGCCAGCAAATCGTCCAGGACCCGGCGGCGATCGGCCGGCCACAGGTCGTTCACGAGGCCCCTGAGCACGGTGAAGCGCGGGTCGTCTCCGGTGTAGACCGAATGCCCGAACCCCGGGAGGCGGTGCTGCCACCGCAGCGTGTCGTCGAGGGCACGCTGCGCTCCGAGCTGCTCGGCGTCGCGCACCAGTCCGTAGGCGAGCTGCGACGCCCCTCCGTGCAGGGGCCCGGCCACCACGCCCAGACCGGCCAGCACCGCGTCGTAGAGATCGGCGCGCGTCGACGCCGCCACCCGCACCGCCACGGTGGAGGTGGCCAACTCGTGATCGGCCAACAGGATCAGCGCGGCGTTGACGGCGCGCACGAGCTCGGTGTCGGGCTCGGGCGCCAGTCGGGCGGTGAGCGCGCCCGCCACGGTGTTCTCCCACACCCCCCCGCCGAGCTCGAGCGGCGGCACGGCACCGGGGGGACCGGGGGGACCGGGCAGCACGGCGACCAACGTGGCCACCAGTCGCCTGGCGACGGCGACGACCGATGCCGGTCGCAGGTCCGAGCGCAGGGGGTCGCCGGCCCCCGCCATCACGACGGCCCAGCGCAGACGGTCCGACGTGCCCAGCGCACGGGGCGGTCGCAGCGCACAGGGCTCCCACGGCGTCGGGCCCGGAGGATCCCCCCGCCACAGGAGCTCGGCCGCCTCCTCGTAGGGCACGGTGGTGGCCAGAACGGTGGCCGGGGTGCCCCGGTAGACGGGACCGTCGTCACGCAGTTGCGTCGTCGAGGTCGTCACCGTGGCCAACCTGGTGTCGGTGCTCCGCCCGCCCCGGGAACGCTTGGCCAGCGCCTCGATGTCCTCGGCCGCGAATACGCTGCGGCGTCCCCCCGAGGCGGGGTGCGACACCAGCAGGCCCCGGCTGACGTACGCGTACAGGGTCGGCAATTTCACCCCCAGCCGGCGGGCCGCCTCGGCGCTCTCGAGCATCTTCGTCACGGGGTCACCACCTCGGAGTGTACGCCTGACATTGAGTTGATCAACGTTTACACCCGTTCCCCCGAGGAGCAAGATGGTGGTGGCCCGCCCCTCCGGCGGGCCCCGACGCCCGGTGGGAACCCGGCAGGAAGAGGTCCATGCCCGTGCCGACCGTCGTCCGTGATCTCATGTCGGCCCCGGCCGTGACCTGCGAAGCCGGGACGTCGCTGGCCGACGCGGCCCACACCATCCGCGACGCCGGGATCGGCTCGGTCATCGTGACCGAACGGGGCAAGGTCGCCGGCATCCTGACCGAGCGCGACCTGCTGCGGGCCGCCGCCGCGGCCACCACGGCGAGCGCCGAGACGGTGGAGATGTGGATGACGGCCAACCCCGACGTGCTCGGGCCCGAGGAGGAGGTGGACGCGGCCTGGACCAGCCTGGCGCATCATCAGTACCGGCACCTCCCCGTCGTCGACGGTCACGAGCTCGTCGGCGTGGTGTCGTTGCGCGACCTCATGGGGGTGGCCCGTCTGCGCCCCGCGGACGAGCACGGCACCGAGATCCCCGCCGGGCTCGAGGGTGTGGTGGCGGCGGAGACCGCCCTGGGTGATGTGCGGGGGGAGGAAGGGTTCTTCCATTACCGCCAGTACTCCGCCGTCGACCTGGCGGCGCGCCGATCGCTCGAGGACGTCTGGTACCTGCTGCTCGAGGGAGAGCTCCCCGACCAACACCAGGCGCGCCGGTTCGCGAGCGAGGTGGCGGAGCTGCGCTCCCTGCCCCCCGGCCTGGCGGGGATGCTGCCGGACGTGGCGAAGCAAGGCTCGCCCTTCGAGGTCCTGCGCAGCGCCGTGTCGCTTCTCGGCGCCGAGCTCGGGTGGCGTCCGACGCTCGACCTGGACGGGGCCGAGCTCCGGGCCCAGACGCTGCGGCTGTGCTCGGTGGTGCCGACGATCATGGCCGCCGCCTACAACCTGGGTGAGGGCCGCCCGCCCGTGGCGCCCCGGCCCGACCTCTCGACCTCGGCCAACTACCTGTGGATGGTGACGGGATCGGAGCCGACGGCACGTCCACGCCCGTGCCGTCGAGCAGTACCAGATCCTGACCATCGATCACGGCTTCAACGCCTCCACCTTCACGGCGCGCGTCATCACCTCCACCGGCGCGGATCTCGCCGCCGCGGTGTGCGGGGCCATCGGCGCGTTGTCGGGGCCGCTGCACGGCGGCGCCCCCAGCCGGGCGCTGGCCATGCTCGACGACATCGGCACCGCGGACCGGGCCGAGGAGTGGTTGCGGGCCGCGGTCGACCGCGGCGACCGGGTGATGGGATTCGGTCATCGTGTGTACAAGACCGACGATCCCCGCTCTCTGTTCCTGCGGGACGTGGCCCGCTCCCTCGGGGGCCCCTTGGTGGACCTCGCCGCGCAGGTCGAGCGCACCGCGGTCGACGTCCTGGCCGACATGAAGCCCGGGCGGCGGCTCTTCACCAACGTGGAGTTCTACGCGGGGGTCGTCATGCACACCTGCGGGCTGCCCCGGGAGATGTTCACCCCGACCTTCGCGTCGGGACGCGCCATCGGGTGGTCGGCCCATGTGATCGAGCAGGCCGCCCACAACCGGCTGATCCGCCCCTCGGCCCGCTATACCGGGCCGCCCCCTCCGGTACCGGTTCCCGATCCCTGACCCGCGTCGGCGTCAGCCGGCGCTCCCGCTCATTGGGGCTCGGGGTCCTCGACGTCGAGGGCGTCCATGACATCCTCGCGGTCCTCGGCGTCTCCACCGTCTCCGCCGTCTCCGTTGTCGGACTGGTGCTCGAACTGCGTCGTATAGAGCTCGGCGTAGAGCCCACCCGCGGCGAGCAGCTCGTCATGGCGACCCCGCTCCACGATCCGACCTTCGTCGACGACGAGGATCGTGTCCGCCTCGCGCACGGTGGAGAGGCGATGGGCGATCACGAGGGAGGTGCGCCCGGCCAGGGCGGTCTTGAGCGCCAGCTGCACGGCCACCTCGGATTCGGAGTCCAGGTGCGCGGTGGCTTCGTCGAGGACGACGATGTCGGGCGCCTTGAGCAGCAGGCGGGCGATGGCAATGCGCTGCTTCTCGCCGCCCGAGAGGCGGTAGCCGCGATCGCCCACCAAGGTGTCGAGCCCGTCGGGGAGCGACTCCACCAGCGGGAGGATGTGCGCCGCGCTCAGGGCCTCGATCAACTGGGCGTCGGTGGCGTCGGGCTTGGCGTAGCGGAGGTTGCCCCGAATGGTCTCGTGGAAGAGATGGGCATCCTGGGTGACGACACCCACGACCTCACCGACCGACTCCAACGTGGCGTCACGGACGTCCACCCCGTTGATCCGCACCGCCCCGCCCCGCACGTCGTAGAGCCTCGGGACGAGATGGCTGATGGTCGTCTTCCCGGCACCCGACGGGCCCACCAGCGCCACGAGCTGCCCGGGCTGGGCCGTGAACGACACGTCGAAGAGCACTTGCTGCGACGCCGTGCGTTCGAGGACGGCGACGGACTCCAACGAGGCCAGGGACACCTCCTCGGCGCTCGGGTAGCCGAAGTCGACGTGGTCGAACTCGATGCGCGCGGGGCCGCGCGGGATCGGCACGGCGTCGGGCCTGTCGTCGATCATGGGCGGCAGGTCGAGGACCTCGAAGACCCGGTCGAACGAGACCAGTGCGGTCATGACGTCGAGCTGCACGTTCGACAGCGCCGTCAACGGCCCGTACAGCCGGGCCAGGTAGGCGGTCAGGGCCACCACCGTCCCGATCATGAGCGTGCCCCGTTCGGCCAGGACCCCTCCCCAGCCGTAGACGAGCGCGGTGGCGAGCGAAGCGGTGAGGAGCAACGCGGCCATGAACACCCGGGTGTACATGGCCTGGGTGATCCCGATGTCGCGGACGCGACCCGCCTTCTTCGAGAACCCCTTGACTTCGTCGTTGGGATGTCCGAACAGCTTCACCAGTAAGGCACCGGCCACGTTGAAGCGCTCGGTCATGGTGTTGGTCATCTGGGCGTTGAGCGTGTAGGACTCCCGGGTGATGTCGGCCAGGCGCCGGCCGACGAACCGGGCCGGGATCAAAAAGACCGGCAGGAGCGCCAGCGCCACCAGGGTGATCGGCCACGAGAGCCAGAACATCGCCGCCAGGGTGATGGCCACCCCGATCACGTTGCTCACCACCGAGGAGAACGTGTCGGTGAACGCCTGCTGGGCGCCCAGGACGTCGTTGTTCAGTCTCGACACGAGGGCGCCGGTCTGGGTGCGCGTGAAGAAGGCGATGGGCATCTTCTGGATGTGCGTGAATACCCGGGTGCGCATGTCGTAGATGAGGCCCTCGCCGATGCGGGCCGACACCCATCGCTGCCACAGCGACAGCACGGCGTCGAACACGGCCAGGCCGGCCACGATGAGGGCGAGCTCGACGATGAGGTCGGGCCGGTGCTTGCCGATCCCGGTGTCGATGATCGACCGGTAGATGAGCGGGTTCGCCGCGCCGATGACGGCGTCGATGATGATGAGCACGAGGAAGACCCCGAGGGCCTTGCGGTAGGGGCGGGCGAAGGTGGCGATACGCCGGACGATCCCCTTGGGAAGCTGCTGCTGGAGGACCGAGTTGTCGCGTCGCAGGGACCGCATGAGCCCCATGCCCATGCCGCCGTGTCCGCCCCCACCCATACCCATGCCCATGCCCATGGTTATCGGTCACCTCCACCGGCCGTGTGGCCGTGGCGGTGGCTGTGGCCGTGCTTGTGATGGTCGTGACCGTGATGCCCGTCGTGGTCGTGCGGCCCGCAGCAGGTGACGCAGGCGCCGCGCGCACACAGGTCCTCGAGCAGCTCGTGCAGTCGCTTCCGTTGGTCGGCGGCGAGCCCTCCGAAGACCTCTTCGGCACTGTCGCGTCGGGCCGCCTCGAGGCCGGCGAGCAGGCGATGGCCCTCGTCGGTCAGCGCCACCAGGACCGACCGCCTGTCGCCGGCGTCGGCGTGACGGGCGACGAACCCCGCCTCCTCCAGGGCGTCGACCATGGTCGTGACCGACCGGGGGACGACGTCGAGCTGGGCGGCCAGGTCGGCCATCCGCAGCGGCCGCCCTTCCGCCGCGACGAGACGGAGCACCCTGGCCTGGGCATACGTGAGGCCGAGGGGGGCGAGCTGGACGATCGACCCCCGGCGCAACCGCCGGGCGGTGTGGGTGAAGAGCTCGGCCAGCTCGAGCGTGATGTCGGGGCGGGGACCGCCCGATTGGCTCTCGGTGTGCGTGTGGGTGTCCACCCCACCCCCTTCGTGATCTCGGGCTCTCCCGCCCGGCAGATACTGAGTGTACCTCCTAATGAGTGAGGCTCATCACCTGGCGGCCTGGGCCCAGAGGGGGAAGGGACTCTTCGAGAAGAATCGGGTCGAACGTGTCGATATGGGCCCCCATCGTTCGACGCTTCGGTCGAGAGGGACTACCCGAACCCCCGAGAAAGAGGAGCGAGCGCCATGCGATTCATGCTGTTCATGATCCCCAACATCTCCGACGACGACTGGATGCCCCCGGTCGAGGCGGTGGAGGCCATGACGAAGTACAACGAGGAGCTGACGAAGGCCGGCGTCCTGCTCGCCCTCGACGGGCTGCACCCGAGCAGTGCCGCCGTCCGCGTGTCGTTCCCCGGCGGCAAGCCCAGGGTGACCGACGGGCCCTTCGCCGAGGCCAAAGAGGTGATCGGCGGCTACTGGCTGATCGACGTGACGTCCAAGGAAGAGGCCGTCGAGTGGGCCAAGCGGGTCCCCGCCGGCGACGGCCCGTCGTCGAGGTCCGGCAGATCTTCGAGATCGACGACTTCCCGACCGAGCTCCGCCAAGCTGCGGGCCGGTAGCGCACGAGCCGTGGGGCCCGACGGCGGCGTGGCCCGCCCCGGACCCCGATGACCTCCGTGCTCATCTTCGTTCGAGAAGACCTCGCACGAAGGCCGCCTGTCCGGCGTGTTGCAGGTCGTCGGTGATGACGCTCACCAGCCGAACGCCCATGGTGACGGGCGGGTCCCACCTCTCGTCCACGATGCGGTCGAGGTCGCCGTCCCTGAGCTGTCCGACGAAGCGCAGCGTGTTCTCGTACACGGCCTCGTGGTATCCGCGCAGCGCCTCTGCGTCGGTGACGACCGCCGCGATCTCTGCGGACGCGTGCCCGTAGCCGGTGTCGGCGACGTCGAAGGGCAGCGCGAACCGCTGCGCCCAGCCCGAGGCCGTCCACGCCTGGTCGACCCCGGCGACCGCGGCGACGTGATCGTCTTGGATCCGGGTCAGATGCCACACCAGCCAGGCGATCGAGTTGGCGTTCGCGTCGGCGCGCCACGCCAGCTGGTCGGAGCTGAGGCCGTCGACCACGTCGCACACGACCTCGCGGATACGCCCGAAGGCATCGTCGAACAATTCACCAATTGTCATCGTGTTCTCCTTCCGGCACCACGATCAAGACGACGGTCACTGCAACCCGACGACGGTCAGTACAGCACGGCTTGGGTCTGGGTGACCTGGGCCACCCGACGCCCCTCGTCGTCGGAGACGTCGGTCTGCACGACGATGGTGCTGCGCCCGACGTGAAGGGGACGGGTGGTGCCGTGCGCCGCTCCGGAGCGGATGCCGCGGAAGAAATTGGTCTTGGACTCGATGGTGGAGGTGCGGGCCCCCTCGGGCAGGTTGAGAAAGGCGCAGGCGCCGCCCAGGCTGTCGGCGAGGGACATGATCACGCCGCCGTGCATCACGTCACCGGCGGTGCAGCGCGTGCGGTCCCAGGCGACGAGCCCGGTGACGAGCTCGGGGCCCGCCTCGGTGAGCTCGATCCCGCACGTGCGGGCGAAGGGCATCGTGTCGAGCAGCGCGGCTGCGCTCGGGAGGGGTCGTTCGCTCATGTCCGAACCGTAGGCGCTCAGCTGGCGATGAGCCCGGCCAACAGGTCGATGGTGGGGTTCTGGTGGGTGAGCCAACTGTCGTCGACGCCCAGGCGCGCCAGCAGTCGGGCGGCGCGCACCAGGATCGCCCCGCTGCGCAGTGCCGCGAACGCCTCGTACCACCGGAGGTCGTCCAGGGGGCGGCCCAGGCGCGCCGCGTAGGCGGCGATGGTGGCCTCGCGCCCGGGGAACCCCGGGAGATCGGTGCCGCAGCGGTCGACCGCCATGTCGTGCAGGACCACGAACCACGCCAGGTCGACCTCCGCCGGCCCGAGCGTCGCCATCTCGAAGTCGAGGACGGCGGAGACCGCCATGTCGTCTCCCACGAGCACGTTGCCGAGCTGCACGTCACCCCACAGGAGCGACGGGGGCGGCTCGTGGGCCGGCAGGCGATCGCGACACCACTGCACCCCTTCTTCGAAGACGCGTGGCGCGCTGCCCTCGCCCGCCCAGGCCAGGTACCGGGCCCAGTGCTCGACCTCGGCTGCCAGGCGACCGGGCCGGCGACCGGGTCCGCTCGACCCGCCGTCTCCCCCGACGGCCCCGCCGCCGCCCCCGGTACGCGCCGCCAGAATCTCGTCGTAGCCGAGGGACTCCCAGTCGAGGCGATGGACCCGGGCCAGGACGTCGACGACCTCCTCGTGCAGTCGTTCCTGGCCGCTCGGGGTGGCCTCGGCCAGCCACCCGGTGCGCAGGTAGGGCTTGTCGGCCCGCACCACCCTCCCGGGAATGCGGGGCATGACGAGGAACGGCGCGCCCGCCCAGGCGTCGTCCTCCACCACCGCCAGGGGCTCCACCGCCGGGATCCCGGCCCGGGCCAGCGCGGCCTGCAGCCGACCTTGCATCCCGAGGTCGTAGGAAGGGAACAGGCCCTCGCCGTTGGGCGGGAGCCGCACCACCCACGAGGCGCGCTCGGACACCCGGGCGCGACCGGACCCGACCGTCCACTCGAGGTCCACGAAGATCGTCTCGCTCGACAGGCCGGTGGCCGGTTGCGCCAGGGGAGCGAGGCGGACATCGCGCCGCTCGGGTCGCCACGATGACACCCAACGGGTGAGGCCGGCGCGCAGGGCATCGAGGTCGCGTGGCTCGGAGATCCCCATGGGAGCCATCAAACTATCGTCGGGTCGATGACCACGGTGGCCGAGCTGCTCGAGGCGCGCGCCGGGGACGACAACACCGGCCTGCGCTTCGAGGACGCGTCATGGAGTTGGCGCCAGTTCGTGGCGGAGTGCTCGCTCCGGGCCCGCATGCTGACGGCGCGTCGCAGACCGGGGCCGTTCCATGTCGGCGTGCTCCTCGAGAACGTGCCCGAGTACCTCTTCCTCCTCGGCGGCGCGGCGCTGGTGGGCGCCACCGTCGTCGGGATCAACCCCACCCGGCGCGGCGCCGAGCTGGCGCGTGACATCGCCCATGCCGACTGCCAGCTCATCGTCACCGACGCGTCGCAGCGGTCACTCGTGGACGGGCTCGACACCGGTGTGGAGCCGACCCGTGTCCTGCTGTGCGACGACCCCGACTATCTCGGCGACCCTGCCTATCTGGGCGACCCCGCCTATCTGGGCGACCCCGACGGGTCCGCCCCCTCCGCCGGGGAACCGTCCCGGCGTGACGCACCGGGGGTTCCCGACCCCGTCGGTCCCGTCGATCCCGACACGTTGTACCTTCTCCTGTTCACCTCGGGCTCGACGGGTGCCCCCAAGGCGGTGCGGGTGAGCCAGGGCCGGATGGCGAGCCAGGCGAGCGTCATGGCCCGGGGTTCGGGGTTCGGTCCCGACGACGTCATGTACTGCGCCATGCCCATGTTCCACGGCAACGCCCTCAACACCTGTGTGGTCCCGGCCATCGCCTCGGGCGCGGTCCTCGTGCTGCGGCGCCGCTTCTCGGCGTCGGGGTTCCTGCCCGACGTGCGGCACTACGGGGTCACGTACTTCAACTACGTGGGCCGGGCCCTGGCGTACATACTCGCCACGCCGCCCGCTCCCGACGACGCGCGACAACACTCTGCGCTTCGGCTTCGGCACCGACGGATCGCCGCAGGACATCTCGACGTTCAAACGACGCTTCGCCTGCCCCATCGTCGAAGGGTACGGGTCGAGCGAGGGGGCCATCTCGATGTCGCGCGTGCCGGGGACGCCGCGCCAGGCGATGGGAAAGCCACCGCCGGGAACCGACGTCGTGATCATCGATCCCACCACCAAGGCGGAGTGCCCTCCGGCGCGTTTCGACCACCAGGGGAAGCTGCAGAACGCGTCCGAGGCCATCGGGGAGATCGTGAGTCGCGACGGCGTGGCGCGCTTCGAGGGCTACTACGCCAACGTCGAGGCCGACGCCGAGCGCACCCGGGACGGGTGGTTCTGGTCGGGGGATCTCGGATATCGCGACGAGGAGGGCTTCTTCTACTTCGCCGGTCGCATGGCGGACTGGCTCCGTGTCGACGGCGAGAATTTCGCAGCCGCGCCGGTCGAGAGGATCCTCGCCCGCTTCCCCGGTGTCGTCACCGCCGTGGTGCTTCCGATCCCCGACCCCCGTACCGGCGACCAGGTCATGGCGGCGCTCGAGCTGGCCGACCCGCGGTCGTTCGACCCCGCCGCCTTCGCGGACTTCCTCGCCCACCAGAGCGACCTGGGAACGAAATGGTCGCCCCGCTTCGTGCGTGTCACCGACGCCATCCCGCTCACCGGCACCGGCAAGGTCGACAAGCGGCCCCTGCGCCGCCAGTACTGGCGTACCGCCGATCCGGTGTGGTGGCGGCCCTTCGAGACCCAAGGTGCTCACCGTGCCTCGGCGTACCGCCGGCTGACGCCGGACGACAGCGACGCGCTCGAGGCCGAGTTCGAGGCGCACGGCCGCCGGGCCCTGCTCGACATGTGACGCGGCCCGTCCTCGAGGGGCGCACCGTGCTCATCACCGGCGCCAACACCGGGATCGGTCGGGCCACGGCCACCGCCCTCGCCCGCCGCGGCGCCCGCGTGCACCTGGCCTGCCGGTCCCGGGCGCGGGCCCAACCGGTGCTCGACGAGATCACCGCCGCCCACGGAGCTCGGGCGGCCAGCTTCCTCGCCCTCGACCTGTCCGACCTGGCCTCGGTGCGCGCCGGGGCCGCGGCGTACCTGTCCACCGGCGAGCCCTTGCACGTGCTGATCGACAACGCCGGAGTCGCCGGCCAACGGGGCCAAACGGCCGACGGCTTCGAGTTGGCGTTCGGTGTCAACCACCTGGGCCACTTCCTCTTCACCACCATGCTCCTCGGCGCGCTGGCGGCCAGCGCACCGGCCCGGGTGGTGGTAGTGGCGAGTGATTCGCACTACAGCGCGCCGGGGATCGACTTCGACGCGTTGCGGCGGCGTACCCGCACCGTCACGGGCATGGCCGAGTACAGCGTGTCGAAGCTGTGCAACGTGCTCTTCGCACAGGAGCTCGCCCGCCGCGTCGACGACGGCGTCACCACCTACGCGCTGCACCCCGGGGTGATCGCGTCCGACATCTGGCGGCGCCTCCCCTGGCCGCTCGAGCCCCTGGCCAAGAGCTTCATGAAGTCCACCGTCGACGGGGCGCGCACCTCGGTGTACTGCGCCACCGACCCTGGCCTCACCCGTGACACCGGTCGCTACTACGACGACTGCGCCGAACGTGCCCCGTCGGAGCGGGCCACCTCCGAGCTCGCCGCGGCGTTGTGGGAGCGCAGCCAGGTGTGGACCGGACCCTGACGCCAGGCCGTTTCTCTCTGCTCGAGCCCGTCGCCTACAGTCGGGCACAGGCGCCGCGCCCCGCAGTTTCGAGTGCCCGGATCTCGCGTTTCGGGTCGCCCGAAGAGGCTGGGGGCTTGGAGAAGGAGGACGGACATGGGACTCATGGACAAGGTGAAGGCTCAGGCCACCCAGCTGGCCGACAAGGCCCAGCAGGCAGGGCAGGCGGGACAGGCGAAACTGGCCGAGGTCCAGTCCAAGCGCAAGAGCGACGCGCTGCTGCTCGAGCTGGGGGGCATCACCTACACCCAGCGCATGGGGCGCCCCGATCCCGGCGCCGATGCCCGGGCGACCGAGATCGTCGGCCTCGTCCAAGCGTTCGAAGCCGAGCACGGGCCGGTCCAGGTGACCTCGGCCAACGCCGTGGTGGCCGAGTCGACCGGCGTGGTGGACCCCGGGGCCACGATCCCCACCTCCACCACGATCCCCACCGCCCCGGCCACCCCCGCCCCGGCCGCACCCCCACCGGCCGCGGCCGGCCCCATCCCCCAGGCGCAGTACGGCACGGGCGAAAGCTGAGTCGGGTCGTTGGGTTGGGAGTTCTCCACCGATCCCGAGTTCCAGGCCAAGCTCGATTGGACCGACGCTTTCGTCCGTGAGGAGGTCGAGCCGCTCGACCTGCTGTGGGGCGACCGCACCTTTCACCCCCTCGACGACAAGCTCCGCAAGATCGTCGACCCCCTGAAGCAACGGGTGCGCGACCAGAAGCTGTGGGCGTGCCACCTCGGCCCCGAGCTGGGGGGCGAGGGATATGGCCAGGTGAAGCTGTCGCTCATGAACGAGATCCTGGGACGCAGTCGCTGGGCTCCCATCATCTTCGGATGCCAGGCCCCCGACACCGGCAACGCCGAGATCATCGCCCACTACGGCACCGAGGAGCAGAAGGCGCGCTACCTGCGCCCGCTGCTCGACGGTGAGATCTTCTCGTCGTACTCGATGACCGAGCCCCAGGGCGGGTCCGACCCCACCCGCTTCGAGACCCGGGCCCGGCGCGACGGCGACGAGTGGGTCATCGAGGGGTGGAAGTTCTTCTCGTCCAACGCCCGGACGTCGTCGTTTCTCATCGTGATGGCGGTCACCAATCCCGACGTGAGCGCGTACCAGGGGATGTCGATGTTCCTGGTGCCCACCGACACGCCCGGCGTCGATATCGTTCGCAACATCGGGCTGATGGGCGAGCACTTCGGTGACGGCCACGAGGGGATGCACGCCTTGATCCACTACAACGAGGTGCGCGTGCCGGCCGAGAGCCTTCTCGGCGGGGAAGGCCAAGCCTTCGCCATCGCCCAGACGCGACTGGGGGGCGGTCGCATCCACCACGCCATGCGCACGGTGGGGGTGTGCCAGAAGGCCATCGACATGATGTGCGAGCGGGCCCTGTCCCGCCACACCCAGGGCAGCGTGCTGGCGGACAAGCAGAGCGTCCAGAATTACATCGCCGACTCCTACGCCCAGCTCATGCAGTTCCGGCTCTTCGTGTTGTACGTGGCGTGGGAGATCGACCAGTACCAGGACTACCGCAAGGTCCGCCACGACATCGCGGCGGTGAAGGTGCTCACCGCCCAGGTGCTGCACGACATCGTGCAGCGTTCGATCCAGGTGCACGGCGCCCTCGGCGTCTCCAACGAGCTCCCCCTGGGCGGCTACTGGATGATGGTGCCGGTCATGGGACTGGTGGACGGCCCCAGCGAGGTGCACCGCGTCACCGTGGCCCGCCAGATCCTCAAGCGCTACAAAGCGGCCCCCGGGGCGTGGCCGACCGAGCACCTGCCCGAGAAGCTGGCCGCGGCGCGCGAGAAGTTCGCCGAGTACCTCGAGCACGAGGTGGCCAACCAGTGAGCGCGCAGCCGATCGGGGACGATGCCGACAATTCGGTTGTGGAAGAACCGGTCGCCGACGACCCGGTTGTCGATGACACAGAGCGCACGCGTGGGCTCGTGGACCTCGAGCGCCTGCAGGCGTTCTTCGACGAGCACGATCTGCCCGGTGCGGGCGAACCCGTCGAGGCCACCTTCATCACCGGCGGCGCCTCCAACGAGCTCTTCGAGATCCGGCGGGGCGGCCACCGCATGGCGCTGCGTCGTCCGCCCCGCATCGTCCCCGCCGGGCGCAACGACACCATGTTGCGCGAGTACCGGCTGCTCGCCGCGCTGGCCGACACCGACGTCCCCCACGCCCGGGCCCTGGCCGTGTGCGACGACCCCGAGCTCATGGGGGGCTGCTTCTATGTGATGGAGTACGTCGAGGGCTGGTCGCCCATGGGCGGTGGGGGGTGGCCCGCACCCTTCGACGCCGATCTCGACGCGCGGCGCGGCCTGGCCTTCGAGCTCGTGGACGGCATCGCCAAGCTGGCCAAGGTCGATTGGCGGGCGCGTGGACTCGAGGGTTTCGGCCGGCCCGACGGCTTCCACGAGCGTCAGGTCGACCGGTGGATGAACCATCTCGGTGCGGTGCAGTTCCGGGAGATCCCCGGGCTCGACACCGCGGCGGCGTGGTTGCGGGCGCATCAGCCCCGGCACTACGAGCCCGGGATCATGCACGGCGACTACCAGTTTGCCAACGTCATGTACCGCCACGGTGCTCCCGCCCGCCTCGCCGCCATCGTGGACTGGGAGATGGCGACGGTGGGCGATCCTCTCCTCGACCTCGGCTGGGTCATCCAGGGCTGGCTCGACGAGGACGAAGAACGCACGACGGGGAGTTACGTCGACTACACGGGCATGCCGTCGCGGGCCGAGCTCCTCGACTACTACAGCAGCGAGAGCGGGCGCGACACCGACGAGATCGACTACTACGTCATCCTGGCCCGCTTCAAGCTGGCCGTGGTCCTCGAGGGCGGCTACGCCCGCGTCGTGCAGGGAACGGCGGACAATCCGAAGATGGAAGCCTTCGGCGATGTCGTGCTCAACCTGGCGCAGAGGGCGGCGGACCTCGCCACCACCACGTCACTGCACTGAGGGTGCGAACGTCGGTGGACCGTTTCGATCTCACCGGCAAGGTTGTGCTCGTGACCGGTGGCAGCCGGGGGCTCGGTCGGGCCATGGTGCTCGGGTTCGCCGAGGCCGGAGCAGACGTCGTCGTCACCAGTCGGAAGCTCGACGCGTGCCGGGCCGTGGTCGCCGAAGTGGAGGCCAGAGGGAGACGGGCCCTGGCCTGGTCGTGCAACGTGTCGAACTGGGACGAGCTCGAGCCCCTGTGCGACGCCGCCTATGACACGTTCGGGCGCGTCGACGTGCTCGTGAACAACGCCGGGATGTCTCTTGTCTACCGGCAGCTGACCGACGTGACCGAGGCCATGTGGGACAAGGTCGTGGACCTCAACCTGAAGGGCGTGTTCCGGCTCACGGCCCTGGTCGGCAGCCGCATGGTGCAAGACGGAGGAGGTTCGGTGATCAACGTCTCGAGTGTGGGCTCGATCCGTCCCACCCCCGAGATCCTGCCCTACGCCGCGGCCAAGGCGGGCGTGAACTCGTTGACAGCCGGGTTCGCCCGGGCGCTGGGGCCCTCGGTGCGCGTCAACTGCATCATGGCGGGGCCGTTTCTCACCGACGTGACCAAGGTGTGGGACATGGAGGCCTTCGAGCAAGGAGCACAACGCTTCGCGCTCAAGCGCGGCGGTCAGCCCGACGAGGTGGTCGGCACCGCGCTGTACTTCGCCAGCGACGCGTCGAGCTTCACCACCGGGCAGGTGTTGCGTGTCGACGGCGGCATTCCCTGACACCTGGATGTCCGGTATCAACCCGACCGGCGCGGCCCTCCTTGTCGGATGATGTCCTCGAGCCGCTCGAGTAGGGGGAGTTGTCCGGCCAGGAGCTTGGTGCGCGCCTCTTCCATGGAGAACCACGCCGCCTTGTCGACCTCGGGAAAGCTGCGTTGCTCGCCGGAACGAGGTGGCCACTCCATCTCGAACACATTGCTCGTGGTGGCGGTGGCGTCGATGTCCCCGTATACGGCCCATGCCCGCACGCGTTTTCCTCCCGCCTGACGTACCTCGCCCAGATCGAGACGCGGTCCCGACGGGGCGCGCCGGCCGAGCTCCTCGGCAAACTCCTCTTCGGCGCGCCGCGGCGGGTTCGTCGTGCTCCGCGTACTCGCCCTTGGGGATCGACCAGGCACCGGCGTCCTTGCGCGCCCAGAACGGACCACCGGGATGCACGAGAAGGACCTCGATACCGCCGTCGGCGCTGTGGCGGTACAGCAGGAGCCCGGCGCTCACCCTGGGCAACGGTGCCTCACTCTCCGACGCGGGGTGCGGATCGGTGGCGGGTTGTCACCAGGTGGAAATACCTGCGTTGGAAAGACCACATGGCGTCGTATCCCCGGGTGAGGCGCTTGCTCGTTGCCTTCGCAAATCATACGCGCCCGTCGTCGAGACGACGTCTTGTCCGACGATTGGCACGGTTCTGCCTGGTTCACTACGGTCGCGCGTGGGTGCCCTGCCGGGCGGCGGAGCAGCGGAGGAGACGGACAGCGTCACTGTTCGCGCGCCGCGGTGTCGTTGTCTCGGGGCAACCGCACGCAGCGACAGGTGTCCCCCGATCCGACCATGAGCCGCGAACCACTTCCCCCCCACGCCAACCGTGCAGCGCGACGACGAAACGCCCGTCGCCCCGCGAGCCGCACGATCGCGCGCTTCGGCCTGATGGTGTCGCTCCCCGGCGCGGCTGTCCTCGCCGCTACGGCCGGCCCGACCGCAGTGGCCGCGGCGGGAACGCGTTACACCAACGGGCATACCGCGCCGCGACCGGTTCGCAAAGAGTCGCCCTTGGTGGCGATGCGAAAGATGCTCGAGGCGGACAAGGCGGGCGACACCACAACCACCACCACGACTCCCCCCGCCCCACCGGCTCCCACCACGACGGTTCCCGCTCCCCCCGTCGCCGCGGTCGCCGCCGCGCCACCCCCCACGACGTCCCCGCCGCCCGTCTCCCACAAGGTGACCCCTCCCTCCGCACCGGTGACGCACCCCGCACCGGTGACGCACCCGGCCCCCGTCACCCACCCCGCCCCGGCGCCCACGGTCACCAGAGGAATCCTCCCGCCCGCCAACCCGGCGGTGAGCATCGCGGCCAACCCGATGTTCGAGACAGCCTGTCTCGCCGACGGTCCCCTGTCGGCGCCGTGCATCGCCTCCACCCTGCAGGCGACGGACGGAGCGAGGGCGCGCGAGGGCCTCGGGCCCATGACGCTTCCGGGCGACTACTCCGCGCTCACACCCGCCGAGCAGTTGTTCGTGCTGGCCGACACCGAGCGGGTGGACCGGGGGCTTCCGCCCGCGGTGGGGCTCGTGGCCGAGCTCGACGAGGACGCCCAGGCCGCGGCGCAGGCTGTCACCGACCCCACGCCCACCATCGTCCCGCCCGGCGTGAGTATTTTGCGATGGGCATCGAACTGGAGCGAGAACGAAGGGGCGCTCGGGTCGAACTACAACTGGATGTACGACGACGGCCCAGGATCGGGCAACCTCTCGTGCGGCGGCGGTAGCTCGAGCGGGTGTTGGGGACACCGGGACAACATCCTCGGCTTCAGTGCGGCCCAGCTGGCCGCGTCGGGCGGCACGCTCGTGATGGGAGCGGGCGAGGCGGCACCGGCAGCGGCCAAACCATGGTTGAGTGACACCGAGCTCTTCGCCGTAATCACCCACAGTCCGGCGTACTACATCTACACCTGGGGCCAGGCCGTGGCCGCCGGCGCCCACTGAGCCTTTCCTTCGCAGGGCTCGGGCGAAAGGCCTACACGGACCATCCGGGACCGGCAGACCCACGTGTGCCCTCAGGTTCGTTGCGGTTCAGTCTGAGCGTGGCGGGACGGTCGCGACCGTGCGCCGGCGCCGTGCGTTGGAGACGCCCATCAAGAGGAGTCCGAAGCCGACCAGCGAGCCGGAGAGTAGCGGCAGCAGGGGGTTGATCCCGGTGAAGGGAAGTGTCCCCGTCGTCCCCGTCGTCCCCGTCGTCCCCGTCGTCCCCGTCGTCCCCGTCGTCCCCGTCGGCGTTCCCGTCCCGGTGGCGGTCGTGCCCGCTCCGGTCCCGTTGGGGCTAGGGGTCGCGGTGCTGGCCTTGGCCGTCGCGCCGGTACCGCTCGTCCCGCCGGTACCGCTCGTCCCGCCGGTACGGCTTGTCCCGCCCGACGTGGTGCAGTTCGGGGTCGTGATGGTGTCGTTGTCCAGCGTGACCGCGCCGTTCCGGGCGAGCACGCGGCCGTTGATGGTCGTCGCGGTGTTCACGGTGATCGAGGTCAGCGCCAGGATGGTGCCGCGGAAGGGGTGCCGCGGAAGGTGGAGCCGGTGCCGAGTGTCGCCGAGCTGCCGACCTGCCAGAAGACGTTGCAGGCCTGGGCTCCGTTGATCAGGTTGACGCTGCTGGTGGAAGAGGTGATGAGGGTCGAGCCGGCCTGGAAGACGAACAGGGCGTTGGCGTTCCCGCCACCGTTGAGGGTGACCGATCCGGTGAGCCCGAGCGAGGAGGCCGAGTTGTACGTTCCCGGATTCAGGGTCTGTCCACCGAGGTCGGCGGGGACGGCTGTCGCCGGGCTCTCGCCTGCGGCGGTGTTGTAGGCGGTCACGAGATCCGTCTTGGCACCCTGGGTCACGGCGTCACCGTCGTGGTTGGTGCCGGTGATCGTCATCGATGCCGTACCGGTCTCCGACGGGGTCGGGTAGGTCCCGACGTCACCCGATCGCGATCGACACTGTTCGCGGTGGCGCTCCTCTGAGTGTGGGGTTTGGTCCTGGTCTTGTGGTCCACGACCTTCACCGTGAACGTGAAGGGCCCCTCTACTCTGGGCCGGCCCGTGATCACCCCTGAGGTCCCCAGATGGAGTCCGGTCGGCAGGCGACCAGAGAGAACCTTCCATTTGTACGGGGGATTGCCCCCGGTCGCCGCCAACGCCGATGAGTACTTCACCTTCGCCGTGGCCGCCGGGAGCCTCGTCGTAACGACCTGAAGGCCGCGGCCCGAGTTCAGCGCGTCCAGGTGGGACTGGAGATTCGTCCCGTCGGGGGAGACCGCCGTTCCCCCGTAGCCGGAGATCAGGGCGTAATTGTCACCGGGGTCGCTCAATGCACCACAGCTTGTCGACGTGTTCCCGAGCACCCACCATCCCCATGCCAGGTAGCTGACCCCCGTCGCGTCCGCCCAGTTCATGAAGGTGTCGTCGAAGGTGGTCAGTCCCGAGGGCGAGGTCGGAGGACCGGTGCAGTCGTATCCCTGGTCGAACTCACCCGTCACGACAGGCACCTGGGCCGCTACGGGGGCGACGGTGGTGTTCCAGCATGACGTGGTGTCGCACGATTCGCCGTAGTAGTCATGGAAAGACGCCGCCAGTTGGTGCTGCGGGTCGACCGGTTCGTGCGCCAGCCAGCCCGACAAGTCGTTGGCGTAACTCAGACCGCCGATCATGATCGGCTGCGTGGCCCCGGTGTTCCGAATGGCGTCGACAAGCGCCTGCATGCCCACGGCTGTGTACGTGTCGGCGTCGTTGATGGTGCCGTTTTGGTTGGCCGCGGGCACCGAACAACCCCCGTTGAGCCAGCAGGACCAGCTCACGGCCAGGCTCGAGTTGCCGTTGGCTGCGGGCGAGTAGGGCTCGTTGAAGGGGTCGAAGACGAGGCCATGATCGGCCTTGAACGTCGTCGCCACCGAGGACCAGAACGCGGTCGAGTGATCGTCAGGCATGGGCCGCTGACCGTCCGCGTTGTCGGTGCCGGGTGCGGTCCAGTGCAGGTCGAGGATGACGTACAGTCCGGCCGCGTTGAGATCGGCGACCCAGGTCTCGATCGCTTGTTGGTATCCGGCCTCCGTGCCGTACGAAGGCTGCCCGTTGAGACCGAGCCAGCAGTCCTCGTTGAGAGGAACGCGGACGGCGTCGGCATGCCAGGCGGCGATGGCGTCGGCCGTGTTGATCGTGAGTGGTTGCGACGAGTAGCCCCATCCCTCGTCACAGGCGTACTCGGTGCTCGGGACGTCGACACCCAGCAGACGTACGGTGGCGCCTGCACCATCGACGAAATGATTGCCCGACACGGCGATGGACAAGGGCGTGGCGGCGCCGGCGTGGACAACGCCGAGGACCACGGCGATCGAGACTGTCAGCACACCGGCGATCGTCGCCCGGAGATATCGCGTCGATGCCAACCGCGACCCGCGACATTGTGACCCCACCTGGGCCTGTCTAGATGACCCATGCCGCCGGGTCAACCGTTTCCGCACTTCACATCGGAGCGAGGCCAGGGGCGGAACTATCGTCACAGCCGTGAGGGGAGGACGGGAAGACGCGTCGCACGTCGAGCTGCATGTCGTGTCGGTGGACAGCGAACGCGCCCGCCGGTTGGAACGCAAGCAAATCGCCGAGATGGCCGAGCGCTACGGGGGGCAGGGCCCGGCGCCGCTCAGAGGCGAAGAGTTCGAGCCTCCGGGAGGGTGTTTCGTCGTGGCGACCATCGACGGGACCGATGTGGCCTGCGGCGGCTTCCGCCCGTTACGTCGGGGTGTCGCCGAGATCAAACGCATGTACGTCGCTCCCGACGTCCGTCGTCGTGGGATCGGTGCTCGTCTCTTGGCATTCCTGGAGAAGCGCGCCGTGGCGGAGGGATATGGCGAGGCCTGGCTCGAGACCGGGATCGCCCAGCCCGATGCCATCACGCTCTATGAGTCGGTGGGATATCAGCCCCGAGCCCCCTATGGAGAGTTCAAGGACGACCCCCGCAACCGTTCCTTTTCCCGCCTGCTCACCGTGTGAGTGCCCCTTCGGCCCCGGAGATTGCAGGATGCAATGAGTCGGCCCTCCCCTCGCCGGCCCGAGGGCCGAGGGGTACGCAGACCTTAACGTTAACGTTAAGATGGTGGGGTGGCGCAGCACCAGGCGAGAGCTCCCAGGCGGTGAACGGCCCCCGGCCCGCGCCCGGGCAGGTCCGAGACGGCGTTGACCCGGGGGTGTCCTCGGACTCCCGTTACAAGTGGATCGCCCTGTCGAACATCACGCTCGGGACGCTCATGGTCTTCATCAACCAGTCGATCGTCCTGATCGCGCTGCCGGCCATCTTCCGGGGCATCCACCTCAACCCGCTTACTCCGTCGAATACGGGCTACATGCTGTGGATCCTCATGGGATTCATGGTCGTCCTGGCCGTGCTCCTGGTGACGCTCGGCCGCGTGGGCGACATGTTCGGGCGCGTGAGGATGTACAACCTGGGATTCACGGTCTTCACCGTCTTCTCCATCCTGCTTTCGATCACCTGGATGCACGGGCCGGGTGCCGCCGTGTGGCTGATCGCCATGCGGATCGGCCAGGGAGTGGGCGGGGCCATGCTCTTTGCCAACTCCTCGGCGATCATCACCGATGCGTTCCCCGCCAACCAACGCGGCCTGGGCCTCGGTATCAACAATGTCGCCGCCATCGCCGGCGCGTTCATCGGACTGGTCCTGGGCGGCTTGCTGGCTCCGGTCCAGTGGCACTTCGTGTTCCTGGTGTCGGTGCCCTTCGGGATCTTCGGGACCATCTGGGCCTACCGCAAGCTCGAAGATCGAAGCGTCCGCACGCCGGCACACATCGACTGGTGGGGCAACGCCACGTTCGGCACGGGCCTGATCCTGATCCTCGTGGGAATCACCTACGGCCTGCTCCCCTACGGGCACCACACCATGGGTTGGACGAGCCCCACGGTGATGACCGAGATCTTCGGTGGCATCGCGCTGCTGCTGGTCTTCTCCTTCATCGAGACCCGGGTGGCCCACCCCATGTTCCGGTTGACGCTCTTTCGCATCCGGGCCTTCACCGCAGGCAATGTGGCCAGCGGCCTGGCATCGCTCAGTCGCGGTGGCCTCATGTTCATGCTCATCATCTGGCTCCAGGGGATCTGGCTGCCACTGCATGGCTACAGCTTCAGCTCGACGCCTTTGTGGGCTGGCATTTACATGGTGCCACTGACGATCGGCTTCCTTCTGGCCGGCCCCCTCTCCGGTCATCTGGCCGACAAGTACGGTGCTCGCCCCTTCGCCACCGGGGGCCTCTTGCTCGTCGCCTTGAGCTTCTTCTTGCTGCAGACGCTCCCCGTCAACTTCGGTTATCCCGTCTTCGCCACCCTCATCTTCTTCAACTCGGTGGGCATGGGCCTCTTCATCGCCCCCAACCAGACGGGCATCATGAACAGCCTCCCGTCCAACCAGCGCGGTGCAGGTGCCGGTATGGCGGCCACGTTCAACTCCTCGGCCCAGGTGCTCTCGATCGGCATCTTCTTCACCCTCATGATCCTGGGACTCTCCGCCACACTGCCGTCGACGCTCTTCCACGGTCTCGTGGCCCAAGGAGTCTCGGCCAGTCACGGCGACCCGCGTCTCGCACCTTCCCCCCGTCGGATCGCTCTTCGCGGCATTCCTCGGCTACAACCCCATGGCCACATTGCTGGGGCCGGCGGCCCTGCACCACATGACGGCCGCGCAGGCCAACTACATCACCGGTCGGTCATTCTTCCCTCACCTCATCTCGGCCCCCTTCGGAAAGGGCCTGCAGAAGGCCTTCGACTTTGCGGCCATCGTGTGCGTGCTCGGTGCGGTGGCATCGCTGCTCCGGGGGGGCAAGTACCACTACACCGAGCCTGAGGACGCGCTGCCGGTGGAGCCGTCCGAACAGGCGGTGGCCGAGACCGAGCCCCTGCTGGTGAGCTGACGCCGTGGCCCGGAGTGCCGGAGTGAAGAGCGGGTCGAACACCCCCGGGACGCCGGTGTTCTCACGCGCCCGCGCCCGCGCCCGACCCCGATCCCGAGCCCGGCCTGCGCATCAGCGACGCGGCGGCTCGGGCCGGGGTGTCGCCGCGCACCCTGCGCTACTACGACGAGTTGGGTCTCCTGAGCCCGTCGGAATACACCCCCGGGGGGAGAGGCGATATCGCGACACCGACCTCGTTGCGCTCCAGCGCATCCTCGAACTGCGCGAAGCGCTCGGGATGAACCTCGAGGAGATCAAGGAGTTCTTGGACTCCGAGCAACGACTCGACGAGGTGCGGGCGGCCTACCGCGCCAAGCGGGATGTCCACACCCAGGCGGCTCGTCTGCAACAAAAGGCGCTCCTCGAGGAGGCGCTCCAGCTCAACGAGTCCTTGAAGGAGCAACTCGACGCCAAGTTGACGCGCATGGACGCTTTTCGGGCCACCCTGGCCCAGAATGCCGACCGCTGTCGCCAACTCCTGGCTGAGCTCGATTAACCGCGGGCAGGCCGAAAGATCATGCCGACGGCCCGCCGGGCCCAGTCCGGCGGGCTCTCGGTCCCAGTGACACGCCGCGCCAAGACCGAGCCGGTGAGCATCTGCACGGCCAGGTCGACGTCGGTGTCCGTCGACAACTCACCCAGCTCCTGGGCCCGCACCAGAAGGGCGCGCACGTACCCGGTGCGTGGCTCGATGACCCGCTGCCGGTGCAGCGCCAAGGCAGCATGCTCATCTCGTGCGCCGAGGAGTGTCCCGACCACCTCGACGCAGCTCTCGCCGAATCGCTCGTCGAAGGCCTCGAGGTAGGCGATCAGGTCTCGGCGCGGGTCAGTGGAGGGTTGGTCGGGGAAACGGCCCCCCGGGTTCCCCGCGATCGCGGCGGTGACGAGATCCGCTTTGTCCTTGAAGCGCCGGTAGACCGTGGCCCGGGCGACGCCCACCTCGCTGGCGATGCTCTCCATCGACAATCGGGCATAACCGAGCTCGGCCAGTTGGCGCAGCGCCGCTTCGGTGATGGCCTGGGTGGCGCGCTCGTCACGAGGTCTCCCCGGGGGTCGGGGCGCGGGGTCGGCGTGCGGCGATTGGACGGTCGTCACAGCGCCGCCACCGCCGGTTGCTCCGGGGCTCCCTCGGACGGGGAGTAGCTCGGCACGAAGTCGCGCTCACGCACGAGCGCAAAGGCACAGATCGAACCGAGCGCGGCCACCACGACGCCGATGACCATGAGGTGGTCGAAGGTGCTGGCGAAGCCGACCTGGTAGGCATGAAGGAGCGCCTCACGAGCCGGCGCCGAGGGAATGGCCGCCGACGCCTCGCGCACCCCGCCGCCGGTGATGGCGCTTTTCAGCGCGGCGCCCCCCCGAGCCAACACCTCCCGGCCAGTCGGAGTGGCACCGAGTCCGGCCAGGGTCTTTTGCTGGATCTGGCTCTGGAACACCGCACCCAGGCCGGCGATCCCGGTGGCGATGCCCACCTGGCGGAAGGTGTTGTTCGCTCCCGAGGCCATGCCACTGCGCTCGGGCGGGACGACGCTGATGGCGGCGGACGCCAGGACGGGGTTCACGGTGCCGATGCCGATGCCGGTGACGATGAACCCCGGTAGGAGCACGGTCCAGCCCGATGACGTGTGGACGTGAGACATGAGCAGCAGCCCGACCGCGACCAGCAGGAGTCCACCGCCGAGCAGGTAGCGAGCCTTGATCCGAACGCTCAGCTTTCCGGCGAAGGGGGCCACGATGAACGCGAGCATGGTGATGGGGAGGAAACGGAGCCCCGCCGCGAAGGGGCCGAAGCCGAGATCGTCCTGCACGTAGAGCGTGATGTACAGGAACAAGGCGAAGATCGACCCCGCCAAGGTCATGGCCACGATCGATGAGCCGACCACTGCCGGCCTTCGGAACAGGTTGAGGTCGAGCATGGGATCGGACTGGCGCCACTCGGCGATCAGGAAGACACCCAGGAGCAATCCCGACCCGACCAGCAAGCCCACGATCATCGTGCTTCCCCAGCCGTTGGCATTCCCCCGTACCAACGCGAAGACGAGCATGAACAGTGCAACCGAGAAGGAGACGAAGCCGATCCAGTCGATCCGCCGCTCGTTGAGCTCTTTCGACTCCTGCACCCGAGTCAACGTGAGGGCGATGGCCACCACTCCCACGGGAACGTTCACGAAGAAGATCCACCGCCAGCCGAGCCCACTGGTGAGCGCGCCGCCGATGAGCGGCCCTACGGCAACGGCGCCTCCGATCACACCGCCGTAGATACCGAACGCAGTTCCCCGCTCCTTGCCCTGGAAGGCGGACGCGATGAGCGCCAGCGATGTGGCGAACATGATGGCTCCGCCGACTCCCTGGAAACCGCGCGACAGGTTCAGCATCAACGACGACGTGGACAGCCCACAGACGAGCGACGACACCGAGAACACGAAAAGCCCCACAGCGAAGACCACCCGGCGCCCGAACATGTCACCGACCACCCCGGCGGTGAGGAGGAAGGCGGCCAAGGTCAACGAGTAGGCGTCGATCACCCATTGGAGGTCGCTGAAGGTCGAGTGCAGCGAGTGCTGGATGTCGGGGAGGGCGACGTTCACCACCGTGATGTCGAGGAGAAGCATGAATGTCGCCGTGCACACGGCGATGAGGGTCCACCACTTGCGGTCCAGGGCTGGCACGGGACCTCTCTTTCGGGGGAGGATACGATCCAATACGGATCGTATTTAAATGCCGAACGGCATGTCAAGGCCACTGTGCCACCGGGGTGCTGGCCCGAGGTCGGGACGACCCAGATCCGCCCGGACCGTCCGTGCCAAGGTGGGAGGCCCCGGGGACACGGGGCTCAGCGAACACCTCCACGCACGCGACCGAGAGGAACACCGATGCGAGTCGGCATCCATTTCGTCAATTTCACCCTACCGGGAGCGCCCCAGACCCTGGGCCCCACGCTCGCCACCACCGCCCGCATCGCGGAGGAGAGCGGCGTCTCGGTGTTCACCTTGATGGACCACTGGTTTCAGATGGAGATGATGGCGCCCGCGCAGGACCCGATGCTCGAGGGCTATACGTCGCTCGGGTTCCTGGCGGGTCACACGAGCACCATGACGCTCGGTCTGCTCGTGACCGGTGTCACCTACCGGCACCCCGGGTTGCTGGCCAAGATCGTCACCACCCTGGACGCGCTCTCGGGGGGCCGGGGCCAGCTCGGGATCGGCGCGGCCTGGTACGAGCGGGAGCACCAGGGTCTCGGTGTGCCGTTCCCGCCCTTGGCCGAACGCTTCGAGCGCCTCGAGGAGACCCTGCAGATCTGTCTGCAGATGTGGAGTGACAACGACGGGCCCTACGAGGGACGGCACTACCAGCTGGCCGAGACCATCTGCTCTCCCCCGCCCATCAGCTCGCCCCGGCCCCGTGTGCTCATCGGCGGGACAGGCGAACGAAAGACGCTTCGACTGGTGGCCCGCTACGGCGACGCGTGCAACATGTTCGCCATCTCCCCCACCGAGATCGCCCGCAAGCTCGAGATCCTGGACCGGCACTGCGACGCCGAGGGACGTGACCCGGCCTCGATCGACAGAACCATTCTGGCCCTGAGCAATCCGCTCGACGACCTCGACGGGTTCGTGGCCCTGATGGCGCAGTACGCCGCCCTGGGAGTCGACGCCGTCGAGATCATGCCGACGGGCGACCCGATTGCCTTTGTGACCCAGGTCGGGGATCGGATCGTTCCCGCCCTGGCCCAACTGGGGTAGCGATCGCGCCCGACGAGACGGGGACCACCACGGCTCAGTGCGAGCCGGCGGCCTCCTCCGAACCCTTCGTCGCGTCTCCCGGCGTGTATGCGTGCGCACCGGCGCCGGCGAGCCGGCCCCCGTCGACGATCAGGTAGCTGTCACGGATCGGGCGTTGCTCGAACCAGCACTCCAGGATCTCTCTCACCCCGGCGGCATAGCGCGCCTGGGCGGAAAGCGTCGTGCCCGACACGTGAGGGGTCATGCCGTGGTGGGGCATCGTCCGCCACGGGTGGTCCGGCGGTGCCGGCTGTGGGAACCAGACATCGCCGGCGTAGCCGGCCAGCTGCCCACTGCGCAGTGCACGGACGATGGCGTCGCGATCGCAGATCTTGCCTCGGGCGGTATTGACGATGTACGAACCGCGCTTCATGGTGCCGATCAGCGCGTCGTCGAACATCCCCTCGGTCTCAGGATGCAGGGGAGTGTTGATGGTGATCACGTCACACGCCGCCACGAGGGTTCCGACGGTGGGGTGATACGTGAGCCCGAGGTCGGTCTCCACGTCGGCCGGTAGCCGGTGGCGATCGGTGTAGTGCAGTTTGACATCGAAGGGCTTGAGCCGACGCAGCACGGCGGTTCCTATCCGTCCCGCCCCCACTGTCCCGACGGTCATCCCCTCGACGTCATAGGCGCGTGACACGCAGTCGGCGATGTTCCAACCACCATCTACCACCCACTGGTAGGAGGGGATGTAGTTGCGCACGAGCGACAGGATCATCATGACGACGTGCTCCGACACGCTGACGCTGTTGCTGAAGGTCACCTCGGCCACGGTGATGCCGCGCTCGATGGCGGCTTGCAGGTCCACGTGGTCCGAGCCGATCCCGGCGGTGATGGCGAGCTTCAGACGGGGGGCCTTGGCAACGCGTTCCTCGGTGAGGTACGCGGGCCAGAAGGGCTGGGAGATCACGATCTCGGCATCGACCAGCTCTCGCTCGAAGGTGGAGTCGGGCCCGTCCTTGTCGGAGGTGACCACGAAGCTGTGGCCTCGGCTCTCGAGAAAGGTGCGCAATCCGAGCTCGCCCGAGACGGTGCCCAGGAGCTCGCCCGGGGTGAAGTCGATGGCGTCCGGTGTGGGAAGGGTCTGGCCACCCGGATAGCCCTCGAGGGCCGGGATCTCGTCGCGCGGATAGACCGTCGGCTGTCCGTCCACGGGGTCCGGGTAGAGCACGCACACGACCTTGGACATGGCCCCTCCTGCGGTGGCTGACCATGGAGTCTCTCGACGTCCCGGCCCGAACACCGTACCGGCACCGAGTGCCCCTCGAACCCAGGTCGACGGGCTCGGTGGCGCCCACCCGCGCCGGGTGGGAGCCGGGAGAGGTGACGGCGCGTATCGTGAGCTGATAGCCGACGAACCCACCGACCTGGCGCCGGGCGGCCCGGGAGCCCAGGTGTCCGCGCCCACCCTCGACCTTTCGCACCGGCGGGTGCTGCTGATCATCGGCGCGCTGCTGCTCGGGATGTTCCTGGCTGCGCTCGACCAGACCATCGTGTCGACGGCGCTGCCCACCATCGTGGGCGACCTGCACGGAGCCTCCCATCTGACCTGGGTGGTGACCGCGTACCTGTTGGCATCGACGGTCTCCACGCCTCTGTGGGGAAAGCTCGGCGACCAATACGGGCGCAAGACGTTCTTCCAGACGGCGATCCTGATCTTCCTGGGCGGCTCCGCCCTCTCGGGGTTCAGTCACTCGATGCTGGAGCTGATCGCCTTCCGGGCCATCCAGGGCCTGGGCGGTGGCGGCTTGATGATCGGTGCCCAGGCCATCGTGGGTGACATCGTGTCGCCTCGGGACCGCGGCCGGTACATGGGCCTGTTCGGCGCCGTGTTCGGTGTCGCCACCGTGCTCGGACCGCTGATCGGCGGCTTCTTCGTGGAGTACCTGTCCTGGCGTTGGGTCTTCTACATCAACGTGCCGATCGGCGTCGTGGCCCTCTTCGTCACCGCCGCCCAGCTCCCCGGCCATCTCCGGCGGGTGCACCACGTCATCGACTACCTGGGGACCGTCCTCCTCACTCTGGCCACGACGGCGCTGGTCCTGTTCACCAGCCTGGGAGGGACGACCTACCGGTGGGGGTCGGGCCCGATCATCGGCATGGCGGCGGCGGGGGTGGCGCTGACGGTCCTGTTCTTGGTGGTCGAGAGGCGCGCCGCCGAGCCGGTCATCCCCCTCGGGCTGTTCGCCAATCGCGTGTTCTCGGCCGCCAGCGCGGTGGGCTTCGTCATGGGATTCGCCATGTTCGGTGCGCTCACCTTCCTACCGATCTTCTTCCAGGACGCTCGAGGGCTGAGTCCACCTGCGTCGGGGCTGCGACTGCTGCCGTTGATGGGCGGGTTGCTGCTGGCCTCGACCGGAGCGGGCCAGCTGGTCAGCCGCTGGGGGCGGTACAAGGTCTTCCCGGTCTTGGGCACCTTCCTCATGATCGTCGGGTTGCTCTTGATGTCCCGAATCGGCTTGACCACCGGTGCGTGGGCCATCGCGGGCTTCATGTTCGTGTTCGGGGTGGGTCTCGGCCTGGTCATGCAGGTCCTGGTGGTGGCGGTCCAGAATGCCGTGCCCTACGAGCAGCTGGGCACGGCGACCTCGGGGGCGACGTTCTTCCGCATGATCGGTGGGTCCTTCGGCACGGCGGTGTTCGGTGCCATCTACGCCAATCGCCTGGTGACCAACGTGGTCCACGCCCTGCACGTGAAAGCCGTCCCCTCCAATCTCGTCAACGCCCTGAGTGGGGCAGACCCGACGTCGCTCAAGCATCTGCCGCCCGCTCTTCATGCCGGGGCGGTGGCCGGCATCGTGCACACCATCCAAACCGTGTTCCTCATCGCTGTTCCCATCGCGGCTGTGGCCTTCGCGTTGTCGTGGTTGCTCCCCGACATCGAGTTGCGAAAGACGGTGCGCAACGCCGACCCGGGGAAAGAGCTCGGGATGCACGAGTCGCGCTCGTCGCTCGAGGAGATCCAGCTGTCGTTGGAGCGCTTCAGCTTGCGAGAGAACCGAGCCGAGCTCTACGCCACGTTGGCGGCCCGGGCCGGGTTGCAGCTCGACCCTCGACCGTGCTGGCTGCTCTACCGGTTTGCCGACCATCCCGATTGCACGCTGCAGAGCGTGGCGGCGCGCCTCAAGGTCGATCCCGAGCGCATCGAGGCCGGCATCGACTCGTTGGTGGCGAAGGGATTGGTGGAGACGGTGCAGGGGCCCAGCGAGTGCGAGTTCTCCCTGACCGACCAGGGTCGCGACGCCATCGACCGGCTCCAGGTGGCCCGTCGGACCGGGTTGACCGAATTGCTCGACGGATGGGATCCCGAGGCGCACCCCGAGATCGGCGCCATGGTCCGCCAGCTGGCGCACGAGCTGCTGGCCGACGACGACAAGCTTCTGGCCGATGCCACCGAGTCGGCTCGACAGGGGGTTCCCGCCTGACCCTGGGCGACGCAGAGGGTCAGCAATCCGACGAGGTTCGGGCCCAGGCCCGGCGGGTGGTGAGGACGACCGCCAACGGCCACAGGGCCTGGGCGCCGGCGGCGGCGCGCTCGGCCAGGCCGCGCTGTCCTCCGTGGAGCTCGGCCGCGAACCACACCACCAGTCCGAGCAGCACGCTCGAGGCGGCCCACCCGGCGCGGCGCGAGAGCAGCGGAGCCCGGGCTCCGGCGCACCGCCGCCACCGCGGGCCAGCCGCCGAGGGCGACGAATGCCACCGTGGCGGCGACGGTGTGGGCCACGGAGTTCCCGTGGGCGGGCTGCGGGAAGGCCGCCACCATGACCGTGGCAACGCCCCCGACGCCGAAGACGACCCGCCCGCCCTGCCGGGCCGGCCGCAGGCCCAGCGCGGTGACGACATGGCAGGCACCCAGACCGGCGAGCGCCGAGGTCATCACCCAGCGGTCCGTGGCCCCCACTGCGGCCAGGGCGCTGATGGTGTCGCGGATGGGGTCGTACCCCGGCCGCTGCAGGGCATCGGAAAGGGTCCAGCCGCCGACGAGCAGGACCGGGGCCGCTCCGGCCGAGGCGAGGGCCCACCACGGGATCGGTCTCACCGTCGGATCCTACGACCCCCGACTCCGGGTGGACCTCCGCTGCACACGGGGCTGGCCCTGATCGGAATCGCGACGTTCGCTCACGGAATCCTCACAGTGCGGCCGCACACTGCACCTTGTCACCATCCATCTCCCGTAGGAGCGCACATGAAGAAGATGTTCGCCACCGTCACCGTCGGTCTGGTCCTGTCAGGAATGGTGGGAGTCGGGCTCAGCGCCGGACTGGCGTCGCCCGCCGGTGCCGCCACCCCGGCATCGGTCTCGACCCCGACCGCGACGAGCCCCGGCACGAGCACCCGTCATCCCCTCCGGGCCTGGCTACGAGCGCATCACAAGGCGGTGGCCCGCAACACCGTGGAGATCAGTGCCAAGACCATCGGCATCACTCCGAAGGCTCTGGTCGCCGCCTTGCGCTCGGGGGAGTCGATCGCTCAGGTGGCCCAGGCCCACAGCGTCGATGTCACCACGGTCGTCGACGCACTCGTCCGGGCGGGCGACAAGCAGGTCGGTTACGCCGTGACCAATCACCGGCTGACCCCGGCCCAGGGGGCCAAGATCGAAGCGGTGCTACCCCGGGCCACGACCACGATCGTGAACCACGTCTACGGTCAAAAGGCCGGCTGACTGCGGCGACGGTGACTCGGCTCTGACCCGGGTCAGCCGCTGTCGGTCGAGAGCTTCTGCAGCGCCGCGGCCGAGCGGGTGCGGTCTCGGTCGAGGGCGAGGAGATGGGCGCCGACGGCGTGGCGGTGACGTCGGTGCAGCCCCGAGCGGCGTTCCACTGCCCGACGGCCGCAGTGGCGGCGGCACCGGTCAGCGGTTGGGGCAGGTCGTTCACGATCACCGCCGGTCTCCACGTGACACTGTCGATGCGTCGGCCGGTGGCGGTGATGACGAGTGACCCGCTCTGGTTCTCGGGCGGCGAGTTGTCGTAGAAGGCGAAGTTCCCGAGGCCGTAGTCGACGTAGGCCGATCCGAGATAGCCGCCGCCGAGCAGGACGTGCGCATGGGTGCCCACCACGATGTCGGCGCCGGCTGCCACCAGGACCTGGGCCAGTGGTTCTTGGAGAGGGTTGGGGCAGGCGTCGAGCTCTGTGCCCCAGTGCAGATAGACGATCACGGTGTCACTGGAGCGCCGGGCGGCCTCCACCGCCGAGACCAGTGCACCGACGTCGTAGGCCGAGGCCAGGCCGGCGTGGTCGGAGGTCGCCGTCCAGCTCGTCTGCAGGTCGGAATCGATGACCTGGGTGGCGGCGATGATGGTGATCTTCTCGCCGTTGATGGTGGCCCGATACGGGGTGAAGGCGTCGTCGACGTTCCGACCGATGCCGAGGATCGGGTAGCCGGTGTCGGCCCGCACGCTCAGGGCAGTCTGCAGCCCGGGGAGCCCGCAGTCCTCCCCGTGATTGTTGGCCTCGGTGATGAGTGTGACGCCGGCACCCTGAAAGGCCTGCACGCGCGGATGCAGGAGCGTAGAAGACGTACTGCTTGGGCTGCGCGTCGGGACAAGTGCCATCGGTGAGGGCCGACTCGAGGTTCGTCATCGACAGGTTCGCCCCGGACAGGAGTTGTGAGACGGTAGGGCCGAGGGCGGTGGAGGGGTCGGCCGCCAACCGGTCGCCGAGATTGGTTCCGGCGGGGAAGTGCACGTCCCCACCGAAGGCGAAGGTGACCGGTTTGCCATCTCCGTCCCAGTCGGCGTCGAGGCGCGGGTTGCCGGCGACAGGAGGGACCGTGGCATGGTGCTTGGCCGGGGGCCGAGGGCGTTCGACCGAACTCTTCCCGCCCCCTGCCAACAGCAAGCCGACCACGAGTGCCGTCACCAACGCCACCGCCAGGGCCCACATTCTCCGCGTCCTGCGCACCCGGCGAGAGGTGAGGACGGGTTCCACGAGGCACTGCGCAGCACTTGGGGACACAAGGTCGAGGCTTGGCGTAGTCGGCCAGCATAAGGCCGCTGGAGGGTGCCGGACCGGTGTCGGGGCGGTACTCTCGCCCAGTAGACGGATCCGTGCTCGGAGGTGCCAGATGTCAGAGCAACCAAAGACCGTTGGCTTCAATCACGTCGCCACCATGACGGCAGATCTGGAGCGTTATCTGGAGTTCTACGGGGACATCTTCGGCGCCGAGGTGATCCACATCATGGAAGCCCAAGGCGATCACCCACGAATGGCGATCGTGAACATGGGCGGTGACGAGCGCGCTGAATGTATTCGAGGTTCCTGCCGACTCCATCGTCGGGGATCGGACCAAGATGGGCGGCCGCGGTGCCATCGACCACTACGCCATGGCGGTCGAGTCCGAGGAGGAGCTGTTGGCGATCCGGGATCGTCTCGTCGCCGTCGGCGCGTCCCCCGGAGAGGTGACGCAGTTCGGAGCAGGGCTGCGTTCGGTGTTCTTCCGGGACCCCGACGGCGCCGAGTTGGAAGTCGCCTATCTCCCTTCCAGCGACGGCGACGCCTCCCGCCGGTAGTCCCAGCGCCTCACGGCGCGCCGAACCGACCCATGCCATACGGCATCTCCCCGGGGGGTGCCCCACCGGTGACGCCGGCCGCCACCAGGGCCGCCGAGTACGGACCGAGAAGCAATCCGTTGGCGCCGTGGCCCGTGCACAGGTGCACGTTGCCGAACCCCGGGAATGGTCCGAGCAGAGGACGATCGTCGGCGCTCGTCGGGCGCAGGCCCACCCTGACCTCCAGCATCGTGGCGTTCGCCAACCCCGGGGCGATGGCCACGCATTCACGCAAGAGGTCGCGCACCCCACCGGCGGTCGGTCTGACGTCGAATCCCGCATCGGGTTCGAACGTGCCACCACAGGCGACGCGTCCGCCCGCCCACGGCACCAGGTAGAAGTTCAGGATCGGTTGCACGATCGGCCAACGGTCGCTGCCGGCGCCGGCCGCGCCGGACTGGTCGGTGCCGTCCAGCGACACGTGGACGATCTGTCCTTTGGTCGGTGTCACCGGCACTGGCACCCCGAGCCAGGGAGCGGCGCCCCCCGCCCACGCCCCTCCGGCCAGCACCAGCGCGCCACAGTGCACGACCTCGTCCGCACCGCATACCGCCGTGACCCGATCGCCGCGGCGCTCGAGCCCGGTCGCCTGCATGGACACGAGGGTGACGTCTCGCCGCCGGCAGGCGTCACGCACCGAGTTGCGCAGCATCCGACCGTCGACGCGGGCGGCCGAAGGGCTGTGCAGGGCCCGCCACAGCCGGCCGAGAGGGGGGAACATGGCGCGTGCCTCATCGGTGGAGATCTCGGCGACGTCGGGGGTCCGGGCGCTCACCAGGGCGGCCGCTTCGGTGAACCAGGGGTCTTCGTGCTCGGCCAGCGCCACCACCAGCGAGCCACATTCGGCGAACGCGTCGCGGCCCGGATCCGAACCGTCCTCGCACAATCGGGCGACCAATGACCGCAGGTGCCGTGCCGCTGCGATGCCGAAGGCGAACCATTCCGGGTCGGGTTCGGTGAATGTCTCGGGGGAGACGATCCCGGCTCCGGCGTCCGAGGCGCGCCCCGGCAGCGAGGCGTCGATGAGGGCCACGCGGGCGCCCGCGCCGGCCAATTCGTAGGCCACGCACGACCCCACCAACCCGCCTCCGACGACGGCGACGTCGGCCGACGGGCTCTTGGCCACGTGGACCTCAGACCCTACGAAGCCGCCGCGTCGGCGCTGTGCTCGGACTGGTTGACCCAGGCCGAGTACATCTCGGCGTAGCGTCCCCCGCGAGCGACGAGCTCGGCGTGGGTCCCGACTTCGACGATGCGCCCCTCGTCGACGACGACGATACGGTCCGCCTTCATCGCCGTGGACAGGCGATGCGCGATCAGCACAGCGGTGCGCGCCTCGAGCAGGACGTCGAGGGCCGCTTCGATCCGGTTCTCCGATTGCAGGTCGAGGTTGGAGGTGGCCTCGTCGAGGACGAGCACCCGGGGATGGGCCAGGAAGGCCCGGCCCAGGGCGATCAGTTGGCGCTCACCCGACGACAGGGACTGGCCCCGTTCGTGGACGACGGTGTCGACTCCCTGGGGCAGCCGTTCGACGAGCTCGCCCAGCCCCACGGCGCGGATGGCTTCGTCGACTTCGGCGTCGGTGGCCGAGGGTCGGGCGAAGGCCAGGTTGTCGCGGATGGTTCCGGCGAAGAGGAACGGCTCCTGGGGGACCACGCCGAGCTGGCGGCGCAGCGAGTCGAGGGTCACCCCCGCGATGTCGTGGCCGTCGATGCGCACCTGGCCCGACGTCGGGTCGTAGAAGCGGGTGATGAGCTTGGCCAGCGTGGACTTCCCGGCCCCGGTGGGACCCACGAAGGCGACGGTCTCTCCCGGCGCGATGCGCAGGTCCACGTCTTCGATGACCGGGACCACGGGGTCGTAGCCGAAGGTCACGTCGTCGAAGACGATCTCGCCCTCGATGGGCGGCAGCTCCACCGCGTCGGGTGCTTCGGTGACGGTGGGCTGGGTGGAGAGCAGGGTGCGCAGCTTGAGGACCGAGGCCTGGCCCTGTTGGAAGCTGTTGTACTGCTGGACCAGGAGCTGGATCGGGGCGAAGAAGCGGTTCAGGTACAAGAAGAAGGCGACCAGCGCACCGGGAGACAGGGTGTGGTGCACCACCATGTCCCCGCCGATCCCCAACAGGGCGGCTTGCCCGAGCCAGCCCACCAGCTGGGTGCCCGGGCCGTAGATGGCGTTGATCTGTGCCGTGTAGATGTTGGCGTCGCGATAGTCGCCCACGACGTTGCGGTGATGGACGATGTTGAACCGCTGCCGGTTGTGGGCGGCCACGACGCGCACGCCGTGCAGGCTCTCGGACAGATCTGCCATCACATTGGCGATGCCGTCGCGCACGCGGTCGTACCCACGCTCGGAGGCCACCCGGAACCACAGCGACATGACGACGAGGATCGGGACGACCAGCCCCACGGTGATGAAGGCGAGCCTGACGTTGGTGGTGAACAGGACCACGGTGATGACCACCATGGTCAGGCCCTGAATGGCGAACTGGGCCAGGCCGTCTTGGAGGAGCTGCTGGAGGTTCTCGATGTCACTGGTCATGCGGGTCATGACGACCCCGGCCTTCTCGGCGGTGAAGAAGTCGAGCGAGAGGCGTTGCAGGTGGGAGAAGACCTTGACCCGGAGATCGTTCATCACTCCCGCTGCCAACCGACCGGTCACCTTGACCAGGGCCCGCTGGGTCAGCGACGTGAAGGTCACGAAACCGAGATAGATCGCGGCGATGATGAGCACGATGCTCAGGTGGCGATGACCCGGCACCATGCCGTCGTCGATGGCGAGCTCGGTGAGCTTGGGGCCGGCCTGCAGCGCCACGCTGGTCGCGATCACGAGGATCGTCGCCATCACCAGCATGTGGGGATACTCGAGGAGCAGTCCCCGCAACGTGAGCGTCTTGCGTTCCTTGGCCGTTTGGTGCTGGGAGAACTCGACGTCGGGCTCGCCGTGGTCGGGCTCCTCGACCAGGAGCTCGTCCACCCCGTCCTGGAGCTCCGAGGGGATGCCCCCGAAGGGCAGCCCCGGCGCGGCCGGTGCACCGGGACGTCCGCCCCCGCCGAACCCAGGCCCGCCTCCCCATCCGCCGAAGCCCATCAGTGCTCCGCTCGACCCGGCGGAGCCGAGCCGTTTCCGTTGGCGGACCCCAGCACCACCTCGGCATCGGGATCGACCTGGGCCAGGACCTCGGCGTAGTGGGGCGTGGTGGCGAGGAGCTCGGCGTGGGTGCCGTCGGCCATGACACGTCCATCCTCGAGCAGCACGACGCGATCGGCCAGGCTGATGGTGGACAGGCGGTGCGCCACGATCAGCGTGGTGCGGCCCTCCATGAGCACGCGCAGCGCGTCATGGATCTGCTGCTCCACCTGGACGTCGATGGCGCTGGTGGCGTCGTCGAGCACCAGGATGGGCGGGTTGACGAGCAGTGTCCGGGCGATGGTGATGCGTTGGCGCTGGCCACCGGAGAGCGTGTAGCCCCGTTCGCCCACCACGGTGTCGTAGCCCTCGGGCAGCTCTCGGATGAAGTCGTCGGCCCCCGCGGCACGCGCCGCCGCCTCCACATCGGCGATGTCGGCGTCGGCGCGGCCGTAGGCGATGTTGTCCCGGATGGACACCGAGAACAGAAAGGCGTCGTCGAGCACGACGCCGACGTTCGCCCGAAGGCTCTCGATCGTCAGGTCGCGGACGTCGTGGCCGTCCACCAGGAACCTGCCCTCGGTGACGTCGTAGAAACGGGGGATGAGCCGGGCCACGGTCGACTTGCCCGAGCCCGTGCGCCCCACCAGGGCCACGGTTTCGCCCGGGCGGAGATGCAGATCGAGGTCGGAGAGGACCATGGGGAGATCGGGGCCGTAGGAGAACCCCACCTTCTCGAAGCGCACATCCCCCTTGCAGTCGGTGAGGTCAACCGCCCCCGGTCGGTCCACGACGGTGGGCTCCTCGTCGAGAATCTCGTAGATCCGCTCGGCCGACGCCGCGGCGCGCTGGCCCATCATGATGATCATGCCCAGCATCATGAACGGCGCCTGGAGCATGAGCAGGTAGGAGTTGAAGGCCACGATGGCGCCCAAGCCGAGGCTTCCGTGGATCACCATGTAGCCCCCGAACCCGAGGACGAGAGCCAGGCCCACCTGGGGAAGGTTCTGGATGGCGGGAGTCCAGCGAGCGCGCAGATCCGCGTCTTTGACGTAGCCCCATTGCACCTTGTCGGCTGCCTGGGCCAACGTGCGCAGCTGCTGGCTCTCCTGGGCGAAAGACCGGACCACGCGGACACCGTTCACGTTCTCGTCCACGATCGTGGCCACATCGGCCAGACGCGCCTGGATGAGCCAGGACACGGGGAACATGGAGCGACGCATGCGGTGCCCGACCAGGAAGACGAAGGGCATGGTGGCCATGGCGACAAAGGCAAGGGGGACGTTGATCGACAACATGAAACCGAACGCCACGAGGGCGCTGCTGCACTGCACCAGGATCATGGGTGCGAAGGTCATGTACATCTGGACGGAGCGGATATCGGAGTTGGCACGCGAGATGAGTTGTCCCGACTGGACCCGGTCGTAGAAGGAGAACGACATGCGGGACAGGTGTTCGTAGATCATCGTGCGCAAGTCGTATTCGATCTCGTACGCGCTCTGGAAGAGGAACAGGCGCGACACGTATCCCGACAACCCGCCGGCCAGTCCGAGACCCACGATCCACCACACATAGAAGTGCAGCGGCACGCTATGGCGCTCCACCGAGTTGTCGATGGCGTGGTTCAACAGGTCCGGGATCTGGAGCTGGAGCACGAGACCCACGAAGGACAGGACCAGGGCCGTGATGAAGATCCCCCGATGTGCCTTCATGATGGGCATGGCACGCCGCAGCCATGTCTTGGTGGTGTCGGGATCGACGGTCCCGCGGGGTGGGCCGTAGTGGTCGACCTCGGTGAACGTGAGCGGCGACGAAGCGGTTGCCGGCGCGGCCTGCGCTCGAGACGCGCTCACAGAGGGGCCGCCTGGGACGAGTGGTAGGCGCGCATGGCGGCACGCCACAGGACCAAGCCGTCGAGGGCCTGATGGGTCAGGGCGGGTTCGTCGAGACTCGAGGCGATGTCGAGGAGGCGGGCGTCCACCGCGGCGTTGGCCTTGGCCAAGAGGCGCTGTCCCTTGGGGGTCAGGGTGTGGGTGACGCTGCGCTTGTCGACGCCCCCCGGCGTGCGCTGCACCAGGCCCCGGATCTCGAGCCCGTCGACCACGGCGGTGACCGTGGGCCGGCGCACGGTCAGGCGCTCGGCCATAGCCGACGGCATCGAGGCCCCCTCCGCCAGGACCCCGAGGACCCTGTACTGCGGCAACGACAGCTCCACGCCACCGAGGGCGAGCTCGACCTGCTTGGAGAGCCAGGCCGCGGCCCGGCCGAAAGACCCCGGCTCGTGGGCCGGGGTGGCGGCCACGACCGCCGCGCCGTGCTCAGATTCGACCCCCATGTCGTTAGACTATCTAACGAGAGAGCGCGCTCGATCAGGCGGATGAGCGGGCCGCAGCGTTCCGGTCGATAGCGTCGCTGGGACAGAGCCGGAGCGGAGGCCCTATGGATCGAAACCGGGACCTGACCGACACGGCGGCGGCGAAACCCGAACCGGGCGCCTCTTCCGGGCACGTGCACCGCGGGTTGGCCGAAGTGGACATGGGCGTCTCGACGGCGACGGGCCCTCCCGGGGTGCCGGAGGCGGTACCGATTCCGGTGCCGCTCGGCCCCGACGGCCAGGGGGCGCGAGGGATCCGAACCCGCCTCTACCGGGGAGGCTCGCTGGTGAAGGAGAACTTCCCGGTCGATGAGATCTCGGACCACCTCGAGCAGGACGCCGACTGCGTGGTGTGGCTCGATCTGTGCGCGCCCGACAGTGAGCAGCTCGCCATCATCGGCCGCGAGTTCGGCCTGCACGCGCTGGCCATCGAGGACGCCCTCGACGAGACGCAACGGACCAAGATCGACCGCTACAAGACCCACCTCTTCATGTCGGCCCACTCGGCGCTGCTCGATGTGGGATCGGGTGAGTTGGTCTCCCACGAGATCGCCGTCTTCATCACCCCTCACGCCCTCATCACGGTGCGCAAAGACCCCGGCTTCCCCATCGATCCCGTGGTCGAACGGTGGGACACCTCCGATGACCTGGCCTGCTTCGGGGTGTCGTTCCTCTTGTACGGGCTCTTGGACTACCTCGTCGACGGGCACTTCCGCGCTGTGGAATCGCTCGACGAAGCGGTCGAGGCCACCGAGGACGAGCTCTTCGACCCCAGTCGGGGTGCGATCGAGAACGTGCAACGGAGATCCTTCCAGCTCCGAAAGAGCCTCGTGCTGCTGCGTCGCATCACCCTGCCCATGCGCGAGGTGGTCAACAGCCTGCTCCGCCAGGACCTCGGCATCGTGCCCGAACCGATGGCGCCGTACTACCGCGACATCTACGACCACGTCATCCGGGCCACCGAGTGGACGGAGTCGCTGCGCGACCTGGTGACCACGATCGTCGAGACCAACCTGACCGAGCAGGGCAACCGCATGAACCTGATCATGAAAAAGGTCACCAGCTGGGCGGCGATCATCGCCGTGCCGACGGCCATCACGGGGTGGTACGGGCAGAACGTGCCCTACCCCGGATTCGGAAAGGATTCAGGGGAGATCACCTCGGCCGTCCTGATCACCGTGTGCGCGGTGATCCTGTACATGGTGTTTCGGCGCAAGGACTGGCTCTGAAGCGGCGTCTGTCCGACGCCGAGCCTCACGATCTCGTGCGTCGGGTCAGACCGATTGCCTTTGGATCGTGAGCGCCTCGACCATGGCGCGCATGGCTCCGATCGTCTGGAAGGTGGCCTTGCGCAACATGCTGTCGGGCACCTCGATCTCGAATGCGTCCTCGATCGCCAGCATGACGGTCACCGTGGCGTGCGAGGTGAGCCCGACTCCGTAGAGATCGGTGTCGTCATCGAGTCGGGCCGCGTCGGTGGACAGGCGTCCGTGCTCGGCCAAGATGGCTCTGATCGTCTCATCCATGGTTTCGGGCCTCCTGCCCATGCTCCATCGCTCTACCAACGCTTCAGTCATCGGCCCTTGACCACCCGATCTTGAACGGGACCGGCCCGAGATCGAGGGTCCCGCCCCGACGCATTCGAGGCATATTCCCTGCTCAGAGGCTCACCGGAGTCGCGGCCAGGACGCCGTGGGCGGCTTGCTCGAGGAACCGTTGGGCATCGGCGGCTTCGAGCGGTCGGCTGAAGTAGAAGCCCTGTCCGGCATCGCAGCCCTCGTGTTTCAGCTGCACCAGTTGCTCGATGGTCTCGATGCCCTCGGCCACCGTCTTGAGTCCCAGGGCGTTCCCCAGCTCGACGAGGGCATGGACGAGGGCGGTGCTGGCTTTGTCGGTGGAGGTTTCGGGGATGAAGGTCCGATCGATCTTGAGAATGTCCACCGGGAACTGCTGCAAATAGGCCATCGACGAGTAGCCGGTACCGAAGTCGTCGATGGCCAATCGGATGCCGAGGTCCTTCAGGGCGGTGAGTCGCAAGGTTGACTCGCCCGAGTCGCGGATCAGCGTTGTCTCGGTCATCTCGAGGATCAACCACGTCGGGTCCAGTCCCGAGCTCTCCAAGGCCCTCTTGATCTCGTCGACGAGCGTCTCGGTCTCGAACTGGCGGGGTGACACGTTCACCGACACCGCCGTCGCCAATCCCGCGTCGTACCAGCGACGCGTCTGGCGGCACGCCTCTCGGAGCACGAAGGCGCCGACCTCGACGATGAGGCCCGACTCCTCGAGGGCGGGGATGAAGTCGTCAGGGGTCACCACGAGCCCCGAGGGCCGGCGCCATCGCAGCAGTGCCTCCATGCTCTGCACGGCGCCGTCACTCAGTTGGACCACCGGCTGGTAGACGAGGAAGAACTCGCCGGCCTCGAGCGCCAGGCGCAGGTCTCGCTCGAGATCGATGCGGGTGCGGAACTCGCCGCGCATGTGAGGTTCGAAGCGCATGGCCCGGTTGCGGCCCGCCGCTTTGGCCTCGTAGAGCGCCACGTCCGCGTCCATGAGCAGGTCCTCGGCCGAGGAGTACGCCCCCGAGACGATGCCGATGCTGGCTGAGATCGTCAACCGGGGCCGCGCCGCGCTGTGGACCGAGAACGGAACGGCCAGGGACTCGAGCAGTCGTTGGGCGGCGGCCTCGGCGTGGTTGACCCCCGATCCTTCGACGAGCACCACGAACTCGTCTCCACCGAGCCGGCCGATGGAGTCCGATTCGCGCAATGCGCTTTGAAAGCGGATGGCCGCTTGGCGCAACACGTCGTCTCCGACCCGGTGACCGAGAGAGTCGTTGACATCTTTGAACCGGTCGAGGTCGATGAAGAGCACCGCGCCGTCGTGTCCGGTTCGCCGCCCCCGCTTCTGCATCTGTTCGATGCGGTCCAGGATCAGCTTGCGGTTGGGCAGTCCCGTCAGCGGGTCGCGGGTGGCGAGTCGCTCGAGCGCGTCCCGGGTCGATCGCAGCTGGGTGATGTTGTGGGCCGACACCGCCAGCCCGTTGACCGTCGGATCCTCGAGCAGGTTGACGATGCTCAGCTCGCACGGGACCGGGACGCCCCCGTCGCGGCGTCGGAGGTCGATCTCGACGATGGTCGGCCCCTCCTCGACCCGCCCACTGTCGAGGGTCGCGGCGAGCGCGGCGCGCAGCGCGGGGCGGTCGGTGGGGACGGCGAGGTCCTCCAGGGGGTGACCCTCGACGAGGGCCTGGTCGTGTCCGAGCATCCGGGTGATCGCGGCGGACACCGACCGCACCGTCCCCGTCCCGTCGAGCAGCAGGAGGATGCTGGCGGAGTTGTGGACCAGCGACCGGAACTGCTCGATGTCATTGGTCGCCACCTCCCAGCGCCGGCGCTCGGTGAGATCTCGCAGACACCAGACGAGCCCGTTGATGGGCGGCTTTCCCACGAGGTTGGCGCCGATGAGCTCGACCAGCTTCCAGCCCGTCGGTGTCTTGACCCGGAGCTCGATGGGGGAGCCCACGCTCTTGTCCCTGACGCTCACCAGCGAGGTCGCGGCCAGTTCGATGTCCTCGGGATGGAGGAAGTCCAGTGCGCTGAGGCCGACGATGTCGGTGACGGCTAGGCCGAAGATCCGCTCGGCGGCCGGATTGGCCCACACGAGCCGGCCGTTTGCGTCGGCCACGACCACGGCGTCGGGCAACTCCAGGACGAGTCGCTCCAACCACGCAGGTTCCATTGCCCCTTCCCAAAGCGGTGTCAGAGGGCATCGACCCTTTGCCACGCCTTCTGTACCCCGGGCCGGCTCTCCCCGGGGGGTTCTTGTGCGGGCCGGCCACTCCAGGCCGTTGGTCCTGGTCAGGGCACCAAACCGAGGGGACCTCGGGGGAGGCCTCCCCGCCGGGCTCGGCCCCGGGTCTCAGCCCCGGGACGGCTCGAGCTTTACGGTGGCGACGCTGGAACGGGGTCAGGTGGAGCGAGACCGCAGCACCGCTGGTCCGAGCGGGGCCTGTCTCTCGTTCGAGGAGGTCGGTGAAGGTGGCCCGCTCGACCTCCCACGGGGCCCTGAGGGTGACCGGTCCGCGCCGTCCCCACGCTTCGTACATCCGTACCACCAGGGCATCGGGATCGTCGTCGGCGCGCTTGACCGCCTCGATCACGACGTTGGCGGCGTCGACCGAGAGCATCGAGGCACGGGCGGGCAGGGTGCCCGGATGCGGTGAGGTGGTGACCGGTCCGGAGGGGGACGTTGAGGTCGTACCCGGCATCGATGACGCCGGCCTCTCGGAGGTCGCCGGCATGGGGGAGCAGACGGTACGTGAAGCGGTGATGGCCACGATCGGCGACGGGGTCGGGCCAGGTGGGGGCGCGCAACAGCGAAAGCCGGATGACGTTGCCCGGATGTCGTAGCCGTACTTGCAGTCGTTGAGCAGGGCCACGCCGTAGCCGGGTTCGGACAGATCGGCCCATTTGTGTGCGCAGACCTCGAAACGGGCGACGTCCCAACTGGTGTTGGCGTGGGTCGGGCGTTCCACGTGGCCGTACTGGATCTCATAGGTGGCCCGGGCGCTGCGCACGTCGACGGGAAAGGCCACCTTGAGGAGTCGGTTGGTCTCGTGCCACTCGACCTCGGTGTCGAAATCGACGACCCGCGCCCCGGCAGTCGAGCCGGATGAGCTGGGTGAGGCGAGAGCTCGCCGAATCGGCGGGTGACCCGGATGGCTGCCCGCAGCGGACCTCGCTCGACCAGCTCCACCGACTCGACCTCGTCGAGGTCGATCACCTGGTCGAAGGAGAACCGGTCGATGTCCCAGGCATCGAAGAAGTTGGGGTAGTCGGGGTGGAGCTGGAAGCGGTTGCCCCGGGCCCCGGGAGCCAGGACCTCGCGTCCGCGCGGACTTGTCGAAGATCGACGACAACAGGCCCTGGTCGTCGAGCTCGATGCGCAGATGTTCGTTCTCGAGCGATCGCGCATCGGCCGTCGACTCCGCCGGCCGCGGCGGGCTCCTCGGCCGACGAAGTCGTACACCGCGTACCCACAGGCGGGCACGGTCGCCTCGAACAGGGCCCGGCCGTCCGGGTCGCGCTGGACGGGCCGCGCGTTCCCCGACGGCGTCGATGGCCGACGGTGACGTCGTCGCGGTACGCGTCGAGGCGACCAGCTCCGTGCGGGCATGTGAGAGCGAGTTGAAGACGACGACCGGGTGTCGGCGGCCGGACGTGTCGATGGCACCGGCGTGCCGGGCGAGGGCGTCGTCGGCCAGGCGCGCGCGCCTCGCCCAGGATGCGGGCGTGGTCGCGAGCGGTGTCGTCGTAGACCCAGTGGATGCCCGACCCGGGGATGATGTCGTGGAACTGATGGAGCAGGAGGAGCTTCCAGAGGTCTTCGAGCTCGCCGGGCCGGGTAGTCGGACACCGGCGCCAGCGCGCTCCACATCTCCGCCTCGCGCAGGGCGAACTCGGCCCGGCGGTTCCCGAGCTTGGTGGCGGCCTGGCTGGTGTAGGTGCCCCGGTGGAACTCGAGATAGAGCTCGCCCACCCAGACGGCCGGGTCGTCGATCTCCGCCTCGGCCTCGGTGAAGAACCGACGAGGTCCCTCCATGACGAGACGCGGGAGGCCGTCGATGTCGGCCAGGCGGCGAGCCGACTCGAGCATCTCGCTGGTGGGACCCCCGCCGCCGTCACCCCAACCGAAGAGGTAGAGCGATCGGGTGGCTCGATCGTGGTCCTTGAAGTTCTCGACACCGAAGCGCAGCTCGCGGACGCTCACGTTGCCGCTGTAGGTGTCGGCGGGCGGGAAGTGGGTGAAGACCCGAGAGCCGTCGATGCCCTCCCACAGGAAGCTGTGATGGGGAAGCGATGTTGTACTGGTTCCAGGAGAGCTTCTGGGTGAGGAACCAGTCGGATCCCGCTCTGCTGCATGATCTGGGGCAGCGCGGCGCGAATACCCGAACACGTCGGGCAACCACACGTCGTTGGTCTCGATCCCGAGCTCGTCTAGGTAGAAGCGCTTGCCGTAGACGATCTGACGGACGAGTGATTCGCCCGAGGGGATGTTGCAGTCGGCTTCGACCCACATGCTCCCCGTGGGCTCGAGGCGCCCTTCGGCGATCCGTTCCTTCATCCGTTCCCACAGGTCGGGATAGCCGTCCCGCATCCATGCCAGGTGCTGGGCCTGGGAGACCACGAACCGGTACTCCGGATACCGGTCCATGAGCTCGAGCACGGTGCTGAAGGTGCGCGCGCACTTGCGGATCGTCTCGCGCAGGGGCCACAGCCAGGCGGTGTCCAGATGGGCGTGTCCCACGATGCTGACGGTGTGGGTCCGGGGCGCGGCGGGCTCATCCAGCAGCTCGCTCAGGACCGGCTGCGCCCGGCGCCAACTCCCTGAGATGTCGGGGAGTTCGAGGAGGTTGCAGGCCCGTTCCAGACCGGCGCAGAGGCGGGCGAACCGTGGTTCGGTTTCGGGGAGCTCGGTCAGCAGGTCGACGAGGACCCGGAAGTCGTGCCAGAAGGCTTCGAAATCGGGGTCGCGGACGTGGAGGTCGGCGGATTGGAGAGTGAACGAGCGCCGCGCCCTGCGGTTCGGGCAGCAGCAACGGCCAGGGGTTGGCGCCGAAGGGGGAGGGCGGGTTGGCGGCCGCCTCGACGAAGAGCTCGATGGACTCGTCCGGCACGCGCGCTCGTGGTGAGCAGGTGTTCACGGTGGTTGGGAGACAAGCCCTGGACCGGCTGACCGTCTCGCCACAGGAGGGCTCTCGGCGCCGAACCCGGTCGAACCGGCGTTCCCGATGCTGAAGCCCAGGGCCACCTGTCGTCCTGCCCACTCCGGCGGGATGTTGCCGCGGAGACGGAACCAGGTGGTGTCCCACGGCGGTCCCCACGTCCCGCCGACGGGAAACGGCTGGTACTCGGCGTCGAAGCGCCTCGGCGGCAGGAACCGGCTCGCCGTGGACGTGGTACGCGGCCACGTCCAGGGCCACGGATGGTCCGCGTCGTCGGGGACGGACGAACTCGTTGAGGACCCGAGTGATCCGGCCGACGCGGATCGAGTCCTCCGGACGCACGCCGACCGAGTGTAGTGAGCAGGGTTCGGGCCAGGACCTCCGCCTGGTGCTCCGACGACGGCCCTCCTCTTCGACCGCGCCTCGCCTGATGTGTCGCCACCCTGTCTCCCACGGGGTAAGGATCATCTGTGATGTCCCCGAACGCGCCCTGTGCGACCGCCTCGCGCCCGGGAGGACGCCATGGCCGAGCGTGACATCGTCAGCATCGTCTGGCACCGGAAGGGCGACCAGGTCGACCTGCACTATCTCGAGGGCGAGCCCGATCGCCTCATCGGGGCCGAGACCGTGGTGGCCGAGCTGGCCGACAGCGTCGGGCTCACGATCGTGCCCAGCCCTTCCGGCACGATCCGGTGGGTTCGCGAGGCCGAAGCAGGGACCGAGCCGCCGCCCTCCGACTGAGTTGCATTATGAAACCCTTGGGGTTACAGTGTGCTCCACGGCTCTGGGGAGATCGCATGGCGAAGAACCTGCGCAGCGCGGGGCGCACCGAATCGGGATGGGGTGCACCGCGGACGAAGACGGTGACGTGGCACGACCCGGCGGGCACCGCCACGTTTGGTGCGACGCTCAGCGGGATCGACTTTCTTCGTGCTATCCGGGACGGCGCCATAGCGCCCCCTCCCATCGCCAGCCTGCTGGGAATGCAGATGCGTGAGATCGAGGTGGGGAGGGTCGTCTTCGAGTGCGAACCGGACGAGTCGGTGTACAACCCCATCGGGGTGGTACACGGTGGCTTGGTGTGCACCCTGGCCGACACGGTGGCCGCCTGTGCCGTGCACAGCACCCTCGAGTCGGGCGTCGCGTACACATCGATCGACCTCAACGTCAGCTATGTGCGCCCCGTGACCCTCAGCAGCGGGATGCTTCGGGCCACGGGAGAGGTGACCAAGCCGGGCCGGCGCGTGGCGTTCTCGAAAGCCGAGATCGTGGACCATGCGGGCAGGATTGTCGCCACCGCCACCAGCAGCTGCCTCGTGATGAGCCCCTCCGCGCCTTGACCCGAGGCGGGACCGGGCGCCTCGAGGCCTACGTGGCCGTTGGGCTCGCGGAGACAGGGGGGACGATGGGGGCGCCGAATCCCACGAGGCCCGTGGCCCACAGGGGTGCGTAGCTGACCACCGACCCCGTGCTCGGGGCCTCGAGCACGAGCCCCTGGCCGACGTAGATGGCCACGTGCTGCACCGACGTGGTGCCGTCGTTCCAGAACACGAGGTCCCCCGGTTGCACCGCCGCGGCGGGCACGATCGTCACGGCGTCGTACTGGTCCTGGGCCGTGCGGGGCAGGGTGATACCGGCTTTGCCGTAGGCCCACTGCACGAGCCCCGAGCAGTCGAAGCCTGCGCTTGGATCCGGCAGCGGTGTCTCTCCTCCCCACACATAGGGGACACCGATCTCCAAGGCGGCTGCCCAGATGGCGGCCGAGATGGCGGGCGGGAGCGCAGGCGACGTCTTGTCGGCCAGCACGGCGGCGCCTCCGGCGGACTGAGCGGCTAGATAGCCCGGTGCAGTCGGGTCGTTCCCGGCGCTCAAGGCGACCAGAGACGCCTGTTGTTCCGAAGCGGCGGTCGTGGCCAACTGCCGGGCCGTGGTGATCTGGGTGAGATCGGCCTGGACCTTGGTCTCGGTCGCCACGAGGGTGGCGTCCGCGGCGGCGAGCCTGCGCACGTCGGCCTGGTATGCCGCAGCCACGGCGGAGGTGTTGGCGATGGCCACTTGTTCGTACTCGGTGGTGGCGGCGGCCGCATTCGTGCTCGTCAGCGGGATGTCGGTGATGTCGGTCAGCGGGATGCCGCCCATGTACGCGATGAGGGCATCGGACCGTAGGCGCTGGCGGGCGGCATCGAGCCTGACTTGGGCGGCGGCCACCTGGGCACGCTTCGCCGCCTCCTCCTGTTGGAGCGTGCCGAGTTGGGCAGTGGTCGTCTCGTAGGTCTCGGCCAACTGGTCGAGCAGCGCCCCGGTGTTGGTGATCTGGGTCTGGAGCGCGGCCATCTGCTGGGCCTGAGCCGCTTTCAAGGTGACGGGGACCGGCCCCGTCGTCGTCGTGCTCGTGGTCGACGACACCGTGGTCGAGGTGGTGGCGCTCGGCCCCGGCTGGGCGCCGGCCAGGGTCGGTGCCAGGGTGATCCCTCCGACCAGCGCGGCTGTCATCACGACTACTCGAAGAGCACGTGTCGGCATCTGCACGGTGAAGCGAACGATATGGGGCAAGATCGGCATGTTAGGTGGACCGCGGCACATGCGTTGGCCAGGCCTTCCGGGCTTTGGGGGCGCGCTCGACGAACGACCTCGACCCCATGGGCGAGGGTGTGTCCACGAGCCGCTCCGAGCCGCTCCGAGCCGCTCCGAGCCGCTCCGAGTCGGTGCGAGTCGGGCATGCTGGACCCGTGACAGACGTACCACGGCTCCCCGACGCCGAGGAGCTCGAGAGGCTGGGCCTCTATGACCCCGCTGCCACCGACGCTCTAGATCGTCTCGAGCTGATCCGCTACGTGATGGCCCGGGGAGCCACCGTCGAGGACGTGGCGGCTTCGACGCACCTCGGGGAACTGGCGCTCGACATGAATCTGCGTCCCAGAATCGGGACCACCCTGGGAGAGGTTGTCGAGGCGGCTGGCGTCGAGTGGCCCGAGGCGCAGCGCCTGTTGACGGCCCTCGGCCTCTCGACCGACCCCGATGTCTTGACCACCGCGGGCGAGGCGGACGCCGTTCGTCTCATCGCGGTGGCGAGCAACGATCTGCTCGGCCCAGAGGCCACCATGCAGCTCGCCCGGGTGGCGGGCAATGCCATGGCGCGGCTGGCAGAAACGCTCGTCGGAGTCTTCCGGCTCCAGGTCGAGCTGCCGAGCCGCGATGCGGGCACCCGCAATGTCGACGTCGTGAAGGATTACGCCGACATGGCCCAGACGTTGCTTCCCGCCTTTATGGGCACTCTCGACGCGCTGCTGCGCCGTCAGATCGTGGCCGTGACCGAGCGGATGTGGTCGACGGACGAAGAGCGATCGGCGGTGACGTTGCCGCGTACCGTGGGCTTCGTCGATCTTGTCGGGTACACCGAGGCGACGGCGGCACTCTCTGTCCGTCAGCTCACCGAAGTACTCATCGACTTCGACAACCGCACAGCTGACGTGGTGGCGCGCAGAAGCGGCCAGATCGTCAAGACGATCGGAGACGAGGCCATGTTCGTCACCGAGGACGCGGCAGATGCATGTCATATTGCGTTGGACCTGGTGGGCGCGGCCGGCGGGGAGCTGCCTCCGGTCAGAGTCGGGCTCGCCAGTGGCGAGATGATCTCGGTGTTGGGCGACCTGTACGGTCCCGATGTCAACCTGGCCGCCCGGCTGGTGGCCGTGGCCGATCCGGGCACCGCGGTGGTGTCCGAGCGGGTCCGAGTGGCGGTCCCGAGCAGTATCAGGTTCGAACGACTGTCTCCTCTCACCCTCAAAGGGTTTTCCACCCCTGTGGACGCGTATCGAATTCACCGGTGAGCGATCCCGACCTGCGCCGCGCCTGCTGCGGGGCGTGCGGCACGGGTTGCGGGTGAGATCACGGGGCATGGGCAGGTGATCTCACGGTTCTCATCCCCGCCGCCTGTGCATACCGTCGCCCGTGAGGTGTCGTCGTCGGGCCGGGGGGATCTGACACACTGCACGGCGCCGAGGAGTGAAGGCAATGACAATGCAACGCCCGTTGGCAGCGGTGGGTGGAGTCGTGACCGCTGTCGCCGGACTTCTCGGGCTGGCAACGATCGTCGGATCTGCGCCGGCGGCGGCATCGACGCTTCCCGTCGTCTACAACGGTGTCCTGGGCTACTCCCACGCCAGTAGCTCAGCCAGCCCGCCAGGGGCCAACGACTGGTCCTGTCGACCGAGCGCCGAGCATCCCCGTCCGGTCGTGCTCGTGCACGGGACGCTCGGGGATATGTCTGACTCGTGGCAGGCTCTGTCGCCGCTGCTGGCCAACAACGGCTACTGCGTGTTCGCCTTGAACTACGGCGCCGCTGACGGTAGTGGTGCCCTGGGTATCTACGGCATCGGGGACATCACCCAATCCGCGCAGCAGTTGGCGACGTTCGTCGATCAGGTGTTGAGCGCCACCGGAGCCACCCAGGTCGACATCGTGGGGCACTCCCAGGGCGGGATGATGCCTCGCTACTACATCAAGTTCCTGGGAGGAGCCTCGAAGGTCCATACCCTCGTCGGACTGGCGCCCTCCAATCACGGCACGACGCTCGATGGGCTCTCTGCCTTGGAGAGCTATTTCCCTGATTCTGCCTCGTTCACCGGCGCGGCGTGTACAGCGTGCGCCCAGCAAGAAGCCGGCTCGCCTTTCATGACGGAATTGAACGCGGGCGGTGACACCGTGCCAGGAGTGAGCTACACGGTCATCGAGAGCGAATACGACGAGGTCGTCACGCCCTACACCTCGGCATTCCTGTCCGGTCCCGACGTGACGAATATCACCCTGCAGGATCAGTGCCCGTTGGACCATGGCGACCACCTCTCCATGCCCTACGACCACATTGCCGACCTCGATGTACTCAGTGCGCTCGACCCAGCGCAGCCACAGACGCCGGCGTGCACCCCGGTGGCTCCCGTCATGGGCGGATGACATCCTGGGGTGTGGCTCGCGACGTGCCACCGCATGTCGCTGACTGAAGGCGGCGGTACTGTCATCGCACCGTGACCCCCTGGTGCGCGGCCTTCGCCCGGTGGACGGCATCGGCAAGCACGCCCGCATCCTCTGTGCCCTAGCCTGGCCACGCAGTCAGGGAGAAGGGACGAGATGCGCGAAAATTCGTTACGCGCGGTCTGGGCTCAACGGGGGGTCGCCCTCGGCGGATGGTTGACGTTGCCGAGCAGCATGAGTGCCGAGATCATGGCAAACGCCGGATTCGACTGGGTCTGCGTCGACATGCAGCACGGCATGATCGGCTACGCCGACATGGTCCGAATGCTCCAGGGCATCTCCTCGACAGACACGGTGCCGTTGGTGCGCGTCCCTCGGAACGAGCCGGGCATCATCGGCCGGTGCCTCGACGCCGGAGCGTGGGGGGTCGTCGTACCGATGGTCAATTCCCGACAGGAAGCCGAGGCCGCTGTGGCGGCCTGCCGCTATCCTCCTGCGGGGATCCGCAGCTATGGACCACTGCGCGCCAACTACTACGCGGGATTCGACTATTTCAGCCGCGCCAACCGCGAGGTCACGTGCATCGTGATGGTCGAGACCAAAGAGGCGGTGGACAACGTCGAGGACATCGTGTCGGTCCCGGGAGTGGATGCTATCTACATAGGGCCGGCGGACCTCGGTGTCAGTTTGGGCCTCGCTCCTGCTCCGGACCACCCGGAACCGGGCTTCACCGAGGCTCTCGATCGGGTTCTCGATGCCTGTCGTCGCCACCACGTCGTGCCGGGCATCGCCGGCAACGCACAAACGGCGATCAAGCGGGTGGAACAGGGGTTTGCGCTGGTCGAGGTGGCGTCGGACGCCGGGTTGTTGGCTCTGAGCGCCGGAAATGCTCTGCAGACGGTCCGTCCCAACGCCGGTCCTGCGCCCAAGTCGGCGTACTTGTGACAGCACGGCCCCCCCGCCCCAAGGTCGTGGTGGCACTGCCGCTGGCGAAGCAATTGCTGGAACAGCTGGCCGAATGTGACATCACCTTTGTGCCGGCGGGGAGATCCGAAGAAGCGGCGTTCGAGACGGCCGTTGCGGACGCGGATGGCCTCCTCGTCAGTTCCAATGTCATGGTGGACCGGGACCTGATGGCCTTGGCTCCGAGGCTGCGCGTGATCAGCACGATGAGCGTGGGGCTCGATCACATAGATCTCGACGCGGCGCGCCAACGACAGATCGTGGTGACGATCACCCCGGTGCTCAGCGACGCCGTCGCCGATCTGGCCATGGTGCTGATGACGATGCTGTCTCGCCGCATCCTCGAAGGGATGCGAGCGGTGACCGCGGGTCGGTGGAGGGGGGTGGCGCTGGGCGGCGACCTGGCCGACAAGCGGTTGTTCATCGTCGGATTCGGTCGGATCGGCCAGGCGGTGGCGACGCGGGCGCGCGCCGCGAGGATGCGCGTGTCCTACCTGGACTGGCGCCCCGACCTGCCTGTCACGGAGGGAGTCGATCGGGTCGGCGACCTGGCCGAAGGGTTGCGGGAGGCCGATTTCGTCTCGTTACACGTCGATCTCAATGCCGAGACCCGGCATCTGATGGGAGCGGAGGAATTCGTTCTGATGAAGCCCAGCGCCTTCCTGGTGAACACGTCGCGAGGGGCGGTGGTAGATCAGGCGGCGCTGGCCCGGGCCATCGCCGGCCAAGAGATCGCGGGGGCTGGGCTGGATGTGCTCGAGGAGGAACCGCCCGATCCCGACGATCCTCTGCTGCGAGCACCCAATGTCATCGTCGTTCCACATATCGGCTCCGCCACGACCGAAACGAGAGACGCCATGGCCCAATGTGCCGTTGACAACGTGCTCTTGGTCCTGCGCAACGAAGGCAGCCCGTTCGTGGCCACTCATGTGGAGTGAAGGGCAATAGAGCAACCCCACCTCCCGCACCGCTCCGCGACGTGGCGTATGGCGGTCCCGCAGCGTTCGCTTTAGTGTACGCCCGCTATGGGAGTCATCCGGTCAACATGGAGATCGATCTTCCACGGCGAGATCGTCGTCTGGCCTGCTCCCGTCGTCGGGGTGGTCGTGGCCCTCACGTCCCTTCTCGTTGGCCCCAAGAGAGGTGACGTCCAGGTGGATGTTGCCCTCGCCAGCATGGCCACCTTCCTTTTCGGTGTTCTTCTGGCGTTCACCATCGTCCGGGCTCGTGAACGGCTAGCCCGGGTGCAGGACCTGGTGGCCAAGAGCAACGCATCGCTCTTGTCGATCCACCAGATGATGGCGGTGTTCGACGAAGACCGCCGGCGCCGGGTCCGCGACCTCATCGATCGACACCTCACCGACCAGATCGACTACCGCCTCGTCGACCACCACGTCGCCTCGCCCTCGTACGTCGAATTGACCGATGCCGTCTATGCCCTGACTCCCAGCACCCGTCACGAGGAGGTCGTCCACAAGGAGCTGGTGACTCTCGGTATCAGCCTGGGCGAAGACCGGGTGCTCATCGAAGCGGCGACCGGTCAGTCTCTGTCGCCGATCGAGTGGAGCGGCCTGCTCCTCCTGCTCCTGGTGCTCCTCGGGCTGATCGCGGTGCTGCCTGGTGGCACACTGTTGGGTGCGTTGGTCGCCGGCGTGTTGTCGGGCACCCTGGTCACCCTGATGATCCTCTTGCGCAAGCTCGACCTCCTGCGCTGGCATGAACGGGTCACGATCTGGGAGCCCACGACCCGCCTCTTCAGGAGCATGGGCAACGACCCCTACGTTCCTCGAGAGGTGATCGAGACCGGCCGCTACTGTCCGACGGGCCGCACTCGGGTTGTCGACTACCCCGATCCTTACCCCACGCGGACCACGAAGATCATCACGGTCGAACACCTGGAAGGGTAAGAGGCGGCAAGCCCGTGTGCTCCCCCAGCCCTATCCGCATGCGCGGGATGGTCTGGGATGGTCGGCGGTTCGGTTCGGGCTCAACGGCCCAGCAGCCAACTCGCGCCGCGTGCCGCTCCGCTCATGATTTTCCCACCCAGCGCGTGTGACGTGAGGGTGATACGCGTCCCCGAAATTGCCTGGGGCGATAGATGCCCCGCCGTCGGTCGGTCCTGTCTCTTCGTCGTGGTGACGGCGTGACGTCAAGACGGACCAATACAGCCGGCCGGACATCCGGCGGGGCGTATCGACGAGAGCGAGCAGCGAGAAGCCGAAGACGATCAACGCGGCCCCGATCACGCCCACCCATTCCACGCCAGGACCAGGGCCCGTGAACGCCAACGAGCTCGAGGATGCCGGTGTCGCAGTCGACGTCGATGTCTGAGACCCGGAGGATGTCGAAGCAGCCAAGGTGGAGGTCGTTGTGGGTTCGGAATTGGTCGCGGTTGAGGCCGTCGTCGCAGTGGTGCTCGTCGGCGCGGTCGTCGTCGGCACTGTTGTCGCCGGCAGGGTCGTCGACGGCTCGGTCGTCGCCGCCGTGGTCGGTGCGGTTGTCGGCGCCACCGTGGTCGGCGGAACGGTCGTTGGCGTGGTTGTGGGTGGCACCGTTGTCAGCGGCACCGTTGTCGGCGGCACCGTTGTCGGCGGCACCGTAATAGGCACCGTGGTCGGCGGTACGCTGGTCGGCGGCACCGTAATAGGCACCGTGGTCGGCGGAACGGTCGTTGGCGTGGTTGTGGGTGGCACCGTCGTCGGCGGCACAGTGGTCGGCGCAACGGTCGTCGAGGGCAGGGTCGGGGGCACCGTCGTCGGCGCGGTTGTTGGGGGCACCGTCGTCGGTGCCACGGTGGTGCTTGCAGCGGTCGAGACGATCACGCCGTAGCTGTCGGTCGGATCGGTGCCCACTGCCCAGCACTCTCCGGCCGAATCGCACGAGACGCCCGCGAGAGGACCAACCGCCCCTGTCGGCAGGCTCTGGGTGGTCCAGGTACTGCCTCCACTGGCCGTGGCCACCACCACCCCGTTGGTGTCGGTGGGATCACTGCCGACGGCCCAACAGTCAGTGGCCGAAACGCATGACACCGCGCCGAGAGGGCCGACGACGGTCGGCGGCAGGCTCTGAATGGTCCAGGTGCTGCCTCCACTGGTCGTGGCCACCACCACCCCGTTGGTGTCGGTGGGATCGCTCCCCACGGCCCAACAGTCGACGGCCGAAACGCACGAGATTCCGGTCAGAGGTCCAGCCGCGTTCGTGACTTTGTCTGCTTTCCAGGTGGCCCCGGCATTTGTCGTAGCCGCCACCACGCCGTCGATGTCGGTGGGGTCGCTGCCGACTACCCAACAGTCGGAGGCGGAAACACACGCAACCGCGGCTAATGGCCCGATGCTCTTCGGCACACTCTGAGCGACCCAACTGGCCCCCCCATTTGTAGTGGCCACCACCACACCCTTTGTGTCGGTGGCGTCGCTCCCGACAGCCCAACAGTCGGTCGCCGAGGCGCATGACAGCCCAAGAAGTGGCCCTGTCCCCGTCGGTACGGTCTGTTCGGTCCAGGTACTCCCTCCGTCGGTGGTGACCGCGATCGAACCGACGGTGTCGGTGGGGTCGCTACCCGCCACAAAGCAATGCGAGGAGGACACGCAGGAAATGGCGGCGAGGGGCCCGATGCTGTCGGGGAAGTTGGCCGCGCCCCACGCGTTCCCCCCGTCGGCGCTCATCAGGACCATGCCATAGGTGTCCGTGGGATCTCCGCCCACCGCCCAGCATTCCGATGCGGACGGACAGGTGACCGCGGCCCCGAAGCCGATGCCGATCACCTGGGTGCTCCAGGTGCTCCCCCCGTCGGTGGTCACGATGATCGTGCCGTAGGAATCACTGGGATCGGTCCCGCCCGCCCAGCAGTCGGTGCTTGAGACGCACGAGACGGCGCCGAGGGGTCCGGCGAGGCTGCTGGGTTGGCTTTGAGCACTCCACGTGCTCCCCCCGTCGGTGGTCACGACCACCACACCGTTGGTGTCGGTGGGATCGCTCCCCACGGCCCAGCAGTCAGCGGTCGACGCACACGACACGCCCGCGAGCGGGCCCGTCCCGCTGGGCACGCTCTGGGCGCTCCACGTGCTCCCCCCGTCGGTGGTCACGACCACCACACCGTTGGTGTCGGTGGGATCGCTCCCCACGGCCCAGCAGTCAGCGGTCGACGCACACGACACGCCCGCGAGCGGGCCCGTCCCGCTGGGCACGCTCTGGGCGCTCCACGTGCTCCCCCCGTCGGTGGTCACGACCACCACACCGTTGGTGTCGGTGGGATCGCTCCCCACGGCCCAGCAGTCAGCGGTCGACGCACACGACACGCCCGCGAGCGGGCCCGTCCCGCTGGGCACGCTCTGGGCGCTCCACGTGCTCCCCCCGTCGGTGGTCACGACCACCACACCGTTGGTGTCGGTGGGATCGCTCCCCACGGCCCAGCAGTCAGCGGTCGACGCACACGACACGCCCGCGAGCGGGCCCGTCCCGCTGGGCACGCTCTGGGCGCTCCACGTGCTCCCCCCGTCGGTGGTCACGACCACCACACCGTTGGTGTCGGTGGGATCGCTCCCCACGGCCCAGCAGTCAGCGGTCGACGCACACGACACGCCCGCGAGCGGGCCCGTCCCGCTGGGCACGCTCTGGGCGCCCCACGTGCTCCCCCCGTCGGTGGTGACGGCGATAGCCCCGTTGGAGTCGGTGCTATCACTGCCGACCGCCCAACAGTCGGAAGAGACCGAGCAAGACATCCCGGCAAAGTTGCCTTCATCGCCGGCAGGGTTCTGGACCGCCCAAGGTCCCGTTTGTGCGGACGCCGAGCCGCTTGCGATCAAAGAACCGATCGCCCCAGCGAGGCAAGCCACCCCGAGAACGATGCAAGAGAGGCTGACACGCGCCACCGTCCGCGCACGACCGCCGGTTCGGTCGCGGCCAGGAATTGCGCTTCGATCTTGTGGCCGTACCACAGCCATTCATGACCCCCTCGGCCCCAAACAATCATTGCAACCGGCATCCAATGCGCCCTCATCACAATTGATGAAGATGTCCTCGACGAGAAACCAACCGTTACTGACCCGATGTTCGGTGTGGCGCTGACACTTGCTGCAAGCGCTCGTGGCACGACGAGCTCCGGATCCCGACCGCTCGTCGTGCTGCGCATGCCGACTTCAATCGGAACACGCGGGCCTGCCACGTTCGGGCTCCCGGCTCTTCCGTGCAGACACACCGAATCGTCTTCCTCGAGGCTGTATCGCGTACCCGGTTCAGTGCGTTCGAGCGGGACCCCATTGACCTCATCTGTCACCCCAGGCACAAGGGCCGTCGGTCGTTTCGGGCCCCGGGAGCAGGTCGTAAGTCGCCGGGCGTGGCGATCGCGTCAGAGATCGCCCACCCCTTGTGAATCGTCAATCATGACGATGCGCCGGAGGTGTGAGCCTGACCTACTTGCGTCGGGGAAACAACAGGCGGGTTGCCCACCCCGGTGGTGAAACGTGTGACCCGGCCGTGGCTTGTTGGGGGTCAAGATGATGAGCGTGTTGGCGCGACGTCACTCCTTCGTGGTCGCACTGGCGACCCTTTTGGGTCTGAGCGCCCTTCTCGTCGTGGTCAGCCCGGGGGCGGCCGACGCGGGTGTGTCGTGGACCGCGGTCAATCCCGCCCTCCCGTCGGACGCCGTCGCCGGCGGAGGAGTCACCCTGGCGTCGAGTTCGTGCCCGGCCGACGGGTGGTGCATTGCCGTCGGCAACTATCCAGGAAAGAGCGGGAGCACCTCTTACTCGGCCGGGTTGATCGACTCCGAATCGGGGGGTACGTGGACCGCCACGAAGTCGCCCTTGCCCAGCAACGCACTGTCGAGTGACCCCCAGGCGAACCTCGAGGCCGTCGCGTGTGTCTCGGTCGGATCTTGTGTGGCCGTCGGTCGCTATCTCGACTCGTCGGGCGCAACCCAGGGCCTGGTGTTGCAGTTGTCGAACGGTGTGTGGACCCCTTCCGAGCTCACCTTGCCCGCTGACGGCGACGCGACCGGTTCCTCTGCCTACGCCCAGTTATCCGCGGTTGCCTGTCCGACGAGCGGTTGGTGTACGGCTCTGGGTCTCTACACGCAGTCCTCGGGTAGCGAGCAGGCTCTCATCGCTACTGACGTCGCGGGGAGTTGGAGCGTCTCGTCGGCGCCTCTACCCGCCGCGGCGTCAGGATCGCAGTTCATCGCCCTGTCGTGCCCGGCCGTCGGCTCGTGCGTCGCGACAGGGACGTACCTCGTGGCCGGGAACGTCTTAGGCATGGTGGATTCGTTGTCGGCGGGAACCTGGACCGCGACGGCGATCCCGCTCTCTCCGGGCACCTCCCCGCTGGCGTCGATCGCCAATAACGACCTGGCCATCTCGTGTCCGGCGGTGGGCTCGTGTGTGGTGGCGGGCACCACGTTCGACGGTAACTACGAAGGCCTCATCGACACCTTGTCGTCGGGGACATGGACGGCAACCGAGGTGGCAACACCCGGCGGCCAGCCTTCCAGCGACGTGCAACTGACCTCGGTGGCGTGCACCGACCCGAACACGTGCGTGGCGACAGGACTCGCCCTCGAATCCGGGGTCGAGCAGGGCATCTTCGAGACGTTGGCGTCGGGGACCTGGACCCCGTCCGTGGCGCCCACGCCGGCCGGAACGCCGTCGGGCGCGAACATCGAGCTGCACAATGTCGCCTGCCCCACGGCGGGAACGTGCGTTGCCGTCGGCCAATCCGACGTGACCGGAACCGTGAACGGGTTGCTGTGGAACCTCGCCAGCGGATCCTGGGCCGTCACCGCCACGCCGCTCCCGTCTGACGCCAGCGCCAGCTCGGACCCCTCCTTCGCGCCGATCACGTGTCCGGGGGCCGGCGTGTGCATTGCCGTCGGCACGTACCTGGGCGCGGGGGGTCGAGAGGGTGTGGTCGAGACTGATCCTTCCCTGGTCGCGTCCACCACGACGGTCCAGATGCAGCAGCAATCGACGACGTCGTTCACCTACTCCGCCACGGTGACCGGGACAGCGGGGCCCACGGGTACGGTCGTCTTCTCGGCCGGCCTCGGTTCTGTGTGCAGCGCCACCCTTTCCAATGGCGTCGCCAGCTGCACCGGCCCCAACCCCCCAGCGCCGACGATCGTTGCGTCGTACTCGGGAGACGGCGGCTCGGCGCCATCCTGGGGCAGCGCGACGAGCCCCCTCGTCTTGGCTGCGATCACCGCCATGAGCGGGTACGACGCGTCCGCCAAGATCAACACCTTCTTCAGCTCGCCGCTGCAGGCGAGGGTGACCGACACGGCCGGCGTTGGTGTGCCCGGAGTGGTCGTGACGTTCACGGTGCCACCTGAGTCAAGTCAATCGGCGTATCTGTGGGGCGCCAGCACCGTCGTCACCAACTCCGCTGGAGTGGCGACAGCTCCGATGCTCTCGGCCAATGGCATCAAGGGTTTGTACGTGGTGGTCGCCTCGGCTGCAGGTGTCCCGGTCTCGACCGCTTACCTGCTGCTGAACACGAAGTAACTAACACCGCGATCTACGAGCAGCCTGACCCCGCCTCTGAGGACAGCCAGAGCACGGCCCGTGCGACGTGTCACCGCACTGTTTGTATTGGGCCAACTTTGCAGGAGGGACCCATCGGCCCCCCACTCTGGTGGGGGAGAGGATGGTCACCGACATGCGGGGATCGAGGCGGTACGATCCGGGTGATGCACATTCAGCTGGGCGACGTCGCCACCTGGGTGGGGAGCGCCGTGACGGTCGGCGTCCTGTCGGTGGTCGTGTGGCAACTGGGGATGCTTCGGAAAGAGCGCGAGTCCCGGCAGGCCGCCTCGGTGTCTGCGTGGATAACCGATCGCCAGATGACGTTTCCTCCCAAGGACCGCCCCAACCCGACGGTGAGCGTGGAGGTCTCGTTCCGGAATGTGAGCAGCCAGCCGATCGGCCGAGTCCTCTTCCAGGTCACCCTGGGCTCGGAGCATCGCCGGATGAGTCTCGGGCCAGTTCACCCGGACGGTTCTGTCACGGCAGAGACCGCCATCTTCCGGGCGATTGCCATCAACGACGCGAACTCGCACCCAGCGCTCGACATCTGGTTCACCGACGAAGCCGGGCACTCCTGGCACCGACCCCATGCCGGCGGTCTTCGGCAAGGCCGGCCGCCGCGCGATTGGTTGGAGTTGCGCCTATCGGTCGCCGAACCGCCCCGCCAAAAGCAGGTGACCCTGGCCAGCCAGGCTGTCGCGGCCGATCTCGAACTTGTCACCTCCGAAGCGCTGGAAGCCAGTTCCGATGAACTTTGGCTGGCTTCGGCGAATGAGAAGTCGGCGTAGGAGCTCACGCACAGGTTTTGGCACGAGGCGCGAGGCCGAAAGCGCTGGTCGCACCCTTCGGCGTCGAAGAAGCAGGACGCGAATGTGGACGGAGCCACAGTGGGCTCCGTCCACATCCTGGAGGCAAACCCCGCCTCCTCGCGGCGACGAGCGTTCGGTCCGAGCAGCATCGCGGTACCCGGACGCACCCCACACTCGCTGTGGCGAATCGGACCGCCCGGGGGTGGGGCCATACAGCCCCACCCCGCTGGCGATCTCCTGTCAAGCAGTGCCGCTATCGCAGCCGGTTACAGCGTGGCCGAACTGTCGCTCGGGTCGAAGGCGACCGAAACGACACCGCCCGTGGCAGAACCTGGCGTTCCGTTCCCGGCCGGGTTTCCGTTGTAGGTGTTGTAGTCCGTGATGAATTCACCATGGCTGTGGTCTGCCCGTGTGGTCGTTCCGAGGCACACGAGAATGTTGGCGGTCTTCGTGTCGTACGTACCCTTCACCTGACCGGTGAGCGCGTAACCGATCTCACCGGGGCAGCCCGTGAAGGTCAATCCACCACCCTTGGTCTTCCAGGTGTTGGACGTGCGGTCGATGGTGAAGTCAATGGTCTTGAGGGACTTCTTGATCGAGCCGCTACCCCCCGTGAACTCGGCCCAGGTTCCGAGCACGTATTCCTTGGTCGGCTTCTTCTGTACTTCGGTGTTCTTCCCGGTGCTGGCGACAGTCAGCGTCGGGCTCGACCCCGCACCGGCAGTGCAAGTGAAGCCGCCCGGGCTGACCGTGGTGGCAGGATAGGGACTGCCCTTCTTCATGGTCGTGAGTGCGCCGCCGTCCTTGGTGATGCCCTCCGTGCCACCTCCGAAGATGATCGAGCCCGAGAACCCATGGCACGTCGTTGGGTTCGGTGCCGTCTTTGCAAACGCGGCCGTTTGTGTGGCGGCCAAGGTGCCGACCGGCAGGGCGAGGGCGAGAACGCCCATCAAGATTTTGCGACGCATTAACTGGCTCCTTTCGTCGGTTACTCATCAGCCACTGCCCCGCTACTGCCCCAGTGTCTGATGCGAACCCACAGCCCGGCATGGGCGTCTGCATTTGCAGCGAAGGGCCTGACACACCGCGGCCCTCAGAAAATGCCGTCTCCCCTGTCGTCACTTGTGGGACGGTCTTCACCGTGGCACGAACCGCCCCCCGCGACATCGTCACGATTGAGGAGATCGCGTGGCTCAGCCGCTCCGGCTCCACTTTCTCGTGATGGCAAGGTGGTCGGGTCGTGACCTTGGGTGGTCTCTCCCGGCGGGTCCGTGGGGTTGCTCGGCTGCCGATCGAGCTGACTCTGCCGCTCGCGACCGAAGGACCTACCTTGTTCACCGCGGGAGATCTTCGGCGGTTTTCACGGCAAGGAGATGACATTGGATCTCGACGCCATCACACCAGCGCAGCTCGTGGACCTGGACCGCTACCCGGTGCTCGATCCGGACGCCGCGCATTACCGCGACGTGGTCGACCGGGCGAGGGCCGAGATGGCGACGGTCGGGGCCGCCGAGCTCACCGGTTTCGTGAAGCCGTCCGGGGTTGGCGCACTGGTGGCGGATGCCGAGCGGTTGGCGCCGCGGGCCCATCGGTCCCGAGGCAGGGGTACGGCATATCTGGAGGCTCCCGGCCCCCCCTTCCCACAGGGACACCCGCGCCGTACCCGGGGCGACTACTCCGTGGGTGCGGTTGCCTATGACCTGATCCCCGGCTCCTCCCCCTTGCGCCTTCTCTACGAGTGGTCCCCGATGATGCAGCTCATCGCGGCCATCTTGGATCGGGGCCCGCTCTTTCCGTACGCGGACCCGTTCGGAGCCCTCAATCTGGCGGTCATGCGCGAGGGCGACCAGCTTCAGTGGCATTTCGATCAGACCGATTTTGTGGTGTCCCTGGCGATCCAGGCTGCATCGGTGGGAGGGGACTTTGACGTCGCGCCCCGCATCCGACGTCCCGACGACGAGCGGTATGACGATGTCGGCGCAGTGCTGGCCGGAGACCGCTCTTCGGTCGTCACCCTTGCCATGACGCCAGGAACGCTGCTGGTCTTCGAGGGGAGGTACTCATTGCACCGGGTGTCACCGATCTCCGGGTCGACGCTGCGTCATGTCGGTCTGCTCGCCTTCGACACCAAACGGGGTACCGTCGGCAGCGAGGGCCTGAGACTGGATCGCTACGGCCGGAGCGAGGCCTGGGCCGAGCCCCCTTCCTCGTGGCCCCTCGCGTGATAATGAACCTCCCATGACGCATCTGACCGACACCCAGTTCGGTGAGGCCTTCGTAGGATCGGGTGCCGAGGCAGCACACATCAACACCGTCCTGGGCCGTAAGGGAGGTCCGGTGGAGACCTCGTTCACCACCGCTTTGGCCACCCCCCGCCGCGGGCACGCCGCCTTTATGACCGTGGTACGCCCTGGGCTTCCGGTGAAGCCGTTCACGTTGTTCGTGAACAAGGCCGAGCTCATCGGAGAAAGCCACTCCAAGTTGACCTGGGGCGCAGCCCAAGCGGGCGTGGCCTCGGGGGTGCTGTGGGCCGTGGCGGACGATGTGGTCGTCGCCGAAGACGTCGATGACCTGCTCTTGATCGTGGCGGTGTGGGTCGACCCGCGGGCCGAGGAAGAAGCGCTGGTGTACGAAAACAATCGACAGGCCACCCGCCGAGCGCTTGATCAGGGACGCCGGCGAGAGCCGGCCCTTCACGCCCTGCTGGCGGTCGCCACAACCCCGGAGAACCCGTTCTTCAGCCTCAGGTTCGAAGAGGACGGCTCGAGTTCTCGCTGAGGTCGGTCCGAGGCCGACTTCGGCTGTCTGGTCGGCGACAAGGAGAGACCGAGGCGACACTCGATCCGGTGACGGTGTGGCTCACGCACTAGAAATGCGGGATCGGACCAGTGATGACACGCACGGATCGTTGAGGAACATGGCACGGCTCATCTTCGCCAACGCAAACCTCCTGGACGGGGATCACCCAGCCCGGCCAGGCTCGACGGTTGTCGTGGAGAACGACCGGATCGTCTCGGTCGACCACGTGTCTCCGGTTGAGTCCCACCCCGATGACCGGGTGCTGGATCTCGACGGCCGAACGTTGATGCCCGGCATGGTCAGCTGCCATTTCCATGCCACCTATCACGAGCTCGGGGCCAAGCCGGCACCGTTCGGCCTGGAGGAACCGCCCGCCCTCCAGGCCGTACGGGCGGTGCGGAACCTCGAGGGTGTTCTCCGTGCCGGCTTCACGTCGGCGGTGAGCGCCGGAGCACCCTTTGCCATCGATCCGGCCCTGCGTCGGGCCATCGCCGAGGGCGCCGTGGTCGGGCCTCGCTTCGTGCCCGGTAGCCGGGACGTGAGCACGACCGGCCACGTGAACGACAGCGCTCCGTGGTACTGGGAGCTCGGGGGGCGGGGCGCACTGCGGATCTGCGACGGCCCGGACGAATTCCGCCGGGGCGTACGAGCCGAGATCCGCGAAGGCGCCCGCATCATCAAGATGTTCGTGACCGGCGGCCACGGGACGGTGGGCCCGGCCGAGCGGACCGAGATGACGGCGGCGGAGATGGCGGCCGCGATCGAAGCTGCCCACGACCGGGGCGCGCTGGTGCGGGGGCACATCGCCAACCGCGACGCCATCGCCATGGCCCTTGACTGTGGCATCGACGTCGTCGACCACGGCGACGGCATGGACGACAAGGCCATCGCCCGCATCGTGGAGACCCGAACGGCGGTGGCTCCCTCCATGTTCTTCCCCTACCGGCTGTGGCAGTCGATGTCGGGGGGCCGTCTCGGCTTTACCGATTCGCTCAAGGCCGATCTGGATGCCGCTTTTGCCTGGCTGCCGAGAGCGAATGAGGCCGGCATGCGGCTGGTGGTGGGCGACGACTACGGGGCCATCGGATTTCCTCACGGAATCTACGGTGAGGAGCTCGCGTTCTATGTCGACGTGGTCGGCATCCCCGCCCTCGATGTCCTGCGCTGGGCCACACGGCACGGCGCCGAGTTGATGGGTCGGGGCCATGACCTGGGAACGATCGAGCCGGGCAAGCTGGCCGATCTCCTCGTCGTCGACGGAGACCCATCGGCCGAAATCGGGGTCCTGAGCGATCCGGCCCGTCTCGAAGCGGTGATCAAAGGCGGGCAGGTGGTAAGCGGACCTTGGAGCGGCACCGACGGGGGTAGCACGGCCTCGGCCGTGTGAGCTCACCTTCGGCCTCGTCGGATCAGGCGACCAACTCCGGTTCTTGCTCCGGGCACTCGCCGTAGATCAGCCCGGGCTCCTCGGCGACGTCAGATCGCGCCGGCGCCGCGCTCGACGCGGGAAGCCGAATGATCACGCCCACCATGATGAGGGCGACCAGGGCAAAGAGCGCGCCCACGCCGAAGGCGACATCGAGCCCATGGACCATGGCGGCGCGCCCCGCCAGCGTCGCCATCGACGTCGCCGCACCGAGTTGCGAGTGTCCTGCGACGGCGCCGAACACCGTGACGAGGACGGCGAGCCCGAGCGCGGCGCCCACCTGCTGGATGACGTTGACCAGACCCGATGCGGCACCGGCGTCAGCGGGTTCCACTCCGGCGAGCGACGCCGTGGTCAATGTGACGAGGGACGTGCCAGACCCCACACCGAGCAGCACCAGGGTGAGCAGAATCTCGCCGTAGCTGGCCCCGGCATGCAGGCGGCTCGAGAGGAGGAGGCTCACGAACGCCATGGCGATCCCCCACAGCATGAGGGTCTTGGGCCGGACCCGGTTCAGGAGGACCTTGCTGGCCAACTGGGAGGAGAGGAACACCGAGATGGGCACCGGGAGGAAGCTCACACCGGCCCGCAGGGGCGAGTAGCCCTGCACGTCCTGGAGGAACTGCCCCAGAAAGAAGAACATCCCGTACATGCCGGCGTAGACGAGGCCTCGTGAGACATTGGCCGTCGTCCGAATGGAGCTGGCCAACAGACGCAGCGGCAGAATCGGCTCCTCGACCCGCGACTCGTTGTGGATGAACACACCCAGCAAGGCCGCTCCCACCGCGAGGGAGCCCACGGTGACGGGATTCCCCCATCCGCTCGTGCCCGCCTCGACCAGGCCGAGGACGATGCCGGTCATGCCGAGCACCGAGGTGATCGCACCGGCGATGTCGAAACGGCCGTGGCGCCGTTCGGTCTCACTGAGCACCGCCCGGCCCACCAGGAAGACCACGAGACCGATGGGCACGTTCACGAACATGACCCAACGCCAAGAAGCGAGCTCGGTGAGGACGCCACCGGCGACGAGTCCGATGGCGCCTCCCGCGGCGGAAACCGTGGTGAACAGTCCGATCGCCCGCACCCGTTGTGAGCCTTCGGAGAACACCGTGGTGAGGAGGGCGAGCGAGGATGGAGCGGCCAGTGCGGCACCGACACCTTGGAGCGCTCGGGAGCCGAGCAGCATCCATCCGGACAGGGCGAACCCCCCCAGGAGCGAACTCAGCGAGAAGATGGCGATCCCCAGGAGAAAGGTACGCCGCCGCCCGAGCAGGTCTCCCGAGCGGGCCCCCAGCATGAGCAGACCACCGAAGGTCAAGAGGTAGGCGTTGAGGACCCAGGAGAGGCCGGTTCCCGAGAAATGGAGCCCACGCTGGATGTGCGGCAAGGCCACGTTGACGATCGTGGTGTCCAGAACCACCATGAGCTGGGCGGTCAGGATGACGAACAGGAAGACCGACTGACGGGTCACGCGGCGTCCGGACCCATCTGAACTGGGATTTCTTGTTGAGCCAGGGCGCGACGGAAGAAGAGCAGTGGGGGGCATGTACCTCGACCTTTCCTACTGGTACGCTCATTGCTAAGCGGAAGTTGTCTCCGGTTAGTATACGGAGGGAACCTCCGTTTAGCAAGCCAAGACCGTAGGTTCCGGAGGATTTCGGAAATGACCGCTCAGGAGCAGAGCGCGACAACGGTGGACGAGGTGACCTCAGCGCCGGAAGGCGAGGGGGATGCCCGCCCCATGCGTGCCGACGCTCGACGCAACTACGAGCGCTTGGTGGTGGCGGCTCGGGAGGTCTTCGCCCACAGCGGTGGCGATGCGTCGATGGAGGCCATCGCCAAGCACGCCGGTGTCGGGATCGGCACGCTCTATCGCCATTTCCCGACGCGGATCGACATCGTCGAGGCCGTCTACCGCACCGACGTCGATGAGCTTGTCGACGCCGCCGAGCGGCTTGTCGCAGGCTCCGATGCTTGGACCGCTGTCGTCGGGTGGCTCCAGGCTTTTGTCCGTTACGCCCAGACCAAGCGAACATTGCTGAGTGAATTGCACGAGGCGTTCGAGAAGAACCCCCAATTGAAATCGGTATCTCGCGAGCGCATCGAAGGAGCACTGAAAACCGTCCTGGACCCGGCCCGGCGGGCCGGAGTGGTGCGTCGCGACATCGATGAATCCGATCTGATGCAACTTCTCAGTTCGGTGTGCATGAGCGCGACGGTGACGGCTGCCCAAAGTGAACGACTGCTCGTCATGATCCAGGACGGCCTTCGCCCCCCTGCCTGACGCCCTTCGTGGCGGCCCTACCTCAGGCGAGGGCGCCGCCTCATAGGAAGCCACCACGCCAGAAGTCTCCTTACCTGCACCCGAGCGCTGAGCTCGCTGTTGGCTCGTTATTGGGCCGGTGTAGTCGGGGGGGTGATATCAGCTCCTTACCTTGTCGCCTGTGAAAACAGACCAGCACGTCACGAGAACGTCCGGTGTCACGTCCCTGCCCACCTCCACCGCTGATGGCGCGGGGCTCAACTCGGCAGTGGAGTTCGACTCGGTCACCCGCTGTTACGGCGAGCGCATCGCGCTCGACGCGGTGTCGTTCTCCGTCGGCCAAGGAAGCGTGCTCGGGGTGATCGGACCCAACGGGGCAGGCAAGAGCACACTCTTGTCGACGCTGTGCGGGCTCCAGGGACCTGACAGCGGCACGGTCCGTTGGTTTGGCGTCAACGAGCGTGTCCCTCTCCCCAAGCCCCTGCGTCGCCGGCTTGGCGTTGTGACCCAGGACACGGCCTTGTACGGAGAGCTCACCGTCCGCCAAAATCTCCGGTTCGCGGCGGATCTCTACCGGGTGCAACAGCCTTCCCGTGCCGTCGAAGAGGTCGCCGGACTCTTGTCGGTCACTCATCGCCTCGACGACGCCGTTGGCACCCTGTCGGGCGGGAACCAGCGCCGGGTCGCCATCGCCCGGGCCTTGATCCATGACCCGGATCTCCTGGTCTTCGACGAACCCACCCTCGGGGTCGACATCGAGACCCGTCACGCCATCTGGTCGTACGTCCGCCAGTTGCGGAACCGCCACAAGACAATCATCGTCAGCACGAACTACCTCGACGAGGCGCTCGCCCTGTGCGACCGGGTGATCCTCCTTCAGAACGGGCACCTCATGGCAGAGGGCACCCCCGACGAACTCCTCGAGCGGACCGGGCGGTGCGTAGAGATCGACTGTGACTCGGAAGCGGCCGAGCTCATCGTGGCCGCGCTCGAGGGACTCGAGGACATCGCGGCCGTTACGGTGGCGGAGTCCATCCTCACCATCCGTCTCACCGGGACTGGCGATGCGAACCGGGTGGTAGAGGCGGCACTAACGAGTCGTCACGTGGAGGGATTTCGCGTGCGTGCCCCCGACCTGCTCGAGGTGTTCCAGAGCCTCGCCGGCGCGGTGTAGACGCGTCCATGTCTGAATGGTTGGCGGCTTGCGGGACGGGATTCCGCCTGCAGGCGAAGCAATTCTCCAAGGCCAGGCTGATCATCTGCCTCACGGTGGTGGAGGCCCTGACCTTCCTGTTCCTGGTGAGCCTTTTCGGGCTCACCGGGTCGAAGGCACCGACCGCCATCATCTTGAAGGACCACGGCCCTCTGGTGCAGTCCTTTGTGACCGATCTGCAGAACGACCATCACTCGTTTCGCCTCGAGGTCATGAGCGCCAGCACCGCCCAACAACTTCTCAATCGGGGCGATCTGGTGGCCATCATCACCATTCCATCGGACTTCAGCTCCAAGGTGAGAGCCGGTCAGACGGCTGCCATCTCGGTGGCGGTGGACAACGTCGACGCCGATCTGACCGACGACATCCAACGGGCCGTGCCCGCTGCCATCGAGACCTTCGGCGTGCAGCACCACTTCTCGGGGATACGAGTCGCTCCCTCTGAATTCGATCTCATCGGGCACGACACCGCCTACATCCCATATCTGGTCGTGAGTGCACTGGCATTGGATGCGCTGGTTGTGGCCGGAGCGCTGGCCGCAACGGCTATGGCGGGAGAGTGGGAAAACCGAACGCTGGTGCAGTGGCGCCTGTCGCCGTCCCCGATGACCGGTCTCTTGGTGGGGAAGCTCCTGATGGTGATCGTGGTATCGACCGTGGCGGTGTGGATGGCGGGATTCCTCGTCTTCTTCGGGTATGGCGTCCATCCCCACGACCTCCCAGGAGCTCTCGCCGCTCTCGCGCTGTGTACCGTGATCTTCTCGGCGATCGGGGCATGCGTCGGCAATCTCTTGCGACGCACGTTGCCGGTGGCGACACTGTTCTTCGGTCTCGCCCTTCCGCTCTACATCGACTCCGGTTCGCTCGAGCCGGAGCACTTCGACGGGAACTGGCTCTGGCTGGTGGCCCACCTCACACCGGTCTATGCCGCAGTCGGGGTGCTCCAGAGCACGATCAACGGGCTCCGTGTCACGCCTGAGCCTGTGGCCGTCGACCTCGGCATCCTCGTTCTCTGGGCGTTAGCGGCAGTGGCTGTGGCCCACACCATCCTTCAACGCAGTCGGACGGCACGATGAAATCGATCTTTACCATGGCTCGAATCGACCTGTCGGTGTGGCGTCGCACGCGCTGGGTGATCGCCGCCGCGCTCGTCCCCCCGTTGGGCATGGCCGTGCTGGTGGCGATGTTGACGGTGGCCGTCTCTCGCCAGCCCGTCGCTCTCGTCGTGCTGGATCACAGCCCTCAGGCAGAGGCCATGGCTGACATCATCCGATCGGACACAGATACCTACGCTTTGCAACAGACCAGCCTGGCGGGGGCGCGCACCATGCTCGCCCGGCAAGAGGTGTGCGCAATCATCGTGATCCCGAGAGGTTTCGGCCGGAATCTCGGCTCGGCCGACGCCAAACTCGACCTCACGCTCAACAATATCGACTACGACTTCTCCGACGATATCCGGCGTTCCATAAGCAGATCCGTCGCCGAGTACGACGCACCCCAACTCGGTGTGGCGCTCGCCCGGTCGGGTACTACGCAGACCGTGCCGAACCCCTATCGGGTGGACATCGACGAGCATGATCTTCGCCAGACGAACGTCGACTTCCTCCACTATCAGATCGTTCCGGTCCTGCTCCTGCTGATCATCAACGTCGGCATGTTGAGCTCGGCCGTGATGGCGAGTCGGGACCGCGAGCGGGGCACCGACAGAGTGCTGACCCTCGCCCCGGTGTCGCCGAGCGCCCGGATCATCGGCCGGCTTTTGGCGGGCATGATCATCACCTTCGGAGTACTCATCCCGACCACGGCGATCTTGGTCTTGACCCACCAGATCGCTCCGCCCAACGGGCATTGGCCGGCGGTGTTCGGTGTCCTCGCCCTCACCACGTTGTTCGCTGTCAGCTTGGGGACGTTCCTCGGTGCGTCCATTCGCCGCTCAGCCACTGTGGCGCTATCTGGGGTGATCCTCGCCAGCTACCTCTTCTTCCTCGGAGGAGGCTTCACCACCATCGCCTTCCTGCCTGACTGGCTCCGCCAGGTGAGTCGAATCGTTCCGACCCGATATGCGATCGACGCGCTGCGCCAGGCGCTCTTCTATCCGAATCTCCTCGGGGTCGCCCACAACCTCGTCGTCGTGGCCGGCTTCGCGGTGGCCACGTTGGTAGCGAGCGTCGCCGTCCTACGAAGGGGGGCCCGATGAGCTGGCGTGGTCGTCTCATTCTTGCTCTCAGCGTCGTCGCCCTCGTGGGGGCTACGTTCCTCGCCATCCACCTGGGGCGAAGTGGGACGCCAGCTACCACCGTGTTGGATACCTCGCCGGCGCAGCTCGCCGATGTCACGTCCACCGTTCCGGCCCGCTCGTGCGTGTTACCGGTATCGACGGCCAAGACCGCCGATGTTCTCCAGGTGAGCGGAGCATGCACAGGCATCCTTGACGGTGCGGCCAGCTGCGGTGACGCCACCGGCAACGTCGCCCTGGCCGTCGTGTCCCCGGCAGGTGAGGGCGCAACCTTGTCGTTGCTCGTCCAGTTCAATGTCGACCCTTTGACCGCGGGGCTCACCTCGGCCTCAGTGTTCGTCGAGCTGGCTCGCGCCAACGGCTTCGACCGCTGGTCGAATCGTGCCGCCACGGTCGACGTCTCGGCCAACGGGGTGGTTCCTCTGCACGACATCAACCTCATGCCCGAGGCAGGTACGAACGCCACACCGGTGACACTGGACGGCACGGCCAGGTGCGCCACCGGCTCGTGAGCAACGCGCCGTAGCGTCTACGACGCCCGGGGGGATGCTGGCTCCTTCGTCGCTCCCACAGCTCAACTCATCTGTGAGACGACCGCCAAACGATCAGCGAGGCACTAGATCGGTGGTGTCTCATCTTCACAGACCATCCGATCGCGAATAGGAAAAGCAGGATGATGGCCAGGGCCAACTGCCACTTTGGGAAGAATCCCAAGATGATAAGCAACACAATTAGGCGATTCGCATTGATCGTTGTCCCATGCTCAGCCGGCGACTCGGATCCTTTGCTTGATCGCGCAGCGAGATACCCATCGATATCAACCTTTCTGCTCTCCCGACATGTTATGCCGCCGGATCTCGCCCGCCAGTTCCCTCCGCCACCGGAGACGCGGCTGTCTTGCTCCTCGTCCATCGTGAACTCCGATGAGGTCTAGATCTCGACAGGTATCGGCGTGACACGGCAGCGGCAGCTTTGGAGGGTCGTGGTCCAGAGCGATCGCGCTCCGACGCGCCGGGATTAGATTGACGTCCATGGCCGAACGTGGCAACAGCGTGAACGACTCCTCGCCGTCGTGTCTGATCGTGCAGCACGTGGACCCTGAGGGGCCCTACGCCATCGGTGAAGCGCTCGCCGCCGCCGGTGTCGTGGTGGACATCCGCCGGGTCTATGGGGGCGACAGTGTGCCTCGCGAAGTCGATGACTTCGCCGGGGTCGTGGTCATGGGCGGCCCCATGGCCGCACACAGCGATTGGGGTTTCCCCAGCCGAGAGGCGGAACTCAATCTCCTCGTCGACGCGATCGCCCGTGGGGTGCCGACCATTGGTGTGTGCCTCGGGGCTCAACTGCTCGCCCTAGCCGGTGGCGGGAGGGTGTTCCCGGGAACCACGGGACTCGAAGTGGGGTGGGCCTCCGATCGATCTCACGGACCAGGCTGCGGACGACCCACTTCTGAGCACGCTGCCCGATCAGCTCACGGTCCTGCACTGGCACGGGGACACCTTCGACCTTCCCCCCGGTTCCACTCACCTCGCCGGAAGTTCTCGCTATCGGGCCCAGGCATTCAGGATCGGTGCTCGGGCGTGGGGTCTCCAGTTCCACCTTGAGGTCGACGAGCGCGCCGTCGACGCGTTTCTCGACGCGTTCGGCCAGGATGCCTTGCGGGCGGGAACCAGCCCTGAGGCGATCGAAACCGAGAGCCGGCCCGCACTCGAGGCCCTCGTGCCTCATCGCGCCAGAGTCCTCACCCGATTTGCCGGCCTCGTCGCGGCCCGCGATCGGGAGCAGCTCGTCGAGCGGTAGTACGGCGGAGCCGGAGGTGGGGGCGGCTTCGGCTACGTTTCGGCCCTGTTAACTCTGACAACTTATGTTGTCTCAGAGACAACAGGGTCATAGGGTGGTCGCATGGCACCAGACGCCGGGGCGCTCCTCATCTCCGTCGGTCAACGTCTGCGGGCGGCGCGGGAGCGGGTTGGTCTCACGCTCGATCAGACAGCGGAGCTGTCGGGCTTGTCCAAGGCGCACCTATCGCGGCTCGAATCGGCCGAACGCCAGCCGTCGATCGCGGCGCTGCTGTCCTTGTCCGGTGCGCTGGGAACTGCCGTCAGCGTCCTCCTGGGGGAAGACCAAGCCCCGAGCCCTCTCGCCATCTCGACCGAGGGTGTGCCACGGCACGAGTCCAGAGGGCTCTCCATCGCGCCGTGCAGCGGCTACGCGGGATCGTCGGCCCTGGAGGCCTTGCGCATCACCGTGGATCCAGACCGCCCTTTGACGCCCCCGGCCCACCACCGTGGTGAGGAGTGGCTGTACGTGCTCAAGGGCGTCCTCCGTCTCGAATACGACGGCGAGGTTCACCATTTGGGCCCAGGGGTCGCCGCCCACTTCGATGCCGAGCGCCCTCACCGCCTGGGTTCGGACGGGCGGGGCGCCGAGGTCCTGCTGGTGGCGGCCAAAGACACCCGCAACGTGCAGACCGTCCACTAGGACCACCCGAGGACCAAGAGAGAGGCGATGACATGGCATCCGTGACCCACCTCGAGGGCCTCGAGGCGACCGGCGAGAGGTTCTCGCTCCAGGAGCTTCTCTACGTGCGGGCTCGGACTCGGCGCGCCGTTCACATGATCGCGGAGCGAGTGAAGGTCGGCATGGCCGAGGAGGAGGCGAAAGAAGTCGCGCGGACCATCCTCACCTCGCTCGGGATGCGCCGCGGTTGGCACCACATCATCGTGCGCTGTGGTCCCAACACCACCAAGGATTTCATGGAGCGCTCCGAACCGGGCGTCGTCCTGGAGGAGAACGACATCTTCTTCATCGATATCGGGCCCATCTTCCGGGACACTGAGGGCGACGCCGGCGACACATTCGTGTTCGGAGACGACCCCGACCACCACCGCGCCAAGCGCGACGTTCGGGCCATCTGGGACGACGTCCGGCGAGTCTGGTTCGACGAACGCATCACCGGAGAGGACCTTTACCACTACGCCGAACAGGCGGCGGCGGAGCGTGGGTGGAAGTTGAATCTGGACCTCTCGGGGCACCGTCTCTCCGACTACCCGCACTCCGCACATTACGACGGAGCTTTGGCCGAGGTTCCCTTTCGCCCCAATCCCAATCTCTGGGTACTCGAGATCGCCGTCGCCCACCCCGATCGCCGTTTCGGCGCCTTCTACGAAGACCTCCTGCTTGAAGATCAGTCGTTTCCCGAAGGGGTGCTCCCTGCCTAGGACAGTACGCTGACATTCGAGAGGATCATGCCTGAATACGCGTAGGCGAAGTTTTTCGAATTAAGAACTAAACCGTTCCTGTCTTGTCTCTTCTGGATAAAGCGCGGACAACTTCGCGCTCTGATTTCTGCGCGCCTCCTTCGTGTCATTGACCCAAGTTGCCGCCGACCCGTCGGCGTTCCGATCGGAAACACGAATGACACGTGGGCTTAATAGCGCTTAACGCCAGAGGTCTTGTATTCACTCTGCTTCTCATTGAATTGGCCATAGATGCAATTCACTCCGTCTCATAGCGAGAAGAGAGGAAGCTGAGCGCCATGGAGACAACAGGTTTGCAAACGCCGCCGGCTCCGCCCGGAAGGCAACAGGGGCTGCGGAGGAATGCATTGGGCTTTCCCACGGTGCTGGCCCAATCCATCGCGGTGATCTCGCCCACGATGACGGCGGTGCTGATCATTGCCCTTTGCTTCGGCGACGCGGGGAACGGGACGTGGCTCGCCTATGCCTTCGGCACGGTGATGCTGCTCTTCGTCGTCGGGTGCCTGAACCAGTTCGCCAAGCGATCAGCCCTGGCGGGGTCCATGTACGGCTACACCGGGCGGGGGCTTGGGCCCAAGGCGGGCGTGATATCGGGCTGGAGCCTCATCTGGGCGTACCTCTTCATCGGCGTCGCGGGTCTAACGGGATTCGCGATCTTTGCCGCTCAATTCCTGCAAGGCATCGGGGTGCACACGACGGTGCCCCCTGTGATCTTCTTCATGCTCAGCGCGGGAGTCTGTTGGTTCATCGCCTACAAGGACATCCATGTCTCGTCGCTGCTCACGCTCGTGTTTGAGATCGTGTCGGTCGCCTGCATCCTGAGTCTCGCGGCCGTGGTCCTGTTCAAGCACGGCATCACGATCGATACCACGATCGTGAAAGCGAAGGGCATGACGTTCCATGGACTGAGCCTCGCCGTCGTGATCTGCATCTTCTCTCTCGTCGGATTCGAGAGTGCGACCACGCTCGGGGGGAGGCAAAGAACCCTCTGAAGAACGTGCCACGAGCCGTCATCATCAGCCTGCTCGTCACCGGTTCGTTCATGGTCATCATGAGTTATGTCGAGGTCTTCGGCACCCGGCACTACGGCACACCGCTCAACAACATCGCATTGCCGTTGACGGTGCTGTCCAAGATCTACGGCGTGACCTTCTTCAAGATCCCCGTGGCCCTCGGCGCCATGGTGAGCTTCTTCTCGCTCACGCTGTCCTGTCTCAACGCGGGGTCCCGGATCATCTATCCGATGGCCCGGCACACCATCTTCCCGAAGCACCTCGGTCGGGCGCACGAAGAGAACCAGACGCCGCACGTTGCGATCACGTCCTACATTCTCGCCATCGTCGCCATCCCCCTGGTGCTGGAGATTTTCACGAATCCGCTGACCACCTTCGGCGACGCCGGGACTCTGGCCGCCTTCGGCTTCCTGACGGCGTATTTCCTCATCTCCGTCGCTGCCCCGATGTACTTGAAGAAGCTGCGAGAGTTGAGGGCCCGACACATCGTGGTCGCGGCAATGGCCTGCCTCCTGCTGATGGTTCCACTCATCGGGAGCTTCTACCCGGTGCCACCGTTCCCCGTAGACATCTTCCCCTACATCTTCCTCGCCTACATGCTGGCTGGTTCTGGATGGCTCTTCGTGGTGAGCCGCCGCAACCGAGGGCTGTTTGCAGAGATTGAGATGGACCTGGAGGCTTCGATGCTGTCCTCCCAGAAGCACACCGAGGAGGTCGATCGGGCTTTGGAGGAGGTCGGTGGTGCAGTCGATCCGGTGCCGTTGCCCGTTCCGGCAATGTCGACCGAGAGTCCGGTTCCCGCTACCGCAGGATAAGGCGTTGGTCTACATCGAGCGATCCCGAATCCGCTTGTCACCGGAAATGTGACAAGCGGATTCGGGGGCGGGATATTCGAGGTGTCGTGATCGGACCGGGCGTCCCTCAGAGACTTTCCCCAGTCGTTCGCAATGAGCCGATGCCGAGACTGCCCGAGCTATCTATGGCGGGTTCTGACCTCGCGGCGGCCCGGGCCAACGGGTTGAGTTCGGGTGGTCCGACTTGCGTCAGGGTGTTGCGGTCGATGTGGCTGAAGGGTTCCTCCCTGCCGGGGATCTGCAACACCCCTTCCTCTTCGTACGACCACGTCCCATCGCCGTTGATCGTGATGTGGATCCGATAGCTGAGGGTGTGGAAAGCCTGATCGAGGAAGGGGTTGGACAAGATGCCATGGACCTCGGACCCGACCGTCGCCCTGAGCTCGAACTCGGTGGCGTCGGGCCCGGCTGGGCCAGACGCCAGGAGCACCTGAGCCCGGGGGATGCCGAGTGTCAGAGTCACCGCCTCGGCCGCGGGCTCGTAGAGCCAGTAGCCGACTTGGTCGTGGAACGTCTCGACCTCGCCTGGCTTGGTGATGTGGGTGTGATACCGCAGGCCGTAGAAGAGCTGGGGCCCGTTGGTCTGGCGGTCGATGGGGTGTAACTCGTAATGCTCGAGGAACGTGTTCTCCTCGGTCCCCTGGACGACGGGGTGTCGGTCGGACCCCTTGGTCCCCTCCCAGACGCCGGCCATCGGTCGCAGTGGACCAAGGTTGGCCAGGGTGTCGGGGTCACCGTCGGGCTCGGTATAGATGTCGGGTCCGTATATCGTCACGTTGTCCCTGTCGTTCCGAGGCACACCGTCACCTTGAATGCAACCACGTCCCTGTCCATGGCGGAACCCCGTTTGGCCGCACGGGACGAACCTAAGACCATCTGCGCCCAGCCGGCCCGCCCGTGGGCGAATGACCGTGGACCCACAGCGATATCGAGTGGTCTTCGTCGTCAGGCGGCCCACCTACTAACTTCATCTGTCTGTGGGGGACTCCACCGATGCGATCACCACTCCGGGCACCAGCACCGAGAACAAGAAGCCATCGTCCATCGAGCGAATCCAACGCCTGGAGAGGCTGGAAGAAGAGCGCCTCAAGGAGAAGGATCGCAAGGAGGAGGAACGGCGCCAGAGGATCGCCGGAGCGAAGCCGTCAGGCGGACGCCACGATCTCGTTGAGCGCATCGAACAGGTCACGAAGTACCCGATGGCCCTTTTGGGGGTTGCTTGGCTGATCATCGCCATCAGCATCCTTTCGACCGACGTCAACGGCTCGGCTTCCACTCTCCTGGTAGGCACCCTCTTCGCGCTTTGGGCCATCGTGTTCGTGGAGTACCTCGTGCGCCTGGTGGTCACCCCTGATCGTCGCGGCTATCTCAAGCGGCGATGGGTCGAGCCGGCGACCGTGGTGGTGCCCCCCCTCCAGGGCTGGCACTTCGTCGGCATCGAGAAGATGGGACTCCTCCTGCACGAGGGGGAGCTACGGGTGGAGACCGTGCTCAAGCATCACAGCCTCTTCCGGGTTCTGATCGCGGCCGCCGTGACCCTCTTCCTCGGGGCCTGGCTGGTACTGCTCTTCGAGGAGAAGGCCAAAGGGAGCAACATTCACAGCTACCCGGACGCTCTGTGGTGGGCCATCGTCACCGTGACCACCGTCGGGTACGGGGACCGGTTCCCCGTCACCGCCGGTGGCCGGACGGTGGCCGTAATCCTGATGTTGCTGGGGATCGGCCTTATTGGCGTGCTCACCGCCACCGTTGCTTCTGTGTTCATCAAGGAGCACACCGACGCCAACAAAGAAGAGTTCAAGAAGGGCCATGCCGACTTGGGCCAGCAGCTGGCGGTGATCAGCGACCGGCTAGCCGACGTCGAGCGCCGGCTCGGTGCCACGCCACCCGAGATGACTGCCGTCGATGCGGTTGCAGCCGCCGAAGCTGCGGCGAACGGGCCGGTCGAGCCCGATCAGGGCGCCTCCACCTCGTGAATGTCACGTGGCAGACGACGCCTCACGGTCGAGGTGGGCCTTGTGAGCGAGCTTGATGACCTCTTCTGACACCGATCGTTTGCTGCCCTCATGAGCGGGGTGGTGAAGCGGGCAAGCAAGATAAGGGGTCCCTTCGACCGGCTTGCCCAGTCGCAGGCATCCCTTCACGTGGCAGTTGTGGTGCCGGTAGATGGTGACGATGCTGCCGAGGATGAGGAAGTCGGGAATCGCCCCACCGAACCCAGACCAGAAGCCATACCAGGTACCTGATTCCGCATCCGCGCCGGTGTAGCGCAGGAACCAGTGAGCTGAGTCAGTCCAGAAAATAACGACGAATATCAAGAACACGGCGACGACGACCAACACCCCACCGATGAGCAGTCGTTTCATGGCGTTACTCCCGACCTCTCCGCTTTCAGTGGCGCCCGAGACAGCTCATTGTTACCCATCTCGTCGGCGACCTCGGGCGACCGTCCCGCCTGGAGGACTCCAGGGTAGGCGCGGTGCCCGCCCGACTGTCACCACCCTGAAAGCGCTGATCGCTCCAACCACTCCGCACGTTAATCGTGGCCATGACGGTGTGGATGCCCCCAGAGACGCCGCAGCTACATGCGGGCCTGGAGGGTTTGCATTCCTTCGCCCGACAGGTCCTCGAGCGACGCCTTGCGTCCCGCCATGACGAGGATGAGCGACGCCAGCGGGCCCTCGACGGACGGACCGTCCCCCGTCGACCAGTCGGCGTCCGTGGCCGACATGCGCAGACCGGCCACGCGCTTCTTGACGTGGAGCGGGAAACCTATTCCCTTCACGGTGTCGGCCACCATTAACAACGTGGCCTCCGGCACGCTCCGGGTCATGCTTGTCGGACGGCGAATGTCCTCGCTGTGGCACACGAGGTCGGTGAGCATGATCTCGGGCTTCGCCCCCGGCGGCGTGCGATGCGTCCCGATCGTCTTCCTGAACTGCCCCAGGAGTTGGTCGGGGGGCGCGGCCCCCAGTGCCAGACCTTCACGGGCGATATAGCGGTTGAAGTTCATGCCGCTCTTGAGCATTCCCGCAACGAACGGGCCCGTCTTTACGTCGGCCCCGCCGACCAGGTGGCCGACGACGTGCCGGATCTTCCACTCGCTGCACAGCGACGGAACGTCCCATTGACTGTCGTCCAGCGTAGCCAGGTCGTCAGCCAACGCGGAGCGCTCTTCGTCGGTCGCCTGCCACGTGTCCAATACCCATCCCCCGTGTCCGTTTCCGCGGGACGCCGCACTCCCGCAGACGTGGCGCGAGGGTATCGAGATCTGGGGTCGCGTGCCTCGAGCGACCTTGGGAGCTGGCAAGAATCGACTCGGCTATCCTCTCCGCACATCTCACGACATGGAGGCCGAGATGCCTGGGTTTCCTGCGATCACACACGTAGCGCTGACGGTTACCGACCTCGACCGAAGTCGCGCTTGGTACCAGCGGCTCTTCGGCTCCGATCCGGTCATCGATGAGGACACCGGGCCTTTCCACCATGTCGTGTGGCTGATGGGAGGGACGCTCGTCGGGATTCACCAGTTCCCGGATCTGAAGAGCACGGAACCGTTCGACGAGCGTCGCCCCGGCCTAGACCATCTGGCTTTCGAGTGTGCCGAGCGGTCGGAGCTCGAGGCGTGGGAGCGCCACCTGAACGAGCTCGGCATCACCAATGGTGGAATCGTCGATGCGCCGTACGGGTCAGGCTTGTCGTTTCGTGACCCGGACAACATCGCTCTCGAGTTCTTCGCTCCGCCCGGATGAGTGAGGGGCGCATTGCCCCTGCGTTCGCATCGCCCCGGGGGTGTTCATAGAAATAGGGCGGTCGGCCGGTCCGGGAAGCGCCTTTGTGGCGATGGTTCTGTGGCCCCAATCTCCCCAAGATCCGACGTAGACACGCCTCATCGAATAGTACTACTGTTACTAGCATCATGCGCAACAAGAGGGTCGATGCGACAGACCCCACGCCGCTGCACGAGCAGGTGGCCGGGGAGATTCGGAGGGCGATCGCCGAGGGGGAGGTGAAGGCGGGAGAGCGCCTGCCACCGGCGCGCGACCTCGCCGCCGTGCTGAAGGTCAACCACAACACGGTCCTGCGAGCACTGCGAGAGCTGCGCGACGAAGGGCTGCTCGAATTTCGTCGGGGCCGGGGCGTGACGGTCTCCGGTGGTGCTGCTGACCGGAGTGCGGTACTCGCTCAAGCTCGTGAGCTGGTGCGCTTCGCGAGACACAACGGCTACCGTACCGACGAGTTGGTCCGCATCATCCGGCAGGTCTCCTGAAGGAGGATTGATGACCAACGTGATGGAAGTGACCGCCTCGGAGCACCAGGACCCGCGTGCACTCATCGAGGAGGCACGGCGACACCAACGACGGCGTCTCGTCTCACTCGGGGTCGCCGTCCTCTTGATTGCCGGCACCACCGCGGTCCTGACATTTGGTCAAGGTGGGAGCACCTCGAGCACCTCGAGCTCCCCATACGGCCCCCCGGCGCCGGTGATCACGAGGGTCGGTCTCGCTCGTATCTCCTTTACCTACAGAGACAGCACAATGGGCGGCTGCATCCCCGACACAAACACCGTGGTGACGACGGGTACGGGTTCCATCGACCTCGTCGAACACAGCCTGGCTTCAACCGCGGCCAACCGGGGTTGTGCCGACCTCGTCCCCAGCCGGGGGAAGGGAGCAGAACGGGGGGAAGCAGAACGGTGGATCAAGGGCGTTCTCTATACCCTCCAACCAACTCCAAGTGGGACTACACATTGGTCCGTCGTGCCGCGCGGCCGACTTGCATCGGTTTTGGGAATCAACCCACTTCTATCCCTCCTCACCTCGCCGTGGTCGCTGTCAGTTGTGACTCTGGCCCGAGGATCAGAACATCGGTCTGGCACGACCTCGATCGAGGGTCAGCCCGTGATCGAGTATGCCGGAGTCACCACCCTCCTCGCCGTCGAAAACCAGCTGAACTCGGTCCTCGACACGGAATCGATCAGACTTGCTCCGGGCGATGGCAGCTCCCTGGTTCCGACATCGGGCTCGGTGCCGATCTCTGTTGTCTTTTGGACGAACGAAGAGAACCAGGTCCTTCGCATACAGGTCAGCGAGCCTCTCTTTACCGGTGTGTACCAAAATGGGTCTGACATCGAGATCGCGATCCAAGTCCCGACCGAGACACTCAGCATCGTCGGACTCGTACCCGGAAAGCCGATACCACGGATCGTTCCGAACGTTCCCTTGAGGGTTCTGCGCCAACAGAGTTCGTTTGAAATGACGTTGTCGTTCTCGAGTTTTGGTTCAGCTCCAGCCATCGTAAGACCCACCTGACGCGTCGGCTCACCACCCAACGGTGCGTTCCGATCTGCCGGGCACGCTCGAAGCCCAGAGGATCGCTACATGGCGTCCCTCTGCAGCCCCTCCCAAGTCCAGTGCGGCATGGGAAGACCGGGTCGGACCGGTGTACCCGGTGGCCCGTACACGAGGACCTCGGCGACGGCCCATTCCATATAGGCGCGTAGCGCGGCCCTGAACTCCGGGTCCTCCGGCAGCCCGGCATCGTCGGCGGCGCTCAGGAAGCAACCGACAAACCGCCGACCCAGATCGCTCATATCGCCATTGCCACTATGGATCTCCAGAACGGTCGAATGATCTCCACAGGATTTCGAGTAGCTCGGAGGTCCACCCATCACCTCTGCCCAGTAGGCGGCCAGCCGCTCGACGTGCTGGGGGTGTTGGCCCGGGTGGGAGAAGGGGTGGTTCAATTCGGGGTCAGCCAGGCACCTGGCGTGATGCGCGGCCGCCAAGGCCCGGAAGGCTGGGTCGCCCCCGGCGAACTCGTAGAGGCTGGGTCGCACGGCAAAATCCTCGCGCCGATGGGATGACGCCTCTTCTCAGAAGGGGACGATCGTGGTGAGCAGACCGGTTGCATGAGCGCGCCCCGCGAGCGTGCGGCAGAAGTCGACGGCATCGAGCAAAATCCGCTCTGGCTCGGGTAGGGATTGGTTCTGGGTGTACGTCCCCCCAGCGGGGCCCCTGAGTTCGAGTACGAACGGCTTGCCGTGACGGCGCGCCCATTCGGCGACGACGTCTGCGACGATGCGACCGTCATGGTCTGCACTCAGTTGGGCTGTCTGGTCGAGAGCGTGGGCCACATCGATGCGGTGCATCCACAAGTCCCGCAGATAGATGGTTTCGATCAAATAGCCCAGCTTCCACGACTCATGCACCGGTCCATCGACGGCGAGCCTGGCGTGATTGCGCACCAAGGCCGGCGTGCGAGTGCGGCCGCGCATCGTCTTGGGCGCGGACCGCCGACAGACGTTCGAGGATCTGAGCAGAGCTGAGGTCGGAGCGCTCGTTCACCTGCGCAGCCGATAGCGCAGCTTCGAGCGGTCCGCCGTGGCGCTTGCGATAGAGGCGGGCGCGGCGCAATTGATGGACGTTCTCGCGCATGGATGCACCCGCTTCGCAGGCACCGAGCACATGCTGATACATCGCACGGATGTCCCACGCCGGGCAGTCGGTCGGAGCCGGGCGACTTCTTCGGTTTCAGCGCCCATGTGGAACCACCCGGCGGGGTCTCATTGACCATCTCGGGCGGCGTTCTGATCCCTCGAGTCTCTTCACCCGTCCGCCCTGCAAGTACAGAGGGAACGAGCCCCGATTCTGGAGGCGACGAGCAATATCACCTGCCGCACTCAGGTGATTTCACTGCTTCGGCCCACCGGCCGGTAGGGGAGGATCTACCAGTTGGGATTGGTCAATGAGTCGGGGCTGACTTCTCTGCGACTGCAGCCGCAAGGCGCCGGTACGCAAAATCCGTCGAAGAGCCACACGAAATGGCCACGGTTGGGCGGGACGCTCACGCAAGGCGTGAAGGAAAGGCGGCGGCGCGATGTTGCGCGGTACCACGGCGGGGAAGACGCACGGAGTTCGGCGCGTGGCGCACGCCAGCGCCCTGGTGCTCGGCGCATGGCTCGTCGTCAGCTCGCTGACAGCCACGGGCGCAGCGGCGGCAACATCGAAGCCTTCGTTCGACGCCGTCGGCAGCGCCGAGCAGGTGTACGTCACCGGTCTCGCGCCGTCCGCGCAGATGTCACTCATTACCGCCAAGGGGCGCACCCTCTACACCCAGGATGCCGACTCGCTCGGTGGTCTGCTCTTCCGCAACGTGCCGCCGGGCAAAGGCTACCGGGTGCTCCTGGCCTCGGACGGAACAGAATCGGGGCGGATCACCGTGCACAGCGACCGGGCGGCGCCATGGGATCCGAGCATCTATGACCAATCGATTTCTGACAATGGCTACTCATATCTGACCACCCGAGACGGGACGAAGCTCGCCATCGATGTGCACCCGCCGACGAGTCCGGCGGGCGAGCCGGGTGTGCCGTCCGGCACAACGCTCCCCAATGGCCCCGACTACCTTCCGCCGTACCCCACCCTCATCGAGTACTCGGGATACGGGTACGCCGATCCCGCCGGGCCCGTCAACGGGATTGCGGTTCTCGCCAATCTCATGGGCTTCGCGGTTGTCGACGTGAACATGCGTGGGACCGGCTGTTCGGGCGGCGCGTTCGACTTCTTCGAGCCACTGCAGAACCTCGACGGGTATGACGTCATCGAGACGATCGCGCACCAACCTTGGGTGCTCGGTCACAAGGTCGGGATGATGGGCATCTCGTACGGCGCGATAAGCCAACTTTTCACTGCACAGCTCGATCCCCCCGACCTCGAGGCGATCTCGCCGTTGTCGACCATCGATGCCACAGCCACGACGCTCTATCCCGGCGGCATCCTCAACGGCGGGTTCGCCGTCGCATGGGCGGAGCAGCGACAGGAGGAGGCAGAACCCGCCGGGCCAGACAGCGGACAGCCCTACGCGTACCAGCAGATCCAAGATGGCGATACGACGTGCCTGGCCAACCAGGTGCTCCACGGCGAAGCTGCCGACCTGAGTGCGAAGATTGCTGCGAACGCCTATTACAACCCCAAAGTCGCCGACCCGTTGGACCCGATCAGTTTCGTCAAGAAAATCAAGGTGCCAGTGTTTTTGGCGTGTCAGTTCGAAGACGAGCAGACAGGGGGACACTGCCCGGATTTGGTCCAACATTTCACCGGAACGAAACTGAAGTGGTTCACCTTCACCAACGGCGCTCACATAGACTCCCTCGATCCGGATACTTTCGACCGCTGGTACGACTTCCTCGAGTTGTTCGTTGCTCACCAAGCGCCGATCGTGAACTCGGCCGTCATCCATGCCGCCGCACCGGTCATCTATCAGTCGGCCATGGGACTACCGGATACCGATCTCGTCACCCTGCCGGCGGACCCGATCCAGGCGCTCCCGACGTACCAATCGGCGCTTGCAGCCTTCGAGAAGCTTCCGGAAGTGCGGGTGCTCTTCGACAATGGCGCCGGAACCTCACCCACAGGGACCTCGACTGCAGGCGACCCGTATCCCGGGTTCGAGCAGGACTTCTCGACCTATCCCGTCCCGGGGACGACCGCTCGCACGTGGTACCTCGGGCCGGGGGGGACACTGGCCACCCAGCCGCCGGCGAGCGAGGGCGTCAACTGGTATACGTCGAACGCGAACGCCCTACCCCTGACTGACTTCGGGACCAACACCGGTAGCGGAGGCTTGTGGGGTAACGCGTCGCAGTGGCAATGGAACTGGGAGCAGAATCCCCAAGGGACGGCCGTCTCCTATGTCTCCGCCCCGCTCACTGCGAACACCGTTGTCGTCGGCTCGGGCGCCGTCGACCTCTGGGTGCGGGCGTCGACCCCCGATGTCGATCTGCAGGCCACGATCAGCGAAGTCCGTCCCGACGGCAACGAGACGTTCGTCCAGGACGGCTGGTTACGCGCCAGCGAGCGCCAGCTGGCCACGAACTCCCACAACATGTTGAAGCAACGGAGCACGATCCTCGATCCCATCCCCAGTTTCTCGGCGGCCGATGCCGCGCCGTTGCCGAGTGGGCAGTTCGTCAAGGTGGTCATCCCGCTCTATTACGAGGGGCATGCGTATCGTGCCGGGTCGCGCATACGCGTGACGATCTCCGCGCCGAACGGCACTCAGCCCATCTGGTCGTTCAGCCAGACGGTGCCCGACGGCACGGCGACGGTCTCGATCGCCTCGTCTCGGTCCATGCCGTCGAGCCTCATCCTTCCGGTGGTTCCCGGCGTCGATGTCCCGACGTCTCTGCCTCCGTGTCCGAGCCTCCGCAACGAGCCGTGTCGGTCGTACCAGCCGATCGTGAACGCTGTGGGGAATCCCTGATCACCGGCAAACACCCTCGGCCTGGCTGAGAGCCCACGGTTTCGAGGCAATCTGACGAAGGCCAGACAGGTAATTTCACCTGCCCGTCCTAGGTGGTTGCCCCCTTATTTCACGCCCGTCAGCCGGTCAAAACTGACAACGGATTCACAACGGGGGAGTCAGGGCGCAGGCGGGTCGCCTAGCGCAGAACGTGGGGGTTGCCATGGGGCGGGGCCGGCTGAGATCACTTCTAACCCGCGTTCTTGCGTTGCTGCTCATGACAACCGCGGTAGTCGGTGTCGCCGAGGCTCTGACATCCCAGTCGGCATTCGCTTGTTCGGGCACGTTGTCAAGCATCGCCGTGTCCCCGACAGCGGCGTCGGTCGCCCAAGGCAAGACCCAGCAGTTCACCGCGACCGGCACGTACCTCCTCCCTTCGTGTAGCGCGAACATCGACACCTCCGTCACCTGGTCGTCGTCGGTCACCTCCACCGCCACGGTCTCCAACACCGCGGGCTCCCAGGGCTTGGCCACGGCGACGGCCAGCGGGTCGGGCGCCACCACCATCACCGCGACGTCCGGGCTCATCTCGGGAACCGCCGTGCTGACCGTGACGCCGGCGGTGCTCGACGCGCCATCACGGTGAGTCCCGCCGCCGCCTCGGTCGCCCAGGGCCAGACCCAGCAGTTCACCGCCACCGGCACCTACTCCAACCTGAGCACCGCCAACATCACCAGCTCCGTCACGTGGTCGTCGTCGGTCACCTCCACCGCCACGGTCTCCAACACCGCAGGCTCCCAGGGCTTGGCCACGGCGACGGCCAGCGGGTCGGGCGCCACCACCATCACCGCGACGTCCGGGCTCATCTCGGGAGCCGGTGTGCTGACGGTGACCCCGGCCGTGCTCGTGAGCATCGCCGTGTCCCCGACGGCGGCGTCGGTCGCCCAGGGCCAGACCCAGCAGTTCACCGCCACCGGCGTCTACTCCAACTTGAGCTCGGCCGACCTGACCGACTCCGTCACCTGGTCGTCGTCGATCACCTCCACCGCCACGGTCTCCAACACCGCGGGATCCCAGGGACTGGCCACGGCGACGGCCAGCGGATCGGGCGCCACCACCATCACCGCGACGTCCGGGCTCATCTCGGGAGCCGGTGTGCTGACGGTGACCCCGGCCGTGCTCGTGAGCATCGCCGTGTCCCCGACGGCGGCGTCGGTCGCCCAGGGCCAGACCCAGCAGTTCACGGCCACCGGCGTCTACTCCAACTTGAGCTCGGCCGACCTGACCGACTCCGTCACCTGGTCGTCGTCGGTCACCTCCACCGCCACGGTCTCCAACACCGCGGGCTCCCAGGGCTTGGCCACGGCGACGGCCAGCGGGTCGGGCGCCACCACCATCACCGCGACGTCCGGGCTCATCTCGGGAACCGCCGTGCTGACCGTGACGCCGGCGGTGCTGACCGCCATCACGGTGAGTCCCGCCGCCGCCTCGGTCGCCCAGGGCCAGATCCAGCAGTTCACCGCCACCGGCGTCTACTCCAACCTGAGCACCGCCAACATCACCAGCTCCGTCACGTGGTCGTCGTCGGTCACCTCCACCGCCACGGTCTCCAACACCGCAGGCTCCCAGGGCTTGGCCACGGCGACGGCCAGCGGGTCGGGCGCCACCACCATCACCGCGACGTCCGGGCTCATCTCGGGAGCCGGTGTGCTGACGGTGACCCCGGCCGTGCTCGTGAGCATCGCCGTGTCCCCGACGGCGGCGTCGGTCGCCCAGGGCCAGACCCAGCAGTTCACCGCCACCGGCGTCTACTCCAACTTGAGCTCGGCCGACCTGACCGACTCCGTCACCTGGTCGTCGTCGATCACCTCCACCGCCACGGTCTCCAACACCGCGGGATCCCAGGGACTGGCCACGGCGACGGCCAGCGGATCGGGCGCCACCACCATCACCGCGACGTCCGGGCTCATCTCGGGAGCCGGTGTGCTGACGGTGACCCCGGCCGTGCTCGTGAGCATCGCCGTGTCCCCGACGGCGGCGTCGGTCGCCCAGGGCCAGACCCAGCAGTTCACGGCCACCGGCGTCTACTCCAACTTGAGCTCGGCCGACCTGACCGACTCCGTCACCTGGTCGTCGTCGGTCACCTCCACCGCCACGGTCTCCAACACCGCAGGCTCCCAGGGCTTGGCCACGGCGACGGCCAGCGGATCGGGCGCCACCACCATCACCGCGACGTCCGGGCTCATCTCGGGAGCCGGTGTGCTGACGGTGACCCCGGCCGTGCTCGTGAGCATCGCCGTGTCCCCGACGGCGGCGTCGGTCGCCCAGGGCCAGACCCAGCAGTTCACGGCCACCGGCGTCTACTCCAACTTGAGCTCGGCCGACCTGACCGACTCCGTCACCTGGTCGTCGTCGGTCACCTCCACCGCCACGGTCTCCAACACCGCGGGATCCCAGGGCTTGGCCACGGCGACGGCCAGCGGATCGGGCGCCACCACCATCACCGCCACGGACCCGTCGTCGCTTCTCAATGGCACCGGGCTCTTGACGGTGACCGCGGTCGCTCTGCCACCCGTTACGAATCCGCCCTCTCTCACGATCAGCCCGACGTCGGGCAAGAAGCGGACGCGCCTTCAGATCACGGGCTCCAATTTCACCCCGAGCGAAGTGGTCACGGTGACCTACAAGAGCGGACTGAGCAACCCCCGGCGTTCGGAAACGGTGCTGTGCACGCACGAAGCAGACACCAACGGTTCCTTCACCTGCTCGGGGAGGGTGCCGCGCAAACGGCGCGCCGGCCCGTCAGGGAACAAGACGATCGTCGCCACGCAGTCATCGGGGGACGAGGCGACCGCCACCTTCACTCGTCAGTAGCCTCGCAAACCGAACACCGTTCGCTCCTCTGCCGCTTCTTGAGCCGGTGCGCCTGCCGACCGAAGCAATGGTTGTCTCTCGTCGAGCAGCCGCCATTGCTATTGCTACCGATCGTAACCCGATGTCCTACTCCAGCCACTCCCCGTAGCAGTTGAATCTCACCGTCCCCTGGAGCCACTCCACAACCAAATCTCGCCTCGGACAGATTTCGCCTGGGAGACCATCTCGTCAGATTGACCCTTGCAGTGAAGCTGCTCTTCACCGAGACTGCTTACGACGTGTTGTGCTTGCGCTCCACGGCGTCGGATCTGATCACGGGGGAGAAAACTATGAAAGCGTTGCGGCTCGTTCCGGTGATGGTACTGGCGTTGTCCGGTGTTCTCGTCGGCGCAGGATCAGCTGGCGCATCGCCCTCTCCGAGACAGGCATATGGCCACCCCTACAATTGCACCGGCGGCAACATCCCTCCCGGCACCTACAACTCGATGACCATTACCGGCGTGTGTTACATGCCGGCCGGCACGGTCGTCGTCCGGGGAGATCTCACCGTTGCCCCTGGCGCCCTCCTCGACGCCGTCACGCCGGGAGACCCCGCGGGACCCGGCGCACTCCTCCCGGCCACCGTGTTGGTCGGAGGGAACGTCCGGGTTGGTCACGGAGCCGTTCTGTTCCTCGGCTGTTCACCGAATATCTCGTGTCCGATGGCCGTCACCTATGACCGCATCGGCGGGAGCCTCACCGCTACCGGCGCACTCGGTGTTGTGGTCCACTCAACTTCCATCGGCGGTAACTTCTCCCTGCTCGGTGGGGGCGGAGGCGTCGTTGGCGGAGCAGCCACCGGCGTGTGCGACGGCAACCCCGCCGCCGCTCCACCTGTGCCCGCGCCGGTCCCCTCGCTGTGGGCGGCTGACCCGGCATTGGCGAACGGAGAGGGACCGGGGATGCCGATCCCGGTCTACAGCGACGCCGAAGACAACGTGATTGGCGGGAATCTCAGCATTGTCGGTCTCCGGTCATGCTGGATCGGAGGACTGCGCAACCAAGTCGGCGGTAATGCAGACTTTTCAGCCAACGTCATGGGCGACCCCGATGCGTTGGAGATGGGCAACAACTTGGTTGGCGGAAACCTGACATGCCTGGCCAACGTGCCGGCGGTGCAGTTCGGGGACGGCGGAGCCGCCCCGAACATCGTCGGAGGGTTCGGGATGGGGGAATGTGGCTTCAACGTGAAGGTGCTGAGCCCGGCGCCTGAAGCGATGGAAGGACCCGGCATTTCTGAGCACATCGCAGTCAGCAAGTGGAGCCTTGGGAAGTATGACGGGACTCACACCCAGACATTGAACGTGGTGACGCTTCCCCTCGGAGCCACCGAATCAGGCGACACGCTTGTCGCCGAACTGAACGACGACACGATTTCTGGATCGGGCCTTACCGGAACACTCACGGCGGTATACCCTCCCACCATGTCCGCCCCACTGGGGAGTACCGGGGAGGCAGTCTTGGCCACCGTCCATGGTGACGGCTCGCAGTCGCTCCTCGCCGTCGATAACTGCAACTGCAGCTTCGACGGCCAGAGTGGCACGGTAACCATCAGGGCCTACGGGACAACCTCCGCCAATGGCGTGACCAAAGGCACCTTCGTGGTCACGTCGGGCGGTGCACTTGTCGGCGGTGGACTGGACACGCTGGCCGGCTATGGAACGTTCTCCAGCTGGGGTCAACCGGCCGGCTCCCTGCGTCTTACCGAGCATCTGAAGATCACCTGAGCGCATTTCACTTCAACGGTTGTCCCCGCAAGTCTGTCGTCTGAGATCCCGGGGCTCCCGACAAGACCTTCATGACCGGGCACGCGCTGGAAGCTGTCGCGAGGGGCCCGGAATGAAGGTCGGTCACGCTGTGAGTGGACGCGCCGCGGTTCCGAGCAGGTCGAGGAAGTTCCCGCTGTAGAAGTGCCGTTTGGTGTCCTCGGTCGCCTCGGCCAGGGTGGCCTCGAAGCGCTCGATCGGCCTCCGACCGCCCTCCACATGGGGGTAGTCGGAGGAGAACATGCACAGTTCCGGTGTACTCTGCTCGATGATCCACCCGACGTCCTCGGTCGGATAGGGGGTGAAGCGCACCTGCCGGCGCACGTACTCTGTCGGCCTGAGCGACAGGGCGCGGATGCGCTCCTCGTGCCGGGTGAAAGCCTCCACCGCCGCTTCCATCTGCCGCAACCACGACGGCACCCAGACGGCCCCCTGTTCGATCACACCAATACGCAGGCGGGGGAAGCGCTCGAGCACCCCGTCGAAGATCATCGTGGCAAGGGTGTGCGCCGGCGGCCCGGGGATTCCCATGTAGTCGACCGATCGGAAGTTCTCTTCGCCACCGTGGAAGTCGGGTGGGACCGGCAGGCCGTTGTGGAAGTAGTTCCGGTCGATGAGGTCGCCGGTTCCCCCGACGTGGAAGACCACGCAGATGCCGGCCTCCTGGGCACTCGCCCACACCGGGTCGAGGCCGATGTGGCTGGGCGAGTGGCCCGGCGGGCAGCCCGAGGCGACGAGAAGGGCAGCCGCTCCCATGCCGATGGATTCGTTCGCCATGGAGAGCGCCAGTTCGAAGTCGGCCAGCGGCACGTAGCAGGTTGGCAGAAGGCGGGAGTCGACTGAGCAGAACTCCACCATGCCGCGGTTGTGGGCGCGGGCCGCCCCGTAGGCGAGCTCAAGGTCGCCGCTGTGCTCCCAGTCGTGTAGACGCCGATTGTGGAACGTGTTGAACACGAGCTGGCTCGAGAACCCCAGCAGGTCGAGGGCGCGCGACCGGTCGGCGGCGATGAACGAGCCGGTGGCGGCAAAGTTCTTGCGGTTCATGATCTCGTCGGACTCTTGAGCCAGGTAGTCGTCCGACCTGTGCACGGCGGCGAGCCGATCGAAGGAGGCCAGCAGGTTCCGGCGCTGCTCGTCGGGGTCGCCGGTCTGACGAAGCTCGTTGCCGTCGGGGTATGTCAGGGTCGCGATGCGGTCGCGAAGAGAGGGGTCGGCATGGTCCCGGAGCCACGTCGGGGTCTCCATGATGTGGGCATCCGCGTCGTGGGCGATCCGGCCGGAGTTGTAAGGCATAGCGTCACCTCCGGCCACAGTCTGGCCGACGAGATCAGTGGCTGCACCCGAGGACCACCGTGCATGGTCTGAGCCCGAAGTGGCACGATCTGGTGGTCATGAAGGTTCTGGTTGTTTCCACACCGGGTTCAGGACACGTCAACCCGCTCCTACCCCTTGTCGAGGCGTTCCTTGCCGGCGGTGACCAGGTCACGGTGGCCGCGGCAGTCGAAGCCGCGCCCTTGGTCGAGAGAACGGCTGCCCGGTTCGTCCCCGTCGGCAACGGTGAGGGGGAATGGTTCAGACGGCTCCAGGCCCGGATCCGTGGCAACCCCGGAGACGGGATCGCCCCTGAACGGATCAACCACTACTTCCTCCCTCGGCTCTTCGGTGAGATCGGGGCGGACGACATGATCGACGACGTCCTGGCTTGCGCTCGGGAGATCGACCCCGAGGTCATCGTGTTCGAGACCTACGCTTTCGCCGCTCCCCTCGCCGCGGATTTGCTCGGTGTTCCAAGTGTCCACCAACTCCTCAGCTCCATCCCGGACCACGCGATCATGGAGCTCGTCGACGACGCGGTATCCCCGCTGTGGCGCTCGTTCGGTCGGGACACTCCCGGCTACGCCGGCGTCTATCGAGATGTCACGATCGAGATCTGTCCTCAGTCCCTGGAGTCGGTCAGGGTCCCCACCGGCGATCGATTGATGCTCCAGCCGACCCCGCCTCCCCAAATGGTCCCACAGTTGAGCACCCGCCCCCTCGTCTACGTCACCCTCGGGACCTTTTTCAACTCCAATCTCGACATCTTCCGTGCCGTTTTGGACGGACTGGCGGACGAGCCCGTCGCAGTGGTGGCGACGGTCGGTACGGACCAGGACCCCTTCGGGCTCGGTCCGGTCCCGGGCAATGCCCGGGTGGAACGGTTTATCCCGCAGGCCACCTTGCTCCCGACGTGCGCTGCAGTCGTCCACCACGGCGGAGCGGGCACGATGTTCGGGGCGCTGGCCCATGGGCTGCCCGAGGTGATCATTCCCCAGGGGGCCGACAACTTCGACAATGCCGCGATAGTGGAGAGAGCAGGTGCCGCTCGGGTCCTGCGCCCCGGCGAGGTGACGGTGGACAGCGTTCGCAACGCCGTGCGCCAGATCCTGAACGAACCGAGCTACGCCGAGGCCGCGGGACGGGCCGCGGCAGAGATCGCAGCCACGCCTACCCCCGAGGCGGTGGCGGATGATCTCCGGGCCCGCTACGACAACGGGTGAAGCGAGAACGCCTGAGGTCGAGCCTCTATCACTCCGCGCGCCACCGTTGTGCTGATCCTCTTAGGTTTTGAGAAGCGAGGATACGGCGTTCTCGATGCTCACGGAAAGAGCACGAGCGAGCACGCGGCGCATGAGGCTCGCGCAGGAGATATCGATGGTCTCCCGGGACGCCGCCGACCCTTGGTGGAGCAAGAAGAATACCGTCCCAAATCAAAAGGACCCGATTGTCATGATGGTCGAGCCACCCGAAACTGGGCTCCTATTCGACCCGGAGGTAAATCGCTTTGAGTGATGCCGCGTGGGCCTTTCCCCGACGCTGCTTCGCCGACTCGATGTGCCGGGCAGACGGCTCGTTCATCCGCCGAGCCTCGAAGCGACCGCCCACGAGCCCGGTACGGCGCCGACTACCCCTTCGAACCATTTCGAGACCTAGGAGCTCCTGGTGGTGTGGATTTGAGACCTGAGAGCAGGTGCCGGGCGGTGTTTTGAAACCGCGTGATATCGCCGAAGGGCCTCGCCACCAGCATCGCCCCTTCCAGGCCGCTGACGATCATTCGGGCTGTCTCGTGTGGCGGCCCTGCGAAGGTGAGCGTTCCCTCTTCTCGGCCCTTCTCCAACACACGCACGAGCCATCGCTCGTTCTCGTCGAAGAATCGGACAACGGCGTGTTGCATGGGGGTCGGAAGGGTCTGGTACTCGGCCGCCATCATCCCGCATAGGCACATGCGTTGCTCGCGCAACACGCCGAGGTACAGATCGGCGTAGGCATCGAGCCTGGCAGACGCGTCCGGGGTTCGTGCTTCCACCCCCGTCAGTGCCTCGGCGAATCTGGCGGCATAGCGAGCAACGAGTGCCTCACCGAGTTCTGCCTTCCCGGCGAAGTGGTAGTGGAGGGCAGCCTTCGTGATCTTCAACTCGGCAGCCACGTCCGCATAGCTGAATCCATTGAAGCCGCGGACCTGGACGAGGCGCTCAGCCACGTCGAGGATCTGGGTCGCCGTGTCGACCCTCTGGGTCTGGCCCTTTTTCATGAGCTCCGTCCCTCGGAGGATCTCTTGACTTCTTACCTATTAGTAGGTAAGCCTACCACTGTCGTCGGTACATGTTGAGCGAGGGAGGCGGCCATGCACGCGACTGAGCACCGGAGCTTCGAGAAGCCCGACGAGGTCCGGGAGTTTCCGAATGGGCGAGCAGAGATCGTGAAGGCCGGTGGCGGGGAGATCGGTCGTCTCGTCCTTCAGCCCGGATGGCGCTGGTCCAACGACGTGAAGCCGATCGCCAACACCGAGAGCTGTGAGGCCCCCCATTTCCAGTACCACGTCAGCGGACAGTTGGCGATCCGCATGGACGACGGAGCCGAGTTCATCGCCGGCCCCGGGGACGTCACCTCATTGCCCAGCGGTCACGATGCCTGGGTGATCGGGAACGAGCCCGTCATCGTGGTCGACTGGTTCGGGGCCAGCAACTACGCCAAATGACGCGCTCGGGTAACGAGATGGAGCCTGTCGAGGTGGTGGAACGGTTCGGGGTCGCCTGGGCCGATCACGATCTCGACACCACTTTGGGGCTCGTGACCGACGATTGTGTCTTCGACGCCACCGGTCCGGCCCCCGACGGCATGCGCCACGAGGGTCGAGTCGCCATTCGAGAGGCCTGGGAGCCGATCTTCAGCAATGCCTCCTCCCAGTTCGAACCGGAGGAGACCTTCGCAGCCGGCGACCGTGTCGTGCAGCTATGGCGCTACAACTGGGACGGTGGCCATGTGCGTGGCGTGGATGTCTTCCGTGTGCGCGACGGCAAGGTGGCCGAGAAGCTCTCGTATGTGAAGGGTTGACCAATCAGGGATGGTGATCTCATGAGCACGACGGACCCCATAGGTGCATTCCTGGCTGGCATCGAAGGGGCAGCGCTCCCTGAGGGCGTCTTCTGTGAGGACATCGTCTTGGATGCGACGGTGCCGAACTGGCGGTTCCGCGTGAAAGGCGCAGATGCCGTGCGGGATGAGCTGGGAAGGTGGTACGCCGATCTCGGACGATTCGAGGAGCTGCGACGCAACAGGATTGACGGTGGTGAGCTGGTGGAGTTCACCCTCAGCTGGAAGGAAGCTGGGGTCACTCATACCTGCCATCAAGCTCACGTGGTCCGGCTACGAGATGACCTGATATCCAGCGATACGGTGTTCTGCGGCGGCCGGTGGCCCGAATCCCTGATAACGCAGATGGAGGCTGCTCAGGGTCCGGTCGAGTGAGGCGAAACTATAGATTCGCTCAGCTACCAGCTGTGGGTATCTGATCTCGGAGCGCTCGTGCCACCTTCTTCGCCTCGTACATGGCCTCGTCAGCTTGGCGCACCAGCAACATCGGGTCGGTGTCCGTGTCGCATTGTGCCAGTGCAACCCCCACGCTCGCTCGAAGTGGCACCGACAACCCTCCCCCAGAGATCCGGCACTGCGCCATGCTTTGGCGGATCTGTTCTACGACCTCGTCACCTTGGCAGCTGTGGTCATGACACAGCACGACCAGGAATTCGTCTCCTCCGAGCCGTCCGACGACGTCACACTCATGGGTCGCCTGCATCAACGCCGTGCCCGTGGCGACGATGGCGCCGTCGCCCACTTCGTGCCCGTAGGTGTCGTTCAGGGGCTTCAGTTCGTCGAGGTCGATGAAGAGCACCGCCACGGTTTCGCCGTCCTCCCTGCGGCGGGCCACGTCGTTGGTGAGAAAGTCGAAGGTCGCGGCACGGTTCAATAGTCCCGTGAGCGCGTCGTGGGTGGCCGCCTCGTGCAGCAGCTGGCGTTGGAGCTCGCGCTCGCGGATCCGAGCGGCGAGGGTGTCGACCGAGGCCTGCAAGGCGAGGCCTGTCCGACCAGGTAGCGGGATCAGCAACTCGGGATCGGAGAGATCTTCCGCGGCGAGCGCCACTGCCTTGGCCTCGACCGCCTTGAGCGTAGAGGCCATGTCATTGAATGCGAGGGTGGTGGTGACGACCTCTCGGGGTCCGGTGTCGGGCAGTTGGGCGAGATCGAATTCGCCGTTGTGCACCTGCGTGGCGGCGGCGGCCAGTTTCTTGAGCGGTCGGGTGAGCACTCGGCCTGCCACGATGACTCCTCCGAGACAGATGAGAGCCAGGAGGGTGAGGAAGATGATCTCGCCGATGAACCGACTGGCGGCCGCCGAAGCCTGGACCGTGGCCGTGTTGTGAAGGTCCTGCGAGGCCGAGGTCACGAGCTTGTTCAGGTCGGTCAGGTAGTTCAGTCCCGGCGTCATCGAGGTGCTCGCAAAGGCCAGGTTGGCGACGAACGGGGGTGGTGCCCCAGTGAGGGCGACGGTGACCGCCTGTTGGATGGTGGCCGCAAAATGCGTATCGGCAGGATCGGTCTGAAGGTGACGCCACGCCTTTTCCGCATTGGGGCTCAGTTGGCCGGCGAACTCGCTGGTAGCGGTTTGGAACTCGCCCGCGGCTTGGATCAGTTGCTGTTTGGCGTTGGTCGGACCGGTGCCCTCCAGAACGTAGATGGCCCCGCTGATTTCGGCGCCGCCGGCGAGGAACGCTTGGTAGGACTGGCGCATGGCTGACGCGTGTACCTCGAACGATCCGGGTGGCTGCCACGAGTCGATCTCGGCTTGGAGCTGGTTATAGTCCCGATACCAGATGCTGTCGATGTCGGCGCCCATCTTGGTGAAGAAGGTGTTGACGTCGGCGAACGAGGTGGTCTTGGCCGCGACCTTGGGGATCATCGCCCGCAGTTCCGAAGAATCGGCCCGCATGGTCGGTGTCGAGGAGAACGTCGAGAACCCAGCGATCGCTGCGGCTCCCTGGGCCAACTGGTCCTGGAAGGGGATCTTGGGGTGCAAGAGCTGATCCAACACGGGTTCGCTGATGCCGATCTGCGCGGCGTAGGACACCGCCGCCAACGGCACCTCGACCGTGCTTAGCTCCGCTCTGGCCGAGGCGACGACTGCCAGTTGAGTGGCTTCTCTGGCCGCCTCCTCCGCGTGCAGGCGAGACCTCCAGGCCGAAGAGGCCGAGGAAACGATGAGAATCCCCGTCGTCAGCATCGGCAGCAGGATCATCGAGGCAAGCAAAGCTCGCACTCCAAGACGACGGTGAGTCCGCGATTTCGGATCGCGCTGTCTCTGATCGAGTCCGTTACCAGATCTCGACTCCCCTTCGGCCGGCAATGCCTTGCCGCCGCGCTCGCTCAGATATGCGGGTATCACGGGCACTTAGGCAATTTGTCGGCACTTCGAGCCACACTCTTGACCGGTGTCGTCGAATCCGATCCCGTGGGTGCCGAAGATCCCGCTCCGGCAACTACCCCCCCTGCGATCAGCGAGATGTTTCGGCCCTTGGCATATTGACCCCTCGAGGCAGGAGCCCCAGCGTGAGTCGGGCCTTGGGGTGTCGATCAAACGTCGAACACACGGTGAACCGTCCGTGCCTTGGAGCGGCTTGCCGTGACCATGCGTCGGGGACGATTTCGGCTGCCGAGGGCGTGACTGGGAGCGGGTGGAGCGCGTGCCTCCAATCTGCACCGGGCAATTTCGGCTCCCACAGGCTCTGGACCTCACCGTCACGATGAAAGACCGTCCCGCCTGGCTCGCCCCCAGGTTCGCATCCCTTCCCTGGTCGGGGGCGGTTTCTGAACTTGCAGGTCCAACTCGACGATAGCCAGGTCGGTCAAGCCGGACTATCGAGATTCCGATGTTTGAAGGGTGACTGGCGAGGCGCCTCAGCAAAGCCGTGCCTGGATGAATCGCGCCACAATCGTCATCGTGCCGAGCATTCTCACTGGCATCGCGTTTGTCGTCTTATCTCGGCTCGGCCTGGCTGGACACCTGCCTCTCTCGGCTCTCCTGGCTCTGTTGGTCGTGACAGGGCTCGTGGGACAGTTCACGGGACGATTTGTCCACTTCGAGGCAAGCACATTGTCCTTGCATTTTGGTCTCGCCGTGCAGTGCTTGTCGGTGTCGGTTGTCATTTACGCGATCGGGTGGGGACCAACACTGGCGGTCGGCTACTTATTCATTGCGGCGCGCGCCTTGGACGAGGCGGGCACCAGGGCATGGCGAGTAACGTTGGTCTGGGCCACCATCGGTATCGTCTTGGGGCAGATCTCCATCGTCGTCGGTCTGGTACCGACCTATGTATCGGTGCCCTACGTTCATGGACTCGCGGTCTTGAGCATCTTGGGCATGGGGTTCGTCATGTCGTTGCTTGGTGCGAAGACAGAAGAGAGCAGTGTTGCATTGGCGGCGCGCGACAGAGCTGTCAGTGACGTCCGCTCAGCCCTGTCTCTTCTCACCGCCACGCTGGACTCGACCGCGGATGGTATTTTAGTCGTCGACGGGTCCGGCGAGATCTCTCAGTTCAATGCTCGCTTCACACAAATGTGGCGACTGCCGCCCGAAGTGCTCGCGAGCCGTGATGACCGTGCCACAATCCAGTTCGTCTTGGACCAATTGGTCCGTCCCGACATGTTCGTAGCCAAAGTTGAAGAGCTCTACGCGGATCCGGAAGCGGAGAGCGACGACACGCTTCGGTTCAAGGATGGTCGAGTGTTTGAACGGCATTCCCTGCCGCAGCGAGTTGACGGCAGAGTCGTAGGGCGAGTGTGGAGCTTCCGCGACGTGACCGACCACAACCGGCTCCTCGACGAGCTTGAACATCAGGCATTTCACGACAGTCTCACCGGCCTGGCCAACCGTGCCCTACTGCGCGACCGTCTTGAACATGCGTTGGATCGATCCCGACGGTCGGCGGTCACCGTAGCCGTATTGTTTTGTGATCTTGACGGCTTCAAGATGATCAACGACACCCTCGGCCATGACTTGGGCGATCTTCTTCTCGTCGAAGTTGCCCGGCGTTTGGAAGAGGGTTTGCGTGATGGGGATACTGCCGCCCGCATGGGTGGAGATGAGTTCGCCATCATTCTCGATATTGCGAGACCCGGCGATGCGGTTGATTTGGCCCAGCGCCTGCTGGTCGGGTTGCGAGAACCGTTCATTGTCGACGGTCGCGAGATACTGGTTCGCGTATCGATTGGAATCGCCGACAGCTCTGCTGACGCTCCCGACGCCGACGAACTGTTATGTCGAGCCGACATTGCCATGTATGCGGCAAAGTCGAAGGGTCGGGACCGCCTTCAGTCGTTCGAGCCGGCTATGCAAACCGAGCTCTCGGCTCGTCACCTCCTGCATGGAGATCTACGGCACGCTGTATTGTTGGACGGAGCGCTTGTGCTCCACTACCAGCCGATTCTCGACCTTGAGACTCGCACCATTGACTCTGTCGAGGCACTGGTTCGTTGGAACCATCCGACGCGAGGTCTGGTCCCACCGGACGAGTTCATTCCCATGGCCGAGGAAACAGGTTTGATCGTCGACATCGGACGGTATGTGCTACGTGAAGCGTGTTGGCAGACGATGCAATGGCGCCCGCTGGCAGGAGCCGAGAATCTGAGCGTCGGTGTCAACGTCTCATCCCATCAGCTTTACGATGGCCGGTTCGTGGCCGACGTTGAAATGGCACTGCGCGACAGCGGGCTTCCCCCAACCAGCCTCATCCTCGAGCTGACTGAGAGCGCTCTTCTGTCGGACACATCCCGCGTGCACCACCGACTCGCGAGGCTCAGGGAACTAGGCGTCCGCGTCGCCATCGATGACTTCGGCACCGGGTACTCTTCTCTGGCCTACCTACGGAGCTTCCCGATCGACTTTCTCAAAATCGACCGGTCATTTGTCAATGAGCTCGGCGGTGTTTCCAACGATCAGGGACGCGCGTTGGTCCGGTCGATCATCAGCATCGGACACAATCTCAACCTTGGAGTCATCGCCGAGGGGATCGAACACGCCAGTCAGCTCGATGAGCTGGTCGCCGCCGGTTGCGATTTCGGCCAGGGCTACTTTTTCGGCTTCCCCACGCCGGCCGACGAGATCCCTGAACTCTTCGCCCGACATGCCGATCCACTCCGAGCGATATCAGCCCGAGATTCCCGCTAGCCGTAATACCATTCCGGACCAGCGGACCCCACAGGTCACGTCGGGAGCCCGTCGAAACTTCGTTCGGACATCACACGGTGCGTAGCGCGTCGGTGGGTGATAGCCGGGCCGCCCGCAGCGCCGGCAGGAGACCCGCCACCGCGCCGATCACGATGGCAGCCGCGAACCCTCCAACCCAGGCCACCGGTGGCACGTCGATCGCCCAGCCCTTGGTTGACGCGTAGATCACCGTGGCCAGCGCCCCCGCGCCGACTCCTACCGCACCGCCGAGCAGGCTCAGGAGGATCGCCTCGGATAGGAACTGGGCGCGGATGTTGGCCTTGGTGGCGCCGAGCGCCCGGCGCAGGCCGATCTCGCTGCGGCGCTCAAGCACCGAGATCACCATGATGTTGGCCACCCCAACCGCCCCGACCAGCAGGGCAACGGCCCCGAGGCCAAGGAAGAGATCGTTGAACGCCCCCTTGGCGTCGGCCTGCGCGGTGAGCACGTCCGAGGGCCGGCTCACGTCCACGTTCCCAGGGTTCTCGGGATTCGCCGTGGCGGCGAGCACGGAGTCGACCGCGGTGACCTCGTTGTCCGCCGTGCGCACGTACACCGTGCTCGGGTGCCCGTCGAAGCCGAGGTACGCCTGGGCGGCTGGGAAGCCGACGAGGACCGAGCTGTCGATCTCTGGTGTGAGCACGGCCGGATTGAGGATGCCGACAACGTAGAACCACATGTTGCCGACCCAGATTCGCTCGCCGGGAATGATGCGGTCGATGCCCAGACGCTGTGCTGCCGCTGCCCCGAGCACGCAGACGGGCTCGTGAGCGGTCGCCGCGTTCAGATAGACTCCAGCGTAGAGTGAGCTGCCCACCGCACGGGGCAGGCCCAGGCTCGATGCGTCCACGCTCAGCGCGTTCGTGTTCACGGCCGGGATGAGCGGGGTCCGGTAGGCCGTGGCACTGGTGGCGCCCGTGTACTGCGTCTGGGTTACCGGGCCGACGCGGGCGATCATGGCGGGTGCCGCCTTGGGCAACTCCGCCGTCCCACCAAAGAGGGTCTGGCCGTTGGTCACCTCCAGGAGGTTCGTGCCCAGCTGGGAGATCTCCGCCAGCAGGCCCGCCTGCGATGAGGCAGACAGTCCGAGCACGGCGACGATGGCAGCCACGCCGATGGCGATGCCGAGGGCAGAGAGGGCGGCACGCAGGCGGCGCGTCCGCAGACCGACGCTCGCCACGCGCATCATGTCACCGGCCGTCAGGTTGACCGGGCTGATCGCAACGGGAGCCCCGGTACTCATGGCTCGCGCACCGTGTCCCGCTGCTGTGACGTGTCGCCGATGATGCGGCCGTCGAGCATCTCGACCCGCCGGGGAAGGCGGGCAGCCAGGTCTCGGTCGTGGGTGATCACGACGATGGTGGCGCCCGCTGCGTTGAGCCTCTCGAGCAAGGTCAAGATGGCGACCCCGGTCGCGCTGTCAAGGTTCCCCGTCGGTTCGTCGGCCAGCACGATGGCGGGCTCGCCCACCAGGGCACGCGCGATGGCCACGCGCTGGCGCTCGCCACCGGAGAGCTGCGTGGGCTTGGCACCCGCACGAGCCCGCAGTCCCACCCGGTCGAGCGCTTCCAACGCGGCGCGGCGTCGCTCGGCCGCGGGAACCCCGGCGTAAAAGAGCCCGTCCGCCACGTTCTCCAACGCCGTCGCGTGCTCGGCCAGGAAGAATTGCTGAAAGACGAAGCCGATTCTCCGGGCCCGCAGCGCGGCGAGCTCGCGGTCAGAAAGGAGCGCCACATCGAAGCCGGTGACGCGGACCGTGCCGTTCGTCGGACGGTCGAGTGTGCCCATCATGTGCAGCAGGGTCGACTTCCCGGATCCGGACGGGCCGACGATGGCGACGAGCTCCCCCTCTTCGACGGCGAAGGTGACGGCCGCCAGCGCCGTGACAGGGGGCTCACCGGGGTACTCCTTGGTGACCTCGCGCAGCTCCAGGACGGCAGCCGCCGCTCCGTTCCTTCCCATCATGTCAGTGACGAGGGCGGCAGCCGACGGCGGGTCGTCCCACTGCCTCGGATCACGACCGCTCACCGAAGGGCCTCACGAGCCGGGGATCACGATGCGCTGCCCGGAGGCGACGCCGGGGCCGGAGACCTGCACCACTCCGGCGGCGTCGTCGAAGAGGCCGAGCGACACCGGCTCGAAGGAGTGCACACCCTTGGGGGAGACCAGCTCGAGCCCATAGCCGCCGCCCGCCAGGGCGAGCAGCGCGTCGACCGGCACGACCAGCGCGTTCTTCGCTGAGCCCGTCGTGATCGACACCTGCACCGGCGCCTGGTCGAGCTTGCCGGTCGCGGTGGGGTCGTCAGGGGTGACGAGCACGGTGATGGTCGGGCTCGACCCGCTGTTGCCGTTGCCCGAGGGCGTCGTGGCGACGGTGCCAACAGAGGTCACCGTGCCGGGCGTCGTCTGCCCGTCGGGGAGCGTGATTGTCACCTTGTCCCCGGTCGCCATCTCACCCTGCTGGTCGGCGTCGAGGTCTATTGTCACCACCCGCCCACTCGAGGTACCGGTGAGGATCTCCGATCCGGGCTGTGCCGCGCCCCCGACCACGGTGTTGGTCCCGAACCCGGTCACGCGCACTCCGGTGGGCATGAACACGACCTGGCCCAGCGCGAAGGTGCCGTTCTGGGTCAGCGCCACGGCCGCCTGCAACTTCTTCACTCCGACCGTGGTCCACGAGGTGAAGTCGCTCGGATCGGATCCAACCTCTGAGCTCGTGAGGTAGCCCATGGCCACGAGGTCGTGGTTGAGCTCCTCGACGTCCAGACCGCTGACCGCGCTCGCCGTGGCCCCCTGCGACAGAGCACGGTACGCGGGGGTGCTCCCATAGAGCAGTACCACCGGGGAGCCGTTGATGTCGTAGAGCACTTGGCCCTGCGAGAGCACCTGGCCCAGCGAGGGGAGCCAGGTCACCGTTCCCTGGGCTTGGTTGACCACCGTGTAGGTGCCCGAGTAGCCAAGCGTGGCGGACACTTCGGTTTGCGAGGTGATGTCCTCGAGGCTCACGGTGGTGATGGAGGTCGGGTCCGCGTTGTCGGCCACACCGCCGACGGGGCCGGTCGAGCCCGAGAACGGCTCGACCACCACGAGGATGGCGACGGCGGCTAGCACGACGACCAGGCTGGCGATCAAGAGGACGCGCCGGCGACGGTTCCGGTGGCCGCCGCCACGGTTCAGCGGGTCATCCTCCCGCTGCCGCAGGGCGACGTGCCGCGGCTCGGTGGTCGACGCCATCAGACCCCGCCCCCGATCGAGACAGCCCCGGAGCCACCAGTGCCCTTGGGCAGGCTGGGCGCGTTGGGCATGCACACCTTCTGCGCCGCCTGGAAGGCCGGGTCGTTGGGGTTGAGGTCACTGCCCGGCGAGCCGTTGAGTGAAATCCTGATGCCACCTCCAGATGTCGACGGGTCCGGGAAGTCCGTGATCCCGTGGGCCCGCATGCACTGGGCCATCTTGAGTGCGCTCTTGAGTGCCTGGGCCTGCTGGGCCGGGGACGGCTTCGGCATCTTGGACTGACAGGCGTTCTGCGCTTTTTGGAAGGTCGGGTTATTCGGGCTGAGGTCGCTGTTCGCTCCACCGGAGATTTGGATCTGGCCCTGGGCGTTGGGGTCCGGGAAGTCCGCCACGCCGTGCGCCCGCATGCACTGGGAAAATGCCAGCGCCTCAGTGGCGTTCCCGCCGGCGAGGGCGAGGTTGCTTCCCTGGCCACCGCCCGTGGCGCTGTTCGTGCCAGGATCCCCGGAGGACGGCTGGCCATTCGACGCTCCGGTGGTGGCCGTGTCGCCTGCGCTGGCCACGCCGGGTGAGGAGCCGCCCGAGCACGCCGCCGCCGTGACCCCGAGAAGGAGCAGCGCACCCGTGACCCCAACCAGCCAGGACAGTCGTGCTACACGTGTTCTCGCCGGCCCGGCGTCCCCGCTTCGGCCGCTCCTTTGGGCGCTGTGGTCGATGTCCATGGTGGTGCCTCGCTTGTCCTCGGTCCTGGCCGTGCCGTTGGCATGGCGTCACGCCAGGCGTCTTGCGCGGGTCTCTGAGCGAGTTGTACAGGAGAGGCGGTTTCGAAAACGTTGCACCCAGGCTCCCGGGGGAGACTCACAGGCTGGCCACAGCTGCCGGCCCAACCAGAGGCCAGATGAAACGTCTTTGAAACCTTCGATGGTGCATCCTGGACATCGAGGCCGGTCCTGCGATGAGGCCATCTGTCCCGGCGCCGGAGGCAGAGGAAGGAGCTGGGGGTGCGGGTGCTGGTCATCGAAGACGATGCGGTGCTGGCCGAGACGGTCGGCATCGGCCTCCGACGAGAGGAGATGACCGTCGACATCGCCCTCGATGGGGAGGTCGGTCTCGACCGGGCGCTGCACACCGATTACGACGTGATCGTGCTCGACCGCGACGTTCCCCTCCTGCACGGCGACGAGGTATGCCGGCGCCTGGTGGACGCCGGTCGCCGGAGCCGGGTGTTGATGCTGACGGCCGCCGGGACCATGGACGACCTCGTCGGCGGCCTCGAGCTCGGTGCGGACGACTATCTCCCGAAGCCCTTCCACTTCCCGGTGCTGGTGGCGCGCATCGGCGCCCTCTACCGGCGGGCCCAGCCGGCGATCCCTCCCGTGCTCCGACACGACGACATCGAGCTCGACCGGGCCCAGCACCGGGTGACGCGCCGGGGCCGGGAGCTCGACCTGTCGCCCAAGGAGTTCGGGGTCCTCGAACTCCTTCTCTCCTCTATTGGTCGGACCGTCTCGGCCGAGGAGATGCTCGAACGAGTCTGGGAGGACTCCGCGGACCCCTTCACCAACGCGGTGAAAGTGACGATCAGCCGATTGCGGACCAAGCTGGGTGAACCGCCGGTCATCGAGACCGTCCCGCGGGCCGGATATCGGATCTGACGATGCCAGGACGAGCACGCCCACGGTTGACCCACCTGTTCGAGGGCGCCCGGATGCCCCGACACACGGTCCGGCTCCGCCTCACGCTTCTCTATGGCGGTCTCTTCCTCGCCTCGAGCGCCGCGCTCCTGGCCATCACCTATGTGGTCGTCCGCAACCTGACGGGCGGCTCGTACGTGGCCGTCTCCAATCACGGCCTTACCGTCGCCGGGGTCCGGGTTGTCAGTGGGCCGCCCCCCGGTGCGGCCGGAGCGGTGCCGATCTCCGGCGGTTCGGGCCAGGTGACGCGCATTGCAGGCGGCCTCGGCCCCGGCTCCCGAACGCCCACGGCGAAGGAACTCCAAGCGCAGGCTCGCGAGCTCCAGCGTGTTGCGATGCTCTACCACAACTCCGAGCTGCACCATCTCCTGGTCACCTACGGGATCGCGCTCGGCATCATGGCCATCGTCTCGCTCGGGCTCGGCTGGCTCGTAGCCGGACGGATCCTGCGGCCGCTGCGCACCATCACCGCTACGACACGAGCCATCGGCGTCACCGACCTCCACCAGCGGCTGGCCCTCGGCGGGCCCGACGACGAGTTGAAGGAGCTCGGCGACACCGTCGACGGGCTGCTCGAGCGGCTCGAGACCTCCTTCGCCTCACAGAAGCAGTTCGTCGCCAACGCGTCACACGAGCTGCGTACGCCGCTCGCCCGCCAGCGCACACTGGGTCAGGTGGCGCTCTCCGATCCCGACGCGACGACCGAATCTCTGCGGGCGGCTCATGAGCGGATCCTGGCATCGGGGGAGGAGCAGGAGCAGCTGATCGATGCACTCATGACGCTGTCGCGCGTGCAGGGTGGCGCGCTGAAGAGCAAGCCCATCGAGCTGGCGGCGTTGGTTCAAGGTGTCCTGGGGGCACGCCAGCCCGAGGCGACGGCCCGAGGCGTGCACATCACGGAGGACCTGCAGCCAGCCCGACTGCACGGCGACCCCCGCCTGATCGATCGCCTGGCGGCCAATCTCCTCGACAACGCGTTGCGCCACAACGTCCCGGGCGGCAGTGTCACGGTCACGACCAGCACACGAGCGGGAGCGTCCTGCCTGTGCGTCGCCAACGACGGGCCCGTGGTACGGCCCGACGATATCGAGCGACTGTACGAGCCGTTCGAACGGTTGGATGGATCGCGACCGAGCAGCGGTGAGGGGTTCGGGCTGGGACTGTGCATCGTCAAGGCCGTGGCCTCGGCGCACGGTGCCACCCTCGTCACCCAGCCACGCCCAACCGGAGGACTCCGGGTGGAGGTCGGCTTTCCGACCCATCCCGGGTGACCCAGCTCCGGCGGGGTGCCCGTCGGTGTCCAGAAGGAGGGCATCACCCTCGTGTTGGTGGTTGGGGGCGAAACGCCCGGATCTACCGACTTTCCAGTGCAGCAAGAACGCGCAGCGGGTCGAGGTAGTCACGCCAGTGTGACACTTTGCGGTCGCTCACGGTGATCACGGAGACGTATCTGTTGCTGTATGGGTCGCCCGTGGCGACGACTTTGCCCTGGGACCCGTATTCGAGCACGACCGAGGAAGTCGAATCCGACCGGTGTACTCGGAGGTCGTGGCAGCGGTCGAGGAAGAACGTGGAGCCGTAGCCTCGGTAGAGCTCGATAAGGTTGTCGCGGCCCACGACGCGGCGGGGGTAGTCGGGCACGGTGATGACAAATTCGAAGACCACGTTGTCTGCGAGAAGTTCGAAGAAGTGGTCTCCGTCGACGAGACCCTGCAAGCCCTGTTCGATGATGCGGAAGAACGGGTCCAAGGCGCGAAAGTCTTCAATGTCACGTATCAATGGCACTCCTCCTCACCGTGGTGGGCGCTGGTCACGCACGCGCCGGCCGGAAGGGGCTCTCACCTGCTCGCCGGCTGTGCCTGTCCCCACGGCGGCGACCCACGCGAGATAGGCGTCCCGGTTGGGAAAGACCAGCTCGGTCACGACGTCGAAGTCGATCCCCTCTCTTGATTTCGTCCCTCCGTACGAGGGAGTTGTGTTGTAGACGATCGGGATAGGGGCCAAGCCGCAGATCAGGGGCACGTGGTTGTTCTCGTAGTGAGTGATGAATGCTCGTGTCTCCATACCCTGTCCATCGCTCCCTCTCTGGTTCTGCGCGGCCGGTCACGAGTGGGCCGGCTCGATACCCAGCCGGGCCGACATGCCTCTCAGTGCGGCGTCGTCGGAGACACCTTGGAAATCGGCGCGCGGGGTGTAGGGCGCTTGGAGCGACCACACCTCTTGGTCGGTGAGTTCGATCTCGAGCGAAGCCACAGCGTCGTCGAGTTGAGACGGCTTGCTCACACCGACGAGTGGGGCGACGACGACGGGATTGTGCCGCAACCAGGCCAAGGCGATCTGGGCCCGACTGATGCCGCGCGCCTGGGCGATGGTGGCCACGGCGTCGATGATGGCGCGGTCGCTCGACTCCTCGGTGTAGAGCAGGTCCGCGAATGCGTCGGTCGCCGACCGCTGCGTGGGCGCCACGGGATCACGGGCGAGGCGACCCCGGGCGAGCGGGCTCCACGGGATGGTGCCGATTCCCTCGTGGGCGCACAGCGGCAGCATCTCTCGCTCCTCCTCCCGTGCCAGCAGGTTGTAGTGGTCCTGCATCGAGATAAACCGGGCCCAGCCATGATCGCGCTGCAGGTGGAGCGCCTCAGAGAACTCCCACGCATACATCGACGAGGCACCGAGGTACCGAGCCTTGCCGGCTCGTACCACATCGTTCAGAGCCTCCAGGGTCTCCTCGATCGGGGTCGAGTGATCCATCCGATGGATCTGGTAGAGGTCGACGTAGTCGGTGCCGAGGCGGCGCAGGCTGTGGTCGATCTCGCTCAGGATGGCCTTGCGAGAAAGGCCCGAACCGTTCGGCCCGGGGCGCATGCTGTGACGGACCTTGGTGGCGATGACGACGTCGTCGCGGCCGGTGAAATCGGCCAGGGCCCTGCCGACGATCTCCTCGCTCGAGCCCTGTGAATACATGTTGGCGGTGTCGAAGAAGTTGATACCCGCCTCCACCGCCTGCTTGATGAGGGGGCGGCTCTCCTCCTCGTCCAGAGACCACGACGGATGGCCGCGCCCAGGCTCGCTGTAGGTCATGCAGCCCAAGGCGATGGGCGAGACGTCGAGGCCCGTGCGGCCCAGCTTGACGTAGCGCATGTGGTGCCTCCCACCGGTGATTTGCGCTTACACTCAACCGGAGACATCTCCGGTTCCGAAGGAGACCATATCGGAGACCTCTCCGGTTGGCAATGTCCAGTTTGAAAAGACCGCACCGCGGGAGGAATGCATGCCCGAGTCGCACGAATCGCTCAGGGCGGACGCACAGCTGAACCGCGATCGCATCCTCGAGGTTTCGCGCCACGTCCTCGCCGCCTCGAGCCACGCCTCGCTGAACTCGATCGCCAAGAAGGCCGGCGTCGGCCCCGGCACCCTCTACCGGCACTTCCCCAACCGTGAGGCGCTCGTGCTCGCCGTCTACCGCCACGAGGTTCAGCAGCTCGCGGACTTGGCGCCCCGGCTACTCGAAGAGCACCCACCATTGGTGGCGCTGCGGTTGTGGTTCGACCGCCTCGCCTACTACGGGAAGATCAAGCACAGCCTGGCCGACGTGCTGCACGCCGCCACGAGTGAGGGACTGGTCAGCGAGTCCTACGGGCCCGTTATCGGCGCAATTACCCTGTTGCTAGACGCCTGCACTGACGCGGGCACCCTTCGCTCCGGCATCGACGCCGATGACGTCCTACTCATGGTGGGATTCCTGTGGCGGCTCGACCCCAGCAACGACTGGGAGGCACGGGCGAGCCGAATGCTCGACCCCGTCATGGACGGCTTGCGTGCACAACCGTCTGGCACAGCCCAATAGTCCGCTCACCAGGTCGGCAGGCTCGAGGCGCACGTGTCCGGCGCGCCACACGCCGCGCATCGAGCGTGTCAGAGTTGCGCGCAGACCGCCTTGACTTCGGTATAGGCCTCGAGCGCCTCGTGGCCCATCTCTCGGCCCCATCCGGACTGCTTGTAGCCTCCGAATGGCAGAGCCGCGTCGAAGATGTTGTAGCAGTTGATCCAGACGGTTCCAGCCCTGATCTTCTTGGCCAGAGCATGCGCTTTGGAGATGTCCTTGGTCCAGATGCCCGCGCCGAGCCCGTACGGGGTGTCGTTGGCTGCCCGAGCGATGTCATCAAGGTCCTGGAACGGGGAGGCGACCACTACCGGGCCGAAAATCTCCTCTCGCACCACACGCATGTCCGGGCGGGTCCCGGTCAACACGGTTGGTTCCACGAAGTAGCCGCGATCGCCACGCCTGGCCCCGCCGGCGAGCGACGTGACCCCTTGGCTTCTGCCGGATTCAAGGTAGCCGGTGACCCGTTGGAGCTGCTCGTCGGAGACGAGCGGACCCATCTGGGTGTCGGGGTCCATCCCGTCGCCCAACTTGATCGACTTGGCGACCTCCGCGACACCAGCGACCACCTCATCGAAACGATCTTTCTGGACGAACAGTCTCGATCCGGCCACACAGCATTGCCCGTGGTTGAAGAAGATGGCGTTGGCGGCGCCCGCGATCGCCACCTCAGGCTCGACGTCGGAGAACACGATGTTTGGGCTCTTGCCGCCGAGCTCCAAGGTGAGCTTCTTCATGTTCCCCGCCGCCGCATGCACGATCAGCCTGCCCACCTCGGTTGAGCCGGTGAACGCGACCTTGTCGACGTCGTCATGGGCGGCGAGTGCTGCTCCCGCACTTTCACCGAAACCTGTGACGACATTGACGACACCGTCAGGCACCCCGGCCTCGGCGATCAGTTCCGCCAAGCGTAAGGCTGACAGCGGCGTCTGCTCCGCCGGCTTGAGCACCACGCAGTTGCCGGTTGCCAAGGCGGGGCCGAGTTTCCACGCCGCCATCAAGAGCGGGAAATTCCAGGGGATGATCTGGCCCACCACCCCGATCGGCTCCCGCAGGGTGTACGCGTGAAAGTTGGCTCCGGGAGCGTACGGCACCGAGAGGTTGATGGAGTTGCCCTCGATCTTGGTGGCCCAACCAGCCATGTAATGGAACAAGTCGGCAGCCAACGGCACATCGGCCGCCCGAGCCACGCTGAGCGGCTTGCCGTTGTCCAGTGTCTCGAGCTGCGCCAGTTCTTCGACATGCTCAAGGATCAAGTCACCGATCCGCCAGATGACCCGACCCCGATCAGATGGGGTCATGCGACTCCACGGACCGTCCTCGAAAGCCCTCCGAGCCGCCCGCACAGCCCGGTCGATGTCCTCCGCGTCCCCTTCGGCCACCGTGGCCAAGGTCTCGCCGGTCGCCGGATTCGGCGTTTCGAACGTCCGGCCCGACGCCGAATCTACCCACTGACCTCCGATGAACAGCTGGCGCTTGGTAGCAATAAAGTCATCGACCCGTTTGTCCAAAGTGACGCTCATGAGTTCCTCCTCGCCGCCCCCGATCGTCGGAGACGTGGATGTTCTCGTTGGTCCGACGGGACGCACGCCGTCGTCGACCGGTGGGCTCTCGCCCACTGGTCCCCACCCAACTACTACGGAGCCTCGGGCGCAAGAGGCGTCCGCATGTTTGTCGAGGACCCCATCCAAGGCTCTGAAGACGCCCGACATCCCAAGGGGACCGTTCGCTCCGTCCGTTCGCGGGGGTGGCGCTGGGTGCATGGGGGAGTGGGGCTGGGTGCGTGCGCGCGGCGGGCGCGGTGATGCTGGGCTTTCCCACAAGCTTGTGAGCACAAACAAAAGCGAGAGTCCCAGATGGGGAGGTCGGACGAGATCTCTCGGCGGCGCAGGGTCTCAGCACGCACAGGCTCCCGGGCGCGCGGGGGAGAGCCCCTGGAGCCTCGATACCGACGATTCCCCGACAGCTCATGAATGAGGGTCGGTTGTGTTTTTGCTGGGAAGACATGGAGGACTCCGGCTGATCCGCGGGCTCAGCCGGAGCTTGCTCGAGGCCCCAGGCCGGGGTCCGTCGACCATTCTCGGCCCCCGAGCCCTGGAGGTGCTCAAGCAGGTTTCTGTTCACGACGATATACAGCCCATGACCTTGGCAGAGGCAGGACTGGCGCGCCCTGCCGTCAGCGAAGATCTGCGGAGAATTGTTGAACATCTGTGTGAGCCCGGTGTCGTGACGGCGGCGGTCCAGCCCATCGTCCGCCCGGCCGACATGGTCGTCGTCGGGTACGAGGCCCTCGCCCGAATGCCCGTCAATCCTCAACATCCACCCGACTGGTGGCTCGACGTGGCGGCGCAGTTCGACTTGCGTCACCGGCTCGAGGTGGCGTGCCTCGCCGCCGCCACCGGGCTCGGCACTCCGCCTCACGGGCGCGTCCTGTTCGTCAACGTGAGCCCGTCGACCATTGCCGACCCCATGACCCTCACTCTGCGTGCCGAGTTTCCCCAACGTCTGGTCATCGAGCTGACCGAGCAGGAGGCCGTCGAGGACTACGACCGGCTCCGCACCCACCTTGCGGAGTGGTTGGAGCATGGAGTTCGCATTGCGGTCGACGATGCTGGGGCTGGCTACTCGAGCCTCCGACACGTGATGGAGCTGTCACCGGATTACCTCAAGCTCGACCGTGAGCTCGTTCACGGCATCGACGAGGATCCCAATAAACGCGCCCTGATGCGAGCGGTCGTCGCCTTCGCGCGCGAAGTCGGCACGAGCGTGATCGCGGAAGGTGTAGAGACACGACGTGAGCTCGACGTCCTTCGGGAAGCTGAAGTCCACCTGGTGCAGGGCTACCTGCTGGCACGTCCCGGGCCTCCCTGGCCCGAGATCGATGGCACTGGGGCTTCGACGACGTCATTTTCGGACCGTCTTCACCGAGACGTCGCGCGGTTCGGAGGGTGAAGACGGGATTCGCAAAGCGTTGGCACGGGTCGACAACGTGCTGGAAGCCTGTGAAGTGGTGGTCGAAACGCTCTTCCGCCGGGGACTCATGTCCAGCCTTTATCTCGAGCGGGGCCACGAGTTGCGATGCGTTGCACAGCGAGGGCTATGGCAGGTTCTCGACGGGATGTCTGCCTCGGCGGGGATTACGGGACGGACCTGGGCCACAGGACAGTCGATCGTGGTCGAGGATGTGTCGTCCCACCCCGACTACCTGATGGCAGTCCCAGGTGTGGTGTCAGAGATCTGTGTCCCGATCGTCATGGATGGCAACACCATCGGCTCACTCAATGTTGAGTCCTTCAGCGCCATGGGACCAGACTCGACGGCGTTCACGGAATTGCTGGCGCGCCTTCTGGCCGATCGCCTACAGGTGATTGGCTCAAACATAGGAAATACCCGATGGCAACGAGCTGCTCAGGCCTCCGTGGCCATCTCGGGGCTTGTCCGTGGCCATCACCTCGTGCGTCAAGCCCTCCATCGGGTGCGTGATGCTGCCGAGATGGATTCGGCCTGTCTCGTGATCGAGGAATCCAATGGTCCTCGGGTGGTCAGCGCACTCGGACCTCTGGCCGGCAACCTGTTCGCGCTGACGCTGGATGAGGTCTCGGCTCTGTCCTCTCTCGTAGGAGACATCCGCTCGTGCTACACCGCCGGTGACGCGTCGAGCCCGGGCTTCGTGGGCACAGAGTCCTTGCGAACCGCAGGGGCTCGGGCGGTGGTCGTTCTGCCTCTGTGGGCACGACGAAAGCGATTCGGAATCCTCCTCTTGGCGCACTCCAGGCCCCTGCGGTTGACCGGAGACCGCATTGAGCCACTTGAACTGCTGGCCGACCATGTCGCCGCTGTGCTGGACCCTCGTCGTGCCAGCGACGCGTCCTAGGTTGTATGGGTGCGAGCGGCCTGAGGCGGCAACGGTTGCGTCACCTCTTTGGTGCAGCGCCGCGAGTTTGGTGCAGCTGACGCCTCTGGGTGCAACGCCGAACAGGTTCATGGCACCTGCGCTCGTGTCGGTCGGATCCCGACGGAATCGGTAGCGCCTCGCTCGCGCTCGTGGTTTGGCCGAGACACCACGTTCGGTGATACGTATTGGATCCATGGCATCGAAGCACGGACGGAGGAGGAGGGTGGACGAGCGTTTGCAACATCGCCCCCACCATCGGGAACAGGTCATGTCCACCGGACACACCGGTCCGCGCCTGGCCGTGCTGTTTGCCTTCCTGGAACCGGAAGACACACTCGACTTTGCACGGAGAGCACGGCGGGTGCTCGTCGCCAAGGGGGTACCGGGTACGCCCGCGCAATCCGGTTCCTCACCCGCTCAAGAGGCCTGATCTGCGCCGGCCCATCCGATCCGACGGTCGCAGTAGGGCTCGATGAACGGCGACCTGTAGCCATCGTGGCGCCACGTGATCGGAAAGAACGTCTCGTCCATGGTGTCATCGCCGAACCGCTTGTACCGGCTGTAGAGGTAGCCAACCCTGTCGGGATGAAAGTGCGTCTCCGACGACATGCAATGGGCGACCACAGATCGGCGCGGGCCGGTGGTCCGGTTGACCCCTGATCCGTGCCATGTCCACCCGGAGTGGAAGGCACCTCCACCGGCCGGTACCTCCACCGGCACCAGGTCGGGTTCCACGCCTGCGCCGGCGGCGGCTTCGCGCAGCTCGCGGTGGGGGTCGGTGGGCCCATGGAATTCCGTGATCATTCCCCACTGTTGCCACCGGTGCGATCCACGGACGTACTCCACGGTGCCTCCCTCGGCCGTGGTGTCCTCGAGAGCGATCCAGCAGCTCACCCAGTCGGGGGGGACCGCCCACTGTTCGTAGCTCGAGTCTTGGTGGAATCCGAGAGGCTTGCCGCCCGGGGGTTTCCACAAGACGTTGTCCTGGCTCAGCCGGGTGCCGGGCCAACCTCCCAGGCGGGCACAGGCCTTGCCGATGTCGGGCCGCAGGACGACCCGGGCCACCGCACGGTCGGACTTCCACCCGTTGCAGATCTGGCGCGTGAGGTCGGGGGCGTCGCGCGTCGGCTTCCAGTTCCACTCGTCGGGATAGAGCCCGGTCTCGAAGCGCCCCGCGAACAGCTCCTCGTAGCGCGCCAGCGCCGCGGCGGCCAGGGCGGGATCGATGATGCGGTCCACGACCACGAAACCGTCGGTCTCGAACCGCACCACTTGGTCCTCGGTCAGTTCGAACGGGGGACTCTCGGTCAGCGTCACGGCACCTCCCATGCTGCTCAGACCTGTTGCAGATAGCGACGTTGCTCTTGGACCGACACGAATCGCCGACAGGCCTCCTCCTCGGCGAAGCGGGTGGCGGCGTAGTGCTCGACGAATGACGGTCCGAACAGGTCGAGGGCCTCTTTGCTGGCCGCGAACCGTTCGGTCGCCTCGAGGAGGTTGCGGGGAAGGCCCGCGGCCCCCGCCGCCAATCGACCGTCGGCGGGGGCAACCACCGCGGCGGGCGGCTCGAGGTCGTGGTCGATCCCCCACAGCGCGGCGCCGAGGAACATGGCCAGGCAGAGATGCGGACTGACGTCGGCACCGGGGATCCGGAGCTCGAGCCTGCTGTCGGGCCCGGCGTGGACGACGCGGAGCGCGCAGCTGTAGTTCCCCGGACCCCAGGTGGCCGTGGTCGGAGCCCAGTTGCCCGGTCCGAAGCGGCGGTAGGAGTTGGGGACCGGCGCCGCCATGACCAGGAGCTCGGGGAGCAGCGTGAGCACCCCGCCCACCGCGGCCCGCGCCACCGGCGACAGTCGGCCCGCGCCGTCTTCGATGAGCGGCCGCCCATCGGTGACCGACGACAGCGACAGGCTCGGGTGCCCGCCCAGGCCCGGGAACCCCTCGGCCAGCTGGGCCATGAAGGTGGCGGTCTGGCCCCGGCGGGCGAAGAACGCCTTGGTGAACACCTTGGCCAGGGCGGCGTCGTCGGCCGAGCGCAGGGCGGGGCGATGTTCGGTGGCGAGCTCGAGGCACCCCGGGCCCAGCTCGGCACAGATATGGTCCACGGGGACCTCACCCGCGGCGAGGGCGGCACTCAGGCCGGCCAGGGCCTCGGTCTCGATCGCGGGGGTGAGCGCCGACCAGCAGCGGTTGTCACCCATGGCGGGACGAAGACCGTCGGCGCCCAGGCGGGCGGCGACGTCGGTGTGGTCGAGGACGATCAGCTCGAACTCCCAACCCACCTCGGCCGCCACCCCGCAGGCGCTGGCCCGATCGACCAGGCGCCGGAGGTGGACCCGTGGTGACAGCTCCCCGAGCGCCCCGGTGAAGTCGGCGAGGAAGAAGGCGGCGTCGGGTTCGAAGGGATAGTGCCGGCCACTGCTGCGGTCCACGGCGGCGGCGGCATCCGTCGAGCCCCCGCCCCGCCCGCTGTGGTCAGCCGCGTCCCACCACTGGATGGCGTCGATGAAGCTCCACCCGCCGTCGAAAGCCCGGGCCGCGGCGGCGGGGCCGAGTCGTTTCTCGCGTACCGTGCCCGAGGCGTCGACCAGGCCCAGATGGATGACCGACAGGCCCTCGTCCTCCAGCCAGCGGGCCAACGGCCGACCCGCCTCGGGGCCATCGACCCCGGGGAGGCCCTCCGAGGTCATGCTGGTCGAACCGGTTCGGGGGCCGAGCAAAGCACGCCCGGGCCCGACCGCACCCCGGATCGCTCCGACCGGTCCCTGTCCACCAGGACGAGCAGCCGCTCCGCCAGCAGCACCGCCACGTCGGTCATGGCCCCGAGGCGACCGGCGACCGCCGCCGCCAGCCGCTCGCCGTCCACGCCCGCGCGCTCGAGGGCGCTTCGATAGGCGGGGACCGCGGTCCACAGCGCCACGGTGTCGGCGAGCACCTCGACATGGAACTGCACCCCCCACGCCTGGCGACCCACCCGGAAGGCCTGCACCGGGCACGCGGCGTTGGTCGCCAGCACCGTGCTGTGGGGGGGAAGGCGGGTGACCTCGGCGCTGTGCCACTGCAGCCCCTCGATGACGTGCGCGGCGAGGGAGAACAAGGGGTCTTCGATGGCCGCCAGGGTCATGTCCAACCGGGCCACGCCCACCTCGGGCGCAGCCATGGATGCGACCTCGCCGCCGAGGGCGTCGGCCAACAGCTGATGTCCCAGACAGACGCCGAGGAAAGGACGGTCGAGCTCGGCCACCCACCGCCGGATGGCCGCCTTCTCGGGGCCCATCCACCGGTATCGGGCCTCCTCCCACACATCCATGGGCCCGCCCATGACGATGAGCACGTCGAAGCCCTCGAGAGCGGGCACGCGGTCGCCCTCGTCGAGCTCCACGGTGACGAGCTCCATGCCGCCCGCTTCGAGCAGATGCCCGAGCGAGCCGGGGTGCTCGACGGCCAGATGCTGGAACACGAGCGCGCGGCCCGCTTCGCCGGTCACGGGGGTCGACGGGCTCGGCTGGGTCAAGACGCCGACCATCGAAGACCCCCTCCATCCGCCTCTAGGGCAGGATGTCGAGGTACTCCTTGACGTCCCAATCGGTGACGGTCCCGATGAACCGCTCCCATTCGTCGCGCTTGTAGTGCATGAAGACCCTGTACATGTCCCCGGGAAGTGCCGACCGGATGACGGGGTCGGCCTCGAGGGCGTCGAGCGCCTCGCCCAGGGTGACCGGGAGCCTCTCCACCGACTTCCCCGCCGCGATGGCGTCATAGATGTTGCCCTCCTCGGGTGGTCCGGGTTCGATGCTCTGGTCCAGGCCGTCGCGCATGGCGGCCAGGATCGCGGCCATCGACAGGTAGGGGTTGACCGACGAGTCCACCGAGCGGTACTCGAAGCGGCCCGGTGCGCTCACTCGCATGGCGGTGGTGCGGTTCTGGAACCCCCAGTCGGCGAACACCGGGGCCCAGAAACCGGCGTCGGCGAACCGGCGATAGGAGTTCACCGTGGGAGCGGTGATGGCGGTGAGGGCCCGGAGATGCGCCAGGACCCCGCCGATGGCGTGCAGCCCGGTCTTGCTCGGCATGCGGACGTCGTCTCCTTCGGGGAGGAACATGTTGAGGTCGTCCTGCCACAGCGAGAGGTTGTGGTGACAGCCGTTGGCCGACACCCCCATGAAGGGTTTGGGCATGAAACAGGGAAACAGTCCGAGCTCGCGTCCGACCTGTCGACACACCTGACGGTAGGTGGTGAGCCGGTCGGCGGTGAGCTCGGCCCGGTCGAACTGGAAGTTGAGCTCGAGTTGCCCCGGAGCGTCCTCGTGGTCGCCCTGGATCATGTCGAGGCCCAGCCGGCCGCAGTAGTCGATCACGCGGTGGATGACGGGTTGCAGCTCTGAGAATTGGTCGATGTGGTAGCAGTAGGGGCGGGTGACTCCCTCCACCGACGGGGAGCCGTCGGGATTGGTCTTGAGCCACATCATCTCCGGCTCGCACCCCACCCGCAGATGCAGGCCGGTGTCGGCGCTGAACTGCTCGTGCAGCCTGCGCAGGTTGCCCCGGCAATCCGAGGTGAGGTAACCGCCGGGGTCGTCGGCCTCTTCGCGTCCCCGGAACAAGGTGCAGAAGACCCGAGCCACCCTGGGGTCCCAGGGCAGGACGCTGAATGTCTCCACGTCGGGCAGGCCCACCAGCTCGCGTGCCTCGGGCCCGTAGCCGATGTACTGGCCGTGGCGGTCGATGAAGAGGTTGGCGGTGGCCCCGTACACCAGCTGGAACCCCTTCACCGCCACCGAGGGCCAGTGGTCGGCGGGGATTCCTTTGCCCATGATCCGGCCCGTGACCGAGACGAACTGGAAGTAGACGTAGGTGATGCCCTCGTCGGCAATCTTCCGCTGGACCTGCTGAATGAGGTCGTCACGGCCGTCTTGTCGGATGAAGCTCTCCAGCGCGGTGGGCATCAAGGCTCGCTCTCAGCCTTCAGCTGATCGGTCGTGGGGGTACGGGATGTGGGGAAACCCTGTTTATCGTCAGTGAACCCACTCGATATTTCGCCCAGGTGACGCGGCTATATCCATCGCGTGAACCCGTGCCCTGACTCAAGTCCGGCGTGGGGTGCGCCGAGAAACACCCGGGGCCACATGCCCGTCGCGGCGTGGGCCCCCGAGATTGACCAGCCGTTTACGGTTTATTCACCAGAAACGGGATTTCCTGGCATGACCAGGGTGTTAACCTGATGGAAACAATTGGTCGTCCGCCCCTCAGGGCGGCCTGGACGTGAGGCACAGCGATGTTCAAGCACATTCTTCTTGCCATCGACGATTCCCCTTCGGGCTCCGCCGCCGTCAGCCACGCCATTGCCATGGCCGGGGATTCCGGCGCCGTCCACGTGATCCACGTCAACGAGTTCGCCGTGGGTGGTCGGGGCTACACACTGGAGACCCGCAAGGAGGCCGCCGCGGTGGTCAAGACCGCCCTGGCCGACCTCCGGGCCGCCGGGGTCTCGGCCTCCGGGGTGGTCGTGACCTCTACCTGCTTCAACGTGGCGCGTCGCATCACCGACGAGGCCCACAACGGGCCCGCAGACGTCATCGTGGTCGGCTCGCGCCGGCGGTCCCGGCTGGGGGGCCTGCGGGGCAAGGGCATGCGCGAGCGCATCACCGGACTCACCTCGCTGCCGGTCATGACAGCTCCCCCGCCGTTGCGGTTGGACCGCCGCGGCCGCACCGCCCCGAGCCGGTCGGCTGTCCCTCGGCTGCCGGTGCGCACCCCCGCCGGCTTCTGAGGACGCGGGGCGCTACGACCTCTCGGCGCCGTAGATGGTGATGGAGAGGAAGCGGATGGGCACCTTGACCAACATCGTCGGTCCGTGGGGAATGTCACCTTCGAATTGCAAGGTGTCGCCCCGCTCCATGCGGTACACCTGGCGTCCGTAGCTGTACTCCATGACGCCGTCGAGCATGTACAGGATCTCGATCCCTCCGTGCTGGAAGAGGGGGAACATCTCGCTGCGCACGTCGAGGGAGACGAGCAGCGGCTCGACCCTCTTGTAGGGGCCACGGAGGCTGCCGAGCAGCTCGTAGGTGTGACCGGCCCGCGTGCCCTTCCGGACGATCTCGGGACCCGAACCCGCCTTCACAAATACGGCGTCACGCTCTTCGGCCAGGCCCCGGAACAGCGAGGTGAGCGGCATGTCGAGGGCCGACGCCAGCCGCTCGATCGTGGAGAGGCTGGGTGAGCTCTGCGCGTTCTCGATCTTGGACAGCATGCCCTTGGAGATGCCGGTCCGCTCGGCCAGCTGCGCCACGTTGAGCCCGATCTCGAGGCGACGGCTCCGAACGTGATTGGCGATGACCCAGCCGATCTGGCCACTGGGGTTGTTCCCTGTGTCGGTGACGGGGACGACCGAGGCGCGGCTCACGTCGACCTTGGTCGAACGACTCGCCTTGGCCCGACCGACCGGTTTCCTCGCCGGCTTGGCCCGTGCCTTGACCGAGGACTTCTTGGCGGCCCGGGCCGGTGCTCTTGCTGCCGACCCGACCGAGGGCCTGCCGGCCCGCTTCGCTGCGCCCTTGGCTGCTTTTGTTGCCGATCCTTTTTCGAGACGGCTCGGACGCGACGGGGGGGTCGTCTGCTTCACCACCCGGAGCTTGCGCGCGCTGTCGCTTCTGCGGGTGGGCACCGGTGACAAATATATGCGTCGGGCCCAGGGGCGCGACATGGCATGCGTGGCGTCAGGCGTGTGGCCAGCCGGGGACCCAGTCGGTCCCGGCCAGCGGGATCCTCGCCATGGCCGCGGCCTCGACCGTCAGCGCCACCAGGTCCTCGGGCTCGAGGTGGTGGACGTCAGACTTGCCACAGGCCCGGGCCAACGCGGTGACTTCCATCATCGTCGCCCGCAGGAAGTTGGCCACGGCGTCGGCCGCCGCCTCGGTGCTGAGCCGCCCTTCGAGCTCGGGGTCCTGGGTTGTGATCCCCACCGGGCAGCGGCCCGTGTGGCAGTGCGCACAGGACCCGGGCGTCGTGCCGAGCACCGCGTAGTCGTCTCCGACGTCGACTCTCGCTCCGTCGGCGCCGGTGTACCACGCGCGGTTGCAACCCAGGGCCAAAAGGGCCGCCACCCCGATCGACACCGCGTCGGCCCCGAGGGCGAGGGCCTTCGCCACGTCGGCCCCGGAGCGGATCCCACCCGACACGATGAGCTGGACCTCACCGGCCACGCCCACCTCCGCCAATGCCTCCGCGGCCTGGCGCACGGCGGGCATGGTGGGTATGCCGGCGTGTTCGATGAAGACGTCCTGGGTGGCGGCGGTCCCGCCCTGCATGCCGTCGACGACCACGACGTCGGCACCGGCGGCGACGGCCAGCTTCACGTCGTGGCCCACCCGGGTCGCGCCGACCTTGACGTAGACCGGGATGCGCCAGTCGGTGGCCTCCCGGAGCTCTTCGATCTTGATCCGCAGATCGTCGGGACCGACCCAGTCGGGGTGGCGGCTGGCTGAACGCTGATCGATCCCGGCCGGCAGCGTGCGCATCTTCGCCACCCGCTCGTTCACCTTCTGACCGAGCAGCATCCCTCCCCCGCCCGGCTTGGCCCCCTGGCCGACGACGATCTCGACGGCGTCGGCCAGCCGGAGGTCGGCGGGGTCGAAGCCATAGCGCGAGGGGAGGACCTGGTACACGAGCAACCGCGACGCCTTGCGCTCCTCGGGCGTCATCCCGCCGTCCCCGGTGGTGGTCGAGGTCCCCACCGCACTGGCGGCGGACCCGAGGGCCTGTTTGGCCGAGGCCGACAGGGCGCCGAAGCTCATGCCGGCGATGGTGATGGGGATGGCCAGCTCGATGGGCCGGGCACCGTGTCGGGCCCCCAGGACCGTGGCGGTGTCGCAACGCTCGCGGTATCCCTCGAGGGGATAGCGCGACACCGACGCGGTGAGGAACACGAGATCGTCGAAGGTGGGGAGCTTGCGTCGGGCTCCGAGGCCCCGGATCGGGTACAGCCCGGTGTCGGCCATGTCGTGGATGCGGGCGATCACCTCGGGCGGGAAGCTCTGGTTGAGCGGGGACGACGGAGGAGCGGACGGCGGTGGGGTTGGCATCAGTAGGCGCTGTGGTTGTGGGTGGCGAAGTGATACAGCTGGCGGGCCGATGCGACCTTGGTGACCCGGTCGGGCTCGATGTGGTCGAAGCCCGTACGCTCCACCAGACGCTTGACCTCCAGAACGTCGTCGTCGGTCATCTCCTCCACCACGGCGTCGGCCCCGAGCGAGGCCACGTTGCCTCCCACGTAGATCACCGCTTCGTACAGGGAGTCGCCCAGGCCGTGTCCGGCGTCCCCACCGATGAGGATGGTGCCGGCCTGGGCCATGAATCCCGACATGGCCCCGGCGTCGCCGGCGATGGCGATGGTCCCGCCCTTGAGGGAGATCCCGGCCCGCAACGAGGCGTTGCCTTCGATCATGATGAGCCCGCCCCGCGCGCTCGATCCCGCGCTCTGCGAGGCGCTGCCACGCACCCGGATGACGCCACCCATGAGGTTCTCGCCCACCGACCACCCCACGAACCCTTCGACGTCGATGTGCGGGCCCCGGCCCTCGCCGTCCCCACCGAGGCCGCCCAGGAAATAGCCGGCGTTGCCCCTGACGCCGATCGAGATCTCGGCGCTGAGGCCCACGGCCAGGTTGTGGCGGCCCCGAGGGTGGGACACCTGCACTGATGCCGGTGCTTCCAACGACGCCAGGCGTTGGTTGACGCCCCGGGTCCCGAGCTCCTCACAGTTCAGCGCGTCCATGTGTAGACCTCCTCGGGCTGGGGCTCGAAGACCATGGCGTTCGCGACGCCCGGGAGCTCGGCCAGGGCGCGGTACTCCGATGCCACGGCCACATAGGACTCGGTCTCGGCCACGACGGCGGGTTTGCAGGCGAAGGCGTCGCGGACCACCGACATGGCGCCGTCGGTGGCGATGACCAAGGTGAAGAACCCGTCCATCTCCTTCATGACCCACCGGGTGGCCTCCTCGAGATCGTCCCCGGCGGCCAGGCGGGCGGCGAGGAAGCGGGCCGCGACCTCCGAGTCGTTGTCCGAGTCGAACACCACGCCTTCGTCGAGCAACCGGCGGCGCACGCTGGCGTAGTTCGAGAACGATCCGTTGTGCACCACGCACAGGTCGGGGGCAGGGACGAAGGGGTGCGAATGCAGGACGGTGACTTCGGACTCGGTCGCCATGCGCGTGTGGGCGACGGCCAGGTACCCCTGCCATGCCCCGATTCCGTAGCGCCGGCAGGTGAGTTCGGGTCGGCCGGTGTCCTTGACCACCGACAGCGCCCGCCCGATCCCGAGCACCCGCACGTCGGGCCAGCCCGATCCGAGCGCGTCCAGGACGTCGTCGAACCCGCTCCCGCGAAGTACCGCGCCGGTTTCGAACAGGGTCACGTCCAGCGACGACCCGAATCGGGATTGCAGATCGGCACCCAGCGCGTCCCAGTCGAGATCCGCGTCGCTGCCAAGTGACACCCTGGTCATGGGATCGCTGCCCTCCGACTGCCTCGAGATGGCGCCAAGTGGTGCGGCGCCTTGGAAGGGGTCGCCCTCCGCGTACACCGCGATGCCCGAAGAGTCCGGGCCCCTGTCGCCCAGGGATTGGATCATGGGGACGAGCATCGAGCCGAGGGCGGGCTCGAGGGCACTGTCCTTGACCAGGATTCCGATGACTCCGCACATCGTCGCCCCGCTCAGGTCGACTTGGCGTAGGAGAAGGCCTGGAGCTCGTCGTCCTCGAGCAGGAGGTCCTCGAAGAAGGCGCCGAACTCCCGCTCGGGATGGCGAATCTGGATCTCGAGCACCCAGCGTGCGTCGGTGGGCCGGAACCCGACATCGGAGAGGGTGCCGTCGTAGTGGGCGTCGTGGGGGAACTCCGACAACCGGTGCCCGGTGAGCTCGAGGTTGAGCTCCCACCCCATGTCGTGTGCGGCCTGCACGGCGTACGCGTACAGCTTCTTGCCCGTAAGGCCGTCGGCCAGCCAGCGGGCCCGGACCTGCTGCCACAGCGTCTTGACCTCAGCGGCGGCCCTGGTCATGTCCGGGTCGTCACCCACCGCGATCGTCTCCCCCGCGTCGCCCTCGCAACCGTCGAAGATGGGCCCGATGTCGATGAAGAAGATGTCGTCGTCGCCGAGCACGACACCGGGCTCGGAAGCGTGGTCGAAGCTCTTCGTCGTGTTCGGTCCGAAGCGGAGCAGCACCTTGTGCCATCCCTTACGCAGCCTGGCGTCGCGCAGGATGCGGACGGCTTCGGCGCGGCCCTCCTCCTCGGTCATCCCCGGCGAGATGTGATCGGCGATCTTCCACAGCGCGTGACGCGTCCTGACCCGCACCGAGAGCAACTGCTGCAGGTCGAAATCCAATCCGGTTGCTTCGAGGACTTCTTGGTCTCTTGTCGTGGTCATCGTCTCACCATCCGATTCGGGCCACCGCCGAGCTCGGTCGTGGGATGAGTGTACTCCCACTGTGTTTCTACAAGGTTTCCTCTTAGGAAACCGGTCGGCCAGCGGCCCGCTTCAGACGAAGCGGGGGTAGTGCACCACGTAATCCGGGGGCTCGAGGTCGAAACGCAGGTCAGGGTCGGATTCCGGCGGGGCGGCGCGCTGGTTGATGGCCACTACCCCCGCCCAGATGGCCAGGTCGTAGTCCTCGGGCTCGTCCGAGGGCCAGCCGGTGCGGACCTTGGCCGAGGACTCGGTGATCGGGAGACGGAGCAGCATGGTGCTGCGCAGCTCCTTCTCGGTGGGCTCACGGGCGTCGCCGGTCCGACCCGGGAGGATGTGTTCGACCAGGAGGTCGAGGCCCGCCCGTTTTTCCTCCAGATCGGTGACCTCGGTGGCGTCGCCGATGACCATCACCGAGCGGTAGTTGATGTCGGTGTTGTAGGTCGAACGGGCCACGACCAGGCCGTCGACGAAGGTCACGGTCATGCACATCTCGACACTGGGCTTGCGGGCGTTGCGGAACAGGCGGCTGGCGGCCGAGCCGTGCAGATAGACGACGTCGTCCTTGCGGCCGTAGGCGAGGGGTATGACGACAGGGAAGCCCCGGTCGGTCAGCAGGCCGACATGGCACACGATGCCCTGGTCCAAGATGGCGTCGATCGATGGTCGGTCGTAAAGGCCGCGATGCGCGTAGCGGTGCAGGGTGGTCCGTTCCGAGACCGGTTCAGACACAGGTCTGTCCTCCTCGTGGGCCGCGATCCCAGCGTCTGCCCGTTTGCGAAGTGAAACCCACCGCCTCGACACGGGTCAAGGGGCTCGAGACGTGATTGATTCTGGTGGGACGACCCTTCATGAGCAAGCAACACTTCGTAACAATGCGGAAACCACGCTGGTTTCCCTCGAGGCAACACTGTTGCCAACGGGCCGCGACCTGAAGTTCCGGCGAGGCAAGGCGGCGGGAGGACAATGGAGCAGGCGGGTGTCTCGGGCTCACGCGATCGGCAGGTGCAGGCCGCTGCGGTCACGAATCGAGATGAGTTGCTGGCGGCGATCGACAGGGACGGGATCGAGTTCCTCTTCGCCATGTTCGTCGACATGCACGGCAAGCCCTGCGCCAAGTTGGTGCCGGTCTCAGGCCGTCGACAGCCTCCTGGCCGACGGAGCCGGGTTCGCCGGGTTCGCGGCGGGGCCCATGGGCCAGGTGCCCGTCGTCGCCCGACATCCTGGCCATGCCCGACCTCAGCTCCTACATGCCTGCACCCTGGCAGCCCGGCCTCGGCATCTTCCAGTGCGACCCCCACGTGCGAGGGCGAGCCCTGGCCCTTCGCGCCCCGGGTCATCCTGCGTCGCCAGATCGAGCGGCTGCCGCGACACGGGCTGCACCCTGAAGGTCGGGGCCGAGGCCGAGTACTTCCTCGTGCGCCGCACCGCCGACGGGGGGCATCGAAGTGGCCGACCCCCTGGACCGCTCGGCCATGCCCTGCTACGACGCCCGGGCCCTGACCCGGATGTACGACCACCTCACGACGGTGTCGCGCCACATGAACGCGCTCGGTTGGGCCAACTACGCCAACGACCACGAGGACGCCAACGGGCAGTTCGAGCAGAACTTCCGCTACGCCGATCCCCTGACCACCGCGGATCGGGTGATCGTGTTCCGCTACATGGTCCACGCGCTTGGCCGCCGAGGCGGGGATGTTGGCGACCTTCATGCCCAAGCCGTTCTCCCACCTCACCGGGAACGGACTGCACATGCACCTGAGCCTGTGGGACGAGGACGGCACCGAGCTCTTCGCCGCGGAGTCCGACCGCCGGGGTCTCGGGATGTCGAGCCTCGGGTACTCCTTCATCGGCGGCCTGCTGGACCACGCCCGAGGCACTGACCGCCGTCACCTGCCCCACGGTCAACTCCTACAAGCGGCTGGCCAGCCCGGCGCCCAACTCCGGGGCCGCCTGGTCGCCGGCCTACGCCACGTACGGGGGCAACGACCGGACCCACATGCTGCGGGTGCCCGACGCCGGCCGGGTCGAGGACCGTTGCATCGACGGGTCGGCCAATCCCTACCTGGCCTCAGCGCGCTCATCGCCGCGGGACTCGACGGCATCGAGCGCGACGTCGACCCCGGCGACCCCTGCGAGCTCAACCTGCTTGGAGCTGACCGAAGCGGACGCCGGCCGGTCTCGGGCTCCGTGCGATGCCCATGACGCTGTGGCACGCGCTCGAGCACCTCGAAGCTGACGACGTTCTGCGCGACGGGCTGGGCAAGACCCCGGACGGGGACTATCGTCGACTACTTCGTCGCCACCAAGCGCGCCGAGGTCCAGTCCTCCCACGCCGAGGTCACCCCCTGGGAGCTCGACCGCTATCTCAGCGCCATTTGACACGCCACAGGACAGAACGGATCCGGACACGCACAGGCCCGCTCGACCATCGACCAACGATTTTCACCGAGGAGATGAACCCATGAGCACTGAGACCACCAGCACCGAGGGGCGCGCCCGGCGAGGTCGCCACCTCGCTCAGCCGGGGGACGAACTGGTGGGGGGCGTTCGTCATCGGCCTGGCCGGCACGATCCTGGTCACCGGCATCGTGCCCTTCGCCGTGCAGGCCATGGGGGCGGCCGCCATCCCGGCCATCGCGCTGGTGGTGGTCATCGGCATGATCGTGTGTCTGTGCATGGGCGAGCTGGCCGCCCTGTTGCCGCACCGCACCGGAGGCATGCCCTCGTACGCCTACGAGAGCTTCAAGCCCCTCGGGCAGAACGACGGCCAAGCACATCGGCGGCGTGTGCGGGTGGGGCTACTGGCTGGGCTGGTTCCCGGTGGCGCCGATCAACATGCTGCTGGCCGCCGGCGTACATCGCCGTGCTCTTCCACGTGCCCGCTGGGCCGGACGCTTCTCACCGCTCGGCACGCCTCGGCACGCCGGTCTCGATCGGCGTGCTGCTCATCACCTTCGTCGGGCTGATCGGCGCTGTTCGTGCCCTGCTACCTCGGGATCCGCCTCGGGGCCACGTTCGCCACCATCCTCGGCGTGACCTCGATGGTGCCCCTCACCCTGCTGTCATTCCTGCCGGTGTTCAAGCCCTGCAGCTTCCACTGGTCCAACGTCTCGGGCTTCCACTTCGCCGACCCCAAGACCGCCGGGGTCGATCTTCTTCCTGGCTGGATCTTCGTGATCTCGTGGAACGCCATCGCCATGGAGGCGGCCGCCTGCTACATCGGCGAATGCCGCGACCCCGCCCGCGACGCCAAGATCGCCCTCACCGCCGAGGGCCTCTACGGCGTCTTCATCTACATCGCCACGGCCGTGGTCTTCGTCGGGGTGCTCGGAGCCTCCCTCAAGACGGCCGACCCGCTCACCCTGTACACCAGCTTCTGCCGACCACATCTTCGGCAACGCCGGCTGGGTCAAGTACCTCATCGGGATCCCGTTGATCTTCGCCCTGCTGCTCTCGGTGCTCAACGCCATCATGGGAGTCGCCCGGTCGCTGTTCCAGGCCTCCGAGGACCGGCTGATGCCCCAGTTCTTCGAGCACAAGAACAAGCACCACGTCCCCGACCGGGCCATGGCCTTCAACGTCGTCTGCGCCATCGTCGTGGCGCTCTTCGGTTCGCCGGTGCGGATCTACATCTTCTCCAACGTCGGCTACATCATCGCCGTCGCCGGCTCGCTGTACGGCTACTTCATCGTGCGCCAGTTCCGGCCCGAGCGGGTCAGCCCGTTCCGCCTGCCCGGCTTCTTCCGGTGGATCGCCCTGGCCTGTGCGCTGTTCCTCACCTTCGACTACTTCGTCGGCGGGTTGGAACTCGCCCGACATCGTGGTCGGTCCGGGCCAGGGCCACACCCTCTACCTCCTCGGGCCTCGTGATCGTGGCCGCCTACGTTCCGCTGTACTTCTGGCGCAAGATGACCGACAAGCGACAAGGTCTGGCGCCGCTCGGTTCGACTGCCCCTGGTGGTCGGATCTCCCGGTGGCATCGACCTCGACCCGGCCCTGGGTGAGCCCGTCCTGGCGCAGCCGGCCATGGCTTCGGAAGCCAGCCCGATTTCGCCCATGCAGCCGATGACCGAACTGAGACCGACCGTGAGCGCACCGAGCATCGTGCGGGGACCCAAGGAGCCCGTTCGCACCGACCGATTCCGAAGTTCGGACGAAGAAGTTCGACGAGCAGCCCACCCAGAGCGGCGTCCGTGCTGATCGCCTCGAGCGGCGAGCCCATCCCGCGCCTCGGCCGTCCGCCGGGCACTGGCGCTGAGCGGTGGAGAAGCGGTGGCGGTCGTCACCATCGCCCGCATCTACGGCTCGTCCTTCGGGCTCCCAACCCAGGCCTCATGCCGACCAGGAAGGAGATGCAGGAGCAGACGGTCGTCAGGTGGACAAGGCCGTGCGCCTCATCGAGCGAAGGGCGGATCGAGGCGCTGGGGCCAGGTGGCCGCCACCCGGCGGCCGGTCCAAGACGATCGCCCAGGCGGCGCGGGCCCGGGGCGCGCGCCATGTGCTCGTGGTCGCGGCCCGAGACGGCCCGTTGGCGCCAGTTCGTCGAGGGCGACCTCGCCAAGGACGTCGGCCGCCGGCTCGGCGCCGAGGTCAACGTGGAGAGCATGGCCCCGTGAGCCGTCCTCGTCCTCGCATCGACCCCGGTGTCCGCCGTCACTTAGAGCCAGCCATCACGTAGAGGAGGAGCACCCACCATGTCCGTCTACCTCAGCATGCAGCGTGTCCGCTTCTCGAGCCCCGACGCGTACGACAAGTTCCGGACCGTCTTCAGCGATGTCCGCCACCATCTGATGACGAAGCCTGGCTTCATCCACCTCACCTGGTGGGAGCACCCTGACGAACCCGGTTGGTACAACGAGGTCAGCATGTGGGCCAGCAAGGAGGTCGCTCAACGACTGGCACATGGACACCTACCACAAGCACGCCAAGGAGTGGGCGGCCAATGGCGCCATCATGGAGGACATCATCACCAACTTCGAGCTCGTGGGCACGCGGCTGCTCCGGATCTGCCCGACGTGTGGCACGCTGCAGGACAAGCCCTACGAGCTGGAGGCTGAGCAGAAGACGCTGGCCGAGCCCTGCCCGAAGTGCGGGTTCAACTTCCCGGTCGCCCAGGAGACGCCGACCAGTACGTCGGTATTCAAGGACGTGATCTGATCACGAGCTCCTACTGCCCGTACCGGCCCACCAGCTCGGCGACGCGAGCGAGGTACTCGTCACGCCGGTACCGCTCGAAATTGTCCCAAGTTGAAAGCGAGGCGGGGTCCTCCAGCTTGTCGACGAAGAGCATTCCGTCGAGGTGGTCGCACTCGTGCTGGTAGGTACCGGCGGACAAGCCGCGCACGGTGAGATCGATCTCTTCTCCGTTCCGGTCGAGCCCGTTCACCCGGATCTGTGTGAGCCGCGCTACGTCCCCACGCAAGCCCGGCACCGACAGGCAACCTTCGTTGTTAACGAACCGCTCATCGGTGAAACCGACCCATGTCGGGTTGACGAGAACCGTCAGCGGTATCGAAGGCTTGTACGGGTAGCGAGGATTGTTGTCCACCTCGATGACGCAGATCCGCACCGTCTCTCCGATCTGGGTGGCGGCCAGACCGGCGCCACCGGCGGCGCGCATGGTTGTGATCAGATCATCGATGATGCGCTGGATACCAGCGGATGGAATGTCACTCGGGTCGACCGGGTCAGCTCGCCGACGGAGCTGGGGTTCTCCGAGGTGCAGGATTCGGCGGGGCGACCGCGTTCTGTCGTTGCCTCCAGAGAAACTCATTTGCATAACATACCGCGATGAAAACGGCCGACGTCGTTGTCGTCGGGGGCGGAGTGGAGGGCTTGAGCATCGCATTCGCCCTGAGTCGTCGGGGGGCGCGGGGCGTGCTCGTGCTCGAACGCGACATGATCGGGTCGGGGTTCACCGCCAAGTCGAGCGGAATCGTGCGTTGCCACTACGGTGCCCGCTCTCTCGCGGCTATGGCCCAACGATCGCTGAAAGTGCTCGAGAGTGCCGAGAGCGGGCTCGACGCGGACATCGGGTTTCACCAATGCGGCTATCTCGTCGGCGTTGGTCCCGAAAACAGCGAAGCACTGGCTGCGAACGTCGCCATGCAACGTGAGGTCGGTGTCGACGTGGCGATCATCAGCCCGGCCGATGCCGCCGAGCTCCTCCCGCAGATGAAGGTCGATGACTTCGCCGCGTTCGCGTTCGAGCCGCGTGGAGGCTACGCCGACGGGTACCAGACTGCAGCAGCGTTCGCGGCCGCAGCTCGTCGGGCGGGAGCGCAGGTGGGCCAGGGGTGTGAGGTGAAGGAACTGACGACGTGCGGCGACAGGGTGAGTGGTGTCGTCATGGTCGACGGTGAACGCGTGAGTGCCGGCTGCGTGGTGGTGGCGGCAGGGCCGTGGTCCTCCAATCTGGTGAGGGACCTCGGGATCGATCTCCCCATACGGGTCCAACGGGAGCAGGTCATGATCGTGGATCCCGGAGAGCCACTGGGCGACGTCCCGGTCCTCTCTGACCTGGTCTCGCTCCAATACCTGAGACCCGAACGGACGACTGATCTCCTTCTTGGCAACTCCGATCATCACCATCCGGAATGGGTGGACCCGGACAACTACGACAACACGTTGGACGACGACTACGCCGTGTCGGCCGTCGAGAAGTTCGCTTCCCGGTTCCCGGACCTCTCGCGAGCAAGCCTGTCCTCGTCCTACGCGGGTTGTTACGACGTGACTCCGGACTACAACCCAGTCATCGGACAAGCACCGGTCGAGGATCTCTACCTATGTGCCGGGTTCAGCGGGCACGGCTACAAGATTGCGCCCGCGGTCGGGGACTTGATGGCGGACATCCTCCTCGACGGTATGAGCCATGACCCCGATGTGGAGGCCACTGATTTCCGGCTGAACCGCTTCGACGAGGGGACGCCACTCGTGAGCGCGCACCCCTACATCGGAGCCCCCGAGATGCGCTAGACGCCTCGAATCACCGGCCCACCTCATCGATATGCAAACCCGCGGTCTGCTCGTCGATATCGACGGAGTGCTCACCGTGGCGCAAAGGCCGGTACCCGGTGCAACTACCGCGTTCCGACGATTGCGCGACGCTGACGTGCCCATGGTGTTTCTCACCAATACGACCGCCTCTACCCGTTGCGCAGTGGCGTTGATGCTCAACGATGCGGGATTCCCGGTCGACGCTACCGAGATCGTCACCGCTCCGATCATGACGGCGGCCTACCTTCATCGCAACTATCCCGGCGCCCGCTGTCTGGTGGTGGGATCCGGCGACGTCAGTGCCGATCTCGGTTCTGTCATCGTGGTGGACGCCGACAAGGATCCCGATGTCGTGGTACTCGGCGGGGCCGGCCCGGAGTTCGAATACGAGACGTTGAACCTCGTGTTTCGGCTCGCCGTGGCCGGAACACCGGTCGTCGCCATGCATCGCAATCTGTTCTGGGCGACGCAGGACGGGCTCCAACTTGATACTGGTGCGTTCCTGACTGCGATCGAGCACGCGGCGGGGATCGAGGCGGTCGTCATCGGCAAGCCCGCTCGGGCCTGCTTTGAAGCCGCGCTCGACGTCTTGGGTGTCGAGCGTGGCAACGCCCTCATGGTGGGGGACGATCTCGACACCGACGTGCTGGGCGCCCAGGCGGTCGGGATCGGTGGCGTGCTGGTTCGCACCGGCAAGTACCGACCAGAATGGACCAGTCGTGGCGATGCGGCCCCCGACCACATCATCGACTCCTTCGCCGACGTGCCCGATCTCCTCGAGATCCGATGACGAGGTCGAGCTGCTCCTTCCCTCAACCACGTCGAACCGCGCCCGGTCGCTGGGCAGCAGCGCCGAGCGTGCCACCTGGCGGCGGAGCCGCTCTCACACCGCAAGAGCCGGAGGAAAAATGCCGAAATCCAGCGGAGAAGGCCGGATGACATTCTCGGCACCTACCGATCGACCATCTGGATGGTCGACTCAGGCGGCGCGTTCTCGGTGCCCGTGACCTAGGTGATACAGGGACTTTCGGTGGAATACCCCGCCGTAGCGGCAGCGAGCACAGGACGGCACGGCAGTTGCGCTCTGCATCAGGGATAGACATCCACATCGATGACAGCGCTCGAAGTAGATGACCCCGAGAAAACCCAAGCCTCCCACAAGCGCCATGACGCTCGTGACACCCGCCAGCGCTACGACCGTCAGGATTCCCTGGATCTCTATGACCACCATGGCACGTCCATGCCCGAACTCAGGCGGTTAGGTGTTCGGTGAAAGTGCGACGGGGACGGTGCCGGACCCTGACGGCCGCGGCACACCCGGAGGTGCTGCGACAGCCGCGTCATTTGATCTTTGTTCCCCGCGTACCTAGGACTTGCGTTACATAGGACCTGCTCCGAACGCAATGGCTCCACAATCTGGTGATGAGTGGGCATCGGCAGGGTCTGGGCCGATTTGCCGGATGCCCAGGTCAGTCACCTTCCGACTGCTGGCGACGATCCGAGAAGCTACTTCGACGACAGACAACAGGTGTGGACACTCTCCACCCCTGGGCATAGCGTTGCTAGCGGGTGACTCCGGGGGGTCGGGTGCACCTCCATGGCACCAGGAGTAGCCCAGAGGGACTGGCGGGACACGGGTAGCGCCCCAGACGAATCGGACGTCATAAACCGATGGCATTGCCCGTGCCCCTGCCTCCCTCCTTCACCGTGAGCGCACGGCGCATGGCAATTGGGATCTGCCCATGTGCCCGTGTCGCCCCGCCGGTCTCTCTTTGGCGCTACTCGCGTCCCTTCGCTATCCGAGCGACAGGTTGCCGGGACACTCCCCAAATACGGGCCACCTGAGCCTGGCTCGCTCCTTCGGAAATGGCAAGGGCGACAATGGCACGCTGCGCCTCGCGCCGGGCGCGCTCCAAGGCAACCAGGTGGTCACTGAGTTCGCGACGGACGTCACGTGTTCCAAGTTTGATCATGGCATCCGTAACCGACGTTTCCTGCTCAATTTGGCGCCGTAACCGGCGGGTCACAATCTCGGTCTGGCGGAGCGCCCGCCGAGTTTCGACTGCGGACTCCAACACCGCGTCGAGTGTCCGGAATACGGTTTTCTGCTCTATTGCCATGGTGGTCTCTTCATTGCGTGCGAGGCGCCCGGAGACCCAATGTGGCCCAACCGTTCGGGGTCACTCCGGGTCGTCGTTACGGAGCGGTCTCGTCCAAGGAGCGTGTGCTCGGCATCGGCATGTCGTGATCGGGCCATTCGGACACACGATTCAGCCGGGGTCGCTGAATTTGCCGCGTGCGCAGCAGTGCCCGGCGGGTAGTGGCAGACCGTGATGTCCAGGCCGGTCTCCGCCGCCAGCCGAGCGAGCTGGACCTTCCAGGCCTTCAGGCGGTAGCCGTTCGATCCTCCGGCGTCGGCGGTGATCAGGAGCCGCTCGGCTCCGGGGAAGCGTTCATGGCCCATCTGGTTCCACCAGCGGCGGATGGACTCGACAGCGAACTCGGCGGTGTCAGCCGTATCGCCGACGTTGACCCAGCCCTCGTCGTTGGCCACGTCGTAGATCCCATAGGGGATGGCCTTGCCGTGTTCGCCCAGGTCCTTGTCGGCAAAGTCGTGGACATTCACGCGCACCGGTTGCCCTTCTGGTTCCCATTCGGCACCCCCGTTGGCGTAGTCGCCGATCAGCTCCTTCTTCTTGGTGTCGACCGATATCACCGGCTGGTCGTCATCGATGAAGGTGTCGGCCATCTCGTTCAGGTAATGGAACTGAGCATCACGGTCGGGGTGCTGGCGTCCTTCGGTCACCTTCTGGCTCCGTATTCATCCCTCATCGCTCGGGGGCCAGTCCAGAACAATCGATCCGTTTGCTCCGCGCATCATCATTCTGACGATGTTGAACTCCTTGCGCGCCAATGCGGCACCCGTCACTCGCTCCATCTCGTCTCGAAACTCCTCTGAGATCGCTTCCGAACCGTCAAGTCCATGGTCCCCGAAGGAGATGGCGATGATCTCCGGTCGACTTCCCTCCGATTGAAGGATTATGAATCCCAGGAACTCGTTTATGGCTGAGAAGCGGGGCAGCACCTCTTCGTTTATGCGGCGCTTGACGTCTGGAATCCGATCTGACCCCGCGAAGAAATTGACAAAACGGGCCTTCACGAGTCCCAGCCCCCGGGTAGGTCGGACATCTTCCCGTCCGCGTCTCGTCTTTTACGAGTTCTGGAATCTGGCGTCGCTACCAAACGACCTTCATCTCCTCCATCACCCCGAGGATCGCTCGTTCGGTCTTCGAAAGATCGACGAATTCCATCCCCACTCGATTCTCGCCTTGCGGTCCTAGAACGTTGTTCCGGATTTCCCCGACCAGACGGAGACTCACAGATTTTCCGACCGGCACATGGACCTGGACGACAATCCGGCGTCCGACCAGGTCCTCGCGCAAAGTGCCAAAGAGTTCGAGTCCCACGCCCAGGACCGAGAAGTCGATCACCGCACAATCACCCTGTTCGGGCTGTGCGTCACCTTCGATGATGAAGGTGCCGAGCCAGCCATTGGCGGGGACCCGAGGGGTCCTCCTACGTCGCTCCATCTTCCTTTCAAGCCCTATTCCGGAGACGATGTGCACAGTCTCGATCGGGGCGATCTGACGGGGCGGTGGAATACCATTCAACCGACCCCAAGTCACGTCTTACTGACAGAACGGCAACGACACTGACAGAACGGTAACGACCGTGAGCGTCGGGGGGGCTAGGCAACAAGCCTGGCCTCCTAGACAAATATCATTTTCCGGAGCTGGTTTGGGGTTGGGGCATTGAGAGTCTTCAATGCGGCCTATCGATCACAGCGCAGCGTTGCAGGACTGATGGAAAGGAGTCCGGGGCTGGGCGCAGACTCGCGGCGACGAGGACCGCAGCCATCGGGCCTCGATACGGTGCAGAGGCGTTCAAATACCCGTCCTTGTAGCATCGCGGACTGGGAGAGCCCACATGGCCGTCGGGGACCTAGATGCACTCATCAGTTCACTTGAGGGGCTGCCGGTGGCGGCGATGTTGACCGAACTCCGCACCCACACGTTCATCGCCGTAAACGCCGGAGCGGCCGCGCTCTTCGGCTCTCCGGCGAGAGAAGCGACGTCGGGCCAGGGCGCCCGGGATCGCGCCAGCCCGGCACTATCGGGCTCGTGGCCTCGGTTGCCGCATTGACGCGGTCGCATCCGCATGCGAGCGGAGCAGGAAGAGAAATCTCTCCATGGCATCCTCGATCCGGACGCGGTCCCCTGTTGTGAGCAGGTCCATTAAGAGGCCGGTGACGGTGGCAATCGCGAGCGTCGCTGAGACGTTGTCGATGGCGGCCAGAGGCTCATCGAGCCAGTCACGGATCGCATGGTCGAGGAAGTCCGAGTAGTGATCGGGGCGACGGAGTGCGAGCCCGTACGCTTCGAAAAAGAGCCGCATGAGCGGACCTTGATCGGGGTCAGATACCCACGTCCACACCGCTCCCAGCCCCGAGCGTTGGCGCTCTGCCTCGGCGCTCCGCCCGAGCGCTCGCAATCGATCGCGTACGCGGCCCAGGATCTCCACGACGAGGTGCTCTTTGGTGCCGAAGTGATGGAGAAGAACCGGTGCCTGCGTTCCGAGGGCGTCAGCCAAGGGCCGCAGCGACAAGTCGGCGATGCCGTGGGCGACGACGTAGTCGACGGCGAGATCGAGGAGTTCCAGACGGCGCTTCGGATCGGGTGGTCGGGCCATCACCGAGCCGGAACCTTCCAGGGCGGTCGCGAAATCTCCGATTGACAGCACGGCACGCCATTACTATAACATCTGTAATACGAACAAAGCCCCTCGAGGAGCAGCTCTGACGTGACGCTCGACCACCTGACCATCATTTCGGACGAGGGTTCTCGCATCGTGGACGCGTTCGAGCGCGATCGACAGGCAGCGGTTCCATGGTCCGATCGCTGGACGGTCGCCACGGTTGCCCGGCACGTCGCGGCGACGCATCACGTCGTAGCCGAGATCGTCCGTGGTCGACCCGATGCTGATTTTGGGCTGTTCGGTCAGCTGCAGACGCCGGCGAAGGACTCCCCCGAGTTTGTCGAATGGTTCCGCTCGGGCACTGCTTCTCTACTCAAGCAACTTTCGAGTGTCCCCGCCGACGAAGAGTGTTGGTCGTGGTACGCGCCCGGGCGTAGCGTCGGCTGGTGGACTCGCCGCATGGCTCTCGAAGCCGTCATCCACCGTTGGGATACCGATGCAGCACAAGGGCTGGACTTCTCGGTCGCACCCGACGTCGCCGCTGACGGGATTGACGAATTCCTCGACGTCTTCGTCGCCGCGGCGCGGGCCGGACATGATTCCCCGGCCGGACCGACGATGAAACTCGAGTGCAGCGATCGAAGTGAGCGATGGTGGCTTGATCTCTCAGACCGAGGAGAGAGAACTGTGAGCCGCGAGCGTCGCGATGCATCAGTACGGATCCGTGGAACCGCCGAACAACTGCTGCTGATGCTTTGGGGGCGGGTTCCTGTGACCGCAGTGGTGGAAGTCACCGGCGATGTCGGGGCACTGGAGCGGTGGTCGGAACTTATTCCGCCCATGTGAGGATCCACAAGATGCAGCGGGTCGTACCGCCCGCAAATCCTCCAACTCACCCAGTGTGCGGTGCGAGCCTCGGAAAGGACTCCAGGCGCGCGGCAGATCGTAGTAGGGGGCGACGCCGCACTAGGGACCGATTTTTAGACTAGAAGTGGGGCAGCCTTAATCGAGTTGGGCGCTGAGAGGGGACCTATGGCGCGAGGTCGGTTGACGAGCATCGCAACGGCACTCGCCGCACTGGCACTTGGAGTTGCGGGGTGCTCGAACGCCCCAATCCAGAACAGTTCCGGCGGAGGCGCTCCGGGGGTTACGCCGACCCAGATCGACGTGGGAAGTATCGCGAACGTCACTGGTCCGCTCTCTTCGGACTTCGCCCCCATTGTCAATGGCGTCCAGGCCTATTTCTCGATGGTCAACTCCGAGGGCGGGATCGCCGGGCGCAAGCTCAAGCTCGCCTACCAAGAAGACGACCAGGGCAGCCCGACGGTCGATCTCACCGTCGCCCAGAAGCTCGTGGCGCAGGACCACGTCTTCGCCGTGGTGGGGGTGGGTACGCCGTTCTTCGGGGCGGCGAGCTACCTGGCCCAGCAGGGGACTCCCACGTTCGGTTATGTCGTCTCGACCGACTGGGCCAACAAACCGACGTTGTTCGGGACGTACGGATCGGTCCTCGACTTCGCCACCGCCGGACCCGGTGACGCCTACTCGGCTGAGCAACTGGGAGCCAAGTCCATCGCTGTTGTTGCCTACGGCGTGCCCCAATCGGCAGCCGCCTGCCAGGCGGCGGTCACGGGCATGCGCTCCTACGGTCTGAACGTCACGTTCAGCGATCTGAACCTCGTGTACGGCGCCGACCCCAGTCCTGCTGTTCTGCAAATGAAGAACGACAACGTGGACATGCTGTTCTCGTGTCTGGATGTCAACGGGAACGTGGCGTTCGCCCGCGCCATCAGTCAGAACGGGCTCGACATCAAGCAGGTGTGGTTGAACGGGTATGACAGGAGCACCTTGCAGCAGTACGCGCCGATCATGCAGGACGTGTACTTCGGGCTCCAGCACGTGCCTTTCGAAGCAGCGGCCGCGTTTCCTGGCGTGTACCCGGGACTTGAGACTTACATCCGGGAGATGCAGAAGTATCAGCCCTCGTCCACCTACGACGAAGTCGCCCTGGATGGTTGGGTCTCGGCCGCCCTGTTCGTGACCGGCCTGAGGGCGGTGGGTCGGAACCTGACTCAGAAGAAGCTGGTGGCGGCGATCAACTCAGAGTCGTCGTTCACCGGGGGCGGATTGACCGCGCCTGTCAACTGGAAGACGGGGCATACCAAAGCGACGCCCCCCTACTGCCACACGACCGTTCGGGTCGTGAACGGCCAGTATGTCCCGGTCGTCCAAAATACGAACCAGGTATACGTGTGTTTCGACTTGGGTAGCACCACTCCGGTCCCGCCGCTGCCAGGCACCCCCGGAACCTAATCCGACTCTCACCGATAGCGTGGACGCTTCACGTGAACGCCGTGGCCAACGCCACCACCTGTGCAGCTGGGAGGTTCCGGGAGACCTGTGCCTTAGGCACACCAAGATCGAAACCATGAAACACACCATCCAACACAGTTAGCTCGCAGGTCACTCCACCTTCTTGAAGCCGCTTGGCATAGGCGATGTCCTCGCCGTGAGAAGATCAACGGTTCCCACGCCATTGACTTGAAGCCCAGTGCCCTCATCCTGGCGACGATCGTGTTGACACCCCTATCCCAGAGGTGACAGCACTCTTGTAACCAGGGATTTCCTCCCATACGTTGCCTCTGTGGGCAGACTTCGCGGGGCAGCCGTCTGGGCCGGCAGCGACATGCGACGACGGTGGCGGTCGCTGTTCTTCCTCGCCCTGCTGGCCGGGCTCACCGCGGCCCTGGCCATGGCGGCGGCCGCCGGCGCCCGGCGAACGGACACGGCGCTCACCCGCCTGGAGACCACCACCAACGCCATGGACGCGGTGGTGTTCGCCAGCCAGAGCGGCGACTACCACCCCAATTGGACCTCTCTCGAACGTCAGCCCGAAGTGGCCCAGTTGGCGCCCTGGGACCTCATGTTCGGGACATCCAATGGGCAGCCCGTCATCTTCTTTGGGTCCGACGACGGCCGGTGGCTGGGCACGGTGGATCGGCCGGTGGTCCTGGCGGGGCACATGTTCGATCCCAGGTCCGACGACGAGATGGTGATCGACGAGCAGGTGGCGGCGGTGGAGCACTTGAAGGTTGGCGACGTGGTCCCCTTCGTGGCTTACGCCCCCGACCAGCCTGACACCTCGGGCCCGGCGCTCGGGGCCAAGGTCGACCTGCACATCACCGGCATCGTGCGCGACGTCGACGAGTACCTCTTTTCTCCCGGGGCGCTGGTGTCGCCCGGTGTCATCGCCCACTACCGCAGTGACATGTTCCTGCTCGACAACGCCATGGTCCGCCTCCGGCGCGGCGAGGCCGACATGGCAGCACTTCGCCGCGACGCCAACGCGTTGGTGGCGCCGGGTGTGCCCGTGCTCGATCTGCACAGCGCCAGCCGCCGGGTCACCACGACGCTGGCCGTCGAGCGCCTGTCGCTCTCGATGCTCGCAGCCGCCATCGCGGTAGCCGGCGGCCTGCTGGTGGCCCAGGTGTTCCTACGGTCCGCGGCGCTCGTCGGCCAGGACACAGGTGCGCTTCGGGCCATGGGGATGACGAGGCGTGACGTCGCCACCGCCGTGGTGCTGTCGCACATTCCCACGGTGGTGGGAGCCGCGGTGGTGGCCGGCGTGGGTGCCGTCGCCCTGTCGCCGTTGTTCCCCATCGGCGAGGCGCGCCATATCGATCCTGATGTTGGTGTCCATGCCGACTGGGTCGTGCTCGGCATCGGATTGGCGGTGACTCTTCTCGTCCTCGTGGCGGCTACGTGGATCGTGGGACTGGTCACGGCACGCCGAGAGGTCCGCTACGTGGAGCGACGGAGCTCTGCCATTGCCACTTGGCTGCGTCGCAAGGGACCCCTGCCCGTCGGGCTCGGCGCCCAGATGGCCCTTGAACGCGGGTCGGGCGCCAGAAGTGTTCCGGCGCTGCCCGTGCTGGTGGGTGCCATAGTGGGCGTGCTCGGTGTCGTCAGCGCTCTGACGGTGGACCACGCCATCCGCACGACACTGGCTAATCCGCGGCTCGTGGGGGTGAGCTGGGGGTTGACGGTGACGCCCCCGCCCGATGCACTGACGCCCACCTCCGTGACACCGCAGCTGCTCGCCCAGGTACACCGGGCGGCGCCGGGGTCGGCACTCGCCGTCGTTCGACGCGACGTGGTCGACATCAACGGCGTCGGTGTGCCTGCCTACTCGGTCCTCGACGACGGACAGCAGTCCCCTCCTATTTCCCTGACCACCCTGAGCGGGCGGCCGCCCCACGCGGCCGATGAAGCCGACATCGGGCCTGGCACGGCCGAACTGCTCGGCGTGCACGTCGGCAATTGGGTCACCGTCGCCCACCGGGCCCGCGTACACATCGTGGGTGAAGCGCTGCTACCGGCCGATGTGCATTCGGAATTCGACGAGGGGTTGTGGCTGACCCCGCGTGAGCTCGACTCGCTGGTGCCCCCCAACTCGCCGTCCTCCCCTGACGAACTGGTGGTAGTGCGCTTCCCGGCCACGGGTGGTGCTGAGTCCATGGCGTTGGCCGACGCCGAGTACGTGCAGCAGTACCAGAACCTCCCCCCCGGTTCGAACCCGGACATCCGCTTCGTCGACGCGCTCGGCGGGCTGAACTCGCCCCTGGGATCGAACGCGAGCCCGCCGACGATCCCGCTGGAGTTGGTCAATCTCCAGAACGTGGAGCTGTTACCCAACCTGCTTGGCATCAGCCTGGCCGCTCTGGCCATCGCGGCTCTGGCCTACGTTCTCGTGGTCTCGGGTCGTTCGCGCCGCCGGGACTTCGCCGTGCTGCGGGCTATCGGCCTTGACAGCGCGGGAACACGGCTGGTCGTGTACTCCCAGGCCATCATCATCGCAGCGGTGGGCCTGGCGGTCGGCCTCCCTTTGGGGGTGGTGGCGGCCCGATGGGCCTGGGCCGGCGTCGCCGATCGCGTCCCGTTGGTCTACGTTGCGCCGTTCTGGCTGACCGTGATCCTTCTCGCCATTCCTTCCTTCTTGCTGCTAGCCATCGTCGTGGCGGTCTGGCCGGCGCGCGGCATCGCACGGTCTCGACCGGCGGTCTTGTTGCGCACGGAGTGAGGCCTGTCCGAGGGCGCGGAAATTCTCGTTCCCGGACGGCGTCACCGTCGTTGTCAAAAGACGGTGTTGGTGCAACGGATGCCTGGAGGTGCAAAGCCGAACAGGTTCAAGGTGACCTGGGTCGCTTTGGTCGGATCCGGCGAGTCAAGAAGGCGATGGGTCGGTCCCGAACGCCCCATGAGGGGGGTGCCGACGTCGGGTTGCACCGTCGTACTACCGGTGGTAGTAACTACTACCGGTAGTCGTAGGCAAGGGCCGAAGGTGGTGAGGTGTGACGATTGCTGAGGCGGTCGAGCAGCCTGTCGGTCTCGCCGCCGGTCGGGACACGGGAGTCGTCCGAACCCTCCCGCCGAGAGATCTTCAGCGAACGTTCCAGCTGGTCCTGGCCACCGTCTGGTTACTCGACGCCGTTCTGCAGATCCAGCCGTTCATGTTCACCCGAGGGTCGAGTGGTTTCAGCGGGATGCTGAATGGAGTAGCCCCCGGAAACCCAGGCTGGATCGCGCACACCATTACCTGGAACGGGTCGATCGTCTATCACCAACCGATACTGACCGATGCGATCTTCGCGGGCATTCAGTTCCTGATTGGCTTTGGCATCGCCTCGAAGCGGACCTGTAAGGCCGCTCTTGCTCTTTCCATCGTCTGGTCCCTCGCCGTCTGGTGGTTTGGAGAAGGCCTGGGCGCCATATTCACAGGCGGAGCCACGACGTTCGGCGGTGGGCCAGGTGGCGTTCTCTTCTATGCGGTGCTGGCTGTGCTGTTGTGGCCGAGCGAGGGATCGAACACGCCGTTCGTGGCTGCCCGCAGCGTGGGTTTGAAGGCGGCCAAGACCATCTGGGTGGCGGTCTGGGGCCTGTTGGCGGTGCTCTCGGTGGTCGGATCGGGACGCTCGCCCAAAGCGCTCCACGACCTCGTAGCCGGGTTGAACAGTGGCGAGCCTGGGTGGCTCGCCCACATCGATCGGACCTCGGAGACCTTTTTTCTGCATCACGGAACGCCGGCGGCGATCTTGCTCGCCGTTTTCTGCGTGATCGTGGCGGTCGGTGTGTTCCTTCCCCCTCAGATCCTTCAGATCACGCTGGTCGTTGCCATGGTCGTCTTCGCCGTCATCTGGGTGGCTGTGCAGGACTTGGGTGGGATCCTCGCCGGCGGTGCCACCGACCCCAACTCCGGAGCCTTGATCGTCCTGCTCGCGCTGATCTATTGGCCTATGACCGGCTCGAAGCCTCCGCTCGTCGGCTCTCCTTCGAAGGCGAACCTCGCGATGAAGGAGGTCTGATCAGTCATGGGAACGCCTTCGTGGCTGTACTACCTCCTCGCCCTGCTCATGCTGGCGGTCGCCGGCTACGGCTTGGTTCTCCTCTTCTATTCCGTAAGCGGACGTCACCATTCTGGGCGGGACGTCGATATCGCACACATCGCCATGGGTGTGTCCATGGCGGGCATGTTCGTGGCGAAATGGGCGTTCGGGCCCAGCGCTGTGTGGGAGCTCATCTTTGCCGCACTCCTCATTTGGTTCATCGTGCGGAGCATTCAGTCCATCCAACGCTTCGGACTGCACAAACCTCACGAAGCGATCCATGCCGCGATGAGCTTCGCCATGCTCGCGATGTACTGGTATCCGATGGGATCCGGTTCTGGCACAACAGGGATGTCAATGTCCTCGGGATCGGGAGCCGCCAAGCTCGACCCTGGGCTCGGCTTCGTACTGGCGTTGGCTTTCTTTGCCTCTGCCATCTTCACGCTTGCGGCCCCCGTCAAGGGTATCTCGCATCACGGAGCTCACGCCTTTGCCTATTCCTCGAGCGGGGCGGCTGGAACGCCAATGCCTGCGAACCGTTCTGTGGATCTAGCGGCAACCCTGGGAACCGTAGAGACTCTTGTCACCAAACCGTGGTTGGAAGACATAAGCCACGTGGTCATGTGCATTGGCATGGGATTCATGCTGATCCTGATGCTTTGAAGACTTCGGACGCATTGACGAAATCCATTTATCACTGCGAGGAACTTGATTGCCGACGACGATGACGAAAAGATGCAACAACCCGAGATGCTCGTGCAGCTCGTGTACCTGCGAAAATTGCAGATGCGGTGTGGCCACGCTGGGCGACCTCGAACGAAGGGTTATGGAGATCCTCTGGGACGGTCCCGGTCGCGAGCTGACCGGTCGCGAGGTGTTCGATCTACTCCCTGGCTACGCCTATACGACAGTGGCGACGGTCCTGGACCGCCTGGTCCACAAAGCGTTGGTGAGTCGCCGGATGGATGGACGGACGATCCGCTTCACGACCACCGGAACAGGGGCCACTCATACTGCGGGGCTGATGCACGATGCCCTCGTCACGGCGCACGACACCGATGCCGCGCTTGTCAGTTTCGCCGAGACGCTGTCACGGTCTGAGGCGGCGATCCTCCGCCGTGCCCTCAACAAGACTGCGCAACGAATTCACGCAAACGGCCCCTGACGAACTATCTGCATGGACATGACTCGCTCGCGCACGGACCAGCTGGTGGTCGCACGCCGACGACCGGATGGTGCTGGTCATTGGTGTGCCACCCATCGGCTCGGGTTCGATGATGGACGGAAGCTCGGTCGCTGAGTGGGATCGACCGTGTTTGTGCGACTACGCTCCGGTGGGATGTCGAGGAGGCCCGTACTGCCACGGTCGCACCGGTGAGGACGCTCGCCGACCGGAAAACGGGGATCGCGGCGATCGCCTCGCCCGATGATCAAGCACCGTCCTGCGAAAAGGTGGTGTCGATCGCCATCGACGGCATGACTTGCGGTGCTTGTGCAGCGCGCATCGAACGGCGGCTCAACGACCTCGATGGCGTGGCGGCCAGCGTCAACTTCGCGTCAGAACGAGCCCGGGTCTTGCTCCGTGACGACCTGCCTGTGCAAAGGTTGGTCGAGGAGATCGAGAACGTCGGCTTTTCGGCAAAGGTCGTCGAGGGCTTCGCCTATGGCGCGGACGACGCAGCCGAGGTCGAACGACGCACACGCTCCCTCGGCCGTCGCCTCGTGGCGGCGGCCGTCCTCTTCATGCCATTGTGTGACTTCTCGATCGCCTTCTCCCTCGTCCCACGCTTGCGCTTCCCAGGTTGGCAATGGGTGCTGATCGTCCTGGCGGCTCCCGTCGTGACCTGGGGGGCATGGCCCTTCTACAGGGCTGCGGTCCGCAACGCCCGCCGCGGCACGTCCTCCATGGACACCCTGGTGTCGCTGGGCATCGTGGCGGCGACGGGCTGGTCGTTGTACGCCATGTTCTGGCGCGACACGAGCAGCGCACCGCGAACGGCGCTCTTCGTCCTTGCTCACCAATCGGGGGGCGCCATCTACATCGATGTTGGTGTGGCAGTGACCACCTTCCTCCTGGCCGGGCGGTACTTCGAGGCACGGTCCAAGCGCCGCACCGGGAACGCGCTCCGCTCGCTGGTGGCGGTTGGCGCCAAGGACGTGGCCGTGCTCGACGCCACGGGCGTGGAGCGCCGACTTTCCCTTGCGGACCTGGAGGTCGGTGACCATTTCGTGGTGCGGCCGGGGGAGACGGTTGCCACCGACGGAGAGATCGTCCTTGGACATTCGGCCATCGATCGCAGTGCCATGACCGGCGAGTCCCTGCCCGTCGACGTGGGTCCCGGTGACAGTGTGGTCGGCGGCACGGTGTCCGTGGACGGTCGCGTGGTGGTTCGGGCCACGAAGATCGGCCGCGACACCCAACTGGCCCACATGGTCAGGCTCGTCGAGAACGCCCAAAATCAAAAGGCCGCCGTCCAACGAGTGGCCGACCGCATCGCGGGAGTGTTCGTCCCCGCTGTGCTGGTCATCGCCCTCGTAACCCTCGGCGCATGGCTATTGGTGGGTAGCTCTACCCAGCAGGCTTTGAGTGCCGCTGTCTCTGTTCTGATTATCGCCTGCCCCTGCGCACTCGGTTTGGCGACTCCGACCGCACTGCTCGTCGCTTCAGGCCAGGGAGCTCGCCTCGGGATCTTCTTTAAGGGTTACCAGGCACTGGAGGCTTCTCGACACATCGATACCGTCGTGTTCGACAAGACCGGTACCGTCACCGAGGGAAAGATGACGGTCGCGGAGATCGAGGGATCATCCGGCGTCGAACGCGCCACGCTCCTGCGTTGGGCCGGCGCTCTCGAACAGGCGTCGGAGCACCTTGTGGCCCGGGCCATCGTCGCTGCCGCCGAAGCGGAGCTGGGTGCCCTACCTCCCGTTCATGGGTTCGTGGCCCGGCCCGGCGTCGGTGCTCGCGGCACCGTCGACGGACATCGGATCTCGATAGGAAAGCTTGCCCTCTTTGCTGATTTCACAGGGACGATGCCCGAGGGTTTGGCTGACCGGTGTTCGAAATGGGAATCGCTCGGTCGTACCGTTGTGCTCGTCGGGCGAGACGACGCCATCGTCGGGGCTGTGGCGGTCGCCGACACGGTCAGACCCTCGGCGGCATCGGCCGTGCAAGGGCTCAAGGGTCTTGGACTTCACTGTCTCCTTCTCTCAGGCGACAACGAGCCGAGCACGCGTGCGGTAGCCGACGAGATCGGCATCACCGACGTGGTGGCCGAGGCCCTGCCCGCCGACAAGGTCGCCATGATTCGACGACTCCAGGCGGAAGGCCGGTCAGTGGCCATGGTCGGCGACGGCGTCAACGACGGTCCGGCCCTCGCTAGTGCCGATCTCGGTCTGGCCGTGGGATCGGGTACTGACGTGGCGATCAACGCGGCCGACCTGATCATCGTGCGAGACGATCTCGGAGTCGTCGTTGTCGCCATCGATCTCGCTCGCCGCACGCTGAAAACGATCCGGGGCAATCTCGCCTGGGCATTCGGTTACAACCTGGCGGCGATTCCTCTGGCGGCGTGTGGACTCCTCAATCCCGTGATCGCTGGTGCCGCCATGGCGCTCTCGTCGGGGTTTGTTGTGTGGAACAGCTCGCGGCTGGGGCATGGGCGTCCTGTCGTACCAACGACCGGACTGCAACGTGCCGAGCCGACGATCCATGCAGGAGCAGTCGGCCCAGCGGCCGACGAGAACCCCGACTCGAAACTGACCGAGAGAGTGTCGACCCTCGGGTAGAACACCTGATCTGCGATCGGTCGGTTTTGAACGGATCTCGATGCGAGGCCAGATTGTTCTCGCCGAGCCGTCCTCGTGAGGGGCTGAAGAGAAGATGCAGAGCGAGGGCGCAAACCCGTGACGAACGCTTTGGGCCGCAACAGCCGACTTCAACGACGCGCCCGACGGGATTAGCCTCAGCTCGGGTACACCGACAGCAAAGAGACTCACCCGAAAGGAGTACGTAGTCCCATGGGTGGTATGCGCCGCCCCCTCCCGGCGAGCAACCCTCTGATCACCTCGGCGTATCACGCCGCCCTGGTTCATCAGCTCCTGCTCAGCGCGGGAGTCGTCATCGCATTGTCCCTCGCAGTCACCTTGGTCCGGCTCCGTCGCCTCGTGGCTGAAGGGACGTCTTTTCCACCCAAGTCTCAGCGGCCCTTCTCCGAACCGGATTCACGGCGAACCCTCCGATGGGGTTTCGGTCTGCTTTGGGTCGTAGACGGGCTCCTCCAGCTCCAGTCCTCAATGGTGCTTTCCGTGCCCTCTGACGTGATGCGTCCGGCGGCCACCGCTTCCCCGTCATGGGTCCAGCACATCGTGAACAGTGGAGCGACGATCTGGTCCAACCATCCCGTGGAGGTCGCCGCCGGGGTGGTGTGGATTCAAGTTGGCCTCGGCATCTGGCTCCTTGTCTCCCGCGGGGGGCCCTGGTCCCGTTTGGGAGGCCTGGCCACCGTCGTCTGGGGCCTGGTCGTCTGGGTCTTCGGCGAGGCCTTCGGTGGCATCTTCGCGCCCGGTCTGACGTGGCTTTTCGGGGCGCCCGGGGCAGCGCTCTTCTACTGCGCCGCCGGCGTCGTGTTGGCGCTCCCCGACCGGGCCTTCGCCACCCCCCGACTCGGCCGGATCGTGCTCAGCTTGACCGGGATCTTCTTCTTGGCGATGGCCGCGCTCCAAGCATGGCCGGGCCGAGGCTTCTGGCAGGGACAGCGTCGGGGCGTATCGCCGACGGGGACCCTGACCGAGATGGTTCGGCAGATGTCGCACACCCCACAGCCGGCGATCCTCTCGTCGTTGGTGGCCCGGTTCGTCTCTTTCGACGGTGCCCACGGGTGGGGCGTCAACCTCTTCATCGTTCTCGCCCTCGCCGGCATCGGGGTTGGCTTCTTGTCGGGAAGACCGCGTGTCGTTCGATACACAGCCGTGGTCACCATCGGGCTCTGCCTCGCCGACTGGGTGCTCGTCGAGGACCTCGGGTTCTTTGGTGGCGTTGGTACCGATCCCAACTCGATGGTCCCCTTGGTTCTCGTGGTCGCCGCGGGGTATCTGGCCCTTACCGGCCTACCCGTTGCGACCGAGTCGATGTCTGAACAGCGAGTTGTGGTGTCAGACCCATCGGCGACTCGGTGGAGCCCACTGAGTCCCACCTTTTCGTCCCGAGCTTTCGCTGTCTTGGGGGCGGTTCTCGTGGTCGTGATCGGCACCGTTCCCTTGATGCTCGCATCGGTCAATCCAAGCGCCGATCCGATACTGGCGGAAGTGATCGAGGGCCAGCCTTCCCTTGTGAACACGCCCGCCCCGCCGTTTGATCTCGTCGACCAACACGACGAGCCGGTGTCGCTGGCAAGCCTCCGTGGTCACACGGTGGCTCTTACATTTCTGGACCCGGTGTGTACGTCGGACTGTCCTCTGATCGCGCAAGAATTCCGTCAGGCGGACATGATGCTGGGGGCCGCAGCGCGCCGTGTCGAGTTCATTGCCATCGTGGCGAACCCCATCTACAGATCGAATACATTCACCCTCGCCTTCGACCGCCAGGAGGGGTTGACAGGTGTCCGCAACTGGCTCTTCCTGACGGGATCGCGAAACGAACTCGAGAACGCGTGGATCGACTACGGGGCCGAGGTTTACGCCACGACGGCGGGATCGATGGTCGCCCACAGCGACCTGGCCTTTGTGATCGACGGCCAAAGCAAGACCCGCGTGATCATGGGACAGGACCAAGATCCTGGCGCAACGCCACAATCGTCGTTTTCTGTCCTTTTGACAGACCAGATCAAGCAGGTCCTCAATTCGTGAGGAAGTGCCCATGGTCGTATAAAAGGACTTCGATCGCACTCTCAAGGTCGAGAAATCTTGTTCCCGCAGTCGCACTGGTGGCGCTCACGATTCTCTCGACGTGTGCATCGACAACAGCTACTGGCCCGCACAGCCCCGCCCTTGCTGCTCCTCTGTCAAGCTCGTCGACAACGTCAAGCGCTGCGTGGGCGATCGTTCCCATGGGTCACCTGGACGATCCGCTCAATACCTTTTGGCAGGTGCTTTACAGACCGACGGATGACGCTTCATGGACTGTGGTAACCCCCGCCGGGGTTGCCGACAACGGTGGCTTGGTCCTGACCACGGGCATACTTCGCACCGTCACGGTGGGATTTGAGCCCAGCCAGAACCTCCACTACTCACCTCTCGCACTGTCGTCGGACGATGGGAGTACCTGGTCGCCCGGCATCGTCTCTGGCGCTCTCTCGCCGGATCCCGACGTCCTGGCGGGCTCGGACCCTGGAAGCTTGTTCGCCGTGGTGCGCTCTGATGGCAGTCGCGTGCTGGGCTCCGCGTCCAGTGGGAATACGTGGCGCACAATCGTGGGTCGACAGGCCCTGGAGAAAACGAGTGCCGGGGCAGCGTGCAGGATCGGTGAGCTGACCGCAGTGACCGTGGACCCGCTGCGGCTTCCCTTGATCGGAACGACATGTGCCAGCAACCGAGTGGGAATCTTCTCCGGACACGCGGGTGACTGGACCTCCGCCGGTCCTCGGTTACCCGATCAGTCCGATGCTGTGAGCACCGGCGTGCTTCGGATGGTGACGACCACGTCAGGTGTCTCGTCTTTGCTGGAGGTCGACACGCGTCGTGGTTCGGAGCTCGTCGCCTCTTGGAGCAGTGACGGAAGGGCTCCGTGGACGGTTTCGCCCTCCTTCTTCATCGGTTTGAGTCGTCGTATCATCTCGACAGCTGTTGCTGCCAACGGTGGCTTTGTTGTCGAACTGGAGAACGAACACGGGCCATCAAGCCTTCTTGCCATGTCCGGACCGGGAGCGGCCTGGCAAAACATGGGCTTGGTGCCGATGGAGACTGAGACCGTGGTGGCGAATCCGAATGGTGCGATCGATGCGCTTTCGGTGAACACGTCACAGCTCATCGTCTGGGTACTCGACTCCGCCGCAGTTTCCTGGACGAAACGGCAGGTCATAAACGTCCCCATCGACTACGGGTCGTCCAACTGACCTTACCGTGTGGGTCGGACGGACCCAAGGACCAAGGTGACAACAACGACAGCGCGAAGTGATTCGAGATTGTCGAAGCAGGTGGCCACGACGGGGGAAACGACAGAGAACAGCACAAATCGTCGGCATTACTGCGAAATGCTCACCTCACTGGTCCGTAGCCGCGCGCTCCACTTCTCCTCGATGTGTCCGTAGCGCCAGATGAGCATGGCCAGTCCCCAGGTGACGACGAACATCCCCACGATGACAAACCCAGCGGTGTTGATGTTGAAGTTGTACATGAAGCCCCAAAAGCCGTGGGTCTGGCTGAGTCCGTGGAACTCCTGGGGCATGAGGCCGAGTGTCTCGATTCCACCGATGAAGAAACAGATCGCCACGGACAGTCCGGTGATGGCGAGGTTGTAATACACCTTGCGCACCGGGTTGAAGAACGCCCAGCCATAGGCGAGGTTCATGAATATGCCGTCGGTCGTGTCCATGAGGGTCATCCCGGCCGTGAACAGGATGGGAAGGCAGATGATGGCGTACCACGGGACGTGCCGAGAGGCATACAGGGCCGTGGTGGCGAGCAGAGCCACCTCGGTGGCGGTGTCGAATCCCATTCCGAAGACGACGCCGACGGGGTACATCTGCCACTCCTTGCTGATGGTGTTCATCCAGCGGCCGAAGAAGCGGTAGAAGAATCCCCGGTTGTCGAGCTGACGCTCGAGTTCGGCTTCGTCGAACTCGCCTCGGCGCATGGAGCGAAAGACCTTTACGATCCCGGCCAAGACCACGAGGTTCAACAGTCCGATGAGGATGAGGAAGGCGGCCGAGACGATCGTGCCGAAGACGCCGCCGAACTGCTCCAAGCCGGAGTTGTTGTGGGAAACGGCGGTGAAGACGGTCTTTTCGGCGATGATGATGCCGATCCCGATGGCCACCACGATGGTGGAATGCCCGAGAGAGAAGAAATACCCGAAGCTCAGTGGCCGGGGTTTGTCTGTGCCTTGCCGCTGGTTCATGGCCTTGCGGGTTGTGTTGTCGATGGCCGAGATGTGATCGGCGTCGAAGGCGTGACGTAAGCCGAGCGTGTAGGCCAAGACGCTCACGCCAATCCCCAGACCTCGGTAGTGGGCGGGCACGACGAATGCGATGAAGACGAAGAAGCCGAGGGCGTGGAGGGCCACGATCGAGCCGTACATGGCGAGGACCCGGACTCGCTCAGTGTGGCTCAGTGCCGTGAACGACACCCGGAGCATTGCTCTGGTGCCCATCTTCTGCGTCGACACTTCGCCCGTCATCGACCTTCTTCCCTTCCTCGGGTGGCCCACAGTGGCACAGTTGCGATCTGGACGCAATCAGGATCTGTTCGTCGCGGAGGGCCCTTTTGGACGTATCCTGGGGCCGTGAGCAAGCCGTTGGCACCTCCGGTTCAGCACGTGACCGAGATCTCCGCGGTCGAAGACGTGCTCGACCTGCTACGCGCGCAAGGTGGGCGAGTGACCTCGTCGCGTCGTGTTCTGATCGAGGAACTCTTCGCGGCCGAGGGCCACCTCAGGGCGGAGGAGCTGGCTGTGGCCGTTCAAGCCCGCCTGCCCGACGTGCACATCTCGACCATCTACCGGAATCTCGACGAGCTTCAGCGTCTCGGAGTGATCGTCCACTCCCACCTCGGCCACGGTCCGGCGACGTACCAGCTGGCATCTCTCGCGCACGCCCATTTCATCTGCGAAAAGTGCGGCGCGACCGTCGAGGGTCCCGACGAGCTGTTTCGGGGGCTCGCTCGGTCAGTCAAGACGAAGCTGGGATTCTCGATCGACCCACATCACTTCGCCATTCTCGGGCGATGCTCTCGTTGCGGGTAGGCCGCTCGGTATCACCACCGACGCTCGGGCGGTTTGAAGCGCCTAACAGATACCAGCAGACGTCAGTACGCAGGCGGGACGAGCAGGCTGTTATTGAAACCCGGCGAAGGACTATGAAATTGACGTAGCTCATTCTGCCGTTGTCCTCGTGGGCGGCGATGCCAACGCAGCAGGGTCTCGGGCGGGGCGAGACCGGGATGACATTTTCGGCACCCACAGGTCTGCGTGGTCAGGCCCTGGCAACGATCTGCAAGATCTCCGCGCTGTCAATCGTCACCGGCGACTGGGCCGGCATCTCGGTACTCCGCCGACTCATCTCCTCCTGCGCGCTGGCGAGGCTGTCAAAGAGCTCCACTGACGTACCGGTTCGGTGTTCTTCCCCGTGCATCCAATACCCACCGACCAACCCTTGGGCTGCCTTCTCGGCGGGGACGACCTCGGTCTCGAGGGTCTTTGTTGCCGCCTCTTCAAGGCCACGTTTGAACGTGACCCGGACGACGATTGCGTGGGTGGCTGTGCTTGCCATTGTTGATCCTCCTCCTAGATCGCTGTGGCAGAGTAGTTAGATTGGAAAAAGCTGTCGCGGTCAACTCGGCAGCGGGCAAATGATGTCGCCAAATCGGACTAATACGCGCAACTTAGTCTTGCCGTTGGCGGCGGTACTTACGGGCGCTGCGCTTGGCGGCCAGGCGCATCATGAGCGGTGGCGGTTCGAGCCCGAGCGCATTCAACATGCCGCCCACGTCTTCTTGGTGCCAGACCTCGACAAACCTTCCGTCGTGGACGCGGAAGATCTCTTGGCCGGTCATGGTGACGGGCCGCCCGGTCGGGGGTAAGCCGAAGAGGTCGAAGGGTCCCGTGTTGGTACCGATCATGGTCCAGCGCCCGATCACGTATTCCCCGTCGGAAACGACGACATCTGCCTCGAAGTGGGCGTCGGGGAAGGCCTTGCGGACCATCTTGGCGGTCCAGATCTCTCCCTCTCGCCCCGCGGGTTGACCCGGCAATGGATTGTGGTCGGTGAGGTCTTCGGCGAGCAGTTCCTCGGCCACGGCATAGTTCCCCTGGCTCCATTCCTCGAGCAGCCAGCGCCGGTACATCGCCTTCAACTGGTCAGGGTCCATCGGTTCTCCCGCCACGCTCGGGCTCAGTCAGACAATGAGCTGTCCACATCGAGCTGCATTTCGGACATGCGGGACCAGCCCTCGCCCGGGACCTCGACGTTGACGATCTCGGGCACAGCCGAGAGCCATTTGGCAGCTGGGCCGTCGCGGCCTGGAAATGGGCGGAGTTGACATGCGCTTGGCCGGCAGCTGCGTCTCGGAATGCCTCTATCAGGACGTAGAGGCTGGGGTCCTCAACGCTTCGAAACCAGTCGAAGAAGAGGTTGCCCGGCTCGACCCGCGTCGCGGCGGTGAACTCCTCAACCAAAGATACCCAGCCGTCGGCAAAACTCGGGGCGCACCGGGTGCTTGACGACGATCAAGATCATGGTGGCTCCTCCAACGCTCAATCGGTCAGGGCCTCAGCGCGGCCTCGGTTTGAGCCGTGTCCTCGGTTCCCCGATAGAAGGCGATCTTCCCATTGTCGAACCGGAAGTAGTGGTGCAGGTCATGGTCGATGGCTTTGCCCGTCGCCCGTGAGGTGGCTCGACAGTGGACCACGCTGTGCACCTCCGTGTCGTTCGCAGCGAATGCGTAGGGGTTGAACTCCTGGACCTCCATGGTCGATCCGAACGCTTGAAAGAAGGAGGCCTTCCTTGCCGTGACGGACGCCATACCAGGGTGCAACCGTGGACGAGGTTTCGGTCGCCCAATCCACATCGTCGGTCAACTGCTCGAGGACGGCCTGGACATCTCCCCTTCCGAAAGCCTCGTAAACCCCCTGGATCGTTTTGGTGTTGTCGTCGGCACCCATGGCGAACCTCCGTTCGGTTGGCGGTCGATCAGGTATACGTCCGCGTGACGGTCAGCGGATCACCACAAATGAGATCCATTTCTGTCCGATCAGGCGAATGGAGGTGACGATGTCGATCTCGGGGAGGGGCACCATGGACGCCTGGGGTGGGGGGGTGCCTGGGAAACCGACAAAACCGCTCTGACCTCGGGCGACGACGAACCTGGGCCGGTCCCGCACTATTGCACCCCGATCTCCCACGTTGTTGTTGTCACAAATAGGGCGAGGGAGTGGTTGTATCGACGAATAGTTCGTAGCACCAAGAATATCCTCTTTGGTCAAGGTTCTGAGCCTGCTGGACGATCTCAAACCCGTGGCTGACTCGGACGCAACGCAACACTTGGCCAACTCGATGCTGGGAGCCCTTTTGGCCGTCGTGCACCAGACGGAAGGGGATGCCGGAATCGACCAGGTCCTGGAACGAGCCGGGGAGCGGCGATCTGCTGCCGACCTGCGACGCCCCGGCGGGTGGAGCTCCTATGAGCAGGGCTTGGCACTTTTTCGAGCGGCCGCGGCTGTGCTCAATGATCCCGATGTCGGGCGCAAAGCGGGTGTGGAGGTCTTTCGCCAGTACGCCGGCACCGAAGTCCTGGCTCTGCTGCGCTCTATCGGATCGCCGGCGGAGATGCTACGTGCATATCCAGCAATCTCAGCCAAGCAATCAACCATCACTCGATCCGAGATCGTCGAGGTGGAAGAGACACACGGCCTGATCAGCATTGTGACGCCCGACTACAAGCGAGACCCCCTCTTTTGTGGATACACCTTGGGGGCGCTGTCTCAGTTTCCGGTGTTGTTCGGGATGGAGCCGGCTGAGGTCGAGGAGGTTGAATGCCAGACTCGAGGCGATGCTCGTTGTCTCATACGAGTGGGCTGGGACCCCACATCGTCTGTCGGCGCCAGCCTCGAGCGCGAAGTGGTGGTGCTGAGAGAGCAAGTTCGCGTCCTCGCCATGCGCTTCGAGTCTTTGGAGTCGGTAGCCAAGGAACTTGCCTCCACCCGTGACGTGAACTCGATGCTCGAGACCATTACCAGGCGAGCCGGAGTCGCCGTGCGAGCCCCTCGGTACCTGCTGGTGGCCCAGTTGCCGGGAGAGACAACGCCAAGGATCCACTCCGTGGGCTTCACCGAGGGCGAAGCAGAGACAGCCGCGCGAGAGATTCTGTGCTCAGACTCCAAGACGAGTGACCTCTCCCGCCTGGTGGTCGATATCGAGTCGAGCCGAGGCCATTTCGGACGTCTCGCCGCGTTCTATCCGGAGCAGTATCACTTCCTGCCTCAGGAGCGGTCGCTGATGATGGCGTACGCCGGACATGCCGCCGCCGCCCTCGAAACGGCGGCTGCTTTGGATGAATCACGCGACCGCAACACCACACTGAGTGCTCTGTTGGGTCTCGGAAAGGCACTGGCCGAGATGTCCACTCGGACAGAGGTGGCACAGCGTCTCGCCGACGCCATGCCGGAGATCGCTGGTCCTGACGAGGCGCATGTGTTCTTGTGGGACTCCGGTGACGCCCTTCTCACCCGCGTGGCATCGACCAGCCAATCATTCCTCGACACTGCGGAAACAGGCCCTGTCGCCCTGCGTGACCTCAACGTGGAGAACCGACTCCTCGAGATTGCGGCGCCGACGCCGGTGTCCACGGCGTCAGACCCGGTCCTGTCCTCGATCTTGAGACTCACCGGGCTCGGTTCCGGTGTCGTTGTCCCGATCGCCGCCCGTAACACCCTGTTCGGGGTCCTCGTCGTGAACTCCGGCATCCACGACCTGAGGAACGATAACGCCCTGTGGGAACGCTTGAGCGGCGTTGCCAGTTTGGCCGCTACTGCCCTCGACGGCGTCGCTCTCCTTGACGAGGTACGCCATCAGGCACTTCATGATCCGGTCACCGACCTCGCCAACTCGCGACTCTTCGAGGACAGGGTCACGCAAGCCTTGTCTATGTCACGTCGGCATGCGAGTAACCTCGCTCTATTGTTTGTGGATCTCGACCAATTCAAGTTTGTCAACGATACGCATGGCCACAAAGTCGGAGACGAACTCCTTCGCTCTGTCGCAGAGCGGCTGCTCGTGACGGTTCGGGAACAAGACACTGTCGCTCGCATAGGTGGCGACGAGTTCGGTATCCTCCTTCGTGGCATCGCCCACGCCAGTGATGCCGAAGGTGTAGCCGCAAAAATCGTGTCGGCCCTGGGAACACCGTTTGTGGTTCGGGGTTCCACTGTCTCGATTGGTGCCAGCGTTGGTGTCACGATGTTCGCGGATGATGCTGATACCTACGATTCGGTCGTCGCTCGAGCAGATTCCGCCATGTACCAAGCCAAAGCGGATGGTCGTGGCCGGTTCAAGACCTATCAATCGATCTAGCGGCCCTGTACTCGACCATTTCCCACGCTGTCGTCCTCGATTCCCACATCGCTGCGACCACAACTATGCCGGGAACGTGTAGGTACCAAGAATCTCATCCTAGGTGGCTCAGCTGAACTTTCGCCGCTAAGCGGGTCACGGTGAACGGGGAGATGGCATTGTCCTTCTCCTATCCAATGTTCTTTCGACTTCTCCCGTTGCTGGTCGGTCCGCCCCCAAGGAGACCATCGAGGGGTTCGGACTTTCGGCCCGCCGTGAGCTTCTTCGAACGCGCGCGCTTGGATATGCGATATCGGTCGGATTAGGGCCTCTCGGCGAGGGGCTGGGGGAGCGCTTCACGGGATCTCCGTCGGGGCGCCAGGGTGTGATGGCGCTCTGCGGAGGTTGCTCGCCGGGGTTGCTCCCTCAGCGATCTAGGTAGTGGCAGGCTACGGTGACAGCACGACGATCGAGAATTTCGAACAGGTTCTAGAAGCCGCCAACGCCGGAGCGGAGTGGGCGGCGGCCGTCCTCTTCGATTCCCTGCAGCCGTCCCTCCTGCGCTATCTGCGATGGCAAGAGCCCGGTGCTGCCGATGACCTGGCTGGAGAAACCTGGCTCGCGGTGGCCGAGCGTATCCAGGACTTCACCGGCGACGAGCGTGCCCTGCGTGCCTGGGTGTTCTCCGTGGCGCGCCGTCGCCTTGCCGACCATCGCCGGCGCGGCGCTCGACGACGCACCCAGCCCGTCGCCCCCCAAGACCTCAGTGAGGTGCCGGGAGGAGAGGACCCGGCCGATATCGTCCTCGAGGCGCTGTCGGCGCAACAGGCGATCGATCACCTCGTCGCCGCGTTGAGTCCCGGGCAGGCCGAGGTCCTGGTGCTCAGGGTCGTCGCCCGCCTTTCGGTGGAGGACGTCGCCCAGATACTGGGCAAGCGGCCCGGAACGGTGCGGGTTCTGGAGCACCGGGCCCTGCGTCGCCTGAGTCGCGAGGGCGTCGACCACGCGCCCTCCACACGATCGGTGTAATACCTTGGACACCTTCGACGATCTGGAAGATATGGCCTCGCTCCCCCTCGATGCCATCACGACGGAATTGTTGATCACCGGCGCGGCCGAGATCGATAATGCCCCACCTGGGTTCGACCGGGTCGCGGCATTGGTCAACAAGGCCCAGGGACCTGCCACCGCTGGGGAACTCGCAGCTAGAGCAGCAACCGTGACGGTGTTCGCCGCGACAGTGCAATCCCGTCAAGTCAGCCGGGCAAAGACCAAGCGAACGTTCGCATTGCTCAAGATTCCCGCCAAGGTCTTGGCACTGACCGTTCCAGTCGTCCTCTTGGGCGGCAGTGTGGCGCTGGCGACGGGCTCCTTGCCGACCTCGGCCCAGGCGACGGCTTCGCGGGCGTTGTCGAGTCTCGGTATCTCGGTGCCACAACCTCGGAGTGACAAGCACGCCGTCGCTGGGTCGTCCCCGTCCGGTTCGAGTTCCGTGGTGAGAGGCACGGGGGTCGACATCGGACAGAGAAGTCGAGCCGACCTCCGGCTCTGTCGCACGTGGAGGGCGGGCAGGCTCAACGACTCCAGCGCGGCCTACCGCCGCTTGGCGGCAGCGGCCGGGGGCGGCAGGAACCTCACGGCATATTGTGCGACCTTCCCCGCCTCCTCCCCGCTTGATGGGGCTCCCGGTCATGCCGAGACGACGTCGTCCGGCCAACTCGATGGTGGACACGCTGTCACCAAGCCAGCGACCAAGAACCGAGAGAAGCCGGTCGAACACACGCCCCGTTCCGTGCCACCAGCCACCGCCATTCAGCACAGGGGCGCTGTCGGTCCTGGCGGGGCAGCGGCCTCTACCTTGACGCCGCCCATCACCACGGGGAAGCACGGCCCGAAGGCGCCTGAAGCCTCGCGGCCTCTGGTGGGGACAAGCCGGGGGACCCGGGTTTCAGCGGGACTTCTGGTGTCTCAGGGAGGCCACAAGGCAACGGCCCGCGATCGATCCCGCGGGCACCGTCTGGACAAGAAAGCCGGCCAAGGCAAACCATCGGTTTCCAAATCGTCGACTCCGGGAAAGCCGGGCTCGACCTCACCGGTGCGGGCGTCACCGGACTCTTCGTCGACCAGAGGCGGTCGCAGCCCGTCCCACCTCCACGGCAAGACTGGGCGTCCGCGGCGAGCGCGGGGGTGCACCGACTCCGCTCGGCCTCGGCACGTCATTCAGTCTCATCATCTGTGTCGCCCCGTGACGCCTACCGGCTCGAAGAGCAACGCGACGTCGATCGAATCCAAGGGGCACGATGCTCGACCGCCGCGCCAGGGCCCTTCGGTGAGTATCAAGCCACGCTCCGTGAAACATGGCAAGACCATGTAACGAATCCGGCGGCTCGAGCGATTAGGAGCCGTACGCCACATGGGGCGTCGCGGTTTCTGAAAGAGGTCATCATGTTCCGAAGGTTCGGTTTGGTCCTCTTGGCGACAGCTCTACCGGTCGGTTTCTTGGTGGCGGCATCGGGCGTCGCCAGCGCAACGACCCCCGCGCCAACAGTGAGCGCTGTTGTTCCCCATCAAGGCCCAATCGCTGGTGGTACCAACGTCTTCGTGGCCGGTACCGGGTTCACGAGCGATTCGACTGTGGTTTTCGGGACTATCGCCGCCACCAAGGTAACGGTGAAGTCCGACAACCTCCTGATCGCCAAATCTCCGGCTGAATCGGTCGGAACCGTGGACATCATCGTGACGACCGCCTCCGGGCCGAGCACCCCCACACCCCATGACGCCTTCACCTTCAATGTCAATGCTCCGGTCGTGAAGCGCGTCTTCCCAAACCACGGTCGAGTGGCCGGTGGAACGCTGGTGCTCATCAAGGGTCGGCACTTCACCAAGGCGGCGACGGTCGACTTTGGGACGGTTCCAGCGACGAGCGTGACCTATGAGTCGAACCATGTCCTGCTCGCCAAGTCTCCGGCCGAGTCCCCGGGCACGGTGGACATCATCGTCACGACGGCGGTTGGACCGAGTGTGCCGACGTCCGCCGATGCATTCACCTTCGTGACGCCGGGCTCGGGATCCGGGAACACCCTGCCGGTAGTCAGGTCGATCTTCCCCAAGAAGGGTCCCGTCACGGGGGGCACCACGGTGTACGTGCTGGGACGGAGGTTCACCAAGGGGTCCACCGTGGCCTTTGGAACGGTCCCGGCGACGAGCGTCACGGTTGAGTCCGGCCACATCATCATCGCCACCTCCCCCGTTGAGCCGACGGGCACTGTGGATGTCATCGTCACGACAACTGCCGGTTCGAGCACTCCCACACCCAAGGACGCCTTTACCTTTAGCTGAGCTTCTCGCCGGGCGCGAGCCGTTACGCCCTCCGCCCGCCACGGGGGAGACGGCGGTCCCGACGAGAGGGCGGTCCGGGGGGACCGCGCGTCGCCGCCTGAGCGATACATGGCCGGGCCCGCCAAGGGCCCGGCCATCGCCAGGCGCCGGCCACGAGCGACGTGGCTTCTACCAGACCCCGATCGGCTTAACGCCAGATCGGAACGCCAGCGACGGCGCCCCTGTATGTATCTGGGCGCCGTCGCTGGTTTGGGCTTTCCTAGAGCTTCCCCACACCCCTCTCGTCGACATGCGCGCTCCTCTCTCCAGGTCGACCCGTCCCAACCGGATCTTCGAGGTGGGCTCAAAGCGGCCCAGCAGGCGGGCGATCGGAGGGCGAGGCTGCTGACCGCTCTAGAGCGGTGGGAAGGACGTCACGCTCACGCTCGGCGTCGGCCTCTGAGGTGCAGCCCTCAAGCGACGCGGCTCGCTCGTCGGGGGCCGGGAAGAGTGCTGGGGAGGGAGCAGCTGTCGAGCGGCAGGCTGGAGTGTCTGCTGCTGGGCGTGCTGAAGCTGTCTCGAGGCGCAGTGCTCGCACGGTGTGGAGGATCTTGACAGACGATGAGGCATCTTCGCATGCCGGAAGGTCGCCGGACGGGGATCTCGACGTCGATCCGGGCGCACGGCAAAGACGAGCGCCGGAGACTCGAGGCTAAAGGACAGCCGCGCTGGACCTGACTCCGAGATCATCACGCACGGCGGTCACCCCGGAAGCCTCGAGCAGCGTGCGAAGACTCATCGCGGAGCTGGTCAAGGCCGCCGGCGCCCGCGCCGCTGTCGTCTGCCGCGGTGTCGCGTCTGCCGGCTGCGGTCCCCGTCGTCTCGCGCCGCCTTCCCCCGTCCGGCTCTCGGGCCGTCGTCCCGGCCCGCGCCCCGCCCCGCCCGTCCCGCGCTCGGTCGGGCCCGGGAAGGCGACGATGCCCTCGCCACCCACCGCGCCCGCCACAGTTACCGATCCGACCTCGGTCAGGTTGCCGTCGGCGTTGACCTGAAACTCGTCGACGATCCCATTTCCCCCAGTCTGGACGTAGAGGAACTGTCCGTTGGGGGTGGCCGAGCCGTCAACGGTGCCCGGGTCGGTGGGAGTGAATCCGAGCAGGGTGAGCTGACCGTTGGCGCTCGATTGATATCCGCTCGTCGAGTTGCTGGAGGTGTTGCCGGTGAAGAAGTACTGGCCGGCGGGAGTCACCCAACACAAACCCGGCTGTCCGTTGGGAAGAGAGTCGATCTGGGTGATGGTGCCGTCTCGGTGGAGTCTGAATGTCACCACCGCGCTCGGTCCGGCTTCACCGATCACCAGGTGACCCGCCTGGTCGAAGGTGATAGCGAAGGGGACCGTGCCGGGCTCGGAGTTCACCATCGGGGACGCTGAAAGGCGGCCGTCCCACCCGACGCCGAACACGTCGACGTCGTTCCCGACCGCGTTGGCCTTTGTCGTGACGATGAGCTGGGACCCGTCCGGTGAGAAGGCCACCTGCCCGGGCGTGTGGGTGAACTGCGTGGTGTCGGTGGGGATGGTGAGGCCCAGGGAACGGGTCGACCCCCAGATCCGCAGCAGCTTGTCGCCCGTCACCCTGTAGCCCGACACACTCCCACCGTTCTCGGCGTTGAGGACGTAGACGAGATTGCCGTGGACGGCGATGCTGACCGGGAAGGAGCCGCCCGAACCCACCACCTGGCGCAGACTCAGCTGGTCGCCGTAGACCGAGAAGACCGAGACCGTGTTGCTGCCGGCGTTCACGGCGTAGAGCAGGCCGTGGGTCGGGTCCGAGGCGAGCGAGCCCTGCGAGCCCAGATGGTCGACCGCTGAGCCGTTCAACACGCCGCCCAACCCTCGGGTGGAGTAGGTGTTGGCCAAGCTCAGGGTGCCGTCGTGGTTCCGGTGGTAGGCGACGATCTGGTTGCCGGCGGTGTTGTCGGTCTGGACGAACACCGCGTGGGCGCCGCCTCCTCCGAAATATCCTCCCGGTGGGGGTCCTTCGGCTCCAGCCACAGGGGCCACCCAGGCCGATAGTCCCAGGACCGCTCCGGCGCCCAGCGCCAGACGGGTGAGTTTCCTCATTGCGTCTCCTTCGTCGATGATTCAAGGGTGTCGACATACAGTCTCGGAATAGAGGCCAAGCGTTACGTTGGTGCCTGGATCTGCCTTCCGCCTTCCACCTCACGTAACGCCTCGGTGATGAATGAGGACTGAAAAGCGTGTCCAGACAACGGGCGATCAGCCGCAATTGGTGGGCGCGACCCGCGCCGGATCGTGGGGTCCTACGCTTCGCGCCGTGGAGATGGACGGCGAGCTGCTCAGCCGGGTTCGCACCGGTGACGAAGAGGCGTTCGTGATGCTGGTGGCCCGCTACCAACAGCCCATGCTTCGCCTGGCCTGTTCCATGGTCCCCAATCAGGCGGTGGCTGAAGAGGCCGTCCAGGACACGTGGCTGGGTGTCGTTCGTGGCATCGAGCACTTCGAGGGACGTTCTTCGTTCAAGACGTGGCTGTTCCGGATCCTCGTCAATCGAGCGCGCTCGGCCGGTATCCACGAGCCCTCTGATCCCTCGATCGAGACGCTCCAAGCAGTCGACCCGAGCCGCTTCGACGCTCAGGGCCAATGGGCCGATCCCCTCGACCGCTGGACAGAAGAAAGCGATGACCGTCTCGACGCTGCCGCCTGGGTGCCGATCCTCAAGTCCGCCCTCGATGCACTGCCTCCCCGTCAGCGCCAGGTCGTCATGTTGCGAGATGTCGAAGGCCTTTCCAACGACGAAGCGTGCGCCGTGCTCGGAATCAGCGTTGGTAACCAGCGGATCTTGCTGCACCGGGGACGCTCGCGACTGCGAGAGATTCTCGACGCCGAGATGAAGAAGAGCTGAGCATGCTATCGCTGAGACGGAGAGACATCGCATGCCAGCAGGCGGTTGAACTTGTCACCGACTACCTCGAGGGAGCTCTCTCCCGGCGGGACCGTCGCCGATTGGAGATCCATCTCAAGGCATGCCCCAACTGTGCCGCCTACCTGGAGCAAATCAAGATGACCATTCAGTTGGCCGGCGCCATCGAACCTGACGAACTGTCTCCCGAAGCGAGACAGGACTTGACCGATCTCTATCGGCGGTGGCGCTCCGAGTAGCTGTCGCACCATCCTCATCTGGGAAGTACCGACCAGATGACAGGGGCGTGCGGCCGGAATCATCCGGAGTCGGGTTGGTCAGGCGGCAGCAGCCGCCCGACGCTCCTATGGTTTGTCAAGGGGTAGTTCTCGGGCGGCATGACAGCGGGCAATGCAATCAGGAGCCACTCGACGGACGAGGGCAAGCTCTTATTAGGCCAAGCGTCAATGCTCTCCGAGCGGTGGTTCCGAGCGGCGGATCGGCAGATCGGATGCAGGCCAATCCCAGGGACGGCAGCTATCGCTAGAGCCAGATCCGCCACTCGGAGATCTAGGCGCGATTGAGCTCCTTGAAGACCTCGCGCGCCACATAGCGCTTCAAGATCCGGATGACTTCGCGCTTGGAACGACCCTCCTTCGTGCGGCGCTCCATGTACTCGCGGGTGCGCGGGTCTGTGGCGAGGCGCGTCATGACGATGCGCCACAGCGCTTGGTTGGCGTGTCGATCCCCACCACGGTCGAGCCGATGCCGCGTCACCTTGCCCGAGGAGGCTTGGATCGGTGCCACCCCACAGAGATGGGCCCAGGCGGCCTCCGAGCGCAGGCGCTCGGGGTTATCTCCAGCGGTCACGAGGAGGGTCGCGGCGGTGTCGATCCCGACGCCGAAGAGCCTCAGCATCTCCGGCGCACACGTTGTCACCAGATGGCTGAGCAGCTCGTCGATGCCCGCGAGCTCGTGTTCGAGGGAGAGCACTCGACGTCCAAGCGAAGTGAGCGACACCTTGGTGGCATAGACGACCGGATCTCCTGAAGCCCGGGCCCGCATGGCGGCCGTCTCGGCGACGAGCTCGGTGATGGACAGCCCCTTCAAGCGGGATCGGAGCTGGTCGGGGGCGGTGTAGCTCAACTGGCGCATCTGGTTCAGGGCCCGCAGACGAGCCTCGCGAGCCGACCGCTTGGCCACCAGCAACGCCCGGATCGCCTCGACGTTGCCGTCTCGGGTCTTGGGCGCGCCCGTGACCCGGCCGCTCAACACGGCTCGTGCCGCCTCGACGGCGTCGGCGGGATCGGACTTGCCTTTGGTCCGCCGGGCCTGGCGGTTCGGGCGGTCGACCTCGATCACCTCGACGCCAGCCCCACGCAGGAAACGACCGAGCCCCGCTCCATAGGCGCCGGTGCCCTCCACGCCCACCTTGGAGATCGTCCCGAACGCACCCATCCACTCGAGCAGTGCCTTGTAGCCATCGGGAGTGGCCACGAAGGACTGCACTCCGAGCACGCCGCCGATGGGGTCCAACGCCGCGGCTACGTGGGCCTCGAGGTGGGTGTCGACCCCACCGACAATGGTGCGGCCAGCTTCTACGATGGTCATGTCCATCCCTTCTCTCCTTAAGTCAAGGGGTGGCGCGGCCGTCCCGTGAAAGAGGTGACGGTGATCTCCGCCCTGCTGGAACAAGGCGGTCCATCACCCCTCTGGAACGGGGCGCGCCGTTTATGGTCCGAGATCCGGCCGACGGGACAACGTGCTCCGCGATCAGCAAGTCAGGCCAAGATCTCGGTCTCCTCGACGGTAATGAGACTCAACCGCTCAGCGGTGGATCTTTACCCGAGAGGACCTCTCTATTCTGATTGCTATCGCTCTTGACCGCGATTACAGCTCGGGTCGCCTCCTGGGCCATGTGAGCAGATCGGCACGTCCGATTCGGGGTCGGCGGGATACATGATGTGATCGGGATCCCCCTCGTTACAGGGTGGGCACCAACTCCGCCAGGAGCGCCCTCACCCGAGCGTCGATGTCGTCTCGGATGGGCCTCACCTGTCCGACCAACTTGCCAGCTGGATCGGGAAGCTCCCAATCGACGTACCGCTTGCCGGGATAGACCGGGCAGGCATCACCGCATCCCATGGTCACGATCACATCGGCAAGCTGCGCCATATCGTCGGTCAACCTCTTCGGTCGCTCTGCCCCGATGTCGATGCCGACCTCGGCCATGGCTGCCACGACTGCCGGGTTGAGTGTCTCGCCTGGATCTGACCCAGCCGAATGCACGACGACCCGGTCCCCGCCGTATCTGGCAAGTAGTGCAGCCGCCATCTGCGACCGACCGGCGTTGTGGACGCAAAGGAACAGCACCTCGGGAAGCTCCGTCGTCATGTCGGAACCTTTGACGGCTCCTCGAACGGGTCGACATGGGGAACGAGGATGTTGCCCGCTTCCTCGGGTGAAAGCCTGGGATAGAGGACGAGAATCACCCCGACGGCCACGACGCCGCCCACCGCCTGGGCCAGGACGAAGGTCGGCACCGACGACGGCGCGATCCCAGCGAAGGTGTTGGAGAACATGCGCCCCACCGTGATGGCGGGGTTGGCGAAGCTCGTGGAGGACGTGAAGAAGTAGGCCGCACCGATGTAGGCCCCCACGGCTGCCGGGGCGCTGCGGGAGCGGCCCGAGCGAGCCAGGGCGAAGATCACGAGTAGCAGGCCCAAGGTGGCGACGACCTCGGAGAGGAAGTGAGCAGGTGAGGCCCGGTGTTTGGTAGAAAGCTCGGCGGCGGAGAGCGAGAACATGACGTTCGCCACCATGGCCCCCACGACGCATCCGGCCACCTGGACCGGGAGGTAGGCAGCGGCGTCCCGCCAACGAAGACCCCCGAAGGTGGCGTCCACGAACGAGACCACCGGGTTGAAGTGCCCACCCGAGACCGGCCCGAACATCAAGATGATGGCGAACAGCCCCGCCGCTGTTGCCCCCGCATTCTCCAAGAGTTGGAGTCCCGGGTTGCCAGGTGACAGCCGTTGGGCAGCGATGCCCGAGCCGACGACTACTGCGGCGAGGAAGGCCGAGCCGAGGAACTCGGCCACTAGCCGCCGCCACAACGCCGCCTCGCTCATAGCTCGTCAGCAGCAGGCGGTAGCTGCCGGGGCGACCTCGCCCTGGAGGTCGCAGCAGACGCTGGTGCCATCCCCGCACGACCCGGCCTCCGGCGGGGCGTCGGCCAGCACGGTGTAGACCTCCCAGGGCGTGGCGTCGGGGTCCTCGAGCCACACCTTGTCCTGCACGGCGTAGCAGCAGGTCGTCTCGTGCTCCTCGGTGATGGCCAGGCCGTCGCCTGACAGGCGGCTCGTGGCCCGGGCGACCTCCTCGGTGCCCTCGACCTCGACACCCAAGTGATTGAGCGCAGCGCCGGTGCCACTGCCTCGGCCCTCGGGCGTTTCGATGAGCACGAGCTTCAAGGGCGGGTCGGCGATGGCGAAGTTGGCATAGCCGGGACGGACCTTGGCCGGGGTCGAGGAGAAGAGCTTGGAGTAGAAGTCGATGGCGGAGTCCAGGTCAGAGACATTCAGGGCTAGTTGCGCACGAGACACGGTGCCTCCGAAGTAGATTGACGATGGTCGATCCGACCAGTATCGTGAACGCATTGACATCTGTCAATGGGAGTGAGAGTGCCTGCCCGCAAGAGCGCCAGCGTGAGCCGAGACGAACTGTGTTGCAGCGTGCTCACTCACGAGCCGCTGTCCAAGCGTGAGGCGGAACGGACTGCGCCGGTGCTCGCCGCCCTCGGTGACCCGGTGCGCCTGCGACTGCTCTCCATCGTCGCCGCCGAGGGTGAAGTCTGTAGCTGCAATCTGGAGGGGCCGCTCGGCAAGAGCCAGCCCACGATCTCGCACCACACCCGCATCCTGGCCGAGGCCGGGCTGATCGTCGGGGAACGGCGGGGCAAGTGGACCTGGTGGCAGATCGTGCCCGAGCGCCTGGAAGACCTGCGGCGACTGCTCGGCGGTCGATAGACCGCTCGGCATCATTGAGTCTGCGACGGCTGACTCCGACGCAATCCTGATGCCTCAGATGGATACGCGGGGGCTCGGGATCCCAGGCTTATGCGCCGCCTGGCTCCGCCCTCGCCCTTGGTGGGGCTCCGGTCGAGAACGGCACTTTTGTGTGCGAGCCAAGAGGTCCCGTCGGTGACAAAGAATGAACCTGACCTCGACCGGGAATAGCACTTTAGCGGATGTCCGCTCATTTACATTCACGACCCGCGTTTCCGGAGGGGTGTAAACTCGTATACGAGAAAGCTGTTACTGCCAACTGCTGAACGCGATGAGTCTCAGAATGCGTAAAAGAAGTGCACTGCGTGAAGGGCAGTTGGTCTTCGTTCACGATAGTGAAGTCGAGGCAATCCGGACCAAGGGCGGAGATGTGTCGATCGGGAACCGACCATCAGGTAGGCGAGGCGGCCCATCCCCGGCGTGGTCGCCGACAGATTGTCCGAAAGATCCCAACGGAGGGAAGAACTGAAGAGCCGGTCCCTCGTGGCGCTCAGACGTTCGGCCGTCGCGAAAGGCCGCACTCTCGGCGCGTTGTTTTTCGCGGGTGGGATGCTGGCGCTCGTCGTGCTCGCCGTTCCGCACGGCAACAAGATGAGCGAGCTCCAAATCGCGCTTTTGGCGGTGATCGCGTGCGTGACCGGAGGATCGTTGTGGCTTGTCGGGCCGCGCGCCTCCGAGAGGATGCTGCACTTCCTCTTGGTCTTCGGCACCGCGGAAATCACCCTGGCCGTCTACTTCTCTCACGGCGGCGGCACCTCGGTTGCCTTCGCATTCTTCTACACCTGGATCGGGCTCTATGCCTCTCTCTTCTTCAGCCCCCGCCAGGCCCGTGCTCACCTACTTGTTTGCGCGGTCGCCTTCGCCGCCGCGCTCGCCGCGGATTCCGAGTCGGGCGGGCCCGCCGAGTGGGTGCTTGCGATCGGCACGACGACCATGGTCGTGCTTGTAGTTGGTGCCATGATGGCGGAGCTCTCCGAGGCCCAAGCATCCCTCGTAAAGAAAGAACGCCTCTCTGCTCTTGGCGAGATGTCGACAGTCGTGGGTCATGAGCTCAGGAATCCGCTGAGCGTGGTTGTGGACGTGCTGTTCTTGCTGCGAAAGAAATTGGGCGGGGGTATCGATTCCGAGATCGAGAACTTCGTCACAAGGGCCGAACGCGCAATAAACCGCGCCGTCGCGCTCTCCGAGAACCTGACCGCCTATGCAAACGAGCCCAAGCCCATGCCGGTCGAGCTCGACGTGCGGGGCGTGTTGGACAAAATCCTCGAATCCGCCCCGGCCCCTTCCGGCATAGCGCTGTCGGTCCCAGAGCCTGGTATTTGCCTTCTTGCTGACCCCGGTCAGATGACCCAGGTCGTCGTCAACCTACTCACCAACTCCTACCAGACCATGCCGGAAGGTGGGTCGATCGCCATTTTGGCCTTCGAGGTCGACGGGTTCACCGAGATCACCCTTGAGGACTCCGGTTCGGGGATCGAGCCGGCTCTGGCCGAGCGCCTCTTTGATCCGTTCCGCTCGACGAAGCCCACCGAGACCGGCCTCGGGCTCGCGATTGTGAAGCGGATCGTCGATGCTCACAACGGCACCATTGCCCTCGAGAACGCTCCTAGCGGGGGGACGCGCGCCACCCTTCGGTTCCCGCGAGACGAAGGCGAAGGCGGAGCGGCGCCATGACGGCGATGATCCTAGCGAGCGCCGGTTCGGCTGGATTGGGCTGCTCATTCTCAAATCCGGTCGGACATCCGGCCTAGGTTCCGTAAGAGCGAAAGAGTACGCCCTCGTTGGTTGGGAGAGTAGCTACAGGGTTGTGTGGACTCCGATGGCCGTCTGAGTTTGCCGGTTCTTGCGCCCTGAATAGTCCAGCCCCACCGACCTTCAGGCGGATCGAGATCACCGGAATATGCGCCACTCAAGCCTGTCCTCGATCTTCCTTTGATTCGACCGAGAACAGCAAGCGATTGCCCCGCCGCCGCCGGACCGCACCCCTCGGTGCGTGGCGCTCCCAGGCTCCAGGCGCCGAGCCGGTCTCGACGCCAGATCCACTCCTCACTGCTTGAGTGCCTGTGCACTCGGAGAATTCTGACACTCTGTTCTGGCGCGCCCCAATTCGGGCTCGAGGTGCAGTAGCGGCGCAGATCTGGGCTGACCGATGATCTCCTTGCCTTTGGGCGGGACTCTAAGCACTTGAAAACAGCCAAAGACTCGGGGGGGAGAAGCCGATCCGAGTTTTGTCGGTAGCAGGGGCCCAGTTTTGTCGAGAGCCCTTCGTTCGTTCGTGGGCTACCGACGAAACCACTCTCCACCAGGCATGCAGCGCACCGTTGCGAGGCGATGTCCCACGCTGTTGCTTGAGATTTCCCACGTATTTGTGACTACAATTAACATGAGAAGTCCCAGGTCGGAGCCCCGAATCAGACTCTTGGCGCCCACACCGCCGGCTCGCCTGGGGTGCTGGGGTGCGGTCGGTTCCGGTGAGGTGGTTCATTCAAAACCGGGATGCGAAATTAACGTCCAGCTTCGACGAGGTCTTTCGCTCAGAGCGAGATCGGGATCATCGGGACCCCGGTCAGGGCGCCTCGGGCCAATGCCATCGCCGAGCGCTTCGTGTGAACAGTCTGTTGGAAGTACCTCGCATGCTTATCCCTCGATCGGTCGCCACCTGATTGCGGTGCTCGGCGAGTTCGCGGATCACTACGAGACCCACCGTCCGCACTGGAGGATTGGGCAGGTGCCGCCCAGTCCGCCAGCACCTACTGACGTCGGATCGGCAACTCCAGCTGCGAGGGTCGTGCGGGCTGACAGGCTGGGTGGGCCCATTCACGCCGGCACCCATACGTGATGGAAAGCCACCTCGGCTACCAGATGGCATCGAGATGCTTCGTTTGCTTACGCGCCCTTCACGCGCCGTTCATGCGCTGGTAACTAGGGAGCTGCGTCGCGCCTGAGGTCCGTAAAGGACGGAGCCCACAGCGCCTCGTAGTCCGCAAGAGCGGAGCGATCCCTCAATGTCCGTCGCATCATGCATCACGGTATGCGCTACCTGAGAGCCGGTACTCTTCGGGCGCATTGGAGACATACGTGCTGGATGTGGCCCACGCACTATCAATCGCGCTGCGGGAAAAGAAAGGGAAGAGATGAGCCCTCAGTATTCCTACGCTATGTCCGCGCCGCGGGTGAAGCCGCTGTCGATTGTCGTCGCGTTGATGCTCGGTGGCATAGCCCTCTTCACCCTCGTCGGCCTGGTCAAGGCAGGGCCCGGCGGATTGAGCGCGTTCACACAAGCATCGTTTCAATCACATGCGTCGCTGGGTGCGGTAACAGCATCAATTTGGGATGGCCTGCGGCTCAGCACGTTTAGCCTCTGGTACTGGGCCTTTGTCGCTTTTCTCACGATCCTCCAGTGGTTCTGGCCAGCACGGCGCGATGAGCGGACCTTTTCGGTCGACATGGCCGTGGATGCCGTGTGGTTCGTCATGGGAAATGCCATGCAGTTCACCATTGTCGCTGCCACACTTGGAGCCGTCACTGTCGCATACACCGAGCTGCTCGGCACGTGGTCGCTCAACCTCGAGCACACATTCGGATTCTGGGGCCTGGCGACCTTTGCGTTCGTGCTTACCGACTTGCTTGCGTGGATCACTCATTGGTGCCACCACAAGGTGCCCACTCTCTGGCGCTTCCATGCCGTGCACCATTCCCAGCGGCGGTTGAATGCCCTTTCGGATAATCGCACCCACATAGGCGAGGTGGTCGCGGCGGCACTGATCGTCTTCGTTCCGTCCCAACTCTTGGGCCTGAACGCCTCCGCAGCAATGGGGCTGGCATTTCTCGGCCTCTATTACTCCGCGATGCTCCACTCCAACATCCGCACCAACTTTGGACCCCTAAGGTTTGTCTTCCTCGGCCCGCAATTCCACAGGGTGCACCACTCGACGTTGCCACAGCACTTCGACACGAACTTTGGAACAGTCTTCTCGTGGTGGGACTATCTCGCCCGCACCATGTACAAAGGGTACGACGAGTACCCTCCCACAGGTATCCAGGACGAAACGTTTCCTCTGCGTGAGCAAGGCGACCTGAACCCGTGGAGATGGCTTGTCATCTTCTCCAAGCAGCTTGCCTATCCATTTCAGGGACTCGTGATCGGCCCGGCCATCCTTCGGACAGTGCGAGAGGTGTCAGACTTCGCGTGTCGCAACGTGACGAGGACGTGCGCGCAAGTCCGGGGGTGGCGCTTCATCGATGCCACGCTGCTGCGACACGTCGGCTCGAGTCCCGTCACGCCCATGACCGAGGAACCCCCGCCGCGGTTGGCTCCCCTCGAATACCGACCGGTTCGGCGCGATCGCACTAGATGCAGGGCTGGCGGGTCCGTGACTATTTTCGGTACCGCACGAGCGCACCGTCACTGCCGTGACGCGGCCACCCTCGGAGATACTGAAAGCGGAGGTGGCAGACACGGGCCGAGCCGACACCGACAAAGAACCGATCATCACGCCCGCAATCAACAGTTCGGCGGACTCGCAGGAGTACGACGGCCGCTGCTTAGAGGACCCCCGATGTCACCGGGTCGTCGGGGACTCGATGCCGACGCGGCCGTGGTGGGTGCGCCAGGCAGCGAGGGGAAGCAGCCGCGTTCGATTCATCCCACGTCGAAAGAGACAAGCGGGAAAGACCATCGTGTGGGTGTCGAAGGCTTCGTCCGCCCGCCTTGAACAGGGGCGTTGCAGCCTGAGCGCCCGAGCGAGGACGCTTTGTCCTTGCTCTATCTGGGGTTCGCCCACCGACGACCGGGGTCACGCCGAAGACACCCAAGCGACCCCGGGGAGCATTCCGCTGAGTGCCGCCAGTAGCGTACGGTCGGCCGGTTCAAAGGACTGACGCTTCACGTGGCGCCGCAGCATCGCCACCTCGTGGGGAAGTGCCAGTAGCTCGATCTCCTTGGCGTCATCAGAGCGCGCCAAGAGAACGATGAACTCGAACACGCCGTCGGACCGAGAGGTTCGCTAAGGCCCCTAAGGCTCGCAGCTGATTTCGACACTGCGTACTCGCATCGCGGGGAAGGTGGCCGAGAAGGATACGGCTCAGAGAGTCCCTGCTCACTGGTGCGATCGAGGTAATCGGGCAGTATGGGGGAGGTCTCCAGAGCCGAAGAGATCTGGCGCGGTACCTTCTGTGTCTATGGCACTGCCGAGTTCGGCCAGGCGAGCCGATGTTTGATCCATTGACCGCCGACTTCGACGCTGACGAGTTGGCCCGTCTCCGACGCCAGGAGCCGGTCAGCCGCACCCCGTCCGGCAGCTGGTTCCTGGCCCGCTTCGACGACGTGCTGGTCGCCACCAAGGACCCCGACACCTTTATTGCCAGCTTTCGCGAGCCCGGAGTGGTCGTGCCCGAGGAAGAGCAGCTGGTGAACGAGATCCCGAGACCGCGCCACGGCCAGATCCGTCGCATCATCAACTCGGCTATCGCCGCCCACCGCGTCGGCCGCATCGAGCCTTTCTGCCGCGACCTGTGCCAGCAGTTGCTCGGCGACATTCTGGCCAAGGGGGGTCGGTCGGATCTCGTGGCCGAGTACGTCATGCCGGTGCCCAACAATGTGATCGCACAGCTGTTGGGTGCACCGCCGGAAGACTTCTTGCTGTGGGCTGGCTGGTCTGATGATGTCGTTCAGGGCACTTACCCGACAAAGAACCGCAACGAGCGTGGGGAAGGACTCGCGGGTGCCCACCCCGAATTTGTGGCCTATGTCGATGCCCTCATCGCCTCGCGACGAGCTGCGCCCCGTGACGACTTCATCACACGGCTGATCAGCACTGAAGTTGAGGGTCGTCGCCTGACCGACGTCGAGGCACGCACCCAGCTCGTGTTCCTTTTCATCTCCGGAAATGAGACCACCCGCCACCTCATCGCCAACGTTTTGTGGACCCTGGCGAATGAACCAGACCTCTTCGCCCAGTTGCGCGCCGACCGTCAACTGGTCCCAATCGCCGTCGAAGAGTCCCTGAGGCACGACCCACCTATCCGGTTCCTCATGCGCAACTGCACCGTCAACGCCGAGCTGCATGGTCAGCAACTCTGTCCTCACGACAAGATTGCCTTCGGGGTGGCGTCCGCGAACCGAGACGAATCACATTTCGAAGAGGCAGGCCGTTTCCGAATCGATCGCCCCGATCCGCGCGGCCATCTGGCCTTCGGGGGCGGCCCCCACGTGTGCCCCGGGGCCAGCCTGGCCCGACTCGAGGCTCGGGTCGCCGTGGATGTGTTCCTCGACAACGTGGCTTCGGTGACCCCCCTCCAGCCGGGCCTGTACGACCCGGTCGTTGTGACTTGGGCTCACGGGCCCCAAGCTCTCCATGTGGATTTGGTTCCCGTGACACACGCGTGACCGACCCGAGCAGGATTCGCGACTCATGAGCGACGGACGGCCTGCGTGCTCTCGAGCCTTCAGCAACCACTCCTCACACCGGCATCTGCGAGCGGTCCGAGGCGATCGCCGGGACATCCGGTGGCGGGTGATCCCGGGCGTAGGGACCGGGCGAAGAAAGAAAACGGACTAGATCGGCGCGGCTTCATGCTGGGTTGCGGCACCCGGCATCCCTGAGCAGAGGGTCCGTCGAGGTCCTTGCGGGGGGTTCTGAGAGGCCAATCGGAAGCGGAAACCTGACTTACTCAGCTTGCGGTGGCAGTTTTGTCGACGCGAAGCAGCTCGTTTCGTCGAGACCCCTATGTGGGCTACCGACAAAACCCCTTTCGCCTGCCCAGACCGTCTCTTCTCCAAGGCGACTTCCCGCGCTATTGCTCTAGATTCCTAGACGTTGTGCGGGCGCAACCAGATGCGGATTCCGGACGAATCCGGACACCGATTCCGGACGAATCCGGACACCCGTTCCGGGGTTTTCGGACACCTGAGGAGGCTGCTGGCGCTGGCGTGAGGTGAGGAGGCTCGGCAGCCTCCCTCGGACATCCCCGTCCGAGGAGGCCCGTTGCCCAGACCCCGTCTCGCCATGCGCAAGATCAGGGAAGTTCTCCGCCTGGCCCTCGGCGAGGGCCTGAGCGTCCGTGACGTCGGCCTGTCGCTGGGCGTCCCGCGCTCCACTGTCTCGGACCACCTGAAGCGGGCCGAGCTGGCCGGGGTGAGCTGGCCGCTGCCCGAGGGCCTCGACGACGACGCCTTGGAGGCGTGGCTGTTCCCGCCCGCCCCGCCGGCGACCGAGCAGCGCCCGCAGCCCGACTTCAAGCACGTGCACAAGGAGCTGCGCCGCAAGGGCGTGACCCTCTTGCTGCTGTGGCTCGAATACAAAGAGCAGCACCCCGACGGTTACCAACACAGCCAGTTCTGCGACCTCTACCGGCGCTTCAAAGGAACCGTCGACGTCGTCATGCGCCAGGAGCACCGCGCCGGCGAGAAGGTCTTCGTCGACTTCCCCGGCCAGCTTCTCCCCATCTATGACCGCAAGACCGGGGCGGTGCGCCTCGAGGCCGAGCTGTTCGTGGCCGTGCTCGGGGCGAGCAGCTACCTCTACGCCGAGGCCGTTTCATCCCAGCAGCTCGCGCCGTGGGTGACAGCGCATGTGCACGCCTTCGAGTTCTTCGGGGCCGTCCCCGCCATCGTGGTGTGCGACAACCTCCGCTCGGGGGTGACCAGGGCCCATCGCTACGAGCCCGACGTGAACGCCACCTATCAAGAGATGGCCGCGCACTACGGGCTGGCGGTCATCCCGACCCGGCCCCGAAAGCCCCGCGACAAGGCCAAGGTCGAGGCCGGGGTGCTCCTGGCCGAGCGCTGGATCCTGGCCCGGCTGCGCAACCGGCGCCTCTACTCCATGGCCGAGGCCAACCTGGCCATCAGAGAGCTCGTCGAGGCCGTCAACGACCGGCCGTTCAAGAAGATCCCGGGGTCGAGAAGGAGCCTCTTCGAGGAACTCGACCGCCCGGCCATGGCGGCCCTCCCCGAGCAGCGCTACGAGTTCGCCCGGTGGCGCCTCGGGAGAAAGGTCAACATCGACTACCACGTCGAAGTCGACTTCCACTGGTACTCCGTCCCCTACCGCCTGGTGGGCCAGCGCGTCGATGTGCGCGTGGCGGCGGGGACCGTCGAGGCGTTTCACAAGGGCCGGCGCGTGGCCTCGCACGTGCGCAGCCACCACCGCTACGGACACACCACCGACCCCGCCCATATGCCCGAGAGCCACCGCCGCCATGCGCAGTGGACGCCGGGGCGCATCATCTCGTGGGCGCAGAAGACCGGCCCCGCCACCGCCGAGCTCGCCCAGGGCATCCTCGAGTCGCGACCCCACCCCGAGCAGGGCTATCGCTCGTGCCTCGGCGTCATCCGCCTGGCCGACCGCTACGGCGCCGAGCGGGTCGAGGCCGCCTGCCGGCGGGCCGTGGCGGCCCGGGCCTTCTCCTACAAGAGCGTCCAGTCCATCTTGAGCCACGGCCTCGACGCCCAGCCCGTCCCGGCGCGCCCCTCCGCATCCATCCCCGCCACGACAACCTGCGCGGCGCGGGCTACTACCAATGAGAGGACCAGCCATGCTCGGCACCCAAACGATCGAAGGGCTCCACGCCCTGCGCCTGTCCGCCATGGCCCGGGGCCTGCTCGAGCAGCGCGAGCGCCCCGACTACGAGGGCCTGAGCTTCGAGGAGCGCCTGGGTCTGCTCGTCGACCGGGAGATCACCGAGCGCCAGGGCCGCCGCCTCGAGCGCAACCTGAAGCAGGCGAAACTGCGGACGCAGGCCGCCATCGAGGACGTCGACTTCCGGCGGCCCCGGGGCCTCGATCGCGCCCAAGTGCTCAACCTGGCCGAGTCGCATTGGGTGGGAGCGCACCACAGCGTCGTGATCGTCGGCGCCACCGGGCTCGGGAAGACCTTCCTGGCCTGCGCGCTCGCCCACTCGGCGGTGCGCCGCGGGCACAGCGCTCTCTACCTGCGCGGGCCCCGACTGCTCGACGAGATCGCCATCGCCCGGGCCGACGGCCGCCTGCCGAGGGTGATGGCGGCCTGGGCGCGAGTCGAGGTGTTGGTCATCGACGATTTCGTCCTGCGACCACTCGCGCCCGACCAAGGCGCGGATGTGTTGGAGGTGATCGAGGACCGGGCCCAGCTCCGCTCGACGATCGTCACCAGCCAGCTGCCTGTCGCCATGTGGCACGAGGCGCTCGGCGAGCCCACCGTCGCCGACGGGATCTTGGACCGCCTGTTGGAGAACGTGCACCGCATCGAGCTGTCCGGCGAGTCCCTGCGCCGCACGCCCGCCGGCGCAGAACCACCCGCCAAGCCGCCGCGCACCAAGCGCCCGTCATGACCCTCGCCACGTTCTCCCAGCAAAATGCCCCGGCGCCCGGGGCCACCCCCTCCCATTGCGGGCGGCAGCGGGCGTCACAGAGCCCCGTTGTCGCGCCGCCCCGCACGACGACGCCCGCTTGCGGCACAATCTTCAACAGCTGGAAGGAGGTGACGGTCAGGGGTTGACTCAACCGATGCGTCGGCCGCTACGCGGCCTCCGACCCAGGTGTCCGAAAACTCCGGTCTGACTGTCCGGAATCACCGGAATGCGCAACAGAAATGAGAAAGTCCAGGTGGACGTCTTTCGGATGGGATTGTCGACACCCATAGGAACAGGACGCCAACGACTGCCAAAGGCATGCGTTACCGCAGCGCAGGCGCTGAGAGGACCGGATGACATCACGCCACCCACACGGCCAAGAGAGCCCAGGGCCGGGGGACGATGGGCTTGCCCGGGTGGCGACCGAGCGGGAACCGCGTTCGGGAGCAATCTCGGGCGTTCAGATCAGTCAATGCCCCATCTTGGCCCGTAGTCACGCTGTCGTTTGCGCGCACGCCTGCCCCACTGATTCACGGCCGGGTGCTCTTGGTTTCGAGAGAGTCGATCCATTGTTGGATCCAGTCGAGAAGCTCTTGGTGACCCTCTTCGACACCGGAGAGGCCCTCGACGATGAGGCCGAGTTGAAAGCTGGTGACGGCGGCCACGATGACCTTGAGCGGGAACTGGGACTCATCGAGGTCGTAGGCCCGTAGGGCCTGGCCGAAATGGTGTTCGAAAATGGCCCGAAATCGAGCGTGGACTTCGGTCAGGCGTGTTCTGAGAGCCGGCATGTTCCAGCCCATCGCTAATAGCTCGAGGAGGATCTTGGGGAAGTGGGAGGTCGGCTCGTCCACCCAGAACTGCGACCGGAGGCGCCACTTCTCGGCAAAAGTCAGGTTCGGGTCGGCGTACAGGGATTCGAGGGCGAGGGCGAGCTGCTCGACAAAGCGTTCGAGGGTTTGGGTCAGCAACTCTTCCATCGACCCGAAGTAGTAGTGGACGAGAAATAGAGCGCAATCCCCCCCGTCCCCCGCAGTCTCGCCACCAGACGACCAGGCACGAACTCATCCGCGCGACGCGGACGCTGCCGAGGTCTCGTCCACGCCTGTGACCAGCCGATATGCCGAGGCGCCCTTGGCGGTCTTATCCGACCCAGGACCGGATCGGCCCGCCCGGCGAATACCTTCGTTCCAACGCTACGACTGCCGTGCGTGAGATATCAGTCACACTTTGTCGAAGGGATTTCCAGGAGTCGTGGTACCGAGGTTCGCATTCGGAGCCTCGACGAGAATTCCTGCTAGAGGGCCACGGATGACATTTTCGGCACCCGCAGGCCGGTGATGACATTTTCGGCACCGACAGCTCTGTAATACATCATAAAGCGCACGCAAACCACCTCTCCCACCTACGTCACCGCCGTCAGCTGTACTCACGGTCCGCTAGGGACGACCACTGTGTGCTGATATCGTGCCCTCTCGTTTGCATTTGGCAGGTGGAAAAGATCCCACATGTAACAATTGCATCACCGACGGCGTGTCGACATCACTGTCCGTTAGTAATAACCACTCTGCGCTGGTATTGTGCGGCCTCGTTGTACAGCCGCAGGAAGAAACCCCCATGGGAGCTCCAGGTGCTGTCTCTTCAGTTGCGACCAGGGCGCCACTCGATCAGGCGTGGGCCCTATGCGCTAAGGCGGGAGCCCTGGGCGCCGCGATCGGCGATAGCCATGCCTCCGTTCGTGCCGTCGCTGCCAGGTCTCGACCGAGGGCCGCGCTCCGCCGTGGCATCTTCCCTGAGCGCACACCGGAGCGTCGATGCCTGTACCCGTGACCGTCCGGGAAGCGCGGTGCAAGAGAGCTCGACAGCGGTGCGGCCGCCGAGCAACTGTTGGTACCAGGGGCGGACGAGGGTCCTCGCACTCGTCCCTGCACACAACGAGGCCCGGAGCATCACCGAGACCATCCTGTCTCTTCGTGCGCAGACCCGTCCCGCAGACGAGATCGTCGTGGTCGTCAACAACAGCACAGATCACACTGCGCAGATCTCACGCCAACTCGGCGTGTGTGTATGGGACTTGGGCGAGGTCAGCGGCCGCAAAGCCGGAGCGTTGAACCTTGCGCTGGACCGCTGCCTCCCCCTACTCGACGATGACGACCTCCTGCTATCGATGGATGCCGACACGGTTCTCACCGACACGCTGATCGAGAATGCCGTCCACCACTTCGTCGCTAATCCGCAGCTTGGTGCCCTGAGCTCGAACCACCTCGTCATGCGGCATCGGAACCTGCTCGAACTGCTCCAGGCCATGGAATATGAACGCGATCGTCTGATGATCGGGCGTCGCAAGGGCCGGGGGGGATGTATGACCGGCATGGCCGCTGTCTTCCGCGTGGCCGCACTGCGCGAGATCAAGGACACCTACGGGACGGTCTACGACCCTACGAATTGGACAGAAGATTGGAAACTGACGATAGCCCTGCGGCACACGCGATGGCACACGATCCGCCCGCAGAATTGTCTCGTGTCTACCGTCCCCGTTACCCGGATACCCGGTCTCATCCACCAGCGAGAGCGCTGGGCACGAGGGTACCTACAGACTCTCATGCAGTTTGGCTGGACTCGGGTGACGGCGGTCTCCTGGTTGAAGCAGCTTGGGTTCGCGTTCTCGATCTCCGTCCGCTTGCTGTTCATCACCATGCTCGGACTGCTCATTGCCCGCCAGGCCCCGCTGGTCGCGTGGTGGATGCTACCCGTCACCATCGTCTTCTCCGCCGACGCCGTCTGGACTGTGCGGAGGACAGGCAAGGTGGGGATGCTGGTTGCGAGCGTCCTCTTCATCGAAATCGGCTATGCATGGCTGCTCACTGCTGCCATCGCCAGGGGCTACCTCAAGCAGTTGATCGACTATCGGGGTGACATCGGCAATACCTGGATGAAAGTTAGGGAAGGATACTGAGATGAACTTGCATACGACCGCGAACGCAGGGGTCGGACTTGCATCGCTTTCGATCGCCAATGTGATCGGAGTCTTGTGGGCAATTCTGTTCTTTACGATGCTCATCGCAGTCCTCGTGGCGCTGTCCCATTTCATCCCCCGCGAGATGAGGTGAGAAGCCTCTTAGGGTTCCGGCCATAGCAGTCCTGCTCGTCTGTTCTGTACGATGTTCGTGGCGCTATCCCATTTCATTCCCCGCGAGACGAGGTGAGACGCCCCTTTCGGGTTCTGGTAATAGCGGTCCTGCTCGCTCTCCTGGTCGCGCCGGCTGTGCTGGCGCTCGAGTTCGGAAGTGCGTATCAGAAGAACCCCACTCAGCGGGTCGAGCTGGCGGCGACGTTGCCAAGGCAGATCCCTGTCCTTTGCTACCACGGGATCGGCGCCCCATCACCGGTGCCAGGTTCAGTCGGCTACTACAACGTCACCCTGCAAAACTTCAAGTCTGACATGGCGGCTCTTGCTGCTGCCGGTTATGCCACTGTCACCCCGCGTCAGTACGTGGCGTGGTTAGAGGGCATCAATCTCCGTCTCCCGGTAAAGCCGGTCCTCATCACATTCGACGACGCTTTCTGGTCGGACACGCTTGCAACCTCGATCATGGCGCAGTATGGGTTCCACGCGGTCATGTTCGTCGTAACCGGCTACGCGGACGGGTTGTACGGCAGCGAGTACGCACCCTGGAAGGTCGTCTCCGCTCTGTCGAGCCAGGGATGGTATCTGCAACTTCATGCCGGAACGTGCGGGCATGCCTTTCTCCCCCTCGCACCAGCTCAGTGTTTGACCGGCCTCGATGAGACACAGGTCGATGCTTCTCATTACCAGTACTACATCTGGAGTTTTGGCCAGACAGCCAAGGCCTTCGAGACGCGTGTCGAGACTGACATCGGGAACGGGTTGACCGACCTCGCCCGTCATGCCCATTTTCCCGCCGGGTGGCGGTCGGACCTCTTTGCTGCTCCCTTCGGAGCCTGGACCAATGGAGAGAACGCTTGGCTGGACAGCTATTGGGACAGGCAGTTCAGCGTGATTTTCACCCAGCAGATCACGGCATCTGCCGAGCCGGCGGCCAAGGAGTATCGGGTCCGGTACCGGCTGGAACTGGGCTACCAGGCGCAGAGCGCCAGCTACCTCAGAAACAACCTGAAGAACGCGGCTTTCACGCGGGCAGGCGCCACTGGAACAGTCGGGAGCGCGCCAACCTCGTCGAGCGGCTGATGTCGGAGGGCAGCTTCCGATGAGCGAACGGAGCCCTGCGAGCAGGACGGGTGGTTGAAGTATTGTCGGAGCACGACAGGGTGGTAGCCGCCTTCCGAGAATGAGGGGGTCCGCGGTGACCGAGTTGTACGACCCGTTCTCACACGAACTGCACGACGACCCTTACCCCGTCTACCGACAACTCCGGGACGAGCACCCGCTCTACTTCTGCGAAGCCAGAGGGATCTGGGTTCTCAGTCGCTTCGACGACGTATGGCAAGCCGTTCATGACCCGGGCACCTTCTGCTCGGGCCAAGGGATCTTTCCCGGGATGGGCGAGTACAACCCCGACCAGATGCTTCCCGTCATGATCATGATGGATCCTCCCCGCCACACCCAGCTCCGGAGTCTGGTCAACCGGGCCTTCACCCGGCGGCGGATCGCTGATTGGGAGGAGTCGATCCGAGTGATCGCCCAAGACCTCGTGGAGGCCTTGGCTGGCGCCGGTGGAGGCGACCTCGTCGAAGACCTGGCCAAGCCTCTGCCCACCATCGTCATCGCCGACCTGCTCGGCGTACCCCGAGAAGACCGCAAGGCATTTCGCCACTGGTCGGACCAGCTTATTCAGGACAACCCCGATGACCCGGCGGCGGCCGCCACGGCCATGGAGGGTGGGGCCAATCTCCTCGCCTATTTCGCCGATCTCATCACCCAACGTCGCCGCTCGCCCCAGGACGACCTTCTGACAGCCCTCATCACGGCGGAGATCGACGGGGAGCGCATGAGCGAGGACGAACTCTTCGCGATGTGCATCCTCTTGCTCGTCGCCGGGAACGAGACAACGACCAATCTGTTGAGCAACAGCGCCGTCCAATTCAGTCGACACCCGGACCAGTGGCGGGCCATCGTTACCGATCCTTCTCTGCTGCCAGGCGCCATCGAGGAGTGCCTGCGTTTCGACTCTCCGGTCCAGGCACTGGCGAGGACGCTCACTCGTGACGTCGAGATCCATGGCCAGACCATGAGCCAGGGAGACAAGGTGTTGTTGGTCTACGGATCGGCCAATCGAGACGATCGGGAGTTCTCCGATCCCGACGTCTTCGACATCCGACGCGCCGTCGATCGACAACTCGCATTCGGCCATGGAATCCACTTCTGTTTGGGTGCACCGCTTGCCCGCCTCGAAGCGCAGATTGCCTACTCCGAACTGCTCGTACGTTCACCGGAATGGACGGTCACAGGTGCCCCTGAGCGCCTGCATTCCGGGCCGATACGAGGTTTACTGCGCCTCCCGATATCGATCGAGGGGTAAGTCCTGGGTGGGTGGGTGGGTGGGTCAGACAGTTTGTTTGTTTGTCAGTGTCAGTCAGTCAGTTCTCCTGACCGAAACGACCCCGTCACGTCCCGGACTACCGTGCTCGCCAGCAAGCGAAGATCCTGTGGGTGCCGAAAACGTCATCCGTGCGCATCTAACTCCGATTCTTCACGTAACGACATGACCTGATCGCCGCGTATTCGCGGAAAAGCCCTCCTGACGGGGGAAACTGAGCTTGTCGAGAGCCAGTGATCCCAAACAGAAGGGCACTTCCGAGATGCACGCTAACAGCACCCGTCGCGTCGTGGTGGAACCCGGCGGAGACCAGGTCGTCTCCCACGTGGGGCTGCACGCACTCGGCACCTTCGCCGACCGGCTCGGACTGGGGGACGCCCTGTCGGCACGCATGCCGATGACGGGAAAACGCGTGGCCCTGCACGACCGAGGCAAGGTGCTCGTGCAGGCGATGTTGATGCTCGCCGGCGGAGGCGAGACCTGCAGCGACATCGAGCACCTGCGAGTCGGCGATGAGCTGTTCGCCGATGTGTGTTCTGACTCGACGCTCTATCGCACCTTCACCGAGAACCTCCACCCCGAGACCCTCGGCCAGGTGAAGGAGGGCTTCGCCGAGGTCCGGGCCAAGGTGTGGCGCCGGGCCAAGCTCACCAAGGGCACCGATCCTGTCGTGCTCGACATCGACGCCACGCTGATCGCGGTGCACTCGGAGAACAAACAAGGCACGGGACCCAACTACAAAGGTGGCTTCGGGTTCCATCCCATGGGATGTTTCGCCGACTCGACGGGCGAGGTGCTCTCGATGCTGCTTCGTCCGGGTAACGCCGGGGCCAACGACGCCGAGGACCACCTGGCCGTCCTCGACGAGGCGATGGCCCAGCTGCCCGCCCCGGTGGCGGCCGGCCACGGGGATGGAGACGACCCCGCCGACGTCCGCCGCCGCATCGTGGTGCGCACCGACGGGGCGGGGGCGACCTATGACTTCGTGTGGGGATGCTTCGACAGAAACGTGGGCTTCAGTGTCACGGCCCGGACAACGGTCCAGGTCCAAGGGGCAATCGCCCAGATCGCCGAGGACGAGACCCGCTGGAAGCCAGCCCGGTGCCAAGAGGGATCTCGCCGCCAAGGCGCGGCGGTGGCCGAGGTGAGCGACCTCCCGGCGCTGTCCAAGTGGCCCCCCGGCACCCGCCTCATCATCCGGCGCGAGCCGCTGCACCCCGGAGCCCAACAGAGCCTGTTCCCGAGCCTCGAGTACCGCTACTGGGGCCACTACACCGACCAAAAAGGCACCCCCGCGTCACACGACGTGTTCCACCGCGCCCATGCCCACGTGGAGGACCACATCGAGCGCCTCAAGGACTCGGGGCTGCTGCGCTTTCCCTTCACCGACCTCGACGCCAATCGAGCGTGGCTGGCCGAGGTGTGCTTCGCCGCGGATCTCGTGCGCTGGTTCCAACTGCTGTGCCTCGCCGGCACCCTGGCAGCAGCCGAACCCAAGGCCCTTCGCTGGCGACTATGGCACGCGCCGGCCCGCATGGTCCGCTCCGGACGAGCCACGATCCTTCGGGTGCTCGACGGCTGGCCAGATGCCGAAGCCATCCTCCGCGCCCACAAGCGCATCGCACTGATCACCTGACGCCCCCGCCAAACCGGATCGTTCTGTGAAGGGCGTGGTCCTGCGCGTGCCCACCCGAAGGAGCGACGTCGTCTCCGACGATCAAACGCTCTGAAGGCACCATTCGCGTATGCGGGAGGGCCGTCGAACGCCTCCCACGCCATCACGGGGCTGGTTCTGCCACCTCAATCGCCATCAACCGTGGTTACGTGAAGAATCGAAGCTAACTGGACCTTCTTGTCAGGAGTTGGAGGCGACCTACTAGGTACGCCGGCGCGTCCATATTCAAGAGGTCAGTCCACAAGGCGTGAAAGGCGTCTCACACACGGCGCCCGTGACGGTTGGACGAAGGGATTCGTTGAGCCGGGTGCTTCCGTCTTGGAGCCGGGAAACACCACAGTTTGCGCCCGGCATATCGGCTGGTCACAGGCGTGGACGAGATTTTCGGCTCCCACAGCGCCCAGATGGACCTCGAAGTGTTCGCTGTTAAGCGGGGGCATGTCGAGCTGTGGGCGAGAGCCATGCAGGAGAGGGGACGTCCCACCAAGTCAACCTTGAGGGCCTTACTAGGTGGCTGGTGTGAAACGAGTGGTTCGTCGTCAGTGACGCGCCTGATGTGAGGCCACGCAGTTACCCCAGCTGGTAGTAGGGGGTGTCGCTATTTCATGACTGAGGGCGGCCTCTAGGCTGCGAAGGGGTCACAGGAGGATGCCAGGAGTCTTGAGTGGTGGTCACGATCGTTCACCCGGTCACCCATTTCCCGCTCAGGTTCCTCTGCACGCCGAGCACCACCAAACGCGCCAGGTTCGTCGCCGCGCCAAGCAACCTGAAGTCGGCGTCCACCTTCAGGGTGCCACGCACCCGTGCTCGTCTGCCCCCGTGTTTTCGGCGCATGAGGTGGGCGAGCTTTCGCTCGACCTTGGGGCGAGTGGACCGGTAGTCGTCTTGCCAGCTGGCATCGGCCTGACGTCGGCGGGCTCGGGCCAGAGCAGCTTCGTGGGGGCTGACGCCGATGGTTCGACCGCCGGTCGAGGTGGTGCATTTCTGGCGCAAGGCGCAGCTGGCACAGGCGTCGGCGAAGAAGGCCGTGCCGCTGCCATCGCCGCTACGGCGGATCTCGACCTGCACCCCGGCCGGGCAGGTAACGGTGTCGTCGTCGAGGTTGACCGTGAAGCGGTCCTTTCTGAACAAGCCGCTCGCGCGGTGGGCAGCTGGGTCTTGCAACGCGACTCGATGTCCGCTTCTTCGAGACGCGCTTGGAACTCGCCGGTGCCATAGGCGTTGTCGCCGTAGACGATCGCCGTGCCGTCATCGGACAGGTCCGAGATGAGGTCTCCGGCGACGCTGGCATCGGAGGCGTTGGCGGGCGTGACAGACGTGGCGGTGATGATCTCGGAGTCGCGGTCCACCGCGGCGTGGCCCTTGTAGCCGTCGAAGTGCCGGGCCACGGTCTTGTGCCCGTGGCGGGCCTCGGGGTCGACGGTCGAGATCACCCGGTCTTTGGCCACCTTCCTGGCGATGGAAAAGATGCCGTCTTGGTCCATGTCCAGGTCCTGGCCGACCACCGTGGCCAGGAGCTTGGCGGCCTCGAGGACCACCGGTCGAGCGCACGGCCGTCGAGTGCGGCGAGACATCTCCAGGCGTCATTGGCCCTGGTGTCGACGAGCTCCTCTCGTTCCTCCTCGTCGTCCCAGTCGATCTGCGGCTTCGCTGCGGTGGCGTAGTCGTCGCCGGAACGAAGGGTGCCCCGCAGCTCCGCTTCGAGCGCCGAGTCGGCCACCTTCAAAAGGCCCCGGATCGCCGAGCGGATGAGCGTGACGGTGTCCATCGTCGCCACCGCGTCATAGAGCGGGGTCGAGTCGAGGACCCGGCGTCGTCCGATCAGCCCCGCCTCCTGGGCCGCTTCGAGCCCGATCTCGAAGATCCGGTTGGGACGGGCCGACCGGGAAAGGCGAGCTCGCATGTCGACGAGCACCGTGTGGGCGAAGCTCCTCCAGGCGCCGCTGTCGTATCCGCCCACGCCAGCCGCATAGCGCCACCGCGTGTCGAAGGTGAAGCGCTCGACCGCCTCGCGGTCGGAGAGGCCCTCGAGGCGCTGGAGCACCATGACCGTCGCCACCACCGACGGGGGCACCGAGCGGCACCCTATCTCGTCGAAGAGGTCGGCGAACTCCTCGTCAGGAAAGAGCCGCTCACGCTCACGTGCAAGAAGGCGAAGATCGAGCGCTCGTTGAGTGCCTCGTCGCAGAATGTCTCCACGTCGTCGAGGAGATTACCCTGCCGATCGCAACCGTAGGTTCGCAATCAGCCAAGGTCGCTCGCAGTGCGGTCGTGCATTAGCTGGGCGCTCGGAGCACAGCCGCAAGTCCGTCGGCTTCGATACTTCCAACCACGAGAAACGTATCGCGGGCAACGCCGTTATTCGTACGAGCTTGAAGCGTCTCTATGTTGATATCGTGATCTTGGAAGTATCTGCAGATGGTCGCCAGAAGGCCTTGTTCATCGGGAGCCACCACCTTCACCAACGATCGATCACCTGCGCCCTGGACGGTTACCTTGACGGGGTGGAGCGGTCGGAGTGTGGGCGAAGGGGCTGTGCCCAACGCCGTCATTGTTCGCAACCGGTTACCCAGAGCGTCCCACGCCGCACGGTCAAACTGTACCCCACCCCCGACAATGAAAGAATGAAGGGCGAGGTGTTGCGCTCTCCATGTTGATGCCGATGCGTGTGAGATCGAGAGGCCGTTTGCGGTCAAGACGGCGGCGCTGTCGGCGAGCAGGCCCTTGCGATCTCGGGCGGCGATGGTGATTCGAACCAATGTCGAGGACTCGATGTGACGGGCCGATGCCCTGATCTCGCCCTTCTTTAGCATTGGTCGACACAACACCAGATCACCGGCCAGGGCCGGCGCCGACTCACTGAGGAGCCACAGTGGGGCTGCCGATCCCAGAAGGGACCGCACATCGTGTTTCGAGAGATGCGTTCCTTTGAGTAGTCGCTTGACCTCGCTTTTTCGATCCGCTGCTCGCGAGGCCTCGTGCTCGGCCACTTGGACGTCGACGGTGGACGCGAGCACCTCCCCGAACGAATCTGGGTCGGCCAGCAACCAGGCGTGACCACCGCTGACGACGCGGCGATCGGCACCTACCGTGTCACACACAGCTTCAAATGCCGAGCGCGGGATCAACCTATCCCTGTCGCTGGTCAAAGCAAGCACCGGAACCCCGAGCTTCTTCAGCTCTGTTAACTCGACACGAAGGTCGGCGCCCTGCGCCAATAGACCTGCGCGGACCAAACCAAGAGGATTACGGAGGAAATTCGGTACGAGGTCGACTCGCATGGCCTGTATCACCTCCAGGGTCTCAGAAATCGGCCAAAACTCTCGGCCGAACCCTATGGCCCACTCCCACGCGTGCCGAGGATCCACGCCCCCCCCGATCGCGTTGAGCAGTACGAGATACCGCACAAGCGTTGGCTGGTTTCGGGCCAGTTTGATGGCGACGCCACCACCGAACGAGTGGCCGATCACAAGAGCCGGTTCTTTGATGCCGACCTCTGACATGAACGACGCCACCCAGTCGGCGTATCCATCGAGATTCATGGAGCCTGAGGGCAGGTTTGCCGTACCGCCGAACGAGGGCAGGGCGGGGGCGAACACGCGACACCCCCGGGTGGTCAACCGTCGTATCGCCCGCTTATAGGCCCGGCTTCCGAGCGCCCAGCCGTGGAGGAAGACGACCGGTGGCCCGTCTGCTCCCCCCACGCCGTAGACGGCCCGTCTCCCCTCCACGTTCGTTCCATGCCAGGTCAAGTAATCGTCTGACTCGAGCCTTCTTGACAAGGATCGGCTCCCGCTTGTCCCTACCAATTGAGGCTACGGCGCCACCTTTGCGCTCCGGGTTACGGCGGGATGAACTCCTGGTTTCATCAGAAGGCTTCGGTTGCCCAGGATGCCACGGACAGGAGCAACCGCCCGGGATCGCCGCCAGCAAGAACTCGAGGAAGGGATAGTTGATCGGCCGGCGCGACCGGAGGAACCCGCCGAAGGGGCGATCCGGAAATCGTCCCCGAGCGGAAAGAGGGCGGGTCAGCCCAGCGCTGACCGCACGAACACGGCGCTTCCCCCCGCGACATCTCGATACCCGATTCAGCTGGTATCGCCAGTTATACGCCCTCTCGTGGCCATGATCTGTCGCGCCCACCATTCATGGGCGAAGGCCGAGCTCGTCGAGCCTGTGGTTCATGTGATCGGGTGTCACGCCCATCAGGCTGGCAATGATGTGGAGGTCTTGGGCACGAATGGTGATTGTTGGCCCTTGAAAGTTTTGCCTCTGCGCTTGAATCGATGCAAGGTACCGGTGAAGTACGACCCCTTCTGGGCCGTCGATCCTCTCTAGCCTGGCCAGGTCGATGGTGACCTTCCCCTTGGCGTCGCTCGGGTTGGCGCGCGAAGGGCTCCGCCTGCTCCCTTCCGCGATGGAACTGTCTTCATCAGTGACGTCGTCATGGGGCAAGAAGTGTTCGACGGGTACGTCATAGAGCGTGGCAAGACGTTGCAATCGCGGCAGAGGAATGGCTCGGTCACCTCGTTCGTATGCGCCAAGCACTGAGGTCCTGAACTCATGCTCCGATAGATCCGCCACCATCTGCAATGACATGTGCATTTGATTGCGCACAGACCGAAGCCGGGATCCCACCGCTCGGGCATACGCACCGAGGTCCGCCTCGTGGTCGAGGGCAATCACCTGCTTCCTTTCGGTGCAGTCCCGGCTAGAGAGCGGCTGGTCTGTTCGTCTCAAGGGCCTCATTACCAGACCGCTTCGAGCTCGGCCAGCGATTGGAGATAGACGCGGTGCTCGTCGGTGAGGTCGACGAACTGGACGCCTGTCCTGAGTCGTCTGTTCGGAGCGGGTTCGGCGTGTCGCACTTCTCCTCGAAACTGCAAGGCGATGATGATGTTCTTGCCTGCCGTCTCGTCCGGATTGGCATCGAGTAGTTCCAACCCAGCTCCGGCCGAGGACATGTCGACGATGCGGCAATCCCGCCAGCGCTCGTCTGGGTCGCCTTCGATCAAGTACCTGCCGCGCCAGTCCGTGAAATGCCTGGGAAGCAACCTGCGTAGTTTTTGCATGGCGTTGCCGATCTCGAGCGGCCTGCCAGTCAGGAAGACCTGGCGCCTGGGTAGTTCGGTCCCTTGAGGTTCCATCGGCAGGCGATCCCCCGACCTTGAACCTCAGTGTCAGTCTGCCCTGCCCCCCTGTCATTCTCAGCTGCCGCCGCCCACTCTTGGCTCCGGTACGAGCCGACATCGGCCGCTGACCTTGGTGAGGTGGTCTCGTCGTGTTCGGTCGGCCTAGGAGATAACCCTGGGCTCCGATCGCCGAGAGATCGCAGCGGAAAGCCGGTTAAGGCTGGTGTGGCCCGCGTCGATACCTCAGGGATGACGACGACGCCGGCCGCTGAGTCGCGAGGGGATGCAAGTTTCACGAAGCTCGTCGAGCGAGAAGCCCGGATTGTTGGGATCAAGGACTTCTCCACGCCCACCCTCGAAGCCGTCGACCGACGACGCTCCCAGCTGTGGACGTTGGCATTCGCGGGACTGGTGAGCCTTGCCGCTGCGGTTGCTCTCCTCACATCGGGTAACGGCCACTATCTGGGCTTCGCCAACCGGGTGGGGTTCAGGGTGGGCACTGTCGTGCTCGTCGTGGCGCTGGCTGCTTATGTGATCGAGAAGGAGCGGCACTTGCGTCGCTTGGCGACCCTCTTGGTCGACGAACGGGTCTTGGCGGCTGCGTTGTCCAACCGACTCAAAGAGCTAGCCATGCTCTACGAGGCGGGGAAGGCGATGAACTCGGTGTTGGTGGTTGACGACGTGCTTCAGCTCATCTTGTCCAGTGCGTTCGAGCTCTTGGGGGCGGCCAGCGGGTCGGTCATGTTACTCGAGGGATCCGACGACCTAGTGGTGGTATGCGAGGTCGGCAACGCCTCCGCACGCGGCGTCCGCGTCAAGCTAGGTGATGGGATCGCCGGCCGGGTGGCAACCGAGCGTGAACCCCTCTTGGTACAGGGAACGGCCTCCCGACGACGCGGCGTCAAGGTCCAGAGTGCGGTGTGTGTCCCGCTGCTTCATCGGACCCAACTGCTCGGCGTCCTCAACCTCAACGGAGCCACCGACCGTGTCTACAGCGAGCACGATCTGCGGGCGGTATCTCTCTTCGCTGAACACGCCGCCATTGCCGTCGCCAATGCCCGACTTTATGAGTCCGAGCGCGCCTTAAGCGCCAAGCTCTCCGAGCAGATCGTTCGCGACCCACTCACTGGTGTTGCCAACCGGGTCCTGGTCACAGACCGGTTGACGCACGCTCTGAACCGGGTCAAGAGGAGCAAGTCGCGCCTGGGTGTTCTGTTCATCGACATCGACAACTTCAAGGTGGTGAACGACGAGTGTGGCCATGAGGTCGGTGACCTCACTCTTTCGGCGGTGGCAGAGCGCCTATCAGGCTCCGCCCGCCCATCTGACACCGTAGGACGATTCGGCGGCGATGAGTTCGTCGTGATCTGCGAGGACCTCACCCACGATGGCGAGGCGACCGCGATCGCCGAGCGCATGCTCAAGGCACTGGGCCGTCCGTTCCCGACGCCGTACGGGGAGAGGGCGCTGTCAGTCAGCATCGGGGTCGCGACCAGCGACGCACGACGGCAACTGTCACCCGAAGAGTTCATACGCGAGGCCGACCAGGCGATGTATAGAGCCAAAATGGAGGGCAAGGCTCGGGTCGTTAGCACCTGCATGAGTTCCAACTCGGACGGTTGAAGACCCGGCTTGGGGTGGCTCGCGCTGGATAATGGTCTTTCGCTGCGCCCTCGTCCTACGGAGCGGAGAACCTATCGAGCAGCGTCATCATGGTCTGCTCGACCTCGGTGATGTTCAAGGGCTTCGTCAACCAGGCCGCCGCGCCGCCTCGGATGAACCGCATCCTTGCCCCATCGGTCCCCGACAAGATGGCCAAGGGCGCCGTAGATGGAAGAGCGACATGTGAGAGGTAGGTCAAGAGGCCGTGAGCATCGCAATCAGATAGATGAGCATCGAGCAAGATCAAACTCGGCGTGAGCGAGAAGGCCAAGAGCCGACCCTCTCGTCCGGTGTCGGTCACCACCAGATGCACCGCGTCCAGTCGCCGAATGATTCGTGACAGTACGATGCGACAGTCAGGATCGCCACCGATGTAGAGGACGGTTTGTCCCTTCGCCTCCGGCTTCGGATAGCGTCGGCTGGTCTTGGGTGACGTGTGGATTCCCAGGTTTCGGCCTCCAATCCCGCGTACCTCGACTGCATGGGTATCAGAAATCACATGGCGCAGGGTAGTGGGCGAAGTTGAACGCCGGGAGACCGAACGGACACCACGAAATGAAGGGTGCGCGGGTCTCGCCCCGCTTGAGGTTCCGACCAAGGCCGGGGAACCAACGATCCTGGTCAACGGCCTATAGCTCCCATTGTGAGATAGTTGACTACCCTGCCGCTTGTGACGACTTGGCGATACGGGCTCACCATGCTCCCACGTGAGACCGGCAATGAAGATAAGAACGACGTAACTGTCGAGGCGGTCGTTCGCTCCCGTCAAGACCTTGGCTGGGAACTCGTCCGCGTGAGTGCGCGCTCCGACTCGGAGGTACTCGTCTTCCGTCGACCGGCGTAGGGTCGGCGCCCCAAGTACACGCCCGGTTATCGTCGCGCGGGGTCCCGACGTAGTCCCTCGTAGTGGCGTTGGACGCAATCCCCAACATCATCCCCTTGTTTTCCCCAGGCGAGAGCCGCCACAGTGAAGAAGTGGGCCAGGGATTCGTCCCCGTGGCCGACGGCGGGGAGTCCGAGTGCCGCACTTCGACCACCCTTCTGGCCGAGGACAAGGGAGGAGTTCTACCAACGCCGCCATGCGGCTTTGGAGCGGGCGAGGGAGTGGGTGTCGCTGTAAGCCGCAGCACCCACCTGAGGGGCTTGCCGTGTGAGGGTGTTGTCACCGTGCGACCTGTTGCCCCGGCAGGTCGCAAGGGACAGCACCCGTGACGAGAGAGGGTGACGTGGCTGGCAGGCTTCGAGTGTCCCGGCTGTCGGGAATACTCGACCGTTATCGGAAGTGGGACATTGCGCTCGACGGCGAGGTGATCGGCTCTGTCGTCAACGGCCAAACCTCTGACGTGTTAGTCGAGTGTGGAACCCATGTCGTGCGCGTCGGACACCGCTGGCTGTCGAGCCCAGCACGAATCTTTACGATCACTGACGCGAAGACGGTTCATTTTGTCTGTCGTCCGCGACCTCATCCGATGACCTGGATCCCTTATGGATTGGCGTCGTTGTACCGACAAGACCTGTTCATTGTCCTGGAGCCAATCGCAGTGAGAGGTCGAAAACCCGCACTCAGTACCGGATCAACTCGATAACCCTTTCCGTGTGAGGCTCGATGATATCTGCCAGACACTCGTTACGGAACGGACTTCCTCTCTAAGGATGCTGGGTGAGAATCGCCACCACGGGCGCCCCGGACCACGCTGCTTCGATCCGAGACGGGCACTCGTCGGTCTCACGCTTTCAAGCTTCAGACCTCGTTGCTTCCATCTCGCTCCAAGAAGACCGAAAAGGCTTCTTGCCAAAGTGTAGCCACGCGGGTCTGGAACAGAAGAACTGGCCGAGCCGCAATAACCGAGACCATTGTCCATTCGCCTGCCAACAGCTTTGTCAGCTGAGCTTCTGTCTGGGACCTCAATGAATCGGCCCTGACATTCTCTCGTCGTCGATCGTTGGGGAAGGACGCTCCCTCCCACCAATGTCCTCCGCGCAGATGAAGGCGCTGCCACTCGCGTTGGGTCACTTGATACCTAGCTCTTGCTCGCGAGGCACCAAGATAGGCCCGCGACTCTGCAATCACAACTGCCACGCCTCGGAATCTGAAACCGGAAAGCTACCCGCCACCCAAACAGCGCCCCGACCAGCGGCCTGGGCGCCGTTTCCAGTCACCGTCTCTTGTGGAGCGGCCGGTCCTCGCGGCGTGGCCGCTCATGGCTGTTCGGGCAAGCCGGTCGACTTCCCGGAGCTACTCAAACTGGACCATCGCCTTCCGATCACAGTCTGGTGCCGAATACGAGCTTCCGGATCTCATTCCATCGCATTTGTCGGGCGCAGATGCGCTCGTGCTTCCCTCGTGCCTGCTCGCACCGTGCCACCTCACTGTGTTGAGGCACACCCTGGGGTGGATATCCGGCCGCGACACGCACAGGTCGGAACTCCAGTCCATGGCCGAGTTGTACCCAGGCCCTCTTGTTTTCACCAGAGTCCAACGGGCCGTTTTCAGTAGTGGCGCCTAGCCGAGCGAGCCATAGGGGTCCTCCACGGGCGTCACGGGCACGACCGGACTCGCTCCGTCAGAACCAACCCAGCCATGGACAGGGCAATGCCCAGCCTGGAGGATGCGCCCGTCTTGGGCTTCCCCCTGGGGAGTGTTCGGGTCGGGTTGAAGGCGGCGTCCACAATGGCATTTGAAGTCCATAGAGACCAGTTTCCCACTCTCAGCGCCCCATTTTTTTGCGCGCACATTCCCTTTCCGTCAGGCACCAAGGACCGTCGACTTGCACCAAATTGGCGTATCGTGTTCCGAGGCAGGAAAGGACGAATCCAAACGCTGTCGCCCACTTTCTGTTCGGGGTATGTTTGTCGCTGTCACACATGACTATCACTGAGTCAGTGATGACTGCCACGTCGGGACCACCACCCACGACTTAGACACACCGATACCTTCGGCGTACCCTGGTTCTGCGAGCTCCCGGAGTTTCATTCTTTCTCCCGGTTCATATGGAGCGCCGGGAAGGTGTGCCGGACGGGCGTGGAGGATGTCCCGTCCGGTGTGGATTTTGAGTGACGGCCCCGAGGTGATGAGCTAGGCGGCCACCTCCTTGTTGGCACTGTAGCGACGGGGTGTAACGGTCTCCGCCAAGTGCTGTTCGAGCGCCGAGCGTAACGACCGCAGGTGCAGATGCCCGTTGACGCGTCGAAACTGCTTCTTCGCCTCGAGCATGCCGGCCGCACACCAGCGCAGGACCATGGCCCCGTCGCGCCAGCGCTTCACATTGCGCGAGTGGTCCCGGCAGATCTCGATCATCGACTCCACCGCGTTGGTCGAGCGCAGGGTGCGTGCCAGGGTCGGCGCCACACCGAGCCGGGCGATGGTGAGGGTCTCGGCCAGCCCCTCGCGCAAGGAAGCCGCCGCCCCGGGGTGCTGACGCTCGATGCGCCTGGCCAGGGTTTCGAGCGCCCCTTGGGCCGCCAGGGCATCGGGGTTGCGATAGGCGGCGCGGATCTCTTTCACGACGACTCGGGCGACGTCGTCGGGCAGCTTGGACTCCACGTTGCGAATCTTGTGGAGTTGGCACCGGGCGATCACCGGGTGGTCGAACACCGCCTTCACCCCTGCGTCTAGGGCTTTGGCCCCGTCGAGCACGGCCAGGATGGGCTTGGTCATGTCGAGACCACGCTCGCGCAGTCCCGCCAGCAGGTCCTTCACGAGGGTGGCGTTCTCGGTGTCGCCTTCTTCGAGGGCGAGGGGCCACTTGACGCCGTCGATGTCGATGCCCATGGCCACGACGCACAAATGACCGGCGAAATGGACGCCGTCGATCATGATGGCCACGAGGTCGAGCTGCGAGAGATCGGCCGCCATCATGTCGGCGAGGGCGGTCTCGGTGGCGGCCACGAAGCGTCGCGACACCGCCGACTTCGACGTGGAGCGGCTGGTCGCCTCGACGGCCGTGCCCACCGGCTCCAGGCCGGCCCGATAGCGACGGGTGGACAGCTTGGCCATCATGCGAGTCAAGGTCTGTTGGCCGAGGACCTCGGTCGACGTGCAGAGCTGATACGTCGGCAGCGCCACCTCGCTCGTGCGATCGGCGCTGCGCAGCCTCGGCCGGCGGATCGAGACCTGGCGCCCGCCCAGGGCCACCAGGCCGTCCTCGGTGCCGTGGCGCACAGCGGCCCGGTCGGGGTCGTGCACGCCCTTCGGGCCCGCCAGGGCCGTCGCCTCGTTGTCCAAGATCACGCCCAGCACCTTGAGTCCGGCGCCGACGGCGAAGGCCAGCAGTCCCTCCTCGAGCTCGCCGGCGAGCTCGCCAACGGCCACGGTCACGGCGTCAGGCAGCGCTATCGCTGACTCGTGCGCAACGCGGCGTGGATCGGACTTGGCCGTCCTCGGCGTGGTGCGACCCGTGGTGCAGGCGCCGGCGGAGTGAGTCTGGTAGTTCTTCTTCATGACGGTCCCCTTCTTGATCGGATGTCTTTCGACGGACGCCCGACACCTACCACCAGGCAGGCATCAGGCGGGGGACCGTCAACTCAAATTTCCACACTCAGCGGGACAACCTCCGGGCGTGCTGGTATTCCCCCAAGGGGACTGCGAACCCGTCTCTCTGCTTTTCAGATAGGTCACAGGAGGTCTTCGATGGCAGCAGCGGTGCAACTCGATTTTCAGGGAGCCACTCTCGAACAGTATGACCAGATCAATGAGAGCATCGGACTATTGCCGGGTGGGCCCGCAGCCGGGTCTCAGGAGCTCTTTCACTGGGTCATGAGGGGCGAAGACGGCTTTCGTGTGGTTGACGTGTGGGAATCACGAGAGGCGTTCAAGGAGTTTGAGCAGGACATGCTGAGGCCAATCTTTCGAGAGGTCGGTATTCTCCATCCCCCGGAGATCCAGTTCTTTGAGGTGCACAACTACCTCGCCGGAGGACACTGGAGGGGCTCACCTTAGAGGGCTTCCGGGCGGTTCGCACCATCGTGCGGTCGGATTCCAGCGGGTGGCAGAGGTTAGAGCGGGAGGGCTCGGCGCAACCTCGATCTCATTGTCGTGGGTCTAGACGGAACGCGCAGCTGATCCTCTCCCGAGTTCACAGAGTTGTCATGTCGTCGACTCTCTCTGTTCACCGTTTCTCCGTACGCTCGAACTGCGACGCAACAGACAGGATGAGGTAGGGCGAAGTTTTACTCCTTTCTTCGTCCAACCTAGGTGAGGCGAGGGAGTCGGCACCCTTGCACCCCCGGAGGGTGTCGGCTCCTTCAGCTGCGTGTGAGTCGCCGTCGGAAAATCCAGGTCGTAGAGGTCTTTCGGCGACCGGGCGATGACAATCGACTCGGAGTGTTTGAGAGTGGTCATCTCCTCAGTCTGCCCATCTATGCGACCAGGTTCCAGGAGGCCGACCATCCGGGTAGTGCCAGTACTACACGTCGCCACACTCCTGAGCCAACCCGCTCGCTATTCGCGGCCCAAGCCCTGAGCAATACCGCTGGGACCGGCTCTCCGACCCCGTCTTAGGTCCCGAGCGACTTCCGGGCACTTGCGGACAGTCTGAGACCGAGAGTCCTCGCCCCATAGCAGGTGTTCTGCGTTTCCCACGGCCAACCGTGATGGGCCCTTGGGAGCGCACAGAACCCGCATTATCGGGGGGTCGAGACTCGGCCAGGAATGACACGTGCCTTTGGATCGCTAGCGAAGGTGAGGAAGTTAGCGGCCTCGCCGACCCGAGACACTAGGTAAGCGCGGTGACCATCCATGCGCTTGACTCAAACTGGACACCGACATCGGGCTCGTAGCGCTCTGCGAGGGACAAGCGGACAGCCTCGACCACCTCTTCATGAGCGTCTGTCCCCGCCAGGCCGACCAGACCTCGGGCCATCCCCATTCCGAGCAGGAACTCCATCGCCTGGTCGACAGTGCCACCCCCGCCGATGAGGATGGTCGGTGCGAGCGACTCCAACGCCACCTCGGTGAAACCCGCCGATTCGAGTAGCGCTGTCGTCTCGTCCTGGTCCATAAGCGCGAACATCCCGGGGCCCCTTGATAGACCGCCGAACTCGGGGATCTCGACGTGATTCGCCACCTCGCTGGCGATGACAGTGAGCCATTTGTTCGCGGAGAGGCTCTGCCAACTGACGAACGCGAGCCTGCCGCCGGGAGTGAGCGAGCGTCGCAGGTTCGAGAATGCCCTCACGGGGTCATCGAAGAACATGACCCCGAACTGGCTGACCACGAGGTCGAACGTGTCCGGAGCGAAGCCGTAGGTCTGGGCATCGGCGACCACGAACTCGACGTTGTCGATCCGCGCTTTGCGCGCCCGCTCGGACGCGACCTCGGTCAGTGGCACGGAGATGTCGACGCCGACCGCCGAGTCGGCGATGCGAGCTGCCGCGAGGGTGAGGGCACCGCACCCGCAGCCCACATCGAGCACGGAGCGATGCGGTGTCAGCCGGACCTGTTCGAGCAGCGCCTCGGTGAACGGCGCGAGCTGGCGGTCGTATCGGTCGGCGTGGGCGACGTAGTGCACTGACTCGCCTCCATTCCACGCTTCAGACTGTTTCTTGTTAGGTGCCACGTAGGGTCCTCGGCCTGGGTGCGTCGTGACCGTCATCCTGGCACGCCGGTCGGAGCGAGGCGGGTTGGACTGCCGTGCCGCTCCGGGCGCCGCTTGCCGCTCACCGTCCAGTATGTGCCGGGACCGGTCGACGTCTGGCAGAAAAGCCTTCCACCGTCGGAGCCACCCATATTCGGTGCCGATCGGTCCCTTAGAACGCCTTGGACCAGTCGGATGCACCCGACGTACCAATCCACTTCCAGGGCCACGCGAGAGGATGTCCCGACCGGTGTGGATTTTGAGTGACGGCCCCGAGCTTTTGGGTCAGGCGGCCACCTCCTTGTCTGCACTGTAGCGACGGGGTGTAACAGTCTCTTCGACGTGCTGTTCGAGGGCGGTGCGCAACGCCCTTCAGATGCAGATGGCCGTTCACGCGTCGGAACTGCTTCTTGGCCTCGACCATGCCCGCCGCGCACCAGCGCAGCGCCATCTCCCCGTCGCGCCAGCGCTTCACGTTGCGGGAGTGGTCACGGCAGATCTCGATCATCGACTCGACGGCGTTGGTCGAGCGCAGCGTGCGGGCCAGGGTGGGAGGCACCCCGAGCCGGGCGATGGTGAGCGTCTCGGCCAGTCCTTCGCGCAGGCTGCCGGCCGCCCCGGGGTGCGAGCGTTCGATGCGCCTGGCCAGAGCCTCGAGCGCCCCCTGGGCGGCCAGGGCATCGGGGTTGGCGTAGGCGGCGCGCATCTCCTTCACCACCACCCGGGCCACGTCGTCGGGCAGCTTGGACTCCACGTTCCGGATTTTGTGCAGTTGGCACCGGGCGATGACCGGGTGGTCGAACACCGCCTGCACCCCGGCGCACAACGCCTTGGCCCCGTCGAGCACGGCCAGGATGGGCTTGGTCATGTCGAGTCCCCGCTCCCGCAGCCCGGCCAGCAGGTCCTTCACCAGGGTGGCGTTCTCGGTGTCGCCCTCCTCCACGGCCAGCGGCCACTTGTTGCCGTCGATGTCGATGCCGAGCGCCACCACGCACAGAAACCCGGCGAAATGGACGCCGTCGATCATGATGGCCACCAGGTCGAGTTCCGAGAGATCCGACGCCATCAGCTCGGTGAGCGCCGTCTCGGTGGCGGCCACGAACCGGCGCGACACGGCCGACTTGGACGTGGAACGGCTGGCCGCCTCGATCGTCTTGCCCATGGGCTCGAGGCCGGCCCCGTAGCGGCGGGTGGAGAGCTTGGCCATCATGCGGGCGAGCGTCTCCCGGCCGAGCAGCTCGGTCGACGTGCACGCCTGATACGTCGGCAGCTGCACCTCCTCCTTGCGGTCGGCGCTCCTGAGCCTCGGCCGGCGGATCGAGACCTGGCGGCCGCCCAGGGCCACGAGCCCGTCCTCGGTCCCGTGGCGCACGGCGGCCCGCTCGGGGTCGTGCACCCCCTTCGGGCCGGCCAGGGCGGTCGCCTCGTTGTCCAGGATCACGCCGAGCACCTGCAGCCCGGCCCCGACGGCGAAGGCCAGCAGTCCCTCCTCGAGCTCGCCGGCCAGCTCGCCGATGGCCACGGTCACGGTGTCGGGCAGGGCCAGCGCCGCCTCGTGCGCTTCACGGCGCGGATCGGCCTTGGCCTTCTTCGGTGTCGTCCGGCCGGTGATGCGGGCGCGGGCGGTCTGGGTCTGATAGTTCTTCTTCACGACGGTCCCCTTCTTGGTCGGATGTCTTTCGACGGACGCCCGAGACCTACCACCAGGCAGGCATCAGGCGGGGGACCGTCAACTCAAATTTCCACGCTCAGCGGGACACATAATCGTAACGCCGAGCGATCCCGAATAGTCCGATCGGATCGCAGCCGGAGAGAGGCTGTCAGACGCCGCCACACCAGGCAAAATGGTTCCGGGCGGGGTATCTGGCCCGTGGTCACCGAGACTCTCGGAATCGGGACAGTGCCCCGCCCCTTCATGGGGCCACTTAGCGTGACTGTGACGTTCTCCGATTCTCAGGTGGCGGGAATCAGGCTGGCACAGTGACTGCACTTTGTCGCTGCCAGCGGCAGGCCATCGGACAGGCACTCCGGGCAGGTCTTGGTGTCCGCCGGAGGACCGAAGACGCTGGTGCCTCGCTTAGCCATGTATGAACGGTAAGGAACAACGAGGATGAAGTAGATCACGGCCATGAAGATGACGAAGTAGACGATGGCCGATATGAAGGAACCCAGGTCGATGCGCTGACCGTTGATGGTCCATCCGAGACCCTGGGACGTCTTTCCCCCCTGTGCGGCGTTGACCAACGGCGTGATGATCGAATCGGTGAAGGCTTTGATGAGCGTGCTAAATGCCAGCGCCACAACCAGACCGACAGCAATGACAATCAACTCTCCTTGCATCAGAAAGTTCTTGAAACCCTTAAGCACTGTCCGACCCCCTTGTTTTCTCACCATCTCGCATCGACGCTAGCTTGCTTTGACCTGGGGCGGTTCTGCTGTCGAGGGTAGCGTGGTGTATCGCCCCACCACGCCCCGATGCTGCCCAAAGGCCACCCGCATTGCCTCGGGGAGTGGCGACGCCTAGGAATACCTTGGCCTCAAAACGATACGTCGGGCAGGTCCGTCTGACCCAGGACGCGGTAAAGGCGTAAGGACTTTGGCGGGTAATCCTCAAACGCCCTGCGGCCCTTCGTGCTCGTCCCTCGCGGGAGGGTACGGCCAAACTCGATGGTACCCAGAGCGCTGGGGCCACAAGCCCCCGGTTCCAAGCTCCGTGACTGTCGCGTTCGCACCTCCGTTGCTGGGTAGCGTTTGGGCCAGTGAGTGCGGGGCGCGAGATCGTCGGCATCGTCTGGTACCCGTACCGGCCAGACTGGTACGAGCTGATCTATGTCCGACCTCGACAGCGAGGGCGTCCGGGGACTCAGGAAGACGCTGCCGCGCTGGCGAAAGCTGGTGGCATGGTCCTTGTACCCACGAGAGATGGCACTTTTCGATGGGAGATGAGGGGGAACTGACCAATCGAGGTGGGGTTCCAGATCAGGGTCGCACCCAGCGTAGGGCGCCATCGGATGTCGGAACCGACCATAGGCCTTCATTCGCCGCCATCTCGGAGATGACCAGCTCGTCCCCGTGGAAATAGTCGGGGTCACCCTCCACGTCGTTTAACTCGATGCGGTGGCTCTTCTGGTGCCACACGACAGCGCTTGAGCACCTACACCCCAGCGCGATACTGGACACGCGTGGTGTCAGGATGCCGGACCCAGCGAAACGACCCACCGGTGGTGGGACGATACCGAGGCCGAGGGTCGACGCCAGCTCGCTTGCATCTTAAGAACCGATACGTCCCGTATCGGTGCTCCTCGTCGCCGCCGGAGTAACAGACGACGAATCACGTCAACAGGCTTTGTCGCCTGGCGCGAGAAGACCAGCGATACTCTCGATCTCAGCCATGCCAGTCACCTCGGAATCGTGGGCCTTCAGATCGCCCGGACCCGCTTGGCCTGCAGACCCTTGGGACCCTGCTCGGCCTCGAAGTCGACCTTCTGCCCCTCGACCAGCTCGCGATAGCCCGACCCCTCGATGGACGAGAAGTGGGCAAAGACATCGGCAGTGCCGTCGTCTGGGGTGATGAATCCGAATCCCTTGGTGGCATTGAACCACTTCACGGTGCCTGTCGCCATTGGTTTTGCCTCTTTCTCCACGCTCTGACACTTGCGGGAGACCTGGTGGCACCCGGCAACGGCGAACAGCTCGCGTGAAATCTGATTGTTTGCTGATGTGAGCATACGCGGGGTCGAGATGCTTTGGGCGGGATCGGGAAGGTTCGGGCCGACCTGAGTAACACAGCACCGCTCTCGACAAGCAAGCTCGGTCCACGTCTCAACCTCACGGGAGGCGCTCGCCGTTGCGATGGCGATGGCCTGGCTGAGTTCGTCGCGGTGTCATACCGGACTGACATCGTCCCCCGCGATCAAGGTCGGCGACCCACCTGCCGATTCCCTCTCATGCGTCGACCTCTTACATTGGCCTTGGCAATCGTCGCTGGCTTGACGGTGGCTGCTTATGGTGAGGCCACGTCGGTCGCCTACAAGGGTCCAGAGGCAATGCCCGCGCCGTTGATCACGAGCGAGACGCCAACCACCGCCGCCTTGGCGGTGGTGTGGACTCCCGTGCAGGCCGCGCAGGCCCAGGCCACACAGTTAGAAGCGGCAGAGGAACAGTATGCGACGTGCTTCGCCTATGCCGCTCTCTATCAGGGTCTAACGGGAGGTGTCATCCAAACAAACATGCCAGTCGGACGGTCTTGCTCGACTGCTGGTCTGACCTCGGCTGAGATATGGCTCATCCAGGACCTACTTATGGACCAATCGTGAGGGAAGGCAAAACCATCGATTTTGACTTTTTCACGCGCATACGCTCCAACACAATGAAAAGATCGTGGCGATAGAGAGACGCCACTCCATACGGTATCCAGATCATCGGATGGGGCCGAGGACGGCACACAAACTCGACCGTCTTCGAGTCCACAATGGTGAACGATTGTGTTGGACTTGCCCACCACCGGTGTCCGACACGCAGGGTGTGAACGCCACCCTCGACCAGCACTTCGGTGGCTCGGCCATTCGCCACAGAACTCGCAACCTTGCCGTCGAGGACGATGTCCCATTTCCGGTAGCGGTCGAGTAGTCCGCTCATCCGGGTCACTCGGAGCCTGCCAGCCATCGTCACCCATCCTCGCCACGGGGCGTTGTCCCGGCGACCTGCCGGGGGGCCAGCAGGTCGCACGGTGACAACACCCCCACACGGCAAGCCCCTCAGGTGGGTGTTGCGGCTTACAGCGGCACCCACTGGGCTTCTCCGGGTTTGACGGACATCCACCGTCAGGTGCACAGCACCAGAGAGGATGCCCATCATGGACACCATGGAGAGGAAGAAGCCCCGTCCCCGCCGGTCGTTCACCCCGGAGTTCAAGGCCGAGATCGTCGAGCACTGCAGACGCGGTGACCGCTCGATCGGCCAGGTGGCTCGGGACTTCGACCTGACAGAGACGAACGTGCGCAGCTGGGTGAAGCAAGCCGAGATTGACGCCGGCGAGCGGCCCGGACTGAGCACAGAAGAGCGCGCCGAGCTGGCACGCCTGCGCCACGAGAACCGCCAGCTGCGCCTCGACAACGAGACGCTCAAGCGAGCAACAAGTTTCTTCGCCCGGGAGACCCGATGACGGTGGACCCGTTCATCGAGGCGGAAGAAGCTGCAGGTCACGGCGCCAAGCGCGCCTGTCGCCTGCTTGAGGTCTCCCGGTCCGCCTACTACGAGCGCAAGAAGGCCATCCCCTCGGCGCGCAATGTCACCGACGCCGAGTTGACCGAGAAGATCAACGAGGTCCACGACGAGTCCAACGGAACCTATGGGTACCTGCGGGTGCGCAAGGCCCTCGCTGACGAAGGCGTCGAGGTCGGCAAGTGGCGGGTGCGGCGGCTCATGCGAGCGGCCGGCCTCGAGGGCCGGGCCAAGAAGCGCTGGCGCACGACGACGGTGGCCGATCCCCAAGCCGAGGCGGCCAAGGACCTGATCCAACGCCACTTCGGGCCGTGCGAAGAGCTCGACCGTCGCTATGTCGGCGACATCACCTACGTCGCCACCTGGGAAGGCTGGGCCTACCTGGCCACCGTCATCGACCTGGCCTCTCGACGCGTCGTGGGCTGGGCGCTGGCCGACCACATGCGCACCGAGCTCGTCGAAGAGGCCCTAGAGATGGCCTTCGTCCAGCGCCGACCCCCAGAGGGCGTCATCTTCCACTCCGACCGGGGATGCCAGTACACGAGCGGTGACTACGCGGAGCTGGCCCGGACCAACGGCGTCGTGCTCTCGGTCGGACGCAAGGGCGAGTGCTGGGACAACGCAGTGGCCGAGAGCTTCTTCGCCACCATCAAACGCGAGCTCATCGACCTGCAGGCCTGGCCGACGAGAGCGGGACTTCGCCGCGCTGTCTTCGAGTACATCGAAGGCTGGTACAACACGCGTCGTCTGCACAGCTCGCTCGGTTACATGAGCCCCGCCAAATACGAAGCACTCATCCACCACAACGCCGACCGTCAGGCGGCATGATCAACACAACAAACCTGTCCGTCGAACCCGGTCAAGTCCACACTCCCTCGCCCGCTCCAAAGCCGCATGACGGCCTTGGTAGAACTCCTCCCTTGTCCTCGGCCAGAAAAGGGTGGTCGAAGTACGGCACTCGGACTCCCGCCGTCGACCACAGGGACGAATCCGTCGCCGACTCCGTCACTGTGGCGGCTCTCGCCTGGGGAAAACAAGAGGACGACCTGGGGATTGTGACCGACCTAACAACGAGGGACTACATCGGGACCGCGTGACCTCGGACCGAGGTACGATCTCGCACGACTCCGACGTCAACCCGAAAGGCTTGTCGGGGAGGCACCGCAAAGAAAGCGGCCAAGTCAGATGAGCCTGAGGCCTAACTGCGATATCACCGAGATCGCCTGGCGTCGAAACAGACTCGGCCAGTTCCAGGTGACCTTCACCACGTCGCCTCTCGACATCGTGTTGGGGGGCCGTGCCGAGGCTCAGGAGCTAGCCGATGACGTTGGGCTCACCCTGGTGGAGAACGAGGGTCACTGCGCCCGTTGGGTTCGAGACGCCGAGGGTTGGCCCGTCTCCACAGCATTGGACCAGAGCCCCGATGCAGCGGGGTGAGATCGTCAGTATCGCGTTCGGTGCCGAGTCTGGCTTCGCCGGAGTCACATTTCGCGAGAGCTACGGCTGAAGGACAGGGAGGGTGGGCGAGGGACACTGACGGAGTCCAGGTGCCGAAGGCGGGGGCATCGTGGTTCACGTCGACGGCGGCGTTGGTCAGATAGGCGTTGTCGAGGTCCCTTCGGCTACAAGGCCGATTGAGCCACTTGAAGTAGCCCGCTTGGACAACTCGAGCACCCGGCAGGTCACCGCCACGGGAACCCCTTCGTCGGCAAGGTCACGGACCAGCGGGTATCTCATTTTGGGGAGCCATGAGACAGATAGGCGGCCGCCCGACGCAGGATGTAGTTCTCCTGCTCAAGGACCTTGATCAGCTTGCGTGATTCTCGGAGCTCGGTGCGCTCCGCCGCAGTCATGCCGTCACAGACTCCCTCTTCGACGTCCGCGTCCTTCATCCAGCGGTGCAGACAGGACTCGGAGATGCCGAAGTCGTGGGCCACCTTCGACAGCAGGATCTCTTGGCGTCGGGCCACGGCCACGACATCACGGCGGAACTGATCGGGGTATGCCTTTGGCACCCTCCACTCCCTTCCAGCGAGCCAATGCTCGCAAGGTTAGGAGTCAACCGAACCTGGGGTAGACCCGGCCGCTCCGTATCCGACTTGCGACGCGGTTCTCCATACGGAAGTAACCCGGGAGATGTGGCGCTATCGATCGACCACGTACCGAATGAGAGAGATGCAATGGTCCTACTTGTTGATCGACGGAACGACGCTGCATCCCATCACCCATGGCATAGGGATAGTCACTCGTGGTGAGGGGAATCGTGGCCACCATTGCGCACCTCCTTGCACACTTGCCATTTGGCTACCGACCCAGACCAATGGCATACGCAACTGTCATTGAGACATTCTGTCGTGACATTAGGCCGCGCCACACGGGTCCGCCGTCACTAGATTTCAAATCCTGGACCGGGTGATTCCGACCGGTTGGAGATTTACCCAAATTTGACGGCGATATGGACGTTGAGACGTCTTAAGTTCCCGCGGAGAACCGGGGTGCGGGTGATTTCACTCGGGGAATTTCACGTGGGGAAGTGCGTCCGGCGGACGAGCAATACCCACACGGCGTCGTCCCCACGGCGCCCGGCGGGGGAAGGGGACCGGGAATGTTCTCCAACCGACGATCGCCACGTTTCACGCATCTTGCAGGGCTGCTGGTGGCTGGTGTGTTGGGGCTGACGCTGGTGCTGTCCGTCACCGCAGACGCAGCTCCGAATACAGCGGGGAGCGCCTCCAGCGTGTCGAATGGCGCACCAGCAGGACAACGCGGGGTGGTTCAGGCTGCGCCCCACAATGCCGCGCTGCGGATGTGCTCACTTCCGAATTGCGATAAGTCAACCAATTGGGCCGCCTACTTTGTCCGCCCTCTACCTGCTTATCCGGGCAAGTTGTTCAGTGAGGTCGTGGGCACATGGGAACAGCCGCCCGTTACATGCCCCTTCGCCCCCACAGTGACGGGCAAAGCAGACGGGGTTGTCACGATGAACGTAAATGGCGTCGTCTCGCCATCGCTCTTCGCCGACAATAAGGACTATGTCGATTACACAATCACCGACAGCCTGGGGCTCATTCCTCGTGGAACGGTGATTGCGGCCGAGAGAAATGCAATAAATCAAGTCTTCTTGTCAAATAACGCTAACGGGAACGCGGTGAATGACGTCTTCACCCTGACCCCGCCCCTGCCCGACATGGCCCCGTGGGTAGGTATCGACGGCGTGGATACCAATACCGTCGAACAAGCCGGGACGGAAGCAGTGTGCACGGGCGGCAAGTATCCGACGTACAGCGCCTGGTGGGAGATGCACGGACCGTTCGACAGTGGCATCCAGTTGTTCGCCATCACCGTGCGTCCGAACAATTTGATCCGCGCAACGGTGACGTACGCCACGACGGCTGCGAACCCGGCGGGCATCTGGACTCTCACCGTGACGAATGTGACCCTACACGAAACGGGCACGGTTAATGTCCCAGTCGGTCCCACGTTGAACCGATCCTACGGTTGCGCATATACCGGCATGGCTAACCCCCCCTGCGGACGTGCGAACGCCGAGTGGGTCGTCGAACGCACGGGTCTGAACCTCAGTGGTGTTTTCCTTAATGGTTGCCCAGCTGGGTATGTGTGTAGCACGAACAAACCCCTTGCCCACTGGTTAGCTCGCCTGGGCTCGAATATGCGGCTTGGGGGTGCCAAGGCTGCCCTCGATGGGCTACAGCTAATGCCGATTCCGGCGTTCACGTCCGCCGCTCCGTCCCCTGTTCCGCTCTGGATGACGAATCAGGAGGGCAACATGTATTTGGCCACGGTATCTGGCCTGCGTGCAAACAAGAACGGCAGTTGGTTCACCATCAAGTGGAAGGGCGTCGGACCCTAAGCGAGGACCGTGCGACGCGGCCCTCTAAAGGTGAAGAAGCACAGTTCCAGGCAGACAGCTTTACGAGAGTGTGCTCGATCACACATCTCGGGACTTAGGGGACGGCGTAGGTAAAGGCGCGTCAGGGCACCCGATAATCGCCGGGGATCCCGTACTGCCACTGGAACCGGATTAGACCCTATGCCCGTAATGTCGGAAAACTCGACGTGCTCACTACGCCGCGATTTCGTATTCGTGGATCAACCCTCCAAGGCGGTCGCGTCGTCGAATACGGCGGAGGTTCTCCTGCGCTGACGGTGAGTGCGCTGCAACCAACGAAGGTGGATGCGAGTGCGGCGCTGGGATCTCTTGGGAAATGCCCTGATGCGGGCGATGGCCGTTGTAGTGCCGGGCGTAGCTGCGAAGAATCCGTTCGAGGTGCCGTTGATTGACGACGAGAAGATGGTCGAGGCACTCGGATCGAATGGTCCGGACAAAGCGCTCTGCGTAGGCGTTGGCGTTCGGGGTCCGGAAGGGGGTCCTGAGGATCTGGGCGCCCTCGGACCGAAAGACCTCGTCGAAGCTCGCCACGTACTTCGTGTCACGGTCGCGGACGAGGAACCTGACGTCGATCTCGGTGTCGGCGATGTCACCGGCCACGTTCCTGGCCTGCTGGGTGGCCCACGGCGCATTGGGGTGGGTTGTGACGCCGGTGATCCAGGCTCGTCGGCGCCTGAGTTCGATGAAGAACGAGACGTAGACACGCTTTAGCAGCACCGTGTCCACGCTAAAGAAGTCGGTGGCCACGATGTGAGACGCCTGGGCGCGGATGAACTCCCGCCATGTGGTGGTACGGCGAGGTGCCGGTCCAAGGCCGCGGTCCTTCGTGATTCGGGCGATGGTGCTGGCCGCCAGCCGGACACCGAGCTTGAGAAGCTCACCTTGGATGCGGCGATATCCCCATCGGGGGTTCTCCTTGGCTAGGAGGATCACGAGGGCGGTGATCTCCTCGTCAACGCGTGGGCGCCCGGGCGAGCGGTGTGGATAGGTCCAGCGTCGGACCACCAAACGGCGGTGCCAGCCGAGAAGTGTGGCCGGGGTGACACCCAAGACACCCCAGCGACCTCGGGGAAGCAGTCGGCTGAGCGCCGCCAGAAGCGCACGGTCGGCCGGTTCGAAGGACTGACGCTTCACTTGGCGCCGCAGCATGGCTACCTCGTGGCGAAGTGCGAGTAGCTCGATCTCCTTGGCGTCATCCGATCGAGCCATGAGGACGACCAACTCGAGCACGCGACGGACCGAGAGGTAAACGAAGGCCCACAGCTGACTTCGGGCCCGTGTGCCGCGCATCGCGGGGAAGGTAGCCGAGGAGGAACCGGACCAGAAAGTCCCTGATCAACGGCACGATCCAATATTCGGACCTTACGCGGTCCTCCCTGTCACAATCTACGTGTACAACGGCACCGGCTGGTCGGAGATGGACATGAGCTTGTCCGTCTCAGGATCCCTAACCGGGGTTTCGTGTACAAGTACGAGCTTTTGTATGGCAGTAGGTGCCGACTTACCGTCAGCCGATGGAAACCTCGACCTAGCGCTTGTGTATCGCGGCACTACCTGGGCCGTGGTTCCCGATCAAGATCTGCCAAATCAGCCGAGTACAAGTGAAACGGAGTTGACAGGCGTATCTTGTGCGGGTCCGTCCCTATGTTCGGCATTAGGTTCCCTCTTTGACGGGCCAAATACGGACAACTTTGCCGAAGAGTGGGACGGAACGTCCTGGACAGCTGGGCAAGCCGGGGTGGGTGGCGGTGGACATGGCGAACAGACCCCAAGTGGTGTTTCGTGCCCTACCACCACCTTTTGCCTGGCAGTGGGTATGACATTCGGTGAGGCTGGCAGTATTGGAGACGCGGACTCCTACGATGGGAACACGTGGTCGGTGGTCTCGGCGCCTACGTCGTTGGCATTTTCTGGCGGTGTCTCTTGTGTAACTGCTGACAACTGCTGGGTCGCCACATCGGGTGTCGGGGACGTCTTGCGATTTGAGGGCGGAACCTGGATATCCACCGACGACGTGGACGGCAGCAACACGATCGATTCTATATCGTGTGCTGCGAGCGACTTCTGCATGGCTGTTGATACGGCCGGAAACTATCTCCTTTACAGGTAGAGGGTCAGTGCCGTACGAGGAATCAATGGAGACCTCCGCTGAGCCTGTGCGTGAAGGGAAGCATCGCGTCCTCATGCGTGGTTCCACGCCTACCGCTAGTGGGTGGGTGGGCCAGTCAGTTGGTTGGTTGGTTGGTTGGTTGGTGGGTCAGACTCAGTCAGTCAGTGTCAGTCAGTGTCAGTCAGTGTCAGTCAGTCAGTGTCAGTCAGTCAGTCAGTGTCAGTCAGTCAGTGTCAGTCGGTCAGTCAGTCAGTGTCAGTCAGTCAGTGTCAAGTGGGGTGGGGTCAGTGGGCTAACGACAAAACCCCTTCATCCAGGACCGGGACCCCACCTCTGAACGGCCATTTCCCACGCTATTCACCTCGATTTCCCATGTACTTGTTACCGCAATCAAACTGAGAAGCCCCTGGTCGGCGCGCACGGATGACTTTCTCGGCTCCCACAAGCTTCGCCGTATCATTTTGCCCAGGCGACGACGCGTCAGGAGGGTGGTGCCGTTGACATTTGTGTCCGCCAGCGGGCTGTCAATTGCGGATCCGGAGTTCTGGCGTCGGCCCCTAACTCCACGAATGGTTGACTTTGCCATGCTCCGCGAGCAGACGCCCTTTGTTCCCGTAGAGCTGGAGAATCTCTTTGGTCCCATGGACCGATTCCAAGCCGTGATCTGTCATGCCGAACTGCTCGAGATCAGTACGCAGCCACGGACCTTCTGCTCGGGCAAGGGTTCGATATCGATCCAGGACATGCCGGCGGAGGCGATGGAGTACTTCGGCTCCCTCATCACCATGGATGATCCCCGGCACGCCCGACTGCGGCGTATCGTCGGTCGGTCCTTCACCCCGCGTCGTCTTGAGCAGGTGATCGATTCGGTCGAGATGATCTGCACCGCTCTGATCGACGAGATCTGCGAGAATGGTGAAGTCGACCTCGTCGAGGCGATCTCGGCCCCCTTCCCACTTCTGGTCATCTGCGACATGATGGGTATACCCCGCTCCGAATTCCGCACGGTGCTCGAGGCGACCAACGTCATCCTGGGCGCCGGCGACCCCGAGATGATGGGCGAAGGCGATCCCCTCGGTGCCCTCTTCCAGGCAGGCATCACTCTCACGGGCGTGATGAATGAGCTGGCCGACGACCGCCGAAAGGAGCCGACGGACGATCTGACTTCATCCCTCGTCCACGCCGACGTGGAAGGTGAGTCCCTCACGGCTGAGGAGCTCGGAGCTTTCTTCATCCTCCTGGCGGTGGCCGGCAACGACACCACCCGTACGGCCACCTCCCTGGGGATGCACTTCCTCGGTGAATATCCGGAACAGAGGCGCATCTGGCAGACCGACCTCCTCACGGTCACTTCGACGGCGGTAGAGGAGATCGTGCGGTTCGCATCGCCAGTCACCTTCATGAGACGGACGGCGACGGGAAGCGTGACAATATCGGGCCACGATTTCGAGGACGGCGACAAGGTCGTCCTCTTCTACGGCGCTGCCAATCGCGATCCACGGGTCTTCAACGATCCCGAACACTTCGACGTTCGTCGGGACCCAAACCCTCACGTCGGCTTCGGTGGGCCGGGCCCGCACTTTTGCCTTGGAGCACATCTCGCGCGCCGAGAGTTAGGCGTAGTGTTCCGCCAACTGCTGACCCGCCTGCCGGACATCCAACCCATCGGACCTCCCGACTACCTCCAGGCCATGACGATCCCGCTTGTGGGAGGTGTCAAGCATCTGCCGGTGGCGTTCAAACCCACCGCCCGACAAGGCCAAAGATGAGCGTCGAGGATTCGCACGAAGTCGCGTGCGCTATGCCCGTCAGCACCTGCTGACCTTGCATCGGCACCTTCTGGTAGGAGAGTCGTGCCAACCGAGAGGCTGGTGGTCTCATTCACGAGTATCGCCTGGTCGCGTGATGCGGATGGGATTCTCGGCACCCAGGACCGGATGAGGTCTTTGGGCACGCACAGGGTCCACGCCCGCTGACATTTCGAGTATCAAACTCGTTCAAGAGCAAAGCACTTGTTGCGGCCCCTAGCTGGGAAAGAAATAAGAGGCATATCTATTGGTGGCCTAGGAACCACCCGGCAATGCGCTTGACGCCATACGAGCGCTTGTCATGGGATGGGCCTTGATCACTGACGTGTCGTTGCGAGCGTTGTTGGTTTTGGTAGGAGAGAAGCATCATAAGCCGACGTGGAGCGTCGATGAGGACGAAAATCGCAATGCCGATCATGATCAACACCACACCAATTACCACCGCCCACGTGACGCCCTTTCCGATGCCCGTGAACGCCAAAGAGCCTGAGGCGGCCTTGACCGTGGTCGCCGACTGCGAGGAACTGGCTGCTGTTGCCGGGGCCACCGTCGTTGCCGGGGCCGACGTCGTTGCTGGCGTCGCCGTCGAGGCCGGGGCGACTGTCGTTGCCGGAGTCGTGGTAGTCGTAGACGGAGACTCATAGGTGAACTGATCATTGCTGGACATCGCCGAGGTGCCCACCGGGGTGGTGACTGTGATGTCCACCGTGCCAGCTGACTCAGCAGGAGATGAGACGGTGATCGAGGTGTCGCCGTTCGCCGTGAAGCTGGTGGCAGCCACGGAGCCAAACATGACGGAGCTGGCCCCGGTAAAGCCGACCCCGGTGATCGTCACCGAAGTCCCCCCAGCGGTGGATCCCGATGTGGGGCTGACGGATATGACCATGGGGACCGGAGTCGTGGTGGTCGTGGTGGTAGCGCTCGTGGTCGTGGTGGTACCGCCTGTGGTCGTGGTGGTAGCGCCTGTGGTCGGGGTGGTAGCGCCTGTGGTCGGGGGCGTGGTACCTGTGGTTGGGGGGGTGGTGCCTGTGGTCGGAGGGGTACCCGTCGGACCACTGGACGTGACGATCGTGCCATCATCACCTACGGCGAAGCACGCATTGGGGCCCGGGCACGAGATCCCGTTCAGAGCATTGGTCGTCCCGGAGTCTTGCGCTGTCCACGTGGACCCGCCGTCTGTTGTTCCAAGGATGGTGCCCCCACCGCCAGCCACGTAGCAGACAGTGGAAGACGAACACGAAATACCGTTTAGAGGTTGCGTCGTACCCGACGGTTGGGTGCTCCAGGTCGTGCCGTTGGTTGTGACCAGGATCGTGCCCCCGGATCCGACGGCGAAACAGGTCGACGCAGTGAAGCAGGAGATACTGAGGATCGCCTGGGTGGTAGGTGAGGACTGAGAGACCCACGACGTCCCGCCGTCCGTGGTGGCGATGATCGTCCCTCCCGCCCCGACGGCAAAGCAGTCCGAACTGGTCGGACAGGAGACCCCCGAGAGGGTATGGGACGTGGGTGATGTCGGGGTGGCCCAGTTCTGGCCAGCATCGGTCGTGGTTGCGATCAATCCAGTGGGTGAGACCTCGACGCAGTCGGCGGTCGTTGAGCAGGAGATCGCATTGAGCGAGCCAAAGTTCTGGAACTGAGCAGTCCACGTCGACCCGCTGTTCGTGGTGAGCCAGGTGCTGTAACCACCGTTGGAAACTCCAGCGGCAAGACAGGTCGAGACGCTTGGACAGGACACTCCCGTTACGTCGGTGGCAGTGGGGAACGGGAAAGCCCCCCAGGTGCTGGCCGAATTCGTTGTCCCGAGAGTCGTGCCGTGTGCTCCAACGGCCCAACATTCGGATGCGTTTGGACAGCTCACGCCGTCAAGGGATATGGCTGCCCCAATGTTCTGTGACACCCAAGACGTCCCCCCGTCCGTGGTGGCGATGATCGTCCCCCCCGCCCCGACGGCAAAGCAGTCCGAACTGGTCGGACAGGAGACCCCCGAGAGGGTATGGGACGTGGGTGATGTCGGGGTGGCCCAGTTCTGGCCAGCATCGGTCGTGGTTGCGATCAATCCAGTGGGTGAGACCTCGACGCAGTCGGCGGTCGTTGAGCAGGAGATCGCATTGAGCGAGCCCAAGTTCTGGAACTGAGCAGTCCACGTCGACCCGCTGTTCGTGGTGAGCCAGGTGCTGTAACCACCGTTGGAAACTCCAGCGGCAAGACAGGTCGAGATGCTTGGACAGGACACTCCTGTAAGGTCGGTTGTCGTATTAGAGGTCTGAGTCTCCCACGTCGACCCTGCGTCGCTCGTCGCTACGATCGTTCCCGAACCTCCCACGGCATAACAATCGCTCGTCGTGGGACAGGAGATACCGACGATCGCCTGGGAGGTCGTTGACGACTGAGAGACCCACGACGTCCCCCCGTTCGTGGTGGCGATGATTGTCCCACTATCACCGACAGCCCAGCAATCCGATGTGGTCGGACACGACACGGCGTAGAGAGACAACCCCGTAACGCCTGACGTCTGCGATGTCCAGGTAGATCCGCCGTCTGCTGTTGCCAGAATCGTTCCGCTTGACCCAACTGCCCAGCAGTCCGAGACCGAGTGACAGGACACCCCCGACAAGGTTCCGGCAAAGTCGGAAGTCTGTGCAGTCCACGCCCCACCGTTGGATGTCGTTACAATCGTGCCACCCGACCCCACAGCCACACAGTTCGCAGCGTCGGGACACGAAATCCCGAACAGCGCCTCGTTGGTCACATTCCCCCACAGCGACGGTTGCCACGTCAATGTCTGAGCGCCAGCTTGACTCACGAAGCCGCCGAGTACGAGGACTATGCCCAAACAAAAGGAGACCGTTGCGGCACACGCAAGCCGGTATGTGTCGCAGCCATTACTGCTCTCACTGACCGATCTTGCCTGGCATTTACGTGCCCGCTTCATTATCAGCGTGTGTTCAATACGACATGCAGACGTCGCATCCCGCCTCCTGGGCAGTCGCTCATCCCCCCGAGCCGATCGCTCGATCACGGGGCACATTAGGAGATCACGACGGGCGGACGCACCACAAGAATTGATGATGTCCCACCTTGACAGTGCCTTCGGGTACGACGTGATGTCAGTCAACGGTGACATCCAAAGCACCGGACTCACTCACGGCGGGAAGCCCTTTTATTCACAAATGCCACGATGTCATCAACGATCACTCGATCCGTGATCTCAGAGGCTCGGGCTCCTCCTCGGCACGTTTCCGTCAAAATTTGCTTGTGTAAACAAGGGGCTCAACCACGTGCACTGAGAGAAGATCACCGGGGCCTGAAGAAAGGGGGTGTCTGTGAATGACCTTCTCATGCCTTGGGTTCCCACTTCGTATTGACTGCGTATGACGTCGTCCCGGATTTCGGGAATGAAGAGGCATGCGTCATTTGTAACCGGTTTGGCGGCGACCACGGCCCGTAGGGCTTCCGCCGAGCCATGCATTCACACCACCTGCGCCAGGCTCGTGGACACCCCCCGTTTCCACCCGCGGTCCGCATCGAGCCGGTTCGCCTCGTCTGTTGGGGGGCGGGGTGTCGTCACGTATCGCCGCTGTAAGTGAGAGCGTTCCCACGGGAATCAAGCGCCACGCAAAAATGGTCGGTTGGGCAGTCGACAGACTGAAGCCCTGCTAGGAGCCGCCCGGCACGCGTTGCATCGACGAACTTCGGTGCGGACCAGAACCGACCATTGAAAGTCAGAGCCCGTCCTTGGTCATCGACGAATATGCAAAATGTGGCGCTTGCACATGAAAGAGGATCCGTGTAGGAGTTGGCTGGATAGGGACGGAGTCTTACGTCGTCGGACCAGCCATGACTGCCGTAGGTGAGGAACGTCGTGTGAGCTTGACTGCCAAGAGCCCCGCAGAACCTTGCCGAAACGCAAGACACAAATGGGATAAAGTTTGACTTTTCGACAACGCGCGGTCCAGACCATGAGACTCCGTTGAAAGTCAACGCGTTGCCACCGTCATCGAGGGCGACACAGAAGGTTGGGCTAGGACATGACACCGTTCTGATGTTCTGCCCCGCATCGATAAGCTGTGCGTTAGACCAAGCGCTTCCATCAAAGCTGACAGCATGACCGGTGAAATCGGTGACCATGCAAAAGGCTTTCGTCGGGCACGAGATCGAGCCAGTACCGCCATAGAGATCGATTTGTCTTGGAGCAGACCACGAGCCATCGTCAAACGTCATGGCCTCGCCCCCACCGTCCACCGCGATGCACATCGTTGGCGTTGGGCACGAAACGGACAGCACCTGATCCGCAGTTACGCCGATCTTCTGAGGAGCTGACCACTTCACTCCGTCAAAGGAGACGGCGTCATCGACTCCGTCCCGACCGTTCGACCCGATAGCCATACAGAACGTCACCGATGGACACGACAGCGATTGGAAGTGCATGTCTGCAACTACCTCTCGCGGTGCCGACCATTCGAGCACGTGGTGGGTGGTCTGACTACATGCCGCTAGAGCAACGGTCCACACTGTTCCCACGATCAGCCCACACACAATTCGCATTGTCGAGGCCAGCACCAGCGTCCAAGCACTGGGTCCTCCTAACTGCATGATGAGTCTGGTGTCAACTCCATTTGCGGTTCTTGTCGTGTGGCGGCGAAACATTGGCGACCCTTTCGGATTTCCCCACAACGACAGCGCCAGGGGAGTTGCTACGACGCAATCGACTACCTTCGGTCAGCATGAAAGGCGCGCTGCGGCATGCTGGTATGCCCCTCCCCGCACCGGGTTGGCGGTGATGTCCGAGAGCTAAATCCGGCGGGTGTCGATCTCGATGAAGAACAGCACGTAGAGACGACGCCAATACGTGAACGACGAAGGGTCGCCACATGAGGGCGACGGCGGACGGCTGTGGCCCGACGGCGGCGCTTACCCACTTCGAGGAATGATCCGCTGGGACCGAGGACTGTCACATCTGCGCCTATCTCCGATCCGACGGTCATGGCGATCCTCCTCGACGATCGCATGTTCACGATCGTTCGGTCATCATGACCGGATCGGTCGCGCGTTCTCGATGGTAAGTTCGCGCCGTCCCGGAGTTCAGGCCCGGACTTCACTGTCCTTGGGACTAGAACGGAAACGTAAATGGGATGTCGGGCCGGTGGGTCGTTAGTGAGAGATCAGCCCCTTCTTCATGGCGGAATCAGCCTCCGTCCTCCTCTAGATTGCCGAATCCAATATCGAGGAAGACGACTCTTGAAAGCTGGGAGCTACTGGACATGCGATGTAATGCGCCGATTCGCTGGTGCACGTCATCCAGACGGCGCTTCACCTCGTCGTGATCAGGCTTGGATAGCTGGTTGGATGCTCTCCAAAGAGACCGCAGTCGCTCGTATGCTTGCGTCACAAGATCGATCACCTGCTTCTGCCCGTCCTGGAATGCAGCCATCACCAATGCCTCATCTAGGGTCCTCAGGCTCGCAGCGTACGCGTCTGTCTCGGCCTCGACGGCCTCCGCGAGGCCTTGGACCGATACCGCGGCGGCGACGGGCCAGGCTGCGTGGTAGAGAAGGTCACGCCATGAGGATCTGCTGAGGTGCAATCCCATTGCCACACTTGCCACCGCGCCGACCCATCCGATGGCCCTGGTCGAGCGCCCGAGGTCCTTCGCATACAGGATCGCCAACGGGATCTCGGCGAAGAGCGGCCACATGTAACTTTGGCGTACCCATCCGTTCTCGTCTCTTGGGTTTCTCACCCAAGGTGTCGTCGTCACGGCCTGGAGGAGCGAACCGGCGACGCAGGACAGAAAGACTCTCTCGTTGGCGCGCTGGGCGTGACCATTGACTCGGCCTTGAGCCCAGAAGCCGGTGGCCGTGAACCATCCCACTGCAGGGGCGACCCTCATCCAAGGGGTGGCTCCCTCGGTCGGAAGAGCGGGGATGGCGCACAAGACGGCCCCAAACCACAATGCGGCGGGCCCGAGGTCCAGACGCGCCGGCAGTGACAGAGGATCTGCGGCGATGTGGATCTCTTGGCCTCCAACAGATAGACGCCGTGCTTCTCCTGGCAAGCGTGCCTGCTTTCCGTCCAGCACCTCAACAAAGACAGCTCCGCGCAGCTCCAAGCGGTCCAAGGTCGACTCCAGAGCCGTTACCTGTGCCGCGCTGAGTAACGCGCTTCCATCCTGTGGCGCCAATTCAAACTCTACGTCTCGGGAAAGATCGGGGCTGACGTTGTGGCGCCGTCGCCAATACAGAAGCGCGGTTCGCAAATACGTCGTGTGCTCGGCCGTGGCGGTGGCCACCTCTTGCTTCCAGGCAGACAGCATCATCTGAACCGGTGACCCGGATCCGCCCCCGCTTTGCAAGATGGGAGCTGTTCGGATCAGGAGATCGACGACCGTGTTGGCGCCGACAGCAACGTGGTTCTGTCCCGCAAGGATGGCTTGGTCGCGTCGCGCTGCCATGACGTCGTCGTGTCTGGACCGGGCAACGGCCCGTTGATGTCCGAGGAGGGCGCGGATGGCCACTCCTCCGATGACGGCGAGCACCTGCCAGGACAGGGTGAGCGACTTCACCGGGAGTCCTCGCCGGCGCCGGACAGCGCTTGTGATGGCGAGATTGGCGGCTGGAACGAATAGTCCCGCAAGGCCGCTCTGCACTCCGGCCTCGAGTGCCAGAGGTATGCCCAATTGAGAGGCAACGTTGTAGGTGTTCCCCTGCGTCAGGCTGCTGGTGGCAATGTCGGCGGCATCTAGGGCCAGTCGGGGTACGAACATGGCCCGCCGGGTGCGGCGGAGGAGGTAGCCAACGACGAGGTTTAGCGGTACCCGTCGTACCTGCTGGCGGATTCGGGGGGAGTAGGCGCCGCTCTCCCGGAATCCGGTAGCGCACTCAACTAATCGGAGCGAAAGCCGGTATGCGACATGAAACCGGGCCCGCTGCGCCAGATGGAGCTGGCCGGCAGCCCCCGCCTGGCGGCCCTGAACCCACACGGCCTAATCATGTCGCACGACGATGGCTACGGTCGAATGCGATTAGCGCCGACGCTCCTTTGCCTTGGTCGCCCAGTCCATAAACCTCTGGATCTGAGGAAGTGAGGGCGCCTCCTGCTCGCGATCGGGAGGACGTCCGTCGGCATTGACTGGATTCAGGCTAGCCGTCCTTCCGAAGATGATGCGGTATCTGAGCTTTGCTCGAGCTCGCCTGATCGCACCACCGGAAAGCTCCTCAGCGATGGGATGTTCCTCAGCAAAATGCACCCCGGCGTTGACCCGCGTGTCCTGAGTCACTCCCAGACGGAACATTAATTCCGGATCGGATTCTGGGGGCACGCCGCGAGCCGACTCTCTCTCAGAGTCAAACACAGCTCTGTACAGACTTGCGGCGTCGTGCACTTCGACCCGGTTGTAGAAGTAGTCAGCACCTGCCTCGCGGATGCGACGGCGCACGGCATCATCGAAGAAGTGACCAGTCACGACGATGACGGATGTCTGGTCTCCTCCATGCCCGCGGATCGCCTCGACGACAGATACGCCCGGAAATTGATCCACCTTTTGACGCTCATCGGCAGCATCAACCAGGGCGACGTCGACAGCATCCCATCGCGGCCGGTGAAGTGCCTGTTCATGGGTGAGCGCGGCCACCACCTCTAGTTCCGAACGGTCGCCGAGAAGCTCAGCCATGCCCCGCCGACTCAGATCGTCGTCATCAACCACCACTACTCTTCGTGGTCGGGCCACGCGGCCATTCTAAGGCCTCACGTGCGCGATTTGGAAGGTGAAATCGCGCGTCACCTTCTAGGAATCGCTCAGGGTAGGTCGACGTCAGGCGGATCTTGGCCCCACGCTTGTCGATCTGCCGCGGCACCACGTTATGGCCCTGGCACAAGTGGACGATTTCGAGGGCCAAATCGCGCGCTCCGCGCGTCGATACTCGGATTGCTTGGCGGGACGGTCTGGATCGACAGTACGGAGGTGGAGGAATGTTGCGACGCGGCGGACATCGAGTTATTGAGCGCGTTATACGTCGACGGGGCGTGATCGTCCCCATTGTGACGTTGCTGCTCGTAATGACATTTGTAGGCCTTAGCGGCTCAACTCCCGCTGATGCAGCCTCACCAACCGTAAGCGTCAGCCCGTCAAGTCTCACGTTCTCTGGGCAAGGCCTCTACCTGAGTGGCACATCGCAAACGGTGACGGTGACGAACACAGGATCCGTTCCAGTCTCAATGAATGCGACTGGACAGCCGTGTGGTGGGGGGTCCGTGCCTTGCTTCACCGGAGCCAATGCGTCGGACTTCTCGCTCTCAAACGACGGCTGCAACTTCACTACCATTCCCGTTGGCCAGTTCTGTACCTTCGATGTGAGTTTCACGCCCAGTAGCACCAACCCAGAGGACGCCGATATATACATCGGCGACGACGCATCGGGAAGTCCTCAATTCATTCCGATGTCGGGGCAAGGTATCTCCGCAACAGCCCACATCTCAACGACGAATCTCAACTTTGCTGGACAGGGACTTTACCTAGGTGGTGCTTCGCAAACCGTGACCGTGACTAACACTGGGACCGTGCCTCTGGCCATGCGTGCGTACGGCCAGCCATGTGGTGGCAGCTCTGACCCATGCTTTGAAGGGGCCAATCCCTCTGACTTCTCGCTCTCAAACGACGGCTGCAACTACACCGTCATTCCCGTGGGCCAGTTCTGCACCTTCGATGTGAGTTTCACGCCCAGTAGCACGAACCCCGAAAACGCCGATGCCTATATCGGATATAACGGAAACGCGGCTCCAGCCTTGGTGACGCTCTCGGGGCAAGGAATCTCCGCAACGACGAACATCTCAGTGACCAACCTCAACTTTTCTGAGCCGACAGTCGGTGTCACAACCCCTCCGCAAACCGTGACGGTGACAAACACTGGGACTGTGCCGCTGGCCATGCGTGCGTACGGCCAGCCATGTGGTGGCGGCTCTGATCCCTGCTTTGAAGGGGCCAATCCCTCTGACTTCTCGCTAACCAACGACGGCTGCAACTACACCGTCATTCTCGTTGGTCAGTTCTGTACCTTCGATGTGAGTTTCACGCCCAGTAGCACCAACCCCGAAAACGCCGACACTTACATCGGATATAACGGAAACGCGGCTCCAGCTTTGGTGACGCTTTGTGCAAATTTGGCGAGCTGTGGCTCATCTGGTGGTGGAGGAGGAGGCTCTGGTGGAGGAGGCGGTTCTGGTGGAGGAGGCGCCGGAGGTTCCACAGGTCCTCGGGTCACATCGGTGACTCCGGCGTTTGGTCCGCAAGGTGGTGGTACCTTCAAACCCTCGTCACTTAAGAAGAGAAACACGAAGGGAACAATTCAGCTCAAAGGCTCGGGCTTTACTAAGGCGACTGCTGTGGAGTTCGGCTCCGTTGCGGCTTCGAAATTCACAGTGGTTTCAGACACAGAGATCACAGTCGTGCCACCCGCGAGCGCCTCAAACGACGGAGTTTTAGTCACCGTAACAACGCCGTCGGGAACATCGCCTACGAACTGCGCTGCCTCCGTGTTGGGTATACCGATCATCCAATCGCAGTGCAACGATTCATTCTTCTATCTGACCGGGGTATCGCGGTCTGGCAAAGTATCTCTAAATGTCCTAAACAATGTCACCGTTTCTGCTTCGCCGACGTCGGGTCCTGACGACGCTCCGTCTGGAAAGGCCCAGGAGTGTGGATACTCGGCGCCGCCATCGCCAGGGATTGGTCCAGCCGTAAGTGCACAGTTCAGTGTCCCTGACGCGAAGACGAAACTCGTTGCCAAATTGGATCTGGCTACAGCACAAGACGCCTCGGTCCCGTCGGCCTTCGTTGGTGACATGCTTTTCAAACTCAATCATCCGATCTCGATCAAGATCACGCTTTCGGAATCGCTAAGTGATTGCATAACGATTCCCACACCAATCACGTTCTTCGGACTCGCAGGTCTCGACATCGAGCTCCAACCCTCAATCGGTGGGAGTCTTAGCTACACGCTCACGATCGAACCCGGTACATACTCATTTCAAAATGGTGGTTGGGTCAATGGACAGCTTCAAGCGCCTACCGTCGCTCTGAACTGCTCCACTGGTACTAGCTGCTTTGGTAGCGATGCGCCACCGACCTGGGGCGTGAATGCCAGCCTGATTGCCGGTCCTGTGTTCCGGTTGGGACCCTCCCTTGGCACGACTGGCGCGTACATTGAAGCTGGTCCCGCCCTCGGGCTTTCAGCCGGCATAGGCTCCCCGACTTACTCAGAGGTCTGCGGGGCGCGGATTGGGATGCACACATCAATCTCTCGGTCCTTGGCTTTGGCATAGACGATGGCGTAGGCGGACCCCTAGTGTCTCCGATTCAGCTAGCAGGATCTGGAACCACCCCAGATCAGCAATGTCCACTTTGATCACAACGTGGGTGCTGTCATGTGATGAAATCGAGCGACTCTGACGCTTAAAATTCAACCAAGCTGGGCGATCCGTCGGCTAACCGGGTCTGAAAATCGGCTCCTCCCGCGCCTTTGCCAGGTTGATGGACAAACGCACTGGAGAGAATAAGCAATGAGTTTGAGTGGCTGGAATCCTGACCCGTTCGGGACCCACGAAGAGCGGTTCTTCAAGCTAGGCGAGCCGACCCCGTTGGTTAGAGACAACGGCATCGGTTCGTATGACGAGCCACCGTTGTCTTCGATGTCGACTCCCCCTCCACCGCCAACCGCCGCCCCGATGTCGCCGAGCGTCTTCGAGCCTCCCCCTCCACCGCCAACCGCCGCCCCGATGTCGCCGAGCGTCTTCGAGCCTCCCCCTCCAGCGCCAATCGCCGCCCCGATGCCGCCGATCCTGGCCGCGCCCTCACCTCGACAACTCTCGGGAGACCATCCGCGCGGACATATGGCAAGTACGAACAATGTGATCTGGAGAACCGAGAGGTCTCTCGCACGGCTTGTGACGACCCTGCGGGGGAATGTGCATTTCAACGACGGTGGCATCTTCCGCCGGGGACAACGTCTCGTCTCTTGGGCCGACGTTGGGTGGATCGAGGTCGAAGACAGGCTGATTGCGCCGAAAGGATCTGCTCGCCAAAACCGTGCGCGCGCTCGCCAATTGGGAGGTTCAGTTCTTCGGCATAGGTACATGCTGCTCGTCATGAGCTCCAGCGGCGATGTTGTTCTTCGAATCGACAAGGTTGCCTTACCGCGTGTCGCCGGACTGATGTATAGCTGCCTTCGCCAGTCGCGGGGAATCCAACCAGACGTCGAGACGCCTCCCGATCGTTGCGAACGCTGTGGCGATGTGCTGACCATCGGCCTTGAGACAGTTACGCGCGAGGGACTGGTTGGGATCTTTGTCGTACCGACAACCGGCGATACGACAGCACTCCCTGCCACGGGGATCGGAGCAGGCCTTCAGGCGTTGGTATCAGACCGCCGTATCGGACGCCGTGGAGAGCGGGTTGCGTTTGTCGATCAGGCAGTGCTGTGCACCGCATGCCAAGAGGTACTAAATCGATACCGTCCCCCGGTAGCAGCGCCATCCGCAGCCCCTCGCGTTGTCATGGTTGGGCAGTACGACTCCGCACTGCGTAGTGAAATGCATCGGCACAACTCGTGGACAGGAGACGCCAGCGGCGGACAGAGCCAGCTCCATCCGTTGGTCCAACCACAGGCTGCGGTTCTCGTACCGGCAGGGACGATCGCCAGCCGCCCATCCCTTGGCTGGCTCACGGGAGCGGGGGGAGCATTCGTGATCACACTCAATTTGCCGTCTCGTGTCTCGGGGATCGTCGCCGGCAAAGGTCGTGCTGATATCGAGATCGTTGCGCGTGGCGACCGGTTGCTAGCTCCTGACGGTTTCGACACCCCAACACTCGGCGAATATCAGGCTCCGGTGACGATCGCGAAGGCCGATCGAGCCCGTGAATACTGGATCGAGACCCCCTTGTATGCCGGCGTCTACGTGGTGAGACGCAGATCAAATGAGGGTGGGATGCTTCGGCGAATTCTTGCTTCGTTCGCATCAAAAGCCGAGCTTTCTGTCGTCGCGCCAATCACTGCCATTCCAATCGATGGGTTGCGCGGGTATGAGGAGTACGAGGCTGCGTTTCGGGCGGCGCGCCGCCATGCCTGGAGACGAGGTTCCACCCTCCCTGCCCTGCCCGTCGTTGGTTGCCTGCTCTGGCCAATTCTGGTCGTGTGGGGAATCGTAAGGATTCTGTGGATGATCGGCCGCCTTTTATTTGGCCTTGTATTGGCCATCGCGAGCATTATTCGTCGGGCAGTTGAGGGTCGGATGATTCTGACATATGCCTACAACGGCCGCGGTATCTACCGACGTGCCGACCATGGATTTGTGCTGTGGAAATTTTGGGACGAGATGACCGATCACCGGGTTGCCAGATTCTTTGCCCGTCACAGCGAACGTCGCGACCCCGTTCGTATTCGGGGGGCTATAGAACGAGCAGTAACCATGCTTGTCAGTACTGAGCGGCTCGAGGAAGCGTCGGCGCTACGAGTCCAGGCGATGGAGCGGTTTCCAACCGCAGCGTGATCTGGCAGTCAGTAGAATCGCGTAACGAGCATTCGACGTAATCATCTCCTCAGTGGTTGTGACGGTATGTAAACACGGCAGCACTACCGTTAACATTCGCCAGTTTCGCAGTGTGGCTCGAACGAGCTTTGCTCAACTCGCTTCGCATTCGTCAGTGGTCGGCACTTATGACTGTTTGGCGCGGGATTCCCGAGGGAGGATGAGGGCCGTGCCAGAAAAGCCGCCCGAGGTGACCGTCGGAGAAGGGTGAGTGGGCGAGGGGGTGAGTGTGAGTAGTCAGTTTCAGTGGTGGGTGGGGTCAGTGGGCGAGGGGGGACTTGAACCCCCACATCCTTTCGGACACAGGAACCTGAATCCTGCGCGTCTGCCAATTCCGCCACTCGCCCGAGCGACGGCGTCACGATAGCGGACCGTCTTGGGCCTCCTCCCTGGCGTCGAGGACGCCGCGGTCGTTTATCGTGGCCGGGCCACCGCGGAGGCGCGCGGCCTTTGTCACGCGCCGTATCGCAATCATCACGTCATGTCGCGAGCGATCTCATGTGGTTTCACATTGCTTGATGCTGCTCTGGGCAACCCCGTCCTGGCAGATGGCACCGGTAGGCTGGGCCACCACGATGGGACTCCAAAGGTTCGAGCAGCGTCTCGAGCGTATGGTGGAAGGTGCGTTCTCCAAAGCCCTTCGGGGCGGCATCCAGCCCGTGGAGATCGGCCGACGCCTGACGCGCGAGATGGACCTCCTACGCCGCGTGGGGGTCAGAGGCCTAATCGCGCCCAATGTGTTTGTCGTCACCCTGTCCCCCCCGGACGCCGACCGTTTTCAGAGCTTTGCCGACGTCCTCGCCCGGGAGCTCGGCGACGCGGCCCGGGAGCACGCCCGGAGTGAGGGCTATGTGTTCGTGGGGCCGGTCGAGGTTGAGATCCGGAGTGACCCCTCGACGCGGGCGGGGCGCTATCGTGTGACGGCTGAGGTTCGCGAGGGTCTCGATGGGCTCGCGGCGGCCTCCTTGATCCTGTCCGATGGGTCCCGGATCGTCCTCGGGAACGAGACGGTCGAGATCGGCCGTCTCCCCGAGTGCACGATCGCCCTGAGCGACCCCAACGTCAGCCGCAGGCACGCCGAGATCCGTCGACACGGGAGCGATGTGGTCGTGGCCGACCTGCAGTCGACCAACGGCACCAGGGTGAACGGCGTCACAATCCGAGAGCGGGTCCTCGAGGACGGAGACGAGATCACGGTGGGGACGACCTCCATCCGGTTCGAGACCTCGTGAGTGACAGGCTGCGGCGGTGTTCCTGACCTCTCTGGACAACCAGAACCTCCTCCGGGCGTTGGAGATCCTGGTCGTGGCCCTCATCTGGCTGTTCTTCTTCCGGGTCATCAGGGCGGTCTGGGTGCAGGTGCGCCCCCCACCCGCACGTGGTGCGGCTCCCCCGGCCCCAGGCGCTGGGCCGCGCCAATCGGCGGACCGCCGCAATCGGGCGGGCAAGCTCCACCTCAAGGTGATCGAGCCACAGGAGGGATACGGGCAGACCTTCGAGGTGGGCGAGGAGGTCACGTTGGGACGCGCCGCGGGGTGCGGGGTGCGAGTCGAGGACTCCTACACCTCGAGCCTGCATGCCCGCCTGTTCCGGCGCAACGGGTCGTTGTGGGTGGAGGACCTGGGGTCCACCAACGGGACCTGGGTCAACGCCGAGCGCATCGGCACGACGTCCAAGCTGGGCAAGGGCGACCTGCTCCAGGTGGGGGGCACCGTCTTCGAGGTATCGCGGTGACGGGGCGCCCGGCACTGTCCCCGGATGGGGAGCCGCGACCCCCGACGTCCACGGAGGATCGTTGACCGTTCTCCGGTCGGGTTCGGCCTCCGACGTGGGTCGCGTGCGCACGGTCAACGAGGACCTCGCGCTCGAGAGCCTCACCCTGTTCGCGGTGGCGGACGGGATGGGCGGCCACGTGGGCGGTGAGATCGCGGCCCGCACCGCCATCGACACGCTGCAGGCCGAGTTCGCCCGCCATCCCTCGGCCGAAGGCCTGGCCGGCGCCATCCACGAGGCCAACCGGGCGGTCTGGGAGCGGGGCCGCGCCGACGTGGATCTGCGGGGCATGGGCACGACCATGATCGCGGCGGCGCTGGTGTCCACCGATGACGGGGACCGGCTGGTCCTCGCCAATGTGGGGGACTCCCGGGCGTACCGGCTGCACGGCGGCGAGCTGGTCCAGCTCACCACCGACCATTCCGTGGCCGAGGAGCTGGTGGCGCGGGGCGAGCTCTCGGAGGAGGAGGCGGCCGTGCACCCGCACCGCCACATCCTCACCCGGGCTTTGGGGGTGCAGTCCGATGTCGCCGTCGACGTGTGGCAGATCGTCCCCGAAGAGGGGGACAGGTTCCTCTTGTGCTCGGACGGCCTGACAAACGAGGTGCCCACCGAGGCGATCACCGAGGTCCTGTCCGAGATACGGGACCCCCAAGAGGTGGCCGAGGTCCTGGTGCGCATGGCGAACCAGGCCGGTGGCAACGACAACGCCACCGTGGTCGTGCTCGATGTCATGGTCGGGGAGCCGCCTTCTGCCGAGGTCGTCGTGGCCCCCGGTGTCGAGGCGGCCGCCGGTGCGGCGCCCTGGGCGCCGGACGAGCCCGGTGGCTCGGCGCTGTCCTCCGCCGCGGCGGGGGCCACCATGGTGGTGAGCGCACCCGAGGCGACCCCCGCCCCCGTCGAGGCGACCCCCGCCGGGACCGTCACCGCCAACGGCGTGGGCGCCGCCGTCGTCAGTCGTACGGCGCCCGATGTCGATGTCGGTCGCCCCCCGGCCCGGCCAGACGAACGCACCGGCCCCCGCATCCCGCGCCGGATCACCTTCCGGGTGCTTCTCTTCCTCGTGGTGTTGGGGGGTTTGGCCTATGCCGGGTTCGCAACGATCCGGTGGTACGTGGACAACTCCTATTTCGTCGGCCTCAGTCACAATCACGTCGTGATCTTCCAGGGACGACCCGGTGGATTCGTCGGCATCAATCCCAAGATCGTGAAGCGGACGGAGGTGACCGCCGGCCAGGTCCCCTCCTACAAGATCCCCGACCTCCGGGGCGGGGTGCAGGAATCTTCGTACAAAGCCGCGCTTGGGTATGTCACGAGCCTCCAACAGTCGGTGTGCAGCCTGGAACAGCCCCCCGCCTACTGCTCGACGGCGACGACCCCGACGATTCCGGGCGCCACGCCGGCCACGACGCTGCCGGCGTCCACTCCGGCCACGTTCGGGTTGCAGGGGCCGGTTCTCCGTAGCGTCTCCGGGCACGAGGCGGCCTGACATGGCGGGAAGGATCCGCTGGCTCGGTGTCGGGATGGTGGTGTGCTTCTTGGCCCTGTTTCTTCAGCTCAACAACGTGCAGGTCAAGAACGCCAACAAGTACGCCACGTCTTCGTACAATCCCTCGGTCATCGAGGCCAAGTACGACCAACCCCGCGGGATCATCCAGAGCGCCGACGGTGTGGTGTTGGCCCAATCGGTGCGGGCGAAGTCGGGCTCCTACAAGTACGTCCGCGAGTACCCCATGGGTTCGCTGTTCGGGCAGATCACGGGGTACCTGCCGATCGGGGGCTTGGCCACCGGCGTCGAGAACACCTACAACGCGTATCTGGCCCAGCACAATCGGCCCGTCAAGACCCTGGGTGACCTGCTCACCACGCCGGTGGAGACCGACACCGTGACCCTCACCGTGTCGAGCAAGTTGCAAGAGACGGCCCGCCAGGCCCTCGACGGCCGCGACGGCGCCATCGTCGTGCTCGACCCCACCACCGGGGCCGTCCTCGCCATGTACTCCAATCCGAGCTACGACCCGAACCCGTTGGCGGCGAACGACGCCACCACGGTGAACCAGGCGTACGAGGCAGACACGACCAAGAATCCCCAAACCGGTTTTGCCCCCGAGGTGTCGCTGGCGTACCAGGATTTCTTCCAGCCCGGGTCGACCTTCAAAGTCGTGACGGCGACGGCGGCCTATCAGTACGCGCCCAAGTTGGTCGACACCTCTATCCCGTATTACGGCTGTATTCCGGTCGGCACCCTGGGGGGACAGGGAGTGCCGCTGTGCAACGACGGCTTGACCTCGTGCGGGGGAACCATCGCCGTGATGCTCCCCGAATCATGTGACCCCGGGTTCGCCCTCCTGGGCACCAAGGTCGGTGCCGTGTCGATGCAGGCCGAAGCGCAGTCCTTCGGGTTCAACCAGCAGCCCCCCATCGACCTGCCCCACGAGCCCGTACGAGGTGTCGAATTTCCTCCAGGCCAAGTGCTATCAAGGCCAAGAGATCTATCTGGCGTACTCGTCGATCGGGCAGGATTGCACCATCGCCACGCCGTTGCAGATGGCCATGGTGGCGGCCGGGATCGCCAACGGGGGCGTGGTGATGACACCGCACGTCATGTACCAGATCCGTGATTCGCAGAACAATCTCGTGGAGCAGTACCAGCCCACGGCGTGGCACCGGGCCGCCTCGCAGGCGACGGCGAGCGCATTGACCACGCTCATGACCGACGTCGTCAAGTTCGGGACCGCGGCCGGAGACGGGTTCCCCCCTTCGGAGGACGTGGCGGCCAAGACCGGTACGGCGCAGACCGGCCAGGGCAACTCGCTGACGACGGACTGGATGATCGCCTTCGCCCCTGCCACCAACCCCACGGTGGCGATCGCCGTGGCCATGCCGCACCAACCGGTGGACGAGACCGGCGCCAAGGTGGCCGGCCCCATCGTGAAGACCATGATCCAAGCGGTGCTGGCGGGGCAGTGACAGCGATGTCCGACCGGCCGCGACCGAAGAGGAGACAACCAGTGCCTGGCCCAGGCGACGTTCCGGCGAGACGTAGGCTCTGACCCGCATGGAGCCCACCAAGACCCCCCGAGTGCTCTCGGGACGATACGAGCTCTCGCACCTGGTGGCCCGGGGCGGCATGGCCGAGGTGTACCGCGCCCGTGACCAGTTGCTCGACCGCCCGGTCGCGCTCAAGGTGCTGTTCCCCGAGCTCTCGGTCGACCGGTCCTTCGTGGAGCGCTTCCGCCGCGAGGCCCAGGCGGCGGCCAACCTCTCGCACCCCAACATCGTCCCGGTGTTCGACTGGGGAGAGGACACCGGCACCTACTTCATCGTGATGGAGTTCGTCGACGGCAGGGCCCTGTCGTCGATCCTGCGCACGGCCGGGCCCCCTGCACCCGGACCGGGCCGCCGAGATCGCCGCCGATGTCGCCGGGGCGCTCGCCTACGCGCATCGCCACGGCGTGGTCCACCGCGACGTCAAGCCCGGCAACGTGCTCATCACCGAAGAAGGCACCATCAAGGTCACGGACTTCGGCATCGCCCGGGCCGTGAACACCGAGGAGAGCCTGACCCAGACCGGGGCGGTCATGGGCACGGCGACCTACTTCTCCCCCGAGCAGGCCGAGGGCATGGGCGTCGACTCCCGCAGCGACATCTACTCGCTCGGCGTCGTGCTCTTCGAGATGGTGACGGGCCGGCCCCCGTTCCTGGGCGACACGCCGGTGGCCGTGGCGTCCAAGCACGTGCGCGAACACCCGCCCGCGCCGCGCGAGGTGAACCCGGGCGTCCCCCCCGACCTCGAGGCGATCATCTTGAAGTGCCTGGCGAAGTCGCCCGACCACCGCTACGCCACCGGCGACGACCTGCGGATCGACCTGCTTCGCTTCCGCGAAGGTCGCGCCGTGGGGGCGACCTCGCCCCCGACGGGACAGCACCCGTCGGTGGGCGCCACCCAGGCGGTCCGGGGCCTGGGCACCCAGGCGTTGCCGGCGGTGGCGGGGGACGACTTCGAGGGGCCCCAAGAGCCCAGCCGCACCAGGCTCTATGCCTCGATCCTGGTCCTGCTCCTGGTCGCGCTGGCGGTCGTGATCATCTTCCTCGGGAACTCGGTGGGGTGGTGGCATATCGGGGAGAAGGCCAACACGAACTTCGCCCTGCCCGACGTGACCAGCCAGAACGTCACGACCGCCGAGCACACGCTCGACCACAAGGGTCTCAAGACTACCGTCCAGCCCGACACGTCGGCCAAGAACACGCCGAACACCCAGGTGCTGCGGACCGTCCCGACCCCGGGGACGACGGTGAAAACGGGCGACAAGGTGACGCTCATCACCGGCGACCAAGGGCCTCCGGTCCACGTCCCCGATCTCGTGAACGACTCGGTCATCCAGGCCAAGGCCCAGTTGCAGCAGATGGGCCTGCAGGCCAACGAGCAGTTCAGCAGCACCTGCACGCAGCAGAACATCGTCTGCATGCAGAGCCCGAAGTCCGGTGCGACCATCCCGCCCGGGGGAACGGTCAGCATCTTCACCCAGTCGACGACCACGGCGGTCCCCAACGTCATCGGGCTGGACCAGACCACGGCGTGCAACCGCCTGGGTCAAGCCGGGTTCCAGTGCGGGACGATCACGAGCCAGCCTTCGTCATCGGTGGGGAAGAACGACGTGATCAGCACCAATCCTTCCGCCGGTGCCCAGGAGCCGGCCAACGCCAATGTGAACCTGGTGGTGTCGAGCGGGCCCTCGTCGGTCCTCGTGCCCTACGTCATCGGCGACACCGAGACCCAGGCCGCCTCGGCGCTCACGAGCTCCGGCCTCACTCCCGAAGAGGTCTGTCAACTCACGCTGGAGCCGAGCCAGGACGGGTTGGTCCAGGCGCAGAGCCCCAACGGGGGCCAGTCGGTGAGCCCGGGGTCCACGGTGACGATCACCGTGGGGTCCCTCTCCGGTTGCTCGGGCACGACCACGACCTCGGGGGGAACGGGCAACACCTAACGCCGGTCGGCTCCCAGGGTGCCGAGGAAATTGGTGAGCAGGTCGGGCCCGACGCTGGTGAGGATCGACTCGGGGTGGAACTGCACCCCCTCGACCGCCAACTCACGGTGGCGCAATCCCATCACGACGCCGTCGGCGGTCTCGGCGGTGACCTCGAGGACGTCGGGGATGCGAGTCGCGGTCCACGATCAGCGAGTGATAGCGCGTCGCCTCGAACGGGTTGGGCATGTCGGCGAAGACGCCCACCCCGGTATGGAAGATGGCCGAGGTCTTGCCGTGCATGAGCTCGGGCGCCGACACGATGCGGGCGCCGAAGACCTGGCCGATGCACTGATGGCCCAGGCACACGCCGAGGATGGGCACCTCGCCCGCGAGCTCGGCCACCACGGCCATGCTGACTCCGCCGTCCTCGGGCCGGCCCGGGCCCGGTGAGATCACGATGCCGTCGGGCCGCGACCTCCCGGATGCCCGACACCTCGATGGCGTCGTTGCGGAACACCACCGGATCGGCGCCGAGCGCACCCAGCTCCTGCACCAGGTTGTAGGTGAAGGAGTCGTAGTTGTCGACGAGCAGGACCCGGGCCCCCACGCTCCCCGACTGTACCGGCCGCCAGGTGGCGACGCCGTCGTGGCTATCCTGCTCGCCATGGCCAACAAGCAGGGTCCGGGGGGCGCCGCTCGCAAAGGCCGTTCGGCCTCGGGCCGGGCGGTCGCCCCGTCTCCCTCCGCCAGCGGTCGCTACACCCCGCCGATCCCCCGCAGCAACAAGGTGAGCCCCAAGTGGATGGGACCGCTCATCCTGTTCCTGCTGATCGCGGGCGCACTCACCATCGTCCTCAACTACTTCAACGTCATGCCGGCGGGTCCGAGCAACTGGTACCTGGTGGGAGGGATCATCCTCATCGCCGGTGGCTTCGTCGTCGCCACCCAGTACCGCTGACCCCGCGCCGGGCTGGGGGCCCGCGGGGCCCGGGGCTCGGGGCGCCGCCCCGGGGTGCTATCCCAGGCGTTCGATGATGGTGGCGTTGGCCATGCCGCCGCCCTCGCACATCGTCTCGAGCCCCCACCGTCCCCCGCTGCGCTCGAGCTCGTTGAGCAGGGTGCACATGAGCTTGGCGCCCGAGCACCCCAGCGGGTGGCCGATGGCGATGGCCCCGCCGTTGACGTTGACGCGGTCCATGTCGCCGTGGAGCTCCTTCTCCCACGCCAGCACGACGGACGCGAACGCCTCGTTGATCTCGACGAGGTCGATGTCGTCGATCGTCATCTTGGCCTTCTCGAGCACGGTGCGCGTGGCGGGGATCGGCCCGGTGAGCATCGTCACGGGGTCCACTCCGGCCAGGGAAAAGGCGTGGAAGCGGGCCCGGGGGGTGAGGCCCAGGGCGTTGCACTTCTCCTCGCTCATGATGAGCACCGCCGCCGCGCCGTCGCTGATCTGTGAGGAGTTGCCCGCCGTCACCTTGCCGTCGGGCTTGAAGGCGGGCTTCAGGTTGGCGAGGACCTCGGCGGTCGTGTCGGGTCGGATGCCCTCGTCGGTGGCGATGACCTCGTTGGTCGTCGCTCCTTCGTCGTCTTTCACCGTCAGAGGGAGGATCTCGCGTTCGAAGCGACCCTCGGCCGTGGCCCGGGCGGCGAACTGCTGGCTGCGAGCTCCGAAGGCGTCGAGGTCCTGGCGCGAGAGGTCCCATTGGTCGGCGATCATCTCGGCCGAGATGCCCTGCGACACGAGTCCGCCGCGCTCGGCGTAGCGCTCCATCATCCTGGGGCCGAACGGGAACCCGAGGTCGCGGACGACCGACGATCCCATGGGCGTGTGGGTCATGTGCTCGACGCCGGCCGCGATCACGACGTCGTAGGCACCGGCCATGACGCCTTGGGCGGCGAAGTGCAGCGCCTGCTGGGAGGACCCGCACTGCCGGTCGATGGTGGTGGAGGGCACCGACTCGGGATAGCCCGCCGCCAGCACGGCGTTGCGGCCGATGTTGAGGGCCTGCTCGCCCACCTGCATGACGCATCCCATGATCACGTCGTCGACGAGAGCGGGGTCGAGGTCGTTGCGCTCGACCAGCGCCTTGAGCGGCTCGGCGGCCAGGTCCACGGCGTGCCAGCCCCGGAGCTTGCCGTTGCGGCGGCCGCCGGGGGTCCGTACGGCATCAACGATCACGGCGGTGGTCATGAGTGCTCCTTCCGAAAACTGACTGGTCGGTCAAGATTCTGGCCCGATGCCACCCTAGCGGTCAATTGACCTCGCCATGCCGCCTCCTGACCAGGGTTTTCTCTACGAAGGCCCGTGACCGGAGACGGCCCGACGCTACGGTTACGGCCGTGACGGGGCGAGTGAAGGACATGGACCGCTGGCTGGGCGACGGCGGCATGGAGGTGATCGGGCTCGTGGGCGCCTCGTTCACCTCCTACGGCGTCGACGGCGAGGACCTGGGCTGGGTGGCGGGGACGTGGACCCCGACCGCCCTGGCCTGCAACCCCCACGGCACGGCCCAGGCCGGCATCCACTCGCTGATCCTCGACGCCTCGATGAACTTCGCCATCAATGCCGCCCTCCCCGGGCGCGACCGGACCCGGGGCACGCTCGAGATGAAGACCGAGACCATGCGGCCGGCCAAGCTGGGCGAGGCCGTCACCGCTGCGGGGCGACGTGGTACGCATGGCCCGGCAGGTCGCCTACGGCGAGGCCACCACGCGCGACGACGAAGGCCGGCTCGTGAGCCGGTCGACCGGCACCTTCCTGCTCTATCGCGACGAGGGGTAGTCGGAGCGGCCCAGGTAACGTGCTGGCCGATGCGACTGGGTGACGGGCCCGACTCGGGGGCGGACGTCGCCGCTCGCCGGCGCGGATGACCGCAGCCGGCCGTCGTGGCCCGATCTCGGCCGCCCTGTTCGTGGGACTGTCGGTTGCCGTCCTGAGCGGATGCGGGCCCTCGTCATCGAGCGCGGGCGCGCCGACCCGATCGTCGACGGGCACGGCCGGGCGTGGCTCGTCGACGACCACGACGAGCCCCGCGTCACCGAACGGCCTGTCACCGAGTGAGCTGGTGGACACCTTCGTGGGCACCGGCGTGGGGGGAACGAGCGTGGGAAGCATCGACACGTTCCCCGGCGCCGACATGCCCTTCGGGATGATGCAGTGGAGCCCCGACACCACGCCCCGACCGGACGATCGGGCGGCGGCTACTCCTACAAGGACTCCGCCATCAGCGGCTTCAGCCTCACGCACATGAGCGGTCCGGGCTGTGCCGTGTACGGCGACATCCCGATCCTGCCCACGGTGGGCGCCATCGGGAGCGACCCGCCGGCCTCCACGGCGCCGTTCTCCCACTCCACCGAGGTGGCGAGCCCGGGAACTACGCCGTCACCGTGGGCACACCTCCGGTGCGGGTCGAGCTGGCGGTGACGACCAGAACCGGCCTGGGACGCTTCAGCTTCCCCGGGACCGGCCCGGCCAACGTGCTGTTCAAGGTGGCCGACAGCGCGGCGGGATCGACACGTTCGGCCGTGACGGTGGTCGGCGACCGCGAGGTGGACGGCTCGGTGGTGAGCGGGGACTTCTGCGGCACCTCGGGCGACTACCACCTGTACTTCGCGGCCGATCTTCGATCGGGCTTCCGAAGTTTCGGGACCTGGCACGGCACGACGGTGACGGCGGGGTCGCGCTCGAGCACCAAGGCGCAGTCGGGCGCGTACGTGAGCTTCCCGGCGCCGACGCGGGTGGTGCAGATGCAGGTGGGCGTGTCGTTCGTGAGCGTGGCCGATGCCCGCCTCAACATCGACGCCGAGCACCCGGGCTGGGACATCGCGGCCCTGCGCCAGCGCGGACACCGCCACGTGGAACCAGCTCCTGGGCCGGATCCAGGTGAGCGGGGGCACCTACGCGCGACGAGCGCACCTTCTACTCCGAGCTGTACCACTCGTTGTTGCGAGCCCAACGTGTTCGACGACGCCAACGGCGACTACATCGGGTTCGACGGCAAGGTCCACGTGGCGAGCGGGTACACCCAGTACGCCAACTTCTCGGGGTGGGACATCTACCGCAGCGAGGTGCAGCTGCTCGCCCTCCTCGCCCCGCAGCAGACCAGCGACATGGTCACCTCGCTCCTGGCCGACGCCGCCCAGGGCGGAGGCCTTCCCAAGTGGCCCGTGGCCAACCTCGAGGCGCCCAGATGAACGGTGACTCCGCCGACCCGTTCATCGCCTCGGCCTACGCCTTCGGGGCCCGGGACTTCGACGTCCCCGAGGCGCTGGCCGACATGGTCAAAGGGGCCACCGACCCCGACCGTCACCAACGACGGCCACTTCGAGCGCCAGGACCTGGCCCAGTACCTGGCCAAGGGGTACGTGCAGGCCGACGCGCTCGACATCACGTCCCTGCCCTACACGGTGGGCGGATCCGAGACCCTGGAGTACGCCATCGACGACTTCGCCATCTCCCAGCTGGCCCAGGCGGCGGGGGACACGGCCACCTCCCAGACGTTCCTGGTGCGGGCCCAGAACTGGCGGAACCTGGTGAACCCGGCCACCGGCTATCTCGGCCGCCCGCCGCGCCAACGGGACCTTCCCACCCGGGCCCGCCTTCCAACGTTCCCCGCATGCCGGGCATCGGCCAGGTCGGGTTCGAAGAGGGCAACGCCATCCAGTACACCTGGAGCGTCCCCCAGAACCTGGCCGGCCTGTTCGCCGCGATCGGCGGCAACGCCGCGGTGGTGTCCAAGCTCAACACGTTCTTCACCCAGCTCAACGCGGGCCGGAAGCAGCCCTATGACTGGGCCGGCAACGAACCCTCGCTCGGCATCCCCTGGGAGTACGACTACGCCGGTGCGCCGTGGCGAACCCAGAGCGTCGTGCGGCGGATCATCACGACCCTGTACGGGCCGACCCCGAACGGGGAGCCGGGCAACGACGACCTGGGGGCGATGTCGTCGTGGTACGTGTGGGCAGCCCTGGGCCTGTACCCCGAGACGCCGGGCCGGGGTGAGCTCGTCCTCGGAAGCCCGTTGTTCCCCCACATCACCATGACGCTGGGGAGCGGCCATGCCATCGTCATCGATGCACCGGGCGCCACGCGCGACCACTCCCTACGTGCAGGGCCTCCAGGTCGGTGGCCTCGCCCCGAGCGCCATCGGATGCCCGGGGACACCGGGCACCGGCCCGACGCCAGCGGCGTTCAACTGCCCGTGGCTGCCCTCGACCGTCTGGGACACCGGGGCCCAGCTCGATGTCACCCTGGGATCCACCCCCGACGCCACCTGGGGCGCGGCCGCCTCCGACGCCCCTCCCTCGTTCGGCCCCGGCTGAGAGCGGTGCCGGGGCAATCCCGGGTCGTTTACACAGTGCACCAATGGTGGCAACGTTGCCGAAACCAACACGCCCTAACGTCGGCGGCCGGAGTAGGAATCAATTGATGACACGCCCCCCCGTCCTCAGAGGCCTACCGAGATGACCGAGGTCCAGGCCCCGCTGTCCCCACACGTGATCGTGCTCTTCGGGGGCACCGGCGACCTGGCCCGGCGCAAGCTCCTGCCGGGCCTGTTCCACCTCTCCCGGGCCGGGCTGCTTCCCGATTGCCGGATCGTCGGCACCTCCCTCGACGAGCTCGACGACGAGGACTACCGGGACATGGCCCGCAAGGCCGTGCGACGAGTTCGCCCGCGGCGAGGTCACCGACGAGGACTGGCACCGGTTCCGTCCGCCTCCGCTACGTGCCGGGGTCCGACGGGGCCGCGGGCCTGGCCGAGGCCGTCGCCACCGCCGAGGGCGAGCTCGCGGGCGAGGCCCGCCGGCTGCACTACCTGAGCATCCCGCCCCACGCGGCCGACGTGGTCGTCCAGACCCTGGGCGAGGCCGGGCTGGCCGACCGGGCCCGGATCATCATGGAGAAGCCCTTCGGGACCGACCTGGCGAGCGCCCGGCGGCTCAACGCGGTGGTCCAGGACGTCTTCAACGACGACCAGGTGTACCGCATCGACCACTTCCTGGGGAAGGAGGCGGCCCAGAACATCCTGGCCTTCCGGTTCGCCAACGGGCTGTTCGAGCCGATCTGGAACCGCCAGCACATCGACCACATCCAGATCGACGTCCCCGAGACCCTCGGCGATCGGGACCCGGGGCTGGACTCTACGAGCAGACCGGCGCCTTCCGCGACATGGTGGTGACCCACCTCTTCCAGATCCTGGCCTTCGTGGCCATGGAGCCCCCCACCGCCCTGGAGCCCCGGGCCATCAACGAGGAGAAGAACAAGGTGTTCCGCTCCCTGCGGCCCATCGACCCCACCCAGGTGGTGCGGGGCCAGTACGAGGGATACCGCTGGAGCGAAGGGGTCAGTCCGCGACTCCGACACCGAGACGTTCGTCGCCCTGCGGTGCGAGATCGACAACTGGCGCTGGGCCGGGGTGCCGTTCTTCCTGCGGACCGGCAAGCAGATGGCCGAGGGAGCCCGCATCGTCTCGATCGCCTTCCGCGAGCCCCCCAAATCGATGTTCCCGCCCGGCTCCGGGGTCGGGGCCCAGGGCCCGGACCACCTGACCTTCGACCTGGCCGACTCGTCCCGGCTGTCGCTCTCGTTCTACGGCAAGCAGCCCGGACCGGGGATGAAGCTCGACAAGCTCAGCCTGCAGTTCGCCCTGCACGAGACCGACCACGCCGAGGAACGTCCTCGAGGCCTACGAACGCCTGATCCACGACGCCATGAGCGGCGACCAGACCCTGTTCACCAACGCCGAGGGGATCGAGCGGCTGTGGGAGGTGTCCCAGCCGCTGCTCGACGCGCCGCCCGAGGTCCAGCTCTACCGGGTGGGCTCGTGGGGGCCCGCCGCGATCAACGAGCTCATCGCGCCGCGGACGTGGCGCCTGCCCTTCGAACGGGGTTGGCGCCAGCACCGGTGAGCCCAGCCGCAGTCGACGCGGCTCGCGTGAGCGAGGGCGCCTGGAACGCCGGCGGGCACGTCATCGTGTGCGGGCTCAGAGGGGCCGGGCTGCGCACCGTGGAGCAGTTGCACCTGAGCGGGGTGCCGGTCGTGGTCGTCGACGACGATCCCGACCTGCGTCTGGCCCGGGTCGTGGAGGCCTGGGGGGTCCCGCACATCCACCGCAGCGCCCACCTCGGAGACGGGCTCAACGAGGCCGGCCTCGACCGGGCCCAGGCGGTGATCTGCACCGAGACCAACGAGCTGGCCACGCTCGAGATCGCCCTGCGGGTGCGCGAGGCCCGACCTGACGTCCGCCTGGTGGTGCAGCTGGCCAACCCGTCGGTGGGACGCGCCCTCGAACGGGTCACGGGTCCGGGCAGCGTGCTCGACGTCGCCGCCCTGGCGGCCCCGTCCTTCGTGGAGGCGTGCCTGGGACTCCCGGCGCACGAGCTCGAGCTCGGGGGCGAGCGCTTCGCCGTCGTGCAGGTGCGCGGTGGGCGAGCAGCGCGGTGTGAACCCGACGTTCCGGGGACACTTCGGCAACCTCGCCCCGGTGGCCATCATGCCGGGCGACGGGGGCGAGATGGCGCTGCTGCCCGGGTCGGGACCATCCCGTGGCCGAGGGCGACCGGGTGGCGGTGCTGGGCACCCTGGCCGAGCTCGAAGCACGTCGGCGTCGACGTGCCGAGGGTCACGGGGTCGGCGCGGGTCAAGGTGCCGGTGCTGCGCAGGCTGCGGCGCCGTCTCGACGCCGTCATGCAGACCGACGCCAAGGCATTGGTGTTCGTCCTGGCCGGAGTCGTGGCGCTGGTCGTGATCGTCACCATCGTCCTGCATCTGGCCTATGTGAACCCGACCACCCACGCTCATCCCGATCTCCTCGAGTCCACGTACTTCACGGTCGAGACCATCGCCACCGTGGGGTTCGGCGACTACTCGTTCGCGGCGCAGAGCGCCTGGCTCCAGGCGTTCGCCATCGCGTTCATCGTTGTGGGCGTGACGCTTGTCACCACCGCCTTCGCCCTCTTCACGAACGTGCTCGTGAGTCGAAGGATCGAGCAGTCGCTGGGGCGTCGACGGGTCCCGGGGATGGTGGGCCACGTGGTGGTGATCGGCCTGGGATCGGTCGGGATCCGGGTCGTCGAAGGCTTGCTGGCCAAGGGCCGGCGGGTCGTGGTGGTCGAGCACGACGACGGCAACCGCTATCTCGGGCGGGCCCGGGCCCTGGGGGTCCCTGTCGTGATCGCCGACGCCACCCAGCGTCAGACCCACAAGATGGTCAACCTGGCCGACGCGTCGGCGGTGGCCGTCCTCACCAGCGCGGACCTGACCAACATCGAGACCGGCCTGTCGGTGCGCGAGGCCCTGGCGGACCATTGGGAGCAGGTGCCGGTGGTGCTGCGAGTCTTCGACCGGAACCTGGCGCACATGATGGAGAAGAGCTTCGGCTTCCGACACGTGCGGTCGACCTCAGCGCTCGCCGCGCCATGGTTCGTGGGCGCCGCCCTCGGCCTCGACGTCCTGGGGACCTTCTATGTCGACCAGCAGCCTTTCCTCGTCGGGCGCGTGCGCGTAGCACCGGGGGGTGGCTTGGAAGGCCTGGCCATGCAGGATCTGTCGGCCCGTACCCGGGTGATCGCCCTCAGCCGGGCCAGCGCCGGGGGCGCATTGGAACACCCGCCGCGCCGGGGCACCCGCTTCGCGGGAGGCGACCAGGCGTATCTGCTCGGTCCCTACGACGAGCTCCTCCGGGTGCTGCGGCGCGACCAGCGTGTCGACATCCCCGAGGCGGCGGGCACAGGCGCGTCAGGCCCCGAGGCCGAGGCTCAGATGGCGGCCCCGCACACGGTGGTGACGACCAACCGGCTCACGACGTAGGGGTCCATGTTGGCGTTGGGACGCCGATCCTCGAGCCATCCCTTCTTGTCCTGGGCCACGGCCCACGGGATCCGGACCGACGCGCCCCGGTCGGAGGTGCCGTAGCTGAACGTGGACCAATGTGCCGTCTCGTGCGCACCGGTCAGGCGCTCGGTGATGCCCACGCCGTAGTTCTTGACATGCTCCTCGACGTTCTGCCCGAGCGCCTCACAGCCGGCCATGATGGCGTCCCAGCCGCCGTCCCCGCGCATCGCCTTGGTGGAGAAGTTGGTGTGGGCACCGGCTCCGTTCCAGTCACCGAGCACGGGCTTGGGCTCCAAGGTGGCGAAGACCCCGAAGTCCTCGGCGATGCGGAACAGGAGCCAGCGGGCCACCCACAGCTGGTCACCGATGAGCGGGGGCGGGAGGATCCCGATCTGGAACTCCCACTGGCCCATCATCACCTCGGCGTTGGTCCCCTCGATGGCGAGGCCGGCGTCCATGCAGGCAGCGGTGTGGCGCTCGACGATGTCTCGCCCGGGCATCTTGTCGCCGCCCACGCCGCAGTAATAAGGCCCCTGGGGAGCGGGGAATCCCTGGGCGGGCCATCCCAGGGGACGACCGCCCTGCAAGAAGGTGTACTCCTGCTCGATGCCGAACCATGGCTCCTGGTCGGCGTACTTCTCGGCCGCCGCCGCACACGCGGCCCGGGTGTTGGTGGGGTGGGGGGTGAAGTCGGTGAGGAGGACCTCGCACATCACGAGCTTGTCGTTGGGGCGCCGCAGAGGGTCGGGGCAGCTGAACACGGGCCGCAGCACGCAGTCGGAGTCGTTGCCCGCCGCCTGGTTGGTGCTCGAGCCGTCGAAGCCCCAGATCCCGGGTTCCTTCCCGTCGGCGACGATCCGGGTCTTGCTCCGGAGGAGAGGGGACGGCTCGGTCCCGTCGATCCAGATGTATTCGGCCTGGTAGCTCATGGCGCTGGCTCCTCCCGCGGTTGACTGAACGCCCGAGTGCACTCGGGCACCCGACACCGACACACCCTGGCAGCGCCGTGTGTCTCCCCCATTTCGGCGTCGTGAACGCCCGGTAACGGCGCCGCTGTGCTCGCCCCTGTCTCAGGTGACGGGCGACAGGCCCTCTTCGAGCGGGCCCCAGTCGCCTGCGGCGCGCCGGCGTTGTTCCTCGGCTCGGCCCCCTCCGTGCAGACCGAACAGGCGCTTGGCCCACAACAGATACAGCGCGATGGCGAGGTTGACGACGAAGGTGATCATCTTCAGGGCGCTGATCCCCGACGTGAGCTCGTAGACCTCGAGGGGGAGGAGCGCGGTGGTGGCGATGAAGGTGAGGTACTCCGCCCACCGCTTGGCGAACCACAAGCCGACCATCTCCACCGCCTCGAGGGCGGCGAAGGCGGAAACCGCCGCGCCCGTCTCGTCGAGGTGTCGGGGAGAGATGGTGAAGTAGTGCTGGAAGCGGCCCAGGAAGGGATGAGCCTTCGAGGGGCCCCCGAAGGCCTGGATGATCTGGGTGTAGTCGCGCTGCAGGGCGGCGTGGTTGCCCACGAAGAAAAAGATGACGAAGGCGAGGGCGCTCAAGAGGGTCACGTGCACGGCGCGATCGAAGGCGATGAGCCGCAGGACGTAGCGGTCACGCAACAGGGGTCCTCGAAGCGGCAGTTCGACCTGGTCGCGGGAGGGGACGTGTTGTCGGTCCGGGTCCTCCGGCGGGAGCCGGGAGATCCAGCTGCCACACCGAAGGCAGTGGTACCAGCGCAGGCCGCCATACACGCGCACCAGGACCGAGTCGGCCTCGGTGACCTCGGCGGCATCCAGCCCCACCAGGACGTGTCCTCTCCAGCCGCAGGTGAAGAGCTCGTAGCGGTTGGACGGACGCGATCTCACGTCGACCGGGCCTCGAGCCGTTGCGTGCTCATGGCGACATCGGCGGTGACGCTAGTGCCGAGCGTGACACACTGCCCGAGTGGGGACAGAGGTGGGGGACACCATGACAGAACGACGGTCGCGACGCTTTCTGCTGTCGTCGTGGGAGGGCGGTGGGAACGTCCCTCCCGAGCTCGGCGTGGCCCGCCGGCTGGTCGCTCGGGACCACCACGTCCATGTGCTGGCCGATCCGACCATCGCTGCGGCGGCCGAGGAGGCCGGCTGCACGTTCTCACCGTGGCGACGTGCACCGCATCGGACCTCGCTCGACCCGGCCGAGGACCTCCTCAAGGATTGGGAGACGAAGAACCCTCTCGTCATGTTGAAGCGAGTGCGGGACCGGTTCATCGCCGGGCCGGCCGCCGACTTCGCCGCCGACACCGCCGATGCCATCGCGTCGTTCGGGCCCGACGTGGTGGTGCCGGACGCCTTTCTCTTCGGGTCGGTCATCGCCGCCCAAGCGGCATCGCTGCCGGTGGCGCTGCTCGTGCCGAACATCTGGATCATGCCGACGGCCGGGACACCGCCGATCGGACCCGGATTCGCCCCCGCCAAGACGGTCCTCGGTCGCCTGCGCGATGAGGCGTTGCGACGGTTGGTGAATCGCCTGTTCCTCGCCGGTCTGCCCGCGCTCAACCGTGCGCGGTCTGCCTACGGGTTGGGCTCTCTGTCCTCGTTCTACGACCAGGGCTTGGCGGCCGAGCGGATCTTGGTCCTGACCAGTCCGGCATTCGACTACGCGGCGGCGTCGGTTCCGGCCAACGTTCGTTACGTGGGCCCGATCCTCGACGACCCGAACTGGGTGTTGCCGTGGACGCCTCCATGGCCTGATCTCGACGCCCACCCCCTGGTGCTGGTGGGCTTCAGCTCCACGTACCAGAACCAGGGACCACTCTTGCAGCGAGTCGTCGACGCCCTATCGACCCTGCCCGTGCGCGCCGTGGTGACCATGGGCCAGATGCTCGACGCGGAGCGGGTCGTCCCGGCCGACAACGTTGCCGTCGTCGGTTCGGCCCCTCACGGCCAGATCCTCGAACACGCGGCCCTCGTGGTGTCTCACTGTGGGCATGGCACCACGATCAGGACCCTGGCGGCCGGGGTGCCCATGGTGTGCATCCCCATGGGGCGCGACCAGAACGACACCGCAGCACGCGTCGTGCATCACGGAGCCGGCGTCCGGCTCTCGCAGACCGCCTCGGTCGCAAAGATCCGCCAGGCGGTCAGGGACGTGCTCGGCCAGCACCGCTTCCGAGCCAACGCGACACGCCTGGCTTCGGCCATCGACGATGATCGCCTGACGACCGATCTCGTGACCGAGCTCGAGGCGTTGGCGAGGTAGGACCCGAGGTCCCTGGCTAGGCCAGGACCCACCGAGGACGTGACCAGACCTGCCAGTGCTCGACCACCGAGAAACCCATGGAGAGGTAGAGGGCCTCGCCCGCGGGAGAGGAGATGAGCAGGCACGTCTTCGCCCCCTGCATCGCACACTGCGCCAGGACCCCCGACAGGAGACGTCTGCCGTACCCCCGGCGCTGCAGCTCGGGAGGCGTCGCCATGAACCAGACACACACGTTGTCGCCGACGGCACTCGTCGCGACACCGGACACCATGGTGTCGCCCTCGTAGAGGCCCCAGGTCGCGAAGGCCGCATCCGCGTCGGGCGCGTCGCTGGCGGCGGAGTCGGGAAAGGCAAGGTGTGCGATCGCTGGTGCCAGGCCGTAGGTCTTCTCGACCATCGATCGGAGCTCTGGCAATCCCTCGGTGCCGAGCCGTCGTACCGAGGCGTCGAGGTCTGCCGGGGAAAGCGCCAGGGCCATGAACGGTCCTGCTTCGACCGGGACCCAGTGTGCGTCAGCGAGGACGCGGGCCGCACCGAGGGCGGGGCCGGCCAGCATGATCAGCGCCGGCAATCCGGTGTCGAGGACGGCGGCGAGCGCGCGTTCGACGACGGGAGAACCAGGTGCGTGGCAGACGACGACGTTGTAATTGACCGCCTGCTCCCCACTGAAGGTCATCGAGAGCCCAGGCTCGGACATGTGACTGCCCCGGGGGCCTTGCCACATCCGGGTACTGGCACCCAGCGCGTCTCGCCATTGCCGGACGACGGCTGGGGATGGAGATGTCATGGCCCGGTTGGGTCCGCGCTCCCGCGTCATGTGCACCGCTAAAAACATTAACCCCACGAGAAACGCAAGCCACGGTCACCCCGAGGCGCCGATTCGATTCGGTCATCGCCCCGCCGGTCTCGGGACCGGCGAACCCGGTGTCCCGGCGGGATACGTCGTGGTTCTCGTGACGACTCCGCGTTCTCCCCGGAACTCCCATATGCCCAGGTCAGGAGCATGATGAGCGCCGCGATGGGTGAATGCCACCTGTACGCAGTGTCCCGTTGGTCCAATGTTGATTGTTCGTTGACGCCAGGATGAGAGAACAAGACCATGGTGACGATTGTCGCTCACAGGAAGGTTTAAGCTTTGCCGCCGGACGAGAACGAAACCACCACGGTCGACGTTGGCGCTGCCCAGGAATACGGGGGCGGGTGTCCGATGGCCGCCCCTGCGGACGGGGCGACCGACACCCTCTACTACTGGGACTATCTCCACCTCGACGCCCTACTCAATGCCCAGGCGCCCAAGAGCGCGCAGGCCGGCGACCCCAAGCACGATGAATTCTTCTTCATCGCGATGCACCAGACGTGCGAACTGTGGTTCAAGCAGATCCTCGTCGAGCTCGACTCCGTGATCGAGATCATGGGCCGAGAGTGCATCGCAGAACGCGACATGGGCACCGTTCTCGCCCGCTTGCAGCGGATCAACCAGATTCAGCGCCTCCTGGTGGACCAGATCGATGTCCTCGAGACGCTGTCGCCTCTCGACTTCCTGGATTTTCGCTCGTTCCTCGTTCCCGCGTCCGGATTCCAGAGCGTCCAATTCCGTTTGATCGAGAACAAGTTCGGCCTGCTCTCCCAGGACCGCCTGAAGGTGGAGGGGCAGTGTTATGTCGAGACGCTCCGAGCCGACCATGCCGATCTCGTCGACGTGTCCGAACAAGCACCTTCGTTGTTCGACCACGTTGAGCGCTGGCTGGCCAGGACCCCGTTCCTGTCCACTGAGTTCTTCGACTTTGTGGCGCGGTACCGGGATGTGGCCAAGGCGATTCACGCCATCGAGCGCGCCGAGATCGCCGGACACACGGAGCTGAATGCGACGTCTCGGGACAAGCAGCTCAGAGCATTCGAGAGCAGCGTCCGGAAGTTCGACGCGGTGTTCGACGCAGCACGTTGGCAGGAAGACGTCGACGAGGGAAAGCGGCGCCTCTCCTATGACGCCTTCATGGCAGCGCTGTTCATCAATCTCTACCGCGATGAGCCGATCCTGCAGCTGCCCTCTCGGATCCTGACTGCGTTGGTCGAGATCGACGAGTCGTTCACGATTTGGCGCCAACGCCACGCGCTGATGGCCCACCGGATGTTGGGTCGGCAATCGGGGACCGCGGGCAGCGGCCATGGATATCTGGAGGAGACCGCCAAGCGCCACAAGGCGTACAAGGACCTCTTCGACGTGTCCACCTACCTGCTGCCTTCCTCGGCCCTCCCTTCTCTTCCGGATTCGCTTCTTGACGACCTCGGGTACCGGCGCAGGTAGGACGGACTGACCGCACTTCGCATCCTGAAGGCATGGCGTGGTGCGGCGGCAGCCCGTGACCATCTGTCGATCACAGGTCTATGACTCCCCCTGCCATTGCTCGCTCAGACATCGCTCTTAAGATGCTGGCAATGACCGCGTCGCGCCGCCCACTGGTCGCCATCGTCCACGGCCAGGGTTCGGTCTCGCCGATGAAGCTGTCGGCGTCCGCCGCCGCGCTGTGCGACGTCGTATGGATCATCGACTCGAGCGAGTCCAACAGCAGCTCGGCGATGCGGTTCTTACGCAAGCTCGGCGCCGCCGTCGACGTCGCCGGCATGTCCGAGGACGAAGCGGCCCAAGCCCTGCGACCGTTGCGACCCGATGGCATCGCCGCGTACGCCGACCAGCAACTGGCCGCGGCATCGGCCCTGGCCGGCAGGCTCGGACTCCCATTCCACGACGGCGTCGTGGCCGAGAGGCTGCTCGACAAGTCGACTCAGCGCCGGGCCTTACGCGACGGGGGTCTGCCCGTGCCCCGCAGTGCCGTCGTGCCCCCTCGCCCGACGCGCCATGACCTTGATGCGCTGGCGGCCAGCGTCGACTTCCCGGTGGTGCTGAAGCCCCGCCACGGGGCGGCCAGTAGGGACACGGTCCTGGTTGGCGACGCCACCCAGCTCGTGGCACTGCTCCTGCAGCCTTCCTCGACCGGTTCGGAGCCGTCCATGGTCATCGAGGAGTACATGATCGGTTCGTCTCCACCGCCGAGCACCCACTTCGCCGACTATGTCTCGGTCGAGAGCGTCGTGGTCTCGGGGAGGATCGGCCATGTGGCGGTGACCGGTCGCCTTCCTCAGGCCGAGCCGTTTCGCGAGACGGGTCTCATCATCCCGAGCGACTTCGACCCGACGGTGGTGAAGGAGGTTCTCGGCGTGGCCACCCAGGCCATCACGGCGCTCGGGATACGAACGGGCTGCCTCCATACCGAGATCAAGATCACCGACGAGGGACCCCGGGTCATCGAGGTCAATGGCCGGCTGGGTGGCTTCGTCCCCGAGGTGCTGGCCCAGGCGGTCCCCGGTGTCGATCTCTACGAGATCTCACAGCGGGTGGCGTTGGGTGACGACGTCGCCTTTCCCGACCTCGTCACCGGCGATCGAGTGGGATATGTCATCGTGGAGCAGCCGCCGCTGTGGGCGCACCACGTCCTGAGCGTCGAGGGGCTCGCTCGACTGAGCGCGTACCCCGGCGTCAGTGACGTCTTTCTCAGCCGCCAGCCGGGGGACGAGGTCGACTGGCGCAAGGGGAGTCACGAATACGTGTACTCCGTGATCGGTTCGGCTCCCGATCACGGCGGTGTGGTGGCGCTTCAACGTTTCATCGACGCCGAGGTGAAGGTCACGTATTCATAACAGCGCAGCATCCGCCCTCGTGGTGGTCAAAGATCCATCAACCGTGGCAGTGCGTCGATGACCGCGCCCCATGCCATTGAGGTGGGATCCCTGTGCGCCATGTGGTCACCCTCGACCTCCACCAGCTCGACATCGGCCCCGGCCGCACGAGCAGCGGTCACATACGCTTCGCTCTGGGCGATCGGCACCGTATCGTCGGGTCGACTGTGCACGCACACGACGGGCACAGACAGCGGCACAGCCACGATGGGGTCCGACACCAGGTACCGTTCCGGCACGTCGTCGGGCATGCCGCCGAGGAGGTCGGGGGTGGCCGTCCCTCCGACATTCGTCGTCGCGGCCGTGTGCAGATCGAGGACTCCCGCCTGGGGTACCACGGCGGTCAGTTGCGTGCGAGGCGAGGCGCCGGGAGCCGACGCGGGCAGGCCGGCCCGTCCGGCCGCCCAGGTGGCGAGATGCCCACCGGCAGAATGGCCGACGGCGGCAACCCGGGAGATGTCGACGTCGAGCCCGCCCAACAGGTCGATGGCGTCGGCAACGTCCTGGAGCGTCGTGGGCCAGCCACCACCCTTTCCGACTCGGCGGTATTCGATGTTCCATGCCACCCAGCCTCGCTCGGCCAGGTCCGCCGCCAGGGGCCGACCGCCCGAGGCGTCGTAGGCAGCCCTCCAGAAGCCACCGTGGATGACGACCACGACGCCCGGGTGACGCTCGCCCGCGGGGAGAGACAGCTCGGCGTACTGGTCGGGATGGGGTCCGTAGGTGTGCGTCGAGACGCCTTTGGCGTGTCCGCTGCGCCAACGATCCTCACGTGTCAATGCGCCGCCTCCTGCGGCCTGCACGGTAGTCCGTTCTTACGGTGAGCACCCGAGTGACCCCGAGCCGCGCGAGCGATTGCGAACAAGCCTGAGGCGACTGGCGGGTTGATCCGAAGAACTGCTTGCCTGGTGCGATGAGGTCTGTCATTCGTCGACCCTGGGTGATGCTGGGCACAGCCCTCGCGGGCTGCGCCTTGCTCATTCCCACCATCGAGTTGGCCACGACCACCGCCGCCGTGGCGACGACATACCCCGATGTCGCCTCCGAACCCGTGCCGTTCGGAGACGCCGGCTTCTTCGGTTCCATGGCCGGGGTGCACCTCAACGCCCCGGTGGTGGGCATGGCCCCCACCCCCGACGCCAACGGCTACTGGCTCGTCGCCGGTGACGGCGGGGTGTTCAGCTTCGGTGATGCCGGATCCTTCGGCTCGATGGGTGGGACGAGGTTGAGCGAACCGGTGGTCGGGATGGCGCCCACCCCTGATGGCAAGGGCTACTGGCTCGTCGCCGCCGACGGCGGGGTGTTCAGCTTCGGCGATGCCGGGTTCTTCGGCTCGATGGGTGGCGTACGGCTGAACGCGCCGATCGTGGGCATCGAAGCCACCCCGAGCGGCAAGGGCTACTGGCTGGTGGCATCGGACGGTGGCATCTTCGCCTTCGGCGACGCCGGGTTTTTCGGTTCGACGGGCAACATCCGCCTCGACCAGCCGGTTGTCGGCATGGCCGCGACGCACGACGGAGGCGGCTATTGGCTCATCGCCTCCGACGGCGGGGTGTTCAGCTTCGGCGATGCGCACTTCTGGGGATCGATGGGAGCGGTCCGTCTCAGTGCCCCGGTCATCGGCATGGCGGCCACCCCGGACGGGGGCGGCTATTGGCTCGCCGCCGCCGACGGCGGGGTGTTCACCTTCGGCGACGCCGGGTTCTTCGGCTCGATGGGTGCCCAGCAGCTCCAGAACCCGGTGGCCGCCATCGCCGCCGCCCCCGATGGCGGCGGGTACTGGCTTCTGCCCAGCACCCAGATCGCGTCGGCGACGATCAAACCCGGCGCCACCGGCGCCGCTGTGCTCGCGCTGCAGCAGCGCCTGTCGGCCCTCGGGTACTGGCTGGGGACCCCTGACGGCGTCTTCGGCGACAGCACGGAGCAGGCGGTCTACGCCCTCCAGAAAGCAGCGGGCATCAGCCGGACCGGCATCGTCGGGCCCGCCACGCAGGAGGCGCTGGCGACGGGGGTCATCCCTCAACCTCGGAGCACGTCCGGCTACGTGATCGAGATCGACCTCGAAGACGACCTCGTCATGTTCGTGACGAACGGGAAGATCGACGAGGTGCTCAACACCTCTACCGGCGGTGGCTACACCTATACCGAGGACGGCGTCACCTCTGTCGCCACCACCCCAACCGGCCACTTCCAGATCTACAGGCAGGTCAACGGCTTGGTGGTCGACTCGCTCGGATCTCTGTGGCGGCCCAAGTTCTTCGACGCCGGCTTCGCCATCCACGGCGACAGCTTCGTACCGCCCGAACCGGTTTCCCACGGCTGCGCCCGGGTCAGCAACGAGGCGATCGACTGGATCTGGGCGAACAACCTCGCACCAATCGGGACCGCCGTCTGGGTCTACTGATTCGCTCCAGACCCGTTCGGCGAGTTGCTGTGCGGGAGAGCGGAACAAGCTGGGCGCGGTCGCATGCCGCCGGTTTGTGTGCTTCTTGTGTCTACCTCGCGATTGCGGCTTCGGCCGCGCGAGACGAGCCTCTTTGCTCGTGCTCCTGCCGACACTTTGGATGGAGGACGCTCTACGCTTTGGGTAGTCCAGTCAGTCTCCGTCCTCACCGTCCGTAACTGGTCGTTTGGAAAGGATGCCGGCGACGAGCAGTGCCCGCGATGACGCCCACCTGCCCTTGGGCGACACCGCGGCAAGGAGAACATGATGGACACACCATCACGGCGATTCCTGATGCCGACGTACGAGGGTGGGGGCAATGTCGCTCCCGAGCTCGGTGTGGCGCGACGGCTGATCGCCCGTGGCCACCACGTGCATGTGCTCGCCGATCCGACCATCGGCGCCGCCGCCGAGTCGGCCGGCTGCACGTTCTCACCGTGGCGGCGCGCACCACATCGCACATTGCTCGACCCCCTTGACAACGCCCTCAAGGATTGGAAGACGAGAAATCCGCTCATCATGTTGAGAAGGGCGGTGGTGAAGCGAGTCATGTGCCCCATAGACCTCGGGTGGACGACGGACTATGCCGCCGACACCGCAGACGCGATCAATGCCTTTCATCCTGACGTCGTTGTTCCCGACTCCTTTCTCTTCGGGTCGATCATTGCGGCACAAGCGGCGTCACTGCCGATCGCCTTGCTCGTGCCCAACATCTGGCTCATGCCCACCGCCGGCCTACCGCCGATCGGGCTTGGCTTTGCGCCGGCCGAAACCGTTCTCGGTCGAACTCGCGACGCGGCAATGCTGGCGCTCGTCAACCGATGGTTCGCTGCCCGTCTTCCTCCGGTCAACAGCGCACGCACCGCAAACGGGCTTCCGCCGCTGTCCTGCTTGTACGACCAAGCCCTTGATGCCGACCGCCTCCTGGTCCTGACCAGCCCGGCATTTGACTACGCCGCGCCCTTCGTTCCTGCGAATGTCCGTTATGTGGGTCCGATCCTGGACGACCCGGACTGGGCGGATCCGTGGACGCCACCTTGGCCCGATGACGACAAGCGTCCCCTGGTCCTGGTTGGATTCAGCTCCACCGACCAACACCAGGGGCCGGTCCTTCGGCGCGTCGTCGAGGCACTCTCGACGCTCCCGGTACGTGCCGTCGTTACTTTGGGTCCGATGGTCGATGCCGGCCAGGTCCCCACGCGCTCCAACGTGGCAGTCATCGGACCGACCTCCCACCGTCAGATCCTGGCCGACGCTTCGCTCTCCGTGTCTCATTGCGGGCACGGCACCACCATGAAGACCCTGACCGCCGGTGTACCGATGGTGTGCATTCCGATGGGGCGGGACCAGAACGATACGTCGGCACGCATCGTTCACCACGGAGCTGGAGTCCGGCTCCCGGCGCGGGCTTCGGCCCTCAAGATCCGAAAGGCGGTGCAGCACGTGCTCGCCCGGGATCAATTCCGTGTCAACGCCGCACGTTTGGGGAACGCCATCGCCGACCAGAACCTCACGTCCGACTTCGTCTCGGAGATCGAGATTCTTTCCGGGCTTGCGAGCGACCAGAGGGTGGTGGGGGGCACCTCGGAATCCGGGCGGGGGCTCGGGCCCTAGACGTTCGGCTCCTAGCGCGACGCCCGGGGAAGGCCGAGTCCGAGCCACGCGATGAGGTCGCGTTGGATCTCGTTGGTGCCGCCCCCAAAGGTGAAGATGGTTTGGGCCCGGGCTTCGCGCTCGAGCCTGCCCCGGAGCACCGCGCCGTGGGACCCTTCGACCAGATAGGCGGACTGGCCCACGATCTCGCTCAAGGTCCGGTACGCCTCGAGGGCGAACTCGCTGCCGTAGACCTTGGTGGCCGACGCGTCAGCCGGCGCCAAGCCCTTGTCGGCAGCCCACGCCACCCTCCAGTTGAAGAGCTTGAGCGCTTCGGCCCGGGCCCACAGGCGGGCCAGGAGAATCCGCACCCACTCCTGGTCGATGACGCGTCGGCCGTCGGCCAGCCGCTCCGCCGCGGCCCAGGCGCGGACCGCTTCGATCGAGCGCAGGATTCCCGACACAGGGGAGATGGCGACGCGTTCCAGGTTGAGCTGGTTGGTGATGATCGCCCACCCGCCGTTCTCCTCGCCCACCAGGTTGGCGGCCGGGATCCGCACGCCGTCATAGAAGGTGGCGCTGGTGAACTCCCCGACCATCGTCCGGAGGGGGGTCCAGCTGAAGCCGGCCGAGTCGGTGGGCACGAGGAAGACCGACAGTCCCCGGTGCTTGGGGGCATCGGGGTCGGTCCGGGCCGCCAGCCAGACGAAGTCGGCGTACTGGATGGCGCTCGTGTAGAGCTTCTCGCCCGAGATGACCCACGTGTCCCCGTCACGTTCGGCTCGGGTTTGCAGCGAGGCGAGGTCGGTGCCGGCCGCCGGCTCCGTGTAGCCGATGGAGAAGTGGAGCTCACCCAGGAGGATGCCAGGAAGGATGCGCGCTTTCTGCTCGGGCGTGCCCAGTTGCATGAGGGCCGGTCCCACGCTCGACAGGGTGAGTAGCGGCAGGGCCACCCCGGCCCAGTGCGACTCCTCGACGAAGAGCATCTGGTCGACGGGGCCTCGCCCCTGCCCACCGTACTCGACGGGCCAGCCCAGACCGAGCCACCCGTCCTTCCCCATCCGCCGGATGGTGGCGAGATAGTCGGGTCGACCACCCTCGGGTGCAGTCTCCGCCACGAGTGCGGCGAAGTAGGCCCGCAAGGTGGCCCGGAGGTTCCTCTGCTCCTCGGTCAGCTCGAGGTGCACGAGCGGGCTCCCACTGCGATCCCTTGAAGAAGGCGGGACTTCTACGAGCCTTCGGCCACAGCCTTGACTCGTTCGAGGGTGCGGAGCATGTCGCGCCGGTTGCGGCGTTCGCGCAGGATCCCGCCGAGGGGACGCCAGATCCTGGTGAAGATGTTGTCGCCGAGGTCGAACGACTCGGTGACATCGGTACCTCCGTCGCCCTGGGCGACGAACTCGTAGCGCCACGTGTTGACCGGCCGATCGCGCATCACGACGGCGAACTCGAAGACCTTGCCCGGCTCGCACTGGGTGATCTCGCACGTGGTCCAATAGAGGACGGGCCAGTTCTCGTTGCGCCGCACGTGACCCCGGTAGCGCGCTCCGACCTTGGGTCCGGTGGCGCCGTCGATCCACTCGGCTTCGATCACCTCGGGGCTGTACTCACCCATATTGGTGATGTCACTGACGAGGCCCCAGACCTTGTCCGGTGGGGCGTCGATGTGCAGGGTGACCGCAGCGCGCATGGCGAAACCCTAGACCCGTCGAGGAAATGTGTCGCTCGAGACGTTCGGGGGAGTTTGCTGACACCGGCGTCATGTCCAACGGGTAGCGTTGGAGCATGCCTGAGTTCCGTCCAACGGGGCCCTCATCGCCGCGCCGGGGGTCGGCGGCGGGAGCCGGCGGAGCCGCGAGCTACGACCCCGAGGCCGTCCGCGCCAAGTATCTCGCCGAGCGGGACAAGCGGCTCGTCCCGGGCCGCGCGGACATCCGCGACCTGAAGACCGACGAGCACTTCGCCCGCTACCGGGACGACCCCAACGCACCCGTCATCGACCGCGACCCGGTCGTCGACGAGGTGGACGTCGTGATCGTGGGCGGGGGGATCGCCGGGGTCGTGGCCGGCGCCCGCCTCCGCCAGGCCGGCATCGAGCGGATCCGCATCATCGACAAGGCGGGCGGCATCGGGGGTACCTGGTACTGGAACCGCTACCCGGGGGTGATGTGCGACATCGAGTCGTACAGCTACATCCCGATGCTCGAGGAGCTCGAGTACATCCCCACCCGGCGCTATGCGTTCGGCGAGGAGATCCGCCACCACCTCGAGGCGATCGCCGATCGGTTCGACCTCGGGGCCGACGCCCTGTTCCACACCGGGGTGACCCGCGCCACCTGGGACGAGGATGCGGCCCGGTGGCGGATCCGCACCGACCGCGGTGACGAGGTCAGCTGCCGTTGGTGCGTGCTGGCCGTCGGGATCCTCAACCTGCTCAAGCTGCCTGTCATCCCGGGCATGGAAGACTTCGCGGGGCCCTCGTTCCACACCGGGCGGTGGGACTACGCGTACACCGGCGGCGGGCCGCACGAGCCCCTCACCGGCCTGGCGGACAAGGCCGTCGCCCTCATCGGCACGGGGGCGTCCGGCATCCAGTGCGTGGCGCCGCTGGCCGAATCGGCCCGGCACCTCTACGTGTTCCAGCGCACGCCGTCGGCCATCGGCGAGCGGGGCAACCGGCCCACCGAGCCCGACTTCGCCCACGGGCTCGAGCCGGGCTGGCGCCGGGCTCGGATGGACAACTTCCAGGCGATCATGCTGGGCCGCCCCGTCGACGTCGACCAGGTGGACGACGGCTGGACGCACCACTATGCCGCTGTCCATCACCCCCCGCGAGCCGAGGGCATGACGACGACCGAGTTCCTGCGCAGCGCCGAGGAGCTCGACTACGAGATCATGGAGGCCCACCGGCGCCGGGTCGAGGAGCTGGTGGCCGACCCGGCCACGGCCGACATCCTCAAGCCGTACTACCGGTATCTCTGCAAGCGGCCCTGCTTCCACGACGAGTACCTGCAGGCGCTCAACAACCCCAACGTCACGGTGATCGGCTGCCCGGGCGGGATCGAACGGATCACCGAGCGGGGCCCGGTCGTCGACGGGAAGCAGTACGACGTGGACTGCATCATCTACGGCACGGGCTTCGAGGCGGAGCTCACCCCGCTGTTTCGCCGCGCCGGTCACGACATCGTCGGTCGCGGTGGTGTCACCCTGGAAGACAAGTGGGCCGACGGCGCTGCCAGCCTGTTCGGGATGATGAGCCGTGGCTTCCCGAACCTGTTCGTCATGCCGGCGCCGGGGCAGCAGGCCGTGGTGACCGTGAACTACACGCAGCTGGCCGAGCTCGGGGGAGAATTCATCGGCGGCGCCGTCGGGTTGCTCGAGCAGCGGGGCGTGGAGGTGTTCGACGTGAGCGCCGAGGCCGAGGAGGCGTGGACGCAGAAGATCGTCGACTCCTTCGTCGACAGCAGCGCCGTCATGTCCGCCTGCACACCGTCGCGCATCAACAACGAGGGCCACCCCGAAGCGATGAACCCCCGCAACGGCAACTACGGCCGTGGGATGGGTGACTGGTTCGGATATCGCGAGGTCCTCGAGCGGTGGCTCGAGGAGGCCAAGTTCGAGGGCCTGGAGCTCGAGGTCCGGTCGACGGCGTCGTGAGCGCGCGTCAACGGGTCGCCGTCGTGACCGGCGGCGGGGGCGGGATCGGAGGGGCCATCGCCGAGGAGCTCGGCCGGGACGGCTGGTTCGTCGTCACCGTCGATCCCCTCGTCACCCTCGACGGCTCCGAACAGCTCCCCGAGCCGGAGGAGACCACCGCCGGTCGCATCGTGGCGGCGGGTGGCTCGGCTCGGGCCTCGTCGGTGTCGGTGTCCGACGGCGAGGCGATCGGCGCGCTGTTCCAGGAGCTGGTCGACGATCACGGTGGACTCGACGCCGTCGTCAACGTCGCCGGCATCACCCGGCAAACCCACTTCGCCCGTGGCACCGAGGAGGACTTCCTGGCCGTGCTCAGCGTGCACCTCGGGGGCTATCTCAACGTCCTCAACGCCGCACTGCCGCTCATGGCCGCGGCCGGGACCGGCCGCATCCTGGGCGTCACCTCCGGCTCGGGGTGGCGGGCGGCCGATGCCGGCGCGTACAGCTGCGCCAAGCGGGCCGTCGCCGCCCTCACCTGGCAGCTGGGTCGCCACGCGCCGCCGGGCGTGACCGTCAACGCCATGTCCCCCATTGCGGCCACCCGCATGGTCGCCGCCGCCCTGGAGCGGGCTCGCCGCGAGCGGGGGAGCTCGAGCGGTGGCGGCATCTCCCTCAGCTCGATGCTGGGCCCCGAGGACCTCGGGCCGTTCGGCGCCCATGTCCTGGGTGACGGGTTCGGATGGTGCAACGGCCGGGTGCTCTTCGCCGGTGGCTCCGAGGTCGCCGTCATCGAGGAACCCCGCCTCCTCGAGGTGGTGCGCAGCGACGAGGTGGTCTCCCTCGCCCGGGTGCTCGACGCCGTCATCCCCCGCGCCTTCGCCCCGGCCGAAACCAGCCAGGCGAGCGACGGCGCCAGCAACCCCCGGTTCGGGCCGATCTTCGACGAGCCCGCGCCGGCCGTGCTCGCGTCGGCGCAGGTGCGATCCTGTGCCGTGGTCTCCGACCGCCCCCTGTTGGCCGCGTCGCTGATCGCGTCGCTTGAGGACCGGTCCATCACGTGCCGCCGCGTCGAGGTCGCACACGGCTTCGACGACGCGGCCAAGGCGCTGAGCTCCGTGGTCGAGGCGGCCGGGCCCATCGACGCCATCGTGGTGGCGCCCGCCGGGCGTCAGCCCGCGGCCGCCTCGAGAGATGGTTGGGCGGGCGTGCTCGCCGGGCACGGCGGGATCGTGCAAGACATCCATTCCGACGCCGGTTGGGCCCGGGCGGCTGCCGACTACGCGGCGGGCGCGGCGCGCCAGGTCCGGCTGGTGACCCTCACCGACGCCATCACCGCGGGAGGTCGTAGTCGTGCCCAGGCCTCGGCGCAGCTGGCGCGAGCTGCGGTGGGTGCGACCGAAGGGCGCGTCACGGCGTTCGCGGCGAGCATCGAGGCGTCGGAGGAGGCAGCCCGCCAACCGGTGTCCGAACTCGTCGCCCACCTGCTCGGTCACCCCGACGCAACGGCGCTCGGCGGTGCGGAGCTGGCGGTAGGCGCCGGCTGGCTCGGCCTTCGCAGCCACCCCCGACCGAGCGGCAGCATCACCTACGGCGGCCCTGCCGTTCCTGCTTGGCTCGACGCCACCATCAGGGAGATCATCGGCGCCAGCGGCCCCGCACCGCACACGCAAGCCTGATGGTCGACCAGCCCGCCCGCATCGTCGACGCGCACGTGCACTTGTGGGACCCGGCGCGAACCGACTGGTACCCCTATCTTTCGCATCCGCAGGCACCGGGCTCCGGTGATGCATCGAGGATGTTCCGCCGGTTCGACGTCGATATCTACAGGGCCGAGACGGCCCGGTGGAACGTCGAGAAGTTCATCAACGTCGCCGCCGCCACCGGTCGTCACTCGATCGAGGAGACCATCGAACTCGACGGCAACGCTCAGGCAGGCGGGCGTCCCGACGCCATCATCGGCGGCCTCCCGCCGACCGACACCGTGGCCGAGGCCATCGAGCTCATCGACCGGCAGATGACGGCTTCACGCTTCCGTGGAGTGCGCCCGATGGGCCCCCTCGGGGAGCCGCTCCCCGATGCCGCCGTGCTCCACGCCCTGCGGGACCGGAACCTCCTGTTCGAGCTGATGACCCATCCGGACCAGCTGGGGGTGGCGGCGGCGCAGCTCGCCGGCTTCGATGACCTGATCGTCGTGGTCGAGCACACCGGTTGGCCCCGCTCGAACTCCGAGGAAGAGCGAGCCCTGTGGCGGGCCGGCATCGACGCGCTGGCCCGCGTCGGGCCCAACGTGCTGTGCAAGCTCTCGGGCCTGGCGATGCCGTTCGGGTCCATGCACGTCGATGCTCTTGGCCCGTGGCTCGAATACGCCATCGAGGCCTTCGGGGTCGACCGCTGCATGTTCGCCAGCAACTTCCCCGTTGACGCCATGTACGGCACCTTCGACGACCTCTACGCCACCTTCAGCACCGTGACCGGGGGTCTGGGCCGTGATTCCCGGGGCAAGCTCTTCGCAGACAACGCAGAACGGGTCTATCGCTGCTAGGCGGGCCTCGTTCTGTCCACACCGGTGGATTTACCTCCTCCTACACGTTCCTGCAACGATGGGTCTTCCCTACCAGTGCGAAAGGAACCACAGATGAGCAGTCCGCTCCTAGCCGACGAACGAGAGGCCGTAGCCAGCGCGAGCCGCCACCTGGCAGAGGAAGGGCTGGTCATCGGCACGGCGGGGAACATCTCGGCGCGCCAGGGGGACCTCGTCGCCGTGACGCCGACCGGATCCGACCTGGCCACCGTGACAGCCGACATGGTGACGGTCATCGATCTGGACGGCAATGTCGTGGACGGGGATCTCGCGCCCACCTCCGAGGTCCCCTTGCACACCGGGATCTATCGCGCCACCAATGCCCTCGCCATCACCCACGCGCATGCCATGGCGTCCACGGCGCTTTCGTGCACCCACGATGAGCTGCCTCCGCTGCACTACAGCTGTCTCAGCCTCGGCGGGGCTCCGAGGACTGCGGCCTACGCCACCTTCGGTTCTCAGGAACTGGCCGAGAATGTGATCAAGGCGCTCGAGGGCCGCAACGCGGCCATGATGCAGAATCACGGTTCGGTTGCCTATGGAGCCACGATGGACCAGGCCGTCGAGCGGCTCGAACTGCTCGAGTGGCTCGCCGAGCTGTACTGGCGCTCCGCGTCGCTCGGGACTCCGAGGGTGCTCACCGACAAGGACTTCGAGGCGATCATCGTCTCGGCCATCGAACGCGGGTACGGCAGCATCAAGAAGGTGGAGAAGGGATAGCCCCTCTCACCGCCGGCCCGCCGTCGGTGTTCCTCAGTTGAGCGTCAGTATCAGGCCTTGCGTCGTCGTGAGTTTGGGGTGGCCCTTGGACTTGTGGGTCTGAGCCCGAGCCGTGAAGGAGTACGGGTTCGGGACATCCTTGGTCTTCGGGGTTCCCGAGAGTATTCCGTCCGAATGCAGCTTCAGCCCCTTGGGCAGCGAGCCGATCTTCTTCCACTTGTACGGGGTGGCCCCTCCGGTCGCATAGAGCTGGACGCTGTAGGCCGCACCCACCGTGGCGTCGGGCAGCGAGGTGGTCGTGATCTTGAACGGGGCCGGTGGCGCTGTGGTCGTCGTGGTGGGCGGCGACTCGCCGGCAAAGAGAAAGTCGGCGCTGGCCGAGCCGCCCGATTCGTCGCCGTAGGTCAGTTGGCAGGTGTCACCGGCCGCTTGCTGCGCCGGCGTGGGTGGGCACGGATAGTCTGCGGCGTCGGCGGTCGGGCTGTTCCCGGCGCTGTCGGTGGCCGGGCAGGTGACCGCAGCGGGCGATGCGCCGCACGGAGGACCCGTGGTCCCCTCCACGATGGTGTACGTCGTGGACACCGTTCCTGTCGAGCTCGTCGTGACGAGCTTCGAATAGGACGGCGCCGTACAGCTGACGGGGATGGCCGAGTTGATGGGGGACCCGTCCATGACCGTCGGCTGGCTCGGGTCGCTGTTGCACTCGAGCACGTTGCCGATGGAGTTCTTGGCGAACCCGCTCCCGGTGACCGTGACGACCGACCCGCTCGACAGGCCCGTGTCGGGACTGACCGAGAGCGTGGGGTTGCTGGCCGCGACCGCGGTGCTCGCCGTGAGAACGCCGGCCGCCAGAACCAATCCGCTCATAACGACCACGATGACCCTTCTGGTGGTACGGCTCCAGCTGAGGTTGCCCAGAAATTGTGGACACGGTTTTAAGCGGCTTTTTGCTTGTGGGCCAACGTTAACTCGTAGCGGATGGGACTGAGATTGCCGGCCTTGGTGCAGCGACGTTGGTGGTTGTAGAAGTTGATGTAGCGGGTGATCCCGGCTCGAAGTTCGTCGATGGTGGCGAAGGTGTGCCGGTAGAAGTACTCGTGCTTGAAGATCGACCAGAAGCTCTCGGCGCTGGCGTGGTCATAACAGCTCCCCGTCGCCCCCATGGAGCGAACGAGGCCGACGTTCTCGGCAGAAGTCCACGACCTTCCGATCTGAAAATTGACTGCCCCGGTCGGTGTGGAACACCGTGCCCTTGACTTGCCCGAATCGGGTCAGCACCGATTGCCCCAACGCCTCGAGGACGATCTCGGTCCGCATGTGATCAGCCACCGAGAATCCGAGCACCCGTGACGATCCCTCGTCGCGGATGGCACACAGGTAGGCCTCGCCCTCGCCCACAGTCAGGTAGGTGATGTCCGAGGTCCACAGCTCGTCGATTCCGTCTGGGATGGAACGCTCGGTTCACCAGGTCCGCTGGGTAAGTGGCCGCTCGGGTCCGGGTTGGTGGTGACCTTGAACAGCCGTGGGCTCACCCCCACGATGCCGAGGCTGGCCATGCGGGCCGCCACGGTGTTGTGGCTCACCTGCTCGCCGGCCTCGTGGAGGTCCAGGGTGATCCGAGGAGCGCCGTAGGTGCCGTTCGAGCTCTTGTGCAAGACTGATGATCTTGGCGTCGAGATCGCCCCGGCGAACCTCACTCGGCAGCGGTGGACGGTCTTGGGCCGCCCTCCAGCGGTAGTAGCCGGCCGTCGACACCTCCAAGAGGCGGGCCATGCGGGTGATCTCGAAGTTCGCGCACTCGGCGGCCATCAACGCAAATCTTTCTGCTTTGGTGGATTCGAAGCGAAGTACGCGGCAGCTTTTCCCAAGAAGGCCAGGTCCTTGTCCTGCTCGGCGACCTGGCGGCGCAACCGCAACAGCTCGGTCCGCTCCGCTGGCGTCAACGGCTCATCCGATGATCCAGCCACCGCGTCGAGCCGACGGCGCTCGTCGCGCACCCATCGGGCCAACACGCTCTCGACCACCGACAGCTCGGCGGCCACTTCGGCCACCGTCCTGCCCGTATCGATCACGCGATGAGCCGCCTCTGTCTTGAACTCCAGCGTGAACTTCCGCCTTGTAGCTCCCATATCGGACATCCTTCCAGCCGACCCAAAGATCGGCTTGTCAGGTGTCCACTAATCCAGGGGAACCTCAAGCCGACCGTGCCCCGTACCGCTCTCCGAGCATCCCCCGTGATCCGCATCGCCTTCGCTCCCCGCGCTGGTTGGCCGCTACCCACACCGACACGCCGCATGACCGGCGTGGTGTCACCGGAGATGACACTGGTGTCAGCATTTGCCACCGCACGGCCTGGAGAAACGGGGAAATCACCTGGTCGCGTCCAGGTGATTCCACCGGAAGACGGGTATGTCGCGATCGAGCCGGTGGCAGCCGCCGCTAGAGCCACACCTGTTCGCGGACGGCCGGTGGACCGAGGGAGTGGGAACCAGGTGGGGCGGGAACACGGCCCGATCGTTGGATGACCGCCGCGTCATCGCCGAGATACGAGGCCACCACCCGCGCGTCGGACAGGACGGCGGACGGCAGCCCCCGGGTGACGACCCGACCGAGGTCCAGAGCGATGATCTCGTCGGACACCACGCTCATGAGCGGCATGTCGTGTTCGATGATCACGATCGAGCACCCTGTGGCACGTTGCATGTCCTTGAGCAAGGGGCCCAACGCCTCGGTCTCTCGCTGGGCGACACCCGATGACGGTTCGTCGAGAAGCAGCACCGTCGGGTTATGGGCGATGGCCATGGTCAGGTCGACGATGCGTCGGACACCGGTGGAGAGCTCGGACGCGAACTTGTCCCGGTAGGACTGGAGGTGCATGAGCTCGATGAGCTCCTCCACCCGCACGGCCACCTCACGCTCTGACTGCTGGATGGCGGGCAGGTCGAGCAGTGCCGCCAGATGGTCCCGCGTCGTGATGTGCCGTTCGAGACCCATGGCGATGTTCTCCGCCACCGTCAGGGACGGAAAGATGCGGGCGTCTTGGAACGACCGTCCCAGGCCGCCCACCGCCCGGCGGCTGGCCGACCAGGAGCCGATGTCGACGCCGCCCAGCTCGATCTGGCCGTTGTCGACCGGGAGCACCCCGGAGATGAGGTCGAGGACGGTCGTCTTTCCCGCCCCGTTGGGGCCGATCAGCCCCAGCGTCTCACCGCGGCGCAGCTCGAGCGTGACGTCGTCGACGGCGAGGATCCCGCCGAAGCGCTTGGTGAGGCCGCGGGTGGAGAGGACGACGGGCTCCGACGCTCGCGGATCGGCTCCGCCGTCGCGCGACACCTGACCGTTGGCCGGCACCGCGGGGGTGGTGGTGCCGCTGCTGCCCGCACCCTCGAGGAAGACCGATCGCAGGAGGTCGCCTCGGGCCAGGAGCTCGGCGGCCGCGCCCTTCGAACCGGACCTCGCCCTTCTCCATGAAGTAGGCGCGCTGCGCGATGGTCAGCGCCACGTTGACCGACTGCTCCACCAGGATGACCGGGCATCCCTCGGCGTGGATGGCCCGGACGATCTCCAGGAGCTGCTCGACGATGGCCGGGGCCAGGCCCAGGGACAGCTCGTCGATGATGAGCAGGCGGGGCTTGGCCACGAACGCCATGCCCAGGCCGAGCTGCTGCTGCTCGCCGCCGGACAGGTTCCCCGCCATCTGGTGCCAGCGCTCCCTCAGACGTGGGAACAACTCCAGGACCCGTTCCGTGCGAGCGTGGACCTCGGCGGCGTCCTCCTTGGCAAAGAGCCACGCCGCCGACTTTGAAGTGCTCGACGACGGTCAGCGTGGGGAACACCGCTCGGCCCCCGGGCACCTGGACGATCCCCAACCGGGCGCGCTCGACCGGATCGGTATGGGTGATGTCTCGACCGTCGAACTCGATCGAGCCCTCGACGGGATCCACCAGGCCGGAGATCGCCTTCAACAGGGTGGACTTCCCGGCCCCGTTGGTGCCGAGGAGGGCGACGATCTCGCCCTGGCGGATCTCCATGTCCACCCCGAACAGCACCCGCACCTTGTCGTAGGCGACCTGGACGCCCCGGCACACGAGGAGCGGACCACCCAATGTGGGTGGCCCGGCCGACGGCATCGGAGCCGCCCCGGTGACCGGGGTCGGAGGTGGGCTGGGGGCGAGAAGGGCCGGCGGGGCGACATCGATGGACGCCGGAGGCGGAGACGGGCTCGGCAGGACCGACTGCGGCAGAGCCGTGTCGTCGCCTCGGGAGTCACGCCAATGGCGGACGTCGAAGACGAGCCCCAACACCACGACGACCAGCCCCAGCGAGACGACGACGGTCATGACGAAGCAGCCGCACCGTGAGGAGAAGACGGGTTCTGCTCCGGGCCCGGGCCGGCCGGCGGCGCCGCGCCGACGAGTGCTGCGCCGGCCGAGTGCATCGGAGCGAGGGAGGCGGGCACGAGGACGGGGTCCGCGCTCGTCGGCGGGTCCGCCACGAGCGCCGGGACCACCAGCCCTCGGCGCTTGGCCACCCACCGCAACAAGTCGTCGCGCTTCTGCATGCCGAACTCGGCGGAACCGCCCGGGTTGAAGTAGGCATTGATGAGCAGGACCGGGCCCGTCAGCAGGAGCGGCAGCGTGGTCTCGATCGTGGTCGAGTGGAACAGGTCGTAGACCCGGGGGCCGAACACGACGGCCACCTCGATGACCATGGCACCCACCACCGCCCAGGGCACCGAGCTGACGCCGGCGATGGCCACGGCGAGGAAGATGGTGAGGCTGGCTTCGGGCTCGAAGGTCCCGGGCACCACGTTCTGTTGGGCGTAGGCGAAGAGCACGCCGGCCAGACCGGCGATCCCGCCCGAGATGGCGAACGCCGCCAGGCGGGTGCGCGCCGGGTTGACGGCGAAGGCGGCGGCGGCGCGCTCGTTGTCGCGCAACGCGATCAACACGCGGCCGGACCGGTTCCGGCGGAAGGCGAGGGCGGCCACCATGACCAGGGCCAGGAAGACGAGGCAGACGTAGTAGAAGGCGCGATCGCTCGACAGATCGATCCGGCCGTAGAGCACGGGGCGGCTGAGGTGGGCGGACAGGCCCGACGGCAGGATGTGCGCGCCGATCCAGTAGTGCCCGTTGAGGATGTAGTTCGGCACGGCATAGCCGAAGGCCAGGGTGGTGACGGCGAGATAGAGGCCCTGGATCCGCAGCGACGGCAAGCCGACGATCACCGCCGCGACGACTCCGGTGAGGATGCCGACGCCCAAGGCCGCGAAGAAGTCGATGTTGTGGTTGGCGACGAGGCCCCCGGCGACGCCCGCCGACGCGCCCACGAGCCCGAATTGACCCAGGCTGATCTGCCCGGCCCACCCCGTCAGCACGACGAGGGACACCGCCACGATCCCGTACAGAGGGAGCAGGATCAGGTACGAGACGTTGTCGACGCCCAGGATGTAGGGCAGCGCGACCATCAGACCGGTGCCGAGGACCACCATGCCCCACCGGGCCGCGGCGACCTCGGGGAGCCTGCGCAGCTCGGCGGGGATCGTGCGGTACTGCTTGACCGTCTGCCACCGGCCCTCTCCGGCGTCGAGGGCGCGTGCCGTCCGGCGGGGCTGGGTGAGCAGAGCCCCCAGGATGACGAGCACCATGATGGACGAGGAGATGCTGTTGTCCCCGGAACTGATGATCGTGGCGGTGATGAGCACGCCGATGCCCATCCCTGCGGCCAGCGCCACGCCGAAACGCTCCATGCGGGACACCACGGCGGCGGCAAGCGCATAGAGCAGGGTGTCGAGGCCCAACGTGGCGTCATTCGGTGTCCCGATGAGCGGCGCCTGCACGTAGATCGCCAGCGCCGCCAGCAGGCCCGCCAGCGCCCAGGCCGCGGCGCTGACCCGGCGGACCGGGATGCCGAGGAGCAGGGCCCGGTCGGCGTTCTCGGCCGAGGCGCGCAGGGCGATCCCGAGCCGCGTGAAGCGCAGGAAGGCGGCGAGGCCGATCGTCACCAGGGCGACCGTGAGGAACGCGGCGATCTCGTTCCCGGTGAGCAAGGGTTGCCCGCGGCTCGTGTGCCACACCAGGTGCTGCCACGGGGTCGTGACCGTGGTCCCCTGGCTGGTGGCCTTCTGCCCCATCCATACCGGAATGAAGAACCCGAGCACAGCCAGGCTCTGTGCCACCGCGATGGTCATCACGGTGGCGATCAGCCGGGGCACGGCGTCGAACCGGCGCATGACCACGTGGGTGATCAGTCCGAGGACCGGACCTCCCACCAGCACGATCGGCAGGACCGCCAGGTAGTTGGCGCCGTACTCCAGCACGAGCACCAGCGCGATCACGGTGGGCACCGCACCCACGGCGCCGGCGGCGAAGTTGATGATGCGCGACGTCCGGTAGATCAGGACGATGCCGACCCCGATGACGCCGTAGAGCGAGCCCAGCGCCAACCCGGACACGAAGTCGGGAGCCGAGAGCCCGAAGACGAGCTCGATGACGGCGACGAAGATGGCGATCGCCGCCAGCCACCGGCCGGCCCGCGCCGGCCAGGTCGGGCCTCGGACCGCCTCGACCACGGGCAAGAGGGGCCGAGGCAGCACAGACGGCCTCACGAGGACCGCGTCTTCGGGATCGGTGGCTCCGACAGCTTGGGGAAGTTCTCGGGCAGGAACCTCTTGCCCTCGATGCTCACGTAGGTGCCGGGCTGGTTGTTGTAGGACGAGTGGGTGTTCTTGGCCCAGTAGACCACGGCGGAGTCGATGGTCCAGTTGTAGCTCCCCTTGGAAAACCCGACTTCGAAGTGGCCTGTCGTGCCTCCGCCGATCGTCCCCATCGAGGGTGCCGTCGCCGCCATTCTCGCCGGCGTCAGATCAGGGCCGGTGTTCTCGATGAGGCTGGCCAGCATGTTCCACAGCTCCCAGGCGCCCGAGGCCACATACGCCTTCTCCGGGAGGTTCGTCCCACCCCCGAGCTTGAACACGATCGGACCCGGCTCCTTGGCCGGCGGGGGAAGCGCCGCGGCGGAGGTGATGCCGAAGGCGTCGTCGAACTCGCAGCCCGCCTGCCATTGGGCGCAGGCGAGCGATTGCTGTTGCGCGGTGGACTCGTAGTTCTGTGCCACGGGGTCGACGCCCATACCCTGCACGTCGGCGAGGATGTTCTCCGGATAGTAATTGTGCTGCTGCTCTCCCGAGTACAGGAGCTCGGGGGCGACGGGGTCACAGAGGCAGACCACGTCCGTGGCAGGATCCGTCGGCGTGTCCATGGCCGAGACCCCGGCGTTGATCTGCTGCGCCGCCGTGCTGATGTCCTGGGAATAGAAGTAGTGGTGTTGCGCGACGCTCCCCCCGTCACCACAGTCGCGATTGAGCGCGGGGACCAGGACATTGGTGACGGTGTCCTCGTTGTCGGGGTCGTTGGTGGAGATCACCCCGAGGACCCGTTTCTGGCCGTTGAAGTCCTGAGCGGGGTTCTTGTCCTCGGCGAAGCTCACCACCCGGTCGCTGTTCTTGCTCGTCAGCTGATTGCACCAGAACCGGGCGAAGCCCTTCTCGATGTTGGTCGAGCTCTCGCTCGAGGACCAGAAGTAGGGGGCGTTCGCCTGGGCGAAGGCATCACTGAAGCCCACACCGCCGAGGGCGATCGTGTGGTCCTGCGCCAGCCGAGCGAAGCACACCGAGCAGAGCGTGGTTCCCCAGGCGACCGCGTAGGGATGGTACGTCTGGACGATCGTGTCCATCTCGGCCAAGAGGCAGCCCGTGTCCGGAGGCACCGTCTGGCAGGTGCTGTTGTAGGTCACGATCTTGAGCTTGCGTCCCCACAGCACGTAGTGGGAGTTGATGAAGTTCTGGAACGCCGCGTCCACCTGCTGGGTCTGGGCGTAATCGACGTACAGCCCCTCCCCCCGGAGGATGGTGTCGACGATCCCGCCCGCGTCGGCGTAGTAGTCGACCACGGTGATGGTCTTGTCCGTCACCCCCTGAGAGGTGCTGCCGCCGTTGTCGTAGCTGCCACCGATCGTCCCGGGCGTGCACAGAGGGGCGTAGTAGTCGATCGACGTCGAGAACTCCCGGCCGCCGACACAGTGGGTCCGGCTACCGGTTCCTCCCGACGTGCCCGAGAAGCCGACCGCGGAGCTCGCCGCGGCGGAGCTCGACGCCGGGGATCCTTGACCGGGGGAGGTCGAGGGAAAGAGGACGATGATGACGACCTGCGCCGCGATGAGGACCCCCAAGGGCATGTAGCGCCGGACCAGGCGCCCGGGCTTCATCGCCCTCGGCTTTGGTCGCCACGGTGTCGGAGGGGGCGTGGGGGATGGGCGGGGCCACGTGACTCGGTCACGACGGCGTCATCGACTAGCCGGCCAACCCCCATGCGTCTCCCAATCCCCCTGGCTCGAATGTACAGCCGGGCGTGGTTTAAGGGGACTTCGCCTCGTCGCCATGGTGTCCCTTGCGCTGCGGAAAGACTGGGCGCCTCCCCGGGACGACCGACACCCGGAAACCTCTTAGGTGGGCATCGCCGGCGGTGCATCACCCGGGTGCGAGCAGCCGCAGACGCCTGTTCGCCCTCGCGCCGGCCACGCTTGGCGTACTCATTGTTCCAGGCGATCACGATGGCGGCGAAGGCCAACGGCAGGACGTTCGATGTGGCCTTGGCGACACCGATCGAACTTGTTTCGATGATGAGGATCTGCGTGACGGCAGTGCCGTCGCCGTGGACGATCCGGCGGAGCGCAGCGAGTAGTAGACCACAAGCGGCCCGACCACGTCGAAGACCGCGACATGCTTTCGCGTCGTCTGATCAAGCGCGGCTACGAGGTCACCATGGCGGTTGACGGATCCGAAGGTGTTGCCGTTGCCAGGTCGCAGCGCCCAGATTTGATTCTCATGGACATGGGCCTCCCAGTCGTCAGTGGATGGGACGCTGCCAGCGAGCTGAAAGGCGACGAGCTCACCAGCGCCATTCCTGTCATCGCTCTGCCTGCCCATTCGATGTCCGGCGACCGGGAGCCAGCACTCGCAGCAGGTTGCGACGATTTCGATACGAAGCCGATAGAGCTGCCTCGGCTACTGCAGAAGATCGAGGCGTTACTCGTTCGCTGAGCGAGCTGATTTGGGCAGCTCGAACGTTGTGGTTGTGGGACTATGGCAACGGCTCGGCGACCGTCGGAGGAGCTTGGGGTCCCAAGCCGGGGGTTCGGGGCCAAACCGATTACATGCCAGAGTCCCCAACGGCATCGTCTGGAGTGGACCTCGGGCCGCGCTCGTCCAGCAGTACGCCGCGCACGGTAGTGGGACACGGGCCCGATGATGTGTGCCATCGCCGACCTCGACGTGGCGCTGGCGTCGGGCGTCTGGGACGGGCATCTGCTGGAATCCAGAGCTGTCGCCCTCGAGTAGGCGTCGGCCGCCCTCTTCGGCCACCGTCGCGACCCAAAAGCGAACCACTCGGGGGAAGGTAGCACCCTGGTCTCATCCCTGTTCCTCCGCGAGAATTGCGTGGTGATCGACACCGATGCCCCTGGACCGAACGCGATGGGAGACGTCAACCAATCTCGACGCGGGTTTGTGGGTCGCCACGCCATCGAGGCCAGCGTGGCCCGGTACCGGCTTCGGACGACCTTTCGCCGCCAGTGGGGTACCTATGCGGTCCTGGTGGTGTTGATCGGCGGGATGGGCGGCATCGCCATGGGGGCCGTGGCGGCGGCACGCCGGACCCAGTCGTCGTACCCGCAATTCCTCGCCCAGACCGACGCCTCGGACCTGACCCTGTCGACGTACGGCACGGGCAACTCCAGCCCCAGCGCCACCAACTACTCGCCCAAGTTGGCTGCCGCCATCGCCCGGATCCCCGGGGTGAAACACGTCGAGAGTTGGGTCGGCGTGTTCGCAGTGCCGCTTCTCCGCAATGGCGCGCCCAACTTCTCCTTGAACAACGACGTCAACTTCGCCGCCAGCGAGAACGGCTTGTACTTCCACATGGACCGCGTCACACCCATCGAGGGCCGACTGCCCAACCCCAACCGCGTCGACGAGTTCATGACCACCGCCCTCGGCGCCCGCCTGATGGGCATCCGCCTCGGACAGGTGGTGCCGGTGGGCCTCTACACGCCCCAGGATTCCAACCTCCCCGGCTTCGGCACCCCCAAGGTGCCACCCGCACTGCGCTTCAACATGAAGCTCGTGGGGATCATCGCCTTCAACAACCAAGTCGTGGAGGACGACACCGACCGCCTCCCGACAAATGCCGTCTACACCCCCGCCTTCACCCGCCTGGTTCCGAACGACGCCACCCAAGGCACGTGGTACGGCATCCAGCTCGACCACCCGGGGCCAAACCTCTCCACCATCGAGCAGGCCCTCCTCCACGTCCTCCCCCCCGGTGCCGCCGGGAACTTCAGTGTCACGGCCATCGCCGAAGCCAAGGTGGAGAGGGCGGTGCGACCCGAATCCATCGCGCTCGGGGTGTTCGGGCTCATCGCGGCGTTGGCCACGCTGGCCACGGCGCTGCCCATCATCAGTCGGCTCCTGCGTTCGACCGAGAGCGACCGGGAAGTGCTGCGTGCGCTGGGCGCTGGTCCGGTGACCACCCTCGTGGACGGGTTGGGTGGGATCTTCGCCTCGATCGTCTTGGGTTCGCTCTTGGCGTGCGCCGTCGCCGTGGCAATCTCGCCGCTCGCTCCCCTGGGGCCGATCCGCAGCGTGTTCCACCCCGGCGGCGTCAACTTCGACTGGACGGTGCTCGGTGGCGGCCTGGGCCTGCTCGTGCTCGGCCTCGTCGCCGCGTCGTTGGTGATCGGGCTCCGCACCGCGCCACAGCGCCTTGCCCGACAGGGCGGCGGGGCAAGGGCGCGGACGTCCAAGCTGGCAGCCAAGGCGGCCGCGCTGGGCCTGCCCCTTCCGGGTGTCGTGGGCCTGCACCTCGCGCTCGAACCGGGCCGCGGCCGCACCGCGGTGCCGGCGCGCTCGGTGCTGGTTGGGGCCGTCATCGCCGTGACGACGGTGACCGCCACGCTCACCTTCGGAAACAGCCTGCATGTCCTGGTGACCCATCCCCAGCTGTACGGCTGGAATTGGAACTACACCGTGATGTCCGAGAACGGCGTGCCGCCGCAAGCCATCACCGCCCTGAGGCATGACAAGGACGTCGCGTCCTGGTCCGGGTTCTCCGACCCGAACCTGCAGATCGACGGCCAGACCGTGCCCGCCCTCATCACACCGGGGATCCCGTCGACGGGACCACCGATCCTGTCCGGCCACGGGCTCAGGACCGACAGGCAGGTCGTCCTGGGTGCCTCCACCCTGGCGCAACTGCACAAGCATGTCGGCTCGTCGATCACGATCAGTTACGGCACGCCCAGCACCGCCCCCTTGTACCTCCCTCCGCAGCACGCCGTCGTGGTGGGAACGGCGACGTTTCCCGCTATCGCCGGAGCCAGCACGTTCGCCGAGCACACGAGCATGGGCATCGGCGCGCTCATTCCGACCGGCGCCATTCCTAGGAGCTTCATCAAAGAGACAGAAGCGCCTGACCCCACCCTGGACGGTCCGAGCCTCGTGTTCGTGCGTCTGCGAAGCGGCGTGACACCCGAGGCGGGGCGCAAGGACATGACCAGGGTGACAACCATCGCCGACAGAGCCTTTGCACGAGACCCGGAGGGCGTCGGTGACAGTGTGACCCTCCTGACGGTGCAGCGTCCGGCCGAGATCGTGAACTACCAGTCCACCGGGGGCACCCCCGAAGTGCTCGCCGGCGGTCTCGGTGCCGGCGCAGCCATCGCCCTGGCGCTCGCCCTGGTGGCGACCGTTCGCCGGAGACGGCCGGACCTGGCGCTGCTCAAGACCCTGGGGTTCACGGGACGGCAATTGGCCGGTTCTGTGGCATCCCAGGCCACGGTCACCGCGATCGTCGGGATCGTGTTGGGCCTTCCGCTCGGCGTCGTCGTGGGCCGACAGCTGTGGATCCTCTTCGCCCGTGACATCAATGCCGTGCCCCAGCCGGCGGTCCCGGCATCGATCGCGTTCGTGGCCCTGGGAGCGCTCCTCCTGGCCATCGCGGTGGCGACCATCCCGGCACGTACTGCGGCGTCCACGCCGGCGGGTATCAGCCTTCAGCAGGAGTAAGTCGGTAGATGGACCTCGTGACCGACCAGCGACGCCCGGGACGGCAGTTCCTCGAATCGGGCTATCGGCCAAAGTGTTCGACCGGTCGCAGATGTTGTCGCCCACCTACCGGAGCCAGTGTCGCCCAGGAGCCGGAGCCGCGTCCGGAAAGTGTCGCTAAGGAACCGAAGCCAGTGTGTCGCCCAGGTACCGGAACTTCACAATTTGCAGGACTTTCGTGAAGTGGAGACGATGGGACTCGAACCCACGACCCCCTGCTTGCAAAGCAGGTGCTCTACCAGCTGAGCTACGTCCCCGAAGATCTAGGCGCTGAGTTGCGAAAATACCGCTCTCCACCGGAAAGGTGGGTGAGCACTCGGCTTCGAGAGCACATGCTTTCGGTCGGAGGAGTCACTCACGATGGAGAGTTTAGGCGCGTTCGAACGGCCGATCCGGTCTCAGCCACGGCACTTCTCACAATGGTGCTCGATAGCGCGTGCGTCGGGCGTGGAGCGTCAACAGCCTCGTTGGATCGTCAGAGCCTTTATGGTCGCGCCCCATTCGTAGGCGATCTGATAGACCCACTGCTCGAATGATCGTGGATCCACGCCCACGATCTCGATTGAGCCGGTAAAACAGCGTTCGACTCGAAGTCGGGCACGTGTTGCCTGGGGCCTTCCCGCGACGACGATCACCGAACGCAAGTGATCCTTTCGTGCCATCTGTCCAATGAAGCGTGCCTCACCTTGCGTAGTATCTGGACTCGGGGAAAAACAAGTGACCTCTCATGGAGGTCACGTTGATCGGACAGCGTTGGCCGGTGGAGATCGCGAGCAGTGGGGCGTCACCGGCCTTGAACAATCTCTCTCCCTTCCGCGACCCTACGCAAGTCGTCGGCAGTGTTCGAACCCAGAACGACGATAGCCCCAGCCCGACGCGGGACGTTTGTCTGTGGCCAGACGAAGAGCCTCGCGGTGAGCGCAAGGAAAACCACTAGGGCCGCTAACGCGATCAACCAGAAGGCCCACCATCTGGTTCGCACGGTGAAAAAGATATCTCACCCACCCTGGGTGCCGGCAAGTCGAGTTAACCCGCAGTCCGAGCTTGGCGCTCTGGCTACTTCGCACCGCATGGAGCACGCCGGGAGAGCATATGGCGCCGGTATTCGCGGCCCACGGCTCCTCCGGCCCGCCTGCCAGCATTTCCGGACGGAGCCGCAGACCAAGTCCTTGAAGAGATGAGAGATTGCCTGTCGGCCACAACGATGCGACACTCGGGTCGTGGAAGAAGAGGAAAGAGGAACGGGTCCAAGATCGTGGCGAGGGCGGAGCCCGCGAGCACTGGTCGCAGCCTTAGTTTTGGTGATCGCCGGGTGTTCAACTCCGAATAACCACGCCAGCTCGACGAATCACAAGACCTCCACCGAACACAAGAAGCTTCCCGTCCCCGCTGTCACTGGAGTTGCACCGCCAACGGGCACGACAGCGGGGGGCACCACCGTCACCATTACCGGTACCGGTTTCACCGGCGCCACGAAGGTTGTTTTCGGCACCGTGCCCGCCACCAGCTTACACCGTGGTCTCTGACACCGAGATCACCGCTGTCTCACCGGCCCAGGCCCCCAGCATTCAAAACATCCACGTCACGACGCGCCGGAGGAACCAGTGAGCCGCTGGTGGCCGTCGACCCCTTCACCTACGTGACCCCCATCTCGGCTGTCACTGGAGTTGCACCGCCAACGGGCACGACAGCGGGAGGCACCACCGTCACCATCACCGGTACAGGCTTCACCGGAGCCACGAAGGTCGTTTTCGGCCTGGTGCCCGCCACCAGCTACAAGGTGGTCTCTGACACCGAGATCACCGCTGTCTCACCGGCGCAGGCCGTCGGTACCCGCAACATCGTTGTGACTTCGGCCGAAGGGACCAATTCCCCGGTGGTGGCCGTCGATCAGTTCACCTACAAGATCCCCTTTCCGGCTGTCACCGGAGTTGCACCACCAACGGGTACGACGGCAGGAGGCACCACAGTCACCATCACCGGCACCGGATTCACCGGCGCCACCAAGGTCGTATTCGGCATGTGCCCGCCACCAGCTACAAGGTGGTCTCTGACACCGAGATCACCGCTGTCTCACCGGCGCAGGCCGTCGGCAGCCGCAACATCGTTGTGACTTCGGCGGTGGGAACCAGCACGCCGGTGGCGGCGGTCGACCAGTTCACCTACAAGGCATGAAGGCCTGCTCGGACGAATCAGTCGTGCATTGCGCCGGAGACGGTCAGTGCCTAGAGCCGCCATTCCCAGGATCAATATGCACCCGATCCACCGGCCATTGCCCGCAGCGTGCGCAGCAAGATGCGGACGTCGAGACCGGCAGACCAGCAGCTGACGTACAGGTTGTCGAGTCGGCACATCTCCTCGAAGGTGAGGTTGTTCCGTCCTGATACTTGCCACAGACCGGTGATCCCGGGGCGCACCGAATATCGCCGCTGTGCCCAATCAGTAATCCACGCGTCGTCGTCGGGAACGAAGGGGCGTGGGCCCACGAGGGACATCTCGCCACGTACCACGTTCCATAGTTGGGGTAGTTCGTCGAGGCTGGTGCGCCGGAGGAGGCGACCGACGGAGGTCACGCGGGGGTCGTCCTTGAGCTTTGGGAACGGTCCCGATCGCTGCCTCTCCAGCAGAGGGGTGGGGACCCGCATGCTCGATCCTCATCGATCGGAACTTAAACATGGAAAATGCTTGGTTGTTTTTTCCGACACGAATTTGCCGGAAGACCACGGGCCCCTTGGAGCTTGTCTTGATGGCGAGCGCAAGCACCAATAGAAGCGGTGAAAGCAGGACCAGGACTGAAATCGCCCCGGCCAGGTCAATCGTGCGCTTAGCCACTCGAGATCCCCACCCGAAGCTCGACCGGCGCCACGCTGATCCCGGTCAGACCCGAGCCGAGGTCGTGCAGATTGGCGGTCGTCGGGAGGACATCGAAGAGCCGGGGCACGACGGTGATGGCTATCCGACCTTGCACCGGGCGTAATGCCTCGATCAGGTCCTCCGGTCGGGAACGGGAAAATGCAACGATGACGTGATCGACACTGTCGCGCTCGCACACGAAGGCAAGGTCACGCAGCTTGCCCAGGCATCCCGATGGGTCCATGGGGTCGTCATCGACGAAACCGATGACCTCGATATTCGCCACTCGCATTGAACTGCTCGGTCACCCGGCCAGCGACCAGGCCGCTGCCGACGATGAGCACGCGTCGGGACCGCCGCCCCGCAGCTCGTGGCGACGCATGGTGAGCCAGTCGTGTCACCGCCACGGTGAGGATTCCGATAGCGCACATGATCATCGACCGCGTCGGACGCCGGCGGTTGCACCCAGCCGGCGCCAGAGGCCAAGCGCCATCCGGCCAACGAGATCAACCCTCCAGCGGCCACGGCGGGCCCAATAACCGCCAATTGTCCGCCCATCGTGTTTCGCAGTCTCCACCGGGCTCGCGAGCCGGCAAGAAGCAGGGCCATGAGGGGCACGGAGACACAAAGCCGGACCAGAGTCGTCGAGAAGGCGAAGCTCTGGGCGTGCACTGTCGCATGGACATGGAGCAGAGTCTCGGCCCCGGCGGCCCCAACGGCCGCAACGACCAGCGCCATCACATCGGCAGCCAGTGCCGCCGGTCCGGCGCTTCGATGCTCGATCGCGAACTCACTTGCGGTGTCGAGCGCTCGCGCCTTTACCTCAGGGGCTAGTGCCTCTGGCTCGAAGATT
>CAVYGX010000007.1:0-199128 GCA_963768255.1 uncultured Acidimicrobiales bacterium | reverse complement strand
GGTGAACGTGAGGAAGCGCTGACGTCGCGCACCACGCAAAGCAAGGTCGGGGCACGCCCGACAGCCGACCGCCGCGGCTCGAGCACAGGAGTTCCACCAATGCTTGGCCCCGCGAGAACAGGTGCTTCGACGGTGACCTTCACCTTGACACCCAAGCCCCCATTAGGCGAGTATTCGTGCCCCGTGTTTGCTCCTTCGACACCCTACGATTGGGGGTCGGGCGCTGTATTCGCACTCTCAGGGGGGAACAACCCGTGCGGGAGGGTGAGGTGAGAGCAGCGAGCGAGACACGTTCCGCCTCTGTGCCCCGCCGAATCAAGGTGCAATTCATTCTTCTCGTCGGGGTTGCTGTTCTGACGGCCATAGAGGGTTTCCCGGCGGTGTTCAATCGTTACGCTCCGTATGACGATGAGGGCTTCTATCTGCTTCAACTTCGCTACGCAACTGCGAGACAAGGTCCCTTTTCGCACATCTGGTCGCAATATGGGCCCACGTACAACCTCTTCGTCTCTGCGATCTCGTGGACAACACGGATACCGATTGATCACGACGGAGGTCGCATTATTACCCTCATCTTCTGGGCCGCCGCCTCCCTCCTAAGCGGAATCTTTGTCCTGCGCGCCACGCGATCCTTCATCTTGGGTGCTGCCACCGTGCTCATCGGGTTCCTATGGCTGGGCGCTATTACAGACGAGCCGAATCAGCCGGCGGCGATCGGCTTCATTATCGCGCTCGGCATGCTCTTGATCATTCAGAGACGAAGTCCATGGAAGCCGATGAATGCGGCGTTCCTCGGAGCCCTGTGTATGGCCCTCCTTCTTGTCAAGATCAACCTGGGCATCTACGCCATCGCGGCCATTGTGTTTGGTGTCGTCGTAACAGCCGACGTCAACTCCTGGCTCCGCCGAGTGTGTCTCGTCGCATCTGTCATCTTGCCACTGATCATCCTGGAACATGGACTCTCCGAAATTCATATATTCCTTTATGCCGTCACCGTCGAGATCGGAGTCGCCACACTCATCGTCCGGGCGCGGTGGATCGAAAAGGGACGAGCCGAAGTGCGTTGGCAGCCGTTTGCAGTGGGTGGCCTCGTTGCCCTCGCTCTCCTGCTTGTCGGCGGTCTGGTCCAAGGCGATGGGCTGAAGGCCGTCATCGAAGCTTCGGTGATCCATCCCCTTGGGTATACCTCGGGTGGAAGGTTGTTCATCATCAATATGGCGGCCGTGCTGGGTGCGTCTCTGGTCGCTCTAGCTTGCATGGCACTGCTTCGGATAAAGCAGTCGTCGTTGCTCCGCATCGCCGTTCGCACCCTTACCCTGCTGGCGACCTTCATTAATCTGTTTTGGACGGTTCACGGTGTCGCAAGTTCGCCATTTGCGATATATCCCCCGATCGTGTGGGTCGTGGTGCCCGTTCTTCTTATCGGAGACCACGAATCCGGTCCGAACGACATCACCGTACGAATCTGCTTGGCCGCATTCATCGTGTTCAATGAACTCCAGGCATTCCCGATCGCGGGCAGTCAGACCGCATTTGCAACGTTCTTATCCGTGCCGGCCACCTTCCTCATTGCCGGAGACCTGCTTCAGGATCTCCGAAGAGAGCCCTCCGTCGAGAGGAGCCGATGGTTTCAACATCGCGAAGGTTGGCTCATGACCGCCGGCATCGCCATCGCGACGCTCACACTGTTCGTCGTGGCCTCCGTGCTGCAATGGTCGTCGTACGATGGAAACATCCCCCTCGAATTACCCGGCAGTCATCTCATGCGCCTGCCGCCAGAGCAGGTGGCTGGGCTTGAAGCAACCGTCAGGGACGTAGACAGTCGATCGTGCACGAGCCTTGTGACATTTCCCGGAATGCTCAGCTTCTACGCATGGACTGGCCTCTCCCCGCCGCGTGGACTCGTCCTGGATGATTCGATCGGCTGGCAACACACCGATCAACACGGCGCCGTGCGTAAAGATCTTCGACTTGTCCGCAACGCATGCCTGATCCGTAATCCCGGAGTGCAGTTCTTCTGGAACATCATCTCGGCCTTGCCAGCAGCGCCCCAGCTCCTGGACCTCCTGCACACAAAGTTCGACGTGAGGCCCAGAACGTATGACGGGTACGTGGTGTCACAGACAGCCGACGGCTGACACCCCCGACCTGCGGGTACCCGGTTTGGGACCACCCCCGTGCCGTGCCACCGATCGGGGTGACCCCCGTGGCCTGATCCTGGCAGGCCACGGGACATTTCGGGGTTCGACCTGCGGTTTCTCCTTCACCCCACAGCGTCGGCGCCCCCCGTGGCCTCGGTCGTTCACGGCAGTCCTCAGGGGCGCATGCCCCGAAACTCCGGCCGCACACCCTCCGCCTACGCTGGGTGGCGATGACACGGGGAACCCGATGGGCGATCTGATCACGACTGCGCACTCCACCCGGTTGGCGTCTCGCTACCAGGACGTGCGCAACATGACCGAGGCACTGGCCGCACCACTGTCCCCCGAGGACCAGACGGTGCAGTCCATGCCCGACGTGAGCCCGACCAAGTGGCACCGGGCCCACACCTCTTGGTTCTTCGAGACGTTCCTCCTCGAATCGGAGCTCGCCGGGTACCGCCCCTTCCATCCTGCCTACGCCTACCTCTTCAACTCGTACTACGAAGGCGTCGGCGCCCGATACCCGCGGCCCCGCCGCGGCGTGGTCTCACGACCGGGCGTGGCGGAGGTGGGCGAGTACCGCCGACACGTCGATGAGGCCATGACCCGGCTCCTGGCCGGGGCGTCGACCGCCGAGGTGACCGACCTCGATCGAGCTGGGTCTGCACCATGAGCAGCAGCACCAGGAGCTCCTCCTCATGGACATCAAGCACGTGCTGTCGTGCAATCCTCTCCAGCCCGCCTACACGACGGTCAGGTTCGACGAGCCGCGAGACGCCACGTCCGGCGGCATGGATCGAACACGAGGGCGGCCTCGTGGAGATCGGGCATGCCGATGGCGACTTCGCCTTCGACAACGAATTTCCCCGCCACGCCACCCACTTGGAGCCCTTCGCCCTGGCCGACCGCCCCATCACCTGTGGGGAGTGGCTGGCCTTCATGGACGACGACGGGTACGGACGCCCCGACCTGTGGCTCTCCGACGGTTGGGCCACGACGCAGGCCGAGGCGTGGGAGGCACCGCTGTACTGGTTCAAGGTCGTCGACGACTGGTGGGTGTTCACACTGGGGGGCCCACAGCTCGTCGACCTGGCCGAGCCCGTGTGCCACATCAGCTACTACGAAGCCGACGCCTTCGCCCGCTGGGCCGGGGGGCGCATGCCCACCGAGGCCGAGTGGGAGGCAGTGGCGGCGGACCGCGCCTCGGGAGGGCAATTTCCTCGACCTGTCGATCCTGCACCCGAGGCCGACAGCCCAAGACGCCTCGCTCTTCGGCGACGTGTGGCAGTGGACCTCGAGCTCCTACAGCCCGTATCCAGGGTTTCACCCCGCACCGGGGGCGGTCGGCGAGTACAACGGCAAGTTCATGGTGAACCAGTACGTGCTGCGGGGCGGGAGCTGCGTGACGTCGTCCGATCACGTCCGGGCCACGTACCGCAACTTCTTCCCCCCGTCGGCGCGCTGGCCCTTCACCGGCCTGCGTCTCGCTCGCGACGACTGAGCGATCGTGTCCCCCACCACCCCGTCCATGGACGTCCACCTGAGCGCGGACGACCTTCGGGGCGCCCTGGAGAACGACGTGCGCACCGGCTTGAGCGCCGAGCACAAGTGGCTACCCCCGGTGTGGTTCTACGACGACCGCGGCAGCCTGCTGTTCGACGAGATCACGCGACTTCCCGAGTACTACCTCACCCGGGCCGAGCGAACGCTTCTCGAGGACCACTCGGCCGACATCGCCACCGCCGCCCAGGCCGACACCCTGGTGGAGCTGGGAGCGGGCACCTGCGACAAGTCGCGGGTCCTGCTCGATGCCATGGAGGCGACGGGGGGACTGCGCCGCTACGTCCCGCTCGACGTCAGCGACGGCACGCTGTGGGCGGCCGCCACCGCGCTGGCCGACGAGTACCCCGGGCTTCTGGTCCACGCCGTCGTGGGGGACTTCCATCTGCATGTCGACCGGATACCGAGCGAAGGGCGGCGGCTGGTCGCCTTCCTCGGAAGCACGATCGGCAACCTGACACCGGACCAGCGACGTCGCTTCCTCTTCGACCTCGACTGCATGATGGGACACGGGGACCGGCTCCTGCTCGGGACCGACCTCGTGAAGGACGAGGCCCGGCTCCTGGCCGCCTACGACGACGCCCAGGGGATCACCGCCGCGTTCAACCGCAACGTCCTGCTCGTCCTCAACCGCGAGCTGCATGCGTCGTTCGACCCGGACCGCTTCGAGCACGTCGCCCTGTGGAACGACGACGAGAAGCGGATCGAGATGCGGCTGCGTTCGCTGTCGGACCAGGTCGTCTCCATCGCCGATCTGTCGATCGACGTCACCTTCGGCGCCGGCGAAGACCTCTTGACCGAGATCAGCTCGAAGTTCACCCGCCAGGGTGTGGAAGACGAGCTCTACGCGGCGGGCTTCCTCGTCGACTCGATGTGGGAGGCCACCGGGCGGCGACTTCCTCCTGACCCTGGCCCGGCCGTACTGCTGAGCTGACCTCGGCTCGGCTCCGTCGGATCACCAGCCCCGCAGGTCGACGGGCCAGCTCTCGAGCACGTCCTCCCCGTCGACGAGGTACATGCGCTCGTGGTACGCCACGGTGGGGTCGACATGGGCCGGGATCACCGGACGCGGTCGCCCACCCGCACGACCTCGGTGGGCGCGAACGTCACGTGTTCGTCCGAGCAGAACCACACCACCGCCCCCTCGATGGTCGGGTCACCGTGGTCCATGCCGAGCGCCTTCACCCCGCAGTCGGCCACCGCCCACCCGGCGAGACCGACACCACCGTGGCGAGGACGGTCAGGGCCTGGCGGAAGGGCAGGGCGAGCTTGGCGTAGGCGCTGTCCATGAGGGCGTAGGAGCCGGCCTGGATCTCGGTGGCCCAGGGGTTGATGTCGTAGGTCCCTGTCCCCCCGGCCGAGACGAGATCGCCCCCGACGTCGGCGTGGGCCTCGAGCAGTCCGGCCATGGCGACCTCGACCATCTCGACCCGACGGGCCCTGTCCTCCACGCCCACGACGTGACCCTCGTATCCCATCACCCCCCGGACGGCCAGGCCTCGGGCCCGGGCGGCCTCCGCCAGACGCCCCGCCTCGCTCGGCGGGCAACCACAGCGGGGCAGGCCGACGTTCACGTCCACCACGACCTCGTCGATCCCCGCCGCCACCGCGGCGGCGATGGTCTCCTCGGAGTCGACGGCGACGGTCACCCGGGCCCCGGTGCGCGACAGCTGGCTGAGTCGCGCCACGTCGACCACCTCGTTGGCCAGGACGAGATCGTCTCCGAGGCCGGCCTGCGCCAGTCCTTGGGCCTCGACGGTCGTGGCACAGGTGAACCCCCGATGGCCGTGCACGGACTGTCGAGCGGCCAGGGCCGTGCACTTGTGGGCCTTCACGTGCGGCCGCAAGCGCCCGCCCGGCAGGGCGGCGGCCATCGTGGCCAGGTTGTGCTCGAGACAGTCGCTGTCCACCAACAACGCCGGGGTGGTGAGTTCCCCGATTCTCACCGAGCGGCGCCGGGGCCCAGACGTTGCTCGATGGCGTGCTGGAGGCCGGCCTGGAGCACCGTCGTCGTCACGTCGGCCCGGCTGCGCTCGACGACAGCTCGCAGGGCGTCAGTGGCCCGGCGCAGCCCACCGGTGATGGCGTCGGGATACTCGATGGTGACGAGCATGTCGTAGACGTCCTCCATGGCCTCGAGCAGCTCCTCACCCCGGGAGGTCTGGCCGGCCCGCAGGCGGTCCAGGAGATGGCGGCGGAGCTCTGACGCCGCTTCGGCCAGGCCGTTGAGCCACGCGGCAAGCCCCACCTCGAGGTCGCCCGGCCCCGGGAGCGGCGAGCCCTCCACCAGGGCCGAGGTCAAGCGGGCCTCGGCCAGCTCCTTCTCGGCGTCGTGAAGGAAGCCGGCGGCCGCCAGCCTCGGATACGGCGCCAGCGCCTGCTGGGCGCGACGCAGGCTGCGGTCAGCCTCGGCAACCCGAGCCTCGGTCTCGGCGGGCTGGAGCCGGTGCACGGCCCGGATGGCGAGCCCACAGGCGCGGATGGTCTCCCGGCACGACGCCAGCGCGGTTTCGCGCGCCCGGTGCGAGGCCTCGAGTTGTTCACGCGCCTCGTCGCCCCACCTGACCAGATCGGCCGTGCGCACCTCGGGGGGCACCGGCAGCCGCGTCAGCGAGCCGCGCGGCGGATGACGATCGTGGGTTCCTCTTCCACCGGCTCCGGCAGGTAGCGCAGCTTGGCGGCACGTTCGCTGGCGCGACCTCCGAGGCGCACCAAGGTCACCACGTACAACCCGGCGACCGCGAGGACAAAGGCCGTGACGCCGAGCAACGGTCGAAGGACCGGGATGGCGCCGAGCACCCCGGTGACGAAGATCACACACACCAACGACGCCAGCACGTCACGACGGCGCTTGCACGCTTCAGGACGGAAATACCGGTCCGGCCGTTGTGTGGCCGGGGCGGCGCGCGACATCCGGGGCGCCACGGCGTCGGGCCTGATGAGGATGAGGCTGCGTTCGGGGGCGAGGGAACGACGGGCGTCGCCACTCGATGCGTCGTCGGGCAGCGACGTCATGAGCCGGAACGCGGGAGCCACGACGGCAGGCCCGGTACGCCGGAGCACGCGCAGATGCTGGTGGAACTCACCGATGGAGTCACCCGACCGGCGGTCGAATTTCCCGCCGGAGAAGGCTCGGTCCGAGGACCGCAGCCCAAACTGCGCCGAGTATCAGGAAGACCACGATCGCCAAAAACCCCCTCGATCTACCTTCCGACGTCACACGAGGTTACAGAAAACTGCATCACGATCGGTGGATGGTGGGAACGCCCGCGCCTGATGACGCGGTCACCGGAAACCGGCGCGCGACACCGACGCTCTCGCCGTCCACCGTCCCCCGGATCGCTCGACGGTCACGGGCACGTCGAAACATGACGAGACCGCGGCGGAGCTCAACACGGTATTCGCCGCTCCCGCCGACACGATCCGACCGCCGCGCAGCAAGGCCACGTGTGTCGTCCCCGGCGGGATCTCCTCGACGTGGTGCGTCACGAGCACGAGGGGCACGGTCTCGGGGTCGGCCGCCAAGGCCGCGAGACGCGCCACGAGACGCTCCCGGGCGGCGAGGTCGAGGCCGGCGGCGGGCTCGTCGAGGAGCAAGAGCTCCGGCGCACCCATGAGGGCCCGGGCCAGGAGCACCTGTTGGCGCTCACCCTCCGACAGCACCCCGAATTCCTGGTTCGAGACACGCCCCAGGCCCGCGTCGTCGAGCAGTGCATCGGCACGGGCGTGGTCGCCCGGCTCGTAGTGATGCCACCACGGCTCGAGCGCAGCGTGGCGACCGGTGAGCACCACGTCGTGCGCACTGAGCGTGGGCCGCAGACTGCGCAGGATGGCCTGGCTGACGAGCGCCACCCTGGTCCGCAGCGCCCGCGCGTCGGTGCGCCCGTAGCGGGCCCCGAGCACCTCGACGCTCCCCCGGGTGGGCAGGAGCCGCATGCCGGCCACGTGCAGCAGCGTGGTCTTGCCCGAACCGTTGGGCCCGAGCACGGCCCATCGCTCGCCCGGCGACACGTCCCAGTCGACGTTGTCAAGGATGGGGCGGCCGTCTCGGACGACCGACACGGCGCGCAGGCGGACCACCGGCGGTGGGGAACCAGGGACGTGGCCGGGCATCGGGTGTCAGCCCGTGCTCAGCGACCGGGCAGCCGCCTCGCCACGCGGCCCGCCAGGCCGGACACGCATTGGGCCCACAACCTCTCCCCCATCAGCCACAGCCACAGCTCACGGCGATAGGAGATGATGACGTCGACGAACGCCTCGCGGTCCATGCCGGCCGGCTCGAGCGCCGGTCGCCACCGCTCCCACAGCCACAGGCCGACGCAGATGTCGTCGGAGAAGCCATCGCGCCAGTCCGTGCCCGCCAGCAGTGCGTCGCGCAAGGCGTCACGCATCTCGACGGGCTCTTCGGGGTGATCGAGACGAAGGCCCTCGGCCGGTTCGACCACGCTCATGGCGTGTTCATGACCGACAACTCACCGGTCCCGGATGACCGGGGCGCGGTCGGTGCCGCGGTAGTTGCCGAGATGCTCGGCGAAATCGATGAACAACGGCCCGTCGGGATCCAACTTGCGCTGCAGCGTCCGACTCGGCGATCCGCTTGTCCAGATTGTCGAGCCGCACCAGAGCCTCGCGATCGTCGAGGTCGCGCACGTCGAGACGGCCGCGGGCACGGTCGAAGGCGAGACGACCCACTTCGGTCCGGACGAGGACGCTCGACCACCCCGCCAGCGACCCCACGCTGCCGATCGAGATGTCGGCGCTGCGTCCCAGGAAGTCGGCGCACTCGTCGCAACCCTTCAACGCGGCGCCGTGGAAGTCCTTCACAGGCTCGTCGACCGCCACCGAACCGTCGCGGTACTCGACGATCATCCTGCCGTGGATCACGTCGACCTTGCTGACCCGGTCGAGGTCGAGGCCGCGCCTGTCGCGCAGCTCGCGCAGCATGAGCGCCTCGTAGTCGAAGCTCTTGGTGCACAGCAGTGCGATGGTGAGCGCCACCGCGTCGATCCGGTGCGCCCCCGTCGGCCACCGACGGGCCTGCATGGCCCGGATGCCCTGGATCTCGCACGGCGTCCCCACCACGGCGAGACGCGGCTTGGCGGGAAGGTCGTAGCGGCTCAGGTCGAGCTCGGCCAGCGCCATGGTCTGGTTGTAGAAGCTTCCGGCCGCGTCGATGATCTCCTTGGCCGTCGTGGCGACGGTGGCGATCCCCTTCCACGGCTCGTCGGGGTTGTCGCTCGGGCGCGACACCAAGGCGCCGTCGATGTCCCCTCCCGCCAACAGGGCCAGGAGCATGGCGGTGACCACGCCGCCGTCCTGGACGTCATCGGCGGGGACACCGGCGCGCACCGCGTACTCGCTGACCACCGCACCCAGGCCGTCACCGGGCGGACCGCCGGTCAGCTTCCAGTACGTGTCGGCCGAATCGGACTTGATCACGACAGGGACCTCGACGGCTTCGGAGTCCGGGGTCGACGGCGGCCACAGGGCCTCGTAGCGCAGGCCGCCCCGGGGGCAGAAGTCCCAGCACAGCGAGCATCCCGTGCACATCTTGACCAGCTCGGGCAGGCCCGTGTCCTTGGCCACGCCGATGGAGTTCGACGGGCACACGGCCACGCACGTCCCGCACTGGATGCAGCGGTCGGCGAAGATCACGCCCGCCTCGAGCTCCCAGAACCACGTCTTGCCCGGCGGCTCGGCGACGCCGTTCATCTCGTCGCGGATGCGGAATCCCTTCATCGCTTCCCCACAGGCGCGTGGTCGGTGTCGAGCCCGGCCAGCGTGGCCGCCAGCTCCTCGTTGGGCACCCGGCGGGCCCAGTTGTAGAAGGGCTCCCTGTCGCGGCGCTCGGACTGGTAGCGCCGCACGGTCCGTAACAAGGCGTCGGGGACATCGTCGACGGGTCGGGCGTTCTCGATCCAGTCGATGAACGCCGCGTCGGGGCCGAGCGAACCGCCCATCCCGATGTCGACGGCCTCCTCGATCCGCTCTCCCACGTGCGCGATGTCGCCTCGGAAGCCGATGTCGGCGATCTGGGGTTGGGCACACGACGCCGAGCAGCCCGAAAAGTGCATGCGGATGATGCCGGCGTCCTCACGCCGAGCCGAGGGCTGTCCCGCCGTCGGGCGCGCCCCGGCCGGCTCCGCCGCCAGCTGGCCATCGAGCCAGCGGGCCCAGGTCACGGCCCGTTCCTTGGTCTCCACCACGGCGAACCGGCAGAACTCGTTTCCCGTGCAGGCCACCACGCCGCGCTCGAAGGGGCCCGGGAACGGCGAGTACTTGGCCAGCAGCTCCTCGTCGAGCAGCGCGTCGACCCTGTGCTCGGGAACCCCGGTCAACACGAAGTTCTGGTCGGTCCCGAGGCGCATCGTGCCGTCCCCGTAGGTCCTCGCCAGCCGGGCAGCCTCAACGAGCTCGATGCCCGACATGCGGCCCACGGGCACCGAGCACCCGACGTACCGCAGTCCCGGCTCGTGCTGGGGATGGACACCCACGTGGTCGCCCCGGTACCGGGTGGTGAGCTCCTCGCCGGCGGCGGCGAGTTCGAAGCGGGCCCGGGCGGCCAGCTCGACCCGGAACTGCTCGGGGCCGAGCTCCTGGACCAGGTACCGCATGCGGGCCAGGCCGCGGCTCTCCCGGTTGCCGAGCTCGCCGAAGAGCTGGGCGATGGCCCGGGTGATCTCGACGGCCTGGTCGGGCCGCACGAACACGTCGATGTCCGAGGCCATGCGCTCTCCGTCGGACAGCCCGCCCCCGACCAGCACGTTGAACCCGAGTGTCCCGTCGTCGGCACGCGCCGGCCACAGCCCGATGTCGTTGATCTCGGCCTGGGCGCAGTCCTCGCGGCACCCCGTCACGCTGATCTTGAACTTGCGGGGGAGGTTGGCGTACTCGCGGTTGCCGGTGAAGAAGGCCGAGATGGCCCGGGCGATCGGCAGGGCGTCGAGAACCTCCTCGCCGTCGACGCCCGACACCGGGCAGCACAACACGTTGCGGGCCGAGTCCCCACACGCCTGCACGGTGGTGAGCCCGACATCGGCGAAGCGCTCCCAGATGCGGGGCACGTCGCCGATGCGGATCCAATGGATCTGGATGGTCTGACGGGTGGTGATATCGGCGTACCGGTTGCCGAACACCGCACTGTCCTCGGGGCCTTCGCCGAAGGCGTCGGCCACCACGCCGATCTCACGGGCCTGGTCGGCGGTGAGCACCCCGCCGGGAATCTTGACGCGCATCATGAAGGCGTCGCCCCCCTGGCGCTGGGGGTACAGGCCCACCCACTTGAGCCGCTCCTGCTCGCCCGGCACCTTGGCGATGGCGTCAGCGCCCTCCTTGGCGTAGCGGGAGATGACGGCGTCGGCGACCTCGAGGGGGTGACGCTCGAGCTTCCAGCGCTCGATCTGGTTCAGCTCGCCCACATGGCGGTACGGGTGCACGAAGTGCATGGACCGCTCGTTCCCACGGATCTCGACTCCCAGGGGATTGTCCCGATCATGGGCCATCAGACGTGCAGGCCGCACTCGGTCTTGCCCATGCCCGACCAGCGGCCGGCGCGGGGATCTTCCCCGGGCGCCACCGGACGCGTCGTCGGGGCGCAGCCGATCGACAGGTACCCCTGGGTCATGAGGGGATGCACCGGCAGGTGGTGATCCGCCTCGTAGTTGGCGACGTCGGCCTCGGTCCACGTGGCCATGGGGTTCACCTTGACGAGACCACGGGCCTCGTCCCACGACACGATGGGGGCCTCGGCCCGCGTGGGGGCGTCGCACCGCTTCAGACCGGTGATCCAGGCGGCGCGGCCCTGCAGGGCGCGGTGCAGGGGCTCGACCTTGCGGAGCTCGCAGCACCGGTCGGTCCCGCACGGCCAGGCGTCGGCTTCGGGCCCGGGCGTGATGACACGAAGATTCAGGTCGTAACGGGCCCGCACCTCTTCCACGTACGCCAGGGTCTCGGGGAAGTGGAATCCGGTGTCCAGGAAAAGCACCTCGATACCGGGATCGACCTCGACGGCCAGATCGATGATGACGCAATCCTGGAACGAACACGCCAGGCTGAGCTCGCCGCCGAAGCGCTCCACCGCCCAGCCCATGACCTTGCCGGCGGGTGCGGTCTCGAATGCGGCTGAACTCGATGCGAGCTCCTCGAGATCGATCATGGTCTCGACCCCTGCGTCCACGGTCCACCCTCCTGTTGCGAGCTTCGTACCAGCGCTTCTCCGTCACGGTCCGGGGGACCGCTTCGGAACCGGCACCCGTCACACGACTTGTTCCGGCCAACCGCCCACTACTATATATGACTAATCAGATCGGGTTTTATCCCTTTCCAGATCGGTTTAATCGCTTTCTGATGGCAACGATTCACAGTGCCACCAGGGACATCGGAGCTGCCCCATGACGACGACCATCGACCCTCGGCCCTCGACCCCGGCCCGGGCCCCCCATCCGGCACCCCCGGACCACCTGGACCTGCTCGAGGCCCACGGCGTGTTCGTCCTGCGGGAGGTGGCGGCCGAGTGCGAACGTCCCGTCTTGTTGTTCAGCGGCGGCAAGGACTCCGCCGTCCTGCTGCGGCTGGCTGAGAAGGCGTTTCGACCGGGACGCTTCCCCTTCCCCGTCATGCACGTGGACACGGGCCACAACTTCGACGAGGTGCTCGAGTACCGGGACAAGGCCATGGCCGACCTCGGTGAGGAGTTGCTCGTCGCCTCGGTGCAGGACTCCATCGACAGGGGACGCGTCCCCGACCCCGGGCCCCGGGGGTCGCGCAACCGGCTCCAGAGTGTGACACTTCTCGATGCCATCACCGCCCGCGGCTTCGACGCCTGCATCGGTGGCGCACGACGAGACGAGGACAAGGCGCGCGCCAAGGAGCGGGTGCTGTCGTTTCGTGACTCGTTCGGACAATGGGACCCCCGCAATCAGCGGCCCGAGCTGTGGCACCTCTACCACGGCCGGGTACGGACCGGCGAACACCTGCGCGCCTTCCCCCTGTCGGACTGGACCGAGCTCGACGTCTGGCAGTACATCCGGCGCGAGGACATCCGCCTGCCGTCGATCTACTTCGCCCATCGCCGCCCCGTGGTGGAGCGCGACGGCATGCTGCTGGCCGTGTCGGAGTGGGTGGCCCCTGACCGCGCCCGAGATCGTCGAGGACGCCACGGTCCGCTTCCGCACCGTGGGCGACGCCACCTGCACGGGGGCGGTGCGTTCGCAGGCGCGTACCGTCGACGACGTGATCGCGGAGGTCGCCTCCTCGCGCGTGAGCGAGCGGGGCGCCACACGCGCCGACGACAGGTTCTCGGAGACCTCGATGGAGGACCGTAAGCGAGAGGGCTACTTCTGAGATGACGGCAACTCCCGGTGCAGAGCCGGCGTCGGGCTCCTCTTTGCTGCGACTCGCCACGATCGGATCCGTGGACGACGGAAAGTCCACGCTCATCGGTCGCCTCCTCCACGACACCAAGCAGCTCTTCGACGACCAGCTCGAAGCCGTAACCTCGGCCAGTCGGAGACGCGGGGTCGAAGGGGTGGACCTCGCCTTCGTCACCGACGGCCTGCGGGCCGAACGCGAACAGGGCATCACCATCGACGTCGCCTACCGCTACGCGTCGACACCGCGCCGGAAGTTCGTCATCGCCGATTGTCCCGGGCACGTCCAGTACACGCGCAACATGGCCACGGGAGCCTCCACCGCTGACGTGGCGGTGGTCGTCGTGGACGCCACGTCCGGACTCCGCGAGCAGACCCGGCGCCACACCTGCATCGCGGCGCTGCTGGGCGTCCGCCACCTGGTGGTGGCGGTGAACAAGATGGACCTGGCGGCCTGGGACCACGAGGCCTACCGGTCCGTCGAGGACGAGGTCGCGGCGCTGGAGAGACGCCTGGGCCTGGAAGCCGCCACCGTCGTCCCGGTCTCCGCGCTGCTCGGGGACAATGTGGTCGAGGCATCGACCCGCATGCCGTGGTACGACGGACCGACGCTTCTGAGCGCCTTGGAACAGGCCCCGGCCGGGACGTGGGCGCACCAGGGCGACGGCGCCGGGCGCCTGCCCGTGCAGTGGGTCGTGCGGCACCCGGCGGGCGGGCGGAGCTATGCCGGCATGGTGAGTGGCGGCACCTTCCGTCCCGGCGACGAGATCATCGTGCTCCCGGGAGGCCAGCGCAGTCGCATCACGTCGGTGGAGACGTTCGACGGACCCCTCGACGAGGCTCAGGCGTCTCTGTCGGTGACAGTGCGCCTCGATGACGATCTCGATGTGTCACGCGGCGATCTGATCGCGGCGGCAGACAGCCCTCCGGAGGCGGCGCGCGAATTCGACGCCACGGTGTGCTGGTTCGACGACGCTCCGGTACAGGCGGGACAGCGCTTCCGGCTCAAGCACACCACTCGACTCACCCCCGCGCACGTCCTGTCCGTGGACTCGCGCCTCGACGTGGGGTCTCTCGAGCTCGAGCCGGCCGGCCAGCTCGGCCCCAACGACATCGGCGTGGTGAGATTTGCCGTCGGCACGCCTCTGGCCCTCGATCCCTATCGGACCAACCGTGTGACCGGGAGCTTCGTGGTGATCGACGAGCAGACCAACGCCACGGTGGCGGCGGGCATGGTGGGCGTTCCCGTCGTGGCATCGCTGGCCCCGGGCTGACGGTGGGAGTCGGCGCCCCGATCTACCCCGTCGGACTGGTGGTGAAAGGCCGGCGCTGCCTCGTCGTCGGGGGCGGCTCGGTCGCGGCACGCAAGATCGCCGGGCTGCTCACATGCGGTGCGGCGGTGACGGTGGTGGCTCCGGAGGTGCACGTGGCCATCGGTGAGCTCACCGCCTCGGGGCTGATCGCGGCGATCGACGAGTCGCCCCTCGAGGTCCATATCCGGCCCTACCACCCGGGTGAGGCCGCCCAGTACCTGCTCGTGATCGCGGCGACCGGCGACGCGGCGGTGGACGACGCCGTCCACCGGGACGCGCAGGGCGCCGGGGTCTGGGTCAACGTTGCCGACGACCCCTCGCGCTGCAGCTTCGTGCTGCCCGCCGTGGGCCGCGACGGCACCGTCTCGGTCGCCGTGTCCACCGCCGGCGCCAGTCCCGCCCTGGCCGGTTGGTTGCGCGACCGCGCCGTCGAGGCACTGGGGCCGGGGATCGGCGCCCTGGCCGCGCTGCTCGAGAACGGGCGCCGGCGCCTGCACGATCAGGGCCGGAGCACCGAGACCGTGGATTGGCGAAGGTTGCTCGACGGGCCCCTCCCGGACATGGTCCGACGGGGCCACATGGACCAAGCGCGTGCCGAGCTCGACGCGTTCCTCGGTGACCCGGGCGCTCCACCGTCGTGAACCGGATCGCGCCCCGCTACAAGTCGACTGAGCGCGCCCTGCCGTGATCGGCAATACTCTGCACGTGGCTCCGACCGAAACCGCTGCGGCCGCCCGCCCGAGGAAAAGATCTGCACCCGAGGCGCCGCTTCCCGATGTCACGTCGTTGGGGGTTCCCAACGACGAGGAGGTGATCGGAGCGATCATCCTCGCCAGCCGCGTCATGGTCGCCATCGCCGTGCGGTCGCTCGTCGGAAACCCCGACGATGTGACTCTGCCGCAGTACCGGACCTTGGTGGAGCTCACCTTCGGGGGGCCGAGGCGGTTGGCCGACCTGGCCGAGGCACTGAGCGTGAGCCCCTCCACCGCCACCCGCATGTGCGACCGCCTCGTGCGCAAGGAGTTGGTGTCCCGCACCCGCGACGAGCTCGACCGACGCGAGGTGAAGCTGGCGATCACCGCATTGGGCCACAAGGTGGTGTCCGACGTGATCGAGCGTCGGCGGGCCGAGGTGCGCGACTTGCTGGAGGCCATCCCCGTCCCGCTGCGACGCCAATTGGTGAGTTCGCTCACGCTCCTGGCGACCGCCGCAGGCGAGGCTCCCGAGCTCCACTGGGGACCGGGCTGGTACTAGGGCCCACGCCACGACAAAGGGCTACGCCACCCACACCGTCTTGGCCTCGCAGAACTCCTTGATCCCGAGCGTCGAGAGCTCGCGGCCGTAGCCCGAGCGCTTCATGCCGCCGAAAGGCAGCTCCACGGTGGACGCCACCATGGCGTTCACGAAGACCATGCCGACCTCGAGCCCCTCGACGAACAGTCGGCGCTCGTCGGTGTCGGCCGTCCACACGCTCGCCCCGAGCCCGAACGTGGAGTCGTTCGCCATCCGCAATGCGTCGGCCGCGTCGTGCGCCTGGTAGAGCAGGGCGACAGGGCCGAACACCTCTTCGGTGTCGACACGCATCGACGGGGTGATGCCGGCGAGCACCGTCGGGAGATAGAAGTACCCGGGGCCGTCTGTCGGCGCGACCCCCGCACAACACCGCCGCCCCCTTTCCCCGGGCGTCCTCGACCTGCGCGGCGATGTCGTCGCGCCCCTGAGCCGTCGCCAGTGGCCCGACGTCGGTGCCCGGCTCCATCGGGTCTCCCACCACCAGTGCCTCCATCTGCGCGGCGAACGCCGCCTCGAAGGCGTCGTAGACCGCACTGTGCACGATGAAGCGCTTGGCGGCGATGCAGCTCTGGCCGTTGTTCTGCACCCGGGCCTGGACGCCCACGGCCACGGCCCGGTCGAGATCGGCCGAGGGCAACACGACGAACGGATCGCTTCCGCCCAGCTCGAGCACGGATTTCTTGATGGCCCGCCCCGCCACCTCCGCCACCGACCGGCCTGCCCCCTCGGACCCCGTGAGCGTCACCGCCCGCACCCGGTCGTCCCCGATCAGCCCCGCCACCCGTCGAGGACGGGACGAGCAGCGTCTGGAAGGCACCGGGGGGATACCCCGCCCGCCGGAACACGTCCTCGATGAGCAGTGCCGTCTGGGGCACGTTCGAGGCATGCTTCAACAGACCGACGTTGCCGGCCATGAGGCCGGGGGCTGCGAACCGCATCACCTGCCACATCGGGAAGTTCCAGGGCATGACGGCCAGCACCGGCCCCATGGGCCCGTACCGCACGCTGCTCTCGGCGGCCGAGGTGCTGACAGCCTCCTCCGCCAGCAGGTCCGCGGCGTGCTCGCGCGAACCACCGCAGCGCGGCGGCGCACTTGGCCACCTCTCCCTTGGCCGACGCGAACGTCTTGCCCATCTCGGTGGTGAGCACCCGGGCGATGTCGGGGACCTCGCCTTCGAGAAGATCCGCCGCGGCACGGGCCAGGTGGGCCCGCTCCTCGAACGATGTGGCGCGGTACGAGGCGAAGGCCCGCTCGGCCAAAGCGAGCTTGGCCTCGACCTGTTCGTCGGAGTCGGGTTCGAAGACCTTCTCGGTCTCGCCCGTGGTGGGATTGACGGTCGCGATCGGCATACCCAGATCATGCCCATCCGGGCGGCTCGCGGCACACCGCCGTGGTGGCCGACCGGGCTCGTGCCGTGGGACGCCGGACGGCGAAGAACTCAGGACCGATCAGGGGGATGCGACGGGGCGAGACCCAGCGCCGTCGGGAGCTCGCGCCGGCGAAGCTTTCCGGTCGGGGTGTGGGGAAGCTCGCTCACGAGGAAATAGGCCTTCGGGCGCTTGTAGGGAGCCAGACGCTGCGCCGCGTGCCGACGCAGGGCCCCCTCGTCGACGGTCCCCACCACGGCCGCGCACACCCGCTCGCCCCACTCCTCGTCGGCCACGCCGAAGACGGCCACCTCGAGGACACCGGGCGCGTCGGCGAGCACCGACTCCACCTCGACCGGGTACACGTTGACGCCACCACTGATGACGAGGTCGTCGCGACGTCCGTCCAGGAAGAGGTACCCGTCCTCGTCCATCCGGCCCATGTCGCCCACCGTGAAGGCGCCATGGCGCCAGGCCCGTGCCGTGGCCGCCGCGTCGCGCCAGTACTCGAACCGGGCGAAGCCCGGCGCCTGGCACCACACCACGCCCTCCCCGTCGACCTCGAGTCGTCGGCCGGGCCGGGCCCGGCCCACGGTCCCGGGGCGCTCCGACCATTCCTCGGGCGAGCACACCGTGAACTGGCCCTCGGTGGAGCCGTAGAACTCCCACAACACCCCGGGCCTGAGCCGTCCGAGCGCGGCACGCTTCTGCGGGGCCGGACACGGTGAGCCCGCGTGCACGAAGAGACGCAACGAGGTGAACCACGCCGGCCCGTGCGGTTCACCCATGACCCGGTGCATGGCGGTGGGCGCCATGAAGGTGGTCGTGGGCTCGAAGCGATCGAGCGCGGCCACTGCACCGGCCGCGTCGAAGTGGGGAAGGACCACGACCCGGCCGCCTCGCAGCAACGCCGCCGCGGCGAGGCGGACCGACACCGAGTGGTACATGGGCGAGCACACCAGATGGGTGTCGGTGGCATCGAAGCCCCACAGGTCGGCCTCGTCCTCGAACAGGGCGCGGGCATCTTCCTCGTCGAGCACGCCCGACCACACCCCCTTGGGACGGCCGGTCGTCCCCGAGGTGTAGTGCATGGGCCGCACCAAGGGATAGGGCGCCACCTCGGCGTCGGGGCCCGACAGGAGCCGATCCAGTCCGGCGCGGTCGCTCACCACCAGGGCGGGGGAGGCGTCGGCCACGAGTGCGTCGCGCTCCGCCGGGAGCAGCGTGGCGTTGAGCAGGACGGGCACGACCCCCCGACGGGCCGCGGCCAAGACACAGACAAGGAGGTTCGCCGACGACGGCAGGCAAAATGCCACACGATCTCCCGGCCCGATGCCCAGCTGCTCGAGCGCGCCCGCCACCCGCCGCTGCGCATCCTCGGCCGGCCCGGGCTCGAGGGTCTCGACGTCTCCGGACGCGGGGCTCACGGGGCGAGGGCGAAGGTCTTCGAGCGCAGCGGTCGCGGCGAGCTCAACACGGTGCGCCCAGGCTAATGGCCCCAGAACCGCCTTTTTTGAACAAGGCTGGTTCTCCGAGCCGCCCTCCGGTGAGCACTAGCCCAGGTTGAGCCTTTGAGCTCTAGCGGTAGATCGTGCCCCGGTGGGTTGGTGAGGAGCCTGACGGCTGATGGGGTGGCGTGCCTCGAGCACTAATCCATTAGCGCGCCGCTGTGCTCCTCGGGCTTTGGGACAGACGTGGCGAGAGGAGGGACGAAGTTGATCTTTGTCGGAGTGGATTGGGCAGAAGACCATCACGATGTCTGTGTGATGGACGTCGAGGGAACGGTGCTGGGTATTCGCCGGGTGTCGGACTCTGTCGGTGGCATCCGCGAGCTGCACGAGCTCATCGGTGCTCATGTCGAGGAACCCGGAGACGTCGTGGTCGGCATCGAGATCGACCGTGGTCTGCTCGTGACCGCCCTGGTCGGGGCCGGCTACCAGGTCTATGGGGTCAACCCGATGGCCAGTGCCCGTTACCGAGAGCGCCACAGCGTTTCGGGGGCGAAATCGGATCCCGGCGATGCCAAGGTGCTTGCCGATCTGGTGCGCACCGACCGGCACAACCATCGGCCACTTGCCGGCGACACCGACCTGGTCGAGGGGATCAAGATTCTGGCCCGGGCGCATCAGAGCGCAGTCTGGGGGCGTCAGCGCCAGGTGAATGCCCTGCGCTCAGCCTTGCGGGAGTACTACCCGGCCGCCCTGGAGGCCTTCGGGACCGACCTCTCACACCAAGATGCCATTGCCGTGCTCGGAGTCGCTCCCACGCCTGCGCTCGGACGCAAGCTCTCGAAGTCCAAGATCGCCTCGGCGCTTCGCCGCGGGGGGCGGGTTCGCAACATCGAGGCCAAGGCGGAGCAGATCCAGACGGCCCTTCGCGCCGAGCACCTCAAATCCCCGCCGGTGATGGCGTCGGCCTATGGGGGTGTCGCCCGCTCGGCGCTTCGTCTGATCGAGGTCTTCACGACCGAGATCGAGGCCCTGGAGCACGCCGTGACCGAGAATTTTGACCAGCACCCGGACGCCAAGATCGTCCACTCCCTGCCAGGAATCGGGACGATTCTCGGCGCTCGGGTGTTGGGTGAGTTCGGTGATGACCGGACTCGCTTTGCCAGCACCAAGTCTCGCAAAAACTATGCCGGCACGTCACCGATCACTCAGGCCTCGGGGCGCAGCCGCGTCGCGCTCGCTCGCTACGCCCGGAACCGGAGGCTCGCCGACGCCCTCGAACGATGGGCTTTCTGCTCACTCACCCAATCACCGGGCGCTCGGCGCTACTACGACGAGCTCCGAAGGCGGGAGAAGACCCACAGCCAGGCCCTCCGTCAGCTGGCCAATCGCTGGGTGGGGATCCTCCACGGATGCCTCGAAGCCCAGACGCCTTACCGCGAGGAAATCGCATGGCCGATCCCGAAAGCCCACGCCGCTTGACGCCTTGCGCCCATGGGGTGTCTACCGAGGCCTCCAACCCTCGGACCGGGGAGGCACCGCAACGCCACGAGGCCCCCCGCGGTGGGAAACTCCCCGGGATGGAACGAGATATCGATCGGGCGCGCCGGTTGCTGGCCGACAGCACGCGAGTCGTGGCTCTCACCGGCGCAGGCATCTCGACCGACTCGGGCATCCCCGACTTCCGCGGGCCCAACGGGGTGTGGACCAAGAACCCCGCGGCGGAGAAGATGGCCACGTTGCAGACCTACATGACCGACGCCGATGTGCGGCGACGGGCGTGGCGCGACCGGATGGACTCACCCACGTGGGACGCGCAGCCCAATGCCGGTCACGGCGCCCTCGTGACCCTCGAACGCCGCGGCGTCCTGCACACCCTGGTGACACAGAACATCGACGGTCTCCACCAGGCGGCGGGCAGTGACCCCGATCGTGTGGTGGAGATCCACGGCACCATGCGAGAGGTCGTGTGCATGGCCTGCGGGGCGCGCTCGCCCATGGCCGACGTCCTCGAACGTGTGCGAGCCGGTGAAGTCGACCCTCCCTGCACGGCGCTGCGGGGCACGGAACCCTGCGCCGGGATCCTGAAGTCGGCCACCATCAGCTTCGGCCAGAACCTCGTCGTCGAGGACCTCGAACGCGCCGAACGCGCCGCCCGAGCCTGCGACCTGTTGCTGGCCATCGGGTCGACCCTGTCGGTCTACCCCGCGGCGGGGCTCGTGCCCAGCGCGCACCTGGGCGGTGCCACACTCATCATCGTGAACGCCGAGCCCACCGAATACGACGCCATCGCCGACGTGGTGGTGCGAAGCCCGATCAGCGTCGCCTTGCCGGCCATCGTCGGAGCCTGAGACCCCTCACAACCGGCCCGGCGCTAGGCGCCGCGGCCTGACGTCAGATGGAGGGAGCGTTGGAGGTGGAGACGTAGTTCACCAGGCCCAGGCACATCTCGTCCGAAGAGCCGTCCCCCCACACCACGTAGCGGGGCGGGAGCTTGCGCAACTGCGGGAGCTCTTGGCGCAGCGTCGGGTTGTAGGTGCAGGTGACCTGGATCGTGTCGCCAGGCTTGGTCGTGATCGGCGCGATGTCGTAGGAGCGCTGATAGTCGAAGTTGTAGTTGGTGATGTTGAGCAGCGTCTTCTGATTGGGAGACCCGGGATCGAGCACGAATTTCATCCCCGCCCCGAGGAGATGCATGTGGGCGGTCAGGCGGACGATCGTTCCGGTGGGCGCCGGCCACGTGCACGAGGCGGTGTCGCCGCCGACGGGGGCGGCCGCGCTACCGGTGCAGAACTGCTGCAGGAAGTTGTCGAACTGAATGGCGCTCTGGCCGAAGCGCTGGCCCACATCCGCCAGTGAGGCGGCCCGGTCGCACAGCGGTCCCGTGATTCCCGCCGGGCAGGGAATGTCGGGAGGTGCCGGCAGCAGGTCCAGGCGCAGCGGGGTCAGGTTCTCCGAGGCGGGCACCGTGTGCAGGACCAGGCTGGGACGTTCGGGCTGGTCTCCTTCGAGCAGGTTGTAGTGGACCTGCATGATGACGAGGCTGCCGGCCGGGAACGGGACACCGGTCCCCTTGGGGGCGTTGTCCACGCCGTGCCCGGGTGCCCAGGCCGTGAGCCAGGGCGTGTTCGAGACCTGGGCGAACGACGTCCCGGGGAGGGGAGACTCGCCGAAACAGGTCCAGCCCGCGTTGTTGCCGTCGTCGGCTTCCGCCTCCTTGGCCAGGCTGGGCGGCACCAGGAACAGGATGGCGTGGTGGACCTCGAAGCTCTTCCCGTCGTTGGGGGAGAAATCGCTGTAGACGATCATCGAGTCGCTGGTCACGTGGGGGTTGAGGAGCGTGCAGTGGTAGTCGTCGGTGCCCCCGGCCGGAGCGTGCGGCGTGTAGGAGATCGGTGACTGCAGCTTGAACGTGGTGACATGAGGACCCGACGAGCTCGCCGTGGTGGCCGCCTTGGCGACCGGGGTGGGACTCGAGCCGCATGCCGCCAGGCCCATGGCAATGGTTGCGGAGACAAACAGTACGCGTGCAGCAGCAGGAATGGCGATCCGTCGACGTTTCACAGCGCAAACGCTAGCTCATGGGAGCCGGTCGGCACCGGCCGCCTTCCCGGGCCCGTCGGGCCCATCATGGCTCCGACGGATTGTCGATGTTCCTGGTATCGGCACCGCAACCGGTGTCGCGCGACTGGCATCGGCGCAGACCCCCAGCGAGACTCGGCCGTTGTATGCGACGAGAGCCGAATCGCAGCCGGGCGCGCCTCAGCGGGCGATGTGTCGTCCTCGGCACTGTTCTTGCGCTGGCGTTGACGGCATGCGGCTCGAGCGTCCCTGGGCCGCCTCCCGCCGATCTCGGCATCGTCCAGAATCGTCCCGTTCCGAGCTCCATCGCGCATCTCGCCTTCACCGACCAGCACGGTCGGTCGGTCGAATTTGCCTCGTTCCGGGGCAAGACCGTGCTCGTGGTGCCGTTCCTCACCCTGTGTACCGACATCTGCCCGCTCGACACCGGGAACCTGCTGCAGGTGGAGCACTCCCTGGTGGCCGACGGCAGCGCCTCCAGGGTGCAACTCGTCGAGCTCAGCGTGGACCCCACCCGTGACACGCCCGCTCGCCTGGCCGCCTACGCCAAGCTCACCGGGGCCGATTGGGAGCTGCTGACCGAGACCCCCGCACAAGCGGCACAGGTCGAGGCCTTCTTCGGTTGGGTCGTCCAGCGCGTCCCCGAGGGCTCCCCACCCGCCATCGACTGGTGGACCGGAAAGCCGCTCACCTACGACATCAACCACTCCGACGGTTTCGTGGTCATCGGCACGACCGGCACCGAGCGCTTCTCCACCGGGGCCGCGCCCGACTTCCACGGGGTGCTCAACCCCACCCTGCACAAGTTCCTGGACGCCGAGGGCCGCGACCATCTCGCCCACCCCGAGACGCCGGGCTGGAACCCCAGCACGGCCCTCGACACGCTGGCGTGGCGGCTGCACCGGCCGTTGGCGCTGGCGGGGAGCTAACCGAGCCTCCACCCCCGGCCCGGCCGGGTGGGCGCGTCTACTCGGCGGGAGGTTCGGTCGACTTCTGCCTGGCCCGCTTGCGACGGGGCTTCAGGGCGAACCACCAGACACTGGCAATGGTGCCGATGAGTCCCAGCGCCGCCACGGGCTTCACGAACTTTCGACCGCTGCTCACAGAGGCACGTTACCGGTCAGAGGGCGCGCCACGCCCTTCGGCGGTTGCGCCCGTGCCGGCCGTCAGCCCTCGGTGGAGAGGAAGACGTTCTTGACGTCGGAGAACGACGCCAGCGCCTCCATGCCCAACTCGCGGCCGAAGCCCGACTGCTTCATCCCGCCGAAGGGGGCGTTCACGCGCACCGAGGTGTTCGAGTTCACCGACAGCACCCCCGCCTGGACCGCTTTCGCCATCCGCAGGGCACGGCTCGAGTCACGCGTCCAGATCGAGCCCGACAGTCCGTAGGGGGTGTCGTTGGCCAGCGCCACGGCGTCGGCCTCGTCTCGAACGGCGTCACCGCCACCACGGGGCCGAAGACCTCCTCGCGCCACACCCGGCGTTGCGGTTCGACCGGTGCGAGCACGGTGGCCGGGAACCACCACCCGGGCCCGTCGGGTACGCCACTTCGACCGGCGACCGGCAGTGCCGCCGTCGACGGGGTCGACGTACCCCGTGACCCGGGCCCGGTGCTCGGCGGAGACGAGCGGCCCCATCTGCGTGGCGGCGTCCTCGGGGTCACCCACCACGAGCGTCTGGGTGGCCGCCACGAGAAGCTCGACGAACCGGTCGAACGCGCTGTGCTCGACCAGGATGCGGCTGCGGGCGCAGCAGTCCTGCCCGGCGTTGCCGAACACGGCCGAATGGCGCGCTGGCCGCGGCGAGCTCGAGATCGGCATCGGCGAAGACGACGTTGGCCGACTTCCCCCCGAGCTCCAACGTGACTCGCTTGATCGTTCCGGCGGCACGGGCCATGACGTCGCGACCGGCCTCGGTCGAGCCTGTGAAGGCCACCTTGGCGACGTCGGGGTGCTCGACCAGGACCGTGCCGACCGTGGTGCCCCGCCCCACCACGACCTGGAGCACCCCTTCGGGGATGCCGGCGTCGAGGGCGAGTTCGGCCAGACGCAGCGCCGTGAGCGGGGTGAGCTCGGCGGGCTTCACGACCACGGTGTTGCCGCAGGCCAGGGCGGGGCCGATCTTCCACGACGCGATGGCGAGCGGGAAGTTCCACGGCACGATGGCGGCCACCACGCCCGAGCGGTTCGTGCCAGGTGAGGTCGACGCCCCCGGCCACGGGAATGGTGGCGCCCCGGTGCTTCTCCACCGCGCCCGAGTAGAAGTGCAGGACGTCGGCGACCATGGCCACCTCGCCCCGGCTGTCGGCGATGGGCTTTCCCACGTTGCGCGTCTCGAGCAGGGCGAGCTCCTCGGCATGCTGCCTCGACCTGCTCGGCGAAGCGCCGCAACAGCCGGGTCCGGTCACGCCGGAGCGACGTCGCGCCAGGCGGGAAAGGCGCGCTCGGCCCGCCCCACCGCGGCGTCGGCGGCGTCGGCGTCCTGGCGGGCCGACCTCGGCCACGGTGAGCTCGGTCGCCGGGTTCACGACCCGGACGGTGCCCGCCGACGACGGCGCCGGTGTCGGTGGTCACCTGCACCGCGTCCAAGCAGGGCCCGGAACAGACGCTCGTCGGCGTCTTCTTCGGGATGCCACTGCACGCCGACGACGAAGCGCGCCGCCGGCAGCTCGACGGCCTCGACCACCCGTCGGCCGACCGCGCCGTCACCACGAGCCCGCCACCCAACCGGTCGATGGCCTGGTGGTGCGAGCAACGGACGGTGGTCGTCTCGCCCAGGATCTTCGCCACCACCGAGCCGGGCTCGGTCGTGACCTCGACGTCGGCGAAACAGCCCCGGGCCGGTTGATGCCCGTCGTGGCCCACGACGTCGGGCACGTGCTGGAAGAGCGTCCCGCCCAGGTCGACGTTGAGCAGCTGCATCCCCCGGCAGATGGCCAGCACCGGCAGGTCGATCGCCAGGGCGGCACCGCAGCAGCGCCAGCTCGCTGGCGTCACGCCCGGGATCGACGCCCGACGTCGCGGGATGCGGCGCCTGTCCGTACCGGGCCGGGTCGATGTCCCCGCCTCCCACGAGCACGAGGGCGTCGAGCACCCCGACCACGCTCGTGGCGCAGGCGTCCTCGTCGACCACGTGCCCCGAAGGCGAGAGCAGCACCGGACACCCGCCCGCCGCGGCGACGGTGTCCACGTACGAAGCCGGAAGGACGGCGGCCGGCCTGTCCCACGGGCCCCACGCCGCCTGCTGGCGGTACGTCGTGACCCCCACGATGGGCGTGGCGCGCGTGGACATGGGACCAGTATCACACCGCCGCCGGAGCCTTCGGCCCGCCGTCGCCCGACGTCGGGCCCGGGCCGGTGGTACGCGGACCCGGTGCCGGGTATGGTCGTGACGTGACGGCGCGACTGGCGGGAAAGGTGGCCGTGATCACCGGGGCCGGCAGTGGCATCGGTCGGGTCGCCGCCACGCTGTTCGCCTCCGAAGGCGCGGCGGTGGTCGTCGCCGACGTCGTGGCCCAGGCCGCGCGCGACACCGTCGAGCAGATCGTCGACGGTCGGCGGACGGGCCGTGGCCGTTGCCGCGGACGTCTCGGACGAATCCCAGGTGGCCGACGTGGTGGCCGCGGCCACCCAACAGCTCGGTGGCCTCCACGTGCTGTTCAACAACGCCGGGATCTTCCCCGCCGACGACGGCGGTGTCCTCGACACCCCCCCGTCCACCTGGGACCGCGTCATGAACGTGAACCTGAAGGGCGTGTGGCTGGGTTGCCGGGGCGCCATCCCCGCCATGATCGACTCCGGCGGTGGGTCGATCGTGAACGTGGCGTCATTCGTGGCTCTCATGGGCGCGGCGACGGCACAGGTCGCCTACACGGCATCGAAGGGTGGGGTCCTCGCCTTCACCCGAGAGCTGGCCGTGGAATACGCCCGCCAGGGGATCCGGGCCAACGCGCTGTGCCCGGGCCCGATCGACACCCCGCTGCTGGCCGAGCTGCTGGCCGACCCCGAGCGCCGCAACCGGCGGCTGGTGCACATCCCCATGGGCCGCCTCGGGCGTCCCGAGGAGATCGCCCGAGCCGCGCTCTTCCTGGCATCGGACGAGTCCTCGTTCATGACGGGCTCGGCCCTCGTCGTCGACGGCGGGATCACCGCGGCCTACGTGACCCCCGAGTAATCCGGGCGCGGTCTCGGGCGGCGGTCTCGGCCGCAGTGCTGGACGCGGACTTCGCTCCGTGCCATGGTGCGGGCATGCTGGAGCTGGGCGAACTGACCACTCGCATCACCGAGGGTTCGATCGACACGGTGGTCGTGGCGTTTCCCGACATGCAGGGGCGCCCCGTGGGCAAGCGTGTGACGGGGAGGTTCTTCCTCGACCACGTGCTCGAGCACGGCATCGAAGCGTGTGACTACCTCCTCGCCGTCGACGTCGACATGGAGCCGCTCCCCGGATACCGGTTCGCCAACTGGGAGAGCGGCTACGGCGACGTGGTCGCCCTGCCCGACCTCGCCACCCTTCGCCTCCTGCCGTGGCTCGAGGGTTCGGCCATGGTGGTGTGCGACGTGCTCGACACCGAGGGCGCAGCCGTCGAGGTGTCGCCGCGACGGGTCCTGCGCCGACAGATGGAGCGGGCCCGGGAGCTGGGCCTCGACATCCGCTGCGCCACCGAGCTCGAGTTCTATCTGTTCCAGGAGAACTTCGAAGAGGCCGCCGCCCAGCGGTGGCGGGACCTGCACCCGCACGTGTCGACCATCGAGGACTACCAGCTCCTGCAGACGTCGCGTGAGGAGTACGTCCTGCGACGGATCCGCAACGAGATGGTGGCGGCCGACATCCCCGTCGAGTTCTCCAAGGGTGAGGCGGGCCGGGGCCAGCACGAGGTCAATGTCACCTACGGGCGCGCCGTCGAGGTCGCCGACCGACACCTCGTCTTCAAGAACGGCGTCAAGGAGATCGCGGATCAGTGCGGCCGATCGGCGTCGTTCATGGCCAAGTGGTCGATGGACGAGGTGGGCTCGTCGTGCCACATCCACGCCAGCCTCTGGGACGCGGAGTCGGGTGCCCCTCTGATGGCGGGCGACGACGGCCCGTCGCATCTCTCGGAGGTGGGACGGCAATTCGTGGCGGGGCTGCTCGTCGGAGCCCGCCAGCTCACGTGGCTGTGGGCCCCGTACGTCAACTCCTACAAGCGCTACGTCCCGGGCTCGTGGGCGCCGACCGCCGCGGTGTGGGGCGTCGACAACCGCACCTGTGGTTTCCGCCTCGTCGGCCACGGCGAGGGCCGGCGCGTCGAGTGCCGGATCCCCGGCGCGGACGTGAACCCCTATCTGGCGCTGGCCGGGATCTTCGCGGCGGGCCTGTGGGGCGTCGAGCACGGCCTCGAGCTCCCGCCGCCGTTCGACGGGCAACGCCTACAACGCCACCGACGTGCCCCGCGTGCCGACCACCCTGGTGGAGGCCATCGACGAGCTCGCGGTCGTCGACGATCGCCCCGCACGCCTTCGGCGACGACGTCCATCACCACCTCCTGAACACCGCCCGCCAGGAATGGGTCCACGCCAACCAGACAGTCACCGACTGGGAGCTGGCGCGGAACTTCGAGCGCATCTGAGCGGCGCAGCCCGGAGCGGACGCCCGGCCACCGGTGGTCAGTGCCGGTTGAGCCGCCGGTGGATCTGCTTGGTCGCCTTGTAGAGGTTGACGAACTCGCGGTAGAGCTCGTCGTACACCTTGGTCGACCGCCGGATCGGGCTCGAAGGTCGGGCCCCGCTCCACCATGGCGGGAATCTGGCCGACGTCGATGCGTCCGAGCGCCAACAACGTCAGGAGCCCCGCACCCCGCACGTTGGCGAGCACGGGATCGGCCACCGGGCGGATCCGGCGGCCCAGTGACATCGGCGTGGATCTGGGACCACACCGTCGGAGTTGGCGCCACCCCCGATGAAGGCCAGGGTCTCGAACTGTCGGCCCACGAACCGCTCCACCGCTCCGAGCAGCCACCGGCTGTTGAGCGCCACCCCTTCGTACACGGCGCGCACCAGGTCGTCACGCGAGGTGGAGAGCGACAGGTTGTGGAAGCCGCCCCGAATGGTGTGGTCGTCGACCGGCGACCGCTCCCCGTTGAGCCAGGGTGTGAACATGGCGCCGTGTGCCCCCGGTGCGACCTTGGCGGCCACGTCGTCGAAGTATCGGTACACGTTGCCGTCGCCCCGACCGGGTCGGGGGTCCTCCGGCGTCGAACAGCACGTTCTCGGCCAGGAACGTCAGGCATGCGCCCGCCGTCTCGTGCTCGTCGGCCACCATGTAGCGGCCGGGAATGGCGGCCGGGATGGATGCCACGTTGCGAAAGACGTCGGTCTTCTTGAAGGGCACGTGGCACGAGATCCACGACGACGTCCCGATGTAGAGGTGGCCGTCGAAGTCGGCGACCGCCCCGGACCCCACCGCGGCCGAATGCACGTCCCCGGTCCCGGTCGCCACGGGCACGCCGGCCGGAAGGCCGAGCTCCTCGGCCGCCTCGGCCCGCAAGGTGCCCATGATCGTGGCCGACGGGACGAGGTCGGGAAGCTTGGACCGCTCGAGCCCCGACATGCGCAACAACGTCTCGTCGTAGTCGATCGACGTCGATGCGCCGGTTGTCGGTCACCCAATGCGCCACGATCGAGTCGTAGGACGCCGAGAACCGCCCCGTCAGGCGTTGGTTCAGCCAGTCCACCGGCTCCAGGAACTTGAACGTGGCGCCATAGACGTCGGGCTCCGCCTCGCGGATCCACAGGATGTGCGCGGCGGGGTCCTTGCCCGAATGACTCGGGGCGCCCCCGGTGAGCCGGATCCAGCGCTGGAGCTTGCGCACGTCGTAGCCGAGCACGCTGACCGGGCCCCGCATCTGGCGTCTCATCGCCGTGCTGCCCCGGGAGTCCATCCAGATCACCGCGGGCCGCAGCGGCACCCCGGCCCCGTCGCACGGCCACGGTGCCCGACCACTGCGCCGTGCACCCCACCCCGACGATGCTCGACGGGGGCACGGCCGAGACGCTCCAGGGCACGACGCGCCGCGGCCGACGATGGCACTCCACCACGCACCGGGGTCCTGTTCGGCCCCCCCGCCAGGCAGAAGACGCAACGCCACGGGCTCAGACGCGCTGGCGACGATCCTCCCCGTGGGGGAGACGACGGCGACCTTGGGCCCACCGGTCCCCAGATCGACGGCCAGCACGACGCCGTCCTCGGCTGGCCCGCCCGTCCGACGCCCCGCGTTCGGTGACCGCGGGCGGCATTGACGCAGCCTAACGCCGTGGCCCGGGCAGACTGTGGCCCGTGCCCAGCGCAGCCGCTTCGCATCATTGCTGATCGTCGCGGCCGCGGGTCTGCTGAGCTCCTGTGCGACCACCCCTAGGAGCGCAACCGTCGGACCTCAACTGCCGACACTGTCGTCGGTGACAGGAGGACGTTTCGTCTCACGCGTCGAGCTCGACAACGGAGACCTGGTCGTAGCACCGGCCGGGAAGTCCAAACCCCGCATCTCGGCCACGACGGCTCAGGCATTGTTCCGTGCCACCGACGCCGTGGACGGCGCCTACCGGTTCGCCGTCCTCGGCCTGGGACGGGTCACGGTCTCTGCCGCGGTGTCGGCCTCGAGCACCACGACCTCGGGGCTCGGCACCGCCTCGACGACGACCAGTGCCGCCGGCGCCACAACGGTTCCCGGCACCACGACGAGCACGACGCGCGCCACGACCACAACCACCACGACGAGCACCACCACCACGACGGCGAGCAACACCACGACTTCCACGGGCGCGGGCAGTGCGCCGGGCTCGACCGGGGCGCCCGGTCCGACGTCGACCGTGGCGCCTGCCGCGCCGGCACTCCCCCGTTACGACAATCGTCTGGCGTGGGTGGGTATCGCCTGGGGCGCCGACTGCCCGGCGCCCACCGGGACCGCCCGGCTCGCCACCCGGTACGTGGCGGTCATCCTCGACGCCGACACGGGGCGCAGCGTGCTCGCCTACACGAGCCGCAGCGCCACGGGCTGCAGCGGCCCGGTCCAGGCACCGAGCATCGTCCGCCCCGACGAGCTCGTCTCGGTCCCCTGGCAACCCGTCGGCCCGACCAGCACCGCGGTACGGGTGACCATGCCCGCGTGCAGCACCTACTTCGGCTGGACCGAGGTCCCCGGCGCCGGTGCCGCCGCCTCGGTCCAGGTCGTCGCCCGCAAGCCCTTCGATCCCGACTGCGGGTCAGACACGACCAGTGTCCTCGTCGTGGACGATGTCGTCCCCCTGGGCAGCGCCCAGACCCAGGTTTCCCATGCCGTGCTCGGACCGGTCGACGCCCTGCGGACGCTGCCCGGGGGCTGACCTCAGGAGGCGGGGCTCCCCGAGGTGAGCACGAGGGCCATCAGACAGACGTGGCGGGATGGCGTGGCTCGGTGATGAGCGCCACCTCGGGCGGGAGCCCTGTCACCTCGACGTCGTCGCCGTCGACCTCCACGGTCACGCGTGACCCGGCCAGCGGGATCCCGGCGACCTTGAGGTGCTTCATGCCCTCGGGCAGGATCGGCGCCAACCAGGTCTTGCCGTAGGGGACCCACGGGTCGAGACGGAGCATCGTGCGCAGGCACAGCAGCGGCGACGCCGCCGCCCACGCCTGGGGCGAGCACGACGTGGGGTAGGCGACCGGGGACGAGAACTCGGAGCGGTCCAGCCCGCAGAAGAGCTCGGGCAGGCGCCCACCGAGGCTCAGGGCCGCGTCGAGGAGCGAGGAGATGAGCCGCAGGGCATCCTCCATGAACCCGTACCGGGCCAGCCCGGCGGCGACGATGGCCGTGTCATGGGGCCACACCGATCCGCAGTGGTAGCTCATGGGGTTGTAGCCGCCCATCGAAGACGCCATGGTGCGGACGCCCCACCCGGTGTACATCTCGGGCGCCATCAGCTTGTCGGCGACGAGGCGGGCCTTGTCCTGGTCGACGATCCCGGTCCACAGGCAGTGGCCGATGTTGGAGGTGAGCGAGTCGATGGGCCGCTTGTCCTCATCGAGGCCGACGGCGAACCAGCCGCGGTCCTCGAGCCAGAAGTCCCGGTTGAATTCCGTCTTCAACTGGGTCGCCTTGGAGCGGTAGCGCTCGAAGGTGGTCTCGTCCCCGGCCTCGCGGGCGAAGTGGGCACGAGCCAGGTACGCGCTGTAGACGTAGGCCTGGACCTCGCACAGCGCGATGGGCGCATGGGCGATGGTCCCGTCCGCGGTAGCGGATGCCGTCGGCGGAGTCCTTCCATCCTTGATTGGCGAGTCCCCGGTCGGTCATGCGCTGGTACTCGACGTAGCCGTCCCCGTCGAGGTCGCCGTGATTCTCGATCCACTCGAGGGCCCGTTCGGCGTTCGGGAGGAGCTCGTCCACCACCTCGCGGGCCAGGCCCCAGCGCCGCAACTCGCCGAGGAGCATGACGAACAGCGGCGTGGCATCCGCGGTCCCGTAGTAGATGCTCCCGCCCCCGAGCGACAGCGACGGCGCGTCGCCGAAGCGCATCTCGTGGAGGATGCGACCGGGCTGCTCCTCGCTCCTGGGGTCGATGTCCTTGCCCTGAAAGCGCGCGAGCGTCTGCAGGACGCCGAGCGCAAGGTCGGGGTCGACGAGCAGCGCCATCCACGACGTGATGAGCGAGTCGCGGCCGAACACGGTCATGAACCACGGCGCGCCCGCCGCCAGCACCACGCGTTCGGGGAAGTCGGGGTCGAAGATCCGCAGGGCCCCGAGATCCTCCGCGCTCGACTCGATGACGGTTCGCAAGCCCTCGTGGTCGGTCTCGATCTGGGGCACCTGGCGACGCCACTTGGCCAGGCGTTCGGCCGGGGCGGCCCGGTCGACGGGCTGGCCGCACAGGTAGCGGGGATCGATGGCCTTGCCCTCGATCACGGGATGGAACTCCAAGCACCCTTTCCACTCCCCGTGGGCAGGGACGATGGCCTCGAAGCTCACGAGGTCGTCGGCGACCAGTGCCGGCGTCGGGAACAGCCGGATGACCATGCCCCGGCTGACCGTTCCCCGGCGGTAGGAGAACTCGAGCTGTCCGTCCCCGTGGTCGTGTGTGATCTCCCCGTCTGAAGGGCCGAACCGGCCTTCTTTCACCGCGAACAGGTCGGCGAAGTCGGAGTCGATGAAGAGCTCCACCGAGCAGAACGTCGGCTCGTCCCCGAAGTTTCGGATGACGAGGTCCTCGCGCATGCCCTGGCCCACGTAGCGACGGCGGAACACCATCAGGGTGGAGTCCGCCAGTCCCGGGCGAGGCGGACACCGGGACACGAACATCGCCGAGAACGGGTCGTCTGAGACCACGGCCAGGGCCTCGGGCTTCGACCCGTTCACCCGCAGTTCGAAGCGGGACAGGATCCGGGTGTCACGGACGAACAGGCCCTCGGCCGACGGGGTGACGACGTCCCCGCCACGACCGCTGATGGAGAAGGTGGACTCGTCCACCAGGGTGACCGCGCCGCCGGCCTGGCCCAGGCCCGCCACCTTTCCGCTGAATGTCCACGGATCACTCACCCGGGCGACGCTACCGGACCGGCGCGGACAACCGAATGACCTGGTCGGAGCGTTCCGCGAGCGCGAAGTGGCCCGGCGGCGCCGTCCGGATCGAGGAACCGGGATTGCCACTATGGCCGTAGTGAAAATCTGGCCGCGACGGTAGACTGCCGCCGTGACCCCGCTTCTCGAGATCGAGGGCCTGCACGTGGCCGTCGAAGGCACCGAGATCCTCCGCGGGGTGGACCTGGCCCTCGGCGAGGGGGAGCTCCACGCCCTCATGGGCCCCAACGGCTCGGGCAAGTCCACATTGGCGAGCACGCTGCTCGGCAACCCCTCCTACGAGGTCACCGCCGGCGCCATCCGATTCCGCGGCGAGGACGTCACGGCGTGGCCGACCGACGTCCGCGCCAAAGCCGGGATGTTCCTCGCCTTCCAGTACCCCGAGGAGATCCCGGGCGTGCCCGTGATCCAGTTCCTGCGCCAGGCCGTGTCGGGGCGCGTCGGCGAGGATCGTTCGGTGCTCGAGGTGCGGTTGTCGATGCTCGAATGGATGAAGCGGCTCGGCATGGACCCGGCCTTCGGCGAGCGCCACCTGAACGAAGGGTTCTCCGGGGGTGAGAAGAAGCGCAACGAGATCCTCCAGATGGCCATGCTCGATCCGGAGCTGGCGGTGCTCGACGAGACCGACTCCGGCCTCGACATCGACGCGTTGCGCATCGTGGCCGACGGGGTCCAGGCCGTACGCTCCGAGCGGTCCTCGCTCGGCGTGCTCCTCGTGACCCACTACACCCGGATCCTCGAGCTGTTGCAACCAGACGTCGTCCACGTACTGGTGGACGGCTCGATCGTGGAGCGGGGCGGCCCGGCTCTGGCGCAGCGCCTCGAGGCCGAGGGCTACGACCCGTGGCGGACATGACCGTGACGAATTCCGCGTCGACTCGAAAGGGGCACCGACAGTGCGCACCGACCCGTGCACCCCCGTCGTCGATTTCTCCAAGCTCAAGGCGGATTTCCCGGTGCTGAGCCGCACCGTGCACGGGCACCGGGTCGTCTACTTGGACTCGGCGTCCTCGTCCCAGCGTCCGCAGTGTGTCCTCGACGCCATGGACGACTACTACCGGACCACCCACGCCAACGTGCACCGCGGCGTCTACACCCTGGCCGAGGAGGCCGACCGTCTCTACGACGCGGCCCGGGTCGCCGTGGGTCGCTTCATCGGCGCACCCGACCCCGAGCACGAGGTGATCTTCACCAAGAACGCCACGGAAGCCATCAACCTGGTCGCCGCCACCTGGGCCCGGACGAACCTCGGCCCGGGCGACGTGGTGCTGCTCACCGACATGGAGCACCACGCCGACATCGTCCCGTGGCTGATGCTGGCCGAGGAGATCGGCATCGAGCTCCGCTGGATCGGCATCGACGAGGAGTACCGCCTGGAGCTGTCGGACCTCGACCGTCTCCTCGACGGCGTGAAGCTGGTGGGCTGCACCACCATGTCGAATGTGCTCGGGACCATCACCCCGTTCGCCCGCATCGCCGAGGCCGCCCACCGGGCCGGCGCGCTGGTGCTCGCCGACGGGGCGCAATCGGTTCCCCACCTTCCCACCGACGTGGGTCGCCTCGGCTGTGACTTCCTGGCTTTCAGCGCCCACAAGATGCTCGGTCCCACCGGGATCGGGGTGCTGTGGGGTCGGCGCGAACTGCTCGAGGAGATGCCGCCGTTCATGGGCGGAGGCGGGATGATCCACGACGTCCGCCGCGACGGGTTCACCGCCAACGTCCTGCCCTGGAAGTTCGAGGCGGGCACGCCCCCCATCGCCGAGGCGGTGGGTCTGGCCGCGGCGGTGTCGTATCTCGAGGAGGTGGGCCTCGACGCCGTGCGTGCCCACGAGGTGGAGTTGACGGCGTATGCCCAGTCGATCTTCTCGCAGCGTTTCGGTGACGACCTGCAGATCTTCGGCCCTCCCGGCACGGCGGAACGTGGTGGCGTGCTCTCGTTGGCGTACCGCGACATCCACCCCCATGACCTGGCCCAGGTCCTCGACCAAGCGGGGGTGTGTGTCCGGGCCGGCCATCACTGCGCCAAGCCCCTGATGCGGAGGATGGGCGTCAACGCCACGGCCAGGGCCTCTTTTTACCTGTACAACGACGAGTCCGACGTGGACGTCCTGGCCGACGCGATCGCCGAGGCCGGTACCCTGTTCGCGTAGGGACGCGACGCCACATCGCCCCCGGCAGCCCGACGACCGTATCCCGAACGACGAGGAGCCCATGACCGGTCTGGAAGACCTCTACCGCGAGATCATCCTCGACCACTACCGCAGCCCGCGTAACCGCGGCGAGCTGCCCGCGCCCCCGGCGCAACGTGTCGAGGGGTTCAACCCCCTGTGTGGTGACGAGGTCGTCGTCTACGTCCAGGTGCAGGACGGCGCGGTGACCGACATTCGCTTCGCCGGCCAGGGCTGCTCGATCAGCCAGTCGTCGGCGTCGCTCATGTCCTCGGCGGTGAAGGGAAAGACCGTCGCCGAGGCCCGCAGCCTGATCCGTACCTTCAAGGCGATGATGTCGGTCCACGAGGCCCGTCTCGGCGACGGCCCCGACGGCGCAGGCTCCAGCAACGGATCGGGAGACGAGGGACCCGACACCGAGGCGCCCGACCCCGAGTCCCTGGGGGAACTCGCCGCCTTGCAGGGCGTGGTGAAGTTCCCGGTCCGCATCAAGTGCGCCACCCTGTCGTGGAACACCCTGGCGCAGGGCCTCGACGAGGCCGAGGAGAGCGTCACCCGCGCCTGAGGTCGGCCGAACGTCCTCAGCAGGGGGTGGGATTGAACGGCCCCTGCCCCGGCACCGTCGTGGTCGGGGACGACGCCCCGGTCCCGCTCGCAGGCGACGTGGTGGGCGGGGTGGTGGTGGGTGGCACCGTGACCGGCGAGCCGTAGGCATCGAGCGGCGGTGTCACGATCGCCCCGGGAGAGGTCCCCAGGAACTGGCTGATCATCTCGCTCGCCGCCGGCTCCTGGACGACCTCGATCGATCCGGCCACATCGGAGCTCGCCCCCAAAGTGGGCAGGGTCAAGGTCTTGAGCGACGACCCCGAAAAGGCGTGGAAGCGTTGGGCCAGCGAGATCAGCGTGGACGTCGACATGCCGCTGTCCTTGGTGATGTCGTGGACGATCGAGTCGAGGAAGTTGTTCACTTTGATGGGGTTGTAGCTCGAGGACCTAGCTTTGTCGATCACCGCTTCGATGATGACGTTCTGGCGTTGGATGCGGCCCAGATCGCCGCTGCCGTCGTATTCCCAGTAGCCGGGCTGCACCTCGTACTCGTAGTAGCGCGAGCGGGCCAAGGCCAGCGCCATGTTGCCGTTCAGTGTCTGGCACCCGGCGTGCGTGATGTCGAGGCCCGAGTTGTTGTTCCCGTCGTCGTTGTCGCGTACGGGGTAGGGAAAGTCCAACGTGATGCCACCCACGGCCGATACGAGGTCGATCACCCCGTTGAAGCTGGTGATCACGAAATGGTTGATCGGGATCCCGAAGGTGTTCTCGATGGTCTCGATGAGGGGGTTCGGACCGCTGTTGAAGGCGGTGTTGATCTTGTTGTCGGTCGCCAACCCGGTGCCCGACGGCATTCCCGACAGCTCGACGTAGGTGTCCCTCGGGATCGACAGGACCTCGGCCGTGCCCGCCGTCGGGTTCACATGCAGGATCTTGATGGTGTCGCTGCGTTGACCGGTGACCACCGACGCGCTGCCGAAGGCCTTGGCCGCTTCGGGGCTGTCGCCGGCCCGGGAGTCCGATCCGACGATGAGGACGTTGTAGGGGGCGCCGGGCGTCTGCACCGCGCAGGTCGAGCACTTGACCGACTTGATCTGGCCCAGTCGGTACCACAGGTATCCGTACACCGACCCCGAAACGACGAGGACGAGCGCCACGACCAGGAGCGCCCACCGCAGCACCCGCTGGCCGGCGCTGCGTTGGCGTTTGCGGCCTCGGCGCCGGGCGGGCCGAACGGTGGGCGGCACGGCGACGCCCGGAGCCACACCCGGGGGAGGCGGCGGGACCTCGCCGGGGGTCTCACCGAGGCGTTCGAGGCCTTGGAACGCACTCGGTGCATCGCCGGGCGAGGTGGCGGTCTCGGGGTCCAACCGCGCGTGGCCGATCAGTTCGCCTCTCCCCGCGGCCCTACCACGAGGACGACGACGAGCCATGGCACGAGACGGTATCAGCGCGTCCCCGCAGCCATGTCGCGCCGTCGGGGCCATGCGGCGCGACGACCGCGCTCCCTCTCGGGGTCAGTCCCCCAGGTGATCGAGCACGAGCTTGGCCACCGGGCCCGGTCTCTCGAGCGGCGCCAGGTGGGCGGCATCGTCGAGGTCGACGACCGTCGCGTCGGGGATCGCGGAGGCGTAGGCCTCGGCATGGGCCCGGGGGACGATGCCGTCCTGGCGGGCGTGGATGATCAAGGTGGGCGACGTGATGCGTCCCAAGCGGCCGTACAGCTTGGGGTCATGCAGGTACGGGTTCCACCCCACCTTGGCCGTGGCCGCCTGGGCTTGGAGGACGGGCCGCACGAGATCGAACGGGATCTGCGACGGATCGGCCTCCATGCCGTCCATGGCGCGCATGAGCTGGGCGATCGGATAGTCGCGATCGGCGAAGAGCTCGTCGGCGAGCTCGGACAGGGCCCGGCCGAAGATCTCGGTGATCGGGGCGCCCTCCACATAGAGACCGACCGGGTTCACGAGCACCATCCGCCGGACACGCTCGGGCCAGCGCACGGCGAGCTCGGCGGCCATCCACCCTCCGAGCGACAGTCCCACCACGTCGCACCAGGGCAGGTCCAGCCGGTCGAGAAGGTCCAGGAGGTGGAAGGCGGCGTCCTCGATGTCGTCGATGAGCGCGAGCCCCTCCGACGTACCGAAGCCGGGGAACAACGGGGCCACCACCTGGCGGGTGTCGGCCAGCTCCTCCAACAGGACCATGCCCGGCGTCTCGCCTTGCGCCGAGTGCAGGTAGAGGAGGGGCGCGGGTCCGCCCCTGCCTCCTCGGTGGAGCTCGATGGACCCGACGGCGGTCTCGACGGTGCCCGGCGCCAGGACGGTCACGACGTCGCCGCCGGGGCCGCCACGTCCGCGCCGGACACCTCCGTGCCCGGGAACGTCGCCCGCAGCTTCGGCATGACCTCGCGAGCGAAGAGGTCGAGGCTCCGCTTGGTGTCGGCGGCGGGAAGGGTGCCCAGCTGGAACAGGCCCAGCAGGTTGCCCACCCCCAACCGCCCGACGTTGGCGGCCAGGAGGTCGGTGACCGTTTCGGGGGATCCCACGATGGCGTACTGACCCTCGACGACCTGGTCCCAACTGTCGAGGTTGAGGGCGAACGTGCCGGCGTTCTTCATGATGTTCTCGGCGGAGCGTACCGAGGTGTAGCCGGGGGGCGAGATGTTGATGCCCGGCAGGAGGCGGCGGACGAAGTACCAGAAGTGCTCCTCGTAGCGCCGACGAGCTTCCTCGTCGGTCTCGGCCACGAAGATCGGCACCAGCCAGCCCAGCTGCAGAGGATCGGCGTCATAACCCTCTTTCTGACAGGCCTCGCGCATCATGGCGAACATGCGCTCGAACACGCTGATGTGGAAGTACGGGATCCCCATGTAGGCGTAGCGGTGCCGCGCCACGAACTCGAGGGTCTCGAGGGAACCGACTCCCGGGATCCAGATCTCGGGATGAGGCTGCTGGATCGGCCGGGGCCACGAGTTGACGTACCGCAGCTTGTAGTGCTTGCCGATGTACTCGAACGGGCCCGGCTCGGTCCATACCTTGAGGATCAGGTCGTGGGCCTCGGCGAAGCGCTCGCGGGCGTGGGCCGGATTCAAGGAGAACGAGTAGTACTCCGGGCCGCCCCCGACGACCATCCCCGCGATGAGTCGTCCCCCGCTGATGCAGTCGATCATGGCGAACTCCTCCGCCACGCGCGTCGGGGGGTCGTACAGCGGGAGGGCATTTCCCACCACGGCGATGCGGACCCGTGAGGTGAGGCGGGCGAGAATCGACGCGATCAGATTGGGCGACGGCATGATGCCGTAGGCGTTCTGGTGGTGCTCGTTGACACACACGCCGTCGAAGCCGAGCTCCTCGGCGTAGACCAGCTCGTCGATGTAGCGGTTGTAGAGCTCACCCCCGAGGCGGGGATCGAACAGCTCGTTCGGACAGGTGATCCACGCCGGCCCGTCGTAGTCCGCAGGCAGATCCGGATACGGCATGAGATGGAAGCTGAAGAAGCGCACGGCGGGCCTCCCGCGTCGACGCACGTGGCGGCGCCGCGGTCATGGTACCGCCGGCCTCAACGACTGACGAATCAGTTGTGACCGCTACCGGCGTCGTGTTCTCGAGCGGCCGACTCGAACGCGCCGTAGCCGGTGCGCTCGAGCTCGCCCGCCAGTTCCGGTCCACCGCTCGCCACGATGCGACCGCGCACGAGCACGTGCACGACGTCGGGTTGCAGGACGGAAAGGAGCCGCCGGTAGTGCGTGATGGCCAGGACCCCGAGTCCCCATTCCGCCACGCCGTCGCGCACCCGCTGCGCCACGTCCCGCAGTCCGTCGATGTCGATGCCCGAGTCGAGCTCGTCGAGCACCGCGATGCTCGGGTGCAGCATCGCCATCTGCAGCGTCTCGCTGCGCTTTCGCTCACCCCCCGACAGGTCGACGTTGAGGGGCCGTTCGAGCAGGCGCGTCTCGAGCCCCACCCGTCGGGCTTCGACCAGGGCTCGCGACGCGAGCGTTCCCTCGGCGTCGTCGGGGCTCATGCCCCGTCCCGCCAGGGCCTCGGTCAACGCCTGGTGCAATCCCACCCCCGGCACCTCGATGGGGTCCTGGGGAGCGAGGAACAGCCCCAGTCGGGCCCGCTCGAACGGGGGCAGGCGGAGCAGGTCCTGCCCGTCGAGGGTCACGGATCCCCCCAGCACCTGGTATCCGGGCTTGCCCATGAGGACATGGGCGAGCGTGCTCTTGCCCGAACCGTTGGGGCCCATGACGGCGTGAACCTCGCCGCTTCTCACCACGAGGTCGACGCCGGTCAGCACCTCCGCGCCGCCGACGCCGGCCCGGAGGCCCTCCACCTCCAGCCGGTGTTCGGGTCCGGGAGAGGCGGCCATCGCGGCGCCGGTCGTGTCACGGGAGCTCCACGAGCACGTCGCCGCCCTCGAGGTGCACGCTGTAGACGGGCACAGGCTTGGTCGCCGGCAACGATCTGGGTTCGCCGGTCTGCAGGTCGAACATCGAGCCGTGCTTCCAACATTCGATCTCGCACGCGTCGACGAGCACTTCGCCCTCCGACAGCGAGTAGTCCTCGTGGCTGCACACGTCGCCGATGGCGTAGAAGTCGTCCTCGATACGCACCAGGGCGATCCGATGCGCGCCGACGTCGAAGCGCCGAGCGTCTCCCGACGACAGTTCCTCGCGGCCGCACAGCCGCACGATCTCAGCCATCGGTGCCCCCCGGGCCCGACAGGCGCCCCGCCATGCGGCGCCGCACGGCGTCCTCGACCCACCGGCCCACGCCGGGGAACGGGGCGCGACCGGCGAGATCCGAGAAGAACCCGAGGACGATGAGGCGCTCGGCCACGGCCGGCGCGATCCCCCGCGTCTCGAGGTAGTACCGCTGCTCCTCGTCGATGGGGCCCACCGTCGAGGCATGGCTGCACCGCACGTCGTTCTCGTCGATGTCGAGATTCGGCACCGAGTCGGCGTGGGCCCCTTCGGAGAGCACGAGGTTGTGGTTCGTCTGCATGGCATTGGCGCCCCGTGCCCCCTTGCGGATCCGGATCAGGCCGCTGTACACCGATCGGGCCGTGTCGGCCACCGCCCCCTTGAACAGCAGTTGGCTCTCGGTGCGCGGCGCGGCGTGGTCCTGGAGCGTCCGGAAGTCGTGGACCTGATCGCCGGTGCCCAGGTACGCGGCCAGCAGCGACGTGCGGCCCGCCTGGCCCACCAGATCGGAGTCGGTGCGAACCCGCGCGTAGCGACCACCGAGCCCGGCCGTGAACGACTGCAGCGTGGCGTCGCGCCCGACACGGCTCGCCTGCACGGCGATCGACGTCGCTCCGTGCCCGAGCACCTGCAGGTTGGCGTACCGGAGATGGGCGTCGTCGGCCACGTGGAGCTCGGTCACCGGGACCACGAGGGTGGCGAGGGGCGCGCTCTCGGACTCGTCGCCCGCCGGCAGGGCGCCGCCCACCGCACCCGGTGCCATGAGCTCGATGATCCCGGCCTCGGCGGACGTGCCCAATTCCACCAGGGTGTGGGGGAACACCGACACGCCGTGTGCCGATGCCTCGCCCGGATCGATGAGGTGGACGACGATGACCGGATCGGGGACGATGGTCTTCGACGGCACCTTCACCAACACGACATCGGCCACGAAGGCGTCGTGCAACTCCCCGAAGGCATCACGGGCAGGCGCCAGCACCCCGAGGGCCTCCGGCGCCGACGCCCCTGCGCCCGAGGCACGCGCCCCGGCGATCGAAAGGGCCTCGGGGGCCGAATCGGTGATCTCGATGGCCTCGATCACGCCGTTGCGGGTCACGACCAGCCCGGCACGCCGCCCCAGGGAGTCCGCCAGCCGGCGGGCCACCGCCAGCGCCGCCTCGGACCCCTCGCCCCCGGTCCGGGCCCGGGTGGGCGCGTAGCCATCCAGGTCGAAGGCGTCGATACCGCTGTAGCGCCACACCTCTTCGGACTCGGTGGGGACGCTCGAGGTGGAGAACCGCTCCCAGGCATCGGAGCGGCGCCGTACCAGCCAATCAGGGCCGCCAAGTGCCGACGACGCGTCGGCGGTGAACGTGGTCAGGGGTCTACCTCTCTCGAACGGGGGGCTGAGGGCGGCTCGGGAACAGGGCGGGCCCTGCCCCGAGCCTACCGGTCGGCACCGTCCCTCCTTCGAGAGACGACGTCGGGCGCCCGCGCCGGGAATCGACCACCGGGGTAGGCGGACGGCGGGCCGTAAGGTGGCGCCATGCCCGAACTTGGACGTGCTCTCCATCGAACGCGACGGCAACGTCGCCACCCTCTGGCTCGACCGGCCCGAGGCCCGCAACGCCATGGGACCGGCGTTCTGGGCCGACCTGCCGCTCGCCATGGACGAGCTCTCCGCCGACCGGGCTGTCCGTGCCATCGTCGTCGCCGCCAAGGGGCCGCACTTCAGTGTCGGGCTCGACCTGAAGGCGATGGCCGGGATGCTCACCGGTGACGCCGAGGACACCGGGGCGGGCGTCAGGCGAAGAGCACAATGGCAAAGGACGCGGCCCATCGATGGCGTCCGGGCGGTCACGGCCCGGTCAAGGTGTCCTTCGCATGCAGGCCTCGGTGACGTCGGTCGCCGAGTGCCCGAAGCCGGTCATCGCCGCCATCCACGGCTACTGCATCGGGGGCGGCGTCGACGTCGTCGCCGCGTGCGACATCAGAGTGGCGAGCGCCGACGCCGTCTTCTCGGTGCGCGAGACCAAGGTGGCCATCGTGGCCGACCTCGGAAGCCTGCAGCGGCTGCCCCGCATCATCGGCAAGGGCCACGTGGCCGAGCTGGCCTTCACCGGCAAGGACATCACCGCGGCGCGGGCCAAGGAGATCGGCCTCGTGAACGACGTCGTCCCCGACGCCGACGCGGCGCTGGCCGCGGCCCGACAGCTGGCCACCGAGATCGCCGCCAACTCGCCGCTGGCCGTGCAGGGCACCAAGGCGGTGCTCACCGCCTGTGAAGACAAGTCCGTGGCCGACGGCCTCGACTACGTGGCGACCTGGAACGCGGGGTTCCTGTCCTCCGACGATCTGGTCGAAGCCATGACCGCCTTCATGGAGAAGCGGCCCCCCGAGTTCAAAGGGCGCTGACCGACGCGCTCAGCGGCGGCGTCCAGGGCCAGCGCCGACCGGCGGCGCGTCTTGGGTGTGCTCCTCTTTCTCCACCTCGGCCAGGGTCTCGGGGCACGACGGCGTCGACGATGTCCGCCGCTTCTTCGAGCAGCCGCACCACGTCGGGGCCGCCGGGACCGGGCTCGTCCTCGATGGCCGGCTCCACCAGGCTGCCGTGCTGCCCATCCCACGTCCGCCAGGCGGGGCGCGTAGGAGGCGCAGTCATCGGGACACCGCCACGGCGCTTCGGGCGCGAGGTCGAGCTCGCAGAAACGCACGACCTCACCGGTGTCGTACGAGCGGCTCTGGAAGTGCTTGCACCCCTCTCGCATGGGCACCAGCACCGCCTCCTCTCCTCGACGAGCTGAGCGGAGGTGCCGGGCGAAAGCCCGACCCGATCAGCCGACTGAGCCCTCCATCTGCAGCTCGATGAGCCGGCTCCACTCGACCGCGTACTCCATGGGCAGTGTGCGGACGACAGGCTCGATGAAGCCGTTGACGATCATACTCATGGCCTGGCTCTCCGACAGTCCCCGGCTCATGAGATAGAAGAGCTGGTCCTCGCCGACCTTGGACACCGTCGCCTCGTGACCGATCTGGGCGTCGCGCTCCTCGACCTCCATGTAGGGCTTGGTCTCAGACGTCGACTCCTCGTCGAGGATGAGGGCGTCGCAACGAACGAAGCTCTTGGCGTGCTTGGCCCCTTCCTCCACCCGGACCAGGCCCCGGTACGTCGACAGGCCACCGTCCTTGGAGATCGACTTCGACACGATCGTCGACGTCGTCTCGGGCGCGGCATGGACCATCTTCGCCCCGGCGTCTTGGTGCTGGCCGGCGCCGGCGTAGGCCACCGAGAGCACCTCGCCCGAAGCCTTGGGCCCCATGAGGTACACCGAGGGGTACTTCATGGTGAGGCGCGAGCCGATGTTGCCGTCGATCCACGCCACATGCGCTTCGGCTTCGGCCCGGGCCCGCTTGGTCACGAGGTTGTACACGTTGTTCGACCAGTTCTGAATGGTCGTATAGGTGATGCGCGAGCCTTCCAGCGCCACCAGCTCGACCACGGCCGAATGGAGCGAGTCCGTGGTGTACACCGGGGCCGAGCACCCTTCGACGTAGTGAACCTCAGAGCCCTCGTCGGCGATGATGAGCGTCCGTTCGAACTGGCCCATGTTCTCGGTGTTGATCCGGAAGTACGCCTGCAGCGGCATGTCGACCTTCACGCCGGGCGGCACGTAGATGAACGAGCCACCCGACCACACGGCCGAGTTGAGAGCGGCGAACTTGTTGTCGTTGGGTGGGATGATCGTCCCGAACCACCGCTTCACGATCTCGGGGTACTCGCGCACGGCCGTGTCCATGTCGCAGAACAGCACGCCCAGGGACTCGAGGTCGGCGCGGTTGCGGTGGAAGACGACTTCGGATTCATACTGTGCCGTCACGCCGGCGAGGTACTTGCGCTCGGCCTCGGGGATGCCCAGCTTCTCGTAGGTCGACTTGATGGACTCGGGCAGCGCGTCCCAGTCCTTCACCTGACCCTCGGTGGGCTTCACGTAGTAGTAGATGTTGTCGAAATCGAGATCGGGCATGTTCACCGCGAACCACGGCGCCATGGGCCGGGCCATGAACCGCTTCAGGGCCTTGAGCCGGAAGTTGCGCATCCAGTCGGGCTCGCCCTTCATGGCCGACATCTCGCGGACGATCTCCTCGGAGAGGCCCTTCTTGGGCTTGAAGACGTAGTCCTCGACGTCGCTCCAGCCGAGCTTGTACCGGCCGAGATCGAGATCCGCTGTCGTCATCGTCACCATCACCTCTGGCCCTGACCTGCACGTGCCGGGCATCGCCCGGCCCGACCATCGGGGCCGCCAGGAGGATTTCCCCTATCTAGATAGTAACAACCCGGGTGGGCCGGGGCGACCGGTACGACCCCGGTCTGGGATCATCGGCCCATGACCGGACCCGGGGGCGACGCAGACGCTGAGCAGGGCCCGCCGGTCGCCCCCCGCCGCCCCACCCTGCTCGAGGCCCACGGGGACCGCCGGGTGGACGAATGGTTCTGGCTGCGACAACGCGACGATCCCGACGTGCTCAACCTGCTGCGGGCCGAGAACAGCTTCACCGAGCGCCAGACGGCGCATCTCGCCGGGCTGCGCGACGAGCTCTTCACCGAGATGAAGGCACGCATCGTCGAGACCGACCTGAGCGTGCCGGTGGGCAAGGGGCCATGGTGGTACTACGACCGCACCCTCGAAGGGCGCGACTACGCCATCCACTGCCGTCTCCCGGTCAAGAGCACCGGCCTCGACGCCGCCTCGCCGCCGTCGGTGTCGGACGGGGAGAGACCGGACGAGCAGGTGCTGCTGGACGAGAACGTGCTCGCCGAGGCGCAGGGGTATCTCGACGTCGCCAACCTGGCCGTGAGCCCCGGGCACAACCGCCTCGCCTACTCCTTCGACACCACCGGCGACGAGCGTTTCACCCTGAAGGTACGCGACCTCGAAAGCGGTGACGACCTCGATGACGCCATCGAGGGAACGTCGTACGGCGTGGCCTGGGCCAATGACGACAGCACGGTCTTCTTCACCCGACCCGACGCCGCCAACCGGCCCTTCCAGTTATGGCGACACCGCGTCGGCGGGAATCCCGAGGAGGACGTCCTCGTGGTGGAAGAGGGCGACGAGCGGTTCCACCTCGGCGTAGGGCGCACCAAGGACGGCGCCTACGTGGTGGTGGAGATGCACTCCCGGATCACCTCGGAGGTTCACGTCATCCCCGCCGACCGGCCCGAGGAGCTCCCACGGGTCGTGGTGCGGCGCGCCCAAGGAGTCGAGTACGGCATCGAGCACCACGACGGAACCTTCATCGTGCTCACCAACGACCGGGCCGAGAACTTCAGGGTGGTCGCCACTCCCGCCGACGACCCCTCGCCCCTGACCTGGCGTGAGCTCATCCCGCATCGCCCCGATGTACGGCTCGAGGGTCTCGATGTCTTCGCCGGTCACCTCGTCAGTTACGAGCGACGACAAGGCATGCCGCGCATCAGGGTCATCGCCCTCCCCGCCGACGGGCCCCGGTGGGACCGGGAGCTTCCCGAGGGATACCTCGTGCCGTGCCCGGAGACCCCATCCGCCGTCATGGGGTGGGCCCAACCCGGAATTCACCAGCCGGTCGCTTCGCTACGAGTACTCGTCACTGGTCACCCCCCGCTCGGTCTACGACCTCGACCTCGACACCGGTGACGCCGTGCTGCGCAAGCGCCAACCGGTTCTCGGCGACTACGACCCGGCGCACTACGCCACGGAGCGTCTGTGGGCGACGGCTCCGGACGGGACCCAGGTGCCACTGTCGATCGTCTCTCGCCGGGATGTGGCGCGTGACGGCACCGCCCCGTGTCTGTTGTACGGCTACGGCTCCTACGAGTACTCGATCGACCCGGTCTTCTCGTCGCTGCGCCTGAGCCTTCTTGACCGTGGGTTCGTCTTCGCCATCGCGCATGTCCGCGGCGGGGGCGAGCTCGGGCGTCACTGGTACGAGGACGGCAAGCTCCTGGCCAAGCCCAACACTTTCAGTGACTTCGTGGCGTGCGCCCACAAGCTGATCGAGGATCGATGGACCGCACCCGAGCGCCTCGTGGCCCGGGGAGGGTCGGCCGGAGGACTGCTCGTGGGGGCCGTCGCCAACCTGGCCCCCGAGTTGTTCCGGGCCATGGTGGCCGAGGTGCCTTTCGTCGACTGCCTGAGCACGATGCTCGACGACACCCTTCCTCTGACCGTCATCGAGTGGGAGGAATGGGGAAACCCGGGCGCCGATCCCGAGGTGTACTCGGTGATGAAGGGCTACACCCCGTACGAGAATGTCCGACCGACCCGCTACCCCGCCCTGCTCGTCACGGCCGGGCTCGAAGACCCCCGCGTGGGCTACTGGGAGCCGGCCAAGTGGGTACAGAAGCTCCGGGCCACCGACCCCGGCGGACACGTGCTCTTCAAGGTCGAGCTCGACTCGGGCCATGCCGGGCCGTCGGGTCGCTACGAGGCCTGGCGAGACGAGGCCTTTGTCGTGGCATTCGTCCTCGACGCCGTCGGTCAGCGCACCTGACGCCGGCCGGTCCAGGCCTACGAGGGGGCCTGGAACGTGAGGTTGAACGGCGACCGGAAACCGGCCGGAAGCGTGACGGGCTGGCCGTCCAACGTGACGCTGGCATCGCTGGGGGCGCCGAGTTGGACCCCCAAATTGCCCGTAACGGACAACGAATGGGATTCCCCTGCCGCCACGGTGCCCGCCCACACCACGCGTCCGGTCGCAGGGTCCGTGGCCATGACCCAGCACGGGGCCGTCGCACCGATGGCCACGGTGTAGGTGGACGTCGGGGCCGCATAGGTGGCGCTGTAGGCCGTTGGTTGGGTCGGAGCGAAGCTACGCGCCGGAGCGGTGGTGGTGGCGACGCCACCACGAGCCGCCGTGATGGGGCGCTGCGCCCGTGGCGCGGTGTGCGGCGGGTTGTGGCGCCGCGATGCCAGGACACCGCCGACGGCACCGCCCACTCCGATCACCGCGGCCACCGTGGCAGCGACAAACCTGGTTCGCCGCACACGCGACCGTCGGAGGCGTCGAGCTTGCTCGGCTGCTCCGGGAAGTTGGCTCCCCATGCGGTGCGCGGCCGACGGCGAGATTGCCCCGGTGCGTCCCTGGGGCGCGCTCGAGGTGTCGCCGCTCACCACTGCGGTCTCGCGTCGTCCGGTCTCGAGTTTGGCCGATTGCCGAGAAGCTGACACCACGGTCCGCGCCGGGGCAGCACTCCGGCCCGCTGAGGCGGTGGCACCCGACAACCCCGGCACCGCCGTGTCGCGCTGCGTCGACGCCGACCTCCTGGACCGCGCTGCGCCGTTGCCGCTCGGGCGCGCCGTGCCGTTGCCGCTCGGGCGCGCCGTGCCATTGCCGCTCGGGCGCGCCGTGCCGTTGCCGCTCGGGCCCGCCGTGCCGTTGCGTGGCGCGTCCTGGGGACGGCCTGTCGCCGGGATCGGGCGGGACGCGGGCGGGGACGTCGACGCGGATCCCCGGCGCCCCGGGGCGGGCGATACCGATTCCTGACGTCGGTCCGCGACATGGCGAAGGGTCGCGAGCGTGTGCTGGTGGTGCTGGACCGACAGGCGCTCGTCGGCACCGCGGTGCCACGTCACCCATGCCAGGATCGCCCCGACGAGGGCGATCACACCGAGGATCACTACCGCCGTCATCGCCACCATTCAATCGAACATGGCGGCATCTGGGTATCCCGGCCCCGTGGCACACCCCCCAGCGCCGCCCCGAGGCACGACTCCGGGCGCCACCCCAGCCTGAGGGCCGTTCACGGGAGATGTCCGGGTCGCCCCGTTTCCCGCGCCCGCCACGCCCCGGCGGGCCGGGCCCGCCGTCAAGGTTGGGGCAGGGCGGGGAAGGCGGAATCGGGCGGCGCGGGCCGCAGCGGGTCTCGTCGAGCCAGCGCGGCCGCGATCGACGGCGCCAGACGGTCGGCTTTCACGTGCTCGATCTCGTCGGCGCGTTCGTGGAACTCGGGCATGACCTCGCGGGCGAAGAGCTCGAGAGACTCACAGATGTCCTCGTGGCGGTTGCGACCCGCCTGACTGACGAAGATCAGCTGGTCGACACCGGCGGCCTCGTACTCGCGCACGAGCGCCCGGATCTGCGACGGCGTCCCGATCGCGCCCCGCAGCGACCCGAAGCCCTGCTCCATGAGCTGGGCGCCCAATTGCAGGCCGGTCTGCGCCGCGACGGAGCGGTTGAACCCGAACCGGTCCCTGTTCTCCAGGAACTCCTGCCATACGTCGGTCTCACCGGGTTTGTGCAGGCCGAACACGTAGTAGTGGGCCAGGGAATACCCGAAGAAGTGGCTGCCGTCGAGGCCGCGCTCGATCGCCACGGTCTCATCCGCGTGGCACATGAGGGGGAGGACGCAGGCCACGCTGGCGTTCACCGCGAACCCGGCAGGCACGCACTGCTCTGAGGCGATCGTCGCGTAGTAGTCGTCGACCCACCCTTTGGCCTCGTCCGCCTCGACGAACGAGAACGTCAGCGCGCCGATCCCCAGCGTGGCAGCCAGATGGATCGTGTCGCGCCGACTGCACGCCACCCACAACGGCGGATGAGGCCGTTGCAGGGGCTTGGGCACCAAGTTTCTCGGGGGCATGTGGACGAATCGGCCTTCGTAGCCGGCGAAGGGCACTTCGACCATGAGTCTGGTCACGACGTCCAGCGCCTCGCGCCACTGGTCGCGCTTGGTGGCCCGTTCCACGCCGTACCCACCCAGCTCCGCCTCCGAGCTCGACTCGCCCGTGCCGAAGTCGACCCGGCCGTCGGACACGAGGTCGAGCGTGGCGATGCGCTCGGCCACCCGGGCGGGGTGATTGAACCCCACGGGCAGCTGCACGATGCCGTGTCCGAGCCTGATGCGCCGTGTGCGCTGGCTCGCCGCGGCCAGGAACACCTCGGGCGCAGAGGAGTGGGAGTACTCCTCGAGGAAGTGGTGCTCGACCTCCCACACGTAGTCGAAGCCCAGAGCGTCGGCCAGCTCGACCTGGTCGAGGGCTTCTTTGAGCAGGCGATGCTCGGCCCCGTCGGCCCAGGGCCGGGGCAGCTGGAACTCGTAGAAGATGCCGAAGCGCACCGCCGGGAACGCCTAGGCGCCGTGCTCGTGCTCGAGCTCGAGCATGGCGTCGACCAGGCGCTCGACCAGGGCCCGGTCCCGACGTGACAGCCGTCGCAGCTTTATGGCCAGCAGGGACCCGTCGTCGTCGGGCCGGGCTGCGCCTGAGGTTCCCGCGGCGGACCGCGGTGGGCGGGCGGGCCGGCCGATCCGGGCGAGGACGTCCTCCACCGGGAGCTCCAGTGCGCCGGCGACGCGCTCGAGGACGTCCGCGCTCGGGTTGGGAAGAAGACGGATGGCGCCGATGGCCTCTTTGCGCCCGGTCTCGAGATCCCGCCACAGGGTCTCCGAGACCTTGGCCCGTCGGGCCGCGTCGCGTCGCCGCAGCCCGCGCTGTTCACGCTGCTCGGCGAGCCAGCGCCCGAACTCGACCCACTGTTGCGATTCGTCCACGGTGCCAGCGTGCCGGTTGGCGGCTCCCGAGTCCAGCCGGTCAGCGCGTCACGCCACTGGTCGCGGGGTGAGTCAGCCGCACACCCCACACCGCCGGATCATGTGCGCAGTCCGAAGCGAGGCGTCAGCGCGGGATCGAGCTCGGCCCGCCGAGGATTGGACTGATCGCGCGTCGAGAGGACGGGGGTCTGCAGTCCCCAGTCCACCCCGATGTCGGGGTCGTCCCAGGCCACACCGAGCTCGTCGGCGGGGTTGTAGTAGTTGTCGACCAGGTACCACAGCAGGACGTCGGTGAGTGATGCGAACCCGTGGGCGACGCCGGGCGGGATGAAGACACCGTTGTCGCGCTCGCCGTCGAGGTCGAGCACCAGCGTCGCCGCCTCGGTCGGGGACCCGACGCGGAGGTCGTGCAGGACCACCCGGGCCGTCCCCCGCAGCACGTACCAGTAGTCGGCCTGGTGGAGGTGGTAGTGCAGGCCCACCACGGCACCGGCCTGTTTCTCCGAACGATTCCCCTGCACCATCTCGCGCCCGAGGGGGAACCACGACCGGCGGTAGGTCTCGACGAAACGGCCGCGCTCGTCGCCGTGGACGTCGGCCTCGACGACGACGACGTCGGCGATGGTGTCAGAAGGGGTGATCCGGGGCATTGGGTGAGGCTAATCGGCTCTCGCGCCCGCAACGGGACAGAGGCGAAGACGCGTCCAGGTGAGAGACCCTATGGCTCGAAGCGCCCGAAACCACCGCGGTAGTAGACGAGAGGCTGGCCTCGGCTCACGCCCATGTCCTGCACGCTGCCCACGACGAGCTCGTGGTCCCCCGCGTCATGGACCAGCTCCAACCGGCACTCGATCCACGCCAGGGCCCCGTCGAGCACCGGAGCGCCGTTGGCGCCCGGTCGCCACCCCACGCCGGTGAACTTGTCGCCGCCCGAGACGGCGAAGTCTCGACTGAGCGCCTCCTGGTCATCGGCCAGGATGTTGACGCAGAACACTCCCGGCGGCCGCGATCCGAGGCCAGCTCGTCGAGTTCTTCCCCGGTGCCAGCGCCACCAGTGGTGGTTCGAGCGACAGCGACGTGAAGGCCTGGCAGGTGAAACCGACGGGCTGGTCGTCCTCCATGGCGGTGACGATCGTGACGCCGGTGGCGAAATGGCCCATGACCTCGCGAAAGCGCGCCCCGTCGAATGTCGACGCACCGGCGCGCTCGAGATCGTCCCCGTCGGCCTCGCTCGTTGGCTCACCCATCACGTCCCCTCGTCGTCCTCAGGTCCTCGTCGTCCTTCACGAGCGCACACCCTGAGCGTGTCAGGGGCGGTCGAGGTCGATCGTCAATCCTTCCCTGGCGGCGAACACGCCGTCGAGACGGGGGGCGTCGTCGGTGGCCTGCGCCTGCGCCAGAAGCCGGTCGAGTCGTCGTCGGTGTGGCGGGGGTCGTGGTGGAACAGCGCCAGCCGGCGGGCCCCGGCCTCGGCGGCCACGTGCACCGCATAGGCCACGGTCGAGTGGCCCCACGTGGCCTTGGCCCGGAACTCCTCCTCGGTGTACTGGGCGTCGTGGATCACGAGGTCAGCCCGGTCGCACAACTCGAGCACCGCGGGGTCGACCACGGCGCGGTCGTCGGGAGCCTGGTGATCGCTCACGTAGGCCACGGCGGAGTCGCCGGCCTCGATGCGGAACCCGAGTGTGGTCCCCACATGGGGGACCTGGCGGACGAGCACCTTGGCCGATCCCACCGCCAGCACGTCGTCGGTCACCTCGTGGAACTCGATCTTCCCCTGAAGCTCTTTCACCTGGACCGGGAAGAACGGAGGCTTCACCACGCGGTCGATGATGTCGTGCAAGAGACCACCGTCCTGGGGTGGGCCGTAGACGTCCATCCGGCCGCCTTCACGCAGCATCGGCGTGCAGAACGGCAGGCCGATGATGTGGTCCCAGTGCAGATGGGTGAGCAGGGCGGTGACCTCGATGGGCGTGCCGAGACCGTAGCGGTCCTCGAGCGCGTGCCCGAAGGGACGCAAGCCGGTGCCCAGATCGAGGACGATGGGGGGCTCGTCGCCCACCTCCACGGCGACACAGGCCGTGTTGCCGCCGTAGCGGACGTACTGCTCGCCCGAGCAGGGGCACGAACCCCTCACACCGAAGAATGTGACTCGCAGCGGCCGACCCCTCCCCCTCAGGCTTCCTCCACAGCACCTGTGGATCTCGCCGCCGATGTGGCTTCGGTCAGCCGGGAACCGAGGAGGGGCCCTGTCGGGGCGACACTACTCTGCGTCCGTGCAACAGCGGGCAATAAATGTCAACGGCATCGAGTTCTCGTACCTTGAGTCGGGGCCGCCTGAGGGCCCCTTGGCCCTGTGTCTGCACGGCTTCCCCGACACCGCCCACACCTGGCGCCATCTCCTCCCGGCACTGGCCGAGGCCGGCTACCACGCCGTGGCCCCGTGGATGCGGGGATACGCCCCCACCGAGGTCTCCGCCGACGAGGTCTACCAGGTGGGCGCCCTCGGCGCCGACGCCTCCGCCCTGCACGAGGCGCTCGGGGGAGACGGGCGGGCGGTGCTCGTCGGCCACGACTGGGGCGCCTACGCCAGCTACGGGGCCGCCTCGTTGCACCCGGACCGCTGGCGCCGCGTCGTCACCATGGCGGTCCCGCCCCTGGCCGCCTCGGCGTCGTCGTTCTTCACCTACGCGCAGATGAAGCGCAGCTTCTACATCTTCTTGTTCCAGACCCCCATCGCCGAGATGGCGGTCAGCGCCGACGGTCACGAGTTCCTCGACCACCTGTGGGCCGACTGGTCGCCGGGATACGACGCCTCGTGGGACGTCGCCCGGGTGAAGGAGTCCATCGGCGACCCCGCCAACCTCTCGGCCGCCATCGGCTACTACCGGGCCCTGTTCGACCCCACCCGGCACCGCCCCGCCTACGACGACGCGCAGGTGGCCTCGACGTCGTCTCCGCCCCAGCCGACCCTGTACCTCCACGGCGCCGACGACGGGTGCATGGCCGTCGATGCCGTCGGGGACGTGGCCTCGGTGCTGTCGGAGGGGTCCGAATACGTGATCGTGGAGCGCGCCGGACACTTCCTCCACCTCGAGCAACCCGATGTCGTGCGGACTCACGTCCTGCGATTCCTCGACGCCTGAGGCGTCTCACGTCAGGGAAGCACCAGCACGTTCCCCTTCGCCCGACGGGCCAGGCCTTCGGCCACGAGGCCGTCGGCCACGCGTCGAGCCCGCTCGGGATCCTCGGGCCAGCCGCACACCGAACGCAGCCGTGCGGGCGACACCGGTCCTGACCGCAAGGCGTCCACCAGGCGGCCCCGTCCTTGGCGATCAGAGCCCTCGAAACGGCTCTGGCGCGAGGGCGCCGGCGCCGGGTCGGGCGCGCCGGCGGCCGGCGTTGAACCAGACGCAGGTGGGCGCCAGCGGGCATCGATCGCACGCCGGCACCCGGGCGCGGCACACCTCGGCACCGATCTCCATGAGCGCCTGGTTCCACACCCAGGCCCGACCGGGCGGGACCAGCGTGTCGGCCAGCGTCTGGGCCGCGCCCAGAGACAGTGGCGCTCCTGCCACCGCTCGGGCCAGCACCCTGGCCACGTTGACGTCCACGACCGCCTCGTGGCGCTCGAAGGCGAACACGAGCACGGCTCGGGCCGTGTACGCCCCGATGCCCGGCAGCGCCCGCAGGGCGGCCAGGTCGGCGGGAACGGTCCCCTGGTGCCGGGCCACGATGGCCCGCGCCGCCTCGATGGAGGTGCCGGGCGCGGCGGTTGTAGCCCAGGCCCGCCCAGGCCTCGAGCACGGGCCCGAGCCCGGCTCCGCACAGCGGTGACGGTGGGGAACCGCTCGAGAAAGCGCTCGGTAGGGCCCCACGACGCGCTGCGCCTGGGTCTGCTGGAGCATGACCTCGCTGACGAGCACCGCCCACGGATCACGGGTCTCTCGCCACGGGAACCGACGCAGACGCGGAGCGGCCGACACCGAGCACGGCGCGGCGTGTCCGCCGCAGTGCCGGCCCGGTGAGCGACTGGTTCAATCCCAGACGTCGTCCCCGTAGGGACGGCGACGGGCCGGAGCGGACTCGCGTTTCCAGACCATGACCTTGCGGCGGAAGAAGCACACTTCCTCGCCACGTTGGTTGAATCCCTTGGACTCCACCGTGACGATGCCGCGGTCGGGCTTGGAGGAGGACTCGACCTTGGCGATGACACGCGTCTCGGCATAGATGGTGTCGCCGTGAAAGGTCGGGTTCCGGTGCACCAGGGACTCGACCTCGAGGTTGGCGATGCACGAGCCGCTCACGTCGGGCACGCTCATCCCCAGCACGAGGGAGTACACGAGGTTGCCGACGACCACGTTCTTGCCGTGCACCGTCTCGTTCTCGGCGAACCACGCATTGGTGTGGAGGGGGTGATGGTTCATGGTGATCATGCAGAAGAGATGGTCGTCGTACTCGGTCACCGTCTTGCCGGGCCAGTGCCGGTAGACGTCCCCGGGCTCGAAGTCCTCGAAGTACCGGCCGAAGGGTCGGTCGTAGGTCGTCATGGCACGGCCCGCGGCCGGGTGGTGAACCCGAGCGCCCAGTCCGCCTCCGACTCACCGCCGATGGAGAGGCGCCACGTGTAGCGGTTGCCGGGCTCGAGCGGGAGCGGGCCCGAGGTTCACGGCCAGGGCCACGTCGATCGGCGTCCCCAGCGGGAACCGTTGTCGGGCCGCACCACGTTGAATTCGCCCCGCACCTCGACCGGGTGGGTCCCGTCGGGTGTGTCCACCATGACGGGCCGTCCGTCGGCGTCTTCGAGGTAGAGCTCCCAGTGGTGCACCTGGTCCGCCTCGTGCCAACCCACGTCGATCTTGAGGGCGATGCCCGACGGCATGGGATCGGGCCCGGTGAGGGACCACCCGCCCCCGAGCACGAAGAGCTTCCCGTCGGCGACCTGCGCCGCGTCGCACAACAGCATCGTGACCTTCACGACCGGCAGGCTACAGCCGGTAGCGTCTTGGCCTCGTGCCGAACGCCCTGCGCGACGATGTCTATCGGCGCCCTCTGGCCACCGCGCTCGAGCGTCTCGCCCTCGCGCCCGGGTGGCGCTGCGTCGACGTCGGGGCCGGCGGCGGGGACGTGTCGGTGGCACTGGCCGAGATCGTGGGCCACGAAGGGCGCGTGTACGCCGTCGACAGCGATCCACGCGCCCGGGACGAGGTGGCTTCCGCCGCGGCGGCCTTCAGCCAGGTGCTCGCCATCACCCAGGCCGGAGAGGACCTGGTCCTGCCCGAGCCGGTCGATCTGGCGTTCTGCCGGTTCCTGCTCATGCACGTCGTCGATCCCGCCGTCGTGCTGCGCCGCATGCGCCAGGCGGTACGGCCCGGGGGGTGGGTCGTCGCCCAGGAGCCCATCACCTCGGCCGGTCGGATCGGGGGCGTGGCGCTGTCCATGCCCGGTCCCCCCCACCCCGACGTCGGGGCGCTGCTGCCGGCGCTCGTTCGCGACGCAGGGCTCGACATCGTCGACGCCTGGGCCGAGGCGCCCGCCGGAGTCGGCCCCGGGCCCGTCACCGCCTACCTGGGCTCGCTCACCGAGATCGATCCCGGCGACGAGCCGGTCGTGCTCCCCCCACTGGTCACGGTGCTCGGACGCGTCCCGACGGCCGGGGCCCAACGGTGACCCCGGGCCCGGTGCGGACCTCGAACACCCCCGACCTCGAGGCGGCCGTCGGCCGCGGTGGACTGCGCGTCGTCGGTGGTCTCGGCGGCCGCCCGCGCCGTGGCGGCCAGTGGCGGCCCCGACGTCGACCAGGTCGTCGCCTATGACCTCGCCCATGTCGCCGCCAGCGTGCGCGCCGCGCAGGCCGCCCTCGTCTACGGCGCCACCGGTACCGAGGAGCGTCACATCGCCTGTGTCTTCGTGGCCGACGCGCTGGCCGACCTGACGGCGCGCATCGTCGGGCGCGAAGCCGCCTTCGGGACCACACCGGATTGGATGGCGGGACGCCAGGGGCTTCGTGGCGGCCCACCGGGACCCGGCGTACATCGCCTCGCTGGCCGGGATGCAAGGAGACCGCCATCTCGACGCGGACTTCGCCCTCGTACGCGAGACGTTCCACCGCTTCGCGCGAGGAGCAGATCCGGCCGCGGGCCGAGCACATCCACCGCGCCAACACCGACATCCCCGAGGAGATCATCGCCGGCCTGGCCGAGATGGGCGCGCTGGGCCTGTCGATCCCCGAGGAGTACGGCGGGTTCGCAACGGGGGGCGCGAGCGACTACATGGGGATGGTGGTGGCCACCGAGGAGTTGTCCTGGGGGTCGCTCGGCGCCGGTGGCTCGCTGATCACCCGTCCCGAGATCCTCAGCCGTGCCCTCGTGGCGGGGGGGACCGACGAGCAGAAGCAGGCGTGGCTGCCGAAGCTGGCATCGGGCGAGGTCATGAACGCGGTGGCGGTGACCGAGCCCGACTTCGGTTCCGACGTGGCCGCCATCGTCACCGCGGCGACGCGCACCGACGGCGGATGGTTGGTGAACGGGGTGAAGACGTGGTGCACCTTCGCGGCGCGGGCCGACGTGCTCATGCTGCTGGCCCGAACCGATCCCGACCGCTCCAAGGCCCACCGGGGTCTGTCGCTGTTCGTCGTGGAGAAGCCACGAGGCGACGGCGCCGGCTTTGTCTTCACCCAGGACCCGGGCGCCGATGGCCGCAGCGACCCCCCGGGGCGGATGGAGGGTCGGCCCATCGACACCATCGGGTACCGGGGCATGCACTCCTACGAGATCGCCTTCGAGAACTGGTTCGTCCCCGCCGCCAATCTGGTGGGCGGCGACGACGGTGTGGGCCGGGGCTTCTACCTGCAGATGGCGGGCTTCGAGAACGGCCGTCTGCAGACCGCGGCCCGAGCCCTCGGGGTCATGCAGGCCGCCTACGAGGCCGCGTCGGACTACGCCGCCAACCGCGTCGTCTTCGGCCGGCCCATCGTCGACTATCAGCTCACCCAGGCCAAGCTCGCCCGCATGGCGGTGCTCATCCAGGTCGCCCGGCAGTTCGCCTACGAGGTGGCCCGGCTCATGGCCAGGGGCGAAGGAACGCTCGAGGCGTCGATGCTCAAGGCCTACGTGTGCCGCGCCGCCGAGTGGGTGACGCGCGAGGCCATGCAGATCCACGGGGGCATGGGGTACGCCGAGGAATTCTCCGTCAGCCGGTACTTCGTCGACGCCCGGGTGCTCTCGATCTTCGAAGGCGCCGACGAGACGCTGGCGCTCAAGGTGGTCGCCCGCCGGCTGGTGGAGCAGGCGGCGAGCCGATCTGAGCGCCTTCGAGCGGCGTCAGTCCGGCGCGCTCGCCCCGGAAGACGAACTTGGTGGCCATCTTGCGGCTGGCCTCGTCGATCATCTCGTCGCCGAACATGACCGCACCCTTGCGGTCGTCCTCGGTGGCCTTCTGGTAGGCGTCGAGGATGTCCCAGGCGTGGTCGAACTGCTCCTGGGTGGGCGAGTACACCTCGTTCAGCACCGTCACCTGGTCGGGAGTGAGCGCCCACTTGCCGTCGTAGCCGAGCACCCGGGTGCGCTGGGAGAAGTCCCGCAACCCGTCCATGTCCTTCACCCTCAGGTAGGGGCCGTCGATGACCTGCAGGCCGTTGGCCCGTCCCGCCATGAGGATCCGGCTGAACACGTAGTTGAAGTGGTCGCCGGGGTACTCGGGGATCTGCACGCCGCCGGTGAGCACCGGCATCTCCATCGAGGCGGCGAAGTCGGCGGGGCCGAAGATGATCGTCTCGAGCCGGGGGGAGGCCGCGCAGATGTCGTCGACGTTGATGAGGCCGCGCGTGGTCTCGATCTGGGCCTCGATGCCGATGTGGCCGACGGGCAGCCCGCTTCTCTTCTCCACCTGGGTGAGCAGGAGGTCGAGCGCCACCACCTCGGCCGCGCGACTGCACCTTGGGCAGCATGACCTCGTCGAGACGTTCACCGGCGTTGCCGACCACCTCGATGACGTCCCCGTAGGTCCACTCGGTGTCCCAGGCGTTGATGCGGACGCACAGGACCCGGTCGTCCCAGGACTGCTTGCGGATGGCCTCGACCACCTTGGCCCGGGCCGAGTCCTTCTCGAGCGGGGCGACGGAGTCCTCGAGGTCGAGGAACGACATGTCGGCCGGCACCGTCGGCGCCTTCTCCAGGAAGCGCTCGTTCGAGCCGGGCGTGGAGAAACACGAGCGGCGGGGCAGGTTCCGGCTGCGTTCGGACATGGCCGCATGCTACCGGCGGCCCGAGCGCCAATCTCCAGAGCTGACGCGAGCGCCGTGCCGCGCCTCAGGCGGCCGACCAGGTCGGCGGGGACGAGCTGCTCGGTCAGCAGCTCGCGCGAAGCGCGTCGGGATCGCCGCCCACGAACCGCCGGCACAGACGCAGGCCCTCGACGTAACAGGTGATGTAGGCGCGCCACGTGGGATGCAGGAGGAACTCCACCGCCTTGGCGGCCCGGGCCCGGGGGAGCAGGCCCCAGCGGGCCACCTCGTCGATCGACCGTCTCGGGATCGGCGCCGTCGGCGTGGAGCCGCCAGGCGGCATTGGCCCGCACCGCCCCGAGGGCCTCGCTCGCCTCGGACACCGCCGCGACGACCTCGGCGTCGTAGCGGATGCCGAGCGGACGCAGATGGTCGGCCACGACGCGGCTCGGGGCGGCGGCCCGAGCACCACCTCGAGACCGAGGTCGGCGAGGCCCTCGGCCATGAGGCACTGGGGGGTGCCGACGAGGAAGATGGTCTCCTCCAGCCAGTGCCGGCGCCGGACCAGGCCCACCTCCTTGCGGCAGTGCTCGGTGTGGTGCCCGGGATAGGCCTCGTGCGCCACCAGGTGGGCGAGCGACGTCGACAGCACGGGCAGGTCGGTGTTGACCGAGACCCTCGAGTGCAGGTCCGCCGAGGTAGGTGTTGAAGCCCGACCACGGCTTGTCGGTGACGAGCTCGAATTCGATGTGCTCGCCGTCGGGGAGCCCGAAGAGCCGTTCGGTGCGTTCGCGCAGGTCCTCGGCCAGCGAGTCGATGGCGCCGGGCAGGCGGTCGGTCGCCACGGCGTGCGACTCGCGCCAGGCGATCAGACGCTCTCGCGAGCGGTCCCGACCCGGGGAGGGCCTCTTCGAGACGACGGTGGGCCGCGGCCAACTCGTCGTCGGGGACCGGTTGGGGGCGCACCCCGTAACAGGACTCCACCTCCTCGACGTACCCGATGGGCTCTCCCGCCAGCCGGCGGGCCGTCGTGAGCAGGCCCGACGGCCTGGGCCCGCAACCACCGCCGGCGGCCGGCGCTGCTCGGCTCCGAGACCGGCTCGGCTCCCGTCGTCGTCGTCGAGGGGCGCGCCGGCGTCGAGGGCCGCGAGCAGGGCGCGGCCGTCTTGCCACCAGTCGTCCGGGGGTCGGCGGCGGCGCCAGCGGCCACGCGCTCGGCCAGCGCCGGAGGGCCGTAGTAGGCGTCCACGAGTCCGTCGATGTGGCGCCCGAGTCGCGAGGCCGAGGTGGAGGTAGCGGCCGACGGCACCCCGCCCGTCGTCGGCGACGGGCGTCACCCGAGGCGGGCGTGGAAGAAGTCGATGGTCCGCGTCCACGCCGTGGCGGACGCGTCGGCGTCGTAGACCTCGGGCCGGGTGTCGTTGAAGAAGGCGTGGTCGGCCCCGTCGTAGACGTGGAACTCGGCGTCCTTGCCCAGGCCTTCGAGCTGCTCTTCGAGCGCGCGGGCCGCGTCGGGAGCGAAGTACTCGTCGTTGCCCGGCCACGTGGGCGAGGACCGGCGCCCGCAGCTTCGAGAAGTCGGGCTGGGCGTCGGGCCACGGGATCAGCCCGTAGAACGCCACGCACGCGGCGACGGCGTCGGGACGTTGCGTGGCGAGCACCAGGGCGAGTCCCCCGCCCATGCAGAACCCGACGACGCCGACCTTGTCGTCCCGACGACCGCCGCTCGACCTCGTCGACGGCTCCGGACATGTCCCGGGCGGCGCGGTCGAGCTGCGAGCGCCATCATCTCCTTGCCGGCCTCGTCGGGCTCGGTCACCTGCGTCCCCCGGTACAGGTCGGGCGCCAGGGCCACGAAGCCGTCGGCCGCGAACCGGTCGCAGACGTCCTCGATGTGGGGCACGAGGCCCCACCACTCCTGGATCACGACGACGCCCGGGCCGCGGCCCGACGCCGGCACCGCCAGATATCCCTGGTCCTCGGATCCGTTGCTCGGAAATTCGATCATCTCGCCCATGGACGCCGACCCTATACAGGACGGACGCCGAACGTCGATCGACCCTGCTACCAGCGCGCCAGGAGCCTCCGGGTTCGGGGCAGTCGGTGCCGGCCAGCGCCACGGCGACGGGCTGCACCCCGGCCGGCCCCGCCACGCGGTCGATCCCGTCGAGGCCGACCACCGATCCCGACCGCGGGACATCGGGCGCTCTCGAGCCTGCCGGACCAGGGCGTCCCACAGCCTGGGCGGCATGACCCGCCCGACCCCCGCCTCGACCCACACCGGGCACCTCCACGGCCCGGGCCGCCTCGATCAGGCCCATGTCGTCGGCATCGAGGACCACCCCCCCGGGGCCGATGGCGTCGACCTCGACGACGACGACGTCGGCGCTGGCGACGTCGCCCATGCCGCCGTGGCGAACGGCTCGCCGGTCCCAGCCGCAGGTCCTCGCGCAGGAGATCGGCGGTGGGGTCGGACTCGAGCGCGTCCGCGCAGCGCTCGGCCTCCTCGGCGGCGTCCCCGGCGGTGAGGATTCGGGCCGCCACCCACCACAGGGGCCCGCAACCGGGATGGCGGTCGAGGAGGCGCCGGCAGGCGGGCAGCACGGCGGACCCCTCGTGCAGCGCCAGGTCGCCGAGTGCCCACGCCGCCTCGGCGGCCAGCACGGCCGGCGGGCGCCCATCCGGCACGGGCCACGTAGCGCAGCCGCTCGATGGGATGCACCGACGCGACGCTAATGGCGCCGGGACCCCGATCAAGACGGCGCCGCGCCATTCGCCGCCTCGGTCGCGCCGGGCTGACCGGTCGAGACACGGGCCAAATCCTTGCTCCACGAAGCCACAATTGATAGACACGTGGCTGTTGTGACTTGCCTCGAGCAGTACTCGAAGGCGCGGCCGGGACGGCGGGCCCGGCGGTCCCCCCGGCTCAGTCGACTCGTTTCGGCAGTAGTCGCCGTCGTCTTCATCGCGGGACCGGCGCTGACATCGGCACGCCCCGCCGGCGCCGACCAGCTGCGAAAGCGCGCAGGCCGAGGCCACCCAGATCGCGGCGCAGATCCAGGCACAAGGCCAGCAACTCGCCGTGCTGTCCGAGCAGTACGACCAGGACCAGATCCACGTCCAGCAACTCGATCAGCAGGTGGCGCAGACCCAGGCTCAGATCGCCCAGACCAAGACCCAGGTGGCGTCGGCTCGAGGCCAGCTGCGGCAACTGGCCATCGAGGACTACACGTCGGGGAGCTCGACCGACGGCCTCGAGCAGTCTGTTCACGCCGGCGGCAGAGCGTCGCGGCCGCGGTGCAGGAATACCAGCAGGTGGCGAGCGACAGCGTCTCGGGCGCCATCGACCGGCTGAACCAGTCCGAGAGCGTGCTGAGCCGCGCAGGAGAGCGCGCTGCAGTCGACCCAAGTCGCAGGCGCGGGCCACGCTGGCCGCGGCGCAGAGCGCCCAGGACAGGCGCGCAGACCGAGCTCGCCAGCCAGCAGGCCACGCTGTCGAAGCTCAAAGGGCAGCATCGCCACCCTGGTGGCCCAGAAACAAGCGGCCGAGGCCGCCGCGCAGGCCGCCGCGTTCCAGGCGCGCGTCGCCGCGGCGCACAGCTGCCGCAGGCGGCGTTCCGGGCCTGAGCGCCGGTCCCCGCCGTGCGCCGGCGGCGGCGGCGCCGCAGCCGTGGCGGCCGCCGAGTCCCAGATCGGCGTCCCCTACGTCTGGGCCGGTGCCACACCCGGCGTCGGCTTCGACTGCTCGGGGCTGACCATGTGGGCGTGGGCGCATGCCGGGGTGTCGCTGTCGCACTCCGCCGCCGCCCAGTACGCCGAGTCGGTGCACGTCCCCTTGTCGGACCTCCAACCCGGCGACCTGCTCTTCTACCAAGAGGGCGACACCATCGGCCACGTGACCATGTACGTCGAGCCCGGGGAGATGGTCCAGGCCATGGAGACGGGCACGAACATCCAGATCACGGGGATCTGGACGAGCGGCCTCGTCGGCGCCGGGCGTCCCTGACCCTCACGCGGCACGCGACGGCGGACGCCGTCGTTCCCCGTCAGGCCTTCGGCGGTGTCGCCGGGCCGGCGTCAGCCAGCCATTCGGGGGGAATCCTGCCCTCGACACCCGGTGCCCGTGGTCCGGGGGGGCGGCCGAAGCGATAGGCGACGGGTTCTCGGCCCAGCTGGACGACGACGGCCTGGCCGGTCTCCTCGCCCAGCACGCAGCCGAGGACGGCCTCGGCCACCGCCTCGGGGGCGATGAGCGGGAATCCCGCGCCGGCGAGGCTGTCGCGGATCGGGCCGTCGATGAGCGGCGTGTCGACGAGGCCCGGGCAGATGGCGTTGATGGTGATGTGCTGCTCGGCCAGGCGGGGCGCGATGGCGCGCACGAAACCGACGACGGCGTGCTTGGTCAGGGTGTACATCGGGTCGCCGGCGAAGGCGACGATGCCGGCCAGCGACGACGTGGCCACCACCGCTCCCCCGCCGCGGGCCTCGAGCTCGGGCACGACGGCCCGCGTGCCGAAGACGATGCCGTCGACGTTGACCGACAGGATCCGGCGGTACTGCTCGTCGGTGACCTTGGTGATGTCCTCCTCGCCCGTGGTGACACCGGCGTTCAGGTACGCGATGTCGATGCCCCCCAGGCGGCGTGCCCGCCTCCACGATGCGCGCCCAGTCGCCGACGTTGCCGACGTCAGCTCGCACCGCCACACCGCCGAGCTCCGCCGCTGCCTTCTCGGCCCCCTCGCCGTTGGCGTCGACCACCACCACGGTGGCGCCCTCGGCCGCGAGCCTCCTGCTGCTGGCCAGGCCGATCCCCGAGGCCCCGCCCGTCACGATGGCGACCTTGCCCTCAAGCGCTCCCATCACATCCTCCTCGTCGCGGCCCGAGCGTCCACGAGGGAACGCCGCGCCGACGCTAATGGGGGCCTCTTCGAGCGCGTCGAGCACGGGCGCGCCGTGCCGGTGCGGCCCGCGACGGGGGGATCGGGGTCGACGACGGTAATCTGACATGCGGTCGGGGCCCGCGGGGCCCACCCATCTGCCCGCAAGGACTGCCGTGAAGCCCATCCCCGTCGCCTTCCACCTCGGGCCCCTGCCCATCGTGGTCCACACCTACGGCATCGGGCTGGCGATCACGTTCTGGTTCGCCTACCGCTACTTCGAGCGCCGACTGCGCGCCAACGGGTACCCCACCGATTGGTTCACCGGGGCGTTCCTGTGGATCGTGGTCGCCTCGATCGTGGGCGCCCGTCTCCTGCACGTGGTGGCGAACCTGCTCGACCTACACCGCCGACCCCGGCCAGATCCTCCAGGTGTGGCACGGCGGGCTGTCGTCGTTCGGCGGCCTGTTCGGCGGGGTCCCCACCGGCTTGATCCTGGCCCGTCGTCGCTGTCCCCAGCTCTCGGTCGATGCGCGCCCTGGACATCGTGTCGCCCGGTGCTCATGGCGGCATGGGGCGTCGGGCGCCTCCTCGGTCCCCAGCTGATGGTGGCGGGGGGCGGACATCCGACGACAGGAGTGGTTCGGCATGTACTACGCGGGCCAGGTCGGCAAGCGGCTGCCCGTCCCGATCCTCCAGGCCATCGACAGCTTCATCATCTTCGGGATCCTCCTGCTCATCGAGCGCTACTACAGCGACCGGCCCGTCGGCTTCGTCCTCGCCGCCACCATGGCGCTGTGGGGGCTCACCCGCTTCTACGAGGAGCGCCTGTGGCTGGGGGAGATCGGGCACCTGGGCTCGGTGCTCGTGCAGGGTGCGGGATTGCTGCTGTTCGTCGTCGGGCCTCGTCGTGATGGCGCTGCTCTACCGCCACCACGGTCGGGGCGGAGAGCCAGCCGGACGTGCACGGCGCGGCGGGGGAAGACGAGATGCTCAGCGGGGCCGCCACGGGGGAGTGAGCGTGCGCACCCGACGGGGTCGTCTGCTCGAGCGCGTCGGCGCCGCGGGCGGTCCGTCGCGTTGGCGCGGGGGCCGTCCGGTCCCGGGAGGGCCGGCGAACGCCTGCGCGATGGCGAGCCATTCCGACGCCAGTGCACCCTGCACCGTCAATGCCGTGTCGGACAGGTGCCGGCGCTGGGTCACGACGAGACAGAAGTCGAGCGCGGATCCCTCGACCAGTCCGGTGCTGGAATCGGTGTCCCACTCCCACCGCTCCCCTGCCGGTCCGGTGAGCTCGACCCGCACCGCGTCGGAGGGGACGTCGAGGCCGCGCACGATGTACGAGAAGGGCCGGGCCCGGACCCCGAGGTGGGCGACGTGACGCAGTCGCGCCGTGGGAAGCGCGCGTCACGCCCAGCGCATCGGCGATGTCCTGGCCGTGTGCCCACGTCTCCATCAGCCGCGCCGAGACGAACGACAACGCCCCCATGGGAGGGCCGAACCACGGGACCCGGTCGCGGGGGTGAAGAGCCCCGGCTGCCCGCACCATGTCGTCACGAGCGCGGCGCCACCACGCCGAGCACGTCTCGGCCTGCCAGGGCGCGGCCCCGGAGGAGGTGCTCGCTCCATGGGATCGCCCCCCGCCGCCAACGCCGCCTCGGCCTCCACCGTGAACGTGGCGGGATCGACGATCGCCATGGTGGCGGCATCGTCGAAGAACGCCAGGTGGCTCACCTGGTCACGCACCGCCCACCCCGTGGCGGGGGTCGCCAGCCCCCACGACGCCTCGTCGAGAGGGGCGAGCACCCGGTCGAGGTCGGCATGCTCGGCCTCCAGATCGGCGAGCAGGCCGGGCAATGTGGTGGGATCGGGCGCCATCGCCCGATCAGGCTACGAGAGGACCGCCCGACCCGCCCCGGGCCCTCGGTCGAAAACCTTTGGTAATTGCGAGCGCAACCAATGGTCGCTCCGGTACGCTGGGATTATGTCCACAGCGCGTGGCACACCCTGGCTCGACGATGTCGAGATGCACGCATGGCGGTCGCTGCTCCGAGCCCATGCCCGCCTGCTCGCCCGGCTGGACGCCGACCTCCAGGCCAGCCAGGGCATGTCCGTGACCGACTACGGCGTCCTGGTCCAGCTGTCGGAAGAAGAAGACGGCCGGATGCGCATGAGCGAGCTCGCCGATCGGCTCCTGCTGTCGCCGAGCGGCCTCACCCGTCGTCTCGACGGGCTCGTGGCCTCGGGCATGGTCGAACGCCACCGGTGCCCCACCGATCGTCGCGGCGCCTTCGCCGTGCTCACCGCGGCCGGACAGGCGCGACTGCAAGCGGCGGCTCCCGACCATGTAGAGCAGGTGCGCCGGCACTTCGTCGACCGTTTGAGCCGCAAGCAGCTCGAGGCCCTCGCCGACGCGCTCGACAAGGTGACGCTCGACAAGGTCGGCACCGACTCCTGCCCCTAGACATCCCCTACGGGACGATGACGGTTCGTCGACCGCGAACCTCGGGCCCGGTCCACGCTGACTCGACGTCTCGGAGCGGGACGGGCCGAGCCGCGATCTCGAGCGTGCCGGAGTCGATCTCGTCGATCAGCGCGGGCAACTCGGCCAGATAGCCCTCGGGGGAAACGGCGCCTTGGCCGTTGCCCTGGATCCGGAGGTTGGCCGAACGCAGAGCGACGGACGGCAGCTCGAGCGTGGGCCCCGCCATGGCGCCGATCTGGATCCAGTTCAGTGCCCGGCTGCGGTCCGACCGGGCCCTCAGCAGCGCCATCATCGCCTGCTCGGCGGGCTTGCCCCACAGGTAGTCGATGACGATGTCCACCTCGGCGGCGGATTGTGCGAGCGCCGTCGCCGTGGCGTCGCTGTCCTCGGTGAGCTGCACGATGTCGTCGGCGCCGAGGCTCGTGAGGGCCCGCAGACGGTCGACATCACGACCCGCACCCACGACGCGACCTGCTCCGAGCCGCTTGGCGACCTGCACCGCCATGGTCCCCGCGTTCCCCGTCGCGCCCAGCACCAGCACACTCTGTCCGGTGCTCGATCGGCACCCGGCGACGCAGGGCGACCCAGGATGACATCGCCGGGTTCATCGCGGCGGCGATCTTCTCGACGTCGGCGTCGTCGGGCACGGGAACGGTTCGTCGTACGTCGATGACCGCCTTCTCCGCCATCGAGCCGGGGTGCTCGTCGTCAGAGACGAAGTAGACCCGTCTGCCGTCAGCCCTTCGCCCGACCCCGTCGACGCCGGGGATCATCGGCAGCGCACCGGTGCTCGTGTAGTGCCTGCCCGGCCGCGTCGGTCCGCACCCGGGGATGGAGGCCGACGGCGAGGACGTCGACGAGCTCTTGGCCGTCGTCGCCCGGCGTCGGAACGTCGAACTCCTGGTAGTGCGGTGGCTCGTCGAAGGATGTGACCACCGCGGCGTGCATCTTCTCCACAAGCAGCTCTCCTACCGTTTCCTCCCGCCCGCCCACCGTTTAGTTGGTGGCACGTACTAATATAGTTGGTGAGACGTACTATTGCAACGAGGGTAGGCACATGGCACAGGCGTCGCCCGACCGTCACAAGAGCGAGACAGCCAGCGCGAAGCCGATCTCGGCATCGTGGATGCGTTGGCCCAGCTGAGCTTCCTGGTTCAGGGAACGCTCGCCCAGCTACGCCGCGGCCCACGACCTGTCCATGATCCAAACGCGGCTGCTCGGGGTACTGCGCGACCGCGACCCGACGATGCAGGAGCTGGCCCGACTGCTCGAGTTGGACAAGTCGAGCGTGACCGGTCTGGTTGATCGGGCCGAGAGGCGGGGCCTCGTGAAGCGGACGCCCTCGAGCGATGACCGCCGCGCCGTTGGTGTCAACCTGACGTCGTCGGGGCGGCGACTTGTCAGCGACGTCGTCGCCGCCTTCCAGGCCGACATCGCATCGGTAACCCAATGCTTGTCCGTGTCGGAGAAGAAGCGGCTCTCGACCCTGGCGACGAGGATCGTCAGCGCATACGGTCTCGGACAGGATCGTCGGGATCGACCTCTTCGGCGAACACAATCACCGCCGTGAACCCAATCGGTGATGGTGTAGCAGGACGTAGCTATATGTGCTACAATGAGGCATGGCAAAGATCATCCCTCAGCGAGAGCTCCGGAACGACAATGCCAAGGTGATCGAGGCCGTCGTCGCCGGCGAGACCTTTGTCGTCACTCGCAATGGCGTGCCTGTGGCTGAACTACGTCCAATCCGGCAGGCGCGCCGGACCTTTGTGCCGAAGGCTGAGCTTCGGGTGGTTGCCGCCACTGGACCATGGATCGACCAGGAAAGTTTCAGAGCGGATCTCGATCGAGTCGTGGATCAAAGCCTGTAGATGCCAGCGGGCCTCCTCGACACCTCAGTTGTCATCGACTGGGACGACCCGGCGGTTGCCGGTGCCCTTCCAAATGAGGTCGCGGTGTGCGCCATCACCCTCGCCGAGCTGGCGGCCGGACCACACCTCACTACCTCCAGTGCCGAAGGTGCACGCCGTCAGGCGCGTCTCCAGCAGCTGGAGGCGACCTTCGAGCCCCTCCCCTTCGACGCCTCAGCGGCGCGTGCTACGGACAGATCGTGGCTGCCGTGGTCGAGACGGGCCGATCACACCGGCGGCGTGTCGCCGATCTCCTCATCGCGGCGACCGCTCACGCCAACGGCCTTGCGCTCTACACCCGTAATCCCGACGACTTTGCAGGACTCAGCGATCTCGTCGACGTCGTCGGCATCTGACCGCTGAACGGTTCTCCGCAGTAGCGGTTCGGACAGCCGAGGTAGCGTGGGGGCGGAGGGGGTCGAACCCTCACTGGGGACATTTTAAGTGTCCTGCCTCTGCCGATTGGGCTACACCCCCGAAGTGGCCTGGCTCGCTCGAACTCTGTCTCGACTATTCGCTCCACGGATCACGGACGTTATTCTGACTCGCCCGTGTGAGCACGTCGGCGTTGGCCCCGATCACTCGTGATGGTGGCCCACCCCCGGACCGGTACCGGTCTCCTCCCAGATGAGCCGCTCGGGCGCACGGGGGTCGTCCTCCACCCCCCCGTCGGGACCGAGGACCATGGTGGGCCGGCTCACGGGGTCATAGGCAGGCCACGAGCCGACCGCCTCACACGACGGATCGCCGTGGCGGGCGAAGGCGATCCATGCCTGCTGCATCCGCTCCGACAGCAGGCTCGCCTGCGGGCCTGAGCCGGTGAAGGGTTGCACCGGGATGTCTTCCACCGTCCCGAAGACGAAGGGGATCTCGAGCCCGTGACAAGACCCGAACATGCCGTTGAGGAACGGGGACTCCCACGCGAACAAGTACGAATACGTCTGGGACTGGTACTTGGCGTGTGCCGCCGCCAGCGCCTGCAACGGGAGTCGGAAGACGTAGTCCGTCGTGACCGCGGTCCAAAGGTCACGACCGGTCACACCCTCGCCCCGGGCCTGGCGGGCGCTGCGATAGGCGTCGACGATGTCACGCCCGGCCGGCCCCACCAGATGCGCCAGGCGTCGCGCCACCGCGGCGTCGTCGAGATCGGGGGCGCCGTGGTCGGCGGTGGTGAAGAGCGCGCATTCGTCACGGGTGGTACCGAGCAGGACCGGCACGGGGGAGGCCGCCCCGTCGACGATCAGATCGCCGGGCGCGCCATCGAGGAGCACGCCGTCGACGACGGGGAGCAGGGGCAAGGGCAGGCCCCCGTCCGAAGGAGCTTCGGCCGCCAGCCGCTGGGTCGCCTCGACCAGACGCTGCGACGGCAACGTCGCGCAGTGTCGCCATCGCATCGGCGGCCACACCCAGATGGCCGGCCAGCCGTTCGGCCCGCCGCTTGGCCCACTGCGGGCTCGCCGTCGCCGGTGGCCCGCTCTGGATGACCGCTCGGTGAAAGAGACCCGACGGCATCGGCGCGCACCGAGGAGGTCTGAGATGCTCATCGCCCCCGCCGACTCCCCGAAGAGCGTCACGTTGTCGGGATCTCCCCCGAATCCCGGCGATGTTCTCCTTGACCCACCCGAGTGCTGCGATCTGATCGCGCAGGCTCCAGTTCCCCCCGCCGGGGTCGTCGTGGCTGGCGAGATCGGGGTGGGTGAGGAGGCCGAGCGCGCCCAACCGGTAGTTGATGGTCACCACGACCACGCCTTTGGATGCGAGGCGGCCACCCGCGAACAGCGCGCTCGAGCCCGTCCCGGTGGTGAAGCCGCCTCCGTGGAGCCACACCATGACCGGCCGTCGGCCGTCGTCGAGCGCCGGGGTCCAGACGTTGAGGTTCAGGCAGTCCTCGTCCGATGCCGTGGGGTCGTGGGGGAAGCTGAATCCCGGGACGGGGGGAGTCTGGGGGGCGATCGGGCCCCATGACGACGCCAGCCGTGTCCCGGTCCACGCCATGGGGGGCTGGGCCGACCGCCACCGCCCTTGTGGCCCCGTGACCTGGGCATAGGGCACTCCGCGGAAGACCCAGACGCCGGCCTCGTTGCAGCCCTGAAGTACCCCGGCCGTGGTCCGGGTCACGCCTTCCAAGGTCCCCCCCAACCTGAAACGGCCCTGCTCACGAGCCCTATCCCCTATTGGCAAGGTAGAGGCCACCCCGGAGAAGGTCAAGGGATCGCCAAAAGGTCCCCCGGCCCTTCCGCCCCGAGTCTGCCCTGGCTACTGTGGACAAAGTGACTGTTGTGACTGGTCTCTTTTGTCGCGCCCGGACGCAGGCCGTCGCCCGTCGGGCGGCCCTCGTGGTCTCGGCGGTCGTCGTCATGGGCTCGATGGCGACCTCGCCCGCGGTCGCCTCCCCGGGGCCATCCTCGGGCGATGAGCCCTCGGCGACGTCGAGCGCCATCGACGCCACCCAGACCCAGGTCGATGCGGTCGAGTCGGCGTACGCCCAGCAACAACAGACGCTGTCACAGCTTTCCGAGCAATACGACCAGGCCAATGTTCATCTGGCCCAGATCAACGCGCAGCTTGCAGCGACCGACGCGCGGCTCGCCGTCGCCAAGAAGAGGCACGCCGCCGCGCACCACGCCCTCCAGGTGGACGCCGTGAACGCCTACATCTACGACACGCCGTCGAGCCAGCTGACCTCGATGTTCTCGACACCGTCGAGCTCCAGCGCGGCACGCGACGAGTACCAACAGACGGCGGTCGACAATATCGATGCCGCCGAGGCGCAACTGGCGTCCACTGAACGGCAGCTCAACTCGGCCGAGTCGGTCCTGCACACCCAGCAACAACAGGAGTCGGGCGTGTCGATACAGGTCGGAACGGCGCGACAAGCGGCTCAGGCCACCGCCAACGCCACCGAGGCGACGCTCTCGCACGTCAAGGGCCAACTGGCGCAGCTCGTGGCGCAACGCGCCGCCGAACAGGCCGCCGCCGCGGCTGCCGCCGCCAACGCGGCCGCCAGTGAGGCGGCCAGGCAACGAGCGGCCGAGGCGGCCGCCCAAGCCGCGCAGGTGGCCGAGACGTTCGGAGCCGGATCCGCAGCCGCCGTGCAAGCAGCCAACGCGGCCAATCAGGCATCGGCCAGCGCGGGAGCGACCGGGGTCATCGGCACGGGCGCCCCCGAGGCCGCCACCGGTGCGGGCGCGGCTGCGCTGCAAGGAGCCGAGAGGTATCTCGGTGTCCCGTACGAATGGGGAGGCGCCAGCAGCGCCGGGCTGGACTGCTCGGGGCTCACCATGCTCGCCTGGCGCAATGCCGGCGTGGACCTGCTCCATTCGGCGGACATCCAGTACGCAGAGTCCACCCACATCCCTCTCAGCCAGGTCCAGCCGGGGGACCTGCTGTTCTATGACCTCGACGGCGACGGCATCGACCACGTGGTGATGTACGTGGGCTCGGGCCCCTACGGCGCCGACACCATCATCCAGGCCGCCCACACCGGCACCGTGGTGGAATTCGACGCCGTCTGGTACCTCGGACTGGTGGGGGCGGGCCGGCCCTAGCGATGGGGCAGCCCGCCGACCCTCGAGCGCCTGGCATCGGGCCCCGCTCGTACCGACAGGTACCATGACCTCGTGACGGCCGGCCAAGAAGCGATCCAGCGCGAGCAACGCGCCGCTCTCGTTCCTCTCCCGCGTCCGACGAGGTGCCCGCTCCCGGGCCAGCGCTTGTCGGACGTGGACGAATGGGGACGCTCCGAGCACGCCCGGACCATCGCCCGTCGGCTCTTCGCCCCCCTGTACGACAACTGGTTCCGGGTCGAGTGGGAGGGCCTCGAGAAGATCCCCAAGACCGGCGGTGCGCTCCTGGTGGCCAACCACGCCGGCGCCATCCCCTCGGACGCGCCGACCATCATGCACGGCATCGAGGTCGAGCGGGGCCGTCCCGTGTACGGCATGGCCGACTTCTTCTTCCGCGAGGCCCCCTGGCTGGGGACGGTGTGGGCCCGCGTCGGGGGCGTACCGGCCCACCCCGACAACGCCTTGCGCCTTCTTCGTGACCAGGGTCAGCTCACCCTGGTCTTCCCCGAAGGCACCAAGGGCCCGTCCAAGACCTATGCCGACCGCTACCGGCTGCGTCGCTTCGGACGGGGCGGGTTCGTCGAGATCGCCATGCGCGCCGGCGTCCCGGTGATCCCGATCGCCGTCGTCGGGGCCGAGGAGTCGATGCCCATCGTCTTCCGTATCCCCGCACTGGCGCGCGCTCATCGGGGTCCCCTACTTCCCCGTCACCGCCAACATGCTGCTCTTCGGTCCCCTCGGGCTGGCCATGTACTTCCCGGCGAAGTTCAAGCTGCGCGTCCTCGACCCCGTCACGTTCAACGTGCCGAGCGGCCAGGAGCGGTACTCCAAGAGCCGGGTCATGGAAGAGGCCGAGAAGATCCGCATCAACATGCAGGAGACCATCTACGAAATGCTGCGTGAGCGGCGCAGCGTCTGGTTCGGGTGAGGGCCTGTGGGGCGACGCGTCCTGATCACCGGCCTGGACTCGTTCTGGGGCGGTCGCATGGCGCAGGCGCTGGAATCGGACCCCGAGGTCGAGATGATCCTCGGCATGGGGACGCGCGAGCCGACGGTCCCCCTGGAGAGGACGGAGTTCGTCAAGGCCGACCAGACCTACTCGATCCTGTCCCGCATCGTGGGCGCCACCCAGGTCGACACCATCGTCCACACCTTCTTGGTGGTGGACTCCACTCGGGTGTCGAGCCGGGCCCTGCACGAGATCAACGTCATCGGGACCATGAACCTCCTGGCCGCCGCCGGCCAGTCCGGCTCTCCCGTCCGCCAGGTCGTCGTGAAATCGTCGACGCTCGTCTACGGCTCGGCCTCCACCGATCCCACGTGGTTCCGGGAGGAGATGCCGCGCACCTCTCCGGCCCGGACCAGGGTCGAGCGCTCGCTGCTCGAGGTCGAGGGGTTCGTCCGGGACTTCGCCGAGGACAATCCCGCCACCGTCGTCTCGGTGCTCCGCTTCGCCAACGTGCTCGGGACCGACATCGTCACCCCGATCAGCACGAACCTGTCCCGACCGATCTGTCCCGCCATCGCCGGCTACGACCCCTTGTTGCAGTTCGTGGAGGAGGACGACGTCGTTCGCTGTCTCGAGCACGTCACCCGTCAACGGATCCCGGGCCTCTACAACGTGGCCGGACACGGGAAGCTGCCCTGGAGCGAGGTCACCGGCATCTGCGGCACCCGCATCCTGCCGATCTCCCCGCTGGGGACGCACGCCGCGGCGGCCCCGCTGGTGCGCCTGGGCTTGATCGAATTCCCCCCCGAGCTCGAGAGCCTGCTGCGCTACGGCAGGGGTGTCGACACCACCCGCATCGGCAAGGCCGGCTTCTCGTGCCGCTACACCACGGCCGGAGCGGTGGAGAGCTTCATCCGCGCCGTGCGCCTGCGGCGCAGCGTGGGCGACGACCCGCCCTCCTACACCTACTCGCAGGACATCGAGCAGTTCTTCCGCCACTCCCCCGCGGTGGTGCGCTCGGAGCGGTGACGGGGCTCAGGACCGGGTGAGCCACCGGCGAGCGAGGTCGTCGACACGGACCGTCCACTCCTCGGCGGTCATGGCGTAGCGGACGTGGTCCTCCCAGTGCCCGTCGATCTCGAGGTACCGGACCGCCACCCCCTCCTCGCGCAGGCCCAGCTTCTCGACCACTCTCCGACTGGCCCGGTTGCGCGGCACGATGGCGATCTCGACGCGGTGCAGCCCGAGCTCCTCGAAGGCGAAGCGCAGGACGGCCACGGTGGCCTCGGGCGCCAGACCCTGGCCGGCCATGGCCTCGTCGACCCAGTAGCCGACGAAGGCGTTCTGGAAGGGACCCCGCTGGATGGACGACAACGTGATCTCACCGACGAACCGCTCCGCCAGGAAGATCCCGAACCCGTAGCCGCTGCCCATCTGCCGTTCGCGCTCTCGGGCCGCGCAGCGGGCGGAGAAGCTGGCGCGATCCTCCGGGGTGAGCGGAGCCCCGGCCGGACGTGGCTCCCAGGGGACGAGCCAGCGGCGACAACGGGCGCGCACCTCGAACCATCCCTCGTAGTCGTCCTCGCTCAGGGTCCGCAATCGGATCCGGCCCCCGTTGAGCACCAGAGGGGTCGCTCGGGTCGTCCGGCCGATCACCGCCCCAACACCTCCCCCAGCGCGCCCAGCAGCAGCTCGACGTTGCGCGGTCGGGCGGTGTGGCCCATACAGCCGATGCGCCACGCCCGGCCCGCCATGACGCCGACGCCCGCGCCGATCTCGATCCCGTAGCGGTGCAACAACGCCGCCCGGACGTCGGCCTCACCCATGCCGCCCAGTTCGTCGGGGACCCACACCGTGGTGAGCTGAGGGAGGCGGTGACCCGGCGGGGCGACGAGGGTAAAGCCGAGCTTCTCGAGGCCCGCCTGCAAGGCCTCCCCGCACGCGCCGTGGCGGGCCCAGGCGCCTTCGAGGGTCTCCTCGAGGAGGACCCCGAGCCCGGCGTGGAGCGCGAACACCATCGACACGGGTGCGGTGTGATGGTAGGTGCGTCCCCCCGATCCTTCGACGTAGCGGGCGATGAGGCCGAGGTCGAAGTACCACGAGGGCGGGCGGGGCTTCAGGCGAAGGCGCGCCTCGGGTCCCACGGTCAGCGGCGAAAGGCCGGGGGGGACCCCGAGGCACTTCTGGGTCCCGCTGTAGGCGAGATCCACGCCCCATCGGTCCGCGTCGAAGGGGATGCCCCCCAGCGACGTCACCGCGTCCACGATCAGCAGGGCGTCGCCTTTGCCTCGCGCCACCTCTTCGACGTCGTTGCGCACACCGGTCGAGGTCTCGGCATGGACGAGGGCGATGACCGCCGGGGCCGGGTGGGCCCCGATGACCGCAGCCGGGTCGAGTGGCTCGCCCCAGGGGGCGTCCACCCGCACCACGTCGGCCCCGAGCCGGGAGGCGACTTCGCACATGCGTTCACCGAACAGGCCGTTGACGCCCACGACGACGACGTCGCCCTGTCCCACCAGGTTGACGAAGGCAGCCTCCATCCCGGCCGAGCCGGTCCCGCTCACCGGGAGAGTCAGGGAGTTGGTGGTCCGGTACACGGATCGGAGCCGGTCACAGGTCTCGTCGAGGACCTCGAGGAACTCCGGATCCAGGTGGCCCAGGAGCGGTCGCGTGAAGGCCGAGATGACCTCGGGATACAGATTGGAGGGTCCGGGCCCCATCAGGACGCGGTCGCTGAGCACCACCCCAGGATGCTAGGCACGTGGGTGGTACCCCCCGCCACCTGGGGTGTCTCGCCCAACCGGCGGGACTCTGGCCCTCGATGATCAGCGGTAGGAGACGCGAGGGGGCCACGCCAAGGAGAAATCCTCGGCGTTGAGCGACAGGTTGGGGTTGTAGTAGGGGTCATAGCGCAGGACCTCGGGACCCCACTGGCTCTGCATGTAGGCGCTCTCGTGGGCGAGCTGCGGCCAGCTCGTGGTCCGGTCTCGTCGTCGGCGCCCGCTGATCGGCCTGTGATGGAACAGCTCGGCGTAGGGGGTCCACACGACGCCCCACCCGCTCTGGCGCAGGCGGAGGCAGAAGTCGACGTCATTGAAGGCGATGGGCAGGCTCTGCTCGTCGAGGCCCCCGACCTGGTCCCACGCCTCGCGGCGGACCACCATGCACGCCGCGGTGACGGCCGACATGTGCTGGACCAGCTGGAGCCGCCCGCCATACCCCGGCGACAGACGTCCGGACAACCGGTACGAAGGTGCCGCCACCCCATGGATCCCGAGAACGATCCCGCCATGTTGGACGCGGCCGTCGTCGTAATAGAGCTTGGCCCCTACCACCCCGACTCTGGGGCTGGAGGACGTGTCCGACCATCTCGGTGAGCCAGTCCTCGGACGATCGACCTCGGTATCGTCGTTCAACAGGCAGATGATCTCACCCGAGGCCCGACGAACCGCGGCGTTGTTGAGGGCGGAGAAATTGAAGGGCCGTTCATCGCGGATCACCGTCACACGATCATCGCTGGCGCTGCAGATAGTCCAGCGTCGGTAGGCCTTGACTGGCGTTGTCGACGACCACGATCTCCACATTGCGGTACGTGGTCATGGCCAGCACGCTTTCGAGGCAGCGTTGGAGGACGGGCCCTCCGTCGCGCGTCGGAATGATGATGCTCACGAGAGGTCCCACCTGGGGGCGCGCCCAGGAGACGCGGTTGAATCCCGAGCTCCCGATGCGCGCCGGTGTGACCTGGGCGGGACGGCCGGATCGCTCCAGATGATCAGCCACGGCACGTCTCCCGGCGTCGACCGCGTACGGCTTGGCGGCCAACCCCGACGCCGTCGAACCGGCGTGCACGCGCCAGTGGTACAGCACGTGCGGAATATGCACCACCTGCTCTGCCGTCAGGCGCTCAGAGACACGCAGCGTGAGATCCCAGTCCTGGCTTCCCTCGTACCCTTCCCGGTACCCACCGACCTCGGTCACCAGGTCGCGACGGAAGACGCAGAAGTGACTGAGGTAGTTCTGGCCGAGGAGCAGGAGCGGGTCGAAGTCCGGCTTGAAGTACGGGCCGTGGCGGACCCCGGCATCATCGAGTTTGTCCTCGTCGCTGTAGACGATCCCTACCTCGGGGTGACCATCCATGGCGACCGCAACCAGCGCCAGGGCATGCTCGGCCAGGATGTCATCGTGGTCCAGGCAGCCGACCCACTCGCCGGTCGCCATGGACAAGCGCCGTGTTGGAGGCGGCGGAGATGTGCCCGTTGGCGTCCCTCCTGGTCACCTTGATGCGGGCGTCCTTCGCTCGGTACTCGGCCAGGATCTCGGCCACGCGCGTCGTCCGACGAGCAATCGTCGGCGATGCAAAGCTCCCAATTCGGGTACAGCTGCGCTCTCACCGACTCGATCGCCGCCCGCAACAGTTCGGGCGGCGGGTTGTAGACGGGCATGATGATCGTGATGACGGGTGTATGGCTCAACCCGGCCACTCGATCCCGGATCGTGGCCCGCGCCCCGTCGTCGATGGTGTCGAACTGCTCGACCCACAACGCGTAGGTGCCATCGAAGGGAGATGCCGACAATTCGGTGGGCTCCGAAGGCTCAGACGGCTTCCCCGAACGCCGGACCCAGCCGTAGACACTGCGCAGCGACGCCGTGTACCTGAAGACCTTCGTACGGTGTATCGCATCGATCTCGGCGTCACGGATGCTCACCAGTGCAGCCAGTCGACGCGCACTGAGCTCGTACTCCTGCACCATCTCCAACGACGCCCGGGCCTCGGCCAGGCGCCGGCGCTCCAAGTCACCGAGTGCGTCTCGGAACTGCTCGGTTTGACTGGCCAGCGGTGCAAGCTCGTTGTTGCGTTCCGCCAATCGGCCACTGGTGGCGATGGCCTCTTCCAGTTCGGCTCCGACGGTCAAGGTGACGTTCCTCAGGCCGCGCTCGTAGTCGTCGATCAGCGTTTCGACGTCCACGTCGTCGTGACGACGCCGGAACAGCACCGCGTGAGGAGCGAGGAATGACGAGTCAAAGTCGACGTCGCGCACGAAACCCTGCCGGAAGAACAACTGCGCCCAATAGCCACCGGACTCCACGTTGAGGTGAGTGGGCTCATCGAAGTCATCGGGGGTGGACGAGAAGAGAATGGCGTCGGTATGCCGGCACAGGTTGGCGACGGCGTCGGCCGCGAGCGAAGGAGGAAGGTGCTCGAGAACCTCGAAGCACGTGATCAGGTCGTAGTGGCCTTCGAGCTCGTCGGTGATCGATCCCACCTGAGCAGTAAGGGCGGAGGGCGGCGGGAACCTGGGCGATCGCCCAGGTGGAGACGTCGATGCCTCGGGCGTCGACCCCTCGATCGCGCAGCGCTTCCACCAACATGCCGGTGGCACACCCCATGTCCAACGCGGTCCGGGGTTCAGGGTCGCGACGATGGAGCCGGCCAAGCGGGAGAAGAAGTCGACCCAGAGCTTCTCGCCTCTTCGATACGGCACGCCGCTCTGGTCGTACGAGGTGCCGTAGTAGTCCTCTCCGTAGAAGCTCGAGACGGCCTCGAGCAGCGCCCCGGCGTTGTCCGATTTGGCGCGGTCGCCGACGTGGATCCCGTCAAGTTGCCCGAGCACTTGCGCCAGGACTTGGTACTGCGCACCCACGACCGGGCGGCTGGCCCGACGTCTCCTCATCTGTGGACAGCCCTCCACGAGCTCGATCGCACCCTCGGCGTCGCGTGCAACCGACAACCCGCACGCCTCGACGAACTCGCCCAATTCGAATATGGCGTTCTTCGGTCTGGCCACCAACTCCTCGTAGCTCAGCACGAAGGATGGCCATTCCGAGCACTGCACCATGGCCGCACGGTTGTGTCGGTCCCACTGGTCGACAAGTCTCGGCGTCACTCATGGTCGAGACGCCGTCCCAACGACACCACGTCTTCGGGTTTCCGGTGCACGAGGACGACGCCGACACGGATACCGAGGGTGTGGGCCCAGAACGGGATCAGGAAGCAGTTGGCGGGATCGGCCCACACCCAGGGGCGCGAGTCACCGGGCGCCTCGCTCGCTTCTCTGAACCGCAGCTTGGCTTCATCGGCGAACTGGCCGAGCATCCGGGCCACCTCGCGCGGCGCCACCTCGGGGAGGTCGGTCCTCGAGCCTCCGGCCGCCTCGAGGAGGCGGCCGTTGAGGGCGGCGAGCGGATGAGCCTCATCGTCGGGGCCGGCACCCAGAGACCGCAAACCCATGTGGCCCAGGAGCGAGTGGACCAGCTCGACACCACTGTCGTACATGCCGAGGACGAACACGCCCTCGACAGGCCCCTGGTCGGGCGCGTGCTCCCGCGTCCCGCTCATCCGGCGCGGTCCTTGAACACGGGAGCAGGATATCACCGTGACGCGTCGGTCAGATGTCAACGACATCAGCTGCCAGAGGGAACGGTCGATCTGCGCGGCGCGGCACATCCGCAGGCGATTGAACGCTCTGTGTTATATATCGTCGTCATCTATCGTCGGCCTGGGTGGGATCCACTTTCGCAGGATCTTGGAGCCGAGAGACAAGACCGACTCAGGGACTTTGGTTACAAATGAGGATCACCCTGCTGTGACCGATCTGGCGACGACCGACGCGACGCACAGGTCCCGGCGAGCACGCCGAGGTGCCCTGCTGCGAAGTGGGCACCGGCATTTCTCCTTGTCGCCGTTCCGGTGATCTTGGTGTCTCTCCACGTCCGCTCCTACACAAAGCTGTCGCCCATCGACGAGCTCGAGCACATCGACTACATGTTCCGATCGCCGGGGATTCACCAGGTCATCGTGGGCACGCAACTCGCCGTACCGGCCATGCGAGAGGAGGCCTGCCGCGGCATCGACTCGGCGTACCCTCCGCCCCCGTGCTCGACCAAGATCCTCGTGCCCTCACGATTCCAGGACCAGGGCTACGACACGGCCTACATCCACCCCCCGACCTACTACGACATCACGTGGGCCGTCGGGGAGGTCGTCAAGACCGCAACGGGGGCCAGGAGTTGGGTCACCGTATGGAGGCTCGTGGGCGCCTTTTGGTTGGCAGCCGGAGTGTTGGTGACCTATGCGGCGGGGCTCAGAATGGGTGCGAAGTCTCTGCCTCTGGTGGGACTGCTCATCCTCTACGCCGCCGCGCCGTCGATCCTGCAGACCGATTCCACCGTCAGCCCCGACGCAGCCTCCACCTTTGTCGGGGGTGCGGTGTTGTACCTCGCGTCCCGATGGGAGGAGGGAGGCAGGTGGCGCTGGATCGCACTGGTCGGCATCGGATTTGTCGGGACCGCGGTGAAGCTGCAAAACGTCATCGTCGTGATGATGATCGTCGTCTACTTTCTCCTTCGGATAGGCAACGCCAGGACGATCGCTTCGACCGGCGATCAGGGCTCGATCACCGGTTCCTCCGCCGGGGCGAATCAGAGCCCAGTCGGGCTTTTGAGGCGAGGGGCCCGCATTCCTCTCCGCCTCCTCCAGAACGCGCAGACCAAGGCGGTCGGCATCATCGCCTTGACGAGTCTGGCCATCGGCGCCTCGTGGACGATCCTGCAGCGAGTGACAGAGACGATCGATCCGAACAAGCTCATCGTCAATGCGCAGTTCGTGGTGTAGTCGATCTCCCTGCCCCAGATCGGGTCCCAATTCGGGCTCTTCCTGATTTCGATCCCGGGTTCGTATGTCCCTGTCACGACGGAGAGCACCTGGACGAAGGACATGGCCAACTCCTGACGTGGCTCTTGATCGCCGGCGTCGTCGCGGGGGCGATCTTCTCGGCCCGTACTCAAGCGATCGCCTCGTTGGCGAGGGCCACGCTCATCTTGGCCCTCCTGGGTGGCCCGCTCTACGTGGTGCTCAACTTCTTGTCCGAGAGCCAGTACTTCCCCATGCCACCTCGCTACGGGTTCACGCTTCTTCCGGCCATGGTGGTATGCACGGCCGCCGCCATCCGGACGCGATGGGCGGGACTCTGTGTTGTGGGCGCCGGACTACTCAGCGTTGTCTTCGTGGCATATCAATTGGCCTGACGGCGCGGTCGCCTCGCTCGACGGTCGGACGCCGGCTGCCGAGCACGTGATGCGATCCTCCATCACGACGCCACCGAAGCCGGGGCCTGCCAAGCGAGGACCGCTACAGTGACGTCGGCGCACGAGAGAAACCGGGCGGCCGCCGCAATCTGAAGTACCGATGATGACTCCGGCCAAGGGCGATGGACTACCAAAGACTCTACGATTTCCGCTTTCGGGACCACGACCAGGACGAGCGTCAGGCCGTGTGGACCGAAATCACCGCGGACCTGTTCGCCCGCATGGGTAACCCCCAGGTCGTGCTCGACCCCGCCGCAGGACGCGGCGAGTTCATCAGCACGGTTCCCGCCCGGGAGCGCTGGGCGATCGATCAGGTTCCCTCGGTGACCGATCTCGAGAGCCAGGGCATCCATACCATCGTCTCGGACATGTTCGACGTCGATCTCCCCGCCGCGCATTTCGACGCCGTCCTGCTCTCGAACACGCTCGAGCACCTCATGACCTACGAGGACGTCCAGCGCTGCCTGAAGAAGATGCACGCCGCCATCCGCCCGGGCGGGGTCGTCGCTGTGCTCGGGCCGAATTTCAAATACTGCGCCAAGGAGTACTTCGACTGTGCCGACCATGTTCTGGCGCTGACCGAGGTCTCGGTTCAGGAGCATCTCTACGCGGCGGGGTTCGACATACGATCGACGTTGCCTCGCTATCTCCCCTACTCGTTCCGAGGCCGGCTTCCACCGTCGAAGCTCATGACTCGTCTCTACTTGCGCAATCCGTGGGCGTTTCGCCTCCTGGGCAAGCAATTCCTCGTGATCGCCGCAGCCTGACGCGGCCGCGCTGAGTGAGTCATCCCTTGGACGGGTCGGCTGGTAGCGATCACCGGGTGACCGATCCCCCGATGCCCGGGCCCATTCACACAATCCGCCATCGGGTGACCGAGAGACACGCGGGCCGCTCGGCGGGGTGGGACGGTGATTCGAGTTGGCAGCGACTCGTCACCTCGAATCTCTTCCTGGGCCTGATCGTGGCGGTGTTGGCCTGGCCCACATCGACGGGCAGCCTGCTCGTGGCAAGCGGTGTCGGCCCTTCGTGGCGGGCTGCGGTGACCATGGCAGCCCACGACCACCTCGATTTCGGGACACGCGCCGTCTTCACCTTCGGCCCGCTGGGTTTCCTCGTCTCTCCCGAACTGTTCTTCTCATCGGACGCGATCCTGGCGTTCATTTTTGCGCTCGCCTTCTTGACGGCCATCTTCGGCGCCTTGATCTGGTCGCTGCGCCGCACCCTTCCCTTGCCACTGGCGGCCGCGGTGGCGTACCTCGTCGGCGGCATCTCGATCGTCAGTGCCCAATACTTCGGCACCAACGTGGCCGTCGAGGACGTGCTGGCGCTCGTGCTCGTCGTCTGCGTGTCGGCATTGAGTCGAGAGCGCCACGATCCTCCCCCTTTGTGGATATGGGTCGGCCTGGGCGCTGTGCTCAGTGTCCTCGCACTGGTGAAGGTGAGCCTGGGCATCGGGATCGGCGTTGCCATCGTGATCACGGTGCTCTGCCTTCCCGGCGGCCGACGCGCCGCCCTGGGAGGTCTGGTGCTGGGGGTGGTGCCACTGTTCTGCCTGGGTTGGTTCGGGACCGGCAACGGACTGGGCAATCTGTTCCCCTTCGTCCGGTCCTCGCTCGACGTCATCGGCGGATACGGCGCGGCGATGGCGGTCGAGGCGCCCGGTCGCGGCTACTCCTACTGGTTGGCGGCATTCGCCGTGATACTGATCGCCGCCTTTGCCATCGCCCACGCCCGCCCCATGGTAGGAAGGGCCCGGCTCGGCGTGGGGTTGGTCACGCTCGCCACGCTGTGGTTCCTGTTCAAAGAGGCGTTCGTTCGACACGACAGCCACGACCTCGTCTTCTTCGTCGCCGCCCCTGTGGTCTTGGCCGCCTTCGCCCCCGAGTGGCGGTCCCGAGCGTGGCCCGCCACCGGGATGCTGGCACTGACCTTCGTCGCAGCGAGCGTGTCCGGAACCGTCCCCGCACTGGTGACCCAGCCCGTGCAATCAGTCCGGAATTTCTTCGACGAGGCGACGACGCTGGCTTCGGCCCACAAGCGCGCCCACGTCGTCGCAAAGTCTCGCGCCTCTCTGAACGCGCACTTCGCACTCCCCCGCGGATGGTGGACCTGATGCGAGGGCAGACCGTAGACGTGAGCCCGTGGCAGGACACTGCGATATGGGCCGATCCGCAAGTCCGTTTCGATCCCCTGCCCGTTCTCCAGGACTACAGCGCCTACACGCCGTCACTCGACCAACTCGACACGACGTACCTGCGGTCACCCGGCGCCCCCCGCTACATACTCCGACAACCGCTGTCCGAGATCGACGGAAGGAACCCGGCCTTCGACCCCCCCGCCACCCAGCTGGCTATGGAGTGCCGCTACCACGAGGTCGCGGCCAATTCGGTATGGCAGCTGCTCGCCCGTCAGTCGAATCGGTGCGGACCGCTCCGGCCACTGGGGTCGGTGACCACCGGGCTCGGGCATTGGGTGACGGTGCCCTCCGCACCTGCCGGTGACGTGGTGGTCGCCACCTTCTCCCTTTCGGACGACCTGTGGTCGAGGTTCGAGTCCCTGCTCTTCAAGCCTCCCAACGTGTTCCTGGCCGCCAACGACGGTCAGGAGACGTGGAGGTTTGTGGCCGCCACCGGTCCCGACCTCCATGTCCTGCGGGCATCGTCGACTCTGGGCTTCTCCCCCGCGTTCGTCCCCGTGCCGACTCGCAACCTCCGTTTCTCGATCAACGGGGAGAGCCCGGGTACCTCGGGCGTCACCATCTCGTTCTACGAAATCTCGATGGCTCCGGCCACCCGCACCACCGCGTCGTAGCCGTGCCCACGATCACCTCGGCCGGTCCGGCGCTGCGGACACCGGCGTCGTCCCGCCCGTCGCTGTCGCGCGGGGCCTTCGTCGTGCACATGGCGACCCTGGCGGCCGCCGGAGCCTTCCTCGTGTACGACGCCACCAAGCAATGGTTCTACCTCGACGAATGGGACTTTCTCGTCTATCGAGGAATCCACCTCGGACGCAACGGAGGCCTGTTCGCCCCCCACAACGAACATTGGACGACCATTCCCATCCTGATCTGGCGGGCGTTGTTCGACCTGGTCGGTGTACGGCACTACTGGCTGTACGCGATTCCGATGATCCTCGCCCACCTCGCCATCGTCCACTTGCTGTGGCGACTCATGCTGCGCCACGGCGTGGACCCCTGGACCGCCACCCTGTTGGTGGCGACGTTCGCGGTCCTGGCCGTGGGCTCGGAGAACCTGACCCGGGCCTTCCAGATCACATTCGTCGGCTCGGTGGCCTTCGGCTTCCTCGCCATCGACGCGATCGAACTCGACCACACCTGGCTCCCCGCCCTCTGGGGCGTGTGCGCCCTCATGTGCTCGAACATCGGTGTTCCCATGGTGTTCGGGTGCGTGCTCGTGGCACTGGTCAGGAGACAGTTCGCGGCTGCGGCCGTGGTGGGGATCGTCCCCGGACTGGCCTTTGTCGTCTGGTACCTTCTCATCGGCCATATCGGCACGTACGCATCCACCGACATCGCGGCCTTGAGCTTCGGAGGGCTGGTCTCGTACGTCTGGACGGGCTTGACCACGAGCATGGGGGGACTGCTCGACAGCTCCTCGCACCTCGGCGCGGTGCTGGTGGTCGTGTTCGCCGTCGCCGCCGTGGCGAAGCGCAACGTGCCCGGCGCTCTGGCTCTCACCGCGGTGGCGCTGTATGTGTTCGTGGGCCTGGGAAGATTGCAGTACGGCGTTCAGCAGGCGACTTCGTCGCGCTACTCGTACATTGCGGTAGCGCTGTGTCTGCCTTTGATCGGACAGCTCCTGACCATGCTGACACGCCGGCGCGATCTGCAGCTCATTGTCGTGGCAGGCCTCGTCGTGCTCATCGGCGTCAACGCCGTGAACCTCGAGTCGGCGGGGAACGTCATGGCGGCCTCGACAGACCTGTGGGGCACTCAGATCCGCGCCGCTGCCTACCTGATTCACACCGGAGAGAGGTTCCCGGGCCAAGAGACCTCGAGCGCGCCCTTCACACCGCCCAACGAGCCCAGCGTCGGCGCGTTGACGGCGTTGATTCGACGCGGGCAGTTCCCCGTCCCCGTAGCGGTGTCCGCCGGCACGGTACGAGCCGAGCGAGCCATCTTGGGAGCCTTCATGTCGAAGCGACCTGGCTACCGTGGTTCGCCCACGTTCATCGCCCCGGCCACGACGAGTTGCGCCACCGCCGGCCCGACGCAATCGGTGACGGCCCGGCTGGATTCTTCGGGCTCACTGCGAATGGCGACCGGTCCCAGCAAGGCCGGCACCACCGTGACCGTGTCGTTTCCCGCCGTCGCCGACGCGCCGGCCGTTTCGGTGACGGTCCCGGTCGTCTCGGGCGACCAGTGGCTGAACATCGCGGCGGGGGCGTACCCGACCGTGTCACTCACGGCTTCCACCGATGTTCGCCTCTGCCCGCCCGCCCCGGAGCACGGGGCACCGGTGCGGGTCTAGATGACCCCGTCGACCAGAGCCTTCTCGATCCACGGGATCACTTCGTCGAGCATCTGATCGAGCGACCACGTGGCCTCGAACCCGAGGACCTGCTTGGCCTTCTCGGTCGAGGGGATCCGGCGCCCGACATCGTGTTCGAAGGGCTCGTCCGAGACGTAGCGGAACGGCACGTCGCTGCCCCGGATCTTGCGCCAGATGGTCTCGGCGAGTTCGAGGACGGTCGTCGAGACGTCGGTCGACAGGTTGAAGTCCTCGTTGCGGGCGTCGGGGTGTTCCATGGCGATGGCGATCCCCCGGGCCAAGTCGCCTCCGTAGGTGTAGTGCCGCAGTTGGGACCCGTCGCCCAGGATGTGGAGCGGGTCCTGGCCCTTGATCACCTTCTGGACGAGGTCCGGCACGACGTGGCTCATGGCCAACTTGACGTTCCCCGACAGCACCTCGACGTCACCGAGGGCCCGACCTTCTCCGGTTCCGACACAGTTGAACGGCCTGATGATGGTGTAGGGAACGTGGTACTGGTCCCAAGCCGCCTTGGCGAAGTACTCCACCGCGAGCTTCTGGAACCCGTACGAGGACAACGGCGGAGGAACCTGCCGCTCCTGGCCTTCGTAGGAAGGCCATCTGTCGGTGGACTCGAACACCATCGAGGACGACAGGTACGTGACCTTTTCGAGCCGCCCGGCCCGGTGCGCCTTGATCGCGGCGTCGCACGAGGCGGCGATGATCCGCTCGTTGGTGGCCAGGAGGTCGTAGGGATAGGCGTGGAAGTAGGAGATGCCGCCGATCATGGCCGCACCGGCGATGAAGTGATCGCAGTCGCTCAAGAGCTCCGACAGGAGATCGACGTCTCGGGCGTCGGCTTCCACGAACCGATATCCGTCACGGTCGTCGTAGGAGCGTCGGACCGGTCCGTACTTGGAGTAGTTGTCGATCCCGATGACGTGATGGCCCCGATCCAGCAGTTCCTTGACGACGTATCCTCCGATGAACCCGGCCGAGCCGGTCACCAAAACAGTCTTCATGGTTTCCTTCCGCGGTTGGCGGCCTCGCGTACGTGGTCGAGAGGGAGACGGGGTCCGAAGCGCGAACATCCACCAGCGCACGTAGCGCGGTATCCAGGCGGCGAGCTTGAAGTTGGACATCCCTTGGTCACGTTCCAGCCAGATCGTGGGCAGCTCGGCCACCGGCATCCGGGCTCGCCGGGCCTTGGCCACCAACTCGATCCCGATCTCGAAACCGGCGTCGGAGTCGATGCCGACGGCCCGGATGAATCCCGCGTCATAGGCCTTGAACGAGTTCGTGGCGTCGCGTGTTCCGACGCGGGCGAACATGGCCAGCGACAGCCCGGCAAGGCGCGACAGCGATCCTTTCAGAAATGGACCACCTACCTGCTGGCCGCCCCGCGAGTATCGAGAGGCGACCGCCACCACGACTCCCCGCTCGACCAGTCGTACCAATTGATCGATTTGGCGGGGGTCGTCGGAGCCGTCCGCCATGGTCACGACGACGACATCGGCAAGTGCCTCATCGATCCCGGAGCGGATGGCGTGCGCGGGCCCGGGGCCCAGTTTGTTGAGCACGAGCCTCGCCCGGGCGTCCTCTCGTGCATACTTCTCGACATAGGGAAGAGTGGTGTCCTCCGGCGTGTCCACCACGACCAGGAGCTCGCACGGGAGCTCGACGGCCTCGAGGACCCGACCGAGGAACTCCTCGATTGTGGCGCCCTCGTTATAGGCAGGGACGACGATCGACACGCGCGGCTTCATATGCACACCCCTCCGCCTCGGAGATTCCAGATGTCCACGGTGGGCTGGGGGATGTCGATGTCGGCATAGACGCGGTGTGGTGCACCGATGACGATCAGATCGGAGCGGGCCAGCACGTCCTCGAGTGGCCACAAGTCCCCGTCCACCGTGACGTACGGATCCGTCGTCAAGACGCCGGCCGCTCTCACTCCCAGGATGCGCTTGAGCTTGTAGGAGAGACTCGACCTGTTGTCGTCCGATTCGCCTTTGAAGGCCATCCCCAAGATGCCGACGGTCATCGAAGCCAGGTCGTAGCGCGCCGCCATCCGGGCCGTGAGGTAGAGCGGCAGTCCTTCGTTGATCTGCATGCTGGCTTGGCCGAGCGCGAAGTTGTTGTTGTTGAAGGCGGCCAGCTGCATCGTGTCCTTGAGCAGACACGGCCCGGCCGCAAACCCGGGACCGGGAAGATCCGCGGCGCGCGGATAATCCTCGACGACAGCCTTCCGGATGCGCTCGAAGTCCAGGCCGAAATCATTGGCCATCATGAACAGCTGGTTGGCGGCGGCGAACTTGATGTAGCGATAGGAGTTGGTGAAGAGCTTGGCGAGCTCCGCCTCTTCGGGGGCGACCCGGATGATCTTGTCGGTCAGGTGGCGGAACAGGGCTTCGGCCCGGTCGAACGATCGGTTGGTCCGGGCCGACACGATCTGCGGCAGTGTGCCCAGCTCCTCCATGGCACGCCCCTCGGCGATGCGTTCGGGACAGAAGGCCACGTCGACCGCCTTACCCAGGCGGTGCATGAGCCGCTCGACCATCCGGGTGACGCCGGGGAACACCGTGCTCCGCAGGACCAGCAGCTGGCCGTCGTGCAGTTGGTCGGCCACGCGCTCGAGCGAACGGATCAGGGCTTGCGGGTCGGGGTTGAAGTGCTCGTCGATCGGGGTTCCGAGGACCACGATCACGTGCTCGGCGGTGCCGACCGTCGACTCGTCAGCCGACACCGAGAGCAGGCCTTGCGCCAGCACCTGGGTCAGGACCTCGGGAGCACCGGGCTCCCGATGAGGCATCTTGCCCGAGCCCACCCGGTCGACCGCACTCAGATCGACGTCGTAGAGAGCGACCTTCAGACCCTTCTGGGCCAGGGCTATTCCGAGGGGTAGTCCCACGTGCCCACAGCCGCCCATCACGGTGACGTCTACCGGCCAACTCTCCTTGGGCATTGGGGCAATGCTACGGGAGGGGCACCGCAAACCGGAAATAATCTCGGAACGACTCTCAATATTGAGGAGACCCGATTGGATAAACGGGCTCCTGTGCCACCTTGGGGGCTCTGTCCACCCATGACGGGTCGGCCTCGAGTGACGATCCATTCCGCGTCTCTCGCACGGGGTGGGTCAGCCCGAGCCCCGAGTGTGACGACTACCCTGGCGCGGGAGTCCCCACGCTCCAAGGAGGAGCGATGCCGCACGGCCAGCACGAGCGCTTGTCTACATCCGCCAGCCCCAGTTCGACTCGGCCTGGCACACGCGTCATGCCGACCATGCGGCGCAACCCGGGCGACGCCATCGAGCGAGACCCGACCCCGCGCACCGGGCCGTCGGAGCCACCTCGGGTCTCACAACGACATCCCGCTGATGATGCGGTCACCACCGAGGCTGGCAAAGGCAAATTGCAGAATTCTCGAATCTGCGTCGTCATCCCGGCGTTCAACGAAGCCAACTCGGTGGCGCGGGTCGTCGAACGCGCCCACCAGGAGATTCCCGAAGCGCACGTCGTGGTCGTGAACGACGGCTCGAAGGACGACACGGCGGTGCGGGCGCTGCGAGCCGGCGCCACGGTCATCCCGCTGCCCGTCAACCTCGGCATCGGTGGAGCCGTCCAGGCCGGGTACCTCTATGCCTTGCGGCACGGATTCGACATCGCCATCCAGGTCGACGGTGACGACCAACACGACCCGGCCGAGATCGAACGACTGTTGGACCCGATTCGAACGGGTCGGGCGGAGATGACCATCGGCTCGCGGTGGCTCGGTCGGGGAGACTACGAGGCGCCCCTCGGGCGCCGGATGGCCATGCGCCTCCTCGCCACGTTGGTGCGATGGAGGACCGGAGGCGCCTTCACCGACACGACGTCGGGTTTTCGGGCCGTCGGCATCGAGGGCATCACGCTCTTCGCCCGGTCCTACCCCACCGATTTCCCCGAGGTCGAGTCGCTGGTACTGGCCAGCCGTCACGGGCTGCGCCTCGAAGAGGTGCCGGTCCGGATGACGCCGCGCAGTCAAGGGCAGTCCAGCATCGCCGGGATCCGGTCTGCCTATTACATGGTGCGGGTGACCGTCGCCCTCGTCGTCGGGAGCCTGAGCAGCAGCGACAAGTCGAAGAACAAGGAGGCCTCGTGAGGGCGATCGTTCTGTCATTGGTCTTGAGCATCGGATTCCTCGTGGTGTCGGTCATCGCCATGCGACGGCAACGACTGCGCGAGCAAGCCGCTCTCCTGTGGTTGTTGGTGAGCCTCGTCATGGTGTTCGTGAGCGCCACCCTTCCCATCCATCTTCTCGACCGGGTGTCGCACCTGGTGGGGATCGCCTACGCGCCCGACCTCGTCCTTCTGCTGGCGGTGCTCTTCCTCATGGTCCTCGTCTTCCACCTCACGCTCAGCCTGGCCCGACTGTCGGCCAAGCAGATCGCGCTGGTCCAGGAGATCGGTCTCATGACTGCCATGACACCGGCGAGCCTGGGCGCAGAGTCCGACCCGGGCGGCGAGGCCCCACCCGCACCGAGAGGCGACCCCACGCCGAGCCCGTAGGGACCCGCCCCGCCCCGCCGAGCGGGCGCGCTCAGGTCCGGGGGCGGAGGCTGGCGACCAGGCCGTCGAGGATGTCGTCCTCGGACACGAGACATTCGGCCCGGTCGAACGCGGTCAGGACCGCGTCCACGATGAGCACCCCGCCGACGATGACGTCGGCCCGCCCTTCGATCATTCCCGGCCGCGCCAGGCGGGCGTGGCGGTCCTCCCCCGCCAGGGTCTCGAGCCAATGGGCGACGGTGGCGCGCGTGAGCACGCGGTGGTGGACCTCGTCGCGCACGTAGTGCGCCACGCCACCTTCGAGCTGGGCCAAGGTCGACACCGTGCCGGCCAGCCCGATGCACAGGCCTCCCCGAGCCAAGGGCGGGAGCGCGCCGCGCCCGATCGCCAACTGCCCGTCCACCACGCGCCGGGCCTCGGCCAGCTCGTCGGGGCGCGGCGGGTCGTGGCCGAAGAACCGTTCGGTGACACGGACGCAGCCGACGTCGAGCGACACCGCCGACACCCCCGTCGTGGGCGAGGCGCCGGTCGCCCGCTCCCCCGCCACCAGCTCGGTCGATCCCCCGCCGATGTCGACCACGAGGACGGGACCGGGCCCGAGGCGGGCGTCAGGGATATGAGCGGTGGCGCCGGCGAAGGAGAGCGCGCCCTCCTCGAGACCGCTCAGCACCTCGGGACGCACCCCGGTCGCCTCGAGGGCGGCCGAGAGGAACTCCTCGGCGTTGGTGGCGTCGCGCGCGGCAGAGGTGGCCACCAGCCGGGCCCGGACGACACCGTGGTGGTCCATGAGCTCCCGGTAGTCGACGAGTACCGCCACCGTGCGGGAGACCGCATCTCGAGACAGGGCGTGGGTGGCGTCGACCCCTTCGCCCAGGCGGGTGATCCGCATCTGCCGCTCGAGCACCGTGCCGTCGCCGGCCACGACGAGCAGACGCGTCGAGTTGGTCCCGCAGTCGATGGCGGCCACGGGGCCCGGGGCCTCATCGACGGTCTCCCGCTCCGTCACTGGGTCTCGCTCGGTTCGACCACGAGATCGGTCAGGTCGAGGCCGAGCTCCGCCACCGTCCAGCGTCCGACCGGGTCGTCACCGCCCGCCAGGTACCACGCGACATGGGCATGGAGGCACTTCACCCCGGTGCGGGTCCCGCCCACGCCCCCCGACGGGCGGGGGCCGGCGTACCCGGCCGGCAGGGCACGGTCACGCTCCGCCGCATAACGGGCGTGCGCGTCGGCCAGTGCACCGGCGTCGACGGCGGCCTCGGCCCGCCGCACACCCCCGGCTGCCTCCAGCGTGCTCACCGCGTCGCGCACCACCTCGTCCACCAACCAGAACCGTGTCGGCATGGGACGCCCGTCCTCGAGCAGCGGAGCGTTCTCGATGACGGCCGGCGTCCCGTCGCCGCGGCGCACCACGACGGTGAACTCGCCCGAGGGCGGGCGCCCGAGCAGCCGGGCCACCGCCTCCCGATCGGACTCGCCGAGCGGAGGCGAAGGCGGGCTCAGCTCCAGAACTCCAGGCTCCGCAGCACCCGTCCCCAGTAGCTGTGGGGCTCGGGGGCCTCGGGGCTCTGGCCGGTCACGACGGGACCGGAGCCCCCCGACCTGGTCCCGGTCGTGGCGCTCGCGGTGGTGGCGCCCCCGGGGGGTGCGGTGACCCCGATGAGCGCCTGGGACCGGGCCGACCCGGGCACGACCGGCGGCCCGGAGAGCGGAACCTGACCCGACCCCGCCGACGCCGTGCCCGACGGGTCCGAGGCCGGGAGGATGTCGAAGACCCGCTGGCCCTTGGGGACGAACCCGTAGTCGAGCCGGGCGATGCCGTTCACGGTGGCCGGGTTCTCCAGATCCGCGACCTGGCGAGCAATCGACTGATTCTCGGCCTGGACGGTGGTCAGCTCGTGGGCGGTACCCGACAGAGCCGAACGCTGGGTGAGCAGGCCCTCGACCGGGAGGCTGGTGAGGAGCACGACGCCCGCGAACACGATGGCGCCGATCAGCATGGAGCGAGCCCGCCGGCGCTCGAGAGACAGCGTCGCCCGACCGCCCCTCCATCGCGCCATGAACCCCACCAGCGCCCGCACCGGCGAGGAGGGCATGCGCAGGTGCGGCCGCGGCACGTGCAGGTGGAGGCGGGGGAGGTGCGGTCGCGGCACGTGCAGGTGCGGTCGCGGCAGGTGCGGCAGGTGGGGACGGGGCACCGCCACGTGGGGTCGCGGCACGTGCAGGTGGGGGTGGCGCCGCGGTGCCCGCTTGGCGGCGTGGCGGGGACGGCGCCTTTCCCGGGTGAGCATCACCAGGCTGAGCCGCCGCCGCGGCCGGCGGTCGAGAGTGCGCCGCGCCCGAGATAGGCCGCCGACTCGCCGAGCTCCTCCTCGATGCGCAAGAGCTGGTTGTACTTCGCCACCCGGTCCGAACGGGCCGGAGCTCCGGTCTTGATCTGCCCGCAGTTGGTGGCCACGGCGAGATCGGCGATGGTGGTGTCTTCGGTCTCACCCGAGCGGTGTGACATCACGCACGCGTAGGACGAGCGCGTCGCCAGGGCCATGGTGTCGAGCGTCTCGCTGAGCGTCCCGATCTGGTTGACCTTGATGAGGATGGCGTTGGCCGCGCCGCGGTCGATGCCGAGCTCGAGACGCTCCTGGTTGGTGACGAAGATGTCGTCACCGACGATCTGCACGCGCTCGCCCAGGGCCGCGCGTCAGCGCCACCCACCCGTCCCAGTCGTCCTCCGCCATGCCGTCCTCGATGGACACGATGGGATAGCGATCGCACAATTCCACCCAGTAGCCCACCATCTCGTCGGGCGACAGCCGGCGACCCTCGCCCGACAGTTGGTACGCCCCGTCCTTGAAGAACTCACTGGTGGCGGGGTCGAGGGCGATGGCGATCTCGTCACCGGGCACGCGACCGGCTTCTTCGATCGCCTCCATGAGGATCGTCACCGCTTCGGCGTTCGAGGGGAGGTCGGGGGCGAACCCGCCTTCGTCGCCCACCGTCGTCGACAGGCCACGCGCCTTCAATACCTTGGCCAAGGCGTGGTACGTCTCCACCCCCCACCGCAGCCCCTCGGAGTACGAGGCCGCCCCCACCGGCATGACCATGAACTCCTGGAAGTCGATGGAGTTGTCGGCGTGGGCGCCCCCGTTGACGACGTTCATCATGGGCACCGGCAGCACATGGGCGTTGGCTCCCCCCACGTAGCGGAACAGGGGCAGCTCGGCGTCGACGGCCGCGGCCCGGGCCACGGCCAACGACACCCCCAGCACGGCATTGGCCCCCAGCCGCCCTTTGCTCGGGGTCCCGTCGAGGTCGATGAGGGCCATGTCGATGCCGCGCTGGTCGTAGGCATCGAATCCATCGAGCACCTCGGCGATCTCGCCGTTCACGTGCTCGACGGCACCGAGGACGCCCTTGCCGCCGTAGCGCTCCCCCCCGTCGCGCCATTCGGTCGCCTCGTGGACGCCCGTCGACGCCCCCGAAGGGACGATGGCCCGGCCTCCGGCACCGGAGTCGAGGACGACCTCGACCTCGACGGTCGGGTTCCCCCGGGAGTCGAGGACCTCCCGCGCCGCGATCTTTTCGATGGAAGTCATTTTCTGCCTGTTGTCCCTGTTGTAAGTGTTGTAGAAGTTACTCGCTGGCCCCCGACCAACGGCGGAGCCGTCCCCGCCGAGCCAGGGGTGACGACTTGTGGTTCCGCCCCGGTTTTCCCGTCATATTCCTCCGCCCCAGCCCCTGGACCAGGGCCGCAGGGTGGCACGAGCCGGAAGGCGCTCAGCCGGGACGGCCCTCGGCGGTCTCGATACGGCGGCGGAACACTCCGGCGTATCCCCGCAACGCCGTCTCGGGGTCCACCCCCAGACGGCGGGCCGCATCGGCCACCGCGAACAGCATCTCCCCCACCGCTTCGATGGTGGCCCCCGACGCCTCGAGGGTCTCCCCCGATGCCTCGGGGGCCGACGTGGGGCGACCGCCAGTGGTGGGCGTAGGGCCGGCCAGGGCGTCGAGGCCCGCCGCGATCTGGCGCCGGCGGTCGTCGAGCGTCCCGGTGTCCAGGCCGAGCGACTCCGCCTTGCGCTGGAGCTTGGCCGCCAGCGCCAGGGCGGGCAGGGCCGGCGGGATGCCGTCGGTGACGCTCGTCCTGCCCTTCTCGGCCTTCTTCAGGACCTCCCACCGCGCCGCGACGTCCTCGGGAGTCTGCGCCTCGGCGTCCCCGAACACGTGGGGGTGGCGCCGCACCAATTTGTCGTGCAACGTCCGGGCCACGTCGGCCAGGGTGAAGTAGCCCTCCTCGGTCGCCAGCAGCGCGTGGAAGTAGACCTGGAACAACAGGTCGCCGAGCTCCTCCTCCAGATGAGCGACGTCACTCGCCGACACGTCGGGCTCGGTGGCGGCGACCGCCTCGATGGCGTCGAGCGCTTCATAGGCCTCTTCGAGCAGATGACGCGCCAGCGATCCGTGGGTCTGGCGCTGGTCCCAGGGACACTTCGCTCGCAGCGTGCGCACGAGCTCCTCCAGCGCCACGAGCTCGGCCCCCACCGGCGGGGCCAGACGCGACACCCACAGCGCGGTGAGGTGATCGGGGTCGAGGGTCCGGTCGATGTCGGCCCACGCCACGTCGACCACCCTCTCGTCGGGGAGCCCCAGATGGTGCAGCAGCACGGCCCGGCGATCGGGGTCCTCCCCCGAGATGTCGTCGGCGGCCAGCTTGACCTGGCCCAGCACGGCGCGACTGTGGCACTGCGCCACCAGCAGCGGACCACGCTCGCCGGCCGCCTCGGTGGCGAAGACCGTGGCGTCGACGAGTCGCACGCCGGCGTCGACGGGGTCCACCCCGAGGCGCTCCCAGGCCAGGTCGAGAAACGAGGGCGCCGCCACCACGTCCACCGACACCCGGGGGTCGGCCCGGAGGAGCACGACGGTGCGCTCGGCCACGAGGGGTGAACCGGGGACGGCGTAGGCGACGTACCCCGTCCCGGCCACGGCACCGGCGGCGGCCACGACTTCCTCGACGATGGCGGCGTAGACGTCCTCGAAGGTGTCGGCATCGTCATAGAGACGGTCGAGGGTCTCGACGGGCCCGGTGGCCACGTCGGGCACGACCGCGGCCGAGGGATGACGGGCCGTGCGCACCAGGCACCGGGCCGCGCCCCGCAGCGCGTCGACGGTGGCCCCGGGAACCAGCTCGATACCGCCCGGCCCGAGGCCCACCACCGTCACTCGTGGGCGCTCCGGCCGCCGGGGCGACGGCGTACCCATGGCGTAGGTCAACCGGCGGACTGGCCGCCCGAACCCAAGATCGACGCGCTCGAGGACTGGTCGGCAGAGGGGTTGAGCACGAAGGCCGCATCAGGCGGCGTGGGAGCGGCCACACCGTGCGTGCTGTTCCACGTCCCGTAGCGGGGATCGAGCTCGATCCGGGCGCTGCGCACCACGTGGCCCAGCGTCGTCGTGAGGGTCGAAGCACCGGCGGCGAGGATCTCCTGGCGCAACCCCGACTCGGTCTGGGCGAAGGGCACCAGGTTGTGGGCGCGCACGCCGATGACGATCCATATCGTGCTCGTCTGCCCCGTGGACTCGTCGGGGACCGAGATGGCCTGGGGCGGGGCCAGCTGGCCGTTGGCCAGGCCTTCGACCACCGTGGCGGCGGACTGTCCCAGCTGGGCCACGACGTCGGACGGATACACACAGGGCCCCGCCCCTCCGGCCGGGCTGTTGGAGTTGACGCCCGACCCCTGCGACGCGGTGGCGAAGCTGGCGCCCGCCGCGATCTGGTCGTGGATGGTCTGTGCCGCGGCCTGGTTGGTGGCGATGATCAGGTTCAGGCACAACTGGGTGACGTCGGTCAGGTGCGAGTTGTAATAGGCGCGCACCGCGGCGGTGCTGACGTCGATGTGCCCGACGATCTCCTCGAGCTTCTCCTGAGCGGCGAGCGATCGAGCCTGGCTGTCCACGAAGGCTTTGGGCAGCCTGTCGACGAGGGCGGTGCCGGTCAGGTTGCAGGGCGAGGTGACCTGGGTGGAGGACTCTTCGAGCTGGTTCTCGTAGTCCTGGCGGGCGGCGGCGACGTCGGCCGCGGTCACCTCCCCGTGGTGATCGACCACCGCACCTTCCTCGAGGCTCTGCGCCACCATCGAGTTGAGCTCGAACGCGGCGAACTGCGTGGTCACCGTGTCGTCGCCGCTGCCTTTCACCGTGGGCAGCGTTCCGCCGCTCTGGGACTCCTCGATGGACAAGGCGCACTGCGCCACGGCGCTGCCCGACACCAACGTGAGCTGATCCTGGAGCTGGGACTGGCTGATGGTGGCGCCGTTCACCGTGGCCGCGGTGGGCGACACATCGCATCCCGCCGCCCCGGCGCACAACGCTCCCAGAACCACAAGTGAGAGGAGGCGCTTCACGGAACGGGCACTCTATCGGCGCGCCCCCGCCCCCGACGATTCGGCCCCGCCCAGGACTCCCGCCACCGGCACCAGGTCCACGAGCAGCTGCGTCAACGCCTCCACCGGTGCCTCGTCGGCCCCGAGGGGGACCACGAGCAGGCCCGCGTCCTCCTTCACGATCGACTCGGGCCGTAGACGCCGGAGCCGAACCCGGGCCGAGGCGGGAAGCGCGAGCGGCGCGATCCGGGCCACGAACCCCCGCCGCCCGGGCCGGCCCGTGCCCTGGCCCGGTCGCGCCGGTGTCGCCGAGACCTCGCGCACGCCGGTGCGCAGGCACTCGACCCGCAGGCGGGCCACGGCCAGGAGCCCCTCGGCGGGCGCGGGCAAAGGACCGAAGCGGTCCACCCACTCGGCCCGGATGTCGTCGACCTCGACCTCGGCGCGTCACCGCGGCCAGGCGCCGATAGGCCTCGAGGCGCAGGTCCTCCCGGGCGACGTAGTCAGCGGGCAGGTGCGCGTCGGAGGGCACGTCGATCTTGACCTCGACCGGCGGCCGCAGCGGCTCACCCTTCATGTCGGCCACCGCCTCGGCCACGAGCTGCACGTACAGGTCGTAGCCCACCGCGGCGATGTGGCCCGACTGGTCCTGGCCCAGAAGGTTGCCCGCGCCCCGGATCTCGAGGTCGCGCATGGCGATCTTGAACCCGGCGCCCAGCTCGGTCTGCTCGCCGATGGTCCGCAGCCGCTCGTAGGCCGCCTCGGTCAGGACCTTGTCGGCGGGATGGAACAGATAGGCATAGGCGCGTTGGCCCGAACGCCCCACCCGCCCGCGCAGCTGGTGCAGCTGGCCCAGCCCGAGCCGATCGGCGCGGTCGACCACGAACGTGTTCACCGTGGGCATGTCGATGCCCGACTCGATGATGGTGGTGCACACCAAGACGTCGAAGCGCTTCTCCCAGAAATCGAGCACGACCTGCTCCAGCGTGCCCTCGTCCATCTGGCCGTGGGCCACCGCAATCCGTGCCTCGGGGACGAGCTCGCGCAGGCGCGCCGCCACGGCTTCGATGTTCTGCACCCAGTTGTGCACGAAGAAGGCCTGGCCCTCTCGCAACAGCTCCCGGCGCAGTGCTTCGACGACGGCGGCTTCCTCGAACTCGCCCACGTAGGTGAGGATGGGCTGGCGCGCCGCCGGGGGTGTGTTGATGAGCGACAGGTCGCGGATGCCGGTGAGCGCCATCTCGAGGGTACGGGGGATGGGGTTCGCCGTCAGGGTCAGCACGTCCACACCCGAGGCCATCTGCTTCATGGTCTCTTTGTGGCTGACACCGAAACGCTGCTCCTCGTCCACCACGAGGAGGCCGAGGTCCTTGAACTTGACGTCCCCCGCCAACAGCCGGTGCGTCCCCACCACCACGTCGACCGCCCCCGACGCGAGACCCGCCACCACCTCGCGCGCCTGGGCGGGAGTGAGAAAGCGCGACAGCATCTCGACCCGCACCGGGTACCCGGCGTAGCGCTCGGCAAAGGTCTGGGCGTGTTGCTGGGCCAGCAACGTCGTGGGGACGAGCACCGCCGCCTGCTTGCCGTCCTGCACGGCCTTGAACACCGCCCGCACCGCCACCTCGGTCTTGCCGAACCCGACGTCGCCGCACACCAGGCGGTCCATGGGCACGTCGGACTCCATGTCGCCCTTCACCTCTTCCATGGCCCGCGCCTGGTCGACGGTCTCGGTGAAGGCGAAGGAGTCCTCGAGCTCGCGCTGCCACGGCGTGTCGGGAGCGAAGGCGTGCCCCTTCATGTGCAACCGCAGCCGGTACAGCTCCACCAGCTCCTGGGCGATCTCGTGCACCGCGGCGCGCGCCTTGGCCCGCGTGCGCTGCCACTCCGAGCCGCCCAGGCGGTTGAGCGTCGGTGACTCACCTCCGCTGTAGGGCGTGAGGACATCGATCTGGTCCGACGGCAGGTAGAGCTTGTCGCCGCCTCGGTACTCGAGCAGCAGGTAGTCGCGCGAGGCGCCGTTGACGGTGCGGGTCACCATGCCGGCGTAGCGGGCCACACCGTGCTGGCGATGCACCACGTAGTCGCCCGGCGCCAGGTCGTCGAAGAACCCGTCGGTGGGCCGGGCCCGTGCCCGGGCGGGGCGATGGGCGCGGCGGCGTCCGGTGAAGTCGGCCTCGGCCAGGACCGCCACCTTGGCCGCCGGCACCACCACGCCGCGCTCGAGGGGGGCCACCACGATGCGCATGCCGGGCCGCGACAGGTCGGGGCCGTCGACGGCCTGGTCGTGGTCAAGGGCGACGATGGACACGACCATGCCCTCCTCGGCCAGCACCGCGGCCAGCCGCGTCGCCGAGGCCGACCCCTCGGCGCACACCGTCACCGAGTAGCCGCCCGCCACGAGCTCCGACAAGCGCGCCGCCAGCAGGGCCCGGTCGCCGTGGACGGGCTCGACGCCACGCGCCACCACCGCCGGAGTCGACGGCGAGTCGGCGACCGGCACCATCGACAGCACCGGAGCGGCGCTGTGCTCGAGCAGCCGTTCGTAGTGGACGTTCAGCCGAGGGAAGCGCTCGGACGGAGCCGGGCTCCTCGTCGCCCATCGGCGGGCGACCCCCGAGACGACGCCCCAGGTGACGGCGAGGGCGCCGGCCAGGGCGGCCTCCTCGTCGTTGAGCTCGGCGGCGCGGTCACGGATGCGGCGGGGATCGACGAGCACGATCCGCCCACCGGGCCCGATCAGGTCGGGCAGGACCCGCTCGTCGTCGACGAGCCACGGCAGCCACGACTCCATCCCGTCGAAGACCTGGCCCTCGGCCAGTCGCTCCCACTGCGACCGTCCCCACGGCTCGGTGCCGACCAGCGCGGCGGCCCGGGCCCGCACCGCCTCGGTGGGAAGCACCTCGCGGCATCCGAAGAGCTCGATCTCGTCGAGGTCCGACACCGAACGCTGGTCGCCGGGGTCGAACTCGGTGAGCCGGTCCACCTCGTCGCCCCACAGGTCGATGCGCACCGGCAGCTCGGCCGTGGAGGGGTACACGTCGACGATCCCGCCCCGCACCGGCAGCTCGCCCCGGTGCTCGACCTGGTACTCGCGCCGGTAGCCGAGGGCGACGAGCCGGGTCACCAGCTCCTGGAGCTCGAAGCGGTCGCCCCGCGCCACGACGATCGGGGACGGCGGCCTCCTCGACCGGACCCAGGCGCTGCAGCAGGGCGCGCACCGGGCGCCACCATCACGGCCGGGCGCGGCGGTCGCGGGGTCTCGTGCAGCCGCCACAGCAGACGCAGTCGCCGGCCCATCGTCGACAGCTCGGGGCTGACCCGTTCGAAGGGCAGGGTGTCCCAGGCCGGGAACAGCTCCACCACGTCGTCCCCGAGGAACGCCCCGATGTCGTGGCCGAGCCGCTCGGCGTCGAGGACCGTGGGCGTGACCACGAGCAGGGGTCGGCGCTCACCCAATCGGCACATCCCCGCCACCACGTAGGCGACGGCGACGTCGGGCACCGCCAGCGCGCTGCTCCCCACCGCCATGGCGTCGACCATGGCGGGCTCGTGGCGCAGCAGGGAGGGGAGCGAGCGGAGACTCACAGGTGCAGGCTAATAGCGACGATGGCCGACGCCCCGGCCCGCCTCAGGAGCCGGCGTCGCCGTTGAACCGCAACATCGCCGCGTCGACACCTTCGAGCGCGATGACCTCGACCGCGTCGGCGGCCACCTCGATGGCCACGTCCAGCGCGCTCTCGCTCGGCCCGTGCCGGTCGGTGCAGCACGTAGTCGGCCCCCGGCTCGCGCCCGGGGGGCTTGCCGATGCCGATGCGGACGCGGAGATATCCCGGGTCATGGAGATGGGCGTGGATCGACTTGAGCCCGTTGTTGCCGGCGGTCCCGCCTCCGACCTTCACCTTCACCCGCCCCGAGGGCAGGTCGAGCTCGTCGTGGACCACCACCAGCCGGTCGATCCCCGGCACCCGGAACCGTCGCATCAGGGCCGACACGGCCAGACCCGACTCGTTCATGTACGTCTGGGGCACGGCCAGGACGACGAGCCGGGTGTCCAGGCGGGCCTGGGCGACAAGGGCCCGTGTTCCCTTTTCGGGTCGGAGCCGTTGGCTGCGACGCGTCGCCACGACCTGGACGACCTCGGCGCCGAGGTTGTGACGGGTCCGCTCGAATTCCGCTCCCGGGTTGCCGAGGCCCACCACCAGCAGGTCGGCCGCCGCCCCCCTGCCCGACGTGGGCAGCAGACGCCGCAGGGGTTAGCTCTCCCCGCCCGATTCGCCCCCGGACTCTGCCGATGCCTCGCCCGCGGCACCCGCCTCGCCTTCGACCGCCTCGCCTTCGACCGCTTCGCCCTCGGCCGCCTCGGCCGCGAGGTCCTCGGCCGTCTGCGACGCGCGGAGGCTGTCCGGCCGCGACGATCGACTCGGAGTCGACCTCGGTGATCACGTTGGGGGGAAGGGTGATGTCCGACACCCGCACCGCGGACCCGATGACGAGGTCGCTGATGTCGACCTCGAGGTGGGCCGGGATGTCAGCGGGGCGGGACTTGATGGTCAGCGAGAACATCTGCTGCTCGAGCACCCCGTCGGCGCGGTGCAGCTCGAGCGCTTCACCGGTGAGCGTGATGGTGACCTCGGCGGTGACCTCACGGTTGGGGTCGACCACCTGGAAGTCGACGTGGGTGACGCTGCCGCGCACCGGGTGGCGCTGGAGCTCACGCGCCATGGTGAGGTACTTCTTGCCTTCGACCTGCAGAGAAAGCACGGCGTTGAGACCGGCGTCGGTGCTGAGCGCGGCCCGCAGCTCACGGGCCGCGACGGACACGGGGATGGGGGCGACGCCGGGGCCGTACACCACCGCGGGGATCCGACCGTCGTGGCGCAGCCGGCGGGCCGAGCTCGAGCCCGAGGGGCGGCCGGCCTCGGCTTCCAGGATGAATTCGGCCATGGGTGAAGAGCTCCTCGGATGCGACGAACGGGCGACCCAGCATAGAAGGCCGGGGGCGGGGCCAGGAAACCGACCACAGAACCCGATGCCCGACCTCGGGGTCGGGGTTCGCCTCCCTAGGTGAGGTTGTCGCCCCCGAAGATCTCCGAGACCGACGTGTCCTCGAACACGGCGTCGATGGCATCCGCGATGAGCTTGGCCACCGAGAGGACCTTCAGCTTCTCGATCCGCTTCTCCTCGGAGATGGGCAGGGTGTTGGTCACCACCACCCGCGTGAGCGGGCACTTCTCGAGTCGTTGGATGGCCGGGTCGGACAGGACCCCGTGGGTGGCCATGGCCGAGATGTCGGCTGCCCCTCGTTCGGCCAGGATCTCCGCCGCGGCGCAGATGGTGCCGGCGGTGTCGATCATGTCGTCGATCAGCACGCAGTGGCGGCCTTCCACCTCACCGACGACGTCGAGGGCCTCGACCTGATTGTGGGTTCCCCGCGGTCGGCGCTTGTGCACGAAGGCGAGGTCGGCCCCGAGGTGCTGGCTGAATCGTTCCGCCACCCGCACCCGGCCCGCGTCGGGCGCCACGATCACGAGATCGCTCGTGCCCAACCGGCGCAGCTCCTCGACGAGCACCGGCGTGGCGGTCAGGTGGTCGAAGGGGACGTCGAAGAAGCCTTGGATCTGTCCCGAGTGCAGGTCGACGCTGACGACGCGATCCGCCCCGGCCACCTGGAACATGTCGGCCACGAGCTTGGCGGTAATGGGCTCGCGTCCTGTCGCCTTGCGGTCCTGGCGCGAGTACCCGTAGTACGGGCACACCGCGGTGATGCGCTTGGCCGACGCCCGCTTGGCGGCGTCGATCATGATCAGGTGTTCCATGATGGAGTCGTTGACCGGTCCCGAATGGGTCTGGACGATGAAGACGTCGCTGCCGCGCAGCGAGACGTCGTAGCGGCAGTGGATCTCGCCGTTGGCGAACTCGCGCAGATTGGCCCCGCCCAACTCCACACCGAGATGTTGGGCGATCTCCTGAGCCAAGGCCGGGTGCGACCTCCCGGACACGAGCTCGAGACGCCTGTGGGGGACCAGCTCCATGTGTGCGAACGCTACCGCGCCGGTGGGTCATGCGCCGTGGACGATCTCGGCCACGGCGGGGATGTCGAGCTCCCCGTGGTCCTGGGCGGCGCGGGTGAACAATTGGTCGGCGACGAGGGTGAGGGGCGTGTCGCTCCCCGCCCGTCGGTAGACCTCGAGGGCGAGGCCCAGGTCCTTCACCATGTCCGCCACCCGGAACAGCACCGGCTCGTAGCGATGCTCGAGGAAGCCGGCCCGACGGGCCTCGAGGTACGGGACGAACCGGACCAGGACGGCGAAGACGGCTTCGGCGTCGAGCCCGCTGGCGGTGCCCGCCGCCAGGAGCTCGGCCGCGGCGCCGTGGGTGATGGCCAGATAGGTGTTGGCCACGAGCTTCAGGCGGATCCCCGCCCCCAGGGGCCCGATGTGGCGCACCTCGCCCAGGGTGTCGAGGACCGGGCGGGCCCGGTCGATGGCGGCGGCGTCTCCCCCCACGAGCAGCAGGAGGCTGCCCGAGTCCGCGGCCGGGATGCTGCCCAGGACGGGCGCCTCCACGAAGGCGGCGCCACGCTCGGCCGCGGCCTGGGCCACCTCCACGTGGACTTCCTGACTGGCGGTGGTGATGTCCACGTAGACGCGGTCGCCCCCCGCCTCGAGCGCCCCGTGCTCCCCCAGGTAGACCTCGCGCACCGCCTCGGTCCCGGTCAGGACGCTGAGCACGACCTCGGCCTGGCCCGCGGCCTGGGACGGCGTGGCGTGCAGGGTCCCGATCCCGACGTCCTGCGCCCGGGCGGGAGTGCGGTTCCACAGGTGCACAGTGTGCCCCTGCTCGTGGAGTCGCCTGGCGATGGCTCCACCCATCTTCCCGGTTCCCAGCATGGCGACAACAGGCTTACGGGCCGCGTCGGGCGTCATGGCTGCAACCATATGCTGCCGTGCGCGACGCGCGTGCCCGCGGCGCCACGCAGAACCTATCTGAAACTGGCAAGGTCGATCGCTTGTGCGAGCACCCTTCGGAGGAACAACGAATAGGCGAGGGTGAGGTGGTCGCGGAGGATATAGACGTCGTAGTGACCGATGACGGGACTACACGTGTCGGTGCAGAACCAGGGCAGAACATTGATGTAGCGCGCCCCCGTGGCGGCCGCGGCGGCCTTGGCGGCATCCATATCGATAGATGCAGAGCCGTTACGAGGGACAGAGCATGTCTGGACGTCATGGAGATGCCCGACCAGGCACGTTCCACCTTCGGAATTCGGGATGTCCCCGAGCACCAGCTTCGCCGTCTTCGGTGCCGTGATGCGAGTGAACAGCGCTTCCAATCCCTTTTGCCATTGGCCTGGCATGTAGTAGAGGCCCTTCGGCGTCTTGTAAAGCAAGAGTTGCGAGACGATGAGAAGATTCGGGTCGATCTTGTTGATGGTGTTGATGGCGAACCGGTGCCACTGGTCGCATCCGGTCCAGTCGCCGGTACCCCCCACGGGTGGGACCGGAATGGGAGCTGCTGGGCACGAGGGTTTCGCCAGCACGATGAGCCTCCAATGGGCATTCACGGCGATGGCGTTCAACGCCTGGAACCACATTCCCGCGTAGGAGTCTCCGTAGAGGACCATCGTGGACGATCCGGCGCGGTCACCGAATGTGCACGCCGCCACCCTGAACGGCGAAGGGGGCGGAAAGCACTTTCCGTACGGCATGGGGGCGCCCAGATCGGAGTACTGGTTGGCGGCCACCTGTGACAACGGCGGGACGAGATCGGCGGGGACGGTCGTGATCTCGTCGGATGCGGCGACGAGACGGAACACCGTCTGGCGCGATGCGCCGGACGTCGTCTCTGACGTGGCGGTCTTGTCGGACGCGGTCCCAGACCCGTTCGCCACGACAGAGGACAAGCTGACCGTCGCCAGGGTCACCGCCACCAGCGCGGCCCCGAGCCCCACGCTCGCCCAGCGGACTCGGAGAAGAACCTTGGCGTGGCGGACCGGGTTCTCCACAAGGACGTACGTCAGAGCCGACGCCGCGAGTGCGAGCACGTCCCAACCCAAGTTCTGGGGGACACTGAGACTCGTCTTCCCGGCGTACTCGGCCGCGATGATCAGAATGGGCCAGTGCCACAGGTAGAGGGAATAGGAGAGCCTGCCCAAGATGCGAAACGGGACCAGTCCCAACAGCATCTCGACTCCACGTCGAGGTGCGCTGGCACCGCCCGCGATGATCAGCGCTGCACCGACGACCGGGATGGCCACAAGGGACCCGGGATAGGCGGTTTGGGAGGTGAAGGTGGTGGCGGCCACGAGAACGGCGCCGAGACCGGTCCAGGTGGCGAGAGCCGCGACCCGGACCGGCACCTTCTTGAGCCATGGCGTGCCCACCGCCACCAGGGCGCCCAGGGCCAGCTCCCAGGCCCGGGTGAATGGCGAAAAGTACGCGCTCGTGGCGTGGGCCGATGTGTCGACGATGGAGAACGTCAGCGACGCGCCGATGACAAGGACAAGACCGATCGCCAGCCGCACTTGGAGCGAGAGACGTCTTCCCACGCTCGCCAGCAACAGAAACAGCGTCGGGTACACGACGTAGAACTGCTCTTCGACCGAGAGGGTCCAGTAGTTCTGGAGCGGGGACGGAGGCTGCTGAGCGGAGAAGTAGTTGGTTCCGATCGCGCTGAAGTGGAAGTTGGCGAGAAAGACCGCGGCCCACTTGCCGTCAGTCGCCGTCCGACCCCCAGCGCCGGTGCCCAGCCAGACGTAGGACAACACGACGGTGACGATGATCACCAACGTCGCGGCCGGGATGATCCGACGAGCGCGGCGCCCGTAGAACGCGAGGATCGATGTCCGCCCGGTAGAGACACGCTCTCGGAGCAAGACCCCGGTTATGACGAAGCCCGAGACGACGAAGAACACGTCGACACCGATGTAGCCCCCCGACAGGGCCGAGACGCCCGAGTGGAAGAGCACCACCAGGAGCACGGCCACCGCCCGCAGGCCCTCGACGTCGGGCCGGAAGGGACGGTCCTCGGGCGCGGTCCCTGATTCACTTCCAGAGGGCAAGAACCGGTCGCCGCCGGGCCGCACCTGGTCCGTACTCACCTCCTTCCTCACCCCAGTCGTGGCTGTGGCCGCAACGCTGCCGGCTGGCTCACTCGGCCACGCAATCGTACGGGGGTGCAGAAGTGACGCTGTGGACGCCACCCGGGCGAGGCCCCCGGGACGTGGATAAAGTGCGCGGGGAGGCGGCGATCGATGACCATGTTCGAGTCGGTGGTGGTCGGCACAGACGGCTCGGCCACCGCGGCCGAAGCGGTGCGCAGCGCCATCGACCTGGCCAAGCTGTGCGGAGCGACGCTACACATCGTCACCGCCTACAAACCCCGGCCGGTGCGGGCCGCCGGGCTTCCCGACGAGTTCCGGGACCAGGTCGGGTCCGGGGCCAAACCCGAGGCGGTGCTCGAGGAAGAGTGCGCGCGGGCACGGGCGGCGGGGGTCGAGGTCCACGCCCACGCCGGGACCGGCGATCCGGCCGAGGCCATCGTGCGGGTCGCCGAACAAGAGAAGGCCGACGTCATCGTGGTGGGGAACAAGGGCATGGTCGGTGTGCGCCGTGTGCTCGGCAGCGTCCCGAACTCGGTCGCCCACCAGGCGCCGTGCTCGGTGTTCATCGTCCAGACGACCTGACGCCGGCGCCCGACGGGCCGAGCCGGCTCGGTCCCGGGCGGTGACGCCCCTATGGACGTCAGTCGAGGGCGGGGAAGTCCGCTCCCAATTGGCTGAAGGGTCCCACCACGGCACCGTCGGCGACCTGCGTGCCGGGCCCGAGGACGGCGAAGGGCCCCACCCGGGACTCCTCCCCGATCTCGGCGCGCAGCACCGTGCTCTTGGTTACCTTGGCCCCGGCCCCGATCGTGCTGTCGACGATGTGACAGTCGGGCCCGACTTCGGCGCCCGCCCCCAGGCTGCATTCGCCCTGCAGGACCACCCCGGGAAGGAGCACCACGTCGGCTTCGAGGCGTGCGTTGGCGTCGATGTAGGTGCGCTCGGGGTCCCACATCGTGACCCCACGGCGCATCCACCGCTCGTTGATACGGTCGCGCAGCTCGGCGTCGGCCACCGCCAGCTGCGCCCGGTCGTTCACCCCGGCGGCCTCCATGGGGTCACCGACCACGAGGGACTCGACGCCGTATCCGGCGTCGTGCAGGACGGCGTAGATCCCGGTGAGGCAGTGCTCCCCGGTGCGCACCACGGGCCGCAGCCGGCGCAGGGCGGGGGCGAGCACGGCATGGCGGAAGCAGTGGATGGTGGTGGCCACCTCGTCGACGAAAGCGTCTTCCTCGCGCACCTCGGCGGCCGCCACGACCCGCACCACGGCGTCGTCCTTGCCCCGCACCACGCGGTCGTAGCCGGTGGGGTCGGGCAGCACCGCGGTGAGCAGCGTGGCCGCGGCGCCGGCGTTGCGATGATGGCGCACGAGCGCCGCCAGTGTCGGGGGTCTCACCAGGGGCGTGTCGCCGGGAAGCACCACGACGTCACCGTCGGCGTCGACGAGGCCGTCGGGTAGCGCGGTGAGCCCGACGGCGAGGGCGTCACCCGTGCCGAGCTGCGCGGTCTGCTCGACGAACTCGATGGCGAGCGAGCGGGGGGCATGGTCGACGAGGGTCTTGGTCACCCAGTCGCCGCGGTGTCCCACCACCACGACCACCTTGTGCACGGGGAGCTCGGCCAGCGCGTCCAGCACGTGGAGGATCATGGGGCGACCGCACAGCCGGTGCAGCGGTTTCGGGCGCGAGGAGCGCATCCTCGTCCCCTCGCCGGCGGCGAGCACGACGGCAGACAGCGGCCTCGTCTCCATGCGGTTTAGTCTGTCACCCGATGACGGGGGGGACAGCGCACTCCATGGCGACCCGGGGCGGCCTCCACGCGCCGCCGAGCACGGTCTCCCCCGCCCGATGCCCGTCCTGACCTCGACGATCGACCCCGGATCCGACACCTACCGCCAGAACCGGGCGGCCATGGAATCGGCCCTGGACGAGGTCGAAGAGCAGCTGGCGGTGGCCCGGGCCGGCGGGGGCGCTCGCTACGTGGAACGCCACCGGGGGCGGGGGAAGATGCTGGCCCACGAGCGGGTCGAACTCCTCCTCGACCGCGATTCCCCCTTCCTCGAGATCGCCCCCTTGGCGGCGTGGGGGACGGACTACACCGTCGGGGCCAGCCTGGTCTCGGGCATCGGCGTGGTCAGCGGGGTGGAGTGCCTGGTATCGGCCAACGACCCCACCGTGCGGGGAGGTGCCACCAATCCGTTCACCATGCGCAAGTCGTCGCGCCTGGCCGACATCGCCCTCGAGAACCGGCTGCCCTCGATCAGCCTGGTCGAGTCGGGCGGGGCCGACCTTCCCACCCAGTCCGAGATCTTCATCCCCGGGGGCCGGGGGTTTCGCGACCTCACCCAGCGCTCGGCCGCGGCTGTCCCCACCATCGCCCTGGTGTTCGGGAACTCCACCGCGGGCGGCGCCTACGTGCCGGGCATGAGCGACCACATCGTGATGATCGAGGGTCGATCGAAGGTGTTCCTGGGGGGACCGCCCCTGGTCAAGATGGCGACGGGCGAGGAATCCGACGACGAGGAGCTCGGGGGAGCCTCGATGCACGCCCGGGTGAGCGGCCTGGCCGACTACCTGGCCACCGACGAGACCGACGCCATCCGCATCGGCCGCGCCATCGTCTCCCGGCTCAACCGGTACAAACACGGTCCCGGGCCATCGATGCGGAGCGACGATCCGGTCCACGACCCCGACGAGCTGCTCGGCATCGCGTCGGCCGACCTGCGCGTCCCCTTCGACCCGCGCGACGTGCTGGCCCGGGTGGTCGACGGGTCGCGCTTCGACGAATTCAAGCCGCAGTACGGACCGAGTCTCGTGACCGGTTGGGCGTCCATCCACGGCTACCCGATCGGGGTGCTCGCCAATCACCGCGGCGTCCTGTTCAGCGAGGAGTCCAACAAGGCGACGCAGTTCATCCAACTGTGCAATCAGACCGACGTCCCGCTGTTGTTCCTCCAGAACACGACGGGATACATGGTGGGCAAGGAATACGAGCAGCGCGGCATCATCAAGGACGGCGCCAAGATGATCAACGCCGTCTCGAACTCCAAGGTCCCTCACCTCACGCTCAACATCGGCGCCTCCTACGGAGCGGGCAACTACGGCATGTGCGGCCGGGCCTACAACCCCCGCTTTCTGTTCTCCTGGCCCAATGCTCGTTCCGCCGTGATGGGGCCGGCCCAGCTGGCCGGGGTGCTGTCCATCGTGGCCCGCCAGGGCGCGGCCGCGCGCGGTGAGGACTTCGACGAGGAGGCCGACGCGGCCATGCGGGCCATGGTCGAGTCCCAGATCGAGCGCGAGTCCCTCCCGCTCTTCCTGACCGGCCGCCTCTACGACGACGGCATCATCGACCCCCGCGACACACGCCACGTCCTCGGCATGTGCCTCTCGGTCATCCACAACACGCCCATCCACGGCACGCGTGGCTACGGCGTCTTCCGGATGTGACACGTTGATCCGGAAGCTCCTCGTCGCCAACCGGGCCGAGATCGCGCGTCGCGTCATCCGCGGCGCGCACACGCTCGGCATCCATTGCGTGGCCGTGTGCTCCGATCCCGACGCCGATGCTCCGTTCGTGTCGGAAGCCGACGAGTTCGTGGCGCTCCCCGGGGCCACGCCCACCGACACGTACCTGAACGTGGAGGCCCTGGTCGGCGCGGCCCTCTCCAGCGGGGCCGACGCCGTGCACCCCGGCTACGGCTTTCTGTCCGAGGACGCCGGGTTCGCCCGGGCCTGTGAAGCGGCCGGGCTGGTCTTCGTGGGTCCCCCACCCGACGTCATCGAAGCCATGGGCTCGAAGCTCGCCGCCAAGGCCGCGGTCAAGGCCGCCGGTGTCCCCGTGCTCCCGACGGTGGAGATCCCCGGGGCTGGGGGCGGCGGGCACGGGGCCGCCGACGGCGCGGTAGGGGACGCGGTGGCGGCCCTGGGATGGCCCGTCCTCGTCAAGGCCTCGGCCGGCGGGGGTGGTCGGGGCATGCGTGTGGTGCACAACCCCGAGGCACTGGCCGACGCGCTGGCGTCGGCCCAGCGGGAAGCCGTCTCGGCCTTCGGCGACGGCACCGTGTTCGTCGAGCCCTACGTCGACCGGCCCCGCCACATCGAGGTGCAGATCTTCGGGGACACCCATGGCAATGTCGTGCACCTCTTCGAGCGGGAGTGCTCGATCCAGCGCCGCCATCAGAAGATCATCGAGGAGAGCCCCTCCCCCGCGCTGAGCCCGGCCCGACGGGCCGAGCTCGGGGAGGCGGCGGTCACCGTGGCCCGCACCATCGGGTACGTGAACGCCGGCACCGTCGAATTCCTCGTCCTCCCCGACGGCCACTTCGCCTTCTTGGAGGTCAACACCCGGCTGCAGGTCGAGCACCCGGTCACCGAGCTCGTCACCGGCCTCGACCTCGTGCGGCTGCAGCTGCTCGTGGCCCAGGGCATGGCGCTTCCCGCCGAGGTGCGCGACGCCGTGGTCACCGGGCACGCCATCGAAGCGCGGCTCTACGCCGAAGACGCCACCCGGGAATTCCAGCCCTCGGCCGGGCATCTGCACCGCTTCCGGTTCCCCCCCGCCACCGGCGTACGCATCGACAGTGGCGTGGAGGACGGGTCCGACGTCTCGGTCCACTACGACCCCATGCTGGCCAAGGTGATCGCGCACGCCCCCACCCGCCACGAAGCGGCCGGCGCGCTGGCCGGCGCGCTGGAGCGGGCCCAGGTCCACGGCGTCACGACGAACCGCGACCTCCTGGTGCGCATCCTGCGCCATCCCGAGTTCCTGGCCGGCGACATCGACACGGGCTTTCTCGTACGCCACGACCCCGCCGTGCTCGGCGCGCCGCTGGCCGACGCCGGGACCCGTCAGCTCCACGCGGTGGTCGCCGCTCTGGCCGCCCAGGCGCGACGCCGCGCCGACGCGGGCGTCCTGGCCGGGATGCCGTCGGGGTGGCGCAACAACGCGTCGGCGCCCCAGAGCGCCTCCTACACCACCCTCGACGGCCGCACCGACGTCGACTACCGCTTCGATCGGACCGGGTCGTGCACGTTCGTGGCCGTCGACGGCGTGGATCGCGACGACATCTCGGTGCAGTCGTGCGCGCCGGACTCCGTCGTCCTCGGGGTCGCCCCGTTCCCGGGCGAAGCCCGGGTGTCGCGGCGCTACGACGTGGATCGGTCCGGGCTCGTGACCTACGTCGACGGGCCCGACGGCGCGTCGGTGCTGACCGAGATCGAGCGCTTCCCCCTGCCCGGCAGCCAGCTGGCCGCGGGCGCCCTCGTCGCCCCGTTGCCGGGCACCGTGGTCAAGGTGGCCGTGGCCGCGGGGGACACGGTGCGCGCCGGCGACACGCTGGTCGCCATCGAGGCCATGAAGATGGAGCACGAGGTGCGGACCCCCTCGGACGGGACAGTGACCGAGGTCCACGTGGTCGCGGGCGAGCAGGTCGAGTCCGGTCGTCTGCTCGTCGTCATCGACGGGGGCGAGAGCACCTGATGCCCGACGAGGGGGTGCTGCGCATCGCCAACTGCTCGGGCTTCTTCGGAGACCGCATGGCGGCGCCGCGCGAGTTGCTCGAGGGAGGACCGATCGACGTCCTCACCGGCGACTACCTCGCCGAGCTCACCATGCTCATCTTGTGGAAGACGCGCCAGCGCGACCCCGGCCTCGGCTACGCCCGCACCTTCTACCGACAGATGGAAGACGTCCTCGGCACCTGCGTCGACCGCGGCGTGAAGGTGGTGGCGAACGCCGGGGGCCTCAATCCCGCCGGGCTGGCGATGCGCCTGCGCGAGCTGGCCGCCACGCTCGGCATCACGGTCTCGGTCGCGCACGTCGAGGGCGACGACATCCTCGATCGCCTGGGGTCCATCCAGGCATCGGGTGACCCCTTGGCCCATCTCGACACGGGCCGCCCCCTGGCCGCGGCGGGGGGCGATGCCGTGAGCGCCAATGCCTATCTCGGGGGGTTCGGCATCGCGCAAGCGCTGGCGGGCGGGGCCGATGTGGTGGTGACCGGGCGCGTGACCGACGCCTCGCTCGTGGTCGGCCCCGCGGCGTGGCGGTTCGGATGGGCGCCCACCGACTGGGACCGCCTGGCCGGTGCGGTGGTGGTGGGACACGTCATCGAGTGCGGCACCCAGACCACGGGGGGCAACTATGCGTTCTTCGGCGAGGTGCCGGGCCTCGAGCACCCGGGGTTCCCCATCGCCGAGGTGGCGCAGGACGGCTCGGCCGTCATCACCAAGCACCCGGGCACGGGGGGGCTGGTGTCGGTGGGGACGGTCACGGCCCAGCTCCTGTACGAGATCGGCAGCCCGCTCTACGCCAACCCCGATGTGGTGGCGGACTTCTCGACCATCCGCCTCGAGGACCTGGGTCGCGACCGGGTGCGCGTCTTCGGTGTGCAGGGCCGGCCCGCCCCCGAGAAGCTCAAGGTGTCGATCAACCTGCTGGGCGGGTGGCGCAACACCATGACCTTCGTGCTGACCGGCCTCGACATCGACGAGAAGGCGGCCCTGGTGCGCCGGACCATGGACGAGCTCGTGGGGGCGTCGTCGACCTTCGCGGCGTACGACGTCCGCCTCATCCGCACCGACGTCCCCGACGCGCCGACCAACGAACAGGCCAGCGCCCAGCTGCGCGTCACCGTCAAGGACCGCGACCCCGAGGTGGTGGGGCGACGCTTCTCCAACGCGGCGACCGAGCTGGCCCTGGCGAGTTACCCCGGCTTCTACCTCACGTCCCCGCCCGGCGATGCCACGGCCTACGGCGTGTTCTGGCCCGCCCTGGTGGCGCGCCAGGTCGTCGACGAAACCGTCGTCCACGACGACGGGCGCCGGGATGCGCTGTCCCCGGCGGCGGCGACGGCACCGAAGGCCGCCGCCCCCTCCGCTCCCTCCCCCCCTCCACACCCCCCGCCGACGTGCCCCCGCCCCCGACCGGGGAGCGGCGCCCCATGCCGCTCGGCACGGTGATCGGGGCCCGGTCGGGCGACAAGGGGGGCAACGCCAACGTGGGCCTGTGGGCGCGCAGCCCGGCCGGGTACGCCTGGCTGCGCACCGAGCTCACCACCGAGCGCCTGCGTCGGCTCCTCCCCGAAGCGGCCGAGCTCGAGATCGACCGCTACGAGCTGGAAAACCTCCTGGCGCTCAACTTCGTGGTCCACGGGCTCCTGGGCGAAGGCGTGGCCTCCTCCACCCGGCCCGACCCCCAGGCCAAGAGCCTGGGCGAGTACCTCCGCTCGCGCCTGGTGGAGATGCCCGTGGCTCTCCTCGCCGACACGCCCGCCACCCATCACCCGAGGTGACCCATGGACTTCTCTGAGACCGACGAACAGCGCATGCTGCGCGAGGCGGTGGACGGCATCGCCTCGAAGTACGGCCACAGCTACTTCGCCGAGCGCGCCCGCAGCGGCGGGAACACCGACGAGCTGTGGAACGAGCTGGCGGCGGGCGGGTTCTTGGGAGTGAACGTGCCGGCTGAATACGGCGGGGGCGGGATGGGGATCGCCGAGCTCGCCATCGTGCTCGAGGAGCTGGCCGCCAACGGTTGTCCTCTGCTCCTGCTGGTGGTGTCCCCCGCCATCTGCGCCACCATCATCGCCCACTTCGGATCGACCGAGCAGAAGCAGTCATGGCTCCCGCGCTTCGGTTCGGGAGCGCTCAAGATGGCCTTCGCCATCACCGAGCCCGACGCCGGGTCCAACAGCCACAAGATCGCCACCACCGCCACCCGCGACGGCGACGTGTGGCGGCTTTCGGGGACGAAGTACTACATCTCCGGCGCGGATGAATCCGAGGCCGTACTGGTGGTCACACGCACGGGCGTGGACGAGGACACCGGCCGGGGGCGGCTGTCGCTGTTCATCGTCGACCTCGACAGCCCCGGTCTCGACAAGACGCTGATCCCGGTCGAGATCGTCGCGCCCGAGAAGCAGTTCACCTTGTTCTTCGACAACGTCGTGGTCCCCACCGACCGCCTGCTCGGCACCGAGGGCGACGGCCTGCGCCAGGTGTTCGTGGGGCTCAACCCCGAGCGCATCATGACCGCGGCCATGGCCAGCGGCATCGGGCGCTACGCGCTCGACAAGGCCGCCGCCTACGCCCGGGACCGTTCGGTGTGGGGGACGCCGATCGCCCGCCATCAGGGGATCTCCCACCCCTTGGCCAAAGCGAAGATCGAAGTCGAGCTGGCCCGCCTCATGTGCCAGAAGGCGGCCTGGGCGTGCGACTCCGGCGCCGACGCGGGGGTGGCGGGCGAAGCCGCCAACATGGCCAAGTACGCGGCGGCCGAAGCGTCGCTCGCCGCGCTGGACCAGGCCATCCAGACCCACGGGGGAAACGGGATGTCGTCGGAGTACGGCCTCGCCGACATGTGGGGCATGGCCCGGCTCATGCGCACGGCGCCGGTGAGCCGGGAGATGATCCTCAACTTCGTGGCCCAGCACTCGCTGCACTTGCCCAAGTCCTACTGAGCCGAAGCTCTACCGGGCTGTCGTCAGGGGCTGAACACGAACCCCACGAGTGACGGCGTGGTGTAGGCGACGAGCACCACCACCATGAGGACGCCGCTCCCGACGAGCACGACCCGGAAGCGCTCGGGGCGCAGTGCCATGGCCAGCGCGGCGGCCAGCGGGAACAGGCTGAGCACGAGGCGCGGCGTCATCCAGCTGGCCGAGCGAAAGAGGATCGTGCCCGCCAGCACGATCGTGTAGACCCACCACGTGCCGGGCGCCCGCGCCTGGGCCAGGGCCCACAGGCCGAAGACGGCCAGCCCGATGGAGACGGTCTCCACCACGGTGATGCCCGACCCCAAGGCGAGCCAGTGCCACGTGGCCCCCAGGGAGAAATGCTGGGCCCAGCCGAGGCGCTGGGCGTCGAACCACGCAAAGGGCGTGCCGGTGTGCACCCAGAGGTAGACGAAATACGAGCCGACACCGGCGCACGACAGGACCGGCGCCACCCACGCCCGCCCGGTCCGCGCCCGCCACGCGGCGAAGACCGCCGCCGCCACGATGGGCAGTGCCAGCGAGGACGCCGCGGTGGCGAGGCCGCCCAGGAGCCCCGCCGCGAGCCACCGACCCCGGCCCAGCATCACCAACACGCCCGCGCACAGGGCGAGGGCGAGCCCCTCGGCGTAGGCCGCGCTCAGGAACATGGCCCCGGGGGCGAACGCCATCAGCCAGCCGGCTCGGACCCCGGCCTCCGCCCCGGCCTCGTCGCGCACCAGGGCGCCGACGGCGACACAGGCGGCCGCGCCGGTGAAGAGCGAAACCACGACCGCGGCCACGGCGACGTCCCGGCCCGTCGCGGCGGCGGCGGCCCGCACCAGGAGCGGGTAGAGGGGGAAGAACGCGATGTCCGAGGTCGAGTGCGGGACCGAGGTCGGATACCCCTGGGCGGCGACCCGCAGGTAGTAGCGGCCGTCCCACACACGGGCGAGCTTCGCCACCTGGTGCACACCGAACAGGTCGACCACCACACCCAGCACGACCAGCCGGCTGGCCCCATAGGCCAGGAGGATCCGGGATACCAGGCGCGTGCCGGGGGGCGGCAGAGCCCAGCGTTCGGGGTCGAGGCGGCGCTCGAGGAGCTCACTCGCTGGTGCCGACGCCATGACTAAGCATCGGCGAGGGGTCTCACACGGTGAGAGATGCCCCCCGTGTTGTTCGTCTGTTGTGGCTCAGGAGCTGTGACTCAGGAGGCAGAGGCGAAGCGCCGGGCGTCGTCGGCCGCGTACTTGGCCACGACGGTGTCGATGTCGGCGGCGCGCTGCACCGCGGCGGTGACCTCGGCGAGACGGCTGCCCGGCATCGCCAGGGTCATCTCGTCGGGCCGCATGCCGGTGCGGGCCCGGCTCAGGGCACAGCCCACGCTGGCCGCCACCTCACCGTGCTCCTTGGCCAGCGCCACGATGTGGCACTGGGGCTTCCCCTCGATCTTGAGACCGGGCAGGGCGTCGGACAGCACCATCATCTGGCGGCCGTTCACGCGCAGGAGCACCACGTCGGGCACCGTGTCCGCCTGGTTCACCGGCCCGTAGGTGATGACGTCAGAACGCGTCGAGATGGCCGGGATCCCGCCCACCGCCTCGGCGTCCACCCACCCCGACTCGAGCAGGGCCGCCACGTCGTCGTTGCCGCCCACGTCCTCGAGACTGGCCAGGCCGTGGGTGTAGCGACCCACCGAGCAGTTGCCGTGGTCCTCGGGCGCGGTGGTGAAGCTGCGCTCGGCGGCGCGCACCCAGAACACACAGCCGGCGGGGACCCGGCCCGCCCGGCCATCCGCGGCCGGTTCGGACATGGGCTCGGCGAAGGCGGGCACCCCGGCCGGCGCCTGGTCCGAGAAGGAGATGCCGATGGGCGGCGCGGCGAGGTGCAGGGTGTCGCTGAGGGAGTCGGCCTGGGATCGGTGATCGGTCATGGCCGTCATCTTCGGCGCCCCAACCTCGAAGCACAAGCCCGGACTGCCCTATGAGACCCGGACTACGCCATGGGAGCAGAGGAGTCGGCCACGAAGCTGAGCCGGACCTGGCGGTCGGGGTTGTCGGTGTTGGTGTCGACCAGCACCACCCGCTGCCACACGCCCAGGGCGAGGTGCCCGAAGAGCACGGGCAGGACGACCGACGGCGACACGAAGACGGGCAGCACGTGATCGGCGCCATGACCCTGCGCCCCGTGCCGGTGCCGGTAGCGGTCGTCGCGCGGCAGCAGGCGCTCGAGGCTGTCGACGAGGTCGGACTCCGACCCCGATCCCGTCTCCATGAGCGCCACGCCGGCGGTGGCGTGGGGAACGAACACCGAGCACAACCCGTCACCGCGCCCCGCGCAGAAGTTCTCCACCTGATCGGTGATGTCGACCACCTGGCGGCGCGACGTGTCCACGCCGATGAGCGTGCTGTCCACTACCCGCTCGCCGGAAGGGTCCCCTCGACCGCGCCCACCAGCGCCTTGTCCTCGGGCTCCACGCCGGGCCGGAACCGCGCCACGATGTCGCCCCCCGGTGAGACCAGGAACTTCTCGAAGTTCCACTGGATGTCGCCGGCGACGCCTTCGGAGTCCGCCTCGGCGGTGAGCTCGGCATAGAGGGGGTGGCGGTTCGGGCCGTTCACGTCGATCTTCTCGAACAGCGGGAAGGTCACGCCGTAGTTCACCGAGCAGAACTCGGCGATCTCGTCGGCGGTGCCGGGCTCCTGCTCCAAGAATTGGTTGCAGGGGAAGCCGAGCACGCTGAACCCCTTGTCCCCGTAGGTGTCCTGGAGCTTCTGGAGCCCCGCATACTGCGGGGTGAGTCCGCACTTCGACGCCACGTTGACCAGGAGCAGCGCCTTTCCCTTGTACGGCGCGAGCGAGGAGTCCTTGCCCTGGAGCGTGTGGATGGGGATGTCGTAGAGATCGGACACAATTCTCCTCCTGGAGCCCTTCTCGGAGCCGGGTCGTGACGGGGCGGTTTTCACACTACCGTCGGCGCCGTGGCCGAGATCACCGTCACCGCCGGCGCGCCCCGAGGTGGCGACGCCACCTTCCAGGTCGAGGTGCACGATGGTGCCATCACCACGTCCCACACGGTGACGCTGCCCCCCGACTCAGCGCGGAGCTCGGATGGACCGACGAGCGCGACGTCGAGCTCGTCGAGGCGTCCTTCGAGTTCCTCCTCGAAAGGGAGCCGGCCACATCCATCCTGCACCGGTTCAGCCTGGCCGTGATCGGCGACTACTTCCCCGACTACGCCCGCGAGATGGCCCGGCGGGCCGGGTCGCGGGGCTGACCGCTCACACGCGAGGTCAGGAACCGAGGCGGTCCCACACGCTGTCGTCGAGTTGGAGGAGCGAGTCGAGCACCACATCCGCCCGCCGCAACACCTCGGTCAGGGTCTCTCCCCCGCCCCCCGCGCCGGGAAGCTGCGACGCCGCGGTCGGGTCGGCCTCGGGCACGGCCACGCACGCCATGCCCGCACCCTTGGCGGCGAGCACGCCTGCGGCGGAGTCCTCGAACACCACACAGGCGTGCGGCGCCACGCCGAGGAGCCGGGCCGTGGTGAGGAAGATGGCGGGATCGGGCTTTCCCACCGGTTCGTCCTCGGCCGAGTGCACGACGGCGAAGCTCGCCGCCAGGTCGAGGTGTCGCACCACGGCATCGATGAGCCGCCGCGGCGACGACGACGCCAGCGCCAGGGCCGCGCCCCGACCCTGACAGAACTCCAGGGCCTCGGGGGCACCGGGCTTGAACTCCACCGCCACCTCGAGGCGGGCCACCATGGCGTCTTCGATCTCCGCCGCCACCTCCTCTCGAGACGCCCCGCCCCAGGGGTAGCGCGGCGTACCAGTGCGCCACGGCGTCGCCGAGAAACATCCCCTTGGTCTCGAGGCACCGCTCGACGGTCAAGGCCACGCCGTGCCGGCCGAAGGTGTCGATCTCGACGTCATGCCAGATGGGCTCGCTGTCGACCAACAGCCCGTCCATGTCGAAGATCGCCGCCTCGATCCTCACCGCGAGGGCACTGCTCAGTTGAGGATGTTCACGGCGCGCGACACCACCAGGGCCACGGTCAGCAGTGACGCCAGGGACTGGATCATGAAAAGGATCTTCGCCCACGACGTGAGCGGCATCGTGTCGGTGGGGCTGAAGGCCGTCGCGTTGGTGAACGACGTGAAGAGGTAGTCGATGAACGCGGGCGACCAGTCGAGCCGGGTGGCGTCGGGCGCGGTCATCTGCGGAAAAAGGAAGTCGGGCTGGCGACGATGCAGCTCGAGTCGCGCCACGGGGCCTCCCCGGTCGAGCTCCCAGTACCACAGGGCGAACACGAGCACGTTGGTCACCCACACCGGCACCGACGCGTAGATGAGGGTGCGGCCCCCGGGCGCGCTGTTCCCGGTGACCGCCAGCAGCTCGTGCACGAGCTCGCCCAGCGACACCACGTTGGCCAGGTTCACCAGGGCGATGAGGACGATGGCGACCGGGCGCACCCGCCGCGACTCGCGCGTCAGACGGGGGTTGGCGATGATCAACGACGCCTCGAGGACGCCTTCCAGTGTGGGCACCACCCAGCGGGGCCCGAGCCCGCTGATCAACCTGTCGGGCAAGGCGAAGTACAGGGCGCCCGCCGCCACGACGGCCAGCGCCGCCGGCCAGCGCGGCTCGCTCTGGGCCCGTTGGCCCCACTCCGCATCGTCGCGGCGGGACTCGTCCGAGCTCTTCTCGCCGTGCGGGGGCCCGTTCGCTCCCGGTCCGCTCCCCGAGGGGGCGTCGTGCTCCTCGGCCATCATGGCCACGGTACCCAGACGACGATCCGCGCAGCGTGACCCTCGATGAACCGTGAACGAGAAGTCCCCCTCGTCCGTATCCTTGGTGAGGACCCACCCGGCCCTGAGGCCGCCACGGTCGAAGAACTGCCATCAAGGGAGCACCGCAATGACACACCACACCGCACGCGTCAAGGGGCTGGCCCGCCCCGGTACCGCGGTGGGCGCGGTCGTCGTCGTCGCCCTGGCCCTGTCGGCCTGCGGGTCCTCGAGCCCGTCCAGCACGACCGGGGCGAGCGCGGGCAACTCCGGGGCGGCCGCCGCGGCCTCTCCCGGCACCTCCGCCTCCACCGCCACCGTGAAGACGACCGATGCGAGCGGCTTCGGGACCATCCTCGTCAACAACGCCGGTATGGCGCTGTACACCTACGGCCCCAACAACGGTGGCACTGTCAACATGTGCACAGGAGCCTGTCTCCAAGCGTGGCCCGCCCTCACCGTTCCCGCCGGCACCACTCCCACGTTGGCGTCGGGCGTGTCGGGCACACTGGCGACGGCCAAGCAATCGGACGGAACTCTCCAAGTGACCTACAACGGGATGCTTCTCTACACCTTCGTGTCAGACGGCTCGCCCGGTCAGGTCACGGGGAACGGGGTGGCCAAGTTCAGCGTGGCCAAGGTGTCTTCGGCCACCCCCACCACGACGCCGACAACCAGCGCCCCGTCCAGTGGGGGCAACCAGTATTGATCCGGAGCGCGGTCGGGCCCCGAGACGGCCAGAAAGGCGCGCGAGACATGGTGACGCCGGGAGGCCCAACGGACCCCACCGTCGCTGACACGGCGGGCACCGCGGGGCGTGACGACCCCGTGTCGGAGTCCGCGGACGCGGCCGGGTTGCGCGTGGCGTTCCTCACCCACGGGGGCGAGCTCTACGGCTACGCCCGCCGGTCACTGGGCGACCCCCGCGCCGCCGAGGACGTCGTGCAGGAGACCTTCATCCGCGCCTGGCGCGCCCGCGATCGCTTCGACACCAGTCTGGGGACGCTGCGGACGTGGCTCTTCACGATCGCCCGTCGCGTCGTCATCGACCACGCCCGCGCCCGTGCCATCCGCCAGACCGAGCCCATGCCACCCGACATCGCCGGCGTCACCGACGACATCGAGAACGCCATGGTGGGGTGGCAGGTCGAAGAAGCCCTGAGCCGCCTTCGTCCCGACCATCGCCAGGTCGTGGTGGAGACCTACTACCGGGGTCGTTCCGGACGCGAGGTGGCCGAGGAGCTCGGGATCCCCGAGGGCACGGTGCGCAGCCGCCTGTTCTACGGGCTCCGCACCCTTCGCCTCGCGCTGGAGGAGATGGGGTGGGACCGATGATGTCGGATCCCTGCGAGCACTTCCGGGGCCTCATCGCCATGGAGGTCGTGGGCCAGCTCTCGGTCAACGAACGGGTGGCGCTCAGTGCCCACACCGAAGGCTGCACCTCGTGTCGCGACGAACGCCGCGACCTCATGATGCTGTCGTTGGTCCTCCCCACCGCAGACCCCGACCGCCTGACCGAGCACGAGCTGCCCTTCCGGCTCCAGAGCGCGGTCCTCGACCGCCTGCGAGCCGAGGAGCGTCGCGAGCAGCGCCTGCACCGCAGGCGCTACGTCGTGCTGTCGGCCGCGGCAGCCATCGTGGTGGCGTTCGTGTTGGTGCTGACCCTCGCCCTGCCCTCGGGCCCCGTGACGACGACGGTGGCCCTGGTGGGGCTGCCCAAGGTGCACGCCTCGGCCCGCCTGACCGCGGAACCATGGGGGACGGCCATGGACCTGCGCGAGTCCGGACAGCCCTCGGGCGAGGTCCTGTCGGTGTACGTGCGGACCTCGTCGGGCAAGTGGTGGCAGACCGGCACCTACAAGACGGTGGGCTCGTCGGTGCGGGTGACGATGGCCTGCGCGCTCAAGATGTCGAAGATCGACAGTGTCTGGATCCGCCAGAGCACCGGCAAAGTCGTCCTGCACGGCTACATCTACCGGTCATAGCCGGTCCGCATCTCCCGGTCCTCGCCGGTCCGCGCCGCCGTCGCGATCGCATCCCCTACGCTCCGACCGTGCAGCTCGGGCCCGAGCCGGACGGTGCCGGCGCCGGCGACGCGACGTCACCTCCCCCCGTCCTGGCCCGTACCGTGGCCGAGCTGCTCCGGGCCCGCGAGCACGACGACCGGCCCGGCCTGCACTTCGCCGACACCACATGGACGTGGCGCCACGTGGTGGCCCAGAGCCGCCGCCGGGCGGAGCTGGCCGCGGCGCTGCGCCCACCGGGCCCGTTTCATATCGGGGTCCTTCTCGACAACGTGCCGGAATACCTCTTGTGGCTGGGAGCCGCGGCGTGCGCGGGGGCGGCCGTGGTGGGGATCAACCCCACCCGACGCGGCGCCGAGCTCGCCCGCGACATCGTCTTCACCGACTGCGGCATCGTCGTCACCGACGAGGCGGGGGCGCGGCTGCTCGAGGGCCTCGACCTCCACGTCCCCCCCGATCGCATCCTCCACATCGACCGCGACGAGTACCGCACCCGGCTCGAGGGCGTGCGGCCGCCCGAGGGGTGGCACCAGGTGGCACCGGACGACCTGCTCCTGTTGCTGTTCACGTCGGGCACCACCGGCAACCCCAAAGCGGTGCGCTGCACCCAGCGCCGCCTGGCCGCCATCGCCGGGCGCGCCGCGCAGGGGTACGGATTCGAATCCGACGACGTCTGTTACTGCCCCATGCCGCTGTTCCACGGCAACGCCATCATGGCCCTGTGGGCACCGGCCCTGGCCGTGGGGGCGTCGGTGGCGCTGGCGGGCCGTTTCAGCGCGTCGCGCTTCCTCGCCGATGTCCGCCACTTCGGCGCCACCCGATTCACCTACGTCGGCAAGGCCCTCGCCTATGTCCTCGCCACGCCCGAACGCCACGACGACGGCGACAACCGCCTTCGCCAAGGGTTCGGCACCGAGGCCTCGGCGCCGGACCGGGCCATCTTCGAGCGGCGCTTCGGGTGCCGTCTGGTCGAGGGGTACGGATCGAGCGAAGGCGGTACCGCCATCAACGTGACCCCCGACACCCCGCCGGGATCGCTGGGCGTCCCCCTGCCCACCGACGACGTGGCCGTGATCGACCCCGACACCGGACGCGAGTGCGAGCGGGCGCGCTTCGACGCCGGGGGCGGGCTCGCCAACGCCGGCACCGCCATCGGCGAGATCGTCAACCGCTCGGGGGGCGCAACTTCGAGGGCTATTACAAGAACCCCGAGGGCGACGCCGAGCGGGTCCGGGACGACTGGTACTGGTCCGGCGACCTCGGCTATCGGGACGAGGCCGGCTACTTCTACTTCGCAGGCCGGGGCGGCGACTGGCTGCGGGTCGACTCCGAGAACTTCGCCGCCGCGCCCATCGAGCGCGTGGTCGAGCGCCACCCCGACGTCGCCGCCGCTGCGGTCTACGCCGTGCCCGACCCCCGCTCCGGTGACCAGGTCATGGCCGCCGTCGAGCTCCGGGCCGGGGCGGTGTTCGACCCCGACGGCTTCGCCGCCTTCCTGCGGGCCCAGGCCGACCTGGGGACCAAATGGCCGCCGCGCTTCGTGCGGGTGTCGGGCGGCCTGCCCCTCACCGCCACGGGCAAGATCACCAAGGCGCCGCTGCGGGCCCAAGGCTGGGCCTGTCCCGACCCGGTCTTCTGGAGCCCGGGGCGCGGTCGCGCTTCGCTACCGGCTCCTCACCGACGACGACCGGCGCGCCCTGCGCGACGAATTCGAGGTCCACGGGCGCTCGCACCTCCTCGGCACCAGCGGCGCTCCTGCTCTCGACTAACCCGTCCCGACGTGCTCTGATCGTTGACGGACACCAGGGAGAAAGGCCGAAACAACCATGAGTGTGATGAAGAGGTTGTCCGGGATCGTCCAGGCCAAGGCGAACAAGGCGCTCGACAAGGCCGAGAACCCCGCCGACATGCTCGACCTCTCCTACGAGAAGCAGATGGAGAACCTCACCAAGGTGCGCCGCGCCCTCGCCGACGTGGCGACGGCCCGCAAGCGTCTCGAGCTGCAGGCGACCCAGCTCCAGGGCCAGGCCCAGAAGCTGCAGGACCAGGCCAAGCAGGCGCTCGGCCAGGGCCAGGAGGACCTGGCCCGCCAGGCGCTGGCCCGGCGGGCCACCCTCGCCGACCAACTCGAGAGCCTGGGGACCCAGCACCAGCAGGTGGAAGCCCAGCAGCAGCAGCTCGAGACGACGGCCACCCGTCTCCAGGCCCAGGTCGACGCGTTCAGGACCAAGAAGGAGACCCTGAAGGCGAGCTACACCGCTTCGAAGGCCCAGGCCAGCATCGGTGAAGCCGTGTCGGGCATCTCCGAGTCGATGACCGACGCCGGCATGACCCTCGATCGGGCCCAGGACAAGATCTCCCAGATGCAGGCCCGGGCCGGTGCCATCGACGAGCTCCTCGACACCGGCGCCCTTCCCGACGCCCTGGGCGGGGGCGGGGACGACATCCAGAAGCAGCTCGACGCCACGTCCAAGGCCGGTCAGGTGGACGCCGAGCTGGCCGCGCTCAAGGCCGAGGTCGGCTCGGGCGCCGCCGGGCCCAGCGCCAGCCTGCCCCCCGGTGGGCCGGCCGGATCCAACGGCGGGCCGGCCGGTGCCAGCTCGGGCAACGGTGCGCCCGCGTCCGACGGGGCAGACTCCTGATGATCGTGCGCATCCTGGGCGAAGGGCGCTACGACGTCCCCGACGCCGATATGCCCGCCATCGAGCAACTCGACGCGCAGCTCAACGACGCCCTGGAGCGCGGGGACGAGGTCGAGTTCACGAGCTCGCTGTCCGATCTCATCGGCGAGGTCCGCCACACCGGCACCCTCGTGGCCCCCGACGATCTGCGCACCTCGGAACAGGTCGTTCCCCACGAGGGGTCGACCCTGGCCGAGGTGCGCGCCCTCCTGGCCGAAGGAGCCTGACCGGCGCGTCGTTCAGGTCGCGCCTTTCTGCGCCGTGGTGCTCAGATCGACCAGCTCGGAGAGCTCGCCCGCGTCGAGCACCGAGTAGGCGCGCGCCACCATGCGATTGGTGGCCGCCTCGGCCTCCTCCCACTCGGGGACGACGCGACTCCACCTCGGGAAAAGGCTCCTCCCAGCCGAACACGCCCGCCATGAACGGGGTCTTGATGAGCAACGCCTCGCGAGGCTCGAGACCGGCGGTGAGGACGGCGGCGCCGTGCAGTGCGTTACGCAGCTCCCGCAACACGTTCAGCCGTTGCAACGCGAGCGACTTGCGGTCCTTCGGTTCGGCCACGGCCTTCCACGCCGCGAACAGCGGGGCCGCCGGACGGAGAGGCGTGATCGTTGACCCGACCGAGCAGCTCGGCCAGGCGCTCGTAGTCCACGTCGTCGGGCAGATGCGACCGGGCCCAGGTATCGAGGCACCCGGCGAAGGCCTCGGTGGCGTCGTGGCGCGACATCAACGGCCGCGTGCGCTCCCACGCCCCGGGTGACGGCGTCAGGGTTGAAGAACACGAAGGCGGCCGCCACCACCGGGCCGTCGACGTCGCCGAGCGCACCGCCGCGACCCGCCGTGTAGAAGTCGACGCCGTCGAAGCCGAGCTCGCCGCCCCGCTTGTAGGTGGCGCCGTCCAGCATGAAGCCGGCGGGCAGATAGGCGACGGCCTTGGTGTGGGCACGAGCGGCCTCTTGGGCGTCCATGGTCCCGACGCTACCAGCGGCGCTTCGCCATTAACCTTCTGGTCGATGCGAGCGCGACACTTGCGCACGACGCGATACATGGAGCCGCGATACATGGAGCACACGCGGTACGTGAACAGCCGCAGCCAACCGTGAAGGTCCGCATCGGGATCGGCACCGGCACGTCGGTGATGTCGGGTGACGAGCTGGGTCAGATCGTGGAGGACCTGGAGTCGACGGGGTTCGACTCGCTGTGGTGGTCCGACGTCCTCACCGTCCCCGGCGACGATCCTCTGGCGGCCATGGCCTACGCGGCCGGCTGTCGCGCGGCGCCTGAAGATCGGCACCACCATGGTCCTGCCCGGACGCAATCCGGTGCGGCTGGCCAAGCAGCTCGCCACGCTGGACCGGCTGTCGGGGGGCCGGCTGCTCGTGACCTTCGTCCTCGGCCTGCGGCGCGCCGTCGAGCTCGACGCCATGGGCGTGGGCGCCGGTGACCGCGGCCGCCAGCTCGACGAGCTCCTTCCCCTTCTGCGCCGGCTGTGGACCGAGGACGACGTCGAGCACGTGGGCGACTCGTGGAATCTCCACGGCGTGACGGTCGAGCCCAAGCCGAAACAGCAGCCCTTCGACGTATGGCTCGGGGGCAGCGCTCCCGGCGCGCTGCGCCGGGCCGGGACGCTCGGCGACGGATGGCTCCCGGCGCTGTGCACACCGGCGGAGGCTGCCGCGGGCCGGCGTGTCATCGAGGACGTCGCGGCCCGAGCCGGACGGCGCATCGATCCCGAGCACTTCGGCGTCAGCATCGGCTACACGCGCGGTGACCCGCCCGAGCAGCTCCTGCAACGCGTGGCGGCCCGTCACGCCGCCTCGGGTGCCGACGGCACCGGCGCGCCGGGCCCGGTGGACATCCATGATCTCGTCCCCATCGGCGTGGACGGGCTTCGCCGCGTCATCGCGAAGTTCGTGGACGTCGGGTTCTCCAAGTTCGTGGTCCGGCCCGTCGTTCCTCCGACGTCGTTCGCCCAGGAGCTCAGAGAGCTGGCCGACGGGGTGCTCGACCTCCAGACCTGATGGGCCGGGGTCGCCGGCGCGTGGCATGCTGCTGCATTGCCGAGCGATGGAGGGGCGATGGGCAAGGCCCGTGCAGAGATCGAGATCGACCGGCCCGCCGACGACGTGTGGGCGGTCGTGGGGGACTTCGGTGGCATCGCGGCGTGGATGCCGGGGATCGAGTCGTGCCATCTCGACGGGGACGACCGGGTCATCAAGATGATGGGCATGGAGGTCACCGAACGGCTCGAGCGACGCGACGACGAAGAGCGCGAGCTCGTCTACGCCATCGTGGGTGGGGTCCCCGTGATCAACCACAAGGCCACCATCACCGTGGTGCCCGAAGGTTCGAAGTCGCACGTCACCTGGGACGTCGACGTGGACGACGACATGACCGACATGATGCACCAGGTGTACCAGCAGAGCCTCTCGGCCCTGAAGGACCATCTGTCGGGCTGACGTGGCCCGTCGCTACGAATTCGAGGCCTCGGCCCGGTCGGGCGCGTCGGCGCAGACCATCTGGCCGCTCGTGGGCGAGGCGGCCCGCTGGAAGGAATGGTCGTGGATGACGCGCACCGACCTCGTGCGCGAGGGAGAACCTCCCCCTGACGGCGTGGGCGCGCTGCGCCGCTTCGCCTTCGGGCCCGGTGGAAGCCGAGGAAGAAGTCGTGGTGTGGGACCCGCCCCGTCACCTGGGCTACGTCGTGGTGCGGGGGCTCCCGGTGCGCTCCTACCGGGCCGACGTGCACCTCGAGGACGACGGCACCGGCACCGTCGTGACCTGGCGCTGCAGCGTCGAGGCCCTCATCCCCGGCACCGGCGCCGCCCTGCGCTTCGCGCTCCAACGCATGGTGCGGAGGTTCGCGGTCCAGGTGTGCCGGTACGCGGACCGGGTGGCACTCGACGAGACCTGACGTCGTGCCGATCAGAGGTTGGTGACAGAAGGGTCGAGGGGCGGGGGGTCGGGGTAGCGCGGGTCCATCTCCTCGAGGCAATGCAGCAGCACCTGGCTCACGACCCAGTTGCGATACCACTTGTGGTCGGCGGGGATCACGAACCACGGGGCGGTGGCGGTCGATGTCTCCTCGAGCACGTCCCGGTAGGCGGCCTGGTACGAATCCCAGAACGTGCGCTCGGTGAAATCGCCCGCCTTGGCCTTCCAGCGCTTGTCGGGCTCCTTGAGCCGGCTCCGCAACCTCTGGCCCTGCTCCTGGAACGACACGTGGAGGAAGAGCTTCACCGTGGTGGTGCCGCCGTCGGCGAGTGTCTGCTCGAAGGCGTTGATGAGCCCGTAGCGCGCCCGCCACACCGATTCGGGCACGAGATGGTGCACACGGGGCACCAGGACATCCTCGTAGTGCGAGCGGTTGAACACGCCGATCTCTCCCGCGGCAGGAACCCGTTGATGGACACGCCACAAGAAGTCGTGCGCCTGCTCCTGGGAGGTGGGCTCCTTGAACGACGCCACCGTGGTCCCTTGGGGGTTCACGCCCCGAAAGACGTGCTTGACGGTGCCGTCCTTCCCCGAGGCGTCGAGGCCTTGCAACACCACCAACAACGAGCGCGTGGACTCCGCCCACAGGCGGTCCTGGAGGGCGGACAGCTCGTCGTGCAGAGGCAGAATCGCCCGTTCGGTCTGCGGGCGATCACCGGGAGCTCCGTCGGTCGACGCGGCATCGCCTTCGGCGAGCTGCACCTTCGTCCCGGGTCGGGACGCGCCACCGGTCGACGTCGCGCCCCACGGTGTTTCTAGGACTTGTCGTCGGAATGCCGCACCACGACCACCGGGCACGGGGCGTGGGCGGCGCAGTACTCGCTGACCGACCCGAGCAGCATGCCCGCGAAGGCGCCGTGCCCCCGACTGCCGACGACGAGCAGCTCGGCGCCCCGAGCGGCCTCGGTGAGCACGAAGGCGGGATGGCCTTCGGTGACCTCGACCTGCGCCACCACCGCCGCCTCGGGACCGAGCACGGCGTCGATGGTCTCCTGGAGCGCTTTGCGGGCGTCTTCGTTGGGGTCGAAGTCCGAGGGGTACGGCGGGGCCCAGCCCAGGGTGGGCGGGTACTCCCACGACGTCACCGCCTTGAGCGTCGCGCCGGTCAGCTTGGCCTGGTTTGCCGCCCATCGCAGGGCGCGCTTGGAGGGGTCGGACCCGTCCACGCCCACCACGATGATCGGTGATGTCCCCGCTGCAGCGTTCATGGCACCTCGTCGGTCATGGTCGGGGCGAGCCGTCCGTGGCGGGACGACCGGCCGTCTTGTCCTGGGGTTTGCTGCGGCCCATCATGCCGGAGGCGAACCGGCCCATGTCCAACCCGATCAGGCACCGAGCTGCCCGCGCAGGTCCCGCAGATCGTCTCGCAGCGCGCCGACCTCGGCCCGCAATTCCACGACCTCGGCCCGCAACACCGCCACCTCGTCCGGATCCGAGACCCTCGCCCCCTCGCCGGTCGGCGCGTTGGGCGTGAGGGGCCGGCTCGACGGGACCCTCGACGCCACGGCCACCTCCCCCACGGGTGGGGCGGGCACAGCACCCCCGAGCAGCTGCCCGTAGCGGTCCTCTTTCTGACCCGGTCCCCGACGCAGCCGCACGACCAGGGCCTCGGTCCGGGTGCCGAGGGCGTCGAGCTCGGCCTGGACCTCGCGCAGATCCGAGAACTGCACCATGCGCTCGGTGCGGGTCCGCAATTCCCCCAGGGTCTGAGGACCACGCAGCATCAGCACCGCCAACAGCGCCAGGGGCCGGGTCTCGAGGCCCAACGCCTCGTCGAGGGTGTGGGCGTAGCGCAGGGCGGAGCGTCCGTGCGAAGGATGCACGAAGCGCGCCAGGCCCTTGCTCTTGACGCTCGTGGCCGCCTCTTCGACGCTGTGCTCGTCGTAGTCGACGACCGGGTCACGATTGGAGGACTGGCTGGCGGCCAGGGTCAGTGCGTTGAGGGTGAGCGGGTACTGCTGCGGGGTCGTGAGCTGTTTCTCCACGAGGCACCCGAGCACCCGGATCTCGGGGGCGGAGAGGTCCATGACGACCGAGCATATGGGCCGCCTGGAGGAATAGTCGGCGGTCGGAACCGGTTGTGCCAGGCTGGACGCGGAGTCGGACCGTCGTGTCACGTGGAGATGCGAGGTCAGGAAGGAACGATGGAAGTCAAAGAGCTCGGGCACCTGGTGCTGTACGTCCGCAACCTCGAGCGCTCGGCCGCCTTCTACCGCGACGTCCTGGGGTGGAGGCAGCTGGCGCCGATCGAGGACCTCGGACTCCCCGCCACCGCCTTCTCGGCTGCGTCGAACCGGACGCACCACGAGTTGCTCCTGATCGAGGTGGGCGAGGACGCCCAGTCGCTGCCCCAGGGCCGGCACGTGGGGCTCTACCACTTCGGTCTCAAGGTGGGTGACACCGACGACGAGCTGCGCGACGCACTTCGAACCGTGCAGGAGGCGGGCGCCACCGTCGTGGGGGCGAGCGACCACACCATCACCCACAGCCTGTACGTCCTCGATCCCGACGGCAACGAGCTCGAGCTCTACGTCGACGTGGCGGGGGTGGACTGGAAGACAGACCCGACCCTCGTCTTCAGTCCCATTCGACCGCTGGCGCTGTAGCGCGTCTACGCCGGGCGGCACTGGCCACCAACGCCGTCCGTGATCCTGGGAAACACCCACCCACCAGGAGATCCTTGACAGAGCGACGCGGAGCTGTTCTAGTGACGCCAGCTACCGATCAACTGTCTGGCGTCAACCGACCGGACGTCCCGGCCGCGTTCAATTGGTACCCGACGCTTGTGATCGGATGCCCGAGAGTGCCGGCCGGGGGGTGGGTGCTGGTGGGCTCACCCCGTCGACCCTAACGATGGGGGTAGTCATGTCGATCGGTGCCGATCCCGCAAGCCAGATGGACGCGGATACCAAGAAGCTCCACGAGCTCGGCTACGCCCAAGAGCTTCGGCGGCGGATGAGTGGATTCTCCAACTTCGCCGTCTCGTTCACCATCATCTCGATCCTGTCGGGCTGCCTTACCGCCTACGGCATCGCCATGACCAACGGCGGCCCCGTCGACATGACGTGGGGGTGGATCCTCGTCGGACTGCATGACGCTGGTGGTCGGCCTCGGCATGGCCGAGGTGTGTTCCGCCTATCCCACCGCCGGTGGCCTCTACTACTGGTCGGCCAAGCTGGCCAAGCGCAACGGCGCGGCGCTGGAGCTGGTTCACGGGGTGGTTCAACCTGCTCGGGCAGGTGGCCGTCACCGCCGGCATCGACTACGGCTTCTCCCTGTTCTTCACCGCCTTCCTCAACCTGACCACCGGGCTGGGCGGCCACGCCGGGACACACCTTGATCATCTACGCGGGCATCCTCATCGTTCACGCCGCGCTGAACATCTTCGGCGTCCGGGTGGTGGCCTTCCTCTCCGACGTCAGCGTGTGGTGGCACATCCTCGGCGTGTTGCTGATCGTGATCGTCCTTCTCGTCATCCCGCGCCCATCACGCCTCGGCCTCGTTCGTGTTCACCAAGCTCGTCAACGAGACCGGGCTTCCACAACACCTTCTATGTGTTCATGATCGGTCTGCTGCTGGCCCAGTACACCTTCACCGGGTACGACGCCTCGGCTCATATGACCGAGGAGACCCATAATCCCGCCATCGCCGGGCCCAAGGGGATCGTCCGCTCGATCTGGGTCTCGCTGATCGCGGGGTTCGTCCTTCTGGCCGGGATCACCTACGCCATCCCCAGCACGGCCGAGTACGCCAAGGCGCTTGCCTCTTCGACCGGCGTCCCTCCCGTCCAGATCTGGATCGACGCCATCGGGCGCCACGGCGGCGAGTGGCTCCTCGTCGTGGCCATGGTGGCCCAGGCCTATTGCGGCATGGCGTCGGTGACGGCCAACTCCCGCATGATCTACGCCTTCTCCCGAGACGGCGCCATTCCCGGATCGAAGTTCTGGCACCACATCAACCCCCGCACCAGGACACCGAGTCGATCGATCTACTTCGCCGTCGTGTTCGCCTTCATCCTGGCCATCCCGTCGATGTGGAGCGCGGTCGCCTACGGGGCGGTGATCTCGATCGCCGTCATCGGCCTCTACATCGCCTATGTCATTCCCGACCTTGTTGCGTCGGCTGGCCGGTGACAGCTTCAAGCCCGGGCCGTGGAACCTGGGCAAGTGGAGCCCCGTCGTGGGTTGGGTCGGGCATCGTCTGGGTCGGGATCATCACGATCCTCTTCGTGCTTCCCACCGCCAGTCCGATCACCTGGCACAACTTCAACTACACGCTCGTCGCCGTTCGCGTGGTCCTTCGCCTACGCCGGGATCTTCTGGCTCGTGAGCGCCCGCAAGTGGTTCACCGGGCCCGCGCGCCCAGGGTGACGAGTCGACGCTCGACGGCGATCGAGCAGCAGGCTCACCACGGCGGCGGAACTCGAGTCCACCTTCTGATGCGTCGGTGAGCCCAAGCTCCGGGCCCGGCGGGCCCCAGGTCTTGACCGTCTTCCGGTCCCGGCTCAGGCCCGAGTCGGTGGCCGAGTACCACGAGACGGCGACGCGGATCTTGGAGCTGGCCCGCACGATGCCGGGGTTCGTGGACTTCAAGAGCTTCGAGGCCGAGGACGGGGAGCGGGTGTCGGTCGTCACCTTCGCCTCGATGGAGACGCACCGGGCCTGGCGCGATCATCCCGAACACCGCGCCGCCCAGCAGAGGGGCCGGGAGCGCTTCTACGCTTTCTACGACATCTCGGTGGCCGAGGTCGTGGGCGAGCGGCACTTCATTCATGACTAACGGTCGGGGCTGACGGGCTCCCCCGTCGACCCGGATCGCCCGGGCGGAAGTCAGGTGGAGAAGTCAGGGAGCGCAGCACGAGGGTCGGTGGCACGTCCCTTGGGTTCCTCCCACTCCTCTTGGCGACCGAGGGCGGTCATGTCCAAGAAGGCGTACGAACCTCCGAGCATCTCGGTGCCACGGGCGTACACGGAGTACGTGTGGAAGATGGTGTCGCCGTCGCGCAGGAACGTGCTGTAGCCGGGCTGTTCTGACGAGCCCTCCCCGAGCCACCCCATGCCGTGGCGCTCGAGCTCCTCCATCGTCCGGTAGTTCCACATGACGGGAACCACCGACGCGTCGATCGTCACGTTGAAGTCGTAGTTGAAATCGCTGCCGGCGGAGGAGTACCAGGGAAACGTCCACGCTCGTTTGGCCTTGTACCGCTCGATCTTGTCCAGGGGTGCCCGGGAGACCACCACCAGGTTCGTGTCCCGGGAACGGAGGTGTTCGAGCAGGCCGGGCGAGATCTCGTCGGCCGCTGCGGTGCAACTCGGACAGCCGTCCTCCCACGCGGGATCGAACATGAAGTGCTGGACGACGAGTTGGCGCCGTCCGTCGAACAGATCGGACAGGTGCACCGTGCCGCTCGTCCCCTCGAAGACGTAGTCCTTGTCGATCTCGACCATGGGCAACTCACGCCGCTTGGTACTCAGGGCGTCGCGCGCTCTGGTCATCGCCTTTTCCTGGGCGAGCAGCTCCTTGCGCTTCTCCAGCCACTGCGCCCGTGTCACGACCTCGGGAAGAGTCATGGCACCGACGCTACCGCCGTCGTCGGAGCACCGTCGCCGCCCTCGGTCAGGCCGTCGTGCTCTCCGCCACGGGGTTGTGGGTCGAGCGGACCACCCCACCGGCGACTTCGTCGGTGACGGCGAAGACCTTGACGGGCGCGCCGGGGTCCACGGTGAACGCCACGTCGTGGGGTTGACTCCCCAGCAGGCCCAACGAGACCGTCTGGCCGTTCACGACCCCCCACAGCTGGTAGGTGCGGTCCGCCGCCAGTCGGGGCAGACGGGTGTTCACCATGAAGGCCGAGCCGTCAGGGAGCACCACGACCACGGCGGCGCGAGCCTTGGAGCTCGAGTCCGTGGCGGTCAACGCCACCCTCTGGGCGCCGGGATCGAGGAGGGCGGCTTGCACCGCCTGGGAGATCCCGGTCTGACGGCTGGCGTTCGCCAACTGGCCGACGCGCTGGTCGAGCCGGCCCACCTGGACCCCCAGCAGGATCGCCACCACCACCGCCGCGGCCGCGGCGACGGTTCCCACCGCCGACCACGCCAACCTCCGGCGGACGTCACGTGGTGATGAGCGTCGGGCCGGCGGTCCCGCGGTGAGGTGCACCGGTGCAGGACGACGGTCGGCCGCTTCGGTGTCGATCTGCGCCGCGATGCGGTCCCACAGCTCGGGGGGCGCGTCCACCCCCACGTTGGCGATGAGACCGGTGACCTCCCAGTGCTCGGCGACCTCGGACGAGCACCGGGGGCATTCGGCCAGATGGGCGACGATGGCGGCCGCCTCGTCGGGATCGACGGCGTCGAGTGCGAACGCACCCAGGAGCGGGGCGACCTCGTCGTGGTTCATGGCTCGGTCCATGCCGTCTCCACGCCGTGTTGCGCCAGGGCCGAGCGGAGTCGACGGAGCCCGCTGCGGATCCGGCTCTTCACGGTTCCCTCGGGCTGGCCCAGGATCGAGGCCACCTCGCGGTAGGTGTGACCGTCGAAGTAGGCCATCTCGATGGCGGTGCGCTCCTCCGCGGGCAGGCTCGTCACAGCCGCCTTCACTTGTTCGGCGATGGCGAGGTCCCAAGCCTGGTGCTCGATGTCGTAGCCCGAGACCACCGTCTCACGAACCGTACGCTCCTCGCGCTGACGGCGGGCGGACTCCGAGCGGACGATGTCCACGGCGCGCCCGTGCGCCTTGGTCATGAGGAACGTCCGCAGCGCCCCTCGGCCGGGGTCGAAGCGCTCGGGCGAGTCCCACAGGTCGACGAAGACCTCCTGGGTCACTTCCTCGGCCAGATCGGCGGACCCCAGGACGCGACGGGACAGGGCGAGCACCGCTCCCCCGTGACGCCGGTACGCCTCCGCCAGCGCCGGCTCGTGCATGCGAGCGATCGCCACCATCAAGGCGGCGTCGCTGGCCGTCTCGAGCTTGACCATGTCGAAGGGTTCTTCGGAGCCGCTCACCGACCCGGATGACCGCGCACCACTTCGTGAGGCTACCCGAGAGGTCGCTCGACGGGCCGAGCGCCTCGGGCGGCTCGCCTCGGTCGCGACGGGAAGCTCCGAGGCGGCCCGGAACTCTGCTCGACACACATCCGTTCGCCCGTTGGGCATCGAAGAGAAGCCGTGACCATCGACATCGACTCCCTGATCCAGCGCTCGGGGCGCCTGCAGGTGGACGACATCGACTTCGAGACTTTCCGCCAGCACCCCCTCGACCCGAGCACGCTCCGTTGTCTTCGCTACATGCACGACGTGGAGGGACACACCGCCTGCTATCTGCGCGACCTGCTCGCCACCCGCGCGCACCGGGACCCCGAGATGACGGCCTTCCTGGCGTGCTGGTGCTACGAGGAGCACTGGCACGGTGAGGCCATCGCCCAGGTTCTGCAGGCCCACGGCGAGCCCGCCGGTCGGGAACGACTGGCGGCGTCTCGTCATCGCCTGCCCCGTCGAGACGCGCTCAAGCCCGTGGCATTCACGCTCGCCTCGGCGCTCACCCGACACATCGTCGCCGTCCACATGGCGTGGGGGGCGGTCAACGAATGGACCACCCAAGCCGGCTATGGACGCCTCGCCGCCCGGGCCAAGCACCCGGTGCTGTCCGAACTGCTGCGCAGGATCATGCGACAAGAAGGCCGGCACATCGACTTCTACTCGCTCGGAGCCCGGACGCGACTGGCCGACAGCGCCACCGCCCGGCGACTCACGCGCGTCGCCCTGCGTCGCTACTGGGCGCCGGTGGGCGCCGGGGTCATGGACAGATCAGAGGTGAGGTTCCTCGTGAACCACCTCTTCGGCGACAGCGACGGGCGGGTGAGGGCACAACGGATCGACCGCGCCGTCGACCGACTCCCCGGTCTCGGGGGCCTCCACCTGGTGGAGACGGCCGTCGACGACCTCACCACGGCACCACCCAACGACATCGCCGCCCGTGTGGCGCTGCGACAGTCCGCACAGAGACACCAACAGGAAAAGGAGCAACGTCATGCTTGCTGAGATCTTCGGAGTCGACCTCGGGATCGTCGCCGTCGTCATCGTGGCCGTGCTGTTCGGGGGAACCCAGATCCCGAAGCTGGCCCGGTCGCTCGGTTCGGCGCGGTCCGAATTCAAAAAGGGGCTCGCAGAGGTCCATGACCCGTCGGGAGACACCGATGCCACCACGAGCGCACGCACCGGCGGCGCGGCCTAGACCACATCGAGCAGAGGGATCGTCGTGATCCTCCTCAGTCCACCCAAGCTGCTCATGATCCTGGTGATCGCGCTCATCGTGCTCGGGCCGGACAAGTTGCCGTCGACGGCGCGCCGGATCGGCGCCTGGTGGAGCGAGTTCAGCCGGTGGCGCGCCCATGTCGAGAGCGAGGTGCGGGCCACCTTCCCCGACCTCCCGTCCACCACGGAGATCGCGCGGGCGGTCCGGTCCCCCATCTCGATGCTCGATCGCCTCGCCCAGGAACACGGCGCAGACGATCCTCGGCCCCCGGGCCCAGCACCGTCGGTCCCCCCCGAGCCCGACCCGCGGCCCCGGCCACGATGGACGCCCCGGCGGGCCCTGACGTCTCGTCGATGAACTGACACCTCCCGCCCCCATCGCCCATGTCCATCACCCTGGCTCGCGCCCGGCACCGTGTGCCGGACTCCATGACCGTCGGCGCCCACCTGGCCGAGCTCCGCCGCAGGGTGGTCCTGGTGATGATCACCCTGGTGGTCACCTGCACCGTGGCCTTCGTGGCCTACCCCCAGATCCTCCACTGGCTGCAGGCGCCGTACTGCAGCATCAGCCCACAGTGCAGCCTGTACGTCACCGGCCCCCTCGACGGCCTGTCCCTGCGCATCCACGTCGCCACCTACGGGGGAGCGTTCCTGGCCTCCCCGGTGATCCTGTGGCAGGTGTGGCGGTTCGTCACCCCGGGCCTGCGCCGCAACGAGAAGCGCTACGTCGTGCCCTTCGTGGCGGCGTCGCTCATCTTGTTCGCCGCCGGCGCCACGCTGGCGGTGGTGAGCCTGCCCCACGCCCTTCGTTTCCTCGGCACCATCGGTGGGCCGACATTGCACCAGATCTACGACCCCAACAACTACGTGGGCCTCGTGACGGCGCTGATGGCGGTCTTCGGGATCACCTTCGAGTTCCCCGTGGTCCTCGTGGCCCTGGAGCTCGCCGGGGTGTTGAGCCCGTCGAAACTGGCGTCGTGGCGTCGCTGGGCCATCGTCCTCATCGTGACCGGCGCGGCGGTCATCACCCCGAGCGGGGACCCCTTCTCCATGCTCGCCCTGGCCGTCCCGCTCTACGTCTTCTACGAGGTCTCCATCATCATCGGCAAGCTGATGCGCCGTTCGACCGCGCGCTGAGCCAGATCGTCACTCCGGTCCGAGATCACCCCAGTCGTCCCCGTCCCCGTCATCGCCCCCGTCACCGGGCGTCGATGCCGCGCCTTGCCGAGAACGGAGCCACGCGCTGATCTGGTCGGCGACGCGTTGCACCCCACCCCCCACCCGGTCGACCATGGCCTCGAACCGGTCCGCGTAGTGCGAGACGGCCGCGTCGAATTCGGCCGAGGCGGGGGGCTCTTGACCCCGACGCACGTAGTGCCCCGCCCGAATGGGATCGAACTCCCCCTCGGTCACCCACTTCACGAGTTGCCGGACCCGGCGGACGGCGAAGGGGTGAGGTCGTCCGATCTCCTCCCAGAAGCGGGCGTGGCGGGCGTAGAGGTCGTCCTCGTCCTCGTACTCGGTGGCCTGACCGATGAACGCGTCCAAGCTCATTCCCGGCAGCGCCCCGCCGGCGACGCGCATGAGCATCTGGCACACCGGCACCGGGTCGCCCAGCACCAACGCCGCGGCGCGGTCACTGGAGAGCTCGGCCATCCTCGACCACTCGAGCAGGGCCAGGTACAGGGCGCGGATGGGCAGGCCGACGAACAGAGACCGGGGTAGTGCGCCCTGGACGACCTGGGAGATGATCAAGAGCGCGGTGGTGTAGGTGTAGTGCTCGGACAGCACGTGCCCGAGCTCGTGGGACAGGACGGCACGCACCTCGAGCGGTTCGTAGGACCCGACGAGAGACGAGTAGACGATCACGACCGGGTTCTGCGATCCCACCGTCATGGCGTTGACGAGCGGAGTCTGGGTGACATAGAGGTCCGGCGTCGGGTCGAGATCGAGCACCCACACGCAGCTGCGGTAGCTCTCCCACAGATCGGGGACCTGGTCATCGCCGATGCGCACGGCATTGCCGAGAAGGACCTGGCGGAACCGCCGCTCGTGCCCGAAGTCGCACAGGCGCCGAACGAACTGGTCCATCAACGGGATCGACCTGAGCGCCGCGGTGGCGGCCCGGTCGGCGGGGTGCTCGTACGCCTTGGGGCTGATGCCCTCGTACCGAATGGCGGGCTCGATGGTCATGGGGCGTTCCGGAGCGAGAGCACGGGCCGGTCGGGGTGCGCCTGTGCCCGACCCGTGGCCGCTACGACGCCTTGCGGCGCTTGGCGGGCTTCGACACGCCGGCGATGGCGGCCTCGAGCTCCTCGCGGGTCATCTTCGAGCGTCCCGGGATGCCGAGCTCGGTGGCCCGGGATTGCAGGGCGGTCTTGCTCAGGCCCGACGACGGCGCCGGAGACGGCGAGTCCGCCGCGCCACGGGTCGCCGACCGCTTGGCGCGACCGCTGCCCTTGGTGCCCGGGGTGGCGATGTGCGCGCCGGGTCGGTGAGATCGCGCCGCCTCCACGCTGGCCTGCAGCGCCTCCATGAGGTCCACGACCTTCGTGGGCTGCGTCTCGGGGCGCTCGGTGACGATCACCTTGCCCTGACGCTTCTCGTCGATCAGTCCCTCGACGCGCTTTCGGTACTCGTCCTCGTAGATGCTGGGGTCCCATGCGGTGACCATCGAGTCGATGAGCAGTTTGGCGGTGCTGAGCTCGCGGCCCGAGAAGTCGACGTCGGCCGGTACGCCGGGGATCTCGGTCATGGGGTCGCGGATTTCGTCGGCGAAGTACATGGTCTCGAGCGCCAGCACCGACTGGGTCGGTCTGATCGTGACGAGATGCTCTTTGGTGCGCAGCACGAGCGTGGCGACACCGACCTTGTTGCTCTGCGCCATCGCCTCGCGCAGCAACGCATAGGGCCGCACGGCTTGGTCACCCTGGGGCCCCAGGTAGTACGTCGACTTGTAATAGATGGGGTCGATGGCGTCGAGGTCGACGAAGTCGGTGATCTCGATGGTCCGGGAACGACCCGGCTCCACCGACTCGAGCTCCTCGGGGGTCACGATCACGTACTCCCCGCCGCCCAGGTCGTAGCCCTTGACGACATCGGCATACTCGACCTCGTCGCCGGTGCGCTCGTTGACCCGCTTCTGGCGGATGCGGTCGGGCGTGCCCGCTTGGAACTGGTTGAAGTGGATCGCCTTGTCGTCGGTGGCGGAGAACAGTCCTACCGGCACGTTGACCAAGCCGAAGCTCAGCGACCCCGTCCAGATCGCTCTGGGCATCTCGACTCCTTTCGCCGGCGGGGGAGACATCCAGTCAAGCACGGGCCCCACCGCTCTGACCAGGACCTGTACCCAGGTCCACCACCCCGTTACACCCCCGGAGCACACTGACTTGCAGGACAAACGGACGTGCTGACCAGGAGGTTCCGGTGTCAGGAGTGAGGCTCGAGGTTGTAGAGGAGGAGTCCACCGAGCGCTTCGCCCGCGAGGCGATGCTCGGGCTCGCCTACCTCGAACCCGATGACCTCACCCCGGGGAACCTCACCGTGCCCCTCGGACTGAGCCTGTGGATGCGGCGGGGCCGCATCCGGGTGGAAACCGCCCGCGACGCCATGCTCGAGCTGCGCAGCGCGCTCCTCGACGCGTCCGGGCTCGATGAGCGCACCGAGCCGGTGCCCCTCCTCCTGGCCGATCCGGTGGCCGCCATCGTCAGCCTCGCGCTGTACATGGACGGACTGCTGCACCGGGCGGCCCGGATGACCGCGACGTCGCGCGTCGAGGTCGCCACGCGTGCCCTCGCACTCGTCTCGGCGTGAACCCACGGGAGAGCGCTCGCTAGCTGGCGGGTAGTTTGAGACGTCGTGCGCTCGCCCGGGACATCTCACGTCGCCGGCCCGGCGTCCGACCAAGCGTCCGAACCGTTGGTGGTGGCGCGCGGGCTCACCAAGCGCTTCGGTGACTTCGTCGCCGTCGACGCCATCGACTTGGATATCGGACGGGGCGAGTCCTATGGGCTGCTCGGCCCCAACGGCGCGGGCAAGACCTCCACCATGCGGATGATCGCCTGCATGTCTCCGGTGTCGGACGGGACGCTGCGGGTGCTCGGGATGGACCCCGAGCACGACGGATCGCGCATTCGGAGCCGCATCGGCATCGTGCCGCAAGAGGACACGCTCGACCTCGAGCTCACCGTGCTCGACAACCTGATGGTCTACGGCCGGTACTTCGACCTGCCTCGGCGCGTGATCCGGGAACGCGCCGAGCAATTGCTCGACTTCACCCAGCTCTCGGACCGGGCCCATGACAAAGTGGATCCCCTGTCGGGTGGGATGAAGCGCCGGCTCACGATCGCCCGCTCACTGATCTCGAACCCCGAGATCCTGATCCTGGACGAGCCCACCACCGGACTCGACCCCCAAGCCCGCCATCTGTTGTGGGACCGCCTCTACCGGTTGAAGCAACAAGGCGTCACCCAGGTCATCACCACGCACTACATGGACGAAGCCGAACAGCTCTGCGACCGGCTGGCGGTCATGGACAACGGCAGGTTCGCGGCCGAAGGCTCGCCCACCGAGCTCATCGCCAGGTACTCGACCCGTGAGGTGCTCGAGCTCCGTTTCCGCGATCCCGACACCGACACCGAGGGCGTGGCCGCCGCGGTGGGCGGGCTGGCCGACCGATTCGAGGCGCTCCCGGACCGTCTCTTGCTCTACACCGACGACGGCGAGGCCACCCTCACCGAGGTGCACCGGCTCGGGGTGCGTCCCGACAGCGCGCTCGTGCGGCGATCGACGCTCGAGGACGTGTTCCTCCGTCTCACGGGCCGCTCGCTGGTCGACTGAAGGGCGCGGTCATGACCATGACGACACGGGCCGATGCCCCCGCCGGCGCCGACGGGGCCCGACGCCACCGGTCCTCTCCCGCCTGGGTGCGGTCCATGCGCTACTGGATGTATCAGTACAAGCGCACGTGGCGAGGGTCGATCACGACGAGCTTCCTCTACCCGGTGCTGTATCTGACCGCCCTGGGCCTCGGGTTCGGGTCGTTGGTGAAGGTCCCGGTGGGAGGAGTGCGGTATCTCGACTTCTTGGCCCCCGGCCTCCTGGCGTCGACGGCCATGCAGATCGGCGGGAACGAGTCCATGTACCCGGTCATGGCCGCCATCAAGTGGCTGCGGACCTATTTCGCCATGCTGGCCACACCGCTCACCGTGATCGACGTCCTGGTGGGCCACCTGGCTTGGATCGCGGTGCGCCTCTTCACGGTTACCTCGATCTATCTGGCCATCATGGCCGCCTTCGGGACGGTGCACTCTTTCCTCGCCATCATCGCCATCCCCGTCGGCATGCTCACCGGTCTGGCCTTCGCCGCACCGATCGTGGCGTTTGCCGCCGCCCAGCAGAACGACACCGGATTCTCGACGATCTATCGATTCGGCCTGATCCCCCTGTTTCTCTTCTCGGGGACGTTCTTCCCCATCAGCCTGCTGCCGGGCTGGCTCCAACCCATCGCCCTGGCCACTCCCCTCTACCACGGGGTGGCGTTGTGCCGGGGCCTGGTGCTCGGCCACGTGGGCTGGGCGGCCGCGGGCGAGCACGTCGGATATCTGGTCGGGCTCACGGCGCTGGGCGTCGTCCTCGCGCTGCGCTCGTACCGGCGAAGGCTCGTCACGTGACCGACACCTTCTCCCCGAAGGGCACGTTTTCGTCGGGAGGCGCGCCGCTGCGGATCGCGCCCCTGGAGCTGTTCGGGACGCGTCGTGCCCGCCGTCTGGTCGAGCGCAACATCCTGGTGTACCGACGCAGTTGGGTCTTCTTCGTGTCGGGCTTCTTCGAACCGTTCTTCTACCTCTTGTCCATCGGCGTGGGGCTCAGCAAGCTGGTCCACCCCATCCACGTGGGACACCAGCTCATCCCCTACACGACGTTCGTCGCCCCCGGACTGCTGGCGTCCTCCGCCATGAACGGCGCCACCCTGGACTCGACGTTCAACGTGTTCTTCAAGTTGAAGATCGCCAAGACCTACGACGCCGTGCTGTCCACACCCCTGGGTCCCGGTGATGTGGCCCTGGGCGAGCTGACGTGGGCGCTGTTGCGGGCCACGGTCTATTCGGCCTCGTTCCTCGTGGTGATGGCCGGTCTCGGGTACGTGGACTCGCCCTGGGCGATCCTGTGCCTGCCCGCCGCCATGACCATCAGCTTCGCCTTCGCCGCCCTCGGGATGGCGGGAACGACCTACATGCGCAGCTGGCAGGACTTCGACAAGGTCTCGCTCGCGCTCATCCCGATGTTCTTGTTCTCCGCCACCTTCTCCCCGTTGTCGGTGTACCCGGGGTGGCTCCAGATCCTGATTCGCTGCACCCCGCTGTACCAGGGGGTGGCCTTGCTGCGCGGCCTCGACACCGGCATCTTGGCCGTGGTCGATGGCCGCCCACGCCGCCTACCTCCTGGTGGCAGGGTTCCTCGGCCTCGTCGTGGCCACCCGGCGCATGGCCACCCTTCTGCTTCCCTGACCTCCCGGTTCCCTGACCGCCCGGTTCTCCGATCGCCCGGCTCCCCGACCGGGACCGCGGTCCGGTCCGCCCGCTAGGATTATCCGTGTATTAGTACGGATATGCGGAGATCACGATGCCTGAGACCCTCCCTCACCAACATCCCGTCGACCTCGAGGGCGTGGCGGGCGCCCGACAGGGCGTGATCTCGCCCGAAGACGCCGGGCGGCTCGCCGGCCTGCTCGGCCTCATCGCCGATCCCGTCCGCTCGCGCCTGCTGTTCGCGCTGTCGGGCGTGGACCGACTGTGCGTCGGCGACCTCGCCCTCGCCCTCGACGTGACCGACGACGCCGTGTCCTACGGGCTGCGCATGCTCCGCACCGCGGGCCTCGTGACCTTTCGGAAGGAGGGTCGGGTCGTCTACTACTGCGCTCGCGCCGTCGTTCCCCCATCCACTGCTCGAGCACTGTCTGCGCCAGCTCCTGACCGTGGCCGTCCCCGAGGACCAGCGATGAGGGAGCTGCACGCCCTGGGCCACGCCCTGGCTGTCACGGGGTCGATGACGTGGGAGATCCTGTGGGCCCTGATCCTCGGCTTCGCCCTGGCGTCGATCGTCCAGTCCGTGGTGCGCCGCAGCACGGTCGAGCGTCTCCTCGGTGACGACGGACCGCGCGCCCTGGCCGTGGCGACGGGGCTGGGGGCGGCCTCGTCGTCGTGCTCGTACGCGGCGGTGGCCCTGGCGCGGGCGCTGTTCCGCCGGGGCGCCGGGTTCACCGCCGCCATGGTCTTCGAGATCGCGTCCACGAACCTCGTCGTCGAGCTGGGCATCATCCTGGCCCTGCTCCTGGGGTGGCAGTTCACGCTGGCCGAGTTCGTCGGTGGCCCGGTGATGATCGTGTTTCTGGCTCTGTGGTTCCGCGTGTTCCTGCGGGCCCGGATCCTCGAGGCGGCCAGAGCGCAAGCCGCCCAGGGGCTGGCGGGGAGCATGGAAGGGCACGCGGCCATGGACATGTCCATCCAGGGACCGGGGAGCGTGTGGCGCCGCCTGCGGTCGGGGGAGGCGATCACCGCCATCTCCCACATCTTCGTCATGGAATGGGCCGCGGTGATCCGGGACATCGTCGTCGGCCTGCTCGTGGCGGGGGCGCTGGCGGCGTGGGTTCCCCCCGACTTCTGGCGGCACTTCTTCTTCGTCGGCCATCCCGTGCTGTCCAAGGTGTGGGGACCGCTCATCGGCCCCGTGGTGAGCATGCTCAGTTTCGTGTGCTCGATCGGCAACGTCCCGCTGGCGGCGGTGCTGTGGAACGGCGGTATCAGCTTCGGGGGCGTGGTGTCGTTCATCTTCGCCGACCTGATCATCCTGCCGATCCTGGCGATCTACCGGAAGTACTACGGCACGCGCATGATGTTGTTCGTGCTCGGCAGCTTCTACGTCACGATGGTCAGCGCCGGGTACGTCGTCGAGCTCGTCTTCGGGGCCCTGGGCCTCGTCCCGACCGGTCGCCACGCCCGGGTGTCGGAGGTGGCGGTGCAGTGGAACTACACCACCGTGCTGAACATCGTCTTCCTGCTCGTGGCTGCGGCGCTGATCGTCCGGTTCCTCGTCACCGGCGGACGGCCCATGTTGAAGATGATGGGTGGTGATCCCGCCCCCGGCGACGGGCAGGGCACGACATGTCGTCGCACATCGGGTAGCGCACCGAAGCGCACCCTCCACCTCCGCACGGGTTTCTGATCCGCGCACCGCACCCTGTACTGTCTCGCTCGTGAGCGACCAAACCCCCCTGCTGCCGCCCCCCGTCATCGAGTTACTCGACGTCGCCCTCGTCGGAGAGCTGACGGTGATCGACGAGTCCGGCGTCCCCGTCACCTATCCCCTCATCCCACTGTCTGACGGCAACGTCATATACCTCACCTCCTCGGTGCTGTTCTCGCGCAAGCTCCGCCACATCAAGGCCAATCCCAAGGTGTGCTTCTCGCTCACCGATCCCATCGCCATTCCCGTCGAGCCCGTTTCACCGGGCCACGATCCAAGGTGATGCCCGCGTGGTCGAAGACGACGTGCACGAGGGTGGGAACGCCTGCTGCCCATGTGGCGGGCCAAGGAGCCCGCCATCGACTTCTTCCTCAAGAAGCGCTTCGGGATCCCGCTCTTCTTCGAGCGCTCGGTCATCGAGATCACCCCGCAGCGCGTGCTGTGGTGGGAAGACGGCCGGGCCAGCCAACCGGCCCGGGTCTACGAGCTGGCGGGGGTGTCCTGAGATGGCCAAGCTCGAGGTCGCCGAAGCCCTTCGCCGGGCCGAGTCCTACCCCCATGCCGTGCTGGCGTACGTAGGCGCGGACGGCTATCCGGTGAACATCGCCGTCGAGTTCACCGAGTCGGTCGACGACGCCGTCGTCGACATCGGCGCGCTCGACCAGGATCTTCGTCCCGTCGCCGGGCAGGAGGTGGAGCTCACCCTCAGCCACATCCGTCCCCAGCCGGGCGTGGGCTACGACGAGCGACGCTACGTGAACCTCTGGGGTCCCTCGACACCCGCCGGGAACGGCCTCCGGGTGGCAGTGCGCCGGGCCAGCGGGTGGGACGAGGCCGAGACCCCGTTCTTCGAGTACGCCGAGCGCGGCGTCCCCGCCGGGCGCGACTATCTCGACGAGCTGGGAGCCCGGCCCCGGCTGAGCGGATTGTGGACGGTCTTCCTCGCCACCCGCCTCCCCTTCCTCACCGCCACGCTCATCCCCGTCGGCCTGGGCGGCGTCGTGGCGGCCCGCGACAACGCCTTCCACACCCTGTGGTTCGTGCTGGCGCTGGTGGCGGCGATCGCCGTGCACCTCGGCCTCAACATGGCCAACGACATCTTCGACGACGCCAACGGCGCCGACGCCGCCAACGTGACGCCGACGCCGTTCAGCGGGGGATCACGCGTGCTGCAGTACGGGCTCGTGAAACGGCGGACCATGATCGGCGGTTGCGCGGCGCTCTACGCCGTGTCGATCGGCCTGGGCCTGTACCTCGCGGCCGAGCGGGGCTGGGGCCTGGTCGGCATCGGGGCCGTGGGCGTCGCGCTCAGCCTCGCCTACTCCGCGCCACCGCTTCGCCTCGTGCACCGCGGGCTCGGCGAACCCGTGACCGCGCTCGGGTTCGGCCCGGTGATGGCCGTGGGCACCTACTTCGCGTGCGCGGGCCGGTGGAGCTGGCAGCCGGTGCTGGCCTCGATACCCGTGGCGCTGCTCATCGCCCTGGTGCTGTACGTCAACCAGATCCCCGACCGCATCGGTGACGCCGCGTCCGGCAAGCGCACGCTCATCGTGCGCTTCACCCCGAGCCAGGTGCAGGCGGGATACGCGGCAGGCGTCATCGGCGCCTACCTGTGCATCGGGGCCGAGGTCGTGGCGGGGGTGACCCCGGCGTGGACACTGCTCGCACTGGCCACCTTCCCGCTCGCGTGGCGGGTGTGGAAGGGGCTGCGGGCCCACTACGAGAACCCGTACGCGCTCATGCCCACCATGCAGTCGAACATCCTCCTCCATTTGCTAACCGGGCTCCTGCTCGTGATCGGCTACGTGATCGCCGTGGTTTCCTGACGCCACGGAGAGCCCGTCCGGAGCGCCCTCATCGGCGTGTTGCGGCCGTGCCAGGATTAGTGTTCGGCCATGGAATCACCTGACCTGCTGCGCACTGACGTGGACGCCGTGCTGCAGCGGCGCGGCTGGCCCCAGACGGGCGCGGCGGAGTGGGGGTTCTTGGACCGCAGCGGCTTCCTCGTGGACGCGGCGGCCGAGGACGACCCCGTCGGCTTCCTGGCCGAAGAGATCCAGGAGCTTGCGCGACGAGGTCGACGCCATGGCGGCCGAGCGGGCGACGGCGCCGCTCAGCATCCCCCGTTCGCCCGTCGACCTGGCCTCGAGAATCCAGGCCGACCTCGAGGCGTCGGAGCCCGTGGGCGGCGACGACGACTCCCCCGGTCTGTGGGAACGGGCCCGGGTGGCGGCCATGCTCTTCTACCTCGAGCGCACCGGGCGAGCCCGGCCTGACGGCCGTCGGTCGAGCTCGGGCGCGGCGCCCTCCGACGAGGCGGCCGCCTTCGAGATCGCCCACCCCGTGCGGGTGCTCGGGATCACGACCGTCGGCGAGTGGCAGGCGACGACCAAGGTGACGCTCGCCCTCGACCCCACCCTGAGCGCCGCCCAGGTGGCGGCGATGTGGCAGAAGGTCCGCTCCGGGGTCCTGCGTCAGGGTGCCCGGGGACGGACGGTCAGTCGCAAGTCCCTGACGCTGGCGCTGTTCGTGGCCCACCATCCCGGTCGCACCTGGGCGGATCTACGCCGGATGTGGAACCAGCTCTACGCCCACTGGGCGTTCAAGTCCCCCGACCTGCGCGTCTTCCGCAACGCCGCGGTGAGGGCCCGTCGCTACCTCCTCGAGCCACCCGAGCTCGACGACATGGCCGCAGGCAAGTGGCAATGGGTGCAGCGCCGCGCCGCCCGACTGGCCTCGGGGGCCAACAGCAACTGATCGCCGTGCCGGTGTGGCGCCCGGTGCCCGCCGCACTCCTCGATATCGTCTTTCCATGGACCTCCACGTGCGGACCATCGATGCGTCTGAGATCCAGGACTGGGTGCGATGCATGGGCGTCGGCTTCCTCTACAACGCCCCCGACGACTACGGCGAGTACTTCCTCGGGGACGTCGACCTCGCACGGACGTGGGGGGCCTTCGACGGTGCACGGGTGGTGGGGACATTGCGCTCCTTCGCCACGCCGTTCACCGCACCGGGCCCCACCGAGGTGTCGGTCGCCGCGCTGACCAACGTCACGGTGGCGCCCACCCATCGCCGCCGGGGCCTGTTGACGGAGATGATCAGCGCGGAGCTGCGCGCCACGGCGGACCGAGAAGAGCCGATCGGGATCCTCATCGCCTCGGAGTACCCCATCTACGGGCGCTTCGGCTACGGCGCCGCCATCGAGGGCGCCTCCTACGAGGTGGACCTGGCGCCCACCCGGTTCCGTCGCCCCGGGGAGGGCAGCGTGGAGCTTCTCGACCTCGCCACCTTGTACCAGGAGGCGCCGGGCCTCTATGACCGCTTCCGCACGGCGCAGATCGGATCGATCGGACGCGACGCGCGCTGGTGGGGCCGGGCTCTGCACCAGGTCGAGGTGCCGGGAGCCAAGGCGCCCGAGGGGTTCCAGGCGCTGTACCGCTCGCCGGCAGGGGTGCCCGAGGGATACGTCCGCTACCGGGCCAAGCAGACGTCGCAGAGCATGCGACCCACCGGCGAGCTGACGGTGCACGAGCTGGTGGCGGTGACGCCCGCCGCCTACGAACGGCTGTGGCGGTATTGCTGCGACGTCGACCTGGTGGCGACGGTGTCGGCCGGCGACCGCGGCGTGGACGAACCACTCGGTTGGCTCCTCGAGGACGGCCGCACGGTGCGACAGACGGGCCGGTACGACTTCGTGTGGGTGCGCATCCTCGACGTCGAGGTCGCTCTTTCGTCCCGTCGCTACGCCGGGGACGGTCGCCTGGTGATCGAGGTGGACGACCCCCTCGGGTTCGCGAGCGGACGCTACGCGTTGGATGGCAGCCCCTCGGGCGCGACATGCACGCGCACCGACGAAGCCGCTGACCTCTCGATGTCGGTGGACGCCTTGGGCTCGCTCTACGCGGGAGGGGTCTCCCCCCACACCCTGCATCACGTGGGCCGGATCGACGAGCACCGAGCCGGCGCACTCGACCGCGCCGCGGTGATGTTCAGGGCCTCCACGGCCCCGTGGTGCTCCACCTGGTTCTGAACCACGCCGGGGCCGTCCCACCCGACGGGCCCGCTCCGTGCACCCGACTCCGTGAACCCGGCTCTGTGCACCTAGTGGTGCGTCGCGGATTTGACTGAAGCCAATGCAGCCCGGCCTCTCTTCACCTTGGCGATGATCTCCTCTGCCGGCTTCTTCCAGACGAAAGGTTTGGGATCGTCGTTCCAATGCTCGGCCCAGGTCTCGATCTCGACGATGAGGTGGTCGACGGAGGTGAAGGCACCCCGGCGAAGCCGGCGCTCGGTGAGGATGGAGAACCAGCTCTCGACGAGGTTCAGCCACGACGAGCTGGTCGGCGTGAAGTGCAGGTGCCAGCGCTCCCGCTTGGGATCGGCCAGCCACTTGGCCACCGGCGGTGCCTTGTGAGCACTCAGGTTGTCGAGGACGACGTGGATGTCGAGGTCTTTGGCGACATGGAGGTCGATCAACTTGAAGAATTGGAGCACGTCGGTGCTTTTGTGCGATGTGCGGGTGTCGTAGAGGACCTCGCCGGTGGCGACGTTCATGGCGGCAAAGAGATCCGTTGTGCCGTGACGCTTGTAGTCATGGGTCATGGTCCCGGCCCGTCCGGGCTTGAGAGGAAGAGAGGGCTGGGTGCGGTCGAGTGCTTGGACCTGGGTCTTCTCGTCGAAGCTGAAGACGATGGCCCGTTCGGGCGGGCTCATGTAGAGCCCGACCACGTCGACGAGCTTCTCTTCGAAGTCCGGGTCGTTCGAGACTTATATATGCAGTGAACATCGCGCCTTCGTGTTTCGTATCCGACGGGGTGCGGTCCGTCCGGGCCCCACAGGAGGTGCACCCATCATGAGCAATCGCCGAGGGAGTCACGCCCGCCGACCGGTACTGCGCACTCGTTGGCCGTCATCCGAACAAACCCCCAGGGCGCGGTGGATCACCCGACGCTCTGCCGTGGTCATGGCGGTGCTCTCCCTCGCCGGCACCACACTGGGTGTCGTGATCACCTCGAGCAGTGCACAAGCGACGTCGCCAGGATTCCTGACGAGGTTCGCCAATGTGGTGCCGGGGCCTTCGACGGTGCCCACCAACGGCGACGTCAATCCCTACGGGATCGTGGTCGTGCCCCAGAGCACGGGGGACCTCGTGCAAGGTGGCGTCCTGGTGAGCAACTTCAACGACGCGGCCAACGCCCAAGGGACCGGAACCACCATCGTGCAGGAGCTGCCCGACGGCACGGTGACCCAATTCGCGCAGATCACCCAGGCGTCGACGTCGGGACCGTGTCCCGGGGGGATCGGCCTGACCACCGCCCTGTCGGTGCTCCCCGGAGGGTGGGTCGTCGTCGGGAGCCTGCCCACGACCGCGAACGGGACGCTGAACGACGGGACCCCGCAGGGCATCGGGGCGGGCTGTCTGCTCGTGCTCAACTCGACGGGACAGCTCGTCGAGACATGGGCGGGCGCTGCGATCAACGGTCCCTGGGACATGACGGCCGCCAGCTACGGCAACACGGCCTATCTGTTCGTGACCAACGTGCTCAACGGGACGGTGGCCGCCGACACCGGGATCCCATCGGACCAGCCCGGCAACGTGGTCGACGGTGGCACCGTGCTGCGCATCAAGGTGGGGCTGTTCCACGGCCAGAACCCGCAGATGGAGTCGCAGACCGTGGTGGCCTCGGGGTTCGCCGAGCGCACCGACCCCAACGCCCTCGTGGTCGGGCCCACCGGTGTGGCGCTCGGTTGGAACGGGACGCTGTACGTCGCCGATTCGGTGAACAACCGGATCGCGGCGGTGCCCAACGCGCTGTGGCGCGACAACGCCTTCGGCGGGCCCGGCGGCATCACCGTGTCCCAGGCGTCGGTGCTCGACGATCCTCTCGGGATGATCCTGGCGCCCAACGGCAACATCCTGACGGTGAACGGCAACAACGGCCTGATCGTGGAGACCGCGCCCTGGGGGCAGACGATCGACACGGCCTCGCTCGACGACTCCGGCCCCGCGCCCGGTGGGGCCGGCGACCTGTTCGGCCTGGCCCTCGTGCCCGGCGGGCGCGGTATCTGGTTCGTCGACGACGGGTCGAACACCCTCGACCTGTTCTTCTGAGCGCGCCGGTCGTCGATGGGAGAGGGCCGGCGGACCCTCTCCCATCGCAGTGCGTGGTCGGGTAGAACGTGACCCATGGCCGTCATCGAAGTCGTCACGTTCCGGCTCGCCCCCGGCGTCGACGAGAACCAGTTCAAAGAGGCCGATCAGCCGCGCCCAGACCGAGTTCGTCTACGGCCGGCGCGGCGCCCTGCGGCGCACCACGGCGCGCGGGTCGGAGGGGGAATGGCTGGTGGTGACGCTGTGGGGTTCGGCCCCCGATGCCGACGCGTCGGCGGGGGCCGCTCGAGACGACGCGGCGATGACCCGATGGGGCACCTGCGTGGACCCCTCGAGCGTCACCACCCGACGCTTCGACACGCTGGAGTGAGCGCCCGTCCGGGCATCGACTCGGCCTACTGCTGCACCAACATGACCGGGTTGCCCTCGGGGTCGGTGATCGGCGCCAGGGTCGGCCCGCCCGGGATGTCGAAGGGCTGGGCGATGACGGTGCCGCCCAGGTCGGCTGCTCTGGTGAGCGACGCGTGGATGTCGCGCACCTGGACATAGAGCGCCACCCCGCTGCGTTCGCCCTGGCGGAGGTGGCCCGCCGGCCCTGGTTCGGGGCCACCGAGGCCGGCCGGAATCGCCATGATCGGGCCGTCGCCGATCTCCCAGTTGAAGAGCTCGCCGTAGAAGGCTCGTTGGCGCTCCGCGTCGAGAGCCTCGATCTCCCAGTGCACGACCGGCCGCGCCCAATCGTCGCCCATGTCTCTCCCTCCCACGGTCGCGGCCCAGGCTAGCCACGACGACGGCGGGGCGAGCCGCCGCCGGGGGCGTCAGTGGCGCGCCACCCCCGGCCCGATCACGGTGCCAGCGCGTGGAGCTTGAGCTCCTCGAGCTGTGCAAAGAACAGGTCGGGCTCCTGGAACATCCAGTCGTGGTCGATCGGCCTCCCGTCGGCGGGAGCTGCCACCGTGAACGACGCGTTGAGCTCGTCGGCGAATCGCTCACCGTCGTCGCGCGACAGGATCGAATCGCGATTGGCCCACAGGACATGGGCGGGGATGCCGGCCCGGGCGGTCGCCTCGGTGTCTCCGTCCCGGTCACTCCTGAATCCCCACCACCCCGCCGCCACGAGCTGGCGGGGATGTTCCATCCATGAACTTGCGAAAGCGGTGGTGGCGCTCCACGTCGCGAGGTGAAACAGCCCGAGCGGATGGCGCAACACCTCGTCGGCCAGCCCGAATTGGCGCGACACCGCCAGGGTGTCGGAGAACACGAGCTCCACCACTCGATCGGGATACCGCGCCGCGAAGCCGAGCTCGATGCCGCCCCCGAACGAGTGCCCCATGAGGCTGACCCGTTCCAGGCCCAGGCGATCCACGGTGGCGGTGAAGGCGTCGACCACCTCTGGATACCTCCACCGGCCCCGGCACGCGAACAGGTCGGGGATGATGACCCGACAGCGCGGCGCCAGGAGGTTGGCGAGGGGCAGATAGGTGTCAGGACGCATGGCGTATCCGTGCAGCACGATCACCGGAGCACCCGATCCCGTGTCGACGGGGACATGGAGGTCTTTCAAGGGTGTCGAGTCAAGCAGAAGTTCCGCTCCGATGGCGGGAGATGGGCCGAGCTGTGGATGGGCGTGCCACGATGAGGGGCAGGCTCGGTGGGAGGAAGGGGGCGACGTTGTCGGAGCCATCAGGAACCCTGGCGGGCGATCCGTTCGGCGGTCGGCACCCGACCAGTCACGAACGGATGACGGGACTGCCCTGGGATGCGTCCTATCACCCGGGCCCGGCGCCTTGGGATATCGGCCACCCGCAGCCGGCAATCGTGCGGGTGGCGTCCGAAGGCGGATTCGCCGGAGCGGTGCTCGATGCGGGCTGCGGGACGGGCGAGAACGCGCTGCACGTCGCATCGCTGGGATTGTCGGTTCTGGGCGTCGACGTGGCTGAGACGGCACTGGCTATGGCCCGAGCGAAGGCCGACGACCGTGGGATCGAGCTTGAGTTCGCGGCGGCCGACGCATTCGATTTGGAGCGTTTGGGGCGCAGGTTCGACGCGGTGCTGGACTGCGGGCTGTTCCACACCTTCGACGGCGACGAGCGACCACGATACGTGGCGAGTCTCGGGTCGGTGACCGGGCCCGGTGGAACCCTGTATGTGTTGTGTTTCAGTGACGATGGTCCCGAGACCGGTCCGCACCCGGTCAGTCAGGAGGATCTGACACGGGCGTTCGACCCCGGCCACGGATGGCATGTCGCCGCCATCGAAGCTGACCGAGTCCAGACGAGATTCCACCACGACGGCGCACCGGCCTGGTTGGCGACGATCAAGCGGGTCTAGAGCGCGGGACCGGTCGGCGACGGCGCCAAGATGCGGGAACCTTTCGGTCTGCCCTCGACTCTTATGGGTAGACCGGCGTCGGGAGTCGGTGCAAAGGCTCCCGGGGCCCCATCGAGGAGGTCGGAACATGGCGAACGTGGTGCTCTCGGACAAGGCGGACCGGCTGATCCCGAAGCTGGCGCTTCGCTACTCGCGACACCGTTTCGGACGCGTGGTCGAACCGGTGGCCGCCGCGGCGCACCACTCCGGCGTCCTCCTCGCCATGGGCGCGCTCGAGACCGCGGCCGAACGGGGATGGCACCGCTTGGACCACCATCTCCGGTGGCTGGCCATCCAGGCCGCAGCCATGGAGATCGGCTGCTCGTGGTGCACCGACTACGGGTATTACGAGGGCATGCAGCAGGGCACGGATCCCGCCAAACTACGGGCGGTCCCGCACTGGCGGACGAGCGACGTCTTCGACGAGCGCGAGCGCGCGGTCCTCGAATACGCCGAAACAGCGACGTCGACCCCGGTGAAAGTGCCCGACGAGCTCATGGCCACGCTGCACCGGCACTTCAGCGAGGCTGAGATCGTCGAGCTGGTGGCGTGGGTTGCACTGGAAAACTTCCGGTCGCGCTTCAACGCCGGCCTCGATCTCCGTAGTCAGGGCTTTTCCGACAGCTGTGCGCTAGCTGGGGAGGTGGAGCCCACCCACGCCCACGGGTGACGCGCCGAACCGCCACCGTGATGGTGCAGATGCCCCCGACCATGCTCGGGAACGGCTGACCCGACGGCTACCGTGGCGTGGACCTCGCCCCAACGGCGCGGGGTGATCCGAACTGCCTCACGACGTTGGAGGATCCGTCACCATGACGCAGGCGACTGCTGGCGTCGATCTGGGCGGCACCAAGATCCAGGCGGTGATCGTCTCGGCCGGCGACGTGGTCGGCCAGTCTCGTCATCCCACGCCGAACACCAACGCCGCCGACGTGGTGGCGGAGATCGTGGCCAGCATTCACAGCGCCCTCGATGACGCCGGGTTGGAGCCGTCGAGCCTGAGCGCCATCGCGGTCGGGACACCGGGTTCGGTGGACGTCGAGACCGGCCACGTGTCGAGCGCCCGCAACGTCCCCGGCTTCCTCGAGGACGTCGCCCTCGGGCCCACCGTGAGCGCCGCTTTCGGAGGAACGCGTGTCCTGGTCGACAACGACGTCCGGGCCGCCGTCATGGGTGAGTTCCGCCAGGGGGCGGGGCGACCCTTCCGAAACTTCCTGGGCGTGTTCGTCGGAACCGGCGTGGGGGGCGGGCTCATCCTCGAAGGCGAGCTGCGCCACGGCCGTGGCAACGCCGGGGAAATCGGCCACACCATCGTCAAACCGGGCGGCCGACGCTGCGGGTGCACGCGGCTGGGCTGCCTCGAGGCCTACGCCGGTCGCCAGTCGATCGAGCAGACGGCGCGTCTGCGACTGGAGAAGGGACAAAAGACCAAGCTGTTCGAGATCATGGACCGCAAAGGTCGCGACCGCGTGACGAGCTCGGTCATCGCCGATGCCCTCGACCAGGGCGACCGCCTCACGATCGAGCTCATCGACGAAGCGGTGGAGGCCCTCGGCGTGGCCCTGTCCAACGCCCAGAACCTGCTCGATCTCGAGGCGATCATCGTCGGGGGCGGACTGGGAGACCGTCTGGGACCGCCCTTCGTGCGCCGCGTCGAGCAGGCCATGATCACGAACCTGCGCTTTCCGGAGCGACCCCCCGTGGTGCTCGGGACCGAGCTCGGCGATCTCTCGGGGGCGGTCGGCGCCACGGTGTTGCTCAACGATCAGCCGTGACCGACGCCCCCCAGCTGTATGCCGTGTACCTGGGCGGGGATCCCGCGCCGGGCCGCCTGAGCGAGGACCACGAAGTCGTCCTGGTCGTCGCCGGGGACCTCCCCGAGGCTCGGCGCCGCGCCCGGGCGAAATGGGCCGGGACCACCCGACCGCACGTCGACGCCGTCCGCGTGGTGGACGTGGTGGACGGGTACGCCATCACCCTCGACCCGACGAGCCGATCCGAGTCGGTCGACGTGGATCTCACCTACGAGCCCGGAGACGACGCGCCGGCCAACGAGTGAGACGAGGGAGCACTCGACTTCTGAGACGTCCTCCTAGGACGACCTCTTGGGGCGCGTGAAGCTCCCGCGCGGGGGTCCTTGCACGATGTTCCTGCATCGCCTCACAGGCTGGGCGGCGCACACGGACCGGGCCCGAGGACCTCGGCACCGCCGCGCGGTGGGACCTACGCTTTTGGCCGTGGCTCGGAGGTTCGGAGTGGGTCGGACGCGGTGCGCCGTCGTGGCGGCGGTGGTGCTCGCGGCGTCGCTCTTCGTGATCGTCCCGGGGGCGAGCGGACAGAGCATGTGGATCCCGTCCCAGGGTCTGCAATGGCAGTACCAGTTGCAGGGAAAGCTCAACACCAGATTGTGTGTCGTCCCGTGGAGCGGAGGCGCATGTGTGCGGCCCAACGTCTACGACATCGACCTGTACGCCCCGAACGGCGTCACGCTCAACTCGGCCGCGGTGACAACCATCCATGCCCTGGGGGCCCACGCCGTGTGCTACGTCGACGCCGGGACGTGGGAGGACTTCCGTCCCGATGCCGGTGCCTACCCCGCTTCGGTGAAGGGCCTGCCCAACGGATGGCCCGGGGAGCGGTGGCTCGACATCAGAGCCACGGGCGTCCTGCTGCCGATCATCACCGCCCGCGTGGCCAAGTGCCAGAAGGCGGGCTTCGACGCCGTGGACTTCGACAATGTCGACGGGTACGAGAACGACACCGGATTCCCCCTCACCGCCGCCGAGCAACTCACGTTCAACCAGGATCTGGCTGCCGTCGCCCACTCCTACGGGCTGTCTGCCGGCCTCAAGAACGACACCGACCAGCTAGGCCAACTCGAAGGCACGTTCGATTTCGCCATCAACGAGCAGTGCGCCAAGTACGACGAGTGTGACGCCTACGACGGGTGGACCGCGGCGGGGAAGGCCGTGGTCGAGGTCGAGTACCACACTCGCCCGGCACGCTTCTGCCCCAGCGCCGACAGCCACGGACGCGACGCCATGCAGAAGGGCCTGGCGCTCAGAGCCAAACCGTGGAGGCCCTGTCGTTAGACCGGGGACCGGGCCCGGGACGAGACCGGAGCACCGCCGACCGGCTTGGTCATCGGCACCTGCACCAATCCGAACCCGATGGGAACGAGGGCGGCCAGGAGGAACAGGCCCGCGGTCACGTTCGAAGGGACATGGGGGGCGAGGGGGCTGAGCCCGAAGCGCGTGGCGACGATCCACAGCGCCGACCGCAGCGGCGGCCGTTTGCGGGTGAAGTCGAGGAGCACCAGGGTCACGCCCACGGCCAGGAAGTAGTAGTTGAGAAGCGAGATCTCGAAGACGAGCCGACACGCCAAGCAGGCCACACACAGGCCGACGAGCGGTGCCGGCGCCAACAAGTGGTCGCGAGCCCGCCTGCGGGCCCACAGCGCCAGCAGCGCCGCCGCCACGATCGGGGCGTCGCGGGCGATCTCGAGCTTCGTCTGCTCCCAGATGGAGAGCACGCCCAGCATGGTGGGGGTGCTCTCCACCGTGACACCGGAGACGTACACGGCGGTCATGGCGTGCACGGTGGCGACCGGGGCCACCACATAGAAGGGAATGACACCGGCCGCGACGACAGCGACGGCGGGGGTCACGACCCGCACCCGATCGCGCCACTGCGGGGCGGCGGCGAGGACCCCCAGCAGAGGCAGGACGGCGAATTGCTTGCACAGGAACGCCGCCCCGAAGAGCACCCCGACCAGGACCCATCGTCGCCGCAGGGCCAGCGCGATGCCGGCACAGGTGAGCCCCACGCACATGAGGTCCTGGGGGTGGAAGGTCTGGGCGATGGCGTCGGAGGCGGCCGGGATCACGGCCATCACCAGCACGAGGAGGACCTCGGCCACTCCTCCCCCCGATCCCGTCGACCGCAGGAGCATCACGGCTCCGACGGCGAGCACGACCCACGCCAGGATGGCGAGGGCCGCCTGGGACCGGTACCAGATGGGATAGGGCTTCCCGTGGTCGCCACCGTGCCGGGCCGTACAGGGCCCCAGGACCGCCTCGAAGTAGCTGGCGGCCACGGTGCGCAGGATGGCGGGGATGGGCTTGTCGTCGCACCACCGCGGCGATCCGATCCACGGACGCAGTGCGATGAGCACCGGCGCCATCGCGAGGGGGTAGCCGGGCGGATTGGGCACGAGGGTGTCTCGTTCGGCGGTGCGCAGATCACCGTGGGAGATGGCCGTGGTGGGAAACGTCACGGCGTGGGCATCGGTCTCGGCCGGATCCGGTCCGCCCCGAAGGAAGATGATCAGCACGAACACCGCGCACGCGCCCCCGTAGCAGACGACGCGCAACGGAATCGGGATCGGCCTCGACACGAAACCCTGCCACCCCACCGACACCGCCGCTCCCTCGCTCCTCGATCAGCTCCGTGTGGCCAGTTCTCCCGTGTCCGTCGCACCACCACTCTGAGGAGTCACACCAGAGCCACGCATGCGGCATGTCTCCCCGAGCCACCGTGGTGGCACGAGGGGAACCCGGGCACAGTGTCAAGTTTGGCGCGTGCGGGGCCGATGCACGTGCAGGCGGGAAGTGGGAGGTACGCACATGTCGGCGGCAGTGAGGTACGAGGATCACTTCGGCCCCATCGAGCCCCTCGAGGCCGGGCCGGCGCAGCGTCTGACGCCAGCGGGAGGGCAAGATCGACCGCACGCGGCCCGGCTGCGCGACCTCGTGGAGCAGATGCGCCTCTTCGTCGTCGAGGCGACCATGACGGTTGACGTCGAGACGAAGGTGGGACTGTGGGCGTCGTATCGCGCCGCTCGTACCGAGGCCCTGGCCATGGTGGCCTCGGAGTCCGAAACCCGCCCCGCCTCTCGACTGCACAGCGTCTGATCCACTGCACCGCGTCTGATCGACCCGGCGGCGCGGCGGTCTTCACCCCCGGGCCAGAGCGGACGGCTCTCATCGGTTCAGAACGCGGCGACCTCCACGGGGACCTCGGGCTCGGCCCCGTCCTCACCGGTGCTCAGGCTGTCTGGGTCATCGCCTCGCCGCCCCGATGGCGGTGGATTGAACGCGGTGGTGCGAAGCGGGATCTCCTTCATCAGCCAACTGAGCACGAACGCCAACACCGCGAAAGGCACGGCGACCAGAAAGACCGACTGGAGTGAATGGCTGAAAGCCTCTCTGATCGGAGCCCTGATGGCAGGGGCCAGGTGGTCGATCGCGGCGGGGTTCACGACAATGCTCGAACCGTTCAGGATCTTGTGCAGCGCGGCAGCTGGTACGTGCGCCGTGGCCAGCGCGGCGAAGAGCCGGTTGTTGAACACCGCATTGAGCGCCGACACGCCGAACGCGCCGCCGATGGTGCGGAAGAACGTGGCGGTGGAGGTGGCGGTCCCGAGCAGCTCGTAGGGAACGGAGTTCTGGACCGCCACCACGAGCACCTGCATGACCAAGCCCACGCCGAGGCCCACCACGACCATATAGATGGAGGTGATCCCGAACGACGTCGACACCCCCATGCGAGACAGGAGGAAGAGGCCGACCGCCAGCACGGCGGATCCCAGGATGGGGAACACCTTGTACCGGCCCGTCTTGGTCACGAGCTGGCCGCTCAGGATGAACGTGAACAGCATGCCCCCCACCAGGGGCAGGAGCTCCAGTCCGGCTGCGGTCGGCGTGGCGCCATGGACGGTCTGCAGATAGAAGGGCAGATAGATGATGGCCCCGAACATCGAGAAGCCGATGATGAACCCCACCGCCGACGCCGCGTTGAAGGTGCGGCTCTTGAACAGGGTGAGCGGGATCAGCGGCTCGACCACCTTCGACTCCACCACACAGAAGGCGACCAGCAAGGCCACGCCCACCACACCGAGACCGATGATCAACCCCGAGCCCCAGGCGTACTGCGTCCCGCCCCAGGTCGTGAGCAAGATGATGGCGGTCACGCCTGACGACATGAGGGCGGTCCCCAGCCAGTCGATCTTGTGCTGGACGCGCTTGGCCGGGATGTGGAGCACCGCCGCCACGGTGAACAGGGCGATGATGCCGATCGGCACGTTGATGTAGAAGATCCATCGCCACGACAGGTGCTGGGTGAACAACCCACCTGCCAACGGGCCGGCGACGCTCGTGATGCCGAAGACGGCGCCGAAGTACCCCATGTACTTGCCGCGCTGGCGGGCCGGGATCACGTCGCCGGTGATGGCCTGTGCTCCCACCATCAGCCCGCCGGCGCCGATGCCTTGCAGCGCCCGGGAGGCGATGAGCTCGACCATGTTCTGCGCCAGGCCCGACAGGACCGAGCCCACCAGGAAGATGACGATCGACAGCTGGAAGAGGTTCTTCCGACCGTAGAGGTCGCCGAGCTTCCCCCACAGAGGGGTCGAGATGGTCGAGGCCAGGAGGTACGCCGTCACCACCCACGACAGATGGTTCAACCCGTGCAGGTCCCCGGCGATGGTGGGCAATGCCGTGGACACGATCGTCTGGTCGAGCGAGGCCAGGACCATGCCCAGCATGAGCGCCACCAGGATCACGAGGATCCGGCGATGCTCGGTTTGATCGAATTCGCCGTCGACCGGCGGAACCGCCGTCGCCACCGAGTCAGGAGCCACGGGCGTCCTCCATGTCGCGCTCCAACGAGGTGGAGAACCGACCGAGAAGCGATCCGAACCGGGCCAGGTCTTCGTCGTCCCAGTCCTCGAGCAGCCTCTCGAGCCAGGCTCGCCTGGCCTTCAGCACCCGTTCGAGGGTTCTCCGACCGGCCGGAGTCAGATGAGATGCGCGACGCGCGCCCGTCGTCGGGGTCGGCGTGACGAACGACGAGCCCGTCGCGTTCGAGCTGCTGGATCTTGCGTGTCACCGTGGGGGCGTCCACACCGAGCATCTCGGCCAGTGTCGTGATCCTGGTGGCGTCGCCGTGGAGATGCAGCTTGTACAGGGCGGCGGACCCGGCCCGGTCGAGCCGGACCCCCGCTGACTGCAACAGGCGCTCGTGCACGCGCACCTGGCTGATCGACCCGGCGATGATCTGCAGGCTCGCTTGGATCTGGTCGACCGCCTCGTGGGCGGCGCCCGCCCCGGGCGGCTCGATCCCCGCGGGGCCTCCCGGCAACGTATTTGCTTGCGGCATGTAACTATTATGCCACGACCGGGACCACCTTCAAGCGACCCAGGCACAACAACCACCGGATGGGGACGGCGGGGCGGTTTTTCGGGCGGAAAGAGCCCCACACAAGCGTCGCCTCGGCGATGGCCCGAGAGCCGAACGGCCCCCACGGCCGTCCGCCCCCGGGAACCCGTCAGAGTCGCGAAAGCGGTGGGCCCGGGCCGCATCGTCGCTCGTTCAGGGTTGCCCCTATCTGTCACCCTACGGCCGGCTCGACTGCGGGCCTAGAGCCGAAAGTGAGTGATCCCGAGGGTCGTTGCCCTGCCGTTTCAGGTGCGAAGCCGGGCCGTGAGGAGGGGTCCGACCGCGCCGAGACGGGGCCGAGCGCCTGCTGAGGCCGCCCGAGGGCGGGGAACCGAAGACTGAGCGAGTGGGTCGGACGGCGTTTTTCGATAGAATGACTGGGAGTCATCACACCGGGGACCGTTTCGGGGCTCATGCCTCAGTCCGCACCCGGCGTGACCTGCCCCGGAGCACCAACGAAACCACCAAGAGAAACGAACGACCACAACTACCAGGACGATCGGACCGTGGGCCGGTCGTCCCGAACAACGTTGATCGAGCCGAGCACGCAGGGGCTGAGCTTCGCGTGACCGCACTATCGGCGGAATCTTCGCAGCAGTGCGCACAGCATGTCCGCATCCACCCTCTCACCCCCCTGGGTACTGCGGAGACGGACAGGACAGGCGCCCACGTCCGGGCGCAGAATCGCCGGCGTGATGCGACGGTGACTAGAAGGAGACGTCGATGGCGATGAAGCGTGGGGATGGCGATGACGCCGATCTCGTCAAGCTCTATCTGAGGGATATCGGGCGGTACCCGCTGCTCACCAAGGACGATGAGGCCCGACTGGCACAGGCCATCGAGGCCGGGCACGAGGCGTCCGCCACGCTCGCCGATCCGACCGCCAAGCCCACACCGGCCAAGAAGCGTGAGCTCCGCCGGATCCAGTGCGCCGCGGCCGCCGCCCAGCAGACATTCGTGTCGTCCAACCTCCGCCTCGTGGTGTCGATCGCCAAGAAGTACCAGGCATCGGGACTCCCCCTGCTCGACCTGGTCCAAGAGGGGAACCTGGGCCTCATCCACGCCGTGGAGAAGTTCGACTGGCGCAAGGGCTTCAAGTTCTCCACGTACGCGACGTGGTGGATCCGCCAAGCCATCACGCGCGGCATCGCCAACACCGGGCGCACCATCCGACTGCCGGTCCATGCCGGCGACATGCTGAGCGCCGTGCAGAAGGCTCAGGGCTTCCTCGAGTCGAAGTTGGGTCGCCAACCCACGGTGGACGAGCTCGCGCTCGAGACCACGTTGTCCTACGAGACCCTGACAGACGTCCTGCGCTGGCGGTCCGAGCCCCTCTCTCTCTCCGAGCCCCTGCGCGAAGACGGGGACGCGGACCTGGGCGACGTGGTCGCCGACGTCAACGCCACGTCGCCGTTCGACCACGCGGCCGAGGCGCTGCTCGTGGACGAGATCAACGAGCTCCTGGCGCCGCTCGACGACCGCGAAGCCAGCATCCTGCGCCTGCGGTTCGGCCTTGATCGGGGAGAGCCCCGCACCCTCGAGGAGGTCGGGCAACACTTCAACCTGACCCGGGAGCGGATCCGCCAGATCGAGGCCAGAGCGATGTCGAAGCTTCGCCACCCCTCGTCCGACACCGGTGCGCGCGACCTCCTGACCGGCTAGAACTCTTCGGAAAGGGCCGTCGGTCCGTTTCGCAGTGACGGTCCACTACCTGGGATGATTCGCCATCCAGGCTGAAGGGGGCCTCTGCACCTTGTCGCTGCGCATACGCCACACCACCGCTCCGGCCCGGCCGGGCCCGTCCCAGGACCGACCACCGGCCCCGGCCCCACCCCCGCCGCCGCGCTGGCGGTCCTGGCTCCTTCCCATCGGCCTGCTCATCACGATCCTCCTGTTGTTCGCGCCGCACGCGTCGAGCACGCCCACGCAGAACTACAGCTATTCCAAGTTCCTCTCCCAGGTGGACGCGGGCAAGGTGCGAACCGCCTCGATCAACCCGAGCGGCGCCATCTCGGGCGCGCTGAAAAAGGGTGGCAACTACACCAGCCAGATCCCTGTCGCCATCAACGACACCTCCCTGGCGCCCACCTTGAAGACCCACAAGGTCACCGTGACCGGGGTGGAATCGTCGTCGAGCCTGCTCGACGACCTGTTGTCGTTCCTGCCCTTCTTGTTCCTGATCGGCATCTTCGTGTGGATGGGCCGCAGCACCCGTCGGCAGCTGGCGGGGGGGATCATGGGAATCGGAGGATCGAAGGCCAAGGTCTACGACGAGTCACGACCCTCGACCCGGTTCAGTGACGTAGCCGGGTACGAGGGGGCCAAGCGCGAGGTGGTCGAGGTCGTCGACTTTCTCAAGCATCCCGAGCGCTACGCCCGGGCCGGCGCCGTGGGACCCCGGGGGGTCCTCTTGGTGGGTCCCCCGGGGACGGGCAAGACGCTCATGGCTCGGGCCGTGGCCGGGGAGGCCGAGGTGCCCTTCCTCGCCCTCACGGGTTCGAGCTTCGTCGAACTGTTCGTCGGAGTGGGGGCTTCGCGGGTTCGGGATCTTTTTGCCGATGCCCGCAAGCGGGCCCCGTCGATCATCTTCATCGACGAGATCGATGCCATCGGGCAGCGCCGGGGCGGATCGATCGTGTCCAACGACGAGCGCGAGCAGACCCTCAACCAGCTGCTGGCCGAAATGGACGGGTTCGATCCCCAGACCGGGGTCGTCGTCATCGCGGCGACCAACCGCCCCGAGGTCTTGGACCCCGCTCTGCTCAGACCCGGGCGTTTCGACCGCGAGGTCGAGATCCCTCTCCCCAATCAGGCCGAGCGGACCGCCATCTTGGCCGTGCACGCCGAGCAGACCCACCTCGCCAAAGACGTCAATCTCGACGCCGTGTCGCGCGCCACCCCGGGGTTCTCGGGAGCTGACCTGGCCAACCTGATCAACGAGGCCGCCATCGTGGCGGTGCGCCACGATCGAGACGTCATCTCCGCTCATGACATCGACGAGGCCCGGGACCGCATCATCCTGGGCCGGCGCGACGGTTCGAACGCCCTTCTCCCCGAGGAGAAGCACGCCGTCGCCATCCACGAGTCCGGCCATGCCCTCGTGGCCCTGCTGTCGGAGCACGCCGACCCGGTCGCCAAGGTCACGATCCTTCCGTCCGGTCGCGCCCTCGGCGTCACCGAGCAGCTCCCCGTGGACGAGCGCCATCTCTACGCCGAGAGCTACCTCCACGATTCACTCGCCATCCGCCTCGGCGGGCGCGCGGCCGAGGTCCTCGTGCTGGGGGAGGGCTCGACTGGAGCGGCCAACGACCTGGCCGGGGCGACCGACCTCGCTCTGAAGATGGTGCGGGAATGGGGGCTTTCGGCTCGCCTGGGCCCCATCGGGTATGGCGCCGACAGCCCCCAGTATCTGGGCGGTTCCGCCCTGGGCCCAGGCCGTCCCTACGCCGAAGCCACCCAACGGGCCATCGACGAGGAGGTGAGCCGCCTGCTCGTCGAGGCCGAGGAGCGGGCCCGCACCTTGCTGACCGAGAACCGCGCCGCCCTCGACCATGTCGTGGCCCTCCTGCTCGACAAAGAGACCATCAGCGGCCAGGAGCTCACCGACGCGGTGCGCGCCGCGCGCTCCCCCGGTCACAAGGCGGTCCCCCGGCCGGTGTGAGCACGCGTCTGCAGCGTCTGCGATCCTCGGGAATGCGCGACGCTCCTCGGCCCCTGGTCGTCGGTTTCGACTTGGACATGACCTTGATCGACCCCAGGCGCAGCATCCGTTCGGCGCTGGCTGCCCTGGGCGACGAGAGTGGGATAGCCATCGACGTGGAGCTCGTCGTCTCGACACTCGGGCCACCGCTCGAGACAGCCCTCTCCCCCTGGTTCGCCGGCGACGCGCTCGAGCAGGCCTGCTGGCGCTTCCGCGAGCTCCACGGTCCGATCCTCGAAGTCCAGACGGATCCGATGCCCGGCGCGGTGCAAGCCGTGCGCGCCGTCAATGATCTGGGTGGGAAGACGATCGTCATCACCGCCAAGTACGAGCCGCACGCCCACAGCAGCTTGCGGGCCGTCGGCATCGCGGCGGACGCCGTGGTGGGATGGCGCTACGGCCCGGCCAAGGGTGAGGCACTTCGAGACCACGGCGCGCAGATCTACGTCGGTGATCACCCCGCAGATGTCGTCGCGGCCCGAGCGGGCGACACGCTCTCGGTTGCCGTCGCCACGGGCGCCACGACTCGGTCCGACCTCGAAGCAGCCGGCGCGGATGTCGTTCTGCCCAGCCTCCTCGACTTTCCCCCTTGGCTGGAAGGTTGGCTGGCAAGTCCCGAGCGTCGATGAGCACCGCGAGGTCCGAGCCCTTCGGGCACACGACAGCCGATCCCGGCCGGCGATGACTAGATTGCGCGCCATGGATGACACCGGAACGACCACGGAAGAGCCCACCCAGGAATCAGTGTTCTCGCCGGACGACGATCTCGGCACGTTGTGGATGAAGGCGTATCAGGGCGAGGTGTCGGGCGAGGTGCTCTTCGGGGGTCTGGCCGAGCGAACCGATGAGCCCGGTCGTCGACACAAGCTCGACGTCCTCCGCCTGTTGGAATCCCGGACGCGCCACGCCCTTGTCCCCGCCCTGGAGCACAACGCTCTCGGGACCGACCCCGATCCCGATGTGGTGCGCGACGCTGAAGCCCTGGCTGACGCGGCGGCCACCTTGCCGTGGTCGGATCTGATGGCTGCGTTCGAGCCCATCACCACGCAGTTCATCGCCCTCTACCAGCGCATCGGAGAGCTCACCGGTGAAGAGGATCGAGCGGTGGCCGAACTCCTCGTCGCGCACGAGGAGGCCCTGCGCGAGTTCGCCCGACGAGAACTCTCCGGGCGCGCCGACGAATCGCTCGCCTTGATTCACGCGCTGCCCCACATGGGCTGAAGCAACGCACGCCTTCGACCGGCTTGTCCTCGAGCCCGGACTCGACAAGGGTCGGGCAAAGCCTCGACGCGCGCGGCAAAGGAGCCAACACCCAAGGGGGCCCTCGAGGTGCTGACTCCTTTACCTCACCGAGGTCGGACGAGGACAAGGAGCGAGCCCCGCCTACCTCCAGGCGACCTGTCAGGTTGGCCGGAACGGTCGTAGGGCCCACCGTGTGATCACTAGCGACACGCCAAGGCGCCGGACAAGATCTCGCATGTTGCCCACGTATCTCCTTTCCGTCTCATGACTACCGCTTCTTGAAGGATACGGAGAGGCCGTGAACGGCAGGGGTCGGCGAGATGACGGCTGCGTGAACGAAACCCGACGGCACGGCGCCACAAGGTGCGGGAAACGATGACCGCTGATCGCAGCGGCCTGGGCGGTACCGCGCCGCCAGGGCGGCGCGGCAATCACCGGTTGATGCGGTCCCTCGCCCCTGCGATCCGGCTCATTCTCGCCTGCGTGTCCAGCCACTGAAGGGTGCGGGCCAACTCGCGTTCACGCGGGGCGTGATCTCCATCGGGCCCATCTGTCACGACACCGCATCGACGACAGATCCCCATTCGCCCGTTGGTCTCCGGGCGATGATGCTCATCGAGACGAGTCCCCAACCGCTCCTGCTCAGGTGACGCCATGGTTTTCTCCCGGTCCGGTCGGTCGTCGCCGGCCTCCGAACCAAGAGGACCGCAGTTCGCTCGAGGTGGGCGAACTCGCTCCTCGGCTACACCTTAGAGCCCGAGACCTGCCTACAACCCCGATCCCTCGGCTGCGGGCGTCCCCGGCGTCGGGCTCGCGGCCCAGGCTCGCCGCCTGGGTCAAAGGACAACGGACGCACGCCGGTCACCCTCCGGGCCCCTGACACGGCCGTCAGCCATCGGCCATACTGGGCCCCGAGGAGGCAGGCGAGTGACGGTCATCATCGACTCGGACCAGCACCTGTACGAGAGCCGGACGCTGTGGGCGCAGCACGTCGATCCCGCCTACCAAGACGAGGCCCTGGCCATCGTCGATGACGAGCTCGGCTACCCATGGCTGACGTGGCGGGGTCAGCGCCTCGACGTCGCCGACGTGCAGGTTCCCGGTGACACCGCCGTCCTGGGCCGGCACCGCCAGCGGTTGCGAGAGGGGCTGGCGCCGGAATACCGCTACGACGAGGAGCTTCCCGATCACTACTGGGACCCGGCCGCCCGCACGAAGCACCTCGACGTCATGGGACTCGACGAGGCGGTGCTGTTCCCCAACTACGGATTGTTGTGGGAGCGCCGGCTCTCGGTGTCGCTGCCCGCCCTGACGGCGAACATGGGGGCCTGGAACCGGTGGTGCGCAGCCGTGGTGAGCGAAGGCAAGGGCCGGCTTCATCCTGTGGCCCACCTGACCTTGCGGGACCCGCAGTGGCTGGAGGCCCAACTGGCCGAGCTCTCGTCGAGCGGCGTCCGCCTGGCCATGATCGCTCCCGCCGCCGTCGACGGACGACCGCTGTCGCATCCCGACCACGACCGGATGTGGGCGGCCTTCGTCCACCACGGCGTCACACCGGTGTTCCACGTGGCGGACCAGCCCCGCGTCCTCGACGAGGTCTTTTACACCGACCCCGACGACAGCTTCGTGCCGGTGATCGAGTCCATCTTCTTGTGGGTCCAACCGGCGTTGGCGGTCACCGACCTCATCGTCAACGGCACGCTGGACAAGCATCCCGGGTTGCGCATCGGCATCGTGGAGCTGTCGTCGATCTGGGTCCCCCAGTACCTGATGATGCTCGACGGTGGCTGGAACTTCACGACCGCCCTCAACGGGCGGCCGCTGGCTCCGATCGAGCTCAAGCCCAGTGAGTACTTCCACCGGCAGGTGCGCGTGTCGTCGTTCTCCTACGAGCAGCCGGCCCGGCTCACCGCCAAATCCGGCGACCTGTACATGTGTTGTAGCGACTTCCCCCACTCCGAGGGCACCGCCACGCCCATCGAGGACTACGCCCGCATCGGCTGTCTCCCCGAGGACGCCGCGGGGCTGTTCCACGGCAACATCGCCACCCTGCTCACGAACTAGCCGGCCCTGGGCTTCGGCCCGCCCGAAGCAGCGGCCCCCGAGTACGGTGCGATCCGCATGGTTGCGCAGATCGATGCCGATGTGTGTGTCGTGGGAGCGGGGTACGCCGGACTCTCGGCGGCTCTGAGACTGCACCAGAGCGGGAGATCGGTCGTCGTCCTCGAGGCACGCGACCGCGTCGGCGGCCGGATCTGGACGCAGCACCTCTCCGATGGCACTCCGATCGACCGGGGAGGTGCGTGGCTGGCTCCCCGGCACGAGGCGATGTTCGAACTGGCCCGCGACCTCGGCGTGTCGACGTACAAGACGTGGGTGAAAGGCGCCCACCTCCTCGTGGACGAGGATCGAATGCTCCGCTACAAGGGGTTGATCCCGAAGATCAGCCCGCTGGCCGTGGCCACCATCGCCTTGGCCCAGGCCCGGCTCGATTGGACCTCCAAGCGGGTCCCCCTCGACGCTCCGTGGACGGCGAAGAAGGCGGCGGAGTGGGACGGTCGTTCGGTGGCGTCGTGGCTCGCAGGCTCCGGGATCCGGACGACCGTGGCGCGTGACTTGTTCGACATGGCCGTGCGGGGCCTGTTCACCGGGAATCTGGACGAGACGTCGTTTCTCCACCTCCTCTTCCTCGTACGGGCCCACGGAAGCATCAACAAGCTCTTCTCGATCAAAGGCGGAGCTCAGGAGAACCTGATGGTCGGGGGGGCCGGGCTGATCGCGCAGCGCATCGCCGAGGCCCTCGGGGACGCCGTGCACCTGGCCGCGCCGGTTCGGTCGATCACCCAACGCCAAGACCACGTCGTGGTGGCGACGAGCGATGTCTCGGTGTCGGCCCGCCACGCCGTGGTCTCGATCCCGCCGGTGCTCACGCTCGACATCGCCTTCGATCCAGCCCTTCCCACGGACCGACGCGCCTTGTACGCCGCCGCGATCGCCGGACCCGAGTCCAAGACGTTGGTGGTCTATCCCGAGCCGTTCTGGCGAGCCGACGGGTTCAGCGGCCAGAGCGCCGGGCCCGGCTCGGCCGCCGAAGTGACGCTCGACGCCTCACCGGTGTCGGGGAGACCCGGCGTCCTGGCGTCGTTCACCTTCGGATCGGTGGCGCAGCGGGTGGCCGATCTCGATGCCGGTGATCGAAGGCGTGCGCCGTCCTCGACGCGCTCACCGCCAGATTCGGGCCCCGGGCCGCATCACCCGTCGAGTTCGTCGAGACGGCGTGGTGGACCGAGGAGTGGACACGGGGGTGCTCGATGGCGCACTTCCCGCCGGGCGTCCTGACCCGCTACGGGCCCTTGCTGCGCGAACCCTTCGGACAGGTGCACTGGGCCGGGACCGAGACCTCGACGCGGTCACACGGCGCCATCGACGGGGCCGTGCTGTCGGGGCAGCGGGCCGCGGCGGAGATCCTCGATCGCACCTGAGGCGACCGGTCGGGTGTTTCTGTGTGAGTGCTGTGTGATCTTCGTGTCAGATCGAGGTGCCAAGACGTCATGCTATAATGACAATTCGCTGGTCATCCCGCGTTTTTCAGTGCTCGTCCTTCTGGTCGCGGCACGTGAGAGAGGCGGGGGCAGCCTCGCGACGGGGCGTAGGGACCACCCGCCAAGGTCCCTGCGCCCCCGTCGCGCCTTCTGGAGATCATCGGACCTCGACCCCGGCGCCACGATGCCCCCGTGCGACCGGGACCGACGAGGAGGCCTCGAACGGTGCCGGAACCGCCAGGCCTTGTGACCTTGGGGGCAGGGCCTGGCGGTTCCCGCATCGCTCTGAGCAGCCCGAAATGCAAGACCGCTCAGGGATCCTGACGTGGCTGATCATGGCCCGAGCACGCCTCGAAGACCATCGTCAACAATGATGAGCACGAGCACGTGTCGCCACGACACATGCCACTGACATGGAACCAGCCCAGTGCAGGCCGCCGGTGGACGTCGGTCGATCACCGTCCGAGTCCCCGACTCAGGAACGGAGGGAGGGCATGCTCCGCATGAGCTGCACGCCATTGAGAGCGGGCCCAGGTGGGTAACGCACCGGAAGAACCCTCCGCCTCACTGGCGGAGGATCAACAACAACTCACACGGTCTCGCATCAGACGAGCGGCCATGACGGTCGTGGCCCGGCGGGGCTTCGCCGCCACCGTGGATGAGATCGCCAAGGTCTCGGGCGTGAGCCCCCGCACCATCTTCCGCCACTACTCCAACCATGATCTCTTGATCGCCTCGACCGTCAAGGACATGTACGAAGCGTGTGGGCGTCGGCCCATCGACGGGTTGGTGCGACCGACCGAAGACCTCGACGGCTGGATCGATGGGCTGGCCACCACGATCCACACCAGGAACGCCGAGATCGTGGGCGATGCGTTCTGGGACATCCACGCCCCGCGGCACAACGCGTCTGAGGCGCTGGCCGAGCTCGACACGTTTCGACGCGAGTACCGAACCCGGGGGGTCAGGCATCTCGTGGGCGTGGCATGGCAGACCGCAGGGGGTAGTGGCGACCCCCCCGAGGACTTGGTCATGGCGTTTGCCCTCAACTTCTCTGCCTTCACCACCCAGGCGCTCATGGTCGACTTCGACCAGACGCCGGTCCAGATCGGAATGCTCACCGCCAGCCTGTTGAAGGTGCTCCTGCGGCGCGCCGTCGATGCCCAGCGGTCGGGCCCGAGCGACGACGCCACGGTGCACGTCGCCGACGCCGAGTCGAAGCCGGCCGGGCACTAGGCGAATATCCTCGTCCAACCCTCGCCCACCGGTGTCATGCACACGGTGGTCAGTCTCATGGACCGGTGCAGCCAGACCCCGTCGACCTGCGCATACCCATCGTCCTCGTACCCGCACATCCAATAGGAGGTGCCATCGGCGCCTCGGCACGGGCTCAGGAGGTCCCATCGGGCCGTGGCCGTCTCGCCGTCGAGGTTCGATGCGTGGGTTCACGAAGTAGTGGCGTGAAAATGTGAGCGTGGGCTCGCGCAGTCGGGCTGCAATGGCGCGGCGCCCGGTGACCCTCCCGAGTGCCGGGCCTCCGTCCCACACACCGTCAGGGGTGAAGAGCGCCGCCACGCCGTCGGCGACGTGCGCCAATGCGTCGGCATCGACAACCTTCCCCGCCGAGAACCGCTGGTCCACCAGCTCGCCGTAGCGCGCCTTGAGGGACTGGATGGCGAGCACGCTCTCGCTCCACGCGACCCGCAGTCGCAGGGCGGCAACCTCGACCGCCAATTCCTCCACCGTGACCATGGTGACGCTCCGCCTTCCGCCTCTCGGCGTGCCGACGGGCCATCCCGGGCGGCGAGAAGCTCTCCACATTGTTGCGTATCGACGTGCCGGGACATCCGCCCCTGTCGCTCTCCACCAGGACGTCGTGGCTACGATCCCACCGGTGGACCTGGGAAGACTGGGCGTGTGGTGGAGCGGCACCTGGCAGGTGAAGGACGACGCCTCTGTCGATGTCGCTGCTGAGCTGGAGGAACTCGGCTACGGCACGTTGTGGTCCTCGGGGGGATTTGACCCGGGCCTCTCGGCGCGCTTCGGCCGGTTGTTGGCGGCGACGACCCACCGTGACCGTGGCGAGCGGCATCGTGAGCATCTGGCGGGCCTCTCCCGCCGACATCGCTGCCGCTGTGGCCGATCTGGACGCGCAGTACCCGGGACGCTTCGTGTTGGGCCTGGGGGCGAGCCACGCCGTACTGGCCGAGGACTACGCCCGCCCCTACGCCCACATGGTCGAGTACCTCGATGCCCTGGACGGCGCGGGTGGCGCCGTCGCCGCGGACCGGCGGGTCCTGGCCGCCCTCGGGCCGCGCATGCTGGAGCTGGGAGGCAGACGCGCCGCCGGTGTGCACCCCTACTTCGTTCCCGTCGAGCACACGGCCCGGGCGCGCCAGGTGCTCGGAGACGGCCCGCTCCTGGCTCCCGAGGTCACGGTGGTCCTCGAACGGGACCCTGCCCGGGCGCGCGAGCTGGCCCGGACCTTCACCGCGGGCTACCTGGCCCTTCCCAATTACGCCAACAATCTCCGGACCCTGGGCTTCGACGAGGAGGACCTGACAGGCGGTGGAAGTGACCGCCTGGTCGACGCCGTGGTGGCCTGGGGTGACCTCGACGCCATCGCCGCGCACGTGGGCGCCCACTATGAGGCTGGAGCGGATCACGTGTGCGTCCAGGTCGTCTCCTCACGGGAATCGTTCGCCCTGGCCGAATACCGGGCGCTCGCGCCCGTCCTGCTGGCTGTGTGAGCAGCACCACCAGGCCCGTCACACGGGCCGGTCCGGTGCCTCCACCGTTCTGACGACGCGGCACGGATTGCCGACGGCCACCACCCCCGGAGGGATGTCGCCCACCACGACGCTCCCGGCGCCGACGGTGGTCCCCGGCCCGATCGTGACTCCCGGGCAGACGATCGCCCCACCACCCAGCCACACGCCGGACCCGATGGTCACCGGCGCCGCCCGCTCGAGCCCGCGGCGACGAACCTCGGGATCCAACGGATGCGTGGCCGCGTACAGGTGGACCCCGGGCCCGATCTGCACATCGTCTCCGATCTCGACCCTGGCACAGTCGAGGATCACGCAGTTGGTGTTCAGGAACACGCGCGAGCCGATGAAGATGTTGGAGCCGTAGTCGCAGAAGAACGGCGGCACGATCTCGACGTCGGCTCCCATGGCGCCGAGCAATTCGCGCAGCACCTCGTCGTCGTGACCGGACAGGCCACGCGTCAGCCGGCGGGCGCGGGCCCGCCTGGCCACCAGTCCAGGGTCGGCAGGGTCATAGAGCGCCCCTGTCAGCATGTCGTCCTCGGCGTGTCCCACAGGCGGGGCCACGGTAGCCCACGTCGTCCGTGCATTTTGCCCGGGAATGACAAGGTGCGGTGGGTCGAACGCAATGTGAGAGACCGAATGTCGACGCCTACCATTGGCCCGTGTCCCCGCCTGAACACGAACGGTGTCCAGAGTGCGGGTTCTCCTGGGCCATCGGCTTCGACGACGCCATCGCCATGGTGGGCGAATCACCTCCCCTGTTCGCCCAGGCCCTGGCCATGGTGGACCCCGCCGCATCGGTGGCGCCCGGCGTGTGGACGCCGACCGAGTACCTGTGGCACATGGTGGACGTGCTGCGGATCGGCACCGAGCGCCTCTGGACCCTGACGTTCGCGCCTGACGGTGGCCTGTCGTCCTGGGATGAGAACGAGCTGGCAAGGGTCAGGAGCTATGGCGCCCTTTCGGGCACGGTCGGGATGATCGCTTACGGGCGAGCCGTCGAGGATTGGGTCAGCGCAGCGCAGGGTGCTCCCACGCCGGCGCGGGCCACCCATCCCGAGTTCGGGACGGTCTCGACGCAATGGGTCATCGCCCGCACCGCCCACGAAGCCCAACACCACCTGCTCGACATCGAACAGGCGGCCCGGCACCGCTCCGAGCATGTGTTCATTGCTCGGTCGACAGCACCGTCCGATGGCCGGCTTTTCGCTGCCGGTACGTCCCGCCTCTTCGACGACTACGTCATGGTCGACTGGAGTGCCAGCTCTTTCTCCAGAACAGGCAAGGACAGCATCTGGATCGGAGCCGGCTCCTGGCGCGACGGGACCCTGTCGGTCATAGACCCCTGGAACGAACCCACCCGTCACGCCGCCATGGGGCGCATCGAGCACATGGTCGACGAGAGCCTCGACGCCGGCCGCCGCATCCTCATCGGCTTCGACTTTCCCTTCTCCTACCCCGCCGGTGTGATCTCGCTGGCTCCCGATGTGTTCGGTCCGGGGCCGGCATGGCGGGCCATCTGGCGCACGCTGGCGCAGCGGATCCGGGACGAACCGGACAACACGAACAATCGATGGGATGTGGCCAAGTCGCTCAATCGGGATACGGGGTACCGATTGTTCTGGGGATGCCCCCAGTCGCAGACCGACGAATACCTCGGCACCAGGGACAAGGAACTTCCCGGATTGCGCGAGCGAGGACCACAACCGGACCGGCTCCGTCTGACCGAGCGTCGGGCGCAGAGTGTCAGCGGGGTCATCCAAACCGTATGGAAGCTGGCCTACGCGGGCAGCGTCGGGAGCCAGACGCTCGTCGGGATCCCCCACCTCGAACAGCTGCGGTCCCGATACGGCGACCGCCTCAGGGTGTGGCCCTTCGAGTCAGGTATCACCGGTGACAGCCCTACGGCGGGCGCACCCGTCACCCTGGTCGAGATCTGGCCCTCCATCTTTCCCACCGACTTTGCCCGCCATCCCGTGCGCGACGCCGCCCAGGTGCTCCAGGTGGTGGAGTCCTGCGCGGCCGCCGATGCCAGCGGCGCGATGGTCGACTGGCTCTCTCCGGGGATCGACCCTGACCGGCGCGCCCAGGTCGCCGAGGAAGGGTGGATCCTCGGCGTGGCGTGAGGTTGACATATTCCTATATCGGCATATGATATCCCCGTGGCACGAGCAGCGACCACGGCCGATGCGTTCAACGCCGTCGCCGAGCCCCGGCGGCGCCAGATCCTCGACGCCCTGGCGGGCGGAGAGCGGCCCGTCAACGACCTGGTGGCGCTGCTGGGCCTGGCCCAATCGCAGGTGTCCAAGCACCTGCAGGTGCTCCGCACGGTGGGCCTGGTGGAGGTACGCGACGAGGGTCGGCAGCGGGTGTACCGACTGAACGGAATCTCGCTCAAGCCCATCCATGACTGGGTCAAGAGTTACGAGCGGTCGTGGAACGAGCGGTTCGACCTGCTCGACGACGTGTTGGAAGACCTCAAGGCGAAGGAGGAAGGCGATGATGGCAGTGACGAGTAACGGCACGGCGAGGGTGACGCTCCCCACCGACGACCAGATCCTCATCACCCGGGAGTTCTCGGCCCCCAAGCGTTTGGTGTTCAAGGCATGGACCACGCCCGAACTGGTGAAGCGGTGGTGGGCCGGACAGCGCGGTGAGGTGACGAGCGCGCAGATCGATCTGCGGGTGGGGGGAACGTGGCGATGGGTGATGATGGCCCCTGGAACCTTCGAGGTCGCATTCCACGGCGAGTACCGGGAGATCGTCGCAGACGAGCTCCTCGTCATGACCGAGGTCTACGAGGGCATGCCGGACGCGCAAGCGCTGAACACATTGACGTTCACCGAGGTGGATGGGAACACGACCCTGAGGATCCTCGTGCAACACACGAGCACCGAGAATCGCGATGCGCACGTCAATTCCGGCATGGAAGCGGGCATGCAGGAGTCCTTGGACCTCCTCGAGCAGGTCGCGGTGTCGCTCATCTGAGGACCGCTCCCGATTAGCGCACCTCTTCGTGCACCGCCGCGGTGCGGCCTTCGAGGTCGGTCGACTCACGGTGGTAGATACGATGCCCCCGATTACCGGCCAAGCGGCGGGAGGTGACAAAGATGATCGTGGAGCCAACCAGGCTGACCATACCCACGACCATGAGGATGACCCCGACCGTGGAAAGCCGGAACTCGTGGGCATGGCTGGTCACGGCCCAGTACATGATGGCCCCAGCGGTGATCGCGATGATGCTGAAAACCATTCCTGTCAGACCCATCGGTGTCTCTTGCATTCACAGCCCCTGGCAGGTTTGGCAAAGATCGTCCATTACCCCCTCGGCTCGACCGCGGCCCTGAAACAGGGTCTTTAGTCCCAAACACCGCGCCCGTCCCGGTTGACGGGAGCCTCTGCCAGGCACTGCGTGACAGCACCAGGGTCGGGCCCAACACCCCCCCGGCCCGCCTCTTCGGCCCGAGTTGGCCTGGTGGAAGGGTTCAGCGCCCCGGAGGACGGTAGGTCGTCTGCTTGGCCACGGCGGCATCGGCTTCCGCGGGTGTCACGAGCACTACGGTCCGCGCCGTGGCTCCGCCGCCGGCCCCCACCGTCAGCCCCGCCGCCACGACCGAGACGCTGTCGGGAAAGTCGGCGATGACATACGCGTCGGTGTCGCCAAAGGCGAAGTAGAACGACTCGACCTTCCCACCGAGCCCCTCGATCAACTCTGTGGCGGCGGCGACCCGGGCCGAGCCTCCTTCGGCCTTCAGCCCTTTGACGCCATCCAGGGTGTAATTCACGAGCAACATGTACTTTGCCATGGGGCCTCCTTTTCCGAGGACTCACCATAGGCGCGAGGCCCGCCGGTGGACCGGGCGACCGGCTCTCCCGGAGGGGGGACAGGCCCGCGTAGGATGAGGAGCGTGGATCCGGCCGAAACACTGCGCCTCGCACGGAGGGTGCAGATCTACACCCGCAAACAATACGAAGAGGCCAAGGACAAAGAGGTGTCCGATGGCGAGTCTCCGGAACAGTGGTCCCAACATGTGAAGGAGCTTCAAGAAGCGGCGGACGCGGCGGACGCTGAGATGGCTCGTCTGCGGCCGGAGAGACCGCGATCGGACGATGACGCCGGTGAGGAGTACGCCCCGCCGATCGCGTCGGAGTGGTCCAACTGAGCTCCGGCCCTCGGGCTGGTCTCAGCTCGGAGGGCCTACCTGGACATCGACCCACGAGTTTCCGTCCCAGCGACGGCGGGCCGTCCACAACCGCCCGTCCCAATAGGCCTGTTCGGTCATGTGATCCGGGTCCCAATACCACCCGGGGTCCTGTGCCCGTTGCGGCTCCCGGACCGGAGCAGGCGCGGGATGCGGTGCCCAGTACTCCGTCGCCATCTGCAACGGAGAGGCGGAGGGCGACGCCCGGTGCCGACGGGCGCGTACCGCGATGACCACAACCCAGCCGACCACGAGCAGACCGATGAGGACGTAGCCAAGGGTGGCACGTGTCGCGCCCAGGACGAACACCCTCAGAAAGGCGGTCATTTCGCCTATCCGAACAACCTGCTGTGCACGTCCAGAGTGTATTGAGCGGTCCGGCAAATCACGATTTCTCTTGTTCGCGGGCGGCCCTGACCCAAGGCACGTCCGACGGTCCGGCCTCCGTTCGATATTGATGGCAAGCTGAAGCACTCAGTGTCCAAGAAACAAGCGATTCGGCTGGTCCTGGCTTCTGAGTCACGAGCGCGCCTGCGCGTCCTGTGCGATGCCGGGTTCACGCCTGAGGTGATCGTCAGTGGGGTCGACGAAGACATCGAGATCCAAGACACGGTCTCGGCTGTCGCTGCTCTCGCCCAGCGCAAGGGCATGGCGGTGGCAGACCGCTGTCCAGATTCCCTGGTGATCGCGTGCGACTCGATGCTCGACCTGCATGGTCAAGCGCTGGGGAAGCCAGGATCGACCGCGGCGGCAATCGACTACTGGCGACGTCTAGCCGGACAACAGGCCGTGCTGTGCACCGGTCATTGGGTCAAGGACACTCGAAACGGGCGCCTCGTGTCTGACGTGGCCCAAACGACGGTGCGCTTTGGCACTCCGACCGGGGCAGAGGTGGAAGCGTACGCGGCGACGGGCGAGCCCCTTCTCCTTGCCGGTGCATTCAGCATCGATGGCTATGGTGCACCGTTCATTGACGGCATCGACGGAGACCCGAGCAATGTGCTCGGGCTCTCTCTTCCCTTGTTACGGACCATGCTGGCTCAGCTCGACATCTCCATCACGGACCTTTGGTCGACCGAGAAGGCGTCCCCGGCGAGGTAGTCACGCCTCGCCCGTGGGATCGACGACAAGCCGTTCTCGACCCTCGGGGCCCAATAGCGCTGCCCTCACAGATCCCAGGCGCGACTGCGGCCACTTGATTCGAAGGCTCGGTGCAGGGACTCTTCATCCTCCGAGGTGAAGCGGCGAAAGATTCCTTCCTCGCGATCGCGAACATGGATCACGTCTCCACCAACGAGGTCGGAACGAAACTTCTCGTGGACGAGAGTGCGCGCCAGGACCTTGTTCGTGGGTGTCACGGGAAGCGCTGCGCATTCACGGACGAAGCGCGGAAGCCACTTGGGGCTCAGATCAGGTTGTTCGTCCAACCAGGCGGCAAAGGACCGGCCGTCGAATCCGGTCCCCTCTCGCAGCACCAGAGCCACCATGACCTGGTCACCCGAATCGGGGTCGGGCACTGCGTAGACCGACGCCATCATCACGTCAGGGTGGCGGGAGACGATGGCCTCGATGGGAGCAGCAGGAAAGTTCTCTCCGTCCACTCGCATCCAGTCCGACGTGCGCCCCGCGAAGTACACCCAACCACCTTCGTCCACGTACCCGAGATCGCCGCTCCAGTACCAGCCTTTGCGGGTGGTGTGGCGCATCGCTTCTTCGTTGCGGTAGTACCCCTCGAACGGACCCACGCCCCGTGTATTGACAATCTCGCCCACACACTCCTCGACGTTGATAAGACGGCCCTCGTAGTCGAAGCGTGCCCTGGGGACCTCGACGCCGTCGGGGTCGACGACGGCAATCCCTTCCCGCAGCCGTCCCACCGACCCGCGGGGCGGGCCGCCGGAACGATCCAGTGCGATGGCGCCTTCGGTCGAACCGAAGACGTCGACGATGGTGATCCCGAAGCGCCGGGCGGCGGCTTCCACGACATGGGGCGATCCCTCATTGCCGAACGCGATCCGCAAAGGGTTGTCGGCATCGTCACTCTGCTCGGGTGTCGCCAACAGGTACGCCAGCAACTTGCCGGTGTAGTTGAACCAGGTAGCCCCGTAGCGGCGGACATCGGGGAGGAACCCCGACGCGCTGAAGCGTCGGGCCAGGGACAGTGAAGCGCCGGCGACCAACGCCGGTGCGAGTCCTGCCATCAAGGAGTTGGCGTGGAACAGGGGCATGGACGCGTACCCGATGTCTTCGGGGCCGACATCGAGCATTGTCGCCATGCGCTGGCCCGTCGTGAGCAGCCTGCGCTGCGTGCAGCACACGGCCTTTGGCGCCGCGGATGTGCCGGACGTGAACAGCAAGGCCCATAGGACCTCGGGCTCAAACTCCGCCCCGCCCGAAGGGGCATGCCTCTCGGCTCGGTCCCTGTCCCAGGCGGCGGCGAGCGCACCGTCCAACGACTCACCCAACACCGAGGGCGGGTCGTCGGCATCGGCGAAGCGCTGAGAAACGACGATGCCACCGGGCAGGTCCAACCCACCGACGACGGACTGCAGCAGCTCCTGGTGGCGGGGCTCGGTGATCAGAAGCTGTGCGTCGGTGTGCGAGATGTCGCGAGCGAGGTGCTCGTCGCGCCGAGTGCGGTTCAATCCCACCACCGCCGCTCCCACCAGACCAGCGCCACACAGCGCGAACACGTAGTCCGGGGTGTTGTCGAGGAGCACGGCGACATGGGGAGGGAGAGCGGGGTCGAGCCGAGCCCGGTACAGCGCAGCAAATCGCTCGGCTTCACCGAGAAGCTCACCGTGCGTCCACACCTGGGTGTCGAAGCGAAGGGCGGGGCGCCCGGCGTAGTCGGGGTCGACGCCGTTGCGCTTCAGGAGTTCGGCAACATTGCGAGCCGGAAGCGGCACTTCGCCGAGGGGTGGGGCGAGAACCTCGCGTTCGGACACGTCAGCCGATGCCGGGACGAAGGCAGCGGCGTTCCTGCCTTTCCACCCCTACGGGCCGGGTCACGCGCATCCCGATCTCCCGGTGCCGGATCAGATCCGCTCCAGGATCGTCCCCGTGGCCAGAGCGCCGCCGCAACACATGGAGATGAGCGCCAGGTTGCCGTCACGACGCTCGAGCTCGTGCAAGGCGGTGGTGATGAGCCGACTCCCGGTGGCGCCGACCGGATGACCCAGGGCGATGGCCCCACCGTTGACGTTCACCTTGTCCTCGTCGACACCATGGACCCTTTGCCAGGAACACACCACCGAAGCAAACGCCTCGTTCACCTCGAAGATGTCGATGTCCCCCACGGTCATGCCCGCCTTGGCGAGAACGTCGGTGGTGGCGGGAATGGGCCCATCGAGCTGGTAGTAGGGGTCGGAGCCGACGAGGGTCTGCGCCACGATCCTGGCCCGGGGCCGCAGACCCGCCGCCTTCGCCTTCTCCGCTGACATCCACAGCACCGCGGAGGCACCATCCGAGATCTGCGACGAAGTGCCGGCGGTGTGGATGCCATCGGGGAGCACGGGCTTGAGAGCAGCGAGACCCGCCTCTGTCGTCTCACGCAGACCTTGATCCCGGTCCACAACCAGGACTTCACCGGTGGCCCCGTCGGGGCCAATAACGGGCGCCTCGATGGCGAACACCTCGCGCTCAAAGCGCCCCTCGTCCCACGCCTGTGCGGCCTTGCGTTGCGAGGCCAATCCGAAGGCATCGGCATCCGAGCGGCTGATCGAGTACTTCTCGGCGATGCGCTCGGCCGAGTGAAATTGATCGGGGATATCCAAGGGGAACCCACCAGGGAACGGCCGACCGGGACCGTTGACGACATTGAGCCCCAGGCCGACCCGGCTCATGGCCTCGACGCCGCATCCGATACCGACGTCCATGACGCCTGACGCGACGAGGCCCGCCACGAGGTGATTTGCCTGCTGAGACGACCCACACTGGCAATCGATGGTGGTGGCGGCCACCTCGTGGGGAAGACCCTGATTCAGCCACGCCGTACGAGCGATGTTGAAGGACTGCTCCCCCGCCTGGGTGACGCATCCCCCGAAGATCTGCTCCACGTCCGAAGGATCGATGCCGCTGCGCTTGATCAGCTCAACCTGCGCGGCCCCGAGCAACTCGGCGGGATGCAGCCCCGAGAGGGCTCCGTTGCGCTTACCGAACGGGGTCCGCACTGCCTCGACGATCACGGCTTCTGTCATGTTCGTTCCCTTCGGCGAGGCCTGGGCCGAGGCCCGATGAGTATGGTTCCCGAAATTCGGACACGCTGGCAAATGACGGGTGCGAGGACTCCGATGGCGGTACCGCTGTCGGGGGAAACGGTGTCGCTCTGGTCGCCGCACCAGGGCCGCATAACATGGTGGGACAACGGTCGTAGCGGCGAGCGTGAGAACCGCTCAGAGGGATTGAGGGGGATAGGGAACAGGCCTGTACCGGTGCCACTCCCCTGCCATTCGATGAAGGAAAACGATCTCGAAGACGGTCTCATCGGCGACGACGACGTCGTCCCTCGCTCCCGATACACGAGCACGCAATTCGCGGCACTGGAGTTCGAACGCCTCTGGGCTCGGGTGTGGCAGGTGGCCTGTCGCGAGGAAGAGATCGCCGAGGTCGGCGACTTCTGCGAGTATCTGATCGGCGACCAGTCGATCCTCGTGGTGCGATCTGCTCCCGATGTCGTCCGTGCGTATTCACAACACGTGCCTGCACCGCGGGACTCGCCTGGCCCAAGGCAGTGGTCATTTCGACAACGAGTGCATCCGGTGCCGATATCACGCCTGGCGCTACGACCTCGCCGGCACGTTGATCGAAGTCATCGACCCCGAGGAGTTCGCGCCGATTCCACTAGACGCGTGCCTGGGTCAGGTGCGAGTCGACCGCTGGGGTGGATTCGTGTGGATCTGCCTGGACCCGGCGGCACCGCCCCTGCTCGAGTACCTCGACCCGCTGCCCACACTGCTAGGCCCGTACCTCCTCGACCGGATGAGGATTCGGTCCTATCGGGCGACCGTGCTCCCCGCCAACTGGAAAGTCGTCGTCGATGCGTTCAACGAGGGGTACCACGTCCAAGGCACCCACCCGCAAATCCTGCCCTGGACCGACGATGTCAGCCTCGACTACGAACCTCTCGGCATCCACTCCCACTACGGCCGTCTGCCCAGCGCACGTCGGACATTACGCCCGAGCCCCCGCCTCGGGCTGGCCGAAGGCCAATACGACGAGGGAGAGATCCTGGCGGCATTCGTCGAAGGGCTGGGAGGGCTGTTCTACGAGGATGAGCGCGCCCTCATCGACAAGATCCGTTCGACATCAGAAGAGGGCGAGACGTTGCTGAGCCGCTATCAGAAGGGCCGGCGTGAACTGTTGGCGACGCGTGGTGTCGCCGTCGAGGAGTTCACCGATGACCAGCTGACGAGTGCGGACGACGTGTTCTTCTTCCCCAACATGGTCGGGCCGATCTACCCGGGGAGCGCCATCATCTTCCGAGTGCGCCCGCACGGACTCGATCCCGACAGTGCTGTCAAGGACACGTGGTTCCTCGAATGGCCGCGTGAGGGCGAAACCCCCAAGCGGGTCCAGCGACGCTTCTACCCGGATTGGACCGAGCGCGACTGGGGCCTCATCACGAACCAGGACTACGCCAACATGGAACACGTGCAGATCGGCATGAAATCGCGAGGCCCGGGGCTTCGTCTCAACCGCCGCCAGGAGAGCAACGTTCTGCACATGCATCGAATGATCGATCGCTATCTGACGAATTCGTGACGATCCGCCAACAGTCGCCCGTCGAAAGAAGCGAAGGGCACGTCGGACCCCTCGCCGGACTCCGCGTCATCGAGCTGGCGGGACTCGGTCCGGGACCGTTCTGCGCCATGGTGTTGGCCGACCTCGGCGCCGAGGTCATCCGGCTGGAGCGCACCGGGATACCGGCGGCCGTCGCCGGAACGGTGGACCGTCGGATGGTGCTCACCAGGGGACGCCCGACGATCGGCGTCGACCTCAAACACCCGCAGGGGGTCGAGCTCGTGCTGCAGATGGTCGAACATGCCGACGTGCTGTTGGAGGGCTTTCGACCCGGGGTCGTCGAGCGCATCGGACTCGGTCCGAGTGTGTGCCTACAGCGCAATCCCCGGTTGATCTACGGGCGGATCACCGGGTACGGACGAGAGGGGCCTCTTGCCACCGAGGCCGGCCACGACATCAACTACATCTCCGTCGCCGGCGCCCTCGCCCCAATCGGCCGGCGAGGCGAGGCTCCGGTCCCTCCCCTCAATCTCGTGGCCGACTTCGGCGGCGGGGGGATGCTCCTCGCCATGGGGATCCTCGCCGCGGTCTACGAACGGACGCGCTCGGGTCTGGGCCAGGTGGTCGATGCCGCCATGGTGGATGGCGCCGCGCTGCTCACGACGATGTTCCACCAGATCCGGGGAATGTCTCAGTGGCACGATGAGCGCGGGACCAACTCCATGGACAGCGGCTCGCACTACTACAACGTCTATGAGACCTCCGACGGCGAGTTCGTGTCGGTTGGAGCCATGGAGCCGCGCTTCTACCGCTCGTTCATGACCGGGCTCGGCTTCTCCGAGGAAGACATCCCGCCCCAGGACGACCAGACGCAATGGGAATCCCTCACCCGGCAGCGTCGCGGAGATCTTCCGGAGCCGGACAAGAGGCGAGTGGTTACAGATATTCCTCGGTACCGACGCGTGCGTGACTCCGGTGTTGTCGCTGGGCGAAGCTCCCGCTCACCCGCACAATCGCGCCCGCGCCACCTTCGTTGACGTCGGGGGAATCGTGGAGCCTGCGCCCGCGCCACGGTTCAGTCGCACCCCTCCTCGGGATCCATCTCCTCCACCGGCTCCCGGTGTGCATGCCACCCAGGAGCTGGCGCGGTGGGGACTGACAGGGCCCCAGGTCGACCTCTTGGTCGAGGGCGGAGTGGTGGACTGAAGGTGAAACCCTCTACCCCGGCGTGTGCACGGCCAGGACATAGAGGTCCCAGAACATGAACATGGCCGTGGCCACCATCAGGAGATGGACGATCATCGGCGACACGTCTCGCCCACGGGCTCGCACCGATGGGCCGAGCGTGCGTGCATTTCTGGCATCCCACGCAACGGGTCTGAGGGACCCAGTCACGTCGACCCGGCGAAAATGGCCATATGACCCAAGAAGCTGAGTGCCAAGCCCCGGATGCGCACGGCATCGTGTCTCACGGGACGCCTGCGTGCGGACGCTCATCACCACCTGCTCTCCTGGTCCGGGCCTAGCCCCACAGACGCCATGGCGCATGGCACGAGATCGCCAGCCTCGGCGCTGCAACGAAGGATGCGGTAGAGCTTGGTGCTCACACCACAATCTGCAACGGCGGCGACGTGCCGGCGGGACTCCTCGGCCATACGCGCCGTCTCTTCACGATCAGTGTCCTCCCACAACGTGATGGCAGTGATCTCCCGTCGCTCGTCGCCACGTTCGAGAAAGAGCAAACCGCGGAAGTTGGGATGGTCTCCCAGCCGCGCCAGCTCCAGGTCGACGGCTTCCGCCACATCGCTGACCTGAAGCGCGGTCACATGGAAGTTGTGGACTCTGGCGATCATCATGGGAGGTCAACCCTTTCGTACCGAAGAGATCGACATCCGCTGAGCTCGACACGAGAAGAGATTCCACCCAGGTAGAACCACGCCGGCCCATGCCACCTTCGACTCCCATGAGCCGTAGGCCCCGCCGAAGCCAGCCCCTTCAGCTGTGGCCCGCCGGTGATGGTCTCAGGGTGGCAGCCACGGTGGCCAGCAGTCGCTCGGGAGGGACCGGTTTCTCCAGGTAGGTGACGACCTTCGCATCTACCTTTGCCCGTGTGGCCTCATCGAGGATCTCGGCCGAGACGAGCACCACCAACTGGGGGGCCGCCAGCGCCTCGAGCACCGAGAAGCCGTCTCGGCGAGGCATCCGCAAGTCGAGAAGGACGACACCTACCTCCTGCACTCCCAGAACTTGCAGCGCAACGTCTCCGTCTTCCGCCATGGCGACCGAGTAGCCCGCGTCACGGAGGATCGCGTCCCATGTGGATCGCAGTGCTTCGTCATCGTCGACCACAAGCACATCGACATCGACACCGGCACCCGGCGGATATGACGACTGTTGGGTGGCGCTTTTGTCGAGGGGCACGTCAGGCCGCGCCGAGACTCGTCATCCGGGAGATGCCGGGCACCGATTCCGGCAGTCCCCGGTCCCCGCGAAGGAGGTCGAGAGTGCCTTCAAAGTGACATCGAAGTGCGATGCGCGCCGCTTCGAAGTGGACAAGAGCGTCGACGAGTTCGCCGGTCCAAATGCTCGTCTCACGTCTGTCGGTAGACCTCGCCATCGTCGTGCCGATGCCTCGACGCCTAGTCTTGGACCGCGCCGCGAGCGACCCGGGGGTCGGGCCCGGTCATGGAGTCGAATGTCCGCTGGGCCACGCGCATCCACACGTCGAAGATCATGCCGATGAGCGTCATGTGGCTCCTCGACAACTCGATGTGTTCATAGCGCACGACCTCCGACGCCGCACCCCTGATTGGGCACGTTCACATAGAGGAACACTCCCCCCTGGGGCCGTCGCCTTCAATCCGAGGTACCACCTGCGTGGTCGCCCCGCGTCGGCCCCTCTCCCGAGGGAAGCGGAACACCGCAAACCCCTGTGTCGCTCTGAGAGCTCCCGCAAGACCACAGACGACGGGACACGGCAGCGAAGTTCCTAGTCAGACGCATAGTGCGTCCCCGTGGTCGGTCAGGTACGGTCACCGCGATGTCCGATTACGACGCCATCGTCGTTGGTGCCGGCCACAACGGCCTCACCGCTTCTGCCGTCATGGCCCGGGGGGGCATGCGGGTCCTGTGCCTGGAGAAGAACCACTTCATAGGCGGGATGGCATCGACCACCGAGCTGGTCCGTGGCTACCGCTTTGAGTTGGCCGGGTCGATCCAGTTCCCGATACCCAACGAGATCTTCGACGACCTGGGCTTCGGCTCCTGCCCCATCTACGAACCCGAGGTCCAGTCCGCCAGCATCGGTGAATCGGGTCAGCCGCCGATTCTCCTCTATAGCGACCCCAACCGGCTGCTCGAGCACCTCGGCGCCACGCTCGGCCTCGATGCGGTGATGGGCATGGCCGAAGTCGCAGCATGGGCCGAGGCACCGGCCCGGGCGATCGGGAGGTTCGAGGTCCGCAAGCCCCCGAAATCGCTCGACGAGATGTGGGCGTGTGCGTCGAACGAGAAGGAGCGCGAGGCGATCAACACCGCCATGTTCGGCAGTGTGATGGACGTGGTCGATCGGTATCTCCCCGATCGCCAGAAGCATGGTCAGATCCGCAGCATGCTGAGCTTCCTGGCGGTCAATTCCACCTATCGGGGTCCCTACACGCCGGGCAGCGCTCTGTGCCTCGCCTTCGCGCTCGCATCACCGGGCGACGCCACGATGTCCAAGGTGCGGGGTGGGATCGGAACCCTGTCAGATCACCTCAGGGACTTGTTCGAACAGCACGGTGGTGAGCTCCGACGCCATGTGAAGGCCTCCAAGATCGCTGTCTCGGGAGGCCGTGTGGAGGGCGTGGTCTTGAACGACGGGCAACTCGTGACGGCGCCGGTCGTCGTGTCCAACCTCGACCCGACCGCAACCTTCACCCAGTTGCTCGACCGCGATGTCCTGCCGGACTCCTTCGCCCGGCGAATCGACGCCATCGACCATCGGGCGGCGTACTTCCAGATCCACTTCGCGCTGGCCGGACTCCCTGAATATGCGGCTCCCTACGAGGTACTCAACGAGGGCGATTCCCGCCAGAACGTGACGTTCTTCGGCACGGCCGAACAGATGCAACGGGACTACGAAGGTTGCGTCCGAGGACGGGTGCCCGCCTCCCCGTCCTTCAATCTTCAGATCCCGACGCTGCGCGATCCTGATCTGGCTCCCCCCGGAAAGCACGCGGCGAGCGGCTTCGCCTTCTACTTCCCCATCGGCGCCACCCACGCCGCCCAGTCGAAGCTGCGCGACGAAATGGCAGACCGGATCGTGGCGAAGATCACCGCCATGGCGCCAAACTTTCCGGACTTGGTGGAGCGACAGTTCAACTATCCGGCCTACACCTACGAGCTGATGTTCGGGTGCACGGGAGGTGACTTCACCCACGGCCTGCTGCAACCGGAGTTCATGGGGCCCTTCCGCCCCGGTCCGAGGGGCTGGCCCGACAATCCGGTGCCGATCGAGGGTCTGTACCTCTGCGGCGCGGGATGCCACGGCGGACCGGGGATCACGTTCATCCCCGGCTACAACTGCGGTTATGCGGTTCTGGACGCCGCAGACGCTTCCCGGGTGTAACGGATCTGTCGCTCCACGAACGCCAGGTAGAAAGCCATGGAGAACGCCAGGCTGGTGAACAGGCTCATCACAAAGAAGATCCACGGAAGCCGCAGGCCCCGCCTCCGTCCATCCACGATCGTCCACAGGGGCAGCAGGACGACGTTCACGATCGTATAGTCCTGAGCCGCCGAGTCCGACGCCCAGTTCGAGAAGAGCGCCTTCGTGTAATTGACATAGCTCGCCGTGTGGGGGTCGGCGTGCACGTATCGGATGTTGAAATACCAGCCGAGACATAGAGAGACGGCTCCGACGGCATAGAAGAGTCCCTCGAGGAGTGACACCGGCCCGGACCCACCGCCGGAAAAGAGGCGTCGGTTCGAGGCGAATGCGACGGCGGTGCTCACCACACCGAGCACTCCGTAGAAAACAAGTGACGTCGTCATGTCCCTCCCAGAGCCACGTGGGCTCCCTCCGCTGTCACGACCGGTCAATCATGACAACTCGCAACGACGTGCAGCGGCTTGCCACCCTCGACGTCTTTCCCGACCCTGGGGAGGGCTGGTCGAGGGCATGCGATAAGGCCAACTTGGCCATCGAGCCGAGCCTGGAAGCCGAACCCAAACGGCCAAAGGCCCGAGGGGCCGCCCGAGCCGGAGGCGAGAGCGGGGACCCAGACGTCCGCACGTAGGCCGCCGTCGGTCCCCGCCAGGAATCGCCGAACCTGCCGGTCGTGGGCCTGCCCTGGCCTCCGGCCAAGAGCTCCTCAACTGGAGACAGAGCTGCGCCGATAATCGACCTATGGGAGTTCCGACGGAGCCCACCCGGGCAGCGAGGAGGTTCCGGGTCGTCGTCATCTTGGGTTCCGCTGCCTTGGCTGTATCCGCCTTCCTTCCCTGGTGCAGGATCTGGGGCTACACCTACACCTTCGTCGGGGTGGACGATTTGAGGGTTCTGCCTTACGCAGAATTGGTCATCGCCGGAGGTGCGGTGGTCATAGCCATGGTCCGTCTGGCATGGATCAAGCGAACCGGACTGTTCCTCGGCGGCGCCGCGCTGGCGCTCAATCTGGTGGGAACGTTCGCTGGGGCACGATTGGCCAACGTCCACAATGCCGATCCGTACTTTCGAATCTGGGCCGCTATCTCGATCCTGCCCCAATTGGGCTTGTGGGTTGCGTTGCTCGCTTGCGTCGTCCTCATCGCGGGAGGGCTGTCCCGATGGACGGTCTGCACCGCTTTCCGAGGCAGCCCCGCCCACGTGGACAGGCCGCACTACGCAGACACCACCACGGGAGATCCTCTGCATGGCATCCCACGGCAGTCCCGTGTCGGATTCGACGACCTCGACGAGAAGTCCGGCCTCCCCGCTTTCGATGAAGTCCTGGCCCCTCCAACGTCGTCTGCTGGGTAGGCGATTCGACCGCCAACGCCGGGAGAGCGGCCCGCCGGGCTGAACTCAAGAGGGCGTGATCGACGAGGATCTCCAGCTGGGAAGTCGTCGCCCTCTGTTTGAGCAGGACGACTTGTTGCTGGTCACCGGCCGTCGTCGATGACCACCTGGAAGATCGCCACGGCCCCTTTCTATGATCGTTCCTGCTGGTGCCACCGGTCGAAGCGGAGGTTGTGCGAATGAGTGACGTGTCCCAAGGGCCAGGGTGGTGGTTGGCTTCGGACGGAAAATGGTACCCGCCCGAGCTACATCCGAACTACGTTCCGGCTCCCCCGCGCCAGCCCACGATCCACCATGTCACAGGTCTGTTTCGGAACGCGCAAGACACGCTCAGAGTTCCCGCCGGTGGCGTCGTGTTCCGAGAGGGCGATAAGGGCGAGGACATGTTCGGCATCATCGAGGGCCAAATCGAACTTCATACGACGGACCGGGTCATCGCGGTCCTGGGGGCTGATGATGTCTTCGGCGAGATGGCTCTCGTCGATTCCTCCCCCCGGATGGCTACGGCTGTCGCTCGCTCAGACAGCGTCTTGGCGGTCCTCAACAAGCACCGGTTCCTCTTCTTGGTTCACGAGACGCCGACCTTCGCACTGTCGGTGATGTCAGCCATGGCTGATCGTTTCCGGTCGAACGCGCGAACAGGTCCGTAGAGGCGACCTTCGGGGGGTTCCAGTGCCTCGACTGGTCCGTGACCCTACCGCCGACCTTCCGAAAAACCCCCGCCTACGAAGGTTCCAGGGGTGTCCCGAACCAGACGGAGAGCGCTTCTCGCAGCGCGGGTGCGGCGGTGTCGCTGGGTTCGTCCATGGTTGCGGCCCAGGCGATGCAGGCGTCCGGGCGGATCAGGAGGGCGTCGGCTGGTCGGTCGTCGGTTTCGGCGGTGTGGATGTCGACGCGATGCTGCCAGTCTCGGGCGGTCTCGGTCAGGTCCGGGCGGTCGGCGAGGTCGAGGAGCACAGGCCGTGCCGTGTGCATGAGCTCCGCCAGGCTGGTCGTGCCCCGGTCGGCGCGCAGGGTGAGGTCGGGCGCGAAGGTGCCGGTCAACACGTGCTGGTTGGGGTTGGGGAGCGGATATCGGATGTCGGTGGCGGCGATCATGGCTCCAAGGCGGCGCAAGGGCTGCTCATCGCGCATCAGCTCCAGGAAGAGTTCCCGAAGTGCTTCGGCGGCCGGGTCGTGTCCGCGCCGCAGTGCCACCTGGGCTCGGGTGTGGAGCAGCGTGCGATCGCCCGCGAGGTGGCGCTCGTCGTGGTACGTGTCGAGCAGACCGGCCGGCGCCCAGCCGTGGATGGCGGCGGCCACCTTCCAGCCAAGGTTGACGGTGTCGAGCATGCCGGCGTTGAGGGCCACGCCGGGGGAGGGGAACAGGTGGGCGGCGTCGCCAGCCAACAGGATCCGCCCGTCGCGGTATCGCTCGACGTGTCGAGCGTGAAAGGTGAAGCGCGTGAGCCGGGTCGGCTCTCCCAGGGGCAGATCAACGCCGAGCACGCGGCGGATGCTGTCCCGGAGCTCGGTCAAGGTCATCGGCTCGTCGTCGTCGTAGTCGCCGGACTCCTCCTCGCTGGTGAAGAGCCCCATGAGCGCGGGGTTGGTCGACCCGACGGCGAACTCGCCGCGTTCGGTTCGTGTGAAACCGAAGGGAATCCTGCCCACCCCCGCGACTTCGAGGTCGCCATTCTCGAGCACGGTCACCGACTCGGGCACCGTGACCTGGGCGAGGCGCTGGACCTCCGGGTACGTGGTGCCGGGGAACGGGATATCGGCCATGTCGCGCACCCGGCTGTTCGAGCCGTCGCAGCCAATCAGGTATCGGCCGGTCACCCGATACCGCCCGTCCGACCCGCCTACCTCCGCGGTCACCGTGGCGTCACCCTGGCTCAGCCCGACCACCTCCTGGCCGCGGCGGATCTCGGCGCCGAGTTCGCGGGCGAGGTCGTCGAGGACGCCCTCGAGTCGCGGTTGTGGGAGAGGCAGCAGCTTCATGGGGGCATCGGCCAGGAGTGTGAAGTCCACATGCAGACCGCCGAACGGCAATCGAAGAGCCGGGATGGGCTCGGTGCTGGCCGCTTCGAATCGTTCCAGCACGCCCCGGTAACGCAACAGGTCCAGGATCTGCCCGCTGAGACCGCCCGCCTTCGGGATGTCCCGGATCTTCGGCTGCCGCTCGAGTACCAATGGTCGCACTCCGGCCCGGCCCAGTTCGCCAGCGAGCATCAGGCCGGTCGGGCCGGCGCCCACGATGATCACGTCGGCGTCCGTCACTGGCCACCCCCCTCGCAGCCGTTCGGGCCACCGGTGACGATTGCCGGAGCATCGGTCGGTTCCATGCTGTCTCCCCTGGATTGTCAAACACGTGGCGTGCGCCGTGGACGTCTGGCGTGGTCTCCGGCTGAAGCCTGGAGCCAATTGAGTGAAGCGGCGATCCTGGTTTGAAGCAATCCGCCGTCGCGCCGTACGATGTGGATGGCGGGAGAGTTACGGAGCGGCGAATCAGCCAGAGGTTGATTTGGCCTTGGCGTCGCCAACCGGGGAATCTACGTTGCTGCCCTGACCTCCGGGATCACCGTGAGCCAGTCGCCCGGCCACCGGTGGGCGTAACGGCTACGGCTAATCATCAAAGTCCGTTACTTAGTTTTTGCGGACTACGACGAATGGCCCACGTCGTGGGGACCCCAATGACGAACAACCCAAGAGGTACGGAGATCTCCAGAACGCCGACGATCCCATAATCGAATAGCAGCCCAAACACGATGCCGAATAAGACTCCCCAGACAAGGCCCGACAAGAACCCGACAACCAATGGTCCCAAGAGGGAATGCGTCGAAGTCGAGTGTCTGATTGATTGCCGCCAGCTCGGCACAGATCAACTGTACCGAGCCGTCGGAACCGAGGCCGACTTAGCCGGACTTCACGGTGGTTCGACATCGTGGATTCGCAGAGGGGAGAGACTCGGATGAGCCGCCCATAAAGGGGACACCTTTAGGCGCCCTGGAGGTCGTCGGATTGATGTGCCGAGTTGTAGACCGCCTACGACACTTCGAGGTCGACCACGTACCCAATGAATGCCGGTCCTTCCTTCTTCCTCCCAGCTTCCTCCCAGCGGACCGCCTCGCTGTTCCTGTAGCCCGTAAAAGGTGGGGCCAGCCGAGTTCTGCGCGGCAACCCACAAGAGGCGGTCTCATCGACTGATCCACATCGTGAACTGCATTTCCACGAGCTCCCTGTGGATTGTTCTCTGGTCCACCTCGGGAAAACACCTAGCCAACATGCGGGGTTTTCACCTATTGGCACATCAGACTTCGTGCGTACCATCGTAAACATGGGAAAGACAAGGACCCGGACGGGAGCCATGCAACGCGACGCTGAGCACGACGCTGACATGCTGGCCTGGTTTGAGGCCTGCCGCATCGCCGTGCGAACGGTCTTCGAGAGCCAAGCGTGCGTGGGTCACGATCAAATGACTGCGGAGTGTGCGTAACGGTGCCCGAGACCAGGAGCTCGGAGACCTTCAGCTCGCATCCCCAGAGCGCTCAAGTCGATGTGTTGGTGGTCGACGATGACGAGGCGCTCCGTTCGGGGTGGGCAGAGATCCTGCGGTCGTCGGGTTATTCAGTCGCCGTGGCCGAGGACGGGGACGTCGCGCTGAACATCCTCGGTCAGCTGGAGGTGGGCATGGTTCTCCTCGACCTTCGGATGCCCCGTCGAGACGGCATTTCCGTACTCGAGGCGCTCACGACCCCTCAGCTCGTAGTGCTGGCCTCCGGTTTCGCTCTCGACGAAGCCACCCTTGCTCGGACCGATGCTGAGGTCGTGACCTATCTGGAGAAGCCCGTCCCCCCTGAACGACTTCTGGATACCGTGGCGACGACGCTGGCGCTTTCGCGCAGCGACAGGAGCTAGACCTAGGCCGACGTCAGGTGGGCTAGGCCCCCCACTTGAGGACCAGATGTCGCTTCCAGCTCAGCTCGAGGAGCTTGCCTCAGGCCCTCTAGCAACGTCGTGGCGGCAAATGACGCCATCGTGAAAAGCTGGTGACCATGTTCGAGCGGTTCACCGACCGTACTCGTCGGGTCCTGGTGCTGGCTCAGGAAGAGGCACGTCATCTCGACCACAGTTTCATCGGCACCCAACACATCCTCCTCGGCCTCCTCCATGAGGGTGACGGCATTGCTGCCCAGGCCCTCACCCAGATAGATGTCTCGTTGGAGGCGGTGCGCGAGAGCGTGAGCAAGAAAATCAAGCCACCGGGCGGCCCGACCACGGGGTCGCCGTCGTTCACACCACGGGTCGACAAGGTCCTCGAACTGTCGCTTCGGGAAGCCATGGAGCTTGGTCATAACAACATCGGAACCGAGCACATACTCCTGGGACTGGTTCGCGAGGAGGAATGTGTCGCCGCTCAGGTGCTCGTGGCCTTGGGGGCAGACCTCCACCGAGTCCGGCAGACGATAATTCGACTTCTCGGGGGCATCGAGCAATCGTCAGAGACGTCCCCCGGGGCAGCGCAGACGGCATCTGACTCCTGGATGGCAACACCGCCTGCTGATTCCAGGCGGACCAGCTTCGCGAAATGCTCGTTCTGTGGCCGTCAGCCGCCAGAGACAGGGCGACTCATGGCCGGTGAGAACGCGTACATCTGTGAGCATTGCCTCGGCGAGCTCTCGGATAAGCCCGTGATCGGAGACACGTCCGACGGGGAGTAGGCAGCAAACAGCCTCCATTCGTCTAGGTGGGTCCCTCGGTCACCGCTCCTGCTCGGTCGGTCTGATCAGGATCTCGTTGACGGCCACGTGCCTTGGCCGGGTGACGATGAAGATAATCGCGTCAGCGATGTCTGTCGCCTCCATCGTCTGTCCAAACTGGGTCCGGAGAGATTCGAGCACTTCAGGCCGGTTGTGAAGGGCCAGCTCTGTGGCAGTGGCGCCCGGCTCTACCAGCGAGACCCGCACGTACTGCTTGGCCAATTCCTGCCGCAACGACTCGCTGAAAGCTCCCACACCATGTTTCGTCAGGCTGTACACGCCGTTTCCGTTACGGGCGACCCGGCCGGCCACCGAGCTGATATTTACCATGTCGGCCACCTGCCGGGGGCCATCGGTGACGGAACGGAGCAGATGGGGTAAAGCCGCATGGGCGCAGTAGAGGAGACCGAGGAGATTCAGCTCGACCATACGTTGCCACTCCGATAGTGGCGCCTCTATGGCGGGACCCAGCAGCATCACACCCGCGTTGTTGATGAGGATGTCCAGCCGGCCCAACGATGACACCGTGCGTTCGACGACCTCCTGGGCCTGCCGTTCGTCCGTGACATCTGACTCCAGCGCGAGGGCTGTCCCGTCGTGAGCCTCGATCTCGGCGGCAAGTGCGTCTAACCGGTCCTTGCGCCGTGCTGCCAAGACGACGGAAGCGCCGCGGTGGGCGAGGGCGGTCGCAGTAGCGGACCCAATGCCGCTCGATGCGCCTGTCACCAGGGCAACGGAACCGGCCAGATCCCTTTCGATTGTCCGATCCTGAGTGGTCATGATGCCAAGATACGCATTCAGCGAGAGGGTCGCCTGCCCGGAGGCCAACCCAGGCCGATCACTCCGGATCGCTCAGGGTGGTGATGTGCGAGTGGGTCCCGTCCCAGGTAGCGCGCCATGACACTGGTGCACTGGGTGGGCTCGAGAACATTGTCGGGCACTTGGGTGTGCTGAACGAAGCCGGTGCGGCGATCGCGCACGGCCCCAAGACAAACCCTCGCCGCCGGACCTCTCCTTCATCGGAATGGGTTCTGAGGAGGTCATAAGCGGCTGTCCGATCGGCAATCGCTCCGGCCCTGGTCTTGCTGGCGACCCCCATCACCTATAGCGCCGCCACCCCGTCTAGACCCATTGTGGGAGCCCACTGACCCGCTACCGTGGCCCTTGTGAGCAGCCCGCGAGTGCCCGGTGGAGTGGTGCACACGCTCCCCGGAGATCTGCGCAAGGCGCTGATCGCCAACCCCACGGCATTCGATGCCTGGAAGGACATCACGCCTCTGGCCCGCAACGAGTTCATCTGCTGGGTCGAGGATGCCAAGCAGCAGATGACCCGAGAACGTCGCATTCGCCGGACCCAGGAGGAGCTGGAGGAAGGCCAACGTCGGCCCTGCTGCTGGCCAGGGTGCAAGCACCGCGAACGCACCGGCGCATAGCAGTCGGGTTGGTTCCCCTATCGCTGGGTCCAGGTCGTCCGGACAGGGCAGGGGGCCCACCCGCCGAGACCGATTGGGAATCACCCGGAGGGTCGTCAGTGCCAGAAGAGTTCGAAGTTGACCTGGGTCTTTGTGTCAAAGCGGACCAGGGCGTGCTTTACCAGGGGCTGGGGAGCGACCAATCTGCCGAACAGCTCGACCGTGTACTGCCCGGGCGGCAAGAGCCAGCCAAAAGTGTCGTGCGCCCCGAGACCTTCGCTTCGGACCAACTCCTGGTCGTGCACCACGGTGACCCTGTATCGATCTGACAAAGCCTCCGTTGGAACACGCCCTTGAAACACGATGCCGCCACTCAACGCTCCCGCGGGTCGGCCGTCAGGAAGTCGAAGGTCCTGATGCGGCTTACCGCACCCAGCGAACACGGTCCCGACAGCGACACCGACCATGATCCAGCGGTGAGAGCGCCGGATCGCGGGCCGGCCGGACTCACAGTGCAGGACCATGACTTCCTTCCTTCCCTCGATCTGGGCTTGCCTCCTATTTGGACGCTGACGCCCGGCGGCTGGTTCCCGGGCGGATATCACCTGCTTTATGGCTAACCCGCGGGCGCTGTCAGACCAGGCGGGACTGCCCGGTGGTTCACCCCTGGCCAAGGACGATCTTCTGTCCGAATCGAACAACGTAGACCGATCGCCCGGAGAAGCTCGGGGTAATGTGCACGGCGTGCCCAAGACATCGCAGACCAGAACACCTTCGGAGATGCTTCGATACTTCGACGACTCCTTGGAAAAGGTGCTTCCCGAAGACGAATATCAGAAGCTCACATCCCATGACTCCGAAATTGCGAGAACGACGTCACGAGGTGACTTTCACCGCTGTTTTCGGTGCGCAGAATGGGCCGTTGAACTCGCGGACAGACCGGAGCACTCCCACCTAGGTCATCTCGTGCACGAACTGGGCGCTGTCGTTCATGAGATACACGATACGGATTGGGCTATTGAGTTTGGACTTCTGAGGCCGGGAAGAACCATTACCGATGTCGAACTGGCGTGGGTGGACGACGTCATCAAGGTTGTGCAGCTGGCCGCGGAGAAGTCTGGTTGGGCCTCGGTGCCCTGGGAGCCTCTCCTCGAAGAACTCATCGCAATCGAACCTGTGAAGGAATAGTCACTCCCAATGCACATTGTCGCCACGGTCGACCGCTGTGGAGGGCTCAATCAGCCCTAAGGCTATGAGATCCGCATCACTTGTAAAGGTCTCGCTTGATGACTTCCAGGGTGTCTTCGAGTAGCGAACGATTGACACGAATGAGGTTTGCGATGATGCCCAGAGTTACGGACACGAATGACACATTCAGCAGCACCGCTCCGATAACGAGCGATTGAATGTGATGGGCCCCGTTGGGATTCTTCACAGTGAGCACCAGATACAGATAGTGAGCGAACGGAACGATGCCGAGAATGAAGAACACTCCTCCGATGCTGAGGAACACGGTGTACGGCCTGTACATCGTGAAGCTGTTGAGCATGGCAACCATGCTCTTTCTCACGTGTTCCCAGGAAGACTTGAAGAGCCGTGATTCGCGAGTCTTGGGATTGGTTTCGATCGTGATGGTCGCGAAAGCCAGTCTCTTGTTCGCCGCCTGGATTGTCGTCTCTGCCGCGAAGTTGAAACGCCCGATGAGGTTGAGCTTGATCGCCGCTTCCTTGGAATACGCCCGAAAGCCACTCGTTCCATCGGGCAGGTGCGTGCCCGCCGCCAGATTCATCACGCCGGTGCCGAACCTCTGCAGGAACTTCTTCATCGGGGAGAAGTGCTCTATGGTCTGAACCTGTCGATCGGCGATGACGGTGTCCGCCTTTCCCTCCATGATGGGGCGGATCAGGTCTGGGATGCGTTCTTGTGGATACTGATTGTCCCCGTCGGTCAGGACCAAGATGTCCGCGCCCAGTTCGAGCCCCCGTTGAATCCCGTCACGCAGGGAGTGTGCGAGACCCCGGTTTTGGGGATGGTGCACGAACTCCGTCACGCCAAGCCGCTTGGCCACCGCGACCGTATCGTCCGTGCACCCATCGTCGATGATGAGCACGACCATCTCGTCGATGCCATCGATCTTCTTCGGGATCGTCTCGAGGACCAGCGGGAGCGTGTGCTCCTCGTTGAGGCACGGGATCATGATGACAACCTTCACGTCGTCGAGGGTATCTCACGGCTCAGGCAATGACGACGATTAGGGGCCCACAGGCGAGTAGTTAACCGATCGAACGATCCGGTTCTGTGCGCCAGGCCAGAGCCACCCCAACCACCCTCGGGCCGGTTGGGGTCACCCGATTCTTGGGATGCACAGGACCGTCGATGCTCGCGCCACTGCACTTCCGGGTCGTCGTCCACGAGTCCAAGCCAACGTCGATCATTGAGTTCGCGGGGTACAGTGACCGGCCGTGGACCGAACCGACGTCGAGCTCGCATTCCCTGAAGGATTCGTCTGGGGCACGGCGACCGCTGCCCATCAGATCGAGGGCGGCAACGTCAACAATGACTGGTGGGCGTGGGAGCACAACCCCGACTCGGGATGTGCCGAGTCGAGTGGCGACGCTTGTGATTCCCTACACCGCTGGGCCGACGATGTTCAGCTCGTGGCTTCCATGGGCCTCCAGGCCTATCGATTCTCTCTCGAGTGGAGCCGCATCGAGCCCGCCGAAGGCGAGTTCTCCCTCGCTGCGCTCGACTACTACCGCCGCATCTGCGCGGCCTGTTGCGAGCACGGCATTTCCCCAGTCGTGACATTCCACCACTTCACGACCCCGACCTGGCTCACCCAACGAGGAGGGTGGGAGGCCGAAGACGCTGCCGATGTGTTCGCCCGTTTCGTTTCTCGCGCGACCGCCCATCTCGGGGACCTCGTTGGGTGGGCCTGCACCATCAACGAGCTCAACCTCATTGGCGTCATGGGTTACGCCCTCGGGTCATCCCCACCAGGAGTGAAGGATGATTTCGTCCGACACCTCGCGGTGAACGAGACAATCGTGCGAGCACACCGTTTCGCTGTCGACGCCCTTCGGTCGGGACCAGGTGACTTCCCTGTGGGCCTGACGCTGTCGATGGACGAGATGGTGGCCGATCCGGGCGGAGAAGAGGTCCTTCAAGCCGCCCGCGAGATCCTTGAAGACAGGTTCATGAGGGGAGCCGAGGGCGACGACTTCATCGGTGTCCAGTGCTACTCGCGTGTGCACTTCGGCCCCGAAGGTCAAGCCCCGAACGAGCCCGGAGTTCCGGTCACGCAAATGGGCTACGAATACTGGCCACAGGGAGTTGAGCACTGTGCCCGGCGGGCTGCGTCGGTCTCCGGCCTCCCCGTCCTCCTCACCGAGAGTGGGATCGCTACCGAGGACGATGCCGAGCGCATCACCTACATCTCCCAGGTCCTGCGAGGAGTCCGGCGGGCCATGCATGATGGCGTGGACATCCGTGGGTACTTCGTGTGGAGTCTGCTCGACAACTTCGAGTGGTCCAACGGATTCACGCCGAGATTCGGACTTCACGGTGTCGACCGCACGACATTTGCCCGATATCCCAAGCCGAGCGCCGCGTGGTTTGGCGCTGTGGCAAGGGCAAACGGCCTGCTGGCGCCCCCGCCCTGAGAGGACTCCCCAAGCAGAACTCAAGTGGTTGACACTGAGCCGGCGTCGCCCGGACCACGGACCCGTTCTCTACGCCGTCCTACGGCGAGTCCAGGCAGACTTCTCCACTGGTATCGCGGACCATTACTCGGAGGATGTCGAATGCCCGACGTACCGGAGACGCTCCGGTCACCGATTCAATCGCGTTTCTGAAGTGCTCAGAGATCGATTCGGATTCATCCAGCCCGTCGTCCCAGAACGACATGGCCACAATCTCGGGGCGTGGTCCCAGTTCACTTTGAAGGGCCACGAAACCCAAGAAATGCGGCAACTGCGAGAAGCGCGGTAACACGTCCTCCTGCACACGGCGGACGACCTCGGGGACCAGGTCTTCGTCGACAAAGAAGCTAACGCACCCGCTCTTCATGGCACTGACTGGGACACGGGTCAGGTGCCCGGCTGCTGGGTTCGGGTGTCGTCCAGGGTCTTGACGGCGGTCAGGGACGACATAGGGGCGTAGATGGTCTCCTGGTTGTGGGTAGACCCCGTCGGGCCCGTCTGAAACCCGATCCCTGGCACTGAGTGCTCAGGATCGAGATCGAAGGGAACCATTGCGAGGCTGGAGCGCCTGACCGTGTGCCACGTCCCGTCAATCAGTACTTCCGTGATCTTGTCCACCTCGATACTTGATGCGTTTTCCACAGTCATGGCCTCCTCCTTTCCCTCGAGGCTACGTCCTCGAAGGGCGCCGGACTCAGAGGCGCTGACGCCTACGTCCGTGGTGTGTGCTCCCCCGCCACTCGCAGCTCTCCGCGCCTACTGCCCTGGCGCCCCTCTGAAGGACCCATCCTCACCTACAACAGAAGCATGAGAAGGCAGCGTCGCGATCCACAATCCGATAGCAGAAGGCTCAGAAGAAGCATGAAGGTTCGACGCCGTGACGATTCACAATCAGCCTTTGCGACAACAACCTTGGGTAGGCTGAAGGCGGCTTGAGAGGGGAATCTCATGAAGCCCCCACTAACATTTGGAATGCTGCTGGCGTCGATGTCGCTGATGGCCGCGTGCACCACGACCGTTAAAGTGACCGGTCCTCGCTCCACCACCTCTACAGCGGCGGCTGCCGTCATTGCTTCATGCCAAGCAGACGCCAAGTCTGTTGAGACGGCCCTTGAGGCATACAAGGCACAAATCGGCGCCTATCCCTTTGCGGATGACTGGGGCGCCTTGACAACAACTCGGAAGGGTCCCGGCGGCACTGTTGGGCCATGGCTGAAGGCGATTCCCAGCGCGACGCACTACGTGATCAACTTCGATGGAAACGGGGACGTATCAGTAGACAAGGTCGGAGTCACCACATACCAAGGCGCTGACAACATCGACAGCCGACCCGAGGTCTGCACGGCCAACGCCAGCTAGCTACTTCGACCTGAAAAAGTCGGTGTAGGCACGAAGCTCAGCTCGTCCTGAGGGTGTCCATGCGCTCGCCTGTGCCCCGCTCCGGACGTCCCCGGTCGTTTTCGCCTCGGATTTCTGCCGTTTCCGGCATTCGGGGCGCGACCGGAGAGAGCGGAACGGGGATCAGGCGGCGGAGGTCTTCGTGGTCGGTGTTGGTCGGCATGGTCCACGGGCGGTCGGACAGGGAGTCTTTCGCGTATCCCCTCGTTCGTCGATGAGCGCGGCCACCTTCGTCGCGTTGTCCGCGAGCACGCCCCATCCACACCACGTGCGCGCACCGTCGATGCCGTCGATGTGGGTGCGGTTCCAGCCCCAGGAGTGCTTCAGATGGGCGATGCGTCCTTCGGAACCGGTGCGCCACTTGACCAGTTTCACGAAACGCTTGGAGCTTTGGAGCTTGCGGCGCTCGGCGTTCGCCCGGCCCTTTCGGGGAATGACGACCCTCTTGACGCCGAGGTCAGAGAGCTCTTCTTCCACGCTGGCCTCGCCATAGCCGCGATCGGCGGTCGCAGCCCTCGGGATGCGGCCGAACAACTCGATGACGCGCCCGATGGCCGGCGCGAGCAGGGGCGCGTCGGAGGGGTTGCCGATCATGACCTCGTGGTCGAGCACGACGCCATCGACGTTGTCGAGTACCTGGGCCTTGTAGCCGAATTCGACCGGACGGCCGAGCCGCCCCTTTCTGATGGGCCGGGCATCGGTGTCGTGCAGGGAGACCACCCTCTTCGATCCATCGGGCACCGATCCCGAGAGCCGAACCTTGGTCTGGGCGATCACCTGCTCGAGGATGGCGACCGTCTCTTCGAGGTCGTCGACGAGGGCCTTGGCTCGCCCCGAGGCCTCGATGCCGGCGCGGCGCAGGGAGCGCCGGGTGTTGTGCCCCACGACCAGGGCCTCTTTCACCGAAGCCCGGGCGATGGCGACCAGCTCGCCGGTGATGGTGAGCACCTCGTCTTTGGCCTCGTCACTGCGTCGGCGCAGCCAGGCGCCGATGGCGTGGGTGCGGCGGCGGACCGAGCGGGTGCGGTCCCGAAACCCGGTGCGTGACCGCGTAGCCGGCGGCTTTGAGCTTCTCGACCAGCTTGGTCAGCCGATCCACACCTTTGGCCAGGAGCCCGGCGTCCGACGGATAGGAGACGTTCGCCTCGACGACGGTGGTGTCGGCGCGCACCTTGTCGAGCTTGACCACCTTGGCGCCGTCGGCCTTGGCGAGCAGCGCCTCGTTCAACTGGGCCACGACCTTGGCCCCACAGCGTGTGGTGATCTTCATGAGCGTGGTCGGGTGCGGGACGGCGTCGGTCAGCCCGATGTGACAGAACCGCCGCCAGGCCCACGAGTCGGCCACCTCGGCGCACAGGGTCTCGAAGCCCAGGCGATAGCGCAAGCGCAGGAACATCATGCGCAGGTACGTCTCCATCGGGATCGAGGGCCGTCCGATCTCGGGATCGAAGAACTCCTCGAAGGGCTCGAAGAACAGCGGGTCGTCGAGCAGGGCGTCAATCTGCATAAGTCCAGGTGGCAAACGCAGGACCTCGGGCGGGAGCAATGTCTCCCACAACGTGACCTGCACGTCTACTTTGGTGCGCAGCACAGCGATGGCCTCCAATCCTTTCCAGGGGACTGGGGACCATCGTTGTTGCATTTGAGCCCGAACGCGAGCACCGCGCGATTATCAACGCGCTGGTCAGCTGCGATTTTCAGATCGACTTTTTCAGGTCGAAGTAGCTAGGCCAGGGTATTGCCAGGGGCAATGAAGTCCCGACCCCGCCCACGTCCCGACCAGCGCTTGGGGTCAGCCCCTCCAGCGTCCCCCGGCGAGGTAGTTATGCACAGTAAAGAACTGGATCTGCGGTGGGTGGGGGATGCCGACCTCTCGATAGATGGGCCGGAGCCTCTCGCTCTCAAACTGCACGAACGCTTCTCGTGACACCCACACATCGGTGACCCGAAAGCCGTCGTCCGTTCCCGTGACCCAGTGAAAGAGCTCCTGCGGCGCGGCAGGCCCACCCGGCAGGGACCCGATCAGCTCATTGATCGCGTCGTACTGCTCAAGTGTCGCATCGTGGAAATCGAGCTGCACCGCTACTGCCACGGTGACCTCCTGCTTCGTCCATGCCCAAGCGGACCGCCAGTAAACCAAACCGAGGCCGCGATGTCACAGCGGTCTCTGGTGCGAGCGACACTTGCCCAGACAATCAGGATGCCTGCCGAGACCGTCCCTCGACCCGACCCTAAGGGATCTGCCATCGACTCGCTCAGCTCCGTGCCCGCACCGTTGGTTCATCCCTGGTACGTTCGACCTGGCTGAGAAGGACCTTCAGCGAGGTAGTTCTCAAGAGATCCGGTGGTTGCGATGACAAACGCACCAACGCCGCCAGTAGAAGTCACCGAGGTCCTCAATAGCCACCCCTACCCGCTGCTCGCCATCGATGTTGATGATTTGTCGATCATCGGTGCCAACCAGGCGGCGTCCGAGCTTCTGGGCACGACGTCCAACTCGTTACGAGGCACACGGGTCACAGAGATAGTGAGCTCGGCCGACCGCCCGGCAGCCGAGGAATCGGTGCGACTCCTCGCATCGGGGGCGATCAACGGCTACCGGGCATTCCGTCACATTCAGAAGGCTGACGGCACTGACATGCCTAAACACATCTGGATGCGGCTGATGACGACGGATGGATACAGCGTGGGGCTGATCACCATCGAACCGGAGAAGACCGGAGATCCTTGGACACCGTTGGACCTGAACATCGAAATGGCCATTGTAGTGACCGACCACGACTGGGTGATCGAGCACATAAGCAGCGATGTCGAAGACATCCTTGGGAATAATCCCGAGTCCTACGAAGGATCCCCTGTCTTGGGCCTGCTTCAACCTGGCGACGTGCAGCGCTTTATGGCCGCCGTTGGACGAGTTAGCGCAGGTCGAGGAGCAGCAACGCTGCCTGTCCATCTCCATGGAGGCAACGGTCATTGGCAAGAGGTCAGTTGCCTGGTCGTAGCCATGTGCCGACTCCGCCTCCTCGCCTTGGACTGGCCTTCGCACGGACCAACAAGTCCAGCGACGAGGTGGATTCAGAGGGCCATAGGCAAGTCGCATCGCGAGGCGTGGACGCGTTGGGCGGCATGGAGCTGTGCCGATCACATCAACCGCTAGAGAGCCTTTCGACGCGGCAGTGTGAAATCCTTACGCGGCCCTCCATGGCGAACGGGCCCAGACCATCGCCACCGAGTTGTATCTCAGTCCGAGCACCGTGAG
>CAVYGX010000006.1:0-30991 GCA_963768255.1 uncultured Acidimicrobiales bacterium | reverse complement strand
CGAGCTACCGAAGACCGACGATCTCGCCACCCGAGCGGCGCTGGCACGCGAACTCGTCGGCGATCGCAGGACAAACCTCATCGGATCAGCCCCAGACGAGAATGTCCGGTGACGATGCGAGCTGCCGTGGCCAACATCGACTTGGAAGCCAGCCGGGGTGACGAATTGACGTCGAAGACTCCTGAATGTCATTTCGACTGTAAGCCCGCCAGGGACTAGTGCTGCTCGAATCCCGCGACGTTGCTCGCGGTCGATGAGATCTGCGACAGGTGGATGCCTACATCGACCGGTTCTGTCTCGATCGCGCATGCCGCTTCCCGTTTCCGAGCTGCCCGTTCTCGTTGCCGCCCCAGGCCCAGAGCCGTCCAGAGCTGTCGATGGCGTAGCACGAGTACCCGCCCGAGTCGACCTTTAAGAACGTCACTCCCGCCGGAACAGCGACGGGCACCGGGACGTCGGAGCTCGTCCTGCTGGCGTCGCCGAGCTGACCTTTGTTGTTGTCACCCCAGGCCCATACGGAGCCGTTCGTGAGAATCGCGATGGTCTGGCCGTTGGTGGCGCCGCTGCCGCCTTGGGACACCTGGCGTACGGGGGCGGGCAGCATGACCTTCACCGGCACGTCGCTGTTCGGAGGTGCCTTTATTTCCGAGTTGTCCAGCGGCGTTGTAGCCCCAGTCGTAGTAGCTGCCGTTGCTGAGGAGCGCACCCGAGCCCTCCCACGAAGAGGTGAGTGCGATGACACTCGTCGTGGTCGGCAGTCCGACGACGGCGGTCGGTTTCGAGCTGCTCGGTGGTGGAGCCGTTGCCGAGAACGCCGTCCTCGCCGGAACCACAGGCGTACACCTTGCCGTTGGAATCGAACAGCGAGTGCGTCCGCGCACCGGTAGCGAGTGTCACGTCGACTCAGCGGGATTCGGTCGGATGACAGCTTCGTGAGTCCCGAGAGGCAGAGGTCCCCATCGGCGTTGAGCCCCCATCCCCACCCGTGGCCGCTGCGAGTCGATCGCCAGGGCGCCGTCGAACGGCATCGGGTTCGCCAGGGACGCGATCTTCACGCCGGCCGGAAACTCGACCTTCACGGCTCGGGTCTCGTAAGGAGGCGTCTTGCCGTCGCCGAGCTCGCCGTAATTGCCAACACCCCAGGCCCAGACCGCGCCGCTCGAGGTCAGCGCATAGCCATCGGAGTTCGACGTGGCGATCTGTACGACCTTCCCGCTAATGCCGGTAACAACGGTGGGTCTGTCCAGCTCGAGCTGCACGATCTTGCCTCGGTTCCCGACCACGCCGAACCTGTAAACCGGCGTGCGGGGAAACCGACGCTCGTGCTGGCGCCGCAGCACGCGGCGAACGCGAAACACGCGACGAGAACGGGGGCCATTCCCCTTTCCTTGCGTTTCACCGGTGCCTTCCCTCGATCGTGGTTATCTGGTCACCGCCGGCATTGCCACTCGTGCCCTAGTCGGCGCGCTGGCTCGGTTCTCGGCGCGAGTCGACGAACAACCAGCCAACCAACCGTGCGAAGAGGTTCCTCCGTGCATCGCTCTCAGTATGGGAGACCCCGGCTATACTGTCAACCATGGTTGCCTATATCGCGGCCTGGCACCTTTGACCGCGAGCACCCCACGGTCGGGGACCACCGGAGGAAGGCGTACGCCGAAGCGCTCGAGGGGCCAGATGAGGCTCGGCACCGCCTTGCGGCGTGCCTGGATCGGCTACCAGCGTCGATTGGACGAGGAGATGGCCGCGGCAGGGTTCGACGATCGAGGCTTTCCCGACGGACGGGTTCTGCGGATGTGCTCGAGACCAGGACAGACGACCGTCTCGCTGATCGGGCGGGAGCTCGGGATCACCCGGCAGGGCGCGAGCAAGATCGTCGCCGATCTCCGGGATCGCCGGTACGTGACACTCAGTGCCTCGGCCGCCGACAAGAGGGAGAAGCTTGTGACTCTCACTCCCCGGGCGGTTGCCTATCTCGCCTCACAACGTCAGGCGGCTCGCGACATCGAGCGGCGGTTGCGCAACGACCTCGGAGAGGAAGGCTTCAAGGTCCTGTACGGGCTTCTTGAGGCCCTGGGCGGAGATGAGGACGTTCGTTTGAGGGACTATCTCCGGAAGATGAGGATGCAGGAGTGAGTGTCGCGAGCTGTCAGGGTGAAGGGAGGTCGTTCGGGTTTCGCCGACGGCTCTCCCACGTGACCGAGAACCGCCAGGGCGACTCTCCTGCGATCAGGACGAAACAGATCAGGTACCGCTGCCATGTGTCTTGCGTGAATCAGCGCCAGTCGGATCGCCGGCCCCGAACGGTAGGGCATCGTGGCCCCTGATCTTCAAAGGAATTCTAAACGGACGAAGCCGGAACGCGAAAATCGCACCACGCACGCGCCGACGATGCCAGTGCCACTGATCGTCTTCATCCCTATTCGCTCTCGTCGGAGGCGGTCATCTGCAGCGCATCCTTCTCCCATGGCCTGACAGAGAACAGCCACGCCATCGCCGCTCCGAGCAAGACGGCGCAGAGGATCCAGCCCAGGGTGTTGGTCCCCACTCCCACGTACCTCAACCCGGAAGCGAAGATCACGAAGGTGATGACTGGGCGGATGTAGCGGTCGGGAGCCCTTGACGAGATGAACGATCCCACCACAACCGCCGGCACGCTCCCGATGATGACCGAGGCGGTGACCGGCAGCTCGACATGGCCGAAGGCGAGGGCCCCGAGGGCGGCCGCGATCGTGAGTGGGACCGCTTGGGTGAGGTCGGTACCCACTAGCTGGTTGACCCCGATCATCGGGTAGAGAAACAGGAGGAGCACGATCATGAGTGATCCCGAGCCCACCGAAGTCATTCCCACAATGACGCCGCCGATCATGCCGATTAGCAGCGTGAGCAGCGGCCGAACCGCGACGGCGTGGACCACGCCCCGGCGCGCGTAGCCCTTGCGTCGGTCGAGGTAGAAGCGCACGAGCATGGCCGCCGCCCCCACGAGGAGGGCCGCTCCGAGTGCCGTCTCGATGTTGTCCTGTGACGTCTCGGAGTGCCCCATGAGGTGCAAAAGGTAGGCACCTAAGAACGCCATGGGGACGGACCCGAGGACCATCCAGCCGACGAGCTTGAGATTGACCGTGCCCTTGCGCAGGTGCACCGCCGCGCCGAAGGGTCGCATGAACACGGCGGCGACCAGATCGCTGGAGATGGCGGATGAGGGGGTGACGCCGAACAATAGAATGAGCATCGGCGTCATCAGCGCGCCCCCGCCCGCCCCGGTCATGCCCACCAAAAAACCCACGATAGCGCTCCCGAGCACGATGTACGGATCGATGTGCACTACCGCTCCCTCGCCATCAGCCGCAATGGGCCGACGACTCACCACGTTGTGTCTTCTCAGCCTATTCGCTCGCTCGCTCGCCTCCGCGTCAGGAGTGTCGAGCCTGATGTTGGCGTTGGACGCCGTCGTCACGCATCCGACTGACCTTCTGGGTCGGCTCCCCGGACACATTTGTGACGAGCAGCAGGTTCGTCGATACGTGGGGAGAGCGGGCGGTTGGCGGCGTTTGCGGCGCGCTAGCACTCAGCTCGACTCCCAGACGGCCGGGCGTCAGGCGGGGTGGCATTGTAGAACACCGGAGTGGTCCCGGTCCGCGACCAGTACCTGATTACAAGTCCCGATCAAGTCTCGCGAACGTCGATGACGGTCGAGATGTTACGAGCAGTTCAAAGTAAGTATCGGCGAGGGCGGATCAATGACAAGATCGATGAGATCAATCTTCAACCTCTCCGGCAAGACAGTCAGCGCCCTGAAGAGGAGGTCAAACGACGGACACGCCGCCGCCGGAATCCCAGCGCACCTCCGAGGATCACCAGTCCTGACGCCGGTAGCAGCACGGCCATCGGAGCCTCGGGAGTTTCGGCGGAAAGCGTGGGCTGCCAGTCGGGTTGGCTGTTGGCGGGTGTTCCCGTCGCCATGGTGAGGTCGGTCTCGTTGTTGTTCGACTGTCCGAGTTTGTCGAGCTCGTAGTCCTGGACCTGGGTGCCGTCCTGGACGACGGGCTCAGTGTAGGTGAGGTAGTTCCCATCAGGGGAAAAGGCCGGTTGGGTGTCGGACTTGTTTCCTGCTCCCACGAGGCCAGACCAGATCGGCGTCACGCTAGGGGTAGCGGTGGTCAGGTCCATCGTCCACAGCGTGTGCCCACCCCCTCGGGTGGAATCGAAGATCACGTTGGTGTTGTGGCCGCCGATCTGCACCGATGTCGTGCCCAATCCGGCCGGGTTCCAATCGGGGTTGGCGTCGGCGGCTCCGGCAATCGAGTCGCCGGCGGGCGCCGTCGCCTCAGCTGACAAATCGGTGTCGGTGAGTGAAGACGGCGATACGCCGCATGGGTTGGTGTCGGCGGGATTGGGGATGCCGCTCAACAGGTGAAGGTGATTGTCGCCGCCGACATAGATCAGCTTGGTGGGGTCGTTCGGGTCGGCGGGGTGTAGAACAAGCACACCGAGCTCGCTCCGGCCGAGGCGTACAGCGTGTACAGCGACGTGTTGTTGCGGTTGAACACCACGGTTTCACCGTTGGGAGCAACCGACGGGGAGTAGTCATCCTGGGGTTCCGACCCAGACGCCTGCGACAGTTCGGTCGGAGTCGTGGGCGGTTCTTCGGTCGACTGCGCGATCGAGTAGACCGTCCAGAACCCCGACCGGTTGCTCGAGAAGTACACCGTGGCGCCGGTGGGCGAGTAGAACGGCTCGGCGTCGACGGAGCCACCGGTGAGCGGCGTGGTATTGGCCTCGTCGCCGGTGGTCGTACCGAGACCCGACCCCTGCGGGTTGACCTGGTAGATCGCCACGTTGTTGTTGCGGGTCGACACGAAGGCGATGTCTCCGTTGGCCCCAGGATACGCCGCCGCCGCCGGAGGGGTCGTCATCCACAGGGCGCTGCCCACCAATCCGGCCGCTCCGACGGCCGTCATCAGCGTCGGAAGCCCGATCTTTGCCCGCATGCGTGCATCGTTAGGGACGTGGTCATCGATCGCAAGGACCAGTGAGTGAACACTTGATGTCTCGACCGCGAACTCGACGCGACGGGACGTCAAACCCGATGCCGACTGATGCGTTTGGTCCTGGTCGCAGCCAACCACCGAGGTGGGCGTGACAGTTGAAGGTCATGCTTTGCCTTGGCGGGCAAAGATGAACTGTGCGTGACGGTGGTGTGACAACCGCCGGAGCGAGGCGCAGTCGAAGCGGGCGAGCTATCCAAGAAGGGCCTTCAACACACAAAAGGTGGTCAGGAACTTGACGACGAGTACCGATGTGACTCACGCTTCGCGAGTGGTAAATGCGCCGCCGCAAGTCCCGTGGACCATCCCCGCCTCACCTCCGGTGACGACCGCCGATCAGGCGGGTGGAGGGTGGTCGACGTTGGAGGACTCCGGGGAGGCGCTCGCTCCGGGCGAGCTCAAGATCAAGGAGCGAGTGTCGTGGAGCACCTGGCAGCTGGTGCTGGCGGCGGTGGCAACGCTGATTATCGGGATGCTCCTAGGAAGTTGCTTCCCGACCGGCGGGTCAACCTCGCCGACAGCCTCTGCGGGCGGAGGGTCAAGGCCGTTGCCGGCTGAGTCCGGGACACCAGGGGGGGCCTCCTCCGCCACGACCGGGGCCGGTTCGACAGCGACGTCTGCTCCTGCGACACAGACGTCAACGCCCGCTGCGGGCAGCACCGCTACTACCGCGCCCGCCACGGCGCCGGCTTCAGGGCCCCTGACGGTGCTGCTCGGACCGAAGCAGTCTCAGGGTGCCTGGACGAGCACGCCGTTCACGGTCACGAGTGGCCAGTGGAACATCGGCTGGGCCTTCCGGTGCACACCTGCGCCCACCTCGGGTGCGGCGTTCCAGGTCTTCGTAGTACCAGCCGGAGGTTCACCAGGTAAGACCCCCGCCGTGAGTGAAAGCGGAGCCTCGGGCCAGTCGGTGACAACCCAGACGGGTACCGGCAGTCAGGAACTCATGGTGCAAGCACCGAGCAATTGCATTTGGGTGGTGAAGGTCACAGGCCTCGGCTAGATAGTGCTGGCCCCCGGCCATCTGTCGGCGTCGTCGACGGTGAGATCGACGCTGAGCCGAGCCAGCTTTTCGTCGAGTTCAGTGAAGTAGTCGTAGTCACGCTTCAGCGCCCGTAGCAAGAGTTGCGGTGGTGAGTCCGTTGAGTCACCCAGAGTCTCGGACTCCGACGCAGCCTGAACCGGCGGGGGTGTCTGAAGGAGTGCCGGGGGAGCCGGCGGCGGTGCCTGAAGGCGGGGCGGGGGAGGCGGTGGTGGTGCCTGAACCGGCGGCGGTGCCTGAAGGCGGGGCGGGGGAGGCGGTGGTGGTGCGTGAACCGGCGGCGGTGCCTGAAGGCGGGGCGGGGGAGGCGGTGGTGGTGCGTGAACCGGCGGTGGGGCCTGAAGGCGGGGCGATGAGGGACTGGAAAGGAGCCGGGCGTCCGGCTGATCGGTGCCATCAGCCGTCCAAGTTGGAACCAGGAACTCCCGCAGCGTTCGGACACACTCGATCAGCTCCTGTTGCCGACGCGTGTGCTCTTCGATGGCGTCCACGAGGTCGACCAGCGGGTCTGAGACTGAAGTCTGTGTCATAGCGACCGAACTCATGATAGCCAGCCGTTGGGCTAGTACGAAAGGCATTGCTAGGATTTGAAACGGTGCGTCGTGCCGTTATGCAAGAAGCGGAGGCCGACCTGCGCCTCGAGGCGAGCATCTCAGGGCTCGCTGACCGTGTGCCCGGCGTCTCGGTTCGTCGGCTTCTGACCTCCGGGCAGCGCCGGTTATTGATCGGTGTTGCGGTCCTCACCGTCCTCGGTCTGGTGGTGTCTGCGGTGGACACGTTCATTGCGATCGTCGGCATCGTGACCCTCGTATACGTGGTCTGCATGATCTACCGCGTGTATCTGTTCGTGAGGTCCACCCGAGAGGATGTTTCGGAGGTGGTGACCGACGATGAGGCCCGCGCCGTCCCCGACTCAGCTTTGCCCACCTATACGGTGCTGATCCCCGCCTACCGCGAACCCGAGGTGATTAACCATCTGATATCGAGCATCGCCCGGATGGAGTACCCGGTGAACCGCCTTGAGGTGCTCGTCCTTGTCGAAGAGGACGACGACGATACGATCGACGCGGTTCGCGACGCCGATCCCGGCCGTCAATTCAAGTTGGTCCTCGTGCCGCCGGCCGAACCCCGAACCAAGCCCAAGGCCCTGAATTTCGGACTGACTCTCGCACGGGGTGAACTTGTGGCGGTCTACGACGCCGAGGATGAGCCCGATCCGCTCCAGCTTCGACGCGCGGCGGTCGCATTACGAAGACTTGGTCCCGACGTCGGTTGTGTTCAAGCCAAGCTCTCGTACAGCAATCCCGAGCAAAACCTTATAACAAAATGGTTCACCATCGAGTACGCCATGTGGTTCTCGTTCTTCCTTCCGGGATTGGCATCGATGCACGCACCGATCCCGCTTGGTGGAACCTCTAATCACTTCCGGAGGCTCGCTCTTCGATCGCTGGGCGGTTGGGACCCGTACAACGTGACTGAGGACGCCGACCTTGGGATCAGAATGTTCCGCGAGGGCTATTCGGTCCGCGTCCTCGAGTCAGTCACGCTCGAGGAGGCGAACAGTGACTTCGTCAACTGGGTCAAGCAGCGTTCGCGGTGGTACAAGGGGTATCTCCAGACTCTCTTTGTCCACCTGAGATCGCCTCGTGAACTCGTCAGAGAGATGGGGTGGAGAGGCGTCGCTCATTTCGCGATCTTCGTCGGCGGCACGCCAGTGCTCGCCTTCTTGAACCCAGTCTTCTGGCTCATGACTGCCTTTTGGTTCATTGGTCACCCTTCGTTTATCGAGAGGGTCTTCCCTGCTCCCATCTACTACTTCGGTCTGGCGTGTTGGGCATTCGGCAACTTCCTTCTGGGGTACTTGACGTTGATCAGCTGTCGCATCACGCGTCGAGGTGAGTTCTTCTGGGCGGCCCTGCTGGTACCCCTGTACTGGGTGATGATGTCGGTCGCGTCCGTTAAGGCCGTCGTTCAATTGGTGGGCAGGCCGGCTTTCTGGGAGAAGACGGCGCATGGATTACAGGGGTCTGCTGCGGAACGGCCAGCTGCTTGAGATTTGTCGGGTTTAGGAATCCCTGTGATCAGCAAGTGTTTCGAATGAACCCGGGCGAGCCTGAGGAGGCTTGCTGAGCTCCGTCCGCGAAAATGGGGTCAACTCCAGTATTCCGGCAGTGAACGTATGCCCGACGTCTCTGCCCTGCGCCTTGGTAAGGAGCGATACCACGTCCGACCAGGATGTTTGACGTTCCGCTGATTCCTCAACGGCACTCATCATTGTGCCGATACAGAGAACGTGGCAACACAGCATCAGCGGGATCAAGGCCGAGTGGAAGGCGTTGCCCGTCTGAACGTGCTCATCGTGATCTTGGCGCTGACCTTGGTGCTCGCTTTAGTGGTTGAGTCACCTCGGGTTCTCACTCATCCCCAGATCGAGAAGCGGTTGGCGCAGCCGACAAAGGTTCCTAGTCAACCTCCGACCACCATTTCGACAACGTCCAATCCGCCGCCGACCACCCTTCCGGTGCCGAGCACCACAGCCCCCCCCTTCCACCCAGCGGCGTCTAGGGCAGTCACGCCAGCCCCAGTCGTCTCATCGTTGAACATCGGGGTTTCGGGAGGCCACTTGGTGTTGGACGGCAAACCGTATCGATTTTTAGGTGTCAACGCGTATGAGATTGGGACGGAATGGGGTACCAACGCTGGATGCGGCGATATGGAGAGCCAGGCGCAGCTCGACACCCTGTTCTCGTCATTGGCTCCCAACTCCTTAGTTCGCTTCTGGGCCTACCAAGAGACCATCGCTATGAATGTCCACACTGGTCAACTCGATTGGGGCCCTCTCGACCGAGTGTTCGATACCGCAGCCGCTTATCACCAACGCCTGATCGTGGTGCTCACCGGCCAGGGAAGCGGGTGCGACGGTGGGCACTGGCAGGACCCGTCCTGGTACAACGGCGGCTTTGAACAGGTCTTCAATGACGCTACGAACAGCGACGGTAAGGGGCTCATGCCGCTGTCGTACTGGCAGTACCTCCAGGACATCGTGAGCCGGTACAAGGACTCGCCTGCCCTCGGCATGTGGGAGCCCATCTCGGAGCCAGAAGCCTCGACCTGTCCCGTTCAGTATCAGCCGATGAACTGTAGTGGTCACCAAACCTGTCCCGACGAGACGGCAGCTGCTCAAGCCATGCGGCATTTCTTCGACGTGGTCGGCGGTGAAATACACACCCTCGACCCGAACCACCTTGTAGAAGACGGAATGCTGGGCGGAGGGCAATGCGGCACCTCAGGTTCGGACTACACGTATGTCTCGGCTAGCCCGGGGATTGATGTGCTCTCATACCATGATTACTACGCGGGCGACGTCGCCATGGGCGGCGACCAGTGGAACGGGCTCAGCGTTCGCTTTGCCCAGGCTGCATCGCTCGGAAAGCCCATCATCGCTGGGGAACTGGGAATCACCGCGGGTACAAGCTCTGGCTGCCCAACCCTCACAACGAGAGCTTCCGAGGTCCAGGCAAAGGTACAGGCCCAGTTCGAGGCCGGAAGTAGCGGTGTCCTCGTCTGGGACTGGCTTCCCGCGGTGACGTCAAGCTGCGCTTTTGACACGGTCCCCGGTGACCCACTGATGCAGTTAGTCCAGCAAGGCCCTCCAGCGTGAGCTTCGCCGTCGCGAATACAGGGAACGGTCGCCACGCGAGTCTTGATACTGTCACTGGTCGTGCAAAGCATGGCGGAGCTTCGCCCTTCGACTGTTGAGGTCGACACCGCCATGAGGCCGATCATCGCTCCACGCCGAACGAAATGGTGGCGGCGCCTCGTGAGCGAGGGTGGTTCCATAACGGTGATCGCATTCGTCTTGTATCTCGTCGTCGCGATGCTGCTCGACTTCAAGTATTTCATCTTTCCCGGTGACGCCATGTCACGCATGGCGAATGGCTTTTACGTCCTGTATTCGCGCGACCCACATCTGGCAGCCATCGGATTCGTGTGGACGCCCCTTCCCTCCATAGTTGACATCTTTTTCCTCCTGTTCAAGGGTTTGTGGCCTGCCTTGGCGACACACGACGTGGCCGGGAGTTTGATGTCGGTTTTCGCGATGGCCGGAGCCGTCTATCAGCTTTGGGCGACCCTCGTCGAATGGGCGGTGCCGCGCCTTCCACGACTTGTACTCGTTGCCCTCTTTGCGCTCAATCCGATGATCGTCTACTACAGCGCCAACGGGATGAGTGAGGCTCTCTACGTCTTTACGCTCGTCGCCACGACTCGTTACCTTCTTCGCTGGCTTCGTCATCCCGGAAGCCTGCGCCCGCTGGTCTATTCAGGCGCGATGTTGGCACTCGCCTTCTTAGGAAGAAACGAGGCGGTGGCCGCCGCGGCTCTTGGCACGGTCCTCGTCTTTACGATCACGCACAACCGGACAGTTGGGACGCGCCACCAGCGGGTCATGGCTGCCACGACAGACGGAACGGTCTTTGTCATGCCCTTTGCCGCGACCTTCGGGGCTTGGGCCATCTCGGGCTACGTCATTACCCACCAGCTCCTGGCCCAGTTCTCGGTGAATAACCTTCAGGTTTCGATCGCAGGGATTCGCCTGTCAAGTGCGTCCAGCAGGTTCATACACGAAGTGCATGCAATGTCGTATATAGGTCCGCTCCTGCCTGTCTCGTTTCTCCTCGCGATTGGCTTCGCACTGAAGCGACACGACCCACAACCCTGGGCCATCGTTTGCATTTTGGGCGGATGCCTTGCCTTCAGCTTGGTCAGCTACCTGGATGCCAGTATCTTCCCCTGGTTCCGTTTTTATATCCTCGCCGTTCCAATCGAGGTGCTTTTGGTCGGATATGTACTGTCGAGAACTCACGTGTCGGCACAGAGCTACGAATCGCTCAACGACGCCCGACAACTGATGTCACCCAGACATAGCGTTCCGTCTCACTCTCGACGGGTTCCGATCTTGGTGTCTGCCGTCGGTGTATTAGCCACTCTCGTGATTGTAGGGCCCTCCATTCCTTCCACCGTCAAGGGCATGCTCAACTCGGTGAATGCTCCCGAGGAGACGCAAGACTTAGGTTTCGTGTTCCATCGGAAGCTGACTGCGGAGGACATCAGCTCAAAGGATCACTACGCACACATAGTGTCGATTTCTCGATACATCGGCGACATGCACCTGCCCAATGGATCGGTATTGGTCGATAATACGGTGGCCTGTATTCCAGAGATAATCGTGACGTCACCAAATGCAAAGGTCTTTGTGATTCCGAACGACCGAGACTATCTTCGTGTACTCGCTGACCCACTGACGTTCCACGCCCATTTCATCCTCGTGCCATATGCCGTAGGGCTGGCTGCCGTCAATGCGATCAACAAGGAATACCCCGGCATCTATAAGGGAAATCAGTCATTCGTTCGGCTCGACCACAGTTTTGCGGTCGGGGCCAACTGTCCGGCCTTCCGTCTCTTCCGAGTCGTCACTCATACGGGTCTATGACGAGGTTCACGCGGACGGGAGAGCCTGGTTGGTAGTTGTCCTACCGGCCGACTCTGGGGATCTAGGAGGCTGGTGTCTTTCGGGGGCTTGAATGCTCGCGATTTGGTCGGCAATCGGCGAGAATTAGTCGACTGCATCTTCTCGACCAGGAGCGAGGCTGATGACCCTGGGACTCGCCGATCGGCAGGGTAATCTCCTCGACGACGTGGAGACATTCTGCGACGAGGCACTCAACGAGCGCTCGATCTTCGCCTTCTTGCACCGTGAGCGTGAGCGGCTCTTTCCTGACGAGGAGTTCGCCGACCTCTTCGACGAGATCGGGCGCCGCTCGGTGCCCCCGTCGGTGGTGGCGACGGTCATGGTGCTCCAGCGCCTCGAGGGCCTCTCCGACCGCGAGGCGGTCGAGCGCTTCACCTTCGACACGCGGTGGCGCTATGCGGCTGGCGTGGGCGGATACGACAGCGGCGCCTGGAGGAGCTTCGCCCACACGGTGCTCGTCGACATGCGAGCTCGCCTTTCCCGGTCGGCCCGTCCCAACCGGATCTTCGAGATCGGGCTCGAAGCGGCCCAGGAGGCGGGGCTGATCGGACGACGCCGGGTCCTCGACTCGACCCCGCTCTATGACGCGGTGGCGACGATGGACACCGTCACGCTCATCCGCTCGGCGATCCGGGGCCTTTTGAAGGTGGCCGACTCGGCGCTCGAAGCGGAGCTGCGGGGCACCCTTCGTTCCGGCGACGACTACGCCACCGCAGCCAAGCCCCAGATCGACTGGGACGACGAGGAGGAACGAGAGGAGCTCGTCGACACCAGGGCCAATGACGCCTGGAGATGTCTCGCCGCACTCGACGGCCGTGCGCTCGACCCGGTGGTCCTCGAGGCCGCCAAGCTCCTGGCCACGGTGGTCGGCCAGGACCTCGACATGGACCAAGACGGCATCTTTTCCATCGCCAGGAAGGTGGCCAAAGACCGGGTGATCTCGACCGTCGACCCCGAGGCCCGCCACGGGCACAAGACCGTGGCCCGGCACTTCGACGGCTACAAGGGCCACGCCGCGGTGGACCCCGACTCCGAGATCATCACCGCCACGTCTGTCACCCCCGCCAACGCCTCCGATGCCAGCGTCGCCGGAGACCTCATCTCGGACCTGTCCGATGACGGCACGGCGATCGTCTACGGCGACAACGCCTATGGCACCGGCGAGTTCCAAGCGCGTCTCGAAGAAGCGGACATCGAGTCGCGTTGCAAGACCCAGCTGCCCACCGCGCCGAGCGGCTTGTTCAGAAAGGACCGCTTCACGGTCAACCTCGACGACGACACCGTTACCTGCCCGGCCGGGGTGCAGGTCGAGATCCGCCGTCGCGGCGATGGCAGCGGCACGGCCTTCTTCGCCGACGCCTGTGCCAGCTGCGCCTTGCGCCAGAAATGCACCACCTCGACCGGCGGTCGAACCATCGGCGTCAGCCCCCACGAAGCTGCTCTGGCCCGAGCCCGCCGACGTCAGGCCGATGCCAGCTGGCAAGACGACTACCGGTCCACTCGCCCCAAGGTCGAGCGAAAGCTCGCCCACCTCATGCGCCGAAAACACGGGGGCAGACGAGCACGGGTGCGTGGCACCCTGAAGGTGGACGCCGACTTCAGGTTGCTTGGCGCGGCGACGAACCTGGCGCGTTTGGCGGTGCTCGGCGTGCAGAGGAACCTGAGCGGGAAATGGGTGACCGGGTGAACGATCCGTGACCACCACTCAAGACTCCTGGCATCCTCCTGTGACCCCTTCGCAGCCTAGGAGGTTGGTGTCTTTCGCGGGCCTGAATGCTCGCGATTTGGTCGCCGATCGGCGAGAATTACTCGACTGTACTCTTCTCGACCAGGAGCGCGGCTGATGACTCTGGGGCTCGCCGATCGGCAGGGTAATCTCCTCGACGACGTGGAGCGGTTCTGCGACGAGGCACTCGACCAGCACACGATCTACGCCTTCTTGCACCGCGAGCGCGAGCGGCTCTTTCCTGACGAGGAGTTCGCCGACCTCTTCGACGAGACGGGCCGCCGCTCGGTGCCCCCGTCGGTGGTGGCGGCGGTCATGGTGCTCCAGCGCCTCGAGGGCCTCTCCGATCGCGAGGCGGTCGAGCGCTTCACCTTCGACACCCGTTGGCGCTATGCGGCTGGCGTGGGCGGATACGACAGCGGCGCCTGGAGGAGCTTCGCCCACACGGTTCTCGTCGACATGCGGGCTCGTCTGTCCAGGTCGACCCGTCCCAACCGGATCTTCGAGGTGGGCCTCAAAGCGGCCCAGCAGGCGGGGCTGATCGGACGGCGCCGAGTGCTCGACTCGACCCCGCTCTACGACGCGGTGGCGACCATGGACACCGTCACGCTCATCCGCTCGGCGATTCGGGGCCTTCTGAAGGTCGCCCACGCCACACTCCAAGCTGACCTGCGAGCCTCGCTTCGTTCGGGCGACGATTACGCCAGCGCGGCCAAGCCCCAGATCGACTGGGACGACCAAGAAGCCCGAGAGCAGCTGATCGACAGCCGAGCCAACGACGCCTGGAGATGTCTCGCCTTGCTCGACGGCCGTCAGCTCGACCCAGCTGTCCTCGAGGCCGCCAGGTTGCTCGCCACGGTCGTCGGCCAGGATCTTGAACAAGACGATGACGGCATCTTCCGCATCGCCAGGAAGGTGGCCAGGGACCGGGTGATCTCGACCGTCGATCCCGAGGCCCGCCACGGGCACAAGACGAGCGCCCGGAGTTTCGACGGCTACAAGGGACACGCCGCGCTGGACCCTGACTCCGAGATCATCACCGCCACGGCGGTCACCCCCGGGAACGCCTCCGACGCCAGCGTGGCCGAAGACCTCATCGCGGACCTGGTCAAAGACGACCCGGCCGACGGCGCCCACGACGCCGCTGTCGATTCTGAGTCCGACGACGTGTCGCGTATCGACCGTGATGGCGAGTCCCCGATCGTCTACGGCGACAACGCCTATGGAACCGGCCCGTTCCAAGAGCATCTCGAAGACGCCGACATCGAGTCCCGTTGCAAGACCCAGCAGCCCACCGCCCCGGGCGGCCTGTTCACCAAGGAGCGCTTCGACGTCAACCTTGACGACGAGGCCGTCACTTGTCCGGCGGGGGTGAGAGTGAAGATCCGCCGTGGCACCAGTGGCTTTGGCATGGCCTACTTCGGTGCTTCGTGCACGACCTGCGCGCTGCGACACAAGTGCACCACCTCGACCAGCGGTCGCACCATCGGCATCAGCGCCCACGAAGCTGCTATTGCTCGAGCCCGCAGACGTCAGGCCGACCCGGACTGGAAAGACGACTACCGGGCCACGCGTCCGAAGGTCGAACGAAAGCTCGCCCACCTCATGCGTCGGCGCCACGGTGGACGACGAGCGAGAGTACGCGGCACCGTCAAGGTGGGCGCTGACTTCAGCCTGCTCGCCGCGGCCACGAACCTGGCGCGCTTGGCCGTGCTTGGCACGCAGACGAACCTAAGCGGACAGTGGGCGGCCGGTTGAGTGAGCACGAACGAACCCACCATGTTCGTTGGGGCTCCGCCGGCCGCTTCACGGCCGACGGGTTGCGCTCACAGCGACACCGTCCTTGGTCACGGCCGAGGTCGTCGAGGGGCTACAGAACGCTCGACACTTCTCGTTCAACCCTGACAGCCGTTTGACACCAGCCACCTAGAGGCCGCCCTCAGTCATGAAATAGCGACACCCCCTACTACCAGCTGGGGTAACTGCGTGGCCTCACATCAGGCGCGTCACTGACGACGAACCCCTCGTTTCACACCAGCCACCTAGAGGACACCGACCTCTGACGTCCTCGTACAATGCTGACTCGCCTACTCGGGGTTCGACCAGCTCTGGGTCATTGACATCATCGAGCCATGGACGAGGAAGCGAAGGATTCACTATATGCCGATGGTCGCTTGTAGTTCTCGGACCGTCGGTTGGGCGTTCGGCTCGGAGCAAGGTTGTGGCTCGTCATCACGCTTGGACATGGCCATCAAGCAACGCGATCCGCAGAGGGGGCGACCGTGTACCCACTACGGTTCAGTTGACTTCTTCGGCCCTCCGACATTGTTCGCCGGATTACGCTGAGGCCGCGGCCGGCGGTGCTGGAGATGACGCAAAGGTAGAGTCATTCTGGTAGGCAGTGCTGGTCGACGTACTCGATCGGAAGCGTCGCGGGGCGCGTCGCGCTTTCGAAGGTCGTCCTCGAGGACATCGTGCTCTTCAAGAACCGGCGTCGCTGTCACTCCAGCAGGACTGCGTCTCAACGTTTGAGTTCGAACGCCCTCTGACCCACTAGGACGGCCTGATCTCAACAGCGGGAGCGAAACCAAGACTGGGGCAGGTCACCTCTCGCAACCAACGCGCTCCCGTGTTCGACCGGCTCGCTGCTCCTGGATCACGGCTCATACGTGTCCGGGAGCAGCACGTCGTTCATCAGGACAGGGAGACCCAGGGCACAGGCCGGTCCTAATCCGGCCGGAGGAGCCGGTGGGGTTTGGCGACCACGTTGAGTAGTGAATAAACCGTTAGGCGTCCTGCATGCGACGGCAACGCGACGGGGAGGTATGCCACTCGCGAACTCGAAATGAACTCTTGGATACACCTGGATTTGGCCCTTGTACTGGGCTCTTGTACTTGTTCTGATGCCCTCGTGCGGAAGGACAGTTGGGACTCGGCGGGTGCCCTCGAAGGCTCCAGAGGCTCGGTCGTCCTCACCGACACACAGACGTCCTAGCGCCCCTTCAAGCCCGAGATGAGCATCCAAAGGAGCCCATGTCCATGCGCAACATCACGCGACGCCTGCTCACGGCCGTAACGGTGGGGCTGGTGGCAGCCCTCCCGCTCGCCTTCGTGCTCTCGGGCCCCGCCAGTGCCGACTCTCTTACCAGCGGCCCCGTCAGCATCAACACCCTTAGCTCCGACACCGTGACGTCGGGCACCCCGTACTCGAGCGGCCAGACGGTCAACGTGGTGGTGTCCATGAACTCGACGCTGAGCCTCGCCAACCTGGAGTCCGCGGGGTACACCGGCGAGCCCGAAATGAAGGCGGAGGAGTGCGTCGACCCGGGTGGGCTGTCCACCAACGACCCGGGTACACCGCTGAACAATTGCGACGGCCAGACGGTCCTGTCGACCTCGGCTGTGAACTCGGATGGCAGCTTCACGATCAGCAACTACAAGATCTTCTGGCTGCCCGACAGCGCCACCTTCGGCGAGCCTGCGACTCAGTTGCCCACATGCGGGACGGCGCCCAACTATTGCGTCCTGTACATCGGGCCGAACCAGAGCGACTTCTCCAAGCCCCACATCTTCTCCGCGCCATTTCTCGTCACCAATAACGGCGACGACGGCGGTGAGGACCCAGGTGACGGATTGCCCGAGACTCCTTTCGCCATTGGCCTCCCGCTGCTGGGTGTGGCTGTGGGTGGCAGTGTCCTCTACCTCCGTCGCCGCCGCCGGTCCCAAGCGGCCTGACGCCGAATCCGTTCGTAACACGAGTCCGTCCTGAGACCTGAAACGAAAAGGAGCAGAAACCTTATGAGATCCAGGAAGCTGGGCAAGCGCCTTGCGGGAGGAGCCTCCATTGCGGGGGCCGTCCTGATAGGGATGTTGACCCTCACCACGGGGGTGGCACAGGCCGGTGTCTCGGTTCCGCCCTACCCGACCAACGTCGGCGCCTACCCGAACTGGCAGACCGCCGGAACAGGGACAGCTGGGACTCAGACGGCCTCCAACATCGTCCGGGGCGCCGGCTCGGACACCACGCTGTTCATGATGCAGCAGATCGGTGACCTCTACTCCCAGGCCGGGCTGTACGGTTGCCAGCTGATCGGCTCGGGTTCAGGCCAGAACGCCGACTGCGACAACGTGAGCGGCACATCACCGAACTACTCGGACGTGTCCACGACCGACACGATCGACAACTTCGACCGGACCGAGGTCCTGCAAGGGATCAACAACATCGGGTCGGGCAACGGCCAGGCTCAGCTGTGTGGGACCCAACCGTCCCCGCAGAATGTCGACTACGCCCGGTCCTCCAAGCCAGCCGGGACCATCTCGGGTTGCACCATGATCCAGCTCGGGTATGCGAAAGACAGCGTCCCGGCCATGGACTTCCAGAGCGTCGACCCCGAGGCCGTGGGCACCCCGAGCTACTACGCCGGCGCAGTGTTCGGCGGAGCGGGGACCGGCAACCCCAGCAGCATCCCCTTCCCCTCGGGCGGCATCGGGCCCGTGGCAGCAGGTTGGCTCCCCGGCGACCCCACCACCTGCGTCGCAGCGGGCGAGGGTCTGGAGGGCACGCCGTGCTCGGGTACGCCGTTCAACGACGTTGACAACAACGACAACGGCGGTGGTGCGAGCAGCACCGCTTACCGCCTGTGGTGTGCGACTGGGTCGACCCGGATCACCGACTGGGGCCAGCTGACGAACCTGTCGGCCGCCAACAACGGTGGCACGGCGCAGACCGTCGGCAACGGTAAAGCGATCGGCGTGCCGATCCGCATCATCGGGATCAACCTCGGTTCGGGGACCGTGGCCACCTTCGCCTCGTATGCCAACTCGGGCGTCTCGGGCGGCAACTGTGGCACGAACCCGCCGTTGACAGATGGGAACGCCGCTTCGCAGCAGAACCCGCTGACGAGCGACGGGACCACCGGCAACCTCGAGATCGCCGTCGAGAACAACGCATCGCAGATCGGCGACTTCGCAGCGTCGGACTTCCCGAACGACCCGGCCGACGAGGCTGTCGTCCTGGCCACCTCGTTGTACTTCGAGTCCTACGGCGTGAACCAGTCCAACCCCAACGCCGGGACCGAGAGCCTCGAGCCCGGGACGGGAACGGTGCCTTCGGGTGTGCCCCTCTCGTACACGGGCACGCTGCTCAACGAAGACGAGATTGCACCGTCGATCGGTAACGAGCGGACCAACTCGTACCCGACGTCTCGGACGTTGTTCAACATCTACAAGTCCACAGCGATCCGCTCCTCGACCGCCGGGTTCCTCAACTGGATCTGCGACTCGAACAGTGCGTTCACGAAGAAGACCGACCTCACCACGGGGATCAACTTCGACAACGAGATCACGAACGTGATCAACAACAACTTCGAGTTCAGTCGGTTGAACGACGACACCACCGAGCTCGCTGCCAGCAAGCTCACACCATTGGACGGGATCACGGCACCGAACTCCTCCTGTGACGCCACTCTGGCCGTCACCGGGAACGGCACGACTACCGTCACCATGACCACCGGCAACGTGCCGTCACCATCGGCGTTCGTGACCGGCCAGGTGGTGAAGGGAACGGCGGTGCCGGCCAGCACAACGGTCCAATCCGTCGGGACCAACACGATCACGTTCAACAACGTGATCCCGACAGGAGCGACCACCGTCTACTTCCCGGGTATGGCCCCGATCCTGGCGGTGACAAGTCCGAATAGCTGAGATACCAGAAGGGACGTCGCTCTGACACGTCCCTGCATTCAGTGCCCCGGCCCGGGGGCTCGCCGAGTGATCGACGGGCCCCTGGGCCTTGGGCGTCATATGGGGAAGGTGCAAAACAGGCCGCAGGACGTGAGGGGTGCTCACGAAGGGTGTGGGCCGAGAGAGACGGAACGAGACGAAGCGGTCGGGGATCCGACCGACTAGGAGCGACATCCGAGTGCGAGCGAGACACGGGGCCGAGCCGTTGCGGACCAGGGCCACCTGGTTGCGGCGAGCCCAATTGGCCGGAGCAGCTCTCCTCGCCCTGGGCGCCCCGTTGGCTTTGCTGGCCGGACGCGCCAATGCGGCGACGCTCGTGAGCGGACCGGTGACCCTCACCACCATCGGGTCAGTCACTACGGGCACCCCTTACTCGAGTGGCCAAGTGATCAACATCTCGGTGGCGGCCAACTCCACGTTGAGCCTCGCCAACCTCGAGACGGAGGGGGGGTACACGGGAGAGCCCGCGATGAAGGCCGTGGAGTGCGTCGACCCAGGGGGCTTGGTGGCCAACCTGCCCGCCACGCCGACAGGCAATTGCGACGGGCAAACCGTTCTATCGACCTCGGCGGTGAACGCCGACGGCAGCTTCACCATCAGCGACTACACGATCTACTGGCTACCGGACAACGCCACCTTCGGCGAGAGCTCGACCCAGACGCCCACCTGTGGGACACCACCGAACGACTGCGTCCTCTACCTCGGGCCGGCGCAAAGCGACTTCTCGAAGCCCCACATTTTCTCGGCGCCATTTTTGGTCACAAACAACGGCGACGACGGGGGCGAGAATCCCGGAGACGGCTCGGCGCCGGTCCAAACCACGACATCGGCCACGAAGTCGACGGTGGTGGCGTCCCCGACCAGCGCCGTCGCCGATGGCGTCAACGTCGCGAAAGTGACGGTCACGCTCGAGGACACCAACGGCGATCCGGTCACCGGCGGCAAGGAGGTCACCCTCAGCCAAGGTTCTGGTACGGCGTCGACGATCATGTACAACGGCTCGGCAGGGTCGACCGGGACGACGGACTCCAGCGGAGCGGTCAGCTTCACCATGAGCGATACCAAGGCGGAGACGGCCACCTACAGCGCCACCGACGTCACCGACTCGGACCTCGCCATCACCGAGACGGCTCAGGTGCAATTCGACGGGCCCTCGGTCAGCTCGACCAACTCGACGATCACCGCCGTCCCGACCACGGTGCCGAGCGGCAATTCGACGGCCATCACCGTCACGCTGGACGATCAAGCGGCCCCACCGGTGCCGGTGGCCGGCAAGGTCGTGACCCTGTCGCAAGGGACGGGGCACTCCACCATCACCACGGTGTCCGGTACGACCAACGCCCAGGGTCAGGCCACCTTCACGGCTACCGACACCACCGCGGAGGCGGTCACCTACACCGCCGCCGTCGGCGGCACGCCGCTCACTGGCGTGAGTGCCATCGTGACCTTCGGCACCTTGACCGTGTCCTCCACTGCGTCCACGGTGACGGCGAACCCCACCGTGGTGTCGACGCAGTCGAACGGGGGAGTGCTACCCACTGGCACCGTCACGGTGACCCTGGTCGCACCCGACGGACACAGCGACGTGAGCGGCAAGACGGTCACGTTGGCGGCCTCCTCGACCAACACGGTGATCACGACCGTTACCGGCACGACCGGGTCCAACGGAGAGGCGACCTTCACCGTGGCCGACGGGACGGCCGAGAACGTCATGTTCACTGCCACCGATGTCACCGATTCAAGTCTCGTCATCACGCAAAAGGCCACCGTCGACTTCGAGAACCCGGCCCCTTCGGTGACAGCCTCTACGGTGACAGCGTCGGTTCCCACGGAGATCGCCGACGGGGTGACACCGGTGACAATTGTCGTCACCATGTTCGACCAGTTCGGGAATGGGCTCGCGGGGGTGGCGGTGAACGTCACGGGATCGCCTGATGGCACCACAGAGGTCGCTCCCCAGCCCGAGGGGAGCGTGGCACCGGGCACCACTGACAGCAACGGCGTGGCGACGTTCTACGCCTACGACACCACCGCGGAGACGGTGCAGTACACGGCCGAGGACACCACCGACAGCCTGACGCTGAGCCAGACCGTGGGCGTGACCTTCGTCGCCACAGCACCGCAGGCGAGCAACTCTTCGGTGAGCGCCAAGCCGCTGGTGGTGGCGAACGACGGGACGACCTCGTCGACGATCACCGTCACCCTCCAGGACCACAACAGCAACCCCGTGCCCGGGAAGGCGATCTCGCTGGCAGCCGTGGCGGGAAGCTCGAAGATCAACCCGATCGTTCCCACGACGAACGCCATGGGAGAGGCGACGTTCTCCGTGACCGACACCGCCAACGAGATCGTGGCGTACACGGCGACCGATACCACCGACGACCTCTTCCTCGCAGGTCAGGAGGCGACAGTCACATTCGGCACTCCGCCTCCCGTGGCACCAGTTGTGGCTGATTCCACGGTGGTCGGCTCACCGACCCAGGTGCCCGCAGACGGGTCGAGCGCGGCGACGATCACCGTGGTGCTGTCCGACGCCGACGGCGACGCGCTGGCGGGCAAGACGGTCGCACTGAACCCCGGAGGCGGGTCCTCGTCGGTGGTGACCGTCCAAGGCGTCACCAACAGCGACGGAGAAGCCACGTTTACGGTGACCGACAAGACGGCCGAGTCCGTCACCTATGACGCCACCGACGTCACCGATAACTTGCCCATATCGGGCCAAAGCGCCACCGTCGTGTTCACGACCGCCACCGGATCATCGGGCGCGGGTGGCTCGGGCTCGAGCACGCCCACGACCACCACGACGACGCCCTCGTCCTCGGCGACGACCGCGGCAGGGACGACCAGCGCCACCACCATTGCGTCGGCGACTGCCTCGGACGCTGCCGCCACGGGCAACACGGGCTCGTCGGACTCGTCGGCGACTCCCGCGTCTGCCAGTTCCGGGGGATCGCTGGCTCTCACCGGCGCATCGGACCTGCTCCCTTGGACACTGGCTCTGGGTGGCATCCTGCTCGGTTTCGGCACCATCGGTCGGCGACGGCTCACCCGACGGCAACCCGTCGTGGCGCGCATCGGGAGTGATCGTCAATGACGAGGCGTCGGTCGCCATTGCGGACGGTGCGCATGCTCGGTCTTGCGGTGCTCGCCGGTGGCCTGCTGGCCGCGGCGTGCTCCAACCACGCCGGCGCCTCGACAGTGGTGAGCGGCCCCGTCACCCTGACGGCCAAATCGCCGGCAAATGCGAGCACCCCGTGGGGGAGTGGTCAGGTCATCGACATAACGGTGGCTGCGAACTCCACCTTGAGCCTGTCGAACCTGGAGCACCAGGGCGGCTTCACCGGGGAGCCGGCCATGAAGGCGGTGGAATGCGACGATCCCGGTGGGACGACGGCGAATCTCCCTCTCGTCCCGACATTCCACTGCGACGGGTCCACGATCCTGTCTACGACATACATCAATGTCGACGGGAGTTTCCGACTCGACAACTACCCGGTGTACGCCCTTCCCGACAGCGTGACCCTCGGCGAGTCTTCGGACGGGAAGCCCGTCTGCGGAACCCAGAGCAACCAGTGTGTGCTCTACATCGGGCCGGATCAAGAGGACTTCTCCAAGCCTCACCTCTTCTCCGCGCCATTCCTGGTCACCACCAACAGCAACGACAAGCCGAGTGCGGTCGCGCCCATTCCCGTGACCAGCTCCGGGACGGCCGGGGTCAGCATCGCCGCCTCGTCGGGGTCGAACGGCGGAGCCTCCGCTGATGCTTCGGGCGGGGGCACCCTCGCCTTCACCGGGCCCTTCCCCGCCACCTCGTTGCTGATCATCCTGGGGGCGCTCATGGCCTTGGTGGGCACCGTCGGGCGCAGGACGCTGCGGCCCAGGGAGACCTCATGACGGCTGTAGCCGACGTGATCGTCGACCCCTCGCTCGACGAGGCGCCCATCGCCCTGACCCCGGTGCACACCTCCGCTGACCGCCGCTTCTTCGGTCTGTTGGCGTGCAGCGCGGTCATCATGTTCATGCTGCTGGTGTCGATCATGGTGTTCCTCGCCTATCACGGCTGGTGGGCACTGTCGCACTTCAAGTGGAGGTTCTTCCTCGGCACGACCTGGTCGGCGCCGGCCAAGCCGGGCGTACTCGCCCTCGTCGGCGGCTCGGTGGAGATCGCCTTGGTGGCCCTGTTCTTCGCGCTGCCGATCTCCATCGCCACCGCCCTCATGATCAACGAGTTCGCCCCGGCCCGCCTGCGCAAGTGGTTGACCGCCCTGATCGACCTCCTGGCTACCGTGCCCAGCATCGTGTACGGGTTCTGGGGCCTCGAGGCCTTGAGTCCCTGGCTCAACGGGACGTCGGGGTGGATCGTGAAGCACCTGGGCTTCATCCCCATCTTTCGCACGGATTACGCCGGGAGCTACGAGCACTCCATTTTCATTTGCGGCGTCGTCGTCTCGATCATGATCATCCCGGTGATCACGTCCATCACCCGAGAGGTGATGGCCCAGGTGCCGCGCGACGCCTGCGAGGCAGCCTTGGCCCTCGGGGGGACCCGGTGGGGCATGATCAGCGACGTCGTCCTGCCTTTTTCCCGCAGCGGCATGGTGGGGGCGACCCTGCTCGGGCTCAGCCGCGCTCTGGGCGAGACCATCGCCATCCTCCTCATCCTGTCGAGCAACATCAACGGCCTGACCGCGCACATCATGGGCCCGGAAGGGTCGACGGTGGCCAAGCAGATCGGCTCGGACTTCACCATCTCGAGTACCCAGGGGCAGAGCGAGCTGGTGCTCGCCGGGCTCACGCTCTTCGCCACCACCCTGTTGATCAGCTTGGGTGGTCGGATGGTCGTGCGGCGTGGAACGGGCCCACGGCGATGACATCGACCCTCGTTCCGAATCCACCCCCGCCGTCGGCCGGGTTCGCTTCCCCGGGGACCGAGTCGCCGCGCTCGGGACCGGGTCGCTCCCGTGGTCCCGCCGTCGAACTGGTCGCCAGCGCGGTGGCGGCGGTCGCAACCATCTGGGTGATCTTCACCATCGCCGGGCTGTCAGCCCCGTTCGGCTTTTTCCTGTGTTCGTTCTTGCTGTTCCTGGTGATCTACGGGCTCGTCTGCCGAAACCAGCACGGGACGCTCGTCATGAAAGACCGGCTGGCCACCGTGGCGGTGTGGGGCGGGTCGCTCACCGCCCTTCTCGCCTTGGTCGCCGTCATCGGGTATGTGGTGTTCAAGGGCGCGCCGGTCGTGTTTGCCGACTTCCCCCATTTCCTCGTGTCCGATATGTCTAATTTCGGCGGGAGCTCCCCCGTGACCCAAGCCGGGGTGGGCGCCGCCATCGTGGGGTCGCTCGAGCAGGTGGGCATCGCGACCTTGATCAGCGTTCCCCTCGCAATCCTGACTGCCACCTACCTGGTGAACTCGAACAGCGTTCTGTCCCGCGTGGTGCGCAACGTCATCGACGCCATGACCGGGACACCGTCGATCATCGCCGGTATCTTCATCTTCATCGTCCTCGTGAAGCCGCGCGGCACGAACGGCCTCGACGGCCTGGCGGCGGCGCTGGCGTTGAGCGTGCTCATGCTCCCGCTCGTCACACGGGCCGCCGTCGAGGTCATCATCATCGTGCCCGGCGCCCTCCGCGAAGCGGCTCTGGCACTGGGAGCGCCGCAATGGCGCGTGATCCTCCAGATCGTCCTTCCCACCGCACGGGCCGGTCTCATCACGGCGGCCATCCTCGGTGTCGCCCGAACCGCAGGAGAGACAGCCGAGGTCCTGTTCACGGCGGGCGGCAACGTGCACTACAACTTCAGTCCCCTCGCCCCCTACCAGGCCGACCTGCCACTCCAAATCTTCTCGCTCATCAACCAACCGTCGGTCAACGCCGTCCGGGTGGCGTGGGGGGTCGCCTTCGTGTTGGTGGCCCTTGTCCTCGCCCTGTTCGCCGCGGCTCGCGCCGCGGGCCGAGCGGGGACAGGGGGCGTCTCGCGTCGCTTGCGCCTACGTCAGGCGCGCCGAACATCGACATCATGACCAAAGGAGTCGCCGTCATGAACGTGCAGAACCGACGTGTCCAGCGTCGTCGCGCTGTGGCGAGGCGATTGCGCCTGGCAGGCGGGGTCGGCATCGTGGCCACGTTGTCGTTCGTCGGCATGGTCGTCGGCGCTGCTCCGGCGAGTGCTGCCGCGACGCCGATCAACGGGGGTGGGTCATCGTTCGCCGCGCCCGCCATCACGCAGTGGGACGCCAATGTGGGCCACGCTCCGTACTCCTTGAGCGTGAACTACACGACCAGCTCCTCTGGCTACGGTCGTTACTACTTCACCAACAGAACCGTCGACTTCGCCGTGACCGACACGGGGTACGTCAACTCGAGCGTCGGTACGACGCCACCCTCCTTTCCCTACGAATTCATCCCCATCACCGCGGCGGGCGTCGCCTTCATGTACAACGTCCCGGGTCTCACCCAGACCCTCGAGCTGACGAGCTACACGGCCTGCCTGCTCCTGACCGGACAGATCACCAACTGGGACGATCCGGCCCTCAAGCTCAATGGGGCCAACTCCGGGGTGACCATGCCGAACTTGCCGGTCAAGCCCGTGACCGAGAGCGATCCGGCGGGTACCAATTACGTCCTCGAGGAGTACTGCATCGATGAACAGCCCGCGGTATGGGCCCAGTACGCCAAGAACATGGCGGGCACTCCTCCCCCCAGCGGGGTAGCCATTTCGGCCACCACTCCCGGTTCGAACTGGGAAGCGCCAGGCAACGGCTATGACGAGCAGGAGACCTCCGCCGTGGCCTCGACCATCGCCAACACGGCTGGAGCCATCGGCCCGGTCCAGGAGAACTACGCCATCGACAGCGGCTTCACCGGGAGTGATCCCGCCCATTCGGTGGCCAAGGTGCAAAACGCCACGGGTGACTTCACGACCCCGAGTCCGGTGGACGTGGCCTCGGCCCTCGCCTACGCGACCCAGCAATCAGACGGCACCCACGTGCTCGACTTCAACGGCGCCGGCCCCAACGTCTACAACCCGTCCACCTACAGCTATCTCCTCACTCCGACCACCGGTTGGACCGCGACGAAGGGGGCGACGCTCAGTGCGTACGTCAACTACGTCCTCACGCTGGGCCAGGGGGTGGCGCCGAGCATGGACTTCGCCAAACTCGGCCTGTCGCTCGAGCGCTACGGCATCGACAACGTCATCGCCAAGGTCCCGGGCGCGGTGGCACCGACGTCCGCTGAAGACCAGGGCTACTCGTGCGGTGACCTGACGCCGACCGAGGTGCAGGCGGGTCAGACCACGCCCACCTGTGGCGTCACCAACGGGGCGGCTCCACCTGCCCCGCCCGGCGCCCCCACCACCGCGCTCACCAACGGCAACACGGCGAGCAAGAGCACCGCCAAGACGAGCGCAGCCACCAAGGCCAACACCAAGGGCACGGTGACGTCCGCGGCCGGAGGAGTCAGCACCGCGGCCGGCTCCGGAGGTGCGGGTGCCGATCCGTCGGTGGCGCTCACCGGCGGCACCCCTTCGATGGCCTTCACCGGCGGGGACCCGGTCCCCACCATCGTGGTCGGCGGCGTCCTCGTGCTCGTGGGCTGGGTCGCCCGGCGCCGTCTCCTCGTCGCTCGGCGGGTGCGGAGGGTGGAGTGAGCCCAGTGCGGCGTCTGACGACGCGGACCCTGGCGGCTGGCGGCGTCCTGGCGGGGACGCTGTTCGTCGCCGTCCTCGGTGCCTCCGTCGGTCCGGCGGCGGCGCAGACCGACCCGACCGCCCTGGTGGGCGAGGGGGGGTCGTTCCTCACACCGGTGGTCAACCTCTTGCTCAACACCGACACCGGGTTGGCTCCTCTCAACCCGCAGTACTCAGACACCAACCTCGATGCCGGCATCGCCGACTTCACCGGCTCAGGGCCGGGAGAGTTCGACGCTGACTTCGTGGTGTCCGAGCGCCCTCTCACCTCCACCGAGGCGGCCACGGCCGCAGCCAACGGCCGGTCTTTCGCGTACGTGCCTTTCGCCGCTACACCCGTGGCCCTCGCCGTGTTCGCCATCTGCAGCCCCACCGATCTGGCCAACAACACCCTCACCCCTTCGACGTTTTGTAACAACATGCCCCTGACCCCGGCGCTGGTGGGCGAGATCGTCACTCACGGTCTCACGGTGCCGGGGGCCAGCGTTCCGACCGTGAGCGGGTGGAACGACCCCTCGCTCACCCAGGCCAACGGACAGGCCATCCCCGACCCCAATGGCATCGGCCATGCCGCCGACCTGTCGCCCTCGGCCGAGAACTCCGCCCTCATGGCGCTGCTCGACAGCGACCCGTCGGCCAAGGCCGACCTCGATAATGCCCTGAACAACCCCGCAAACACGCCGAGGACGACCAGCGACACACCTGACGAGTTCTGGCCCTTCCCCTTGGAGCACGCATATCCGGGCGGCGACGAGGCGATGTTGGGCCACGAGCTCACCATCGAGTCCACCACCGACGCGCCGAGCTTCCTCAATACCTGGGGGGCGCTGTCGCCCAGCGAAGGGGGTGCGCATGACGCCTTCCCGCTGTCAGCGGTGTGGGCCGGGTCTCCTGAAGGCACACCGTGGAACGTCCCCACCGCAGCCATCGAGAATGCGGATACGGCCCCGACCCCGACCTTCGTCGGTCCTACCGAGAAGGCCGCCGTCGCGGCCGAGACAGGGAGCGGCATCACCCTCGATCCGAGCACCAACCTGGTGACGTTCAACCCCCAGCCGACCAACGCGGCCGCGTATAACAACTACCTGATGGTCGAGAGCTACCTGGTGGTCCCGACGTCGGGCCTGGCGTCGACGCAGGCGACCAAGCTCGCCCAGTTCATCCGGTACGTCCTCGGTCCCACCGGGCAGTCAGACATCTCCGTCCTCGGCGCCGCCCCGGCGACGCCGGCCGAGGTGACCGCCGGCCTGAAGGTCGCCTCCGAGCTCGACGCCGAGGCCATCTCGACGGCGTCGTCGGGCTCGAGCTCGTCGTCCGCACAGTCCGGCGCCACCGGCGCCACGGCGACAACGGTCCCTGGCACGAGCTCCAGTCCGTCCGGGAACACCGGGGATCCCTCGACCGACGCCGCGTCATCGGGCGGGACCTCGGCACCGGCACTCGCCTCCACCGGTGCCGATCCTTTTCCCATCGTGCTGTTGGGCTCGGGTGTGATCGGCTTTGCCGTTATCGGGCGATGGCGTCTACGACGAAGGATGAGGACATGACGGTCGCTCAGTACCCCAACCAGGGTTGGCCACCTCCGCCTCCTCCGCCGCCCCAGGGATGGGCGCCTGCGTCACCCCCACCGCCCCCGCCACCCCCACCGCCCGGGTACGCGCCTGCGCCACCCCCACCGCCGGGGTACGCGCCAGCTCCGGTGTCGGTCCAGGCGTCCATGCGAGCCAACGACGTGAGTGCCTGGTTCGGCCGTCAGAAAGTCCTCGAAAAGGTGTCACTCGCCATGAACCCCGGCGAGGTGACGGCGCTGATCGGGCCATCGGGGTGCGGGAAGTCCACGTTCCTCAGGATCCTGAACCGGATGCACGAGCTCATTCCCGGCGCGGCCCTGTCGGGTTCGGTCGAGCTCGACGGTATGGACATCTACAGCCCCGCGTCGAAGATCACCGAGACGCGCCTCCGGATCGGGATGGTGTTCCAGAAGCCCAATCCCTTCCCTTCGATGACCATCGCCCAGAACGTGCTGGCCGGCCTGCGACTGTCGGGGGTCAAGGTTGCCAACCGCGACGCCCTGGTCCAGGAATGTCTCGAGCGCGCCGGGCTGTGGCGTGAAACCCGCAACCGGCTCAACGACGGGGGTGTGTCGTTGTCGGGTGGTCAGCAGCAGCGCCTGTGTATCGCACGAGCTCTGGCTGTTCGACCCCGCGTCCTGCTCATGGACGAGCCCTGCTCGGCCCTCGACCCGATATCCACCGGCGTCATCGAGGAGACGATCAAGGAGCTCCGTCGGGACGTGACCATCGTCATCGTGACCCACAACATGCAACAAGCCCAGCGCGTATCCGACCAGTGTGCGCTCTTCCTCCTCGACGGTGAGGGCCAACCTGGACACATCGTCGAGGCCGGTCCCACCGAGCGTGTCTTCGGCGACCCCCGGGACCCTCGTACCGCCGACTACGTCCACGGTCGGTTCGGATGACCCAGGTCGTCCGCTTCGACCCGGTCGGTACCCAGACCCTGCGCTCCACCGCGAGTCGGTGGAGGAGCCAGGCGCAGCAACGTTGGCACGAAGCACCGGCGCGGGTGCGGACGACCATCCAGATGGCGGTGCTGCTGGTCGTGGTGGGGGTGGCCTACAACTACTCGCTCTCGACGCTGATCCAGAACGCCGGCCTCGAGACGCCTCTCGCCTACGTCAGCCTGGTGCCGGCGATCGCCTTGGCCTTGGCGGCGGTGCGGGCCCGTCCGATACGTCCTGAGCCAGCCATCCACGACCGGCAGGTCGACTACATCGTCGGCCTGCCGCTGGTCGGTGGCGCCCTGGCCGCCAACCTGCTGCTGCCCGGCAAGATGTCGGCGATGTTCTGGGTGTGGAGGATCGACCTCCTCACCTTGCCGGTCTTCGTCGCCGGGGCCGTGGCCATCATCTTCGGCGTGCGGGTGCTGTGGCGCCAGAAGCTCGCCGTCGGGTACCTCTTCCTCGGATGGCCCTACCCGTACTCGACCGTGCTCCTCAAGGTCCTCGACGCCTTCACGGCGGCGACGCTGGTGGGCATACGCGAGATCGTCAGGATCTTCCCGGTGGCGAAGTCGGTGACCTCTCCCGACGGCACGCTGTTCGTCGTGGTGCACCACGGGGTGTCGTTCCCCCTGAGTGTGGTGTCCGCCTGCTCGGGGGTCAACAGTGTCGTGGGGTTCCTCCTCATCGGATCTGCCTTCGCAGCAGTGGTCCACGGGCCGATCGTGCGTAAGGTGCTGTGGCTCATAGGGGGGATGCTTCTGCTCTGGGCGATCAACCTGGGCCGGATCACCTTCATCTTCTGGGCCGGCAAGACGTGGGGGGAGCACGTCGCCATCGACATCCTGCACCCCTTCATCGGCCTCGTGACCTTCAGCCTCGGAGTGTTGTTCCTCGTCCTGCTCATCCAACCCCTCGGCATGCACGTCGGCAAGGCGCCGCCGACCGGTTCGCATTCGATCCGCCCCTCCCGAGGTCCGACCGAGGCCAAGGGATCCCCGGCGGTCCCCAAGGTGTACGCGGCGGTGATCGTCGTGACGGTGATCGCCATCATCCTTGGGATCAGCAACGTGGGCCTGAAGACCTACAACCTGGTCGCCGACGCGTCGGGACAGCCCAAACTGACGGCCTACATCGCGGCACCGACGGCGCCGGTGGGTTGGCGCACGCGCCGAATCGACGTCTTCAATTGGGCCAAACCGCTCTTCGGCGACACGTCGGTCTGGGACCGCTACCTGCTCACTGCCACCGAAGGCGGCGACCTTCACACGTCGGTGCCCGTCGTCGCCGACGTGATCGTCACCCCTGAGCTCGACACGTTCTCCGCATACGGGGTCGAAGCCTGCTATCAGTTCCATGGCTACGCTCTCGCAGACGTCGCCGAGGTGAACGTGGGGGGCGGGATCACCGGCCAGGCTATGTCGTACACATCGCAGGCCTACGGGAGCTGGTCCATCGTGTACTGGATCATCCCCGTCAAGCTCGGGACCCAGACCACCTACGAACGCGTCGTCCTGTACGTCCAGAACGACCAACGCGGCGTCGTGGTCCCGGCCACCGCCAACATCTCGGGCATCAAGAGTGTGGCCGGGTCCCTCGGACCGTCGGACCTCACCCTGATCCAGAATCGGGACTTCCTGGTGGCCTTCGCCCGCGAGCTCATCCAGTCCGAGGCGGGCCGCTCCTGGCCGCCACAGCA
>CAVYGX010000005.1:0-145362 GCA_963768255.1 uncultured Acidimicrobiales bacterium | reverse complement strand
TCGTGTCAGGGACGTCGGGTGAGCCGAACGTCCACAGGAGCGAGACGCTCTTGGGCGCGGAGAACGTGAGGTCATACCCGGGGCGGCGCTTCTCCCGGCGCACGATCCCGAGGTCAGTCCCGTCGGCGGCACGGCCGTCGAGCAGGTTCCGCAGCACGGCGGGGTCGACCTCCTCGGTGAGCCCCAGGCTGGCCGACGTGGCCCCGATCCACTGGCCCGGTGCCTCACCGTGGCCGAGGTAGTAGTGGTGACGATCTGGTTGGGCCACACGTTCGAGGTAATAGTCCGCGCCGCTTGTGACCCCGAGGCGTCCTATCGAGAACATCGAAGCGGACAGGATGGAGACGCGACGAACAGAGACCCGGCCATGGGGCTTCATGATCCGTATGGACGTCACCCCACGTGTCACCTTCCCAGGCCACAAGGTGGTTCGTGCTGCTCGAAATCATCGGCGCCCCAACACGCTCAACGTCACCCTCCCTGGTGGAGGAGGCTTTTGGTTATTAAGGCGCTCGCAACGTCACCCTGGGGCGACGCCCTCTCCGGCGATCAACCGACCCGACCCGCGCACGGGTCGGAACCGCCCGAAGGGCGGGGCATTGCACAATGCAGGCGTGTGCGTCGATGAGGAGTTGACACGGTTGGTGGCACCGCCGATTTTGGAAACTGGAACGCCCTGGGTTTCGCGGAATGTCTGGAATAGGAGGGAGCTATGCCAACCAAAGGACATCTCATCGTCGCCGCGTGGTAGGCCAGTGAGTCCTCTTCGCCTTCCCCGCACAGCCCTCGGAAATCGATGCCCCTCGGGCTTCGCTCATGACTGTCACCGCCACGAAACGAAACGAAACGAAACGAAACGAAACGAAACGATGATTCCTGTTGCACCTCAGGTGATGGTCGCCGAGACCTAGATGACGTGTCTCAATCAATCATGAGCAGGTAAAGGCAGGTTGCTCCTCACTCATCTCAAAAGAGAGCGTCGTAATGATCCAGCGCAATCGAGTCCCAGTCCCCTGCGGAAACTTGAGCCCACTGCCAAGCGATCGCGTCGTTACTGCTCTGCGTTTGGCCGCCGAAGAACTGTGCGGATATTCCACCTGAACCACCCGAGAAGCGGGTGGGGCATGGCAAGACAACACCGTTGTCCCCTTGATATGTCCACTCGATCTGTCCGACAGTCTCGTTGCCGAATGCTTGCGTCCAATTGTCCGGGTCAGAATAGAGCCCGACGTTATAACCCGCTCCCTGTAGTCCGGTATAGAAGCCCTGCCAAACGGCTTGATTTGCTGCAAGCGCAGCTCCCGTTGCGCCCGGATAATTCCACCCATGGAGGTGTGTCGGATCCATCTCTATATCCGCCATGATGAACCCAAAGTCGAGATTGCCTTCGACTGCTAGAACTTCGTCATAGTATGCAAGCGCGGCGAACCCTTGTTCCTCTCCGTACTGGTACGGCGTCAGGTTACTGGGTGCATAGTTTGGACCACCCATGAAATAGTAGATACCCGTTCCTAAGCCGTCACCGAGAAAGTAATTGAATTCGGCGTCGTTGGCATAGGTGGAGTTGTCTGTAGTTGAGCTACTTGCGGGCGGTATGTAAGAAGTTGTTCCGTCTGAATTCGAGATCCCATCCTCGGCTAGGTAGAAGAAATAATCCCACGAGGAGCCACAAGTGGGCTCCGTATAGGCTGAACTCGCGCCTTCGTAGACAGGCGATGGGTTGCTTCCATCACTCCCGTATTCGCCGATCTCACAGCCAGACAGGGTCACGACCGCCACTCCAACCACGAGGGCTTGAAAACGTCGACCACGAACCCACGGTATGCGGTGGAGTATTTGGCGTCGCATACTTTTCCTTAAGGCAGGTACTGGGCGGGGTCGTTGCCCTGCTCGATCGCCGACACTTGTATTGGGCTGCAAACGGTCCACCCGGTTTGGTCGCCATTCACTGGACTCAGCGAAACCGGAACATCGGGTGTTGAATCGACTGTGCCGATGAACATGTCCGTCGCAACAGGACAGTAACTGAAGTCCTGATATTGAAGAACAAAGGATCCAGACTCGTTGGGTCCGAGAGCAACAGCACCAGGTGAACTGAAGCTCCCATCAGTCCCACCATCATCGATAGTGGCGCTGAGCGGTTGGGAATTTGAAAAGCTCACGTTGAGAAACCCACTAATTGAACATGGGGTTAACGAAGTCACAGTCACGATGTCCTGATCAAAATTCATCGATTGAATGCCATATCCCGTAACTGACGCTTCCAGATTTGAATCCACACAAGCATTGGCCGGGATAGTCGAGATGCGAGGAGGACTAGTTGGCACCCGCTGGGGAAGCGTTCCAATCGGGCCACTTCCGGTATCGCCAGCCGGTATGGGCGGACCTGGAGGAGGCAGGGTCGTTTGCGTTGGTCCCGCTGGTTCTGTTGGCAACGACGTGACAGCTTGCGTCGAATTTACCAATGCGCCTGCAACGCCAAACTGGATCAATAGGAGGCCCGCAATCACCACGGCGCCAACCACGCTCGTTACCACGACGACTCGGTTGAATGGCGACTTTACGCTCTTCATCTGGCGCTCCCAAATCTTTATTGATGGTTGCACCGTTTGCCACAGCCGTCAAGGGCCTATCGGATCCCGGCCAAAGGCGATTTCGGGTTGAGAGGTGTCCCCCGAGTCTCACCATTGAATGTGACCAGGAACCACCCTCGGTGACCACTCCTCGGGCAGCCCCAGGATATGGTCAACCCGCCTGCCTTCAGTTGCGTCAATAGGATCTGTGAGGGTTGGCGTGTTTTGTCAGGTCCGCACAGGGAGCTACAACATGGCAGACATTTCGTATCACCAACTCACCAAAGCCGGCTAGTGGTGCGTCGCGGATTTGACTGAAGCCAATGCAGCCCGGCCTCTCTTCACCTTGGCGATGATCTCCTCTGCCGGCTTCTTCCAGACGAAAGGTTTGGGATCGTCGTTCCAATGCTCGGCCCAGGTCTCGATCTCGACGATGAGGTGGTCGACGGAGGTGAAGGCACCCCGGCGAAGCCGGCGCTCGGTGAGGATGGAGAACCAGCTCTCGACGAGGTTCAGCCACGACGAGCTGGTCGGCGTGAAGTGCAGGTGCCAGCGCTCCCGCTTGGGATCGGCCAGCCACTTGGCCACCGGCGGTGCCTTGTGAGCACTCAGGTTGTCGAGGACGACGTGGATGTCGAGGTCTTTGGCGACATGGAGGTCGATCAACTTGAAGAATTGGAGCACGTCGGTGCTTTTGTGCGATGTGCGGGTGTCGTAGAGGACCTCGCCGGTGGCGACGTTCATGGCGGCAAAGAGATCCGTTGTGCCGTGACGCTTGTAGTCATGGGTCATGGTCCCGGCCCGTCCGGGCTTGAGAGGAAGAGAGGGCTGGGTGCGGTCGAGTGCTTGGACCTGGGTCTTCTCGTCGAAGCTGAAGACGATGGCCCGTTCGGGCGGGCTCATGTAGAGCCCGACCACGTTGACGAGCTTCTCTTCGAAGTCCGGGTCGTTCGAGACTTTGAAGCTCACGACGCTCCAAGGTCGCAGGTTGTGGTCCCGCCAGATCCGGGCCACGGTGTCCTTGCCGATCCCGAGTCGCTGGGCGAGCGTCCGAGTCGACCACTGAGTAGAGCCATCATCGGGGAGTTCCTCCCTCGTGACGCGCACTACCTCGGCCACGGTGCCTTCGGGCAACCACGAACGGCGGCCCCGTCCCGGTGCAATCGTGCCGACCCAGTCGGTCCCGCTCTCTTCGAAACGCCGTCTCCAGCTGCGCACCGAGTTCGACGCCACGTCCAAGCGCCGTGCGATCTCGTAGTTGGCCTCGCCATCGGCGGCAAGCAACAACGCCTTGGCCTGCATGACAGAGCGGTGCGGCTGGGACGAAGAACGTGCGATGCGCTCGAGCTCGGCCCGTTGTTTGCGGGTCATGCGAAGTGGCGGTGCGGCCAGCATCATGGTCATGTTGCCAGCCTAACTACTTCAGCTATATCAGCGACGGACCACTAGGAGATGCCTCCGGTCGCACGCATCCTCGCCGTCACATTGGTTGCTGCCGAGCTTGCAGTCATTGCCATTCTGATCTTCAACCACAATGCTAGGAGCAGCGGAAAGTACTATCTCTCGTTAGGGGATTCGTATGCGATTGGGTACCAACCTGTCCCCGGCGGTCCAACTCCTGGATTTGCAAGCTTCGTCGCCGAAACAGAAGGATTTCGACTCGTCAATTTTGGATGCAGTGGAGCGACGACGAGTTCAATCCTGACTCGGCCAGGTTGTGGATCGCCAGCAATGGATGGAGCCACCTATGGCGGATTGAGTCAAGCTGCGGCCGCTGACAGATTTATCAGGACGCACCGGGGGCAGATTGGCATGATCACCGTGTCGATAGGAGGTAATGATCTCGTCGCCTGTGCCAGCGACCCCCAGCCGACCACATGTGTTGAAACTGCAGACTCACACATAGGAACTAACGTCACCAGGCTAGCGAAACAACTACGAGCGGCGGCTGGCCCGGACGTTCCGATCATTGGACTGACGTACCCCGATATCATTCTTGGGGCATGGGTCTACCCCCGCTCTGAGCCAAACCGAAACCTCGCGGTGCAATCTGTGACTGCTTTCAAGTCGTTGATCAACCCCACGCTTAGTCGCGTATATGGGTCAGTTGGCGCGTCATTTCTGGATGTCACAGCTGCCACAGGTGGCTACCGGCCTCTATCTGACCGTGTGCTAACCGCCTCTTACGGAAGAATTCCTTATGCCGTGGCACAGGTCTGTTCCCTAACCTGGGCTTGCTCGCGAGGTGATATTCATGCCAACACTCTTGGGTACGAGTTCATCGGGAAGATGATTGTCTCTGATTTCTCAAGAATCACACAAGCACGACCTAGATCACATTTGAACACGACGCCTGGCTCCACTGGTGTTGACGGACCCCGATAGTCAGGAAGCGGTTGACCGTAAGGAAATGCGGTGGTGATAGGCCTCCACAGCCCAATGTGTCGCTGTCGTAGGCCGATCAACGCTTCTGGCCGCAGACAGAACTTGGGTCGGCCCTGGTTGCGGTCTCGTATTTTAGCGTGAACATCAAATCCACGTTGTGGCAGCAAGCCATTTGCCATTGATCCGTACACATTGGGCAGCGTTAGCATCAAGTTGGCATTACCTCTCCAACTCGAGAGGCTCGCCTGACAACAAGCTCCTTCATACAGAAATGAGTCGCCGCCCCGGCACGAAGAAGATGCATGATCCGTTCTCCGGCAATGCGATTCACATCTCCGCGCCATCGTCCGTGTCGGGAACTACTTCGACCTCGATGATGAGACGAGGAGGTAAGGACGTGTCGCGGTGGGTTTGGCCAGGCCGCCCTGACAATATGGCGTCAATGGATAGATCAGACGGCGTGAATCGACTGGATCAGAAGGGCTTCTCATCCCAACACGCGTCCCAACAATTGTGAGTCAGTGTGTCGCACGAGGTGTCGCAATGCCACAAGAGGATCGCCCGCAGACACGATCTGACCTGCGATAACGCAACGAGCTGCGACGGAGTTCCCCATGCTGTTCCTGCCCTGACCGGCCTTACAACCAGCAGGTCGGGGGTTCGAGTCCCTCAGCGCCCACTCGTTGGGCTGATCTCTTTCGACCCGGTACGACACCGCTCACTGAGCAGATACGTTCCAATCTGACATCTGCTCGGAGACCGACCGTACTTCGACCAGAAACGCATTGTCGGCTACGCCACCGGGTCTCTCGGCGGGAGTCCCGGTTACCGAGAGGCGCCGAACGTAGTCACTCCCGCAGGGCTGCAGATTGGTGACACGCTGGCGCAGGCACGGCACATTTTATGGGACGGACTTCAGGACGTCGCTGGCCCAAGCAGGAAGCTGGTTTGCTGCTACGCCGACGGGGACTCTGGAAGGGCTCCTTACTGACGAGGTGAATGAGTCTCATCCAACACCTCGAATCGCGGACATCGACGCAGGATCGTTAGGCTGTCCGGCAATGTCCCTTAAGAGCTTGGTAGCCGCTGCATTTGTCGGAAATCGAGAGAAGGACGACAGCGGGATGTGGACGAGCGTACTTAGCACCCTCAGGTTTTCACGAGATCGTGATTGACAGCACTTTCGTGGCGGTGTTCTGGGTGGAAGGATGACCCTTGGTTTTCTTGGACCTGTGGTCGACAACCTTCACCGTGAAGATGTACGTACCACTCGTTCTCGGCCTGCCCGAGATGACACCGTTCGACCTAAGGTGGAGACCTTTTGGTAAGGCGCCTGCTGCCAACGACCACTTGTAAGGGGGGTTCCCCCCGCTCGCCGACAATGGAGCTGAATATGCCGCCTTCGTCGCCCCGGTCAGAAGCGAAGCCGTGGTGATTTGAAAGCCGGTCACAGTGAGCACAAAGGCCTGTGGGAAGGCACTTCCAACACCATTCGCGGCAGTGATCGTGATGTGGTACGTGTTGGCGCTGTTGAGGGATGGTGTGCCAGCCAATGTCGCCGTGCCGTTGTGATTGTCGACAAACGTCACGCCGCCAGGGAGCGTTCCAGTTTCCGAGAGCGAGGGCGTCGGGAAGCCGAGTGCCGAGGAAATCGTGAAGTGGCCAGCCAAGCCGGTCGCGAAGGTGGCGGAGCTGACGCTACCAATCGTGGGTGCCTCGTCGACGACCAACGTAAAGCTCTGTGTTGCATTCGGCGACACGCCGTTCGATGCGCTGATCGTCAAAGGATACGCACCGCCCGATCCTGGAGCGGTCGTACCAGCCAGGGTGGCGGTGCCATGGCCGTCGTCAACAAAACTGACTCCTCCTGGAAGCGCGCCACTCTCCGAAATGGTAGGCACTGGCCACGCATTAGTCGTCACGTAGAACTGGAAGAAGGTCTTGGGGGAGGTGGTCACGCTGCCAGTGCTCGTGATCTGGGGCGCCGTGTGTACGGGTTCACCCATAACCAATGAGAACGATTGGTAGACCATCGTTCCACCCAGTCCGTTTTCCGCCTCTATCGTGAACACGTAGGTACCCGACGAGCCTGCTGCGGGTGTACCGGACAGCGTCGCTGTTCCGTTGCCATTGTCAACGAAGCCGACATCCTCCGGCAACGCACCCTCTTCGGAGAGTGAGGGAGTCGGCGATCCGCTCGTCGTCACGGTGAACGCGAACGAGTCTCCAACGGCTGCGGTGTCAGCATCAGCACTCGTGATTTCGAGTGGGGCGACACCTGAAGAGGAGGTACTGCCAATGACGGCGACACCGCTTGTGTCGCTCCCCACCGCCATACAGGAAATGGCTGTGACGCATGAGATGCCAGGAAGCGAGCCCAAGCCGATGTTCGAGGGTAGCGATTGCGTACCCCAGGTCGTGCCACCATCGCCGGTCGCGAGCACGAGAGCTGGGCTAGTCGTGCTTCTGGAACCTGAGACCACACAGTTCGCTGAGGACGTGCATGAGACCCCATCGAGCGTGTTTGTCTGAGTCAGAGCTTGAGTTGTCCAAGTCGTGCCTCCGTCGTGTGTCGTGCTCTCTCCTCCCCAACCCGACACACTGCTCCCGGATGCAACACAGTCGGACGTCGTTGCGCAGGACACCCCGAAGAGGTTCTGCATATCGTGGATCGTCAAGCTGGTCCAGGTCGTACCTCCGTCAGTTGTTACCACCGGATCACTGCCCACGGCCATACAAAACGTGGTTGTGGCGCACGAAACGGCGTGGAGCGCACTGGAGACTGGGCTGGAGACAGGCTCATTCGTCCAAGTAGTCCCTCCGTCGGTGCTGGTGAGGATGACCTCGACGCCGCCGGATGGCCCAGCGAACTCGCCTACCGACACGCAATACTCCGACGCTACGACACACGACACGCCAGCCAGGTAGCTGACCCCGGCGGGGACTATTTCACTTGTCCACGTGGTTCCACCATCGACCGTCACAAGGATCGCCCCATTGGACTGAGATTGGTCGTTCTCGCCTACTGCCACGCAGTCGGTAGCAGAGATGCACGATACCCCGTTGAGGTAGCTGACCCCGGTCGGGAAATCCCATGTGGTCGATCCGTCGCTCGTCACAGCAATACTGTCATAGCCCACGACCGCGCAATCAGAAGCTCCTGGACAGGAGATGGCGGAAGGATCACTCATCCCCTGCGGGAATGTCAGGGCAGCCGCCCAGATCCCGGTCTGATTTGTCAGGGCTGCCGCCACGCCATTCACGGACCCCACGGTTACGCACGCAATTATGCACGAAACGCGAGAGAGCGCAGCAGTGCCCGTCGGCACGGAGGAGGATGACCAGAACTGTCCGGCGTCACTGCCAGCGATCACAATGGCGTTCCCGTTCGAGGATCCCCCCACGGCCACGCATTCCGCGCTAGATGCACACGAAACGCCCTCGAGGTCAGTCGTCGGGCTCGGAACCGACTCGCTGGTCCATGTGCTCCCGCCGTCGTCGGTGACGACGATGCCCGGAGAGCTATGGCTGTTCCCCACTGCTACGCAATCGGAGGTGGTCGCGCACGACACGCCGTTCAGAGGGACTGTTCCTGCGGGGGGAACCTGATTCGCCCATGTGTTGCCACCATCAGTGCTGATCAGGATGTCGGCGTAACCGCTCGCACTGGTACCTACCGCCACACATTGCAACGTGTCAATGACGCAGGAAACTGCACTGAAGTCACCGGTCCCGCTCGGAACACTCGCAGCCCCCCACGTTGAGCCTCCGTTCATGGTCGTCAGGATGGGGTCACCCACGCTGTCAAGCGTGCTTTCACCTACGACAACACAGTCAGAGACTGTGGCGCACGACACAGCTCTGAAGTTGTTGAGGTCAGAGGCGGAACTAGGGAGCGTTTGCGGCGTCCAAGTCATCCCCCCGTCGGTTGAAGCGAGAATGACATTGTCTCCTGCAGTGAAACAGCTCGAAATCGTGGGGCACGAGATACCCAAGAGAGACGCTGTACCCGTCGGAAGAGTTTGAGGAGACCACGTGGTGCCAGTGTTGGTGGAAACCAGAACGACCTCACTTCCTCCAGAATCTGTTCCAATCGCATCGCAGTGCCCCGCTGAGGCACATGAAACGTCAACGAGGGTGCCGACCCCGCTGAGGGGAAGGCTCGTTTGCACTGACCAGTTGAGAGCCGGGACTGCTCCGGCGACATCAGAAGAAGCAACCGAGAGACATGCGCCACCCACAATGAGGAGTGCGCCGCCAAGCCGCAACAAGCGGCGCCGTCCTTTCCCTATCAACCAAGCTGCACCAAAATCGTCAGACATTGCCCACCCGCAGACCGGCCATGGCAATTGTCCTCTCCGCTTGATACGGCCCTGTGCAGCCGAGTATGAGCTCCACTATTGGATCACGTTAGGTCACGTACAGCTATGCTCAAAGCTGAGGATGATTCTGAGGGTAGCAAGCCCCCCCAGGCGTAGATTCGGACTGGGGCCGCCTGTCCCGAATCGATCATGCAGTCGGTATGCGCCGGACGAGAGTCAGAGAAGTTCGCCCGCATTTTGGTGTTCCATAGTGCCAAATCCATTCGTCAAACGCGATGTTCGCTCCGGACAATATTTATTTGTCACGCCATGGGTGCGGCTCGGCTTATGACCGAACACTCATTCGACGGTAGATGATGACCACCGAACCGGAGATCGGGGTTCCGTATGGAAGGCCGCTCATCGTCGGCATCCATGCTCCGTTGCGCCCGAATGGACCAGAAATCACTAACGCGCGTAGGTTGACTGAAGTGAGGCCGTTCTCATTCGTTGAGACTTGGGGAACACTCCCAGAAGAGCGAGCTGAAGTCTTTTCCTGCGATGACCTGATCGAACGTCCAGACGGTGTCCTGTTTCGAGGTGTGGACGTCGCTGCTCCGCCCGAAGTGGTTTTCCGTTGGATCTGCCAGCTACGCGTCGCGCCCTACAGTTACGACTGGATCGACAACCTCGGAAGACACAGCCCTCGACAACTTGTAACGGGTCTAGATGAACTTGAAGTTGGACAGCGCTTCATGACGATCTTCCGACTGGTCTCATTTCAGAATGGTCGCTCGATCACCATCGAATCATCCACGGCCGCCCTTGGTCACGTGGCTGTCACCTACTCGCTGATCTCCGCCGACGCTCAACGATGCCGTCTTGTGGTGAAGGTCGCGTTTCAATCTCCCCGGGGTCTCTTCGGCCTCATGATGCGACAGTTGCTACCGGCAGGCGACCTGGTCATGATGCGAAAGCAATTACTCACGCTGAGGGCGCTGTCCGAGCGAGAGACCTTCCAGCTCCCTGTCGTTTGATTCATCAAATGCTGTCGTCGATCCGGAGGACGTCTGACTTGTGGTGAGCGAAGGCGTCGATTCGGTGCTTTCGCACTCGGTCAGTGGCAACCTCAACGCCTGGTAACCAGCGCCGTCTTTCCTTCTCCCGAGAGATCATCGAGTGCAACCAAGCGCCCAGCCATCATCATCACCAGCGCCTCCGCCGGACCCGTCACCTCGGGTCCGTCCCCGTGGGACCAGTCCATATCGGTAGCCGTGAGCTTCAATCCGGCGATGCGCTTCTTGGAACCGAAGATATGAACGTCGTCCTTGACGAAGTCCGCCACCGGAACGAGATGTGCCTCGGGCAGATCGCGTTTGATGCCGAGAGGTCGACAGATGTCCTGCCCATGGACGAGGACATGCATCAGGCCGCGGACCGGTCAGGGCTTTGCGGTTAGCGGCGGTGTCCCCAAGGGCCTTCAGAAGGACGGCTGGGTCCTGCTGACCGCGTATTTGCCCATCAGCTGCCACCCATCGGTTGTAACTGAAGCCGTGGCGAAGCATGCCACCGAGGATCGCGCCAACTCCGAAAGCACCCTCCGCGCCCGCGGTCACGTGAGCGAGCACGTCCCTGATGCGCCACAGGGCACACAGGGAAGGAGAGTTCCACTGCTCGTCATCGAGCCCGGCGAGGCACTCAGCGAGATCGAGAGTCTCATCACGGACTGCGTCTGATATCTCCACGTCAATGCGTCCCGTAGCCGACCGAGAGTCTAGACCTGCCTTTGGTCGTCATCCGCAATCGGCGCAGAGGCCCAGCGCGTCGAGGCGATGGCCCTGAGGATGAAAACCCACGGCCTGGGAGAGCTCGGCTACGGCCTTCGTCAGCACCCGCTCGAACGTAGGCGTCGGCGTCACATCGACTACCTTTCCGCACTCCACACAATGAAGGTGGTGGTGATGCTCGGTGAGATCCTCGGCAAGCTCGAAGCGAGCGAAATCGTCGTTGGCAGCTACGCGCCGGACAAGGCCAAGGGCCTGCAGGTCCGCCAGGTGACGGTAGGCCGAGCTGGTTGGAAGATCGGGAAGACCGTCTGCGATATCGCCGATGCTCACCGGATGGCCGGCATCGACGAGGAGGTCGATGATCGCCCGGCGCCCTGAGGTATAGCGCAGCTGGTGAAGTCGAAGTCGGGCTTCGACCTCGTCATGTACCTCGTCGAGCCCTACGGTCGCGGACGCGGTCCTCTTTCCACCTCCCTTGCGCTGCGGTGCCCGTTCGACCCCTCTGGAGCCGTCGGCTGAGGACCCGCGATCAATCATGGTCGGACCTCCGAGGGGAGTTTGATCGCTCGTCCCGCCGACGATGCCCCTGAGGATCCGGCTGATTGGCACGTCGACCGTGGTTCGCCCCAGCTGCGAGGCGCTCCAGGCCCGGTCCCCGATCCGGTTGGCCCGCGCTGACCCCGCAGCGCTTCCGTAGGCCTCGCACTTGGTCATATAAACGCACCACGGTCTCGCCCTCCAAGTCGGTCAGTATGGAATGAGTCTCAGTTGCATTGAGAATGAGTCCCAGATTACATTCCGGCCATGGCCCACACCACCACGGCGCTGAGGGGGAAACTGGCTGGTCCGGGGCGCCGGAGCAGGGCCGTTTTCGCCATCGTGGCGGGGGCGGCTGTCATGGCGGCCGGGTGCGGCAGTAGCACGCCGGCACCATCTGCCAAGTCCGGCCTGATCAACGCCATCGGGGCCGAGAACGAGTACGCGGACGTTCTCGGTCAGATCGGCGGCCGGTACGTTCACGTGTCGTCAATCCTGAACAACCCCAACACCGATCCCCACACGTTTGAGTCGAGCCCGAGCGTGGCCGCGGCGGTGAGCGCGGCGCAGCTCATCGTGCAGAACGGCATCGGGTATGACACCTTTATGAACAAGATCGAGTCGGCTTCTCCCAATGCGAGTCGCAAGGTGATCGTGGTCCAGCATCTCCTCGGGTTGCCCGACTCCACCCCGAATCCGCACCTGTGGTACGACCCGAAGACGATGCCGGCCGCGGCCAAGGCCATGGCTGCGGATCTGGCATCACTTCAGCCCCTCCACGCCGCATACTTCAGCGCCAATCTGTCCAAGTTCGATGCGTCGCTGACACCCTGGTTGAATGCCATCGCGACATTCAAGACGCAGCATCCGGGCGTGACCGCGGCGACAACCGAGCCTGTGGCCGACTACCTGTTGACGGCAATGGGCATCAATAACCTCACTCCCTGGCAGTTCCAAGCCGACATCATGAACGGAGTGGACCCGTCTCCGCAGGATGTCACGCTCGAGAACGGCTTCTTCACCAAACATGCGGTCAAGGTCTTCTGCTACAACCAGCAGGTGGTCGACTCCCTCACCACATCGATCCGCCTGGGAGCGCTGAAGGCCGGAGTGCCGGTGGTCGGCGTGTACGAAACGATGCCTACCCCCGGCTACGACTACCAGTCATGGATGCTCGCCGAGGTCAACGCCATTGAGAAGGCCGTGGAAGGCGGCGTGTCGACCCAGCACCTGTGATGGGGCCGAGCGACCCCGAGCCCAGGCCGCCAGAGCTGCTGGCGGTGGAAGGTGTGAGCGTGTCGCTGTCGGGACGACAGATCCTCGACAACGTCACCTTCAGTGTGCGGGCGGGGGAGTTCACTGGGCTGATCGGCTCCAACGGCGCCGGGAAGACCACCTTGTTGCGGGTGATCCTGGGTCTGCAACGCCCGAGCGCCGGCAAGGTCGTTGTCCTTGGTGTCGGGGGAGTCGGTGGGAATGGGTCCATCGGTTACGTTCCGCAGAAGATCGTCCTCGACCCGGACATGCCTCTGCGGGCGCGGGACCTCGTGGCGCTTGGGATCGACGGGCACCGCTTCGGCATTCCGCTGCCCTCGAAGCAACGCCGAGACGCGGTCGACGAGATGCTGCACGCCGTCGACGCCGAGCGCTTCGCCGATGCCCGGGTGGGCACCCTCTCGGGGGGTGAACAGCAACGGGTGCTGATCGCCCACGCGCTGATCGGGCGTCCCCAGCTCCTGCTCCTGGACGAACCCCTTGCCAACCTCGACCTGAAAAGCGGCCAAGAGGTCGTCAACCTGCTCGACCGCATCGCCGACGAGCAGCACATCGCGGTACTGCTCTCTGCCCATGAGATGAATCCGCTGCTACCCGTCATGGACCGCATCGTCTACCTCGCGGGGGGCCGCGCCGCGAGCGGAACGACGAACGAGGTGGTGCGCGACGAGGTCTTGAGCGCGTTGTACGGGTACGAGGTCCACGTCCACACCCTCCATGGCCGCATCCTGGTGGTGGCCGGACCCATGGAGGAATCTGCTCTCCCTCCGGATTCGAACCTGAGAGTGGTCTGAGCCGTGCATTGGGTGGTCGAGCCGGGCTTCTTCTCCAGCCAACCTGTCCACGTGGCCTTCGTGGTCGGGACCATCGTGGCGCTGGTCTCCGCCGTGGTCGGCGTGTTCACCGTCATGCGCGGCCAATCCTTCGCCGGTCACTCGCTCGCGGACGTGTCAACGGCCGGCGGCTCGGGCGCATTTCTCCTCGGGATCAGTCCCTTGTTGGGGTTCGTGGCCGGGGGGGTGGTGGGGGCAGGAGCCATGGAGATGATCGGCATTCGCCGGGCCAGAGGAAGAGACCTGGCAACGGGAATCGTGCTCGGAGCGTCGATCGGCATCGCCGCCCTGTTCCTCTACCTCAGCACCACCCGCTCGTCGACGACCGGCGCCAGCCAGCAGGTCCTGTTCGGGTCGATCTTCAGCATCGACACCTCAACGGTCCCGATCGTCGTAGTCTTCAGTGTCGTCTGCCTGGCGATCATGGCCGTCATCCACCGCCCGTTGTTGCTGAGCTCCGTCAGCACCGACATTGCAGCCGCTCGCGGCGTATCGGTCCGCGTCATCGGTCTGTTCTACATGCTGGCCTTGGCTCTTGCCGTGGGTCTGTCGTCTCTGGCCATCGGCGCGATCCTCTCCACCGCGTTGCTCATCGGACCTGCCGCCATCGCCCTGCGGCTCACGAACCGGGTCGGTTGGGCGATGGTCGTGGCCACCGTGACCGGGGTGGTCGCGGTCATGGTCGGCGTGCTACTCGCCTACGACAGCTACTACTGGAGCTCGAGCCATGCATCGTGGCCGGTCAGTTTCTTCATCGTCGCCATTATCTTCTTGGGCTATCTGGCTACCGAGTTGCCGTTCGTGTGGAGGGCGACCACCCGTCGGGGAGATATCGCATCCTCAGTGATCCTTGAGGCCGGTCGATGAGACGCTGCAGGTCAGTGCGGAGAGTGAACGAGGCGGGGGCATGTTCGCGAGCTTCATGATCAACGCCTGGGTGGTGGCGACGATCGTCGCTGTGATCGCCGGCGTGATCGGCTTCTTCGTGGTCCTACGTGGCTCGGCATTCCCCGCTCACGCCATTCCCAACGGCGCTTTCGCGGGGGCGGCCGGCGCCAGCCTGATCGGTGTGAACACCCTGGCCGGGTTGGGTGTGTTCGCCGTGCTGGTCGCATTGGGGATCGGCGCGCTCGGACGACGAGGTCGTCACGACGTGGTCACGGCTCTGGCCCTTGTCGTGATGCTCGCCTTGGGTGCGTTGTTCTTGAGCCAGACCACCCAATACGAGCCGGAGATCTTCTCGCTGCTCTTCGGCGAAGTCCTCGGTGTGGCCTCGAACGAGATCCTGCCTGTTGCCGTGCTTGGTGTCGTGTGCGTTGCGGCGGTAATTGTCCTTTATCGTCCGCTCATCCTCTCCTCTGTCGTACCTGACATCGGAGAGGCCAGGGGCGTTCACAGCCAGCGGATGGAGTTGGCGTTCCTGGTGGTTCTCGCCCTCGCCACCGCCATGACCGTGCCGGTCGTGGGGGCCTTGCTCATCTTCAGCCTGATGATCGGTCCGCCCGCCGCCGCCCGCTCGTTCACCGTTCGTCCCCTCGTTGCCATTCTTCTCTCGGTGGGGATCGCGCTGTCGATCGTGTGGGCGTCGATAGCGATCTCGTTCGTGACGAACTGGCCGATCGGGTTCTTTGTGGGGAGTCTCAGCGCCTTCTCCTACGGCGTAGGCCGGGGCTGGGCTGCGTGGCGCCAGACAAAGACGGTTCAATTCGTCCCATCCGAAACCCCAGCGTTACTCCTTGCACCCTGAATCTCGGGTCGAGGCCAGAATCTACGGAGACGAGGGTTGCGAATTGCGTGTTGCTGCTGACGTATGGGACGCGACGCTGCTGCTCGACGCCATGCTCGAAGAGACCGATGCGCAGGGCGGCGTTCCGTCGGCAATAGCCCGACGGCACTAGAGCCCGGCTGTATCGGACGAGGCTTATTGATGTACCTCTTCATGCACCTCAGCGGTGCGACCTGCCGTGTCGGTCACTTGCCTGTCATAGGTGCGATTCCTGCTGCCACCTTGTCGGCGAGACGTGGCGAAGATCACGGTCGAGATGACCAGACCGGCGGCTCCGACGATCATGAGGATGACCCCCACCGTCGAAAGCCGGAAGCCGTGTCACCGCCTAATACATAACGGCACCGGCCGCGATCGAAATCATGCTGAAGACCATTCCTGCGAGTCCCATTTCTTGTGCCTCCATCTCGCTTCCCGACCATCGGTCGGGAAGCGAAAGAGGCGGGGTCCGAGACCCTTCAGCCCTCTCACCGTAGCACAAACGTCACTTTGCGTGCGGTGAAAGCCCGAGGTTGCAAGAGACGGGCACTGGAACCGGGCTCGACGTCGTCGGTTTGGCGTCAAGTCAACCAAGGCGCCGGAATAACCTTTGCGCCCTTCTCCTCTAGTCGCAACAATCGCCGTCTGCCACTGTTGGAGTGTGCCGCCCGCTGGGCGGTACAGGGCGCAACCTCTCTTCGGGGGTGGATTGCTCCTGTGGCAAATAGGCCCCGAGTTCCCCGCTGAGCGTCGAGCCGTCAGGTCGTTGGGTCTGACAGCGGTGATGTTCTCACGACCAGAAGGTGAAGTAAGTGCAAGCACGCACGGAGATCGTCGGCGGAGAGGTGTACAACAACCACGACCGGTCCCCACGCAGATTCGCACCGGGACGAATGTGCGCGGAACCCAACTGTGGCACCCGCCTGTCCATCTACAACGAATACGAGTACTGCTCACAGCACCGCCTGAGTGGCAAGCCCCGTGCACGGCGCAGGACGGTTAGGTGAGAAGCATCCTTTCACTCGAGACCTAGTGCGGAGGCACTGAAGGTCGCGAGGTAAACCGACATCCTTGTAATTCCTCGCGTGCCCGCGCATGATTAGAGGGCTGCAGTCCGTGCGTTGATGGAGGCGTGCATGGCTCGGCCGGCCCAAGTGTTCGTGAGGAGTTTGCGCGCCAAGGAACGAGCGTGGCTGCGTTCACTGCGCCGACGAGGTGGCGAGTTCGCGTCGCCGGTGACGGCGCGTCGTGCTCAGGTCATCGACATGAGTCGTCGCCGCTACTCGGCTCCTGAGATCGCTGACGCCTTGGACGCCACCACTGATTGGGTGCGAGGCGTGATCCACGAATTCAACGACATCGGGCTCGAGGCGCTGCTTCCCGCCTGGAGCGGTGGTCGGCCCAGGGAGATCACCGACGAGATGCGCGCCCGCATCGTGGAGATCGTCGACTCGCATCCCCAGGAGCTCGGTGAGCCCTATGTGACGTGGTCGTTGGCGCACCTGCGCACCTATCTCTTGAAGACCGGGGTGGTGAGAACGATCTCCAAGGAGCGCCTGCGGGTGATCCTGATCGAGGAAGGCCACACCACCCAGACGACCAAGGGCTGGAAGCACTCGCCGGACCCGGATTTCGAGTCCAAGGCGGCGAGGCTGCGCCGGCTCTACCGGTCGGCGGAATGCGGATCTTTGAACGGTGTGCTCGTGTGCTTCGACGAACACGGACCGGTGACCCCCACCCCCAAAGCCGGCCGGGGGTGGTGGCCACAAAGACGCCCGGGGCGCATCCGGGCCAACTACCGCAAGCCCCACGGGGTGGCCCAATTCTTCGGCGTCTACGACGTGGGGGCGGACCAGCTCTTCGGGCGCTGGTTCTACCGCAAGGGGGCCGATCACGTGATCACCGTCTTGAAGATGATCCGGGCCCGTTATCCCGACGAGCGCATCTGGGTCGTCCAGGACAACCTGGCGTCGCACTGGACCACCGCCGTGCGCGCCGTGGCCCGTCAGCTGGGGATCACGCTCGTGGCCACGCCCACCTATGCCTCGTGGATGAACCGCATCGAGTGCCACTTCGGGGTCATGGTGAAGGCCGTCTTCGCCGGCTCGGACTACCAGGACCACGCCGAGATCCAGGCGGCCACCGCCGCCTACCTGCGGCGGAGAAACGCCGAGGCCCGGCGTGACCGGGTGCAGCGCCGGGCCGCCCAACAGGCCCGTCGCAGGAAAAGGCAGGCCGATCGGCGCCTTCGAGTCGCCGCCTGACCGACCCCATAGCATCGGCGCGGTGACCATCCCCGACAGCGCAAAATCCGATCTGGAGCGCCGCCTCGAAGCCCACCGCCGGAGCCGCTGGGCCCAGCTCACCGAGGCACGCGTCCGCTTCCGCAACCCCTATGCCTACATCGAGGCCACACTCCCCGAGGGATATGACCAGCCATTGTTCCGTCTCCGGTGGACCGGCCACCGAGAGAACAAGTGGGCCTTCGCCATCTGGCTGGCGAGCAAAGACGGCTACGAGAACTCGGTGCTTCCCAGCGGCTTGCGGGTGGGGACGGTCGAGGAAGCCATGGACTGCGCGTGCGGTCTTTATCTCAACGACCCGAGCGCCTGGGAGTTACCCCGTCAACGTTTCGCGCCTCGTCACTAGTAACCCCTAACTCAACGGCGCTCCTCCGGCGGACGCTGCTTCAGGTTCAGTGACCGGAGTTGACCCCCTCTCACGGTCCCGGGGTTCGAAGGTTGTGGCACAGCGATCTGCCTTGGTCGATTCCCGGCGCCGACCAGTCAGACTCAAGATAGGGCGAGGTAGTCGAGATTGACCGCACCCTGATCGGTGGCCGCGACGCTGCACACCACCAGGTTCGTGCCGGCCGCCATGGTCAGTGTGACCGACACCGTCTGCCACGAAGTCCAGGCTGGCGTACTCGGCACCTCGAGCGTCGCCGTGCCATGGAGGTTGCCAGTCGCGGGGTCGAGCGCACTGATGGTCAGTGTCGACGGACTGCCGGTGGCGTTGGCCACGTGGCACATGAGCTGCCGACTGCCGGCGCTGTTCACCGAGATGGCAACGGCCACACTGCTCCCCTCGGTATCGAGACCGGTGACGTAGCCCATGCCTTTGTGGCCCCCAAAGGTCTTGTCGAAGCGGGCCGATCCTGCCCAGGCCCCGACCTCGACCTGAAATTCGGCAGGACCTTGCGGAACCACCGACAAGAGGACCGAGGCGTGAGGCGCAAGCGCCACGCGGTAGCTGGTCATAGACCCCAGATCCTTGTGGGCCCAAAGGTCGCGCACTGCCGCCGGACCGGTGAAGCCCAGGACGGCGGCAAAGTTGATCGACTTGGTTCGGGTGCGAGGGCTGTCCTTCCGGTTGAACAAGGCCACCGCCCAGCTGCCGTCGGACAACTGGGCGATCCAGCGCTCGGGGTCCCGACTCGAGGGGTCGTACTCGAATCCGTGGCTGTTGTTGAAGACGGGTTTGCCGACCAGTCCGGCCTTTCGCAGGGACAGCACCTCGGGGTTCTGGAAGATGTGGGCGTTCTTTCTGATCGTGTCGGCCTGATCGCTGATCGCGATCGGGGCTCCGGCCATGGTGAAGAGATTGATCGCGCTCTGACGCTCGCGGTCGTTGGCGAATGTCTGCATCATCAGCGGGTCACCGTCGAGAATCATCTGGCCCCGACCGGAGATGTCGGAGAAACCAGTGAACCCGAGGAATGGGTTGTCCCACTGGGACCACTCGGGCTGCCAGGTCTGGCGGCTGTTACTCAAGTGGAACCAGCCACCGAAGCTGGCATCGTTGTCGATCCGGACCAGGTCCCCGTATGGCCGTTCCCCGGATCCGTGGTCGAACAGGTTTGGCATCACGAGGCTCAGTTGCATGTCGCCCGCCGCCTCCCGCATCCACGCCAGCGCTTGCAGATAGGAGTCTCGGCCGTGGGCCACCCCCACCGTGCCCGCACTCTGGTCGAAACCCACCTCATACCAGGCCAGAAAATCGATCCGGAGGAACACGGCACCGAGTTGGCGGAAGTACGCGACGTAGCCCTTCACGTACTCCTCGGCCCCATCGCGGGTGGTGTCCACCCACTGGAGGAGTCCGCCTCCGTCGAAGTAGTCGCCCGGGTTGACGATATCGGCGACCTTGACGTCGGGCCGGCCGATGACGGTGACGGAAGGGTTCGTGACCGCGGAGCGGGTAGCCCACAGAGGGTTGTAGTAGACGCCGAGCCCGAGGCCCTTCGCCTTCAGGTAGGTGGCCCACCAGGCCCAGTCGTGCACCCAGTCGTCCGCCTGGCTCACGATGTAGCCATTCGGTGTAATCCGTTGGGTGTGGTCGATCCAACCGTCGGTGCACACCATGTTGTAGCCGTAGTCGCGGAAGTTCGCCGCCACCCAGTCGACGTTGGTCTTCCATACGTCCTCGGGTATGAGGATGTTCTTGGTGAATTCGTAGCCGTAGGTGCTCCAGTAGAGGGGACCTGCTCCACCAGGTCGGAACGCGGGCGTGGTCGGTGGCGCTAATCCGGCCTCGGCCCCGGAGGCTGCGGCATCAGCAGGCGCCGTCACGGCCCCTGCCGCAGTGGCGTCGATCGATGAACCGGCCAGACCGGCGAGAAAAGCGCCGCCGCCGCCCTTCAGTACGTCGCGTCTCGTCGGCACCCGATCAAGCCCTCCGTCTCGAACCCGCGGGGGATACCTTAAACCAAGGCGGATACCCTCTCCCGGTGGTTTTCGCTCGTGTGAGCGCCGCTCCCGCGGTTTTCGGACGCGCGATGGGTCAGGGTGGTTCGCTACTTCTCGGGTGTCGAAACCGACGCCATCACGTGGCGAGGTGGTTCTCGGGTTCGACTTTGCTCGCCGATACCGCTAGGCCGGCGGCAGCGCTGTGGTCGTCGTCGTGGTCGGAGCTGTGGGGATCGTCGTCGTGGTCGTCGTTGTGGTCGGTGCCTTGGGGATCGTCGTCGTGGTCGTCGTTGTAGTCGGTGTCTTGGGGATCGTCGTCGTGGTCGTAGTTGTGGTCGGTGCCTTGGGGATTGTCGTCGTCGTGGTTGTGGTGGTCGTCGAAGTCGTTGTCGTGGACGTCGTGGTGGAGGTCGTGGTCGTCGTAGGAGCCGTGGGGATGGTTGTCGTCGTGGGAGCCGACGGGGGGTTGGGCGTCGGGGCCGCCACAGTCGTCGTGGGAGTCGAGCTGGCACTCACGCTTGGAATGTTCGTCAAGAGCGAGTCCGTGAAGGTCGTGGGGTGGCGCCCTCCGCCGGTGGAACCAGATGAAGAAGACGCGGGTGCGGTCGTGCTACCCCCCTGATCCTGTTGCGATTGGAGTACCAGCGCACGCAGGCGCTCTATCACGGTAGAGGACGTGGAACTCGGCGCCACGCTCGTAGTGCTCGGTGACGAGGACTCGGTCGCCGCGCCAGACGGCGCCTCCGTAGTGGAGCTGGAGGTCACCGCTTTCGCACTGCGCACGGCGAGACTTCGCGGCGTCGTGGCTCCGGAGTCCAGCGCGAGCGAGACACCGACGGCGACCAGGATGCAAGCCAAAATTAGGGAAATGAGTGCGCTTCGGTGGAGGAGTGACCGGGCCGCGACGTCTCCGCTCTCCAACTCCATGAGCGTCAGGGCGGTACCGTCAGGAGAATCGGGTATCGCTGCCGCCAGTCGCTCGCATTGGGGGCACCGGGAGCCAGACATCGTCTGGTCCCATGTCCGAAGAGCCTCTGACGAATACGGGACACCGCAAAGCGTCTTGGTCGGCTTCGGGGAGATATCGGTGACGGCGTGCCACTCGGGTGCCCAGTGGCTCCGATGTAGGAGCGAGACCAACAAACCGCGACGCGGCATCGCCGGAACCGCGAGGTACCTCATAGCATGAACCCCCCCAACATCCCCACTCTCGATTTTACCGGCGCCATGCCCCGGTCGACCAGGGGCTTTGCCAACTTCGCCCTCATCAGAAATGACGAAATCTGAGCGAAAACGAGGGCCAATCGATGATCTTGTGCCTCAGAGCCCCTTAGCGCTCGAAAGCCGGCGATCACGAGATCGAGCGACGGGCTGATCCGGGGCGCCCCTCGCTACCCCGGTCCGTTCGCCTGGGAAGCCCAACATGAGCGACATCGTCGGGGCTCGGGGCTCGGGGCTCGGGGCTCGGGGCCGGGTCGGTGCGCGTCCCCCATGACCCAGTCTCCGAGTTGGACCCCGACGGCCCCTGGCCACCAGACCATCGTTGTCGGGATCGGGGCCGGCGACGCTGGAGCGCGCCACCGGGCTCCGGCCGTGCTGGAGCCTCGGTGGAGAGTCGCGGTTGGCCGGTCGTCCGGATGAGGTTCCTGACCCCGCATGGTGCACACCATGACGGCATCGTGAGGCGGTCCCGATCATGTCGGGAGCGGCGTTTGCGGCTTGCTGATGGCCACGTTGCTTCATGAGACAATCGAGCCATGGCGCCACGATCACCCCGGGAGGCGCGCGACCCTGTCGTGCATCCCCTTCTGTCTCCGGAGATTGGGCGCACGATCAGAGAGGCCGCTTCGCATCACCTCGGCCGAGGGTGGGTCAGCGACGCCTTCTTCGACTTGAGCGACAGGGCCTCACACCTCTGTGGCGTGTTCCACGGCCAAGGATTCTCGGTGTTCGCAAAGCTGAGCCTTGGAGCACAAGGCCTCGAGGAGTTCGGTGCGGAGTTGAAGGGTCATGCTCTCTTGCGGCGACTCGCCGGGATTGCCACGCCGAACCCGATCGGGGCCGGAATCTATTCGCTCGAGCACGGGTCGCTACTCCTGTACGAAGCCCTGGTCGAGCGACCTCCCGAAGGGCGGACCCCCGATGACTGGCGATCCATCGGCCATACACTCGCAGAGCTCCACCAAGTGCACGATCGGCAGTTCGGACTGGAACGATTCGACGGCTTCTTCGGACCATTGCCTCAAGACAATCGGCCAGTGATGTCAAATCGGTGGTCAGACTTCTATCTTGAACGGCGCGTGGTGCCACGACTGAAATCTGCCGTCGACTGTGGCCACCTGCCCATGGATCTCGCCAGAGACACCGAGCGACTGATGCAGCGGATTCCCGGACTTGTCGGTCCTGAGCCACGCCCATCGCTCCTCCATGGCGATGCCCAGAGGGACAACTTCATTACCACCGACACCGGCGCCGTCGTCGTTGACGTGGCTCCGTACTTCGGACACCCCGAGGTGGACTTGGCCCTCGTGGACCTTTTCGAACCGGTTCCCGAGGATCTGTTCAATGCCTACCGAGCGATCACGCAAATTGATTCGGGATTCGACGGTCGCCGTGAGCTTTGGCGGGTGTCCGCCTATCTTGCCGCCGTGACCGTCGATGTCGCCACATCGCTTGGACGGACCATTCTCGTCCGACTGGCCGACGCGCTGCGCCGTTACCGCTAGAGGCCTTGTCGGTGGTCGCTATGCCACGGTCAAGATGAGAGCCTGAGTCAGTGTCTGCTTGGCTCTGTCCTTCCCGAAATTGGCGACCATGGTCGCCACAACGTGCTCCGGAGGACTCGATGAAACTCAAACTCGATCTGCACGACATCTACAACCGAGGAGAGGACATTGATCGCGCCCTCCATTCCATCTTCGACGAAGCCGTGGCGAAGAGGGCTCGGGTGATAGAGATCATCCCCGGAAAAGGCAGCGGTCAGTTGAAGAAGCGCGTGCTGCGCTTCCTCGACCAAAAGGAGATCAAGGTACTCTACGATCGGGTCGAGAAGGACTCTCGCAACTTCGGACGATTGTTCGTTCATTTTCGATGGAAGTGATCGCTCGAACTTGCAACGGCCTCGGCGGGTAGTGGCGACCTGTCGACACCGGAGGCTTCTTTGTTCTCCTAGTCGGCTCCCAGAAATGGCGCCCTGAAGGCGAATATGCCGCCATCGGCGCCGACCATCCAGTATCCACCGCTGAGTCGGTCGGCAGCCATTCCCACGATCGGGGCGTCAAGGTGTTGTCCGCCCATCGATCCCTCGAATGGGGCGTCGAACGCGAATATGCCGCCATCAGACGCCACCAACCAATAGCCGAGATCATTGGGGCCGGCGGCTATCCCGTTGACGGGCTGACTCAGAGCGACTCCCCCCATGGACCCCTCGAAAGGTGCGTCGAACGCGAAGACACCACCGTCCGAGGCGACCAGCCAGTACCCTCCGGTCGCGTCGTCGGGTGCGATCCCGACAATCGGTTTGTTCAGGTGTCTGGCGCCCATCGATCCAAGGAATGGCGCGTCTCCGAAGGCGAACACTCCTCCGTCCGAGGCAACCAGCCAGTAGCCCCTACCATCACTCGTCGGGGCCATGTCTATGACGGGGGCATTCAGGCGTTTTCCCCCCATAGAGCCGAAAAAGCCCGCGTCGCCGAACGTGAACACGCCGCCATCGGCCCCCACCAGCCAGTACCCGCCGCCGTCCGGTGTGGCCACGACGTGCTGGACCGGGGCATTCAATGGCTGGAGCGCCATCGAGCCGTAGTTCTGGGCGTCACCGTGGTGTGAGACCCCTCCACCCGAATCGACAAGCCAGTAGCCACTATCGAACGGAGGCGTGGACGCCATGCCTGTGACGGGCTGGGGCAAGCTGCCGTCGATGTTGATCGTCCACGCACACTCGCTGACCACAGTAAGGCTCAAGACCCCGGTGTCGTTGTAGGAATCGAGCCCGGCTTCACTTGTTCCTACCTCGGTGGGCCCGACATCGAGCGCCGTGTCGTTGGCAGGTTGATCGATATCAACGGAGAAGGTCCCCGGGCCGGAGAGACAGCTGTAACTCCAACCCAAGGCCCACGGACCTTGTTCGAGGAATTGAGCTGTATGTCCGGTCACGCCGGTTTGGGCGCTCGTGTAGGTCGTCGTGTACGCGGCGGGGGGAGATGAGGAGGGATTCACCGCAATCGACCAGGCGCACTCGCTGTTGATGGAGAGGCTGAAAGTTCCCGTGTCGAAGTAATAGTCCGTGCCGCTGCCGCTCTCACCGAGCTCGTTCGTCCCGATGTCGGACAACGGGTCACCGGATGGCTGATTGACGGTGACGATGAAATTGCCGCTCGATCCAAATCCCGAGCAGTCGTAGCTCCACGTCATTGACCAGCTGCCCACCTGCGAGAACTGAGCCGTTTGACCTGTGTTCCCGATCTGAGCACTCGTATAGGTGACCGCGTCGGCCATCGCCGGAGTGCTCGTGACGACGCTTGCGGCTCCCGCCGAGCACACGCACAACAAGACCGCTACGAGCTTCCCCGCCTTCTTGACGCTCACCGTCTGCCTCCGATTTTCCCGCTGCCGCCGGGCCGAATCTTTCAGCGACCGGAAGACTACGCCCCCGCGCACTTCAGTCCGGGTGCGGGTGCGGGGCACGCGATGGCGGAGATCGCAGGCCGAGGCCGGGCCACCCACCAATCGCGACAAGCGAGGGAGCCGGATGGAAAGCGTCGGTCCTCGACCCCGGAGGCAACCGGGTCACCTTCATCGAGGTGTTTGAGTCCCAGGACCGATCAGGGCTTGGAGCCCAAGCGCCGGACGCTGGCACCGCATGTCGCACCGCGGGAGCCACGCTGGCCATTGCCCCTCGCCTCAGCGCAGGGCGGCGACCTCCATGAGGGCTATGACGGCACGGTCGAGTTCAGCCACGTCTAGCGGCTTGACGATGTACGCGCTCGCCCCTGCCCAGACGAACCGGGCCCGTTGGCGTGGATCAGCATCGTGGGCGAGGACGACGATCGGGGTCTCGGGGGGGAGCACCCTCAAGCGAAGGTGGTTCGCCATGTCGGCTCCATCGATATCGGGAAGATCTGCGTCGAGCACGACGAGCCGCGGGCGGCGTCTGGTGGCTAGTTGCAATCCGGCACGCCCGCCAGCCGCGACGACCATGTGCACGCTTTGCCACCGACGAGCGAGCCGAGTGAAGGGGATGCGGCCTTCAGGATCACCGCATATGTAGAGAAGTGATCCGTCGATTCGAACGCGGGAGGAGGGGTGCCACCGGAGCCCTCGCAGTGTGGAACGACCCGGCTGAGGGAGCGGGTCGACGAGGCGAAGCCGCGGCTGTGGTTCCTGGGAAGCATCAGGCTGCACGTCTCGTGAGCCTAATGAACGTCGGTGAACCGGATGTGACGAATGGGTCAAGCTTCGGCAAAAGGTAGTGCCCACAGATGCAGCGCTCGCCTCTGGGAGGATGGCCACCCGATAGGGTTGGCCGCATCTAGAATCGCTCCGAATCTTCAGCCACCTGGTCGGACGCGCACGGCCAGGATCGCCTGGTTTTGTTCCAGGACGATGCGAAAAGCCCCGCCGCGTTTTGTGAGACCTTGCAACAGGATTTGGTCTTCCGGTGAATTGTCCGCCGTTTCCAGGACCAGGTACCGGACGGCCGAGGGGTACTCGGGAGGCTCCGTATTGCTGATCCCGTAATAGGAGCGGACCCAGGGATTCGGCCAGGTGTAGATGTCGTCGCGGTGGGAGAGGTGGGGAACCACGTTGAACGTCGCCGACACACCAACCCCGGCCGGCACCATGTGCACCATCTTGTCGAGGGTGTCCGTCTGTGCGTCCGCGGTCAGTGCCCAGATGCCACTGTGATATTGCGCGTTGTTGAGTGGCGACGGCGACCACACGACATTCGATGCCAACGCAAACGCGCACACCATTCCGACTTGAAGGCGTCGTAGTCCGGGACGTCGTACCTGGGCGGCGGCCTCGATCACGGCAAGAAAGATCCCGGCCGCGACAAAAGCACCGTATTGGTACTTGATGTCGTAGGTGTAGCCCTGATTGTCTGTGACGTTGACGAGCAGGGTTGGAAGTGCCAGGAACAGCGTGGTCGGCGCCAGAAGAGCCATCCCGGCCACTGGCACCAACAACTGCGAGTAGTACTGATACCGCTCATGGTTAAAGGCAAGCCGCAAGATGCGGGATGGGTGCCGGACGGAGTTGTAAAGGATCTGAGGCATCGAGGTGCCAAGGGATGAGAACTGGTAGGCAAAAAATGGTGTCGAAGTGTTGCTCGCACTTGGCATGATGACCTCGACGCACAGGAGAAACCATCCGAGCGCGCCGGCGATGGTCAGGAGTCCGGCCCGTCGGTGATGCCGAAAGGCCAAGATGATGCCGAGGGCGATGATCGGTAGTGCAGAATCCTCCTTGGTCGCCAAGGCCAGGACGACACACACCCCATACCACCGCCAGTAGCCACGGTCGGCCAGCCAATAGGCGAATAGGAAGGCGGGAACACCCAGGTACTCCGGCTGGAAGGGCCACTTGGTCATCCATTCCACCGCGGGGTACAGCAGCCACGCCAGGGGGATTCCCAGTGCGAGCCAGGGATTTCCGAATCGGTCTCGTGCGAGGAGCCAGAGCGGGATCGCGCTGACCGCGAACGCCAGCGTCTGCACCAGGTAGAGAAAATGAGGTCCGGCGCCGAACCAGTAGAACGGGACGAGGAGGTAGATGATGGGGTTCACGTGGTTGGCCCACATGTCCAACCCGCGGATCGTCATGAACGGGTTCAAGTGGTGAGCCGCCAGCCAGATCTCCTGGTCGAAGATGCCCATGTCGTAATCGAATGTGCCGTAGTGCGATTGCTGAAGCCATGTGAGTCGACCAAAGACGACGCTGTAGAGGATGATCATTGCCGCGAGGACGGTCTCGGGCCTCGAACACCTCCGAGCCACTCGCTGCAAGCGCAGATATGTGGGCTGGACCCACGGGGCGAGTCCCAAGTCGGCCCAAGACGTCTCGCCCGGCTGCGATCCTTCGACGTCGCCTCTGCGTGTTTCGCCACTCGTCACTGACGACCCCCGCCGTTGGCACGCTGCGTGCGCCAAGGCTATCTTGGCGCGCAGACCAACCGTGGATTTCGAAGGTGGCCGGCCATCTCCACCCGTGGACCTCGACCCCGTGATGCTCGCTGGTGGTTCTCGTGACGTTGAGCCAATGTGACCGTGCCCACCGAGCGCCATTACCGTAACGGGCCGTGAACGAGACGGGGGGCTTGGACGCTGGGCGTGCGCTCGATCGCCGGAGGTTCCTCGGGAGCGCGCTGGCCGGTGCCGCGGCACTTGGGTTGGGGGCGTGCAGCCAGACACCTGCAGCGCGCCGAGCCACCACCACCACGATGCCTGGCACGGGCGGGGCGCGCCACCTCTCGGCCGGCATATTGCCCGCCGGATCGAGGCCTTATCCGAGATTGGCAGCGGGAACCGACATGATTCCCGAGATCGAGCACATCGTGGTGCTCATGCTCGAGAACCACTCGTTCGACAACATCCTGGGGATGCTCGGACGGGGGGACGGCTTCACCCTGGACCCGCAGGGGAGCCCAACGGCAACCAACCCCTACGGGAGCCAAGTCCTCCATGCCTTCCACATGCCCACCCCATGCCAGCTCGTCAACGATCCGTCGAACAGCTGGGATGCAAGCCACCTGTCGTACGACGACGGCACCTGTCTGGGATTCGCCAACAGCGCGAGCGGGCCGGTGTCGATGGGCTACTACGACGCTACCGACTTGCCGTTCACCTATGGACTGGCCGAGACCTTCCCGATCAACGACCGGTACTTCTGTTCGGTGATGGCACAGACGTTCCCCAACCGCAGGTTCCTTATTTCCGGCACGGCCTTGGGTCTCGTCGACGACGCTCTTCCGAGCGCCCTGCCGCCGCGCGGCGTCATCTTCCAAGAGCTGTCAAAGCACGGGATCTCCTGGCGCGACTATCACGCGTCGCTCCCGACACTGGCCATGTACCTCCCGCTGGCCCAGGACCCCTCACTTCAATCGAACCTTGTGGGCGTGGACCAATTCTTCACAGACGCCCACCGGGGCACCCTTCCTGCCGTATCCCTGATCGACCCCAACTTTGAAGAGGACTCGGAGGAGAATCCCCAGGATATCCAATACGGAGAGGTCTTCTTGGCCCAGGTTGTGCACGCGGTGATCAGCTCGCCGCTGTGGCACAAGCTCTTGCTCATATGGAATTACGACGAACACGGTGGGTATTACGACCATGTTCCACCCCCGCCCGCCGTGACTCCCGACGACGTTCCCCCCAGCATCACCGTCCCGCCCGACCAGCCCGGGGGATACGACCGCTACGGATTCCGGGTCCCGATGGGTCTGGTGAGCCCGTATTCCAGGCCGAATTACGTGTCACACGTGGTGTCGGACCACACATCCATCCTGAAGCTCATCGAGACCAAATGGAACCTGCCCGCCCTTACCAGACGCGACGCGAACGCCTCGGACCTTCTCGACATGATCGACCTCAAGGCACCTCCCGCGTTTCTTGAGCCCCCCACGCTTCCCGCGGCAGCCGTCCCAGCGTTACGCGCACAATGCACCGTCACCGGAGCAGGGACCATCCCGCCATCGTCTGCCCTGACAGGGTGAGTTCCGAATCAGGGTCACCGATCACGCTCGCATGAGTTCCCGGCTCATCCTTTCGTGACCCAAGGACAGGCCCGCGACTGAGGGTGGGCCGCCAAGCTTCGGCCTTCGAGGTGCCGGAGATTAGTGTGTCCTCGCGTGAAGACCTCGGCCTGGCATCTTGCTCGAGATAGGACCTCGGAAGGTCGCGGCACACTCACCTTCGTTGCGATAGTGGCGGTATCGGCCATTGTCGTTGTCCTATTGGTCATGGAGCTCAATCACTCTGCCCCATTGCATAGCGCCACCACTCCCGTCAACCTTTCGACGCCGGTGAACCTGGTCGATGGATTCGCGCACCGATCCGCCATCGTGCGTGTGGGCGACGCGCGCTTCGAGGTGCTCGGCCCCGGCCTCGTGCGACTCGAGTATTCACCCTCAGGCAGATTCGAAAACAGTCCGACGGTCAACGCCCTGAACCGCCGCATGTCGGTGCCGAAGTACAGCGCCCGGGTGACAGGAGGCTGGCTCACGATCCGGACCAGCCAAGCCACGCTCCGGTACAAAGCCGGATCCGGCCCCTTCACCGCGGTCAACACGTCCGTGCGATTCGCCGACGGCGAGAACGAGACCACCGTCCATCCCACGTGGGACTGGGAGTGCCCTTTCGATCAGACCTGCCAGGCAGGAGCCGCCGTTCTGCGTGGCCGGGCAACCCTCGGTTACAGCCAGAGCGGATATCAGAGCAGCGCGGGATACGTGGGCAACCTCGTGTACCGGGATGCCAGTGCCACATGGAGCATTCTGGGTGCACCGGCGCAACGGGCGCTGCTTTCGATCCGCTACTCGAACGTCGCGAGCCCTCACACCGCCTCGCGCCCCCACACCATCGAGCTCATGGTCGATGGTGTGCTCCGCGGCACCTTGACGGCGGTGCCAACCGATGATGCCCACCCCTGGTCTACCCTCAGCACGACTGCGTTGCTGACAAAGGGTTCCAATACGGTGGAGCTGCTGTGTGGCTCCCACGACAGCTGCGACGTGGATCTCGACACCTTGTCGATAGGTCCCGCCGACGCTCCCGCACCCGCCGTGGTCGCGACCGATCCGCTGGGTGGTTGGATCCGGGGCTTCGATACCTACACCTACGGGCATCTCCCGACGTGCTCACCAGGCACCCAAGGAGCCACATGTGACACCACAATCGAGCCGTTGCATGCCGACGGCCTCCTCGACCGCGCCGGATGGCGGTTGCTCGACGATAGCCAGAGCGCGCTGTGGACGAGCCAGGGATGGGTCCGACGCCGACCGGGTAGGGGAGACGTCGAGGATGGATATCTGTTCGTCTATGGCCAGAATTATGCCGGTGCACTGCACACGTTCGCACAGCTGACCGGCTCTGCTCCTCTGCTCCCCCGCAACATCTTCGGAGTGTGGTACTCGGACTACACCCCGTATTCCAGTCGCTATATCCAGGACTCGCTCTATCCTGCGTTTCAGAGGAACCATGTACCTCTCAGCACGCTGTCACTCGACACCGACTGGAAGGCCCCGAACAATTGGGACGGATGGGAGTGGAACACGGAGCTGTTCCCGCACCCGAGCGCGTTTCTGCAATGGGCCCACGCCAAGGGCATCAATGTCACGTTGAACATCCACTCCAGCATCGCCGTCGACGACCCCAAGGTCGCCACCGCGCAACAAATCGCCGGGACTCCGCTGGTCAAGTCCAGCTGCATGGCCGGGATCTGTTGGATCTGGGACTGGAGCTCGATCGCACAGGCCGAGTCCAACTTCACCCTGCAACAGAGCTTCCAGAACCAAGGAGTTGATTTCTGGTGGCTGGACTGGTGTTGTGACGCATCGGTCGTGTCCATGCCCGGCCTGACGCCGGACTCGTGGATCGGCCATCTCTACGCCCAGGAGATGGTGAACCGGGGCCAGCGGGGCTTCGTGTTGGCCCGGGTCGGGTCATCCAACGGCAACCCCCAGCGGGTGTACCCGGCTGGGCCATGGTCCGACCACACCTCCGCCATCGCCTTCACCGGAGATGCATGGGGAACCTGGAACACCTTGGCTCAAGAAGTGGCGCTCACTCCCGACGAGGCCTCCATCGGCGAGCCCTACGTGAGCGACGACATCGGCAGCTTCCTGGGCCCACCACCGCAAGGCACTCAGGATCCTGCCGACCTGTACGACCGGTGGGTGCAGTTTGGAACCTTCCAACCCATCTTGCGGCTCCACTCGAACGACGAGCAGCGACTGCCGTGGCAATACCCCCAACCGGTCCGCAGCATCACCGAGGCGTTCTTGAACCTCCGTGAAGCTCTCGTCCCGTACACCTACACCCTCGCCGCGCAGGCACACCGAGATGGCCTGCCCATGACGCAACCTCTCTATCTCGACTACCCCGGGCAGGCCTCGGCCTACACGCACCCGGAGGAGTACCTTTACGGCTCCAACGTGTTGGTGGCTCCGGTGACGTCTCCGGGCAGCGTGGCGGACGCCACCGTGTGGATCCCGCCAGGGCGTTGGGTGGACTACTTCACCGGGGCGACGTTCAACGGTCCCGTGACGACCACCGTGTCGATGCCCCTGAGCCGCATGCCGGTGTTCGTGCGCGCCGGCGGGATAATCCCCGAGCAGGCATCTTCGACCACGTCCTCGCGGATCGCGGCCCAACACATGGTCCTCAGGGTCTTCTCGGGATCCAGCGGGAGGTTCAGTCTGTACTCCGACAGTGGAACGGGGCTCGGATACACCAAAGGGCAGTCCACCGACACGCCGATGACCGTCACCGACGGGCCGCCCGGGGGAGACGCGGGGACGACGACGGCGCGCGTCACCGTGGGGGCGGCTCAGGGACACTATCGGGGTGAGCCGGCCTCGGTGGACTACCAGTTCGACCTGGTGGACCTGACGCAACCTTCGCAGGTGACGTTGAACGGTCGTCCTCTCGCCCAGGAGACGCCGGGCTCGGCTGCTCCGGGTTGGTACTACCAGGGGGCGACGGCCACTGTGGTGGTCAATACCCCGGCCCAGGCGACGACTCGGACATTCAGCGTGACCGAGTCCGGTGGCCGCCCAGTGGAGCGCTCCGAACCACCCACCCCTTCTCCGTGACGCGGTTGCCTGTGCCAGGCGAGGTCAAACCGCAGCCGCTTCGACGCCTCTCACGTCACCGTCGGCATCGCGTATGACACGGATGGCCCCGAACGGCGCCTCCTCGAGAGTGGGGACGAGGGCGGCGGGCTGGGCACCTCCGATCTCGAGCAGGAGATACCCTCCGGGGCGTAGCCAAGGGCGGGCTTCGGTCACCGCCCGTCGCACCACGACCAGGCCGTCGTCACCTCCGTCGAGTGCCGTCCTGGGCTCGAAGTCGCGCACGTCGCGAGGCAGGTAGCCGAGCTCGTCCGTCGGCACGTAGGGAAGCACGGCAACGATGACGTCGACCGTCCCCTTCCATGGCTCCGGTATGCCTTCGAAGAGATCGCCTTCGACCACAGCCACCCCGTTTTGTCTCGCGCAGCTCGCAGCGACAGGGTCGCGCTCGGTGCCGAGAACCAACGCGGTCGGACGTCGATCGAGGAGCACGAGCGCGATCGCCCCGCTCCCAGTCCCGAGGTCGATCGCACGGCCGCCTGAGGGAAGCAGCTCCGCGGCACGCTCCGCCAACGGTTCGCTCTGCCACCGGGGCACGTACACACCGGGCAGAACGGCTACCACGCGTCCGCAGAACTCCGCCGTTCCCGTGATCCACGCCAGTGGTTCACCCGTCGAACGCCGCTCCACGAGAGCAGCGAGCAGCTGATCGTCGCCGTCGGAGGCGGAAGCGAGTTCTGAGGCCTCCTCCTCGGGGGCGACGCATCCCGCGGTGGCGAGACGGCGCGTCGCGTCCGAAAGAGCGGCTTTCGAGCGAACGCCAGTCACCTGATCGTGGCCGCGTAGTCAGGAACGTGCCTGTACCGGTCGCGAGGTGGCCGCTTGTAGTTACCCGCGGGGGTGCGGGGCGGCAGTTTGATCTTGACGGGTTTGCCAGCGCGGTAGGGGATCACCGAAAGGAGATGGGCGATGCAGTTGAGCCGTGCCCGCTTCTTGTCGTCAGCTTCCACTTCGTACCAAGGCGAGTCTGGCAAGTCGCAATGAGCAAACATCTCGTCCTTCGCTTTGGAGTACTCGACCCAACGATTGCGTCCCTCGATGTCCATCGCACTCAACTTCCAGCGCTTGAGAGGCGCGTTGAGGCGCTCGTTGAACCGCCGCTCCTGCTCGTCGTCACTCACCGAGAACCAGTACTTGACCAAGATGATCCCGTCGTCGATGAGCATCCGTTCGAACGCGGGGCATTGACGGAGGAATCGGTGGTACTCCTCGTCTGTGCACAGCCCCATCACTCGCTCGACTCCGGCCCGGTTGTACCAGCTGCGGTCGAAGAGGACGATCTCTCCTCCGGCGGGAAGGTGGGCGATGTAGCGCTGGAAGTACCACTCCGTCTTCTCCCGATCGCTCGGAACGGGAAGAGCGGCGACGCGACACCAACGAGGGTTGAGGTACTCGGTGATGCGCTTGATCACGCCCCCCTTGCCCGCGGCGTCGCGACCTTCGACGACGATGACCACCCGCTTCCCCTCGGCGCGGACCCATTCCTGCATCTTCACCAACTCCTCTTGGAGACGGAGGAGGGCCCTGTCGGAGACGCTGGTGTTCGCCATGGCTACATCTTGCCCGCGCGCAGATCCGTTCAGCGATGTCCCGGGTTTGTGGCCGTGACACACCCAGGACAGAGGGCATGTTTGATCAACCGTGCATGCACGATTGCGGTCCGGGGTAGAGAACTGTTACTCGGCTGGATCGGTGTGTCTGGACCCGGTCCGGCTGGGTAACGGGGGGAGTGGGGGCCGGGTGTCGACCGATCCTCGGCCCCCACCTCAAGGGCTCGGAAGCCAGGTGTCTTCCGCGCAGCGTGAAGCTGAAAGTTGCCTTCGCGCCGAGATAGGTGCCATGGCGGGCAATTGCTTCAGAAGGCTCACCGAGATCGGACTCCCTGACATGAAGAGTCCAACGCATGGCAGTCGGCGGCGTTACCGCCCCAGAAGCCACCTGGTGGTTCGCTTCACCACCCGGAGTCCGTTGTTCATGAGCTGGCCACCCTCGGTCGTCTCATCCGACGTCTGATGTCCGTCGCCCGGCTGGCCCGCTCGCACCTGGCGCCACGAAGTCGGACTCCGCAAGAAAGCGAACTGTTCGATGGCCCGTCGGGGGGTGTCGATCAAGACGAGCAGGGCAAGACCGAGAAGGATCAGCACGCCGCCGATCACCCCCAGGATCCCGATGCCCGGTCCCGTTCCGGTGAAGGCCAGGGAGGTCGACTTCGCCGTCACCGGGGTGGCTCCGCCGCCGCCGCCGCTGGACGGGGTGGTGGCGGGTGCCTTGGTGGTGGGCGTGACCGGCACCGTGGTCGTCGAGGACCCACCCCCGGCCACCGCGATCACCGGGGCGATCGAGGGCACCGTGGGGGCCGAGGTGGTGATCCCCGACGGTGTGACGCTGTTGTCGGGGTAGGCGGTGCAGGTCAAGGAGAGGGCGCTCCCGGCCACGGTGAGGCTCAGGCTGGCGCTCGAGTCCTCCTGGATGGTGATGGCGCTGCTCGTGGCCGTGAAGGGACCCACCATCTGGGGGGTCGAGGGCAGCGACAGCGTCACCCCGGCGCTCGGGATGGGGCTCGGGAAGGGCAGGTTGAAGGTGAGCGGCCCCACCGGCGTGGTGGCCGGGGTGGCGCCACTGGCGTCGACCTGGGCCGTGGCCGAGCCCGCCAGGCTGGAGGAGACCGCGGCGGCGGCCGAGGCCAACGAAGCCGGCAGGTTCACCACGGTCTGGTAGTTGTCGAGGCTGAAGCTCGAGCCCGAGGTCGGGTCAGCCGGCGACAGCGTGGCCGTGGTCGTGGCCCCGTTGAGGACCACGTCCCCGACCGGGGTGCCCGGGCAATACAGCTCGTAGGACGGGGTGATCATCGTGGGCGGAGCCGTGGTGGTCGTCGTGCCCGAGGCCGCGGTCGTGGTGGTGGTGGAGGCCACCGTGGTTGTGGTGGTGGGCGCCACGGTCGTCGTGGACCCCGCTGCTGTCGTCGTGGTGGTGGGCGCCACGGTGGTCGTGGACCCCGATGCGGTCGTCGTGGTGGTGGGCGCCACGGTGGTCGTGGAGCCCGATGCTGTCGTGGTGGTGGTCCCCGAGGCCGCAGACGTGGTGGTCGCTCCGCCGGCCGCGGTGGTCGTGGTCGCGCCGGGTGGGGACTCACCGGCGAACAGGATGTTGCCCACCGCGCTGTCGTTGGCCTCGTCGCCGTAGGTCAGCGTGCAGACATCGCCGATGGCCTGTTGGGCCGCCGTCGGTGGACAGGGGTAGAGCGCGGCGTCGGCCGTCGGGCTATTGCCGTTGGCGTCGGTGGCGGGGCAGGGCGCCGCGGCGGGGGCCGGGCCACAGGGGGGCCCGACGGTTCCCCCGATGACCTTCCAGACAGCGGACACTGCGCCCTTGGACGAGACCGTCACGAGGGCGGACAACGACGGTGCGTTGCAGCTGACCGGAATCGCACTGTTGACGACACCGCCGACCTGGACGTTGGGCTGCTTCGCGTCGCTGTTGCACTCCAGGATGTTGCCGATCGAGTTTTTGGTCAGTCCGCTGGCCGTAAACGTGACAGATGCGCCGGCAGTCAAGCCGGTGTCCGGCGTGATCGTCGGGGTGGCGGTGGCACCCGTGGCGGCCGACGCCGATATCGCAGAACCCACCAGCGCGAAGCCTGCCAACACGAGGACAGAGGCAGTAAGCATGAGGCACTTCACCCGGGCTGCGCGTCCCCGCGAAATGACCGTGGCGATTGCCGACCGAACAGACCTATTCACGACCCACCCCCCGCTTCGTCCCCGGCGAACAAGGACTTGTTCGCCGCGACGCAGCCAAGATCCACAGACACGTACCCAGGTCAAAGAATATGGGATGCGGGCGGTTCCGGAATCCTCATTTTTGATGAGCTTGCGTAACAATTAACTCATTGCTCACATCATCATCCCCAGAGACCTCGATGAGCCGAGGAGACTTTGTTCTGCGATGAGCGCACGAGCGAGTGCGGTTCGCACCACAAGGAGCTGCCGCTTCGAGCTGCAGCGAAAACGAAGGCTCTTCTGGTGCTCTAGATCTTTATTGCCGGACGGTTAATGCGAATGGCTGTTGTCTTGACCTCCGCCGTAACCGTTGCTCTTGCCATTTCCGTGACCCTGGCCGTTGTTGCCGTTGCCGTAGCCATTCCCGTTGCCCTCACCGCTGTTCCCGTAGCCGTTGCCACGGCCGTTGCCCTGGCCGCTGTTGCCGTTTCCGTAACCCTGGCCGCCGTTCCCGTTCCCGTTCCCGTTCCCGTAGCCGTTGCCCTGGCCGCTATTGCCGCCAAAGCTGCCGAATCCGAAGCCGCCGTTGCCGGGAGAGACGTTGTTGCCGGAGCCGCCCGAGTGCGAGTACATGAAGCACCGCATCGACTGCCAGCCGAAGCCGCAGCGAGCCGGAGGCAGCACGATCTCGGTCTGGGAGCCCAACTGGGTGTGCGAGGGGCTGTTGTTCGGGTCCCCGGAGTACGACACCCGCCAGAAGTAGACGCCGGCCCCGAGGGTCATGGGGTTCGACGGGGGCACCGAGCCGTTGGTGACGGTCACCTTGCCGGCATTCGACGACATCGGGCTCCACCACCACCCCAGCCACGAGGAGCTGAAGTGGGAGAACTGGAACGAGCTGAAGGACAAGGAGAAGACCCGGTAAGTGACCGTTCCCCCTGCGCTCGAGGAGTTGTCGCCGCTCAAGGTGGCCTGGTCGGTCACCGTCGTGTCATTGGGCACCGTGATGGTGGGGCCGTTCTGGCCTCCGCCCGACAGCGAGCCGGTCAGGGTGGTCGGGGCCTGACTCGAGCTCGTCGTGGTGGTGGTCGTGGCGCCGCTCCCGCCGCCGCTCCCGCCGCTGGACACTGCGATCACCGGGGCGATCGAGGGCACCGTGGGTGCGGAGGTGGCGATCCCCGACGGCGTGACGCTGTTGTCGGGGTAGGCGGTGCAGGTAAGCGAGAGGGCGCTGCCGGCCACGGTGAGGCTGAGGCTGGCGCTCGAGTCCTCCTGGATGGTGATCGAGTTGCTCGTGGCCGTGAAGGGACCCACGGTCTGTGGGGTCGAGGGCAGCGACAGCGTCACCCCGGCGCTGGGGATCGGGCTCGGGAAGGGCAGATTGAAGGTGAGCGGGCCGACCGGCGTGGTGGCCGGCGTGGCGCCACTGGCGTCGACCTGGGCCGTGGCCGAACCCGACAAGGTGGACGAGACCGCGGCGGCGGCCGAGGCCAGCGAAGCCGGCAGGTTCACGACGGTCTGGTAGTTGTCGAGGCTGAAGCTCTGGCCCGAGGTCGGGTCAGCCGGGGACAACGTGGCCGAGGTCACCACCCCGTTGAGCACGACGTTGCCGACCGGGGTGCCCGGGCAATACAGCTCGTAAGAAGGGGTGACCCCCGTCGACGGGCCCGTGGTGGTGGTCGTCGTCCCCGAGGCCGCGGTCGTGGTGGTCGTGGGCGCCTCGGTCGTGGTGGTGGCCGCCTCGGTCGTCGTGGTGGTGGGCGCCTCGGTGGTCGTGGAACCCGATGCTGTCGTCGTGGTGGTGGGCGCGACTGTGGTCGTGGTGGCTCCGCCGCCCGCGCCCGTGGTCGTGGTCGCCCCGGGCGGGGACTCACCGGCGAACAGGATGTTGCCCACCGCGCTGTCGTTGGCCTCGTCGCCGTAGGTCAGCGTGCAGACATCGCCGATGGCTTGTTGGGCCGCCGTCGGTGGACAGGGGTAGAGCGCGGCATCGGCCGTCGGGCTATTGCCGTTGGCATCGGTGGCGGGGCAGGGGGCCGCGGCGGGGGCCGGGCCACAGGGGGGCCCGACGGTTCCCCCTATGACCTTCCAGACAGCGGACACTGCGCCCTTGGACGTGGTCGTCACGAGGGCTGACAACGACGGTGCGTTGCAGCTGACGGGAATCGCACTGTTGACGACCCCCCCGACCTGGACGTTGGGCTGCTTCGCGTCGCTGTTGCACTCCAGGATGTTGCCGATCGAGCTCTTGGAGAGTCCGCTGGCCGTAAACGTGACTGATTCGCCGGCAGTCAAGCCGGTGTCCGGCGTGATCGTCGGGGTGGCGGTGGCACCCGTGGCGGCCGACGACGATATCGCCGAACCCACCAACGCAAAGCCTGCCAACACGAGGACAGAGGCAGTAAGCATGAGGCACTTCACCCAGGCGTCGCGCCCCCGCAAGATCACCTTGGCGACTGCCGATCGAACAGACCTATTCACGACCCACCCCCTGCTTCGTCCGCGACGAACAAGGACCTGTCGTCGCGACACGGCCAAGATTCGCAGACACGTACCCAGGCCAAAGGATATGGGATGTGGCCGGTTTCGGAATCCTCATTATTGATTAGCTAGCTTGCATAACAAATAACTCATTGCTCACATCTCCATCCCCAGCAACCAGGATGAGCCAACTTGAGGAGCTTTGGGTCAGGGTGGTGGCGGGACGCGCCCATCTTCGACCTTCTGCCTTCCGCTCGGATTGCTCGGGACGTCGTCAATAGTGATGATGTGCGCAGTCGGCCGCTCAAATATCCTGGACGCATAAGACTTCGGGGGGGCTCGTCCCCTCGGTGGGGGTGAATCTTGTCTGAGCATGTGTCGAGTCTTCGTGGGTCGAGTACCTCGAGCGATCGCTTGCGTCGCGGAGGCGCGGCGTCCAGGCTTCTCGCTCTGGGTGCGGCCACGCTCTTGGTGACAGGACTGGCGATCGTGGGCAGCGCAGAGTCGGCCACTGCGGCCACCGGTGCCACCGTCACCCCCACCATCACCCCGAACAGCGGTCTCACCAATGGGGAGTCAGTCACACTGACGGCCAGTGGCCTGGCCAAGACATCGATCGGCAACATCCTGGAGTGCAACAGCGACGCGAAGCAGCCGAACGTCCAGGTCGGCGGTGTCGTCAACAGTGCGATTCCGGTCAGCTGCAACGCACCGTCGTTGTCGGCTCTCGTGACGACCACCGCCACCGGCTCAGTGTCGGGCACCTTCAAGGTCATCCAGGGAACCGTCGGGCCCCCCTGTGGCCCGGCCCCCGCCGCGGCGACCTGTCCCGCCACCGACGCCAACGGCAATAGCCCGACGGCCGATGCCGCGCTCTACCCGTGTCCACCGACGGCGGCCCAACAAGCCATCGGTGATGTGTGCACGCTGACCTACGGCGACGAGGCCAACGACAGCGCGGCGGGCAACATCACCTTTGCCGGTGAGACCGCTCCCTCTGCCACCACTACCACCGCGGCGGCCCCGGCCGCCACCACCACGACCAAGCCCCCTGTCACGGCCGCGACCGTCGCCCCCAGCACCGGGGCCACCGGAGGCACGACGGTCACCGCGCCGGTCAGCGCGGCTCCGACGGGCACCCTCGCCACGACCGGCCCGGGGCCCGCGGTCGGGTGGCTGGCACTGCTCGGGGGTGGGCTACTTCTCTTGGGTCTCCTGCTCCTCCTGGTGCTCCTCGACGTTCCGCGACGCGCCATGGCTGGACTTGGCAGCGTCCGAGGGACCCGGGAAGTGCGGGTGCCAGTCGAGAACGCTCCGGTCCGGTCCTTCTCTCGGCCATCGTTGGCAGGAGCCTCGAGGTGGATCGAGCAGCTCGACGTTGGGCACCGTCTCGCAGGTGCACCGGCGGTGGCTCGAGGAGTGAGCCACCGCGTGGTGTCCGCGTCCACGCGAACCGCAGCGTGGTTACTGGGTCGTTGATTCCGAGGCCATAGCCTGGAACTCGGCATGCCGGCGAGGCATGAAGCATTCGGGTTGTCGTTTCTGTGTTGCCCACCGGGCCGGTATCGGGCGGCCGACGCCGAGACAGCGCGACTTGGGTCTCCGGCGCGATGTGTGACGACCTCGGTTCCCGGCACCCCAATAACGCCAGTCCACCAGTCCAGTACATCGATGCGTGAGACGGGCCGGGCCCGAGCCCAGGGACCCCCGGCCCGTCTCCCGACGATCAATACAGACCAAATTCGCTAAAGCCGATTGACTTGATCGGGTTTAGACCCTAGAGTCGGGCCCATGGCGATCGCCGTGAGCCCTCCTGTCGTTCACCCCCAGCGCGACAGGGGCATAGGACTCCGGCAGGTCGCCATCTCCGCACCCTCCGATTCTCGGGGATCCGCAGTGGGCAACCGTCATGGTGCCCACAGCGGGCCCGACGAATTGCTGGGGATCGCCGTGGGTCTTGCCACGCGCGCCCCGTCGTGGCCTGGCATGACGCGACCCGCTCGGCGCCGGTGGGACCTCATGGCGCGTTCGGATGCCATCGAGGCCTGGGTCATCGCGTGGCCTCCCGGTGGCGCCATCGAGCTCCATGATCACGGGGGTTCGGCCGGTGCCGTTGTCGTGGCAGTGGGCGAGCTGGTAGAGACGAGCATCGTGTCGCAACCTTCTGGAGGCGTCGCTCTTCGGACGACCACGATCGGTGTGGGTGGATCCCTGCGCTTCGCCGGTCGCCACGTCCACGACATCGTCAACCTGGGCGAGGTCCCGGCGATCAGCGTCCACGTCTACGCGCCCAGGCTCAGCTCGATGACCTACTACCGGATGACCGACGGTGTGCTCGAGACCGGAGCGACCGTCCATTACCTGTCGGGGGAGTCGGGCCCGTGACGGTGTCCGTCGACGACCTGGTCGAGCGGGCTCGGAGGCGGATCCGACGCGTCGGTCCTCACGAGCTCGAGGGGCTGGTGGCCGAGGGCGGTCTCGTTGTCGATATTCGACCCGCCGAGCAGCGACGCCAGGAGGGCGCGATGCCCGGCGCGCTGGTGGTGGAGCGCAACGTGCTCGAATGGCGCCTCGATCCCGCTTCCGATCACCGCCTCTCCCAAGTCCGGGACTTCGGTCAACCCGTTGTGGTGGTGTGCTCCGCCGGATTTGCCTCCAGCCTGGCTGCGGCATCTCTCACCGACCTGGGCTACCAACGGGCTGCCGACCTGATTGGTGGTTACCAGGCCTGGGGCGCGTGGTTCGCGCGACGGGGACCACAGCGCCAACCCCATGGCATCGACGACGAGGTGTCGTTGCGGGGACAGCCCCCCGAAGATGTGAAGGGGATCCGGCAGGGAGCGCCGGCGTAGGCTTCGCCTCGAGTGGTGCGTGGGATCGTCAGACCGCGTGGCCCGGGCGGTGGTGATCGCCGTCGGGGCGGCCGCCACGGCAGAGCAGATCGGACTGTGCGCACTGCCGGTTCGTGCCATCCGAGCAGACCCCACGTTCGCGGGCGGTGACTACTACGACAACGCGGAGGGGCCCGCACGTGGCATGGCCATCGCCCGAGGGATCGGTCAACTGAATTACCGGACCGCCGCCGACCTCGACGCCCGGTTCGGCCGAGACGCGCAAGGGGTCGAGCAACCCTTGAAAGGCGGTCGCTACAGCGTCCTACCTCGAGCACCACGGAGACGCGTTGCTCCGCCACTTCGACGCCAACTCGTACATCGTGCTCAGTGAGGCGATGAACCATCACGACATCGGCCGAGGTCGAGGTGATATCGCATCGGCCCTCTCGGCTATCAGGGCTCCGGTCTCCGTCGTCGGGATCTCGTCCGATCGCCTGTACCCGATCGAGCTTCAACACGAGCTGGCCCGGTTGCTGCCCGGTTCGACCGGCGTCACCACGATCGAGTCACGGGTGAGCCACGACGGGTTCCTGGTCGAGACGCCTGCCGTCGGGGCCGCTATCTCCGAAGCATTGGCGTGATCACGGGCCTGGGCCACGGCACCCGGCACGGGGGACTAAACCCTTTGGTCCCTGGATGCCGATAGGAAAGAGGTGGGTTCCTTTGGTCTGAGACCTGTGCCGTCGAAGGGAGAGGCCGGCTTCGGCCTCGTCGGCATCGTGATCTCGCTCATGATCATCGCCATCTTGAGTGTCGGTGCGCTCAAGGCCTTTGCCAGCGGAGCCGGCTCGGGGTCTGGTTCCCCCGCCCAGAACCCCGCCGTGAACCAGGCCTACGACGTCCAGGCTCAATCCGCCTTGTCGAACGCCATGGGGAACGTCCGCGACGGCGCAATCAGCAATGGGGGAGTGTCCGCCTCTGATCTCGCGCAGTACGGGGTGTCGGCGGCGCCCTCGACGTCACCCTCGGAGGTGAGCGGTGCCGTGGCGCCCTCGAGCGCCGAGGGTCCGACCGGGTACGACAGTGTGACGCTGGCGGCAGAGTCGCAGTCGAGAACGTGCTGGTTCGTGTGGTTCTCGTCGTCGGGCACCTGGTACGGCTCGGAGCCCGACGCCTCTTCATGCGCCGCCCAACCGATGCCCGAGGCCCCCACGCCCGGTGCCGCATCGCCGGGCTCGGTCGGCTGGCAGCAGGACTCGTTCCCCGTCTCGGGATAACGACCCCCGAGGACGGCCTCGGCTGTGGGAGTTCCCGGACCGAGCCGACCCCTGGGGCTCGGCCGGGTATTCCTCGTGCTTTACGATGGACCGGGCAGAGACGCCAGGCCGAGGGCGGAGCGACACCATGAGCCAACCGCTGTGCACCCATACCGACCAGATCGCGGATCCGACGCCGTCCTCGGTGGGGTGCGAGGAGTGTCTGGCCGCAGGCAGGCGGGACTGGCTGCATCTGCGTGTGTGCCAGACCTGCGGCCACGTGGGCTGCTGTGACAGCTCACCCGGTCTCCATTCCACCGCCCATTTTCATGCGGTCTCGCATCCTGTGATCCGGTCCTACGAGCCCGGAGAAGACTGGTACTGGTGCTATGTCGACGATGTGGCCTACGAACTCTCCGACAAGCCCCCGCGCCCTCGCATCCCTGACCGGGCCAAGCCATCAGGTGCGTCTCGTCCCGCACACCCCACGCCCGTGGTGACATGTCGGAACTGAAGCGGACGCTCACGACCCGGACCGCACTGCACACGATCGCCGCCCACGTTCTCGGCCGGCGACGGTTCGCCGTGGGTGGGCGTTTCGGCTTGCGCGCCGGGCCCGGTGGTATCGCCACCCCCGCCTTCGGCGACGATCCCGAGACGATTCGCATCTCCGGTGTCACCCTGGTCCGCGAGGTCGGCGCGTTGAGCGCCCGCGTCTCGATCAACGGGTCGACGCTGCGCGATCTTGCCGATTTCGTCCAGGCGGACCTGGATGCACCGTTCAGCTGCGGAGCCGATACCCCACCTCTTGGTCCTGTCGACGTGCCTTTCGACCTCGTCGTCGCAACAGCGGCAGAGATCAGCGAGTGGTTCGCCCTGGCCTGGACCGTGCTCGACGACATCCTCGGCACCCTCCCCCGGGATCAGAGGTCGCCACCATCCAGTTGTGGCCCGAGCACTTCGACGCGGCGACGACGGTCACCGTGCCCTCGGGGCAGCCGGTCAACCTGGGCTTCTCACCCGGCGACGGGTTCGAGAGCGAGCCCTACCTGTACGTCGGCCCCTCCGGCGGGGAGCGACCCGGCGATCCGACCTTCTGGAATGCACCCTTCGGCGCCATCCGTCGCCGGTCCGAGGCACGGGGTTCGGCCAACGCCGCCGACTTCTGTGCGCATTTCCTCCGCCAGGGACTCGATCTCGCTTCCTCTTCCTAGTCGGGCGCGTGGGCTGGAGCGTCGAGACGCCTCCTGGCTCGTCAGGGATCGTGACCGATGAGAGGGGACCTGCCCAGGAGAAAGACACCCACTGTCACCAGGATCAAGCCGAGGAGTTCGAGCACAGGAGCCACTCCCCGCGAGCGCACCTGCTCCCCGAAGAACCCCAATCCGATGGCCACTGCCACCAAGGGCTGGACGACGGTCAACGTGGGCAGCGACAGGCGAAGGGCACCGGCGTGAAAGGCGCTCTGGGTGAGGAGGAGGGCTGTGACGCCCGCCACCAACAGCGCGTACGGGGTCCACGTCGCGAGGGTGTGGATCACCCCCCGATCGAGAATGTGGCCGGCGCGTTCGGTGACGGCCGCCACGTACCCGAATGCTGCCCCCGACCCGACGGCAAGAAGCACGGCAGCGCGTCGTCGGCTTCCACCGCGTGCGCCGAGGACCATGGCTCCGCACCCCGCCGCGATGATGGCCGTGAGGATCGCCCACGCCGGGCCTGACGCGTGGGGGTGGCCGATCCCCGGACGCGCCACGCCGAGGAACAGAGCCAACCCGGCGGCGATGGCGGCCGTCGACGCGATATCGGCCCGGGAGGCTCGTCGGTGTTCGAGCCAGGCTCCCATGGGAAGAGCGAAGACGAGGCTCGACACGAGGAGCGGTTCGACCAGCGCCAGTGATCCTCGTCTCAGCGCCAGGAATTGAAAGAGGTAGCCGACGCCGTCGAGGGCATTGCCGACGAGCCACAGGGGCCGGTGCGCCAACCTGACGAGGAGCCCGGCTCGCAGAGAAAGCTCCGGCGGCTCCTTCATGGTGGCCTGGTGCTGGAGGACAGCTGCCATTCCGTAGGAGGCCGCGCTCGCCAACGAGAAAAGGACGATCGAGACGAGCCCGCGCCCGACATGGTGGTGAAAGACCCCCAAGCTCAAGTCCGCCACCGGCGGCATCATGCCAGACTCCCTGGTCTCAGGACGTCGCGTCCTCTGGTGTTGGGTCGGGTTCCTGACCGGGCCGCTTGGCTTCGGCCGCCATGTCGACGAGGGCTTGGCGCTGTGCTCGCAGGCCCGCACCGCGGGGGACTCTGAGTGAGATGTACGCGCCCCCACCGATGGGGATCGGGAGCCAGAAGTTCACGAGCCGCCAGCCCAGGACAGCCAACGTGGCGACGTTCTTCGTGAGGCCGAACGACACGAGGAGGGTCGCGGCGGATGCTTCGATGACGCCGAGACCCCCGGGGGTGATCGGGATGGCGCCCAGTACGTTGGCGATGCCGTACGCCGCGAAGAGCTCGATCGGATCCACGAAGTGCCCGAAGGCGGTCACAAACGACCACAACGAGGCGGCGTCAAGGAGCCAGTTGAGCGCCGCCCACAGCAGAGCCGCGCTTGAGCAGGGCGCGATCCTGGGCCAAGTGCACGACCGAGTCGCCCACCTGACGAACGAGTCGCTCCAGGCGGTCGGCACCCACTCGGGGAATGCGCCGACCCACCGAGCGCACGACCTGCACGGAGCGCTCCCCACCTCTTGTGATCGCGTAGGCGAGTGTGGCGGCGCCGAACAACGCCAGCAACCCGACCAGCGCGGCGACCACATAGATCGGGTGCAGGCCCGCCAGAGGAATGGAGACGAGAAGCGCCACCCATAGCATCACATTGAGCACGAGGGCGGAGCCGATGGCCTCGGTGGCCATGGCGAAACCGGCGTCGGCCCCTTCGATGCCATTCGAGGTGAGCAGGCGGTACCCGACACCGGCACCGCCGGCTGCGCCGCCCGGGATGACATGAGCGACCGCCGTCGTTGCCAGGACGATCCGAACGAGTGTGAAGAGTCCGGGCCCTCCCTTCGGTAAGAGTGTTCGGGTCAGCAGGGCATAACAGACGATCGAGCCCGCCTCCAGGCCGATCCCCGCCACGAGCCATCCGACGTTGAGCTTGCTGAGGAGGTGAAGGTTCTTGCTGGCGCCCACGAGCTCGGGGATCACGAGGTATTCGACGACGAGCAGGACGAGAAAGACGAGCAACCCGTGTCGCAGCCATTTCGGGACTATCGAGCGCCACGAGCGGGACGGGGGCGCCTCGGGCTCGTTCTGAGGGTGCACCCACCCATGTTTCCAGGCCGGGCGGTCTCACCGATGGCTAGCGGCGCCTCGATGCCCGGTCGGGATCGTGGCGCCCGTCCGCCGCCCCTCGCCAGGGGCCGGAAAGGCCCGCGAGCCGGGACGGCTCGGCCTCGGTTCGCCGGGCCCCGTGCGGCGTACGCGTGCTCCCACCGCTGCGGAGCTTCGTGCCGTGCTCATGGTCCGCATCCCGATCGCAGAAGGTTCGGCGAAGGTCCGAACCGGCGGCCCGATGGACGAACCCGCTGATAGGGGGGAGCCGATCTAGGCGAGCCAGATCCCCTTGGTGACGATCGCCGGTGCGCTATCTCTGACGGCGTGCTCCCTCCTGACGCGCGTGCAAGTGTGTTCGTCGTGGTCATCGCCGATGATCTGCTAACCTGATGACACGAGGTCGGCGTATGTCGACCGATCGTCGCCGTTGGCGACGGGGCGGATTCGATTCCAGTTCGAGTTGGCCTATCTCACTCGTCTGGAGTCACGTGACTGTCTCATTTGCCGATCTCGGGGTGCGCCCTGAGCTGGTTGCCCGCCTGCACGCCCGCGGCTTGACCGACCCGTTCCCCATCCAGCGGGCCACCCTCCCCGACGCGTTGGCGGGACGCGACGTGTGCGGTCGTGCACCGACCGGGTCGGGGAAGACGTTGGCCTTCGGGTTGGCGGTCGTCAGCCGGACCAGCGGTTCGAAGCCGGGGCGCCCCGGGGCGCTGATCCTTGTCCCCACCCGAGAGTTGGCCGCCCAAGTGCAACGCGAGCTGGCGTTGCTCTCGGGACAGGGCCGTGGGCGCGTGATCGCCATCTACGGTGGGACCGGGTACGGACCGACCCGCCAGGCCCTGGCTCGAGGAGTCGATACCGTCGTCGCCTGCCCTGGGCGCCTCGAGGACCTCGTGGCGCAGGGCGCCATCAATCTCGAGCGCGGTCAGAACGGTCGTCGTGGACGAGGCGGACCGCATGGCCGACATGGGGTTCCTTCCCTCCGTGCGGCGCCTCTTGGATCTGACCGCGCCCGAGCGCCAGGTGATGTTGTTCTCGGCCACGATGGGGCCCGAGATCGAGACCCTCGTCAAGCGCTATCAAACCCACCCCGCTCGCCACGACGTGGTGAGCGAGGAGCTCGACTCCTCTGACGTTTCCCACCTTTTTTGGAGTGTCCCTCGACAAGAACGCGTCCCGGTGACCGTCTCCCTCGTCGGTGAGCACGGTCGAGCGCTCGTCTTCTGCCGAACTCGCCGCGGTGCGGATCGGGTGACCGTGCAACTGAACACCGGCGGCGTGAAGGCCCTCGCCATCCACGGGGGCAAGACCCAGGGACAACGTGAGCGCGCCCTGGCCGCTTTTGCCGACGGCCGGGCCCGGGCCCTCGTCGCCACCGACGTGGCGGCTCGAGGTATTCACGTCGAAGACCTGCCCTGTGTCGTCCACTACGACCCGCCTGCTGACCACACCGACTACCTGCACCGTTCGGGGCGTACGGGACGGGCGGGGAAAGCCGGGACGGTGGTATCGCTCGTGGGGGAGGAGCAGCGGTCGGCCAACCGGGTCCTGCAGCGTTCCCTCGGCTTCGAAACCGTGATTCACCCCAGGGCGGCTTCGGGGAGTCCGGGCCGCGGCTTGAGCGCACCGAAGGCGGTTCCTGACGCCCCTTCCGAGCACGAGCGACCCGTTGAAACGGTGGTCTCAGGACGTCGTCGCGCTCCGGGCGTCAAGCCCAAGCCCAAGGCCAGCGCCTCACCCGCACGCCGCAATGCGCGTGTCCAAGGGCCCCGGAGTGCCACGCCTCGTGTGGCGCGGCGCCGGACACCGGGATCACCTGTCGGCACTGTGAGGTTCTTCGACGCCAAGAAGGGCTACGGGTTTCTGTCCAGACCCGACGGCGCCGGCGATGTCTTCGTGCATGCCAGCAGCATCCAGGGACTCGCCCCCCAGGTCCTCCGACAAGGCCAGCAGGTCCGCTTCGAGATGACGACGGGCCGTAAGGGCGACGAGGCCTGTAACGTCATGGTCATCTGAGCGGGATTCCGCCCAGCACCAGAAGAGAGCTCAGGTGAGCGAACTTCTGAGTTTCTCGAGGGCGATGAGGCGACGATCCAGTCGGGTGGGGTCGTCCTTGTCGCGATCACGTATCCGAGCCTCGAGCTGGTCCAGACGCGCTCGCTCGCGACTTATCAAGTCGACCTTCTCGGCTTCGGGACGCTGGTGGAGTGCTCTCAAGAATGCGGCCAACGCATCGTTGGAGCGCTTCAGGTTCAGAGATCGGGCCACCGACGCGTACGACCGACCCTCTTCGCGCAGGCGCAGTGCGTCCTCGTCGCTGCTCCCTCGGCGTGGACCGCGCGACTCCTTGCGGTCACGATCGGTTTCGCGATCGCTGTCTCGAGATCGTGGCTCTCGTCCCCTAGGCACAAGGCACCGACCAGGCCTGCAGCCCGTCTGGACCGCACCGTGCCGGAAAATCGACTCGTCTCCCGGATGTGACAAACCGGGCATTGTCGTACCTGTGGACCGCTCCTGTGGCCATTTCGTCTCTCCCTCACGAGCTCGATGCATCGCTCGGGAACGGCCATCTGGCTGTTGGGACCGGGTCGACTCGATTCCATGGTAGTTGGTCTCATGCCACATGAGTGATCGTCGCTTCGACACACCACAGAACAGGTCAGTGATCTTTCGAGATCGTGACATCCCGGGTCTCGCTTGACGAGGACCTGGTACTGTTGAGTACGGGTCCAGCGACGGCGGTCGAGAGTGTGGCATCGACTTCAACTCACCGCCAAGCGCCCACCCTTGTGATCCTGAACGATGGGCTCGATCGCGCCGTGCCGAGGAGGCCGTGATGGTAGCGGGACAGCGTGTCGAACACGACGAGTCTGACATCGTCAAGCTTTATTTGCGGGGCATCGGAAAATATGCGCTGTTGACGAAGCACGACGAGACTCGGTTGGCGAAGATGATCGACGCAGGTCGCGAGGCATCGTTCACCCAGACGTCGACGATGGAACTCACCGCGGTCAAGAGAAGGGAGCTTCGTCGAGTTGTCGCGCAGGGCGAAGAGGCACATCGCACCTTCGTCGAAGCAAATCTTCGGCTCGTCGTCTCCATCGCCAAGAAGTATCAGGCCTCGGGACTGCCGCTCTTGGACCTGGTCCAGGAGGGGAACCTGGGTCTGATCCACGCAGTGGGAAAGTTCGACTGGAACAAGGGTTTCAAGTTCTCGACCTACGCCACCTGGTGGATCAGACAAGCGATCAGTCGCGGGATCTCGAACAGCGGCCGAACCATCCGCCTCCCGGCACACGCCGGGGACCTGCTGACGCGCATCCATTGGTCCCGGACGTCGCTCGAACTCAAGCTCAGTCGCCGACCCACGTTGGACGAGTTGGCCGTGGAGACCGATTTGTCCCGGGAAAAGCTTGTGGAGGCGCTGCGGTGGAGGTCTGAGCCCCTCTCTCTATCCGAGCCGCTGGGCGACGAGCGTGATAGTGACTTCGGGGACCTGGTCCCGGATGACAGCGCGATCTCTCCTTTCGATTACGCGGCAGCCTCTCTTCTGAGCGACGAGATCAAGCGCCTTCTGGCCCCGCTCGACGAACGCGAGGCGATCATCATCAGCCTGCGCTTCGGGCTCGACCAAAGTGAGCCCAGAACCCTCGAAGAAGTCGGCAAGCACTTCAGCCTGACCCGGGAGCGGATCCGCCAGATCGAGGCGAAGGCAATGTCGAAGCTGCGCCATCCCTGTGTCAACAATGGTGCGCATGACCTGTTGGACGGATAGCTCGATACTCTCGGGGCCGTGGATGCTCGCATAGCACGTCGTCGCCTGACCTCGTCCCGAGTCGGGTATCTGGCCACGGTGACGGTGGACAACAGTGCTCATATCGTCCCATGCTGTTTTGCGCTCGACATCGAGACCGTCTACTCGGCTGTCGACGACGTCAAGCCGAAATCTACGCTGGCCCTTCGTCGGTTGGAGAACATCCGTTCCAACGGCGCCGTCTCACTGCTCGTCGATCATTACGACGAAGACTGGGCCAAGTTGTGGTGGGTGCGGGTCGACGGCAACGCCCGGACGGTCGACGATGACGTCGAGCGCGACCGCGCCCTCGATCTGTTGGCAGCAAAGTACGAGCAGTATCGCTCGGCCCGCCCGCCCGGGCCCGTGCTCGCCCTGGTCATCGAACGCTGGCGGATGTGGCCCTGAAAGGTCTCTGGCTCCGCTCGCTAGCTGCCACCCAGCATCTCTAGGTGACACAGGCCGCGCTCCGCGTGCGTCTCGGCAGTCGTCCGGCGCCCGACGTAGAGTCTGTCTCGGAGAGCTCGCTCACGACGGCCGAAGAATTATACGGAGCGGTTGCAGAAATAGGTACGGGCCCATGGCACCGAACTGGCGTGATCTGACGAGACAAGTACGGCATGCTGCCGCGGTCAGAAGGACCTCACTGGCCAAGATATGCGGCGTCGTTGTGCCACTCGGTGTCAGCGCTTCCCTGGTCCCCGCTCGCGCCTCTTTAGTAGGGACAGCCGCTGCGCTCATCCTGGTTGCCATCATCGCCGCCATTGCCATCTTGGGGAACCGTTTCGCGGGGGTCGTCGCCTCTGCGTCCTCGGCGTTGTGGTTCGACTTCTTCCTGACGCGGCCTTATGAGCGGTTTGCCATCAGCCACCGCGCCGATCTGGAGACGACGATCAGCCTGTTTGTGGTGGGGCTCATCGTGACGGAGCTTGCTGCTAGGGGGCGCCATCACCGGGGAGTCGCGGCGGCAGAGGCCGACTATGTGGCGCTTATCCACGACTTGGGGGAGATGGTGGCACAAGGCGAGCCAGCGGCGGAGATCATCGAACGCGCCTCCAATGAGCTGACCCACCTCCTTCGTCTACGGCGTTGCAACTACCAGCCAGATACGCCGAGATCGAATCGAACGACAATCCATTCGAACGGTCAGGTTGTGCACGGCGGCCTGATCTGGGGTGTCTCGACCTTGGGCCTGCCGGGTTCGGATCTCGACCTGCCTGTCCACTATGGCGGGAAGACACTTGGGAGATTCGTGCTTGTGCCGACGCCCGGATGGCCTGTGTCACGTGAACGACTGATCGTAGCCGTGGCGATCGCCGCTCAAGCCGGCGCTGCGTTGGCAGCGCGTGCACGCATCGCGTGAGCCAGCAAGGTTCGAATACTCATCCCTAGGTCGTCAGGGCGCGAGTTTCCAGCGGTGCCGCCAAACAGCCAGGCGGATCGGATCATGCCCTACCAGGCGATTCAGATGGTCTCCGGTGGCCCTGGCAATGTACGACGGGTCGTGAACCGTCCGTGGCTCGGCGTCGGACCGGGTGGCCCCCATGACCACCGTGCCGTCGAGCACGTGGACCACGGTTCGCTCGATGTCCCCGTGCCCCGCCCGACGTCGTGCCGCTGCAGGCCGCGGACCTGGCCTCGACGTCGTCCATCAGACGGCGCGGCCGCAGAAGTTGAGGAACCTCGTCTGATCGTCCGCCTCAGGGGAGGGGGCGATCTTCTTCCCGAACCCACCGGGCACGCGGATGGCGTCGTCCATCGACGCGAGGAGCTGGGCGGAGCTCGCCACGGCTCCGGCGTCGAGCCGCTCGTCCTGACCGGTGGCGCGGGCCAGGTCCCAGGTGTGCACGAGCAGGTCGGTGCACACCAGTCTCCCGACGAGCGATACGAAGGACTGCTCGCCGAACATTCCCCCCACGACGGTGGACGCTCGGGTCGGGTCGTTCACCGCTTCGGCGATCGCATGGCTGGCTTCTCGCCATTGCTCGGGCAGACTGCCGCTCGGGTCCGTCCCGACCGGCTCGGTTGCGTCGAGCCGTGCCAACACACCCCGTTGCGTCCCGATCACGTGGGCGACCAGATCGCGGACGGTCCAATCTGAGCAGGGTGTCGGCTCCGACCATTGGTCGGAGGTGACGCTGGCGACTCGGGTGGTGAACCCCGCCGCGATGGTCTCGTAGCGGGTGGCGGTCTCCGACACGTTGCTCACGATACCGGCGTTCGGCATGTCGTGCCTGGCGCTAGCTCGGATTCCGAAATTTCGGTTCACCTATTTTTTATGCCCAAGGCGGTGTTGTTCACAGCGTGGTTATGGCACTCCGGCACATCATCGAGACATGGTCGATTTCCTGTCGGTGCTCGGGATCGTGATCTTCGCCGCCGTGATGCTCGGGCTGATCTGGTGTCTGGAGCGGGTATGACCGTCGTTCAAGGCATCCTGCTGGCCGTCTCCATCGCCGTGTTCATCTACTTGGGCATCGCCATGTTCAAGCCTGAGTGGTTCTAGATGGGCTTTTTCTGGACGATCGCCACCCTCGTCATAGCCCTCGGGATCACCTGGCGCTACCTGGGGTCGTACATGGCCGCCGTCTTCGACGGGCGCGTGCACTTCCTGGGGTGGGTGGAGCGTCCCATCTACCGGGCCCTCGGAACCAGCCCCGACCACGAGCAGACCTGGAAGCGCTACGCAGGCTCCCTCGTCATTTTCTCGGCCGTGTGCATTGGCGCGACCTATCTGATCATCAGGCTCCAGGGCTCGTTGCCGCTAAATCCCCAGCATCTCGACGCCGTATCGGCGCCGCTGAGCTTCAACACCGCGGCGTCATTCGTTACCAACACGAACTGGCAGAACTACGGCGGCGAGACCACCATGTCGTACTTCTCCCAGATCGGCGGACTCATGGTGGAGCAGTGGTTGAGCCCGGCCGTGGGCATCGCCGTGGCCATCGCGATGGTGCGGGGCTTCTCCCGTCGCAATTCCGCCACGATCGGAAACTTCTGGGTCGACGTCACCCGTTGCATGCTCTACATCCTGCTGCCCATCGCCTTCGTCGCCGGCATCATCTTCGTGGGCGAGGGCGGAGTGATGACCCTGGCGGGGCCGATCTCCTTCCACGACGCCCTCAACAACGTGTCCCAGACCATCCCGCGCGGCCCCATCGCCTTCATGGAGGCCATCAAGCAGCTGGGCACCAACGGAGGCGGTTTCCTGGACCAGAACTCGGCCACGACCTTTGAGAACCCGACGGCGCTGACCAACTGGCTGTCGATGTACCTCTTGCTCTCCATCCCCTTCTCTCTGACCTACACCTTCGGCAAGATGGTGGGCAGCGTCCGCCACGGTGTCGCCCTGCTGGCGGCCATGGTGATCATCTTCGGCGTGTGGGTGGGATTCACCAGCTACGCCGAGACCCAGCCCAACCCTGCCGTGGCCCACGCCGGAGTGGCCTACGAGGCCCAGGGCAACACCGAGGGCAAGGAGGTGCGCTTCGGGGTCGCCACCACCGGGCTGTTCGGCGTGTCCTCCACCAGCACCTCGACCGGGTCGGCCGACGGCTCCTACGACTCGTTCACCCCGCTGGGCGGCATGGGCCTACTCACCGGCATGATGCTGGGCGAGGTGACCCCAGGGGGAACCGGGAGCGGCCTCTACACCATTCTCCTCGACGCCATCGTGGCCGTGTTCATCGGTGGCCTGATGATCGGACGCACCCCGGAATACCTGGGCAAGAAGATCCAAGCCACCGAGGTGAAGCTGGCCGGGCTGGGCGTCCTCGTGATGCCCATCACCGTGCTGGTGGTGGTAGGCGTCGCCGTGTCGATCCATGCCGGGAGAGCCGGCCCAGAGAACGCGCCACCGCACGGTTTCACCGAGATCCTCTACGCCCTCACCTCGCAGGGCAACAACAACGGGTCGGCGTTCGGAGGGTTGAGTGGGAACAGCGACTTCTACAACATCGTCGGTGCCGTCGACATGCTCATCGGCCGCTTCGGCATCATGATCCCGGCGCTGGCTCTGGGCGGGGTTCTCGCCGCCAAGGGCGTGGTCCCCGAGTCGCTCGGCACGTTCCGGACCGACAACACCATGTTCACGGGCCTCCTCATCGGCGTGATCGTGATCATCGGGGGCCTCACCTTCTTCCCCGCCGTAGCGCTGGGCCCGATCGTCGAGCAGTTGAGTCACGGGAAGTTCTTCTGATGGACACGTCCGGCACGAACGAGGATTCCGTGAACGCCACACCCGGCCTTCCCACAGACGACGCGGTGACACCGAACGCACCCACCCCGACCGTGTCGGTGACCCCCACCGTCGCCCACGGCGTGGCCGAGGCCCGCAGCCTCTTCGACGGTCAGATCCTGCGCCAGGCCCTGGTGGACGCGGTCAAGAAGTTCGACCCCCGCGTCCAGGTGAAGAACCCGGTCATGTTCGTTGTGCTGGTGGGCAGCGTCATCACCCTGGTCGAGGCCATCGCCCACCCAGGGATCTTCACGTGGTCGATCACCATCTGGCTGTTCCTCACCGTGCTCTTCGCCAACTTCGCCGAGGCCATGGCCGAGGGCCGGGGCAAGGCCCAGGCCGACACCCTGCGCAAGATGCGCTCGGAGACCGAAGCTCGCCGCCTGCGCCCCGACGGCACCGAGGAGCTAGTCCCAGCGGCGGAACTCTCCAAGGGCGACCTGGTGGTGTGCGAGGCCGGTGACCCCATCCCCTCCGACGGCGAGATCGTGGAAGGCGTGGCCTCGGTCGACGAGTCGGCCATCACCGGCGAATCGGCCCCAGTCATCCGCGAGTCCGGGGGGACCGCTCCGCGGTCACGGGGGGGACCAAGGTGCTGTCGGACCGCATCGTCGTGCGCATCACGGCGGAGCGGGGCAAGACCTTCCTGGATCGCATGATCACCCTGGTGGAGGGGGCCAACCGCCAGAAGACCCCCAACGAGATCGCTCTCACCATCCTGCTGGCCGTGCTCACCATCGTGTTCTTGCCGGTGGTGGTCGTCCTGCAGCCCTTCGGGCACTACTCGGGCGCCACGGTGTCGGTCGTCGTCCTGGTGTCGCTGCTCGTGTGCCTGATCCCCACGACGATCGGTGCGCTGCTCTCGGCCATCGGGATCGCGGGCATGGACCGGCTGGTCCAGCGCAACGTGCTGGCCATGAGCGGCCGGGCCGTCGAAGCCGCCGGTGACGTCCAGACGCTGCTCCTCGACAAGACGGGCACGATCACCCTCGGCAACCGCATGGCCTCGGCGTTCTATCCGGTCGGTGGTCACAGCGAGGAGGAATTAGCCGAAGCCGCCCAGCTGGCCTCGCTCGCGGACGAGACCCCCGAAGGTCGCTCGATCGTGGTGCTCGCCAAGGAACGTTTCGACATCCGCGAGCGCGATCTCGGCGAGGACCACACCTTCGTGCCCTTCTCGGCTACCACGCGGATGTCGGGCCTCGACACCGACGGTCGTCGCATCCGCAAGGGCGCGGCGGAGTCGGTGCGGCACTGGGTCGAAGAACAAGGCGGCACGGTGCCGACTGAGCTGGGTGCCATCGTCGAGCGGACGTCCCGGGCCGGATCCACGCCCTTGGCAGTGGCCGACGGACGCACGATCCTCGGCGTCATCGAGCTGAAGGACGTGGTGAAACAGGGCATTCGGGAGAAGTTCGACGAGATGCGCCAGATGGGCATCCGCACGATCATGATCACGGGGGACAACCCCCTGACCGCGGCGGCCATCGCTCAGGAAGCAGGTGTGGACGACTTCCTGGCCGAGGCCACCCCCGAGGCCAAGATGGCGCTCATCCGATCCGAGCAGGAGGGCGGGAAGCTCATCGCCATGACCGGCGACGGGACCAACGACGCCCCCGCTCTGGCCCAGGCGGACGTGGGCGTGGCCATGAACACCGGGACCACGGCGGCGAAAGAGGCCGGCAACATGGTCGACCTCGACTCCAATCCCACCAAGCTCATCGACGTGGTCGAGATCGGAAAGCAGCTGCTGATCACGCGTGGCTCGTTGACGACGTTCTCGATCGCCAACGACGTGGCCAAGTACTTCGCCATCATCCCGGCCTTGTTCGTCGCCACCTACCCGCAGCTCAACACGCTCAACATCATGAAGCTCCACAGCGCCCAGAGCGCGGTCCTCTCCGCGGTGATCTTCAACGCGCTGGTGATCGTGGCCCTGATCCCGCTGGCGCTGCGAGGAGTGAAGTTTCGCGCCGCCTCGTCGGCGGCCATCTTGCGCCGCAACGTGTGGATCTACGGAGTCGGAGGCATCATCGTCCCCTTCATCTTCATCAAGCTCATCGATCTCATCCTGGTCGCCCTCCACGCCTACTGATGGAGCCCTTCTGATGCTGCTCGCCAACCTCCGTCGCTCGGTCGCCCTCGTCGTCATCACCACGGTGTTCTTCGGGTTCGTCTACGCCTTCGTGGGGACCGGGGTGGCCCAGGCGCTGTTCAAGAACCAGGCCGACGGCTCTGTCGGAGCCAACGGCTCGACGCTCATCGGTCAGAACTGGTCGAGCCCCAAGTGGTTCCATGGCCGGCCCGACGACATCGGTCCCTATGCCAACGTGGGCGACGACCCCCTCGTCGCCAACGGCAGGAGCGGGGAGTCGGCGGCAACCAACCTCGGGCCCCGGTCCAAGGTCCTGCTGGCCAACACCCAGGCCCTCCTCGCCTACTGGCACAAACTGGGCGTGAACCCCACCCCGGACCTGGTCACCACGTCCGGTAGCGGGTATGACCCCGACATCACCCCGCTCGATGCCACCGTCCAGATCCCGATGGTGGCCCGTGCCACGGGCATCTCTCCCTCGGCGTTGCAGGGCCTCATCGCCCGCCAGACCCACGGCCGACAGCTCGGCTTCCTCGGCAGTCCCTTCGTGGATGTCTTGCAGTTGAACGAGGCGCTTGCCCAACTCCGGTGAAGGCCTGGGAACCCACCTCCGGTGACTCGTGGGGTGGGCGTTCCGTCGCCCGTTGCATCGCCGACGCCAGGGCGCGCCGCCGTGTGGTGATCACGGGCAAAGTGGTCGACGCGCAGGAGTGCACGTGGAGGGGGTTCGCGGCGCAGGTCTATGCCATCGACGACGGGACCGGCCGGCTCTCCATCGTGTTCGGCGGCGTGCGCTCCATCCCGGGCATGGTGGAGGGGGTGCAGTGCACGGTAGAGGGCACCGCCATGGCCGACGAACGTGGGATCGTGCTCTGGAACCCCTTCTACCGCTTTGAGCTGTGACAACTCTGCACGACGGGCGTCCCCGGTCGCACGCGGTGACACCTGACAGCCTCAGACCCGATGCGCTAGTCCCGGCGGGGGCGTCCGCACCCGCCCGCGGGCGTGTGCCCGCCGGTGCCATGATCGTTGCGTGGCCAAGCGATTCCGTCGCAAGAGGGGTGTCGCCTGCCTAGGATCGGTGGTGCTCGCGACGCTGGTTGCGATGCCCTCTTCCGCGGCTGCCACCCCTGTTTCGCCGGCGCTCTCTGTGCAACCCAGCTCAGGGGCCGTCGGGAGCGAGATCACCGTGAGCCTGAAGAGCTCCGGTTGTGGATCGATCGTCTTCCGACCCGTCGGACAGTCGGCCGTCGGCCTCGCCGTGGGCCCGGGCAGCAACGGGAGCGAACACGTCCTCGTCCCGAGCTTCGTGGGCACGGTGCCGGCCACGCCGGTGGAACCCGGTAGGTATCAGTTCGCCGTGAGCTGCTCTGCGTTGGCGCCCTCGGCTTTCACCACCTTCACCGCGCCGTTCACCGTCACGGCGGCGGTCACGTCTCCGGGGCGGTTCGTGGCGATGGCGCCGACGCCCGACGGAGGCGGGTACTGGTTGGCACAGTCGGATGGAGGCGTCTACAGCTTCGGTGACGCCAGGTTCGAGGGGTCGCTTCCCGGGCTCGGCATCGCCCCCGCAGCGCCCATCGTGGGGATCGCCGCGACTCCCGACGGCGGTGGGTACTGGCTCGTGGCGGCCGACGGTGGGGTGTTCGCCCTCGGTGACGCCAGGTTCGAGGGGTCGCTTCCCGGCCTCGGCATCGTCCCCACGGCGCCCATCGTGAGCATGGCCTCCGCGCACTTCGGGAATGGCTACTGGCTCATGGGTGCCGATGGCGGAGTGTTCGCCTTCGGTGATGCTCCGTTCTGTACGCCTCTGCTCGTCACCGCCGGAGCCACTGTGCTTCCCGGCTATGTCGAGGCACCGGCACCCGACGTCGGCATCGCCGCGGTTCCCGGCTCCGTGGGCTACGACGTCGCCAGCACCTTCGGCTTCGGCCTTTCCCTCCCTCCCACGAATGAGCCTTGTGATCCAGCCGCGCTCAATGAGGACTACGGGAACATCAGCCTTCCCGGAGGTGTCACACCTTCGGCACAGATCAGTGGGATCGCAACGTCGGTCATGGGTGCACGGCTGTGGCTCGTGGGCATCGACGGTGGGGTGTTCGCCCCGGAGGTCCTGACAACGCAGGCGCTGGTATCGCCTTCACCGTTCTTTGGCTCGTTGCCTGGCCTCGGGATCGTCCCAGTGGCTCCCATCGTCGGCATCGCAGCGACTCCCGACGGTGATGGCTACTGGCTTGTTGGCGCGGACGGCGGGGTCTTTGCGTTCGGCGACGCACACTTCTTCGGGTCTGCTGCACACTGAGCGAGTTCCGACCGGCCAGCCTGGTGCTGTGCTCGGGTTTCGAGCCGAGGATCACGGTGGCCGAGCCGAGCGCAATTAGGGTCAGGCAAGCAGATCCCGTCGTGTGAGACGATGCACAGGTGAATCCTGTCTTCCGCCGAGCGGCGGCCGCGGCTGTAGCACTGACGCTCCTCGGGTTGATTGCGAGCGACCTCTGGATTGCAGGATTCGGTGCCTGGTGGGGCCGACACTCACTGACAGGATCTATCGTGTCTAACCTCTTGGTGCTCGCCGTCGCTGGGCTGATCGTCGACGACGTGGTTGCCCGACGGCAGCGTCGTGAGCGCGCTGTCTCGGTGGCTGTCCAGGGATTGATCGTGTTCGGCCAGGCCAGACGCGCGTGCAGAGCGATCTTGAGCAGCGACGCGCAGACGCCACGCTCGAGCGTGGCAGCGGACGAGCTACGGACTCTGGCGGGCATGTTGCTGACGGCGTCCCCGAACCTGTTCGACGATCCGGCAGCCCGTCGCTTCTTGGAGCAGGTGGAGCGTTTCTCGGTCTCGATGGTTCGCACCGTCTCTGCATCTTCGGCGGCGGCTCTGAGTTCAGCGAGCCGTGAGAGGCTCACGACGGAGATGTCTCAATTGCAAACCACCGTCGAACCGCTGTTAGCGCGGATTCCACCCAATGACAGAGCTCTGCTCGAGGGACCACCTGACGATTGAAGAGACGGCCGGTAGGTCTTTGGCCGACCCGCTCGGTATCGCCAGCTGAGAGGATTTGAGAGCGATCCAGTCGTTTTGACCCCTCCGACCCCACGATTCTCGACATCGACGAGCGGTCTGACGCGACTTCCCATCTACACCCGAATGAGTGTTTCTGTTCGGGTGCCGGCACTGTCAACACGGTGAGCGATTTGCCTCTTTGGACCAGGACGGAACGACGAATCGCGGGGACTGCGTCCGCACGAACATAATATCTCGTGACGGGCAGAGGAAGATGACGCGAAGAGGACTGTCGGCAGTTTGGACAAGGACGGCAGAGGATTCACGCGAAGGAGATCATCATGCCAGCCACGCTTAGGGTGACGCGAGAAGGCGTCGGAATTGAGCTTCGGCGCGGTCGATTCGACATTTCCGTCGATGGCAGCAGCGTCGGTTCCCTCGAACGGCATGAGAGCACCGAGATACCCGTGGAACCCGGACACCACACGCTTCGAATTCGGGCAGGTCGTTACTCGAGCCGTGATCACTCTTTCGATGCCTCCGAGGGCGAAGGGATCAATTTTCGATGTCACGGTGCCATGATTTGGCCAAGGTACGTCGCGTCCATCGTGAAGCCCGACTTAGCGATCTCGCTGAAGCGGGAGTAACCCCTTCAGCGACACCCGATTCTGGTCGGACCGACCAATGACCGCAGGGCATCCCTAATCGAGGGCTGTGCGCCACCCGCGCCGGATTTAAGCGCCCCTCCGGCCGTGGCGTGCGGCCCTGGCAGGACATCATCGTTCCGGCAATACCGCAGGCTTAGAACCGTGCAAACGCGGTCCAACACGCCGGTTCGACTACCGTCGCCGCCGTGAGTGGACCCGGGTTTCCACCCCGGTCTCCACCGGGCTGGCACCTCGACGGAACCGGTCAGTGACGGAGTGAGTTCCAAGTCAGGCGCTGGCGATAGATACTCTGTCTCTATGGCTGACATCACGTCGAATCCCGGGCCAACGTATCAATACCGATTCTCACTCCCCAGTGGTGAGGAGATAGAGGCCGCCGAGTTCGCAGACGATGGTGCCGCTGACACCCGAGCCCGCGAGCTGTCGAAGGCAAAGGATCAACCGGTCATCATTCATAGGCTTCGCGGTCATGTGGACTGGGAGTACGTGACGGAGGCTGACGCGCGGGAGTAATAGGCGGAGCGCGAAACCCACCAGCCGCCTCGGCCGGATAGTGGAGCCGAGTGGTAAGCGGGGAAAGGACGCGCGTGGTCGAAGGTTGACTGGGATCGACGACTGACTCACTCCCCCCGGGCCGCGCCCGGCCAGCCCTCCTGGAGCAGCTCGATCGGATCCCGGAGGTCGAGCATGCCAAGGTAGCCCCCGCCGCGCTCGATGGCATCGTGCACGGCGTAGCCCAACACCTCCTGGCATTGTCGGGGCAGCCGGCAAGCCAGTTCCGGCGGCACGGCCAGGTAGTTGTTCTCCTCAGTGCGCAACCAACCCAACGTGTGGGAAAGGTGCACGCCGCGACGTGGCTCTGAGCCGCAGTGGGCACCTCCGCCATGGAATGTCGACCCGAGATACACGATCGCCGATCCGGCCGGCATCTCCGCGGCGACCGCTTTGTCGTTGGTCGGGTAGCGCCCTGCCTCCCATCGGTGGCTTCCCGGAAAGACGCGGGTCGCACCATTGTCGGCTGTGAAGTCGACCAGGGCGATCACCGAGGCCAGCTGCAGCTCGGGCTTGGGCTCGGGCACCAGGTTCCACACGATCTCGTCCTGATGCCAGAACTGATCTCCGGCGCCGGGCAGACGCTCCAGGAGGTGGGCCAGATTGAGCTGGTAACGGGCACACGACGGTCCGAGGATGGTGTCGCACAGGGTCATAAGGAGCGGATGGATCATGACTTCGGTGGCGAATGTGGGCGATTTGCCGGCCAGACCCGAGACATGGCGGGTCTGGAGGTTGTCCCGCTGAGCGTGGAAGTTTGAGGTGGCGGTCCCCCGCCTGATGCCTGCCTGGTGGTAGGTCTCGGGCGTCCGCCAAAGACATCCGATCAAGAAGGGGACCGCCGTGAAGAAGAACTATCAGACCACGACTGGCTGCGCGTGCAATGGGCGCACCACGCCGAAGAAGGTCAGGCCCGACGCAGCTCGGACGGCCCACGAGGCGGCCGTCGCGTTGCCCGCCACCGTCACCGTCGCCATCGCCGAGCTCGCTGGGGAGCTCGAGGAAGGGCTGCTCGCCTTCGTGGTGGGCACTGGCCTGAAGGTGCTCGACGTGATCCTCGAGGACGAGGCCACCGCCCTCGCCGGCGCCCGCGGCCGGCACGACCCGGACCGCACGGCGGTGCGTCATGGGAGCGACGCCGGGCTCGTGACCCTGGGCGCCCGCCAGGTGTCCATCCGCAGGCCTCGGCTGCGCACGGTCGACAAGACCGCTGAGGTGCAGCTGCCTACCTACCAGTCGGCGTCGTCCACCGAACTGCTCGGCCGCGAGACCATGGCGCGGATGCTCGCCAAGCTCTCCACCCGGCGCTACGCGGTGGGGCTCGAACCGGTGGGTGAGGCGGTGACCGCGAGGAGCCGCTCTGTGTCCAAGTCGGCGGTGTCGCGCCGCTTCGTGGCGGCGACGGAGTCCGCGCTGGCCGAGCTCATGTCGGCCGACCTCTCGGAGCTCGACCTGGTGGCGATCATGGTCGACGGGGTCCATTTCGCCCAGCATCTGTGCGTCGTGGCGCTCGGGATCGCCGTCGACGGGACCAAGCATCCCCTCGCCCTCGTCGAGGGCGACACCGAGAACGCCACCGTCGTGAAGGGCCTGCTCGTCGGGTTGCGCGAGCGGGGGCTGGACGTGACCAAGCCCACGCTGTTCGTCCTCGACGGCGCCAAGGCGCTGCCCGCGGCGGTCACCACCGTGTTCGACCACCCGGTGCTGGCGCGGTGCCAGGAGCACAAGATCCGAAACGTGAAGGGGCATCTGCCCAAGGACGTCGCCGCCGTGGTCGAGCCCCGCATGCGCGCCGCCTACCGCAACCCCGACCCCCTCGCCGGCCAAGGGGCTCTCGAGGCGCTCGCCAAGGAGCTCGACCGCAAGCACCCCGGCGCCGCCGGGTCGCTTCGCGAGGGCTTGGCCGAGACTTTCACCGTGGCCCGCCTCGGCGTGCCGCCCACCCTGGCGCGGACGCTGCGCTCCACCAACCCCATCGAGTCGATGATCGAGATCTGCCGCGACCACTCGACGAACGTGAAGCGGTGGAACGGCGGACAGATGGCGTTGCGCTGGTGCGCGGCCGGCATGGTGGAGGCGAAGGAGCAGTTCCGACGCGTGAACGGCCACCTGCATCTAAAGACCCTGCGCGCCGCGCTCGAGGTCCACGTCGCCAGCGTTACACCCGATCGCTACGATTCGAGCAAGGAGGTGGCCGCGTAGTCGACACATCGCGGGCCGTCACCCAAATTCCACGCCGGTCGGGACATCCTCCGGGTCTGGGCGTGGAAGAACTGCACCCCGGCGTTGAGATGGCGCATGTCGGGGTCGGCCAGGTCAACGAACGGTTGGACTTCCCCCTTGATCGCGCTTACGACGTCTCTGGACAACAGATCTTCGACGATGACGGCTCCGTCCTGCAGGAGCGCGTCGACGACCTGCTCGGCCGGTGCATCAGCCTGAACCCGTTGGAGTCGACTGTCGGGAGCTGGTGACATGTCCTCCCCTTTTTGAATGTACTCATTCTCTCATGTGATGTGCCAGTGCCTGTGGTCGGGATCGGTCTGTAAGGAGAACCTGAGCTAGTCGTGTCCCTGCGCGGTCGTCGCCCGTGACGGGCCGCATCAATCAATGGGTCTTCCCGCGCGGGTCAGGGGGCGCGTGGGTAACCCTGCGCCCCTATCGCTCCAGCAGAGCCCGCGCCTCGGCGTCGAGGACGACATCCTCTACAGCCAGGTTCTCCTCGAGGTGGGCGGGGGAGGAGGTCCCCGAGATGAGAAGGACGATGGGGCCCTGGTCGAGGAGCCAGGCCTGGGCTACCTGGGCAGGGGTGACGCCGAGGTGGGCAGCGGCCGCCCGCACGTTGGGTGCGTTCAGCACGGGGCGGTCGGCGGCGAAGGCAGAGCCGAGGGGGAAGAACGGCACGAAGGGGACACCGTCGTTGTTGCAGGTGTCGAGGAGAGCCTGGTGCGTCCGGTCGATGATGTTGTAGGCGTTCTGCACGCACGCCACCTCGCCCCGGCGCCGAGCGGCGTCGTACTCGTCCACCTGGACGTTGCTCAGGCCCACGGCGCCGATCAGGCCCTCGGCCTGCATGGCGAACATGGCGTCGAGCTGTTCGGTCAGCGGGACGTCAGTCTCGGGATGGCGCCGCAGGTTGACCACCGGGATGCGGTCGAGCTCGAGGGTGCGCAGGTTCGCCTCCACGCCGGCGCGCAGCTCCTCGGGCCTCTGCGCACCGAGCCACCCGCCGCGTTCGTCGCGGGCAGCCCCCACCTTGGACACGATGACCAGGTCGTCGGGGTAAGGGTAGAGGGCGGCGTGGATGAGCTCGTTGGCCACTACCGGCCCGTAAAATTGGGCCGTGTCGATGTGGTTGACGCCGGCGTCCGCGACGCGACGCAGCACCGACAGGGCCTGGTCCCGGTCGGTGGGTGGGCCGAACACACCCGGCCCCGGCAACTGCATGGCGCCGAAGCCCACGCGTCGTACGGGGACACCGGCGAGCACGACGGGATCGAGTGGCATGGGACGGCCAATCTATCGGTCAGAAGTGTCGCGCCTCGTTATTCAACGGATAGAGCCTGCGCCATGTCGTCGGCGAGTTCAGGATTGTGGAATGGACCCGGCGCCCGCAGAGCCTCCATCACCTGACCTTGCGTGACGGGATCCTTGTCCTGGCTCATCTTGATCTTGCAGAAAAAGCGCGTAATAGGTAGACGGATGCCCACCGTGCCGAGTGCAATCGGGCGACCCCAGTCCAGGTCCAGCAGCATCGGTTCTTCAACGTGACGTTCGAAATTCTCGACAAGTCTTGCGAGCACCGTGAGATTTTCCTCCGGATCGAGGATCTGCGGGACACCGTAACAATGCGCTGCGCTGAAATTCCACGTGGGCGCCCGAGTTGCTCCCGGTGCATACCAACTGGGCGAAATGTACCCGTGACGGCCTTGGATGATCAGCAAGACCTCGCGGTCCCCAAATCGATGAATCGTCTCATCAGGGCGCCCAACATGGGTCAAGACGGTCAATCCTTCGGCCTCGTCATCGAGCAGTATCGGGTAGTGCGAGGCGACCTGCTCGCCGTTGGTGTTGCTCACCAGGATCCCCCACGGATTCTCGCGTATCAACCGACCGACAACCTCGGGATCCTCTGTGGCGTGGAGAGGGTTGGGGCGCACGGGCGCCATTGTGTCATGGCCGAGTGGGCAACGGAACGCAGGTCGAAGCCGCTACTGGCACGCGATGCTGGATGCTACGAAGTCGAGAGCTCGAGAGCAGCCTCGAGCTCGACGCGGTGACCGTCGGCGTGGAGGGCGGCGATCTCGCCGAACCTTGTGATCGTGACGCGGCCCTCGCCGGCGGAGAGCTGATCCGCCGTCATGGGCTCGATGAGCGCCACGAATCGGTCACCGCTGCGCCGAAGGTGGTCGACGACGACGTCGCGAGTCGGCGCCACCACCGCTCTCGAGTGTCGTGCGTTGAGCTCGTCCACGATCTCGGGTGACACCTCGACGGGCTCGCCCCGCGCGAGGGTGGCCACGAAGGAGCTGAGGTACTCGTAGGCGTCGGCGACGTGATCGACGATGACGGCGACCGATCGCGGATCGTCGTCGCCGAGAGGGGACGAGGTCCACCGTTCCTCCGGGCATCGACCAACAAACTCGATGAGTCTTCCCCGGGAGGCCGACACCGCCCGGGCCAGCTCGACGGCTTCACTCATGACATGCGGGTCCGGATCTCTGGCACCGACGAGACGCTAATGGCGACGGGCCCGGCCGTCAGGCGACCGGCGCGGGGGGTCGCTCGCTTCGCTGACCGACCCGATCCACGTCGTCGAGAGTCACGATGCCCGTCAGGCGATTGAGGGGGTCGAGCACCACGGCCGGGTGTCCCCCTGCGGCGTACATGCGACCGAGAAGGGTCGTCATGGCCTCCTCGGGGCGCCCCACGGGGATCGTCTCGATCCGATCTGCGATGTCACCGAGTCGGGTGGTCGTCTGCTGGTGCGGGGGCACGCGCCTGATCCGATCGACGGTTACGACGCCCTCGAGCCAACCGGTCGGTCCCACCACGGCGGCGACCTCTTTGCCGTACCACCAATACACAGGCCCGGCCCCAAGCTCGGCCACGGTCATCGCCGACGGCACCACCGGAGGTTGGGCGGTCATGACGGCGCCCACGCGGAGCCCATCGATCCCTCCCAGTTGCTGCGCGGCGTCGGCTTCGGCTCGTGCCGCCATGAAGAGGAACCAACCGAGAACGACGGGCCACAGGCCGAAGGCGCTCCCGATGGCGAACTCGAAGAAGCCCAGCCCTATGAGGACGACGCCGAACGCCAAGCCGGCCCGCGCCGCGAGAACCGCGGCGCGGGCGCGCTGGCCCGTCATCCGCCACAGGGCCGCCCGCAGGATGCGACCCCCGTCGAGAGGTGCGGCGGGGATGAGGTTGAACCCGGCCAGGAGCAGGTTGATCTGCCACAACCACGATGAGACGCCGACGACCAGGCCGCGGACCCCGGCCCCTTCGAGCAGCAACTGCACGCACCCGAACACACCCGCCAGGAAGATGCTCATGCCTGGGCCGACCGCAGCGATGGTGAAGTCGGCTCCGGGGCTGGGCGCATCGCCATCGAGCTGAGCCACCCCGCCGAAGAGCCACAGCGTGATCGAACGCACTCCCACGCCGTGTCGGCGGGCCACGACGGCGTGGGAGCCCTCGTGAGCGAGCAACGACATGAAGAAGAGGGTGGCGGCGACCACCGCTGCCACCCAGTAGGCCGGATGTGGTCCCGGGCCGTAGGTGTCGGGGAACACCACGGTGGCGAGCTCCCAGGTCACGACGCCGAAGATGACCGCCACGCTCCAATGCACCCCGACCGGGACGCCACCCACGCGGCCGAGGCGGATGCTCTGCTTCATGGCACCATCATGGAGCGTTCGGGACGTGGCGGGTGGTCACCCCGGGTCGAATCTGCTGTGTCGAACCGCCTCGACGACCCCGCACCGCTCTCGTGCCGGGCTGAGTGCGGTGTGCTAGCCATGAAACGTGCCGCACGTCCGGCGACCGGTCGATCACGGCAACTGGCCCCCGGAAGTGATGGCGGGCGTCCGGGCCGCGCTCGATGCCCACGTCCCAGCGGACGGGCGCGAAGCACGAGCGTGGGCGCGCATGGCGGTCGACCTTGTCATCTTGGCCAGTCCGTTGGACGAACAGGCCGGACCCGAGCACGTCACGGGGTCGGCGGTGGTGGCGGGCCGGCGCGGCACCGTGCTCCACATGCACAAGCGCTTGCATCGGTGGCTGCAGCCCGGCGGGCATCTCGAGCCCGGAGAGGGGCCCTGGGACGCGGCCCTACGTGAGTCGCAGGAGGAAACCGGCCTGGTGCTCACCCATCCGGAGGGGGGGCCACGTCTCGTCCACGTGGACGTGCACGACGCCGCCAACGGGCACACCCACCTTGACCTGCGATACCTCCTGCTCGCGCCCGATCGAGATCCCGCCCCCCCACCCGGCGAGAGTCCCGAGGCACGATGGTTCGGGTGGGAGGAGGCCACGGCAGTGGCGGACGAGGCCCTCGTGGGGGCGCTGCGCGCCGCCCGCCTCCAGCCCGAGATCGATGGCGGAGGTGGACAGGGCCCTTCGGACTCGGAATCGCCCACCCCGTCGGGCGCGGTCGGCATGGGCGCCCGGCCCCGGCACAATGGTCGTGACGACATGAGGCGAAAAGGTGGAGACGGCAACGACATGACGGGCGGGAGATGACCACAGGGGAAGGTGCCCCAGAGCCGGGCCCAGGAGTGCCGGACGCGTCGATGCCCCCCTTGGGTCGGCTGCTCGAAGTCCAGGACCACGACACCGTGATCGACCAGCTCCGTCACCGCCAGTCGACGTTGCCGGAACGAGCCGAGCTGGCGAACGTGGACCGGGCTCTGGGTGCCCTCGAAGGACGGACCAAGGAGCTGCGTCTGCAGCGCGACGATCTGGGTGGCCGCCAGGCCGCGCTCGAGCATCAGATCGACGCATCCCGCACCCGGCGCGAGACGATCGAGAAGCGATTGTTCGGCGGTCAGGTGGTGGCGTCGCGTGAGCTCCAAGCGATGAACGAGGAGGTGAAGCACCTGGCGCGCCACATCAGCGAGCTCGAGGATCGGGAGATCGAGGTGATGGAGGCGCTCGAACCTCTGGACCGGGAGCTCCAGGCCGGCGATGTGACACGCAGCACCCTCGACAACGACGGGGCCCGGCTGCGGACGATCATCGCAACCACGGAGCAGGGTCTCGAGGCCGAGATCGCTCACGAGAACCAGGCGCGCGCCGGGGCTGCATCGAGGGTAAGCGACGACCTCCTTGCCCGCTACGAGAAACTTCGTTCGAAGCTCGGAGGCACCGGTGCGGCTCGCCTCGTGGGCGGCTCGTGCAGCGGGTGCCACCTGGCCCTGTCGTCGATGGAGCTCGACCGGGTGCGCAAGGCACCCCCCGACGCCGTGATCACCTGCGAGCAGTGCGGCCGGATCCTGGTGCCCTGACCCGTCGTGCTCGTCCTCGTGCGGCACGGCGAGTCCGCAGGAAATGCTGCCGGGCAGCTCCTCGGCCGACGCGAGTCGCCGCTCACTGCAAAGGGTCGTTCCGATGCCGTGGCGCTGCGGGCGGCGCTCGGGCCTGTGAGCCGGCTCATCTCGAGTCCCCTCGGCCGAGCGCGTGATACCGCCGACGCACTGCGGTTGGACGTGCCGGTGGAGGTCGACCCACGGTGGATCGAAGTGGACTACGGCGAGCTCGAGGCGCAACCGCTCGACGCTGTCCCCGCCGAGCTCTGGGCGCGCTGGCGGGCCGACCTCGGCTTTCGACCTCCCGGGGGCGAATCGCTCGCAGAGGTCGCGGTACGCGTCCGCAGCGCATGCGACGAGCTGTTCGAACGACCCGGCGCCGGAGCACGAGGCGATGCCGACGTCGTCGTGGTGAGCCACGTCTCACCGATCAAGGCTGCGGTGGCCTGGGCGCTCGGAACCGGAGATGAGGTGGTGTGGCACCTCTACCTTGCGACGGCATCGATCACCCGCATCGGGTGGAGAAATGACAGCCCCGTCCTCCATCGTTACAACGAGACGATCTCCTCCACTGCCGGCTCGCGACCCGAACCCCGCGCCCCTTAGACAGGAGCCTCCACGGCGAGCTTGGGCTCGCGCTCAGGCGGCAGGTTGTCATACAGGTCGGTGACGAGCTCGTCACGCCGGGCTCTGTAGTCGGGGTCGTCCCACAGGTTGCGCCACTGCAAAGGGTCCTCGGCGAGGTCGTAGAGCTCACCCTCGGTCCCTTGGTAGAGCGGGCCCGGCTCGTAGGCGGTGCACAGCCACCCGGCCCGGTAGATCGAGCGCAACCGCATGCCGATGTGAGGGAACTGGCTGTCCCACTCGGTGATGGCCCATTGCCGGTCCGAGCCCGGTGCGGTCGGCAGAGGACGGCCCTGGGCCCATTCGGGAACGGCCGCGCCCGCGATCTCGCAGAAGGTCGGGACGAGGTCGACGTGGCCCACGGGCTCGTGGACCTCGAGGGCCGGAACCCCTGCGCTCGGAGCGGGTCGCCACACGAGCGGCACCCGCATCAGCGCGTCCACGTGGTACGGACCCTTGAACAACAGGCCGAAGTCGCCCTGAAGCTCGCCGTGGTCAGTGGTGAACACGACGTCGGTGTCGCCCCCCCAGCCGCGCTCTTCGATACGGGCCATCACCCGGCCGAGCGCTTCGTCGATGAGCTCGTTCTCCACATGGATGAGTGCGCTCACTTCTCGCACCTGGTCGTGCGACATCTTCCCGGGCACGAACTTCATCGGCCCGCCCTCCATGTTCTGGAACCTCCCCTCGTACCAGTCGAGCCAGTGGTGGGGCTTCTGGGCCAGGATCTCGACCGCTTTGTCGGCCGACCCGGGATGGCCGGGCGGGAGGTCGAGGTCGTGCCAGTCGACCCGGCGCCGCACCTCGTCCACGGGGGGGTCCCAGGGATGATGGGGATCGGGGAAGCTCATCCAGCAGAACCAGTCGTCGGACGGGTCGAGAGAGTCGAGCCAGGCGATGGTGCGATCGGCAACCCAGTCTGTGTGGTACATCCCGCGGGGGATGGGATTGTGTTTCACCTCGGGCGCATCGGTGTCGCCGCCGCCCTCGTCGTTGAGTCCCATGCTGGCGAAGTTGAGGAGGGGATAGTAGGCACCCAGCCACTCCGAGCCGTTGGCTTCGAGCCATTTGTCGTAGTGCCAGCGCCGGAGGTAGCCGTGCATGGCCAGCTCGACGTGGTCGAACCCCCGGTAGGGCCCGGTCGAACCGTCCTTCGCCAAGCGGTTCTCGATCCACTTGCCGTCGGGGTCGAAGGCGGGCTGGAAATGGGCCTTGCCCACCAGCGCGGTGCGATAGCCCACGGTGTCGTGCAAGTGCTCGGCGACCGAGGGCGCGTCGACCGGCAGAGGCACACCATTGGAGACCACGCCATGGGTCCGCACGTATTGTCCGGTGATCATCGTGGCGCGCGCCGGCGTACACACGGTGTTCTGGTTGTGGGCGCGGCGGTACACGATGCCGTCGGCGGCGAGGGCGTCGATGACCGGGGTGCGGGCGATGGTGTTGCCCGTGCACCCGAGAGCGTCGTAACGCTGTTGGTCGGTGGTGACGAAGAGGATCTTGCGGCCCATGGTGATCCGATCGTTCGGCGGTGAGGTGGCGATGAGAAGACGGAGGTGGGGAACTGGGTTCAGGGGTCGGTGTTGAGATGGACGAAGTCGATCACCGCCGCGGCGAGGTCCTCGCCTTTGTCCTCCTGGAGGAAGTGGCCGGCCTCGGTGATGGTGGTGTGGTTCTGGCCCCGGGCCCCGGGCACCAGGTCGCAGAACATGCGGTCGGTTCCCCGTGTGATCGGGTCTCGGTCGCTGAAGGCGCACAGGAACGGTTTGTCGAACTCGCGCAGCACCTCCCAGGCCCGCCGGTTGGCATCGGACGCGGGGTCGTCAGGGCGCGCCGGGACGAGCACGGGGAACTGGCGAGCTCCCTCTTTGTAGGACTCCTCGGGGAACGGGGCGTTGTAGGACTCGATCACCTCGAGGGCGATCTCGGATACGCACCCTCCGCCCACGATTCGCCCCACGGGAAGTGCGGGTACCTCTTGGGAGAATTTTCGCCACGCCATGAATGCGTCGCCCATATCCGTGTCGCCCGTGGGCAGGCCGGTGTTGGCGGCGACCACCCGGCGGAACCGGACGGGGTTCTCGGCCACCAGCCGCAAGCCGATGAGGCCACCCCAATCCTGGCCGACGAGGGTGACGTCGGACAGCTGGAGCTGGTCGAACAGCGCGGCGCGCATCCACTCTACGTGACGGGCATAGGTGTAATCGTCTCGACTGGCGGGCTTGTCGGAACGACCGAAACCGACCAGGTCCGGCGCGATCACCCGAAATCCGGCGCCGGTGAGGGGCCCGATCATCTTCCGGTAGAGGTAGCACCACGACGGCTCACCGTGCATGAGGAGGATCTTTTCCGAGCCCGTTGCGGGTCCCTCGTCGATGTAGTGCACTCGCAGGTCGCTGCTCCCATCGCCGGAGGGGACCTCGACGTAGTGGGGTGCGAAGTCGAACCCGGAGAGGTGATCGAATCGCTCATCTGGCGTTCGAAGGACGTTCACGGATTTCCTCCGGTGGGAGTTGCCAGCACGGAACGGGTGAGCGCCTCCATGGTCCGCCGGGCGGCGGACGCCGTCCGGCCGAGCCGCGCCAATTGTTCCCACGTCTCCCACGACGTCGCTACCTCCAGCGCGTCGAGGAGGACCTGGGCATCGCCGGCGCGTCGAAGCTCGATCTCGGGGGCGAAGGTGACTCGGAGCTGCTCGCGGAGCCACGCACCTGCCCGGGCCAGCTCGGCTGTCACCGTGGGCGAGGTGGGCGTGAAGCGCTCGGCCGACCGCCGTACCGGTGCGGTGGCCCGGAATACCACGTCCCGCTGGCGAACGATTCGGGCCACCCGGTCGTCGATCGGCAGGCTGGGATCCACGGGTCGGACATGGCGCCAGTGCCGGTGTTCCTGGATTTTCACGGCGGCTCTCAGGATCGATTCGAGGTCGTCGAAGTGGTGGAAGACCGACCGCAGGGACACTCCGGCCCGCAGCGCGATACGGCGGGCCGTGGGACGGGCATCTCCCTCCTCGAGGAGGAAGATGAGCGCTTCGGCCAGAGATTCTCGGGTTCGCTCGCCGCGAGCCAGCCTCCCGTCCTCGGTCTTGTGCTCGATGATCGACACTGCCTCGCGATCCTAAGAACGTTGCACTCACGATGCAAGAAGTTTTGCTGGTCGGCCCGGGAAAGGTCCCCGGGGAGAGAAGGGGTGGAGGAGCCGGTGGCCTAGTGTCCCGGACCGTGCGTGCGGTGGTGTGCAATGAGCTCGGCTCGCTCGACAACGTCGTCGTCGAAGAGCGCGCCACGCCCGTGCCCGGGCGCGGACAGGTAATCGTCGACGTGCGTGCCGCCGGTGTGAACTATGTGGACGGACTCATCTGCCAGGGCCGGTACCAGATGAAGCCGGCCGTTCCCTACGTGCCGGGCGGAGAGATCGCCGGTGTCGTGAGCGCGGTCGGCGAGGGCGTCGACCGGGTGCAGGTGGGGGAGCGGGTCATGGCCATGACCGGGTTCGGTGCCTTCGCCGAGCAGGTGGCCGTGGCGGCGTCCTCGCTCGACTCGGTGCCCGACGCGTTGGCTTTCAGTCAGGCCGCTGCGTTCATCCAGAGCTACTGCACGGCATGGTTCGCGCTGGCGTGCCGCATCACCGTCGACGAGGGTGAATGGGTGCTCGTCCTGGGAGCGGGTGGTGGCATCGGATTGGCGGCCGTCGATGTCGCCGTTGCCCTCGGGGCCCGCGTGGTGGCAGCGGCGTCGAGCGAGGAGAAGCTCGATGCCGCGCGCCATATGGGCGTGCACGCCACCGTCGCGTACGAGCACGAGGACCTGAAGTCGCGTGTGCGTGAGCTCACCGACGGTGGGGCGGACGTGGTTGTCGATCCCGTGGGGGGGCGCCACAGCGAGCCCGCGCTGCGTGCCACGAGGACATTCGGGAGGTTCTGCGTCATCGGGTTCGCGTCGGGCCCGATCGCCTCGGTCCCGCTCAACCACGTGCTGCTCAACAACCGCACCGTCGTGGGCGTCGACTGGGGGGCTTGGGCGATGCGCGACCCCGACGCCCATCGCGCCATGCTCGACGAGCTCATCGAGATGGTGACGAGCGGCCGCCTGCACCCGACCGAACCCACCGAGCGCCCGCTCGACCAGGCCGCGGAGGTCATGGCCTCCCTGCTCGACCGGACGGTCACCGGGAAGGTCGTCCTGGTTCCCTGATCACCGAGGACAACTCGGAGGAGCCTCAGAAGGTCGTGGTTTGGCCGCCGGCGCGGATCGAGCGGACCTCTCCACTCGAGTAGCGGAGATGTTCCTCGTAGATACGGTCGTATCCCGTGTGTGAGATCTTCCACACTCCGTCGACCTTCTGGTAGCGGTCCTCGTAGATCGCCGTGCCGTGCAGCTCGAAGTCGTGCGCGGGGACGATCACCCGGTCCTCGAGGTACCACCGGCCCGAGGCCGTCGTGTCATCGTGGAGCACGATCTCGGGGTGATGCCCGTTGTGCATCGTCACGATCCCGGCGTCTCCGAGCGACTCCTCGAGGAACGCCACGATGGCGTCACGTCCGCTCTGGCGTAGCTCACCGGACTGGTAGCCGGTGGTGGCATCCGCGGTGAGCAGTGCTCCGAGCTCGGCGAAGCGCTTCAAATCGAGCAGCCGGAAATACTCGTACTTCACCTGACAGATGGATTCGATCTCGGAAGGCTCCACGGGTCTCCTGACACGGCGTGTCCGGCCGATGGCTCGGGATGGTCCGATGGGGTTTTGGACCGACGTCAGTGTAGCGACGGCCGTGTGGAGGCCCCGGTCTCGGACCCGCTCTCGGCTATCGCGAGAGGTGTTTTGTCGCCTCGGTGAGGACGGCGCGCAACGTCGCCTCGATCTCGTCCAACTCGTCCTCGCCGCACACCAGGACGGGCGACAGCTGCACCACGGGATCGACCCGGTCATCGGCCCTGCACACGAGGCCCTCCTCGAACAGTCGGGGCGCTACCAAACCTCGGATCAGCTCCGAGCGCTCCTCGCGGGTGAAGCGCACGTCGGGGTGGTCGGGGTCCTTGACCAACTCGACCGCCCAGAAGAAGCCGTCTCCTCTGACATCTCCCACGATCGGCACGTCGCGCAGAGATCCGAGGCGCGCTCCGAAGGCCGGACCCAGGGCGGCCACGTGGTCGATGACTCCCTCCTCGTCGAGGACGGCGAGGTTGGCGAGCGCCACCGCACACGAGACGGGGTGCCCGCCGAAGGTGATGCCATGGGTGAAGCTGGCGTCGCCGCTCAGGAAGGGCTCGGCCAGGAAGTCACGGCACAGGACCCCGGCCAGAGGTGCGTAGCCCGACGTGACCCCCTTGGCGAAGGTGAGCATGTCGGGCAGGTAGCCGTAGCGCTCGGCGCCGAACCACGAACCCAGCCTCCCGAACGCGCAGATCACCTCGTCGGACACGAGCAGGACACCGTACCGGTCGCAGATGTCGCGTACCCGGGAGAAGTAGCCGGGAGGAGCCACGAAGCATCCCCCGGTGTTCTGCAGCGGCTCGACGAACACGGCGGCCACCGTGTCGGGCCCCTCGGCCAGGATGGCATCCTCGACGGCGTCGGCACAGGCGGCCGCGAACCGGTCGAGGTCGCCGGTCACCTCGGGCCCGAACGTGGACCGGAAGCGGTTGGTGTTGGGGACGTGCACGGCGCCGGGCATGACGGGCTCGAACTGGTCGCGCAACGCCGGGAGCCCGGTGATGGCGAGCGCTCCCATCGTGGTGCCGTGATAGGCGAGGTCGCGGGCGATCACCTTGGTCCGTTGCGGCTGTCCGATGGCTTTGAAGTAGGCGCGGGCGAGTTTCCACGCCGACTCGACGGCTTCGGAGCCACCCGTGGTGAAGAACACCCGGTTGAGGTCACCCGGGGCCAGCTCCGCCAGTCGGGTCGCCAGCTCCACCGCGGCGGGGTGGGCCGCCGACCAGATCGGGTAGTAGGCGAGCTCCTCCGCCTGGCGCCGCCCCACGTCGGCGAGGTCGGCCCGTCCGTGCCCGACCTGGACCACGAACAGGCTCGCCAGTCCATCGAGGTACGAGCGGCCGTGGACGTCGTAGAGGCGGACTCCCGAGCCTCGCGTGAACATCGGGATCTCGGTGTCCGCGTAACCCCCCAGGCGACTGAAGTGCATCCAGAGATGGCGCCGGGCGTCGGCTTGGAGCTGTGCCGGATCTCTGGTCACGGCGCGCCCCAGGCGTAGGTCTCCTTGTGGATGCGGAGGTACATGAACGTCTCGGTGTCCCTGACACCCTCGATGGTGCGGATCTTCTTGTTGAGCAGGTCCAGGAGGCGCTCGTCGTCTTCGACCACCACCTCCACCAACAGGTCGAGCGACCCCGCCGTGAGCACCACGTACACGACCTCGTCCAACGCCGCCACGGCATCGGCGATCTTGCGAGTGTCACCCTCGACGCTCAACCCGATCATGGCCTGGCGGCCGTAGCCCACCATCTTCGGGTCCGTGACCCCCACGATCTGCATGACCCCGGAGTCGATGAGACGCTGCACGCGCTGGCGCACCGCGGCCTCGGACAGGCCCACGGCCGGGGCGATCTGGGTGTAGGGCCGTCTCCCGTCCTGCTGGAGCTGCTCGATGATCCTCTTGTCGACCTCGTCGAGCACCAGCTTTCCCTCGGCGGTCATGGCTGGTCTCTGGTGTTGTCGAGCTCGCGGACTGATGCGAACCTTGCCCCATGAGGCGCACCGCACCCTTGACGCCGGGTTACCGGGGGCGGCCCTACTGGTGGGACGACGTGGACCTGCCCCAATCCGCACCAGCTCGGTTGCCGGCCACAGCGGACGTGGCCGTGGTGGGAGGCGGGTACACGGGGCTCGCGGCCGCTCTGGAGATCTCCCGGGCCGGTCGGCACGTTGTCGTGCTCGACCGCGACGACATCGGAGCGGGGGCCAGCAGCCGCAACGGGGGGATGGTCCACCCCGGAGGCAAGCACGACGTGTCGGAGTTCCTGGCGCAACCCAACGGTCGGGGCCTCTGGGACGAGACCGTGGCGGCCTTCGAAGGAGTGGGTTCTCTCGCCGCCGAGCTCGGTATCTCGTTCGATTGGCAGCGCCGGGGACACCTCGAGTTGGCCCATCATCCCCGCGTGGCGGCCCGTCAGCGCGTCGTGGCCGAGGCCTACGCCCTCATCGGCGAGGAGGCCCGCTTCGTTGACGCGGCCGAGCTGGGGGGCGAGATCGGCTCCGAGCGTTTCCACGGTGGGCTCCTGGTGGCGAGAAGTGCGGGGATCCACCCCGCCAAACTGGCGGCAGGACTGGCTCGGGCGGCCACCGGGTCGGGGGCCGAACTGCACGGGGCCACCGCCGTGCTCGCGCTGGGGCGGCGCGCCCAGGGGTTCGAGCTCGAGACGTCTCGGGGCGCACTGCGGTGCAGGGAGGTCGTGGTGGCCACCAATGGCACGACCGATCGCCGGCTGGTCCCGTGGCTCGGGCGTCGTGTCCTGTCGATCGGCAGCTACATGATCGCCACCGAGCCCCTCGATCCCGACATCACGACGTCGGTCAACCCTCATGGTCGCATGTTCTTCGACACCAGGAGCCTTCTGCACTATTGGCGCTTGTCGCCCGACGGGACGCGCATCCTCTTCGGGGGTCGCACCTCTTTGTCGCCCACGACCGTCGAGAAGTCCAGGGACCAGCTGTACGCCGCCATGATCGAGCTCCATCCCCAGTTGGCCGGGGTCGCGGTCGAGCGCGCCTGGGGAGGGCGTGTGGCGCTCACGGCCGATCGCTTTCCCCACGTGGGTCGCCAGGGCGACACCGGCGTCGTCTACGCCATGGGGTACTGCGGGAGTGGCGTGGCCCTGTCCGTTCACTTCGGTCGGTCCGTCGGTCGATGGCTCTGCGGTGACGGCACCCTGCCGGCGTTCGGCGACAGAGCCTGGCGGCCGATGCCGTGGCCTGCCCGTGCGCCGTTGCTCCTGGCGGGGGCGGGCATGGGGTTCAAGGTGCGCGACGCGCTAGGACGCTGATCGGACCCGGTGGCTGCCGCGGCGCGGGCTGCTCATCCGGTCACTTCGGCGCAGAATTGGCCGAAGACGTCGACGAACCGGTCGATGTGGGTGGCCTCGTGCTGTACCGATAGCGTCCACTGCTCCTCGTTACCCGGGGTCATGAAGATGCCCCGGTTCACGAGCCAGGCCCACGATGCGTCGAAGAGATCGCCATCGGTCTCGAGAAAGCTTCGGTAGTCCACCAGCGGCTCGCGGCGGTACGAGACACATCCCTTGCACCCCAGGTCGATGACGTGCGCCGGGATGTCGTGGGCGGCGATGGCCTGCGCGCACCCGTCGGCCAGGCGACTTCCCATCTGCTTGAAATGCTCGTAGGCATCGGCGGTGAGGACCTCGGTGAGCGATGTCAAGCCGGCCGCGGCGGCGAGAGGGTTGCCGTTGAACGTGCCCTGCTGGGCGATGCCGTTCCCGATCTCGTCCATGAGGTCGGCCCGGCCACCGAATGCACCGGCGGGCGTGCCTCCGGTGATCGACTTGGCGAAGCACGCCAGATCGGGCTGGACGCCGAAGCGCTCGATAGCGCCGCCGGCCGCGATGGTGGCGCCACACTTCACCTCGTCGAAGATGAGCACCACGCCGTGACGGGTGCACAGCTCGCGCACTCCTTCGAGGTAGCCGGGTTGGGGGAGCACGATGCCGATGTTCATCATGACCGGTTCCAGGATGAAGCAACCGATCTCGTCGCCGCGCTCGGTGAAGAGTCGATCGAGGGCCCCGAGGTCGTTGTAGGGGACGACGAGGGTCCATTTGTGCATCTCGGCCGGGATGCCTTTGGAGGCCGGTGGATGCATCCCTGTCTGCTCGGTCGCTTCGATGAGGTTGAGGCTCGGTGCGACGGAGAACATCACGGCGTCGTGATGGCCGTGGTAGGCGCCCTCGATCTTGCAGATGACGTCACGCCCCGTGACACCGCGCGCCAGGCGTATGGCGTCCATGGTGGCTTCGGTCCCCGAGTTGGTAAAGCGCACGCGCTCGAGCCGGAACCGTCGACACAGCTCCTCGGCCAGGCTCACCGCGGTTTCGGTGGTCACCGCGAACTGCGTTCCCGATCTCGCCGTGCCTTCGATGGCGGCGACGATGCGCGGGTGGGCGTGGCCCGCGGCGGTCGAGCCGAAGCCGTTGTGGAAGTCGATGTAGTCCCGCCCGTCGACGTCCCAGACCTCGGCGCCGAGGCCGCGTGACAGGTAGATGGGATAGGGGTCTGCCGCCTGGAACGAGGACGCCACACCGAGAGGCAGTGTCTTGCGGGCCCGCTCGAACAGCCGGCGCGACGCCGGCGTCGCCTCCATCAGCGCGGCGTGCTCCCGGGCGAACAGCTCCCGGGCCCGGGCGCTCAGCCGTTCGTCGTCGGCGCCCGTTGCCGACGCGCTCGGGATCTCGTGATTGGTGTCGGTCATGGCGCTCAGATCCTTCCCACCGCCCGCCGGCTCGTGCCCCCGCCCCGACGATCAGGGCTGGTACGCGAATACAGGGTCGTCATGCCCATTATGCAACGGAATCGCTTGTCAGCTGACATTTGGTCTGCGAATATGCTCGCAGCGTCGACGGGGAGGGGTCAATTGACGACGACCACCGCGGACTCCGGGGAACTGGGCGCCAGGCCGACGGGCGAACCGCCCGGGGGCAAGGGCCTCAAGGTCGGTGCGCTCGGGATGATCTCGAGCCTCGTCATCGGGGTGGCGTCCACCGCTCCTGCCTACAGCCTGGCGGCGACGCTCGGCTTCGTGGTCGCCATCGTCGGGCTGCAATCGGCTTCGGTGATGTTGCTGGCCTTCGTGCCCATGCTTTTCATCGCGGCCGCCTACTTCTACCTGAACCGGGCCGACCCTGACTGCGGCACCACCTTCACCTGGGTCACGCGTGCCATGGGCCCCAACACGGGGTGGTTGGCGGGGTGGGGCATCCTCATGACCGACCTGGTGGTCATGCCCAACCTGGCATCGATCGCCGGCGTGTACACCTTCTCGCTCTTCGGCGCCCACGGCATCGCCAACAACGGCTCGGGGTTCTGGGTCACCTTCGTCGGCGTGGTCTGGATCATCGTCATGACCGCCATCTGCTACATCGGCATCGAGTTGTCGGCCCGCACCCAAATGGCGCTGCTCGGCGCCGAGGTCCTCATCCTCTTCGCCTTCTCCCTCGTGGCCCTGATCAAGATCTACGCCGGCCATGTCGCGCACAGCGTCCGCCCCTCGTTCGAATGGCTCAACCCGTTCAAGATCACGTCGGTGGGGGCGCTGTCGGCAGGGATGCTCCTGGCGGTGTTCATCTATTGGGGCTGGGACACCGCTGTCACCGTGAACGAGGAGGCGAAGGACACGAGAAGGACCCCGGGCCGTGCCGCCCTGTGGTCGACGATCGTGCTTGTGCTCATTTACGTCGTCGTCACCGTGGCCGCCCAGGCGTTCAAGGGCCCCGGATTCCTCACGAGCGCAAACAACATCGGGGACGTTCTCAACGCTTTGGGGACGGCGGTATTCGGCTCACCGTGGAACAAGCTGCTCATCATCTGCGTGCTTACCTCGGCGTCGTCATCGACCCAGACCACGATCCTGCCCGCCGCTCGGTCGTCGTTGTCGATGGCCGTCCACAAGGCGCTGCCCAGGCGCTTCGCCGATATCCACCCCAAATACCTGTCCCCGGGCTTCTCCACACTGTTGTTCGGGGCCATCTCCGTGATCTGGTACGTGGCGCTCACACTGATCAGCCCCAACGACGTGCTGGCCAACTCCATCGAGGCGCTTGGCTTCGGCATCGCCTTCTACTACGGCCTGACCGGCTTCGCCTGCGTGTTCTACTACCGCCGCCACATCTTCAAGAGCCTGAAGAACTTCATCTTCATCGGCCTCGCCCCGTTGCTCGGTGGGATCATCCTTGCCGTGCTCTTTGTGGTGGCCATCTTCTACTACTCCGACCCGGTCAACTCTGCTTCGGGAAACCAGGCGTGGTTCCCCGGTATCCACTTCAGCTTCCACATCTTCCACTGGCATCTCTACGTGAAGAAGGGGCTCGGGCCACCGCTCGTGCTTGGGATCGGCCTTCTGTTTTTGGGGGTTCCGCTCATGCTGATATGGAAGATCCGGAACCGCGAGTTCTTTCATCGTGATCGTGAGGTGGCCGAATCCGTCGACGCGCCTGCTCCGCCGCTCACCCCCGGTGTCATCCCGGTGACCGACTGATGGCCGGCGACATCGTCCTCGGCTACGACGGTTCGATCGGGTCCAAGGCGGCCCTGTCGGTGGCGGTCTCGGTCGCCAAGGCTTTCGACGCCCCGCTCACCGTCGTGTTCGGGTACGAGCCGAATCCCATGGGTGGAGAGACCGCCGACTACAAGAACCAACTCGAGAGGATCGGCAGAGACCATCTCGCTGCCGCGGTCAAAGAGGCCAAGGCCCTCGACCCGTCGGTGAAGGTCGAGCCGATCGTGGCCGCGCTGCGGCCAGTCGAATCTCTGCTCGAGGCGTCGCTCGAGCGTGAGGCCCGGGTCATCGTGGTAGGGGGGAGCGGGGAGCGGCCCATCGTGGGTGCGATTCTCGGCTCGGTGCCGCACAAGCTGCTGCACCGCTCCACGGTGCCCGTGCTCGTCGTCCCCACCCCCGAGGACTGAGGCCGGCCCCGAGCCGAAGATCTCGATCCGAAGTACCCTGGAGGTTGATGGGGGTGGGGGGGTGACCACGGCCCTGGCGTTCGCGCTGGCCGCTGAAGTGTTGCTGCTGGGCTGCGCCGCGGCCGCGGGGCTCTTGCACTGGTCCCGGCGCCGTCAACGCCTGGAGGAGCAATTCGCCACCGCCCAGGCGCAAGCACGGCACCTGGCCCACAACACCCGGATCCTCGACGCCAGCGCGGCGGAACTGTCCGAGCTCGTCCTCGAACACGCCCTGGCCGATCTCGACTTGGGTGACCCGCCCCTGGAGTCGTCGCCTTGGTCTGACGGGCCCACCCGGCCCTGAGGAGCCGATCAGCGCCGGCCGGGCGTCCGTTCGTCGAGACCCCAGGGCGCGCCGTGAACGTCGAGGAGCTCGAGGAAGGGACCGGCCGGGAAGGCCTCGGGACCGAGCACCCCGACGCCCGACCAGGCGCCCGAGGACACCAGCTCGAGCGCCACGACGGGATTGACCGCCGTCTGCCACACCACGGCCTGTGAGCCGTACTCCGCCATCGACCAGGCATTGTCCACGACGTGGTGCAGGTAGACCTCGCGAGGATGGCCGTCGGTGCCGATGCCGGTCACCCAGGTCCCGGCGCACGTGACCCCTCGCATCCGATCCCCGAGGCCGGCCGGGTCGGGCAGGCACGCCCCCACGACGTCGCGGGGCGACACCTCGACGGCGCCCACCTTGACCGGCACGGTGGAGTCGAGGCCCAGCTTGTGCAGGGCTGTGAGCACCCCGATGAACTCCTCGCCCAACCCGTACTTGAACGTGACGCGCTCGCGCGTCCACCCAGCGGGGGACGAGGATGACCTCCTCGTGCTCGACGTTCACACATTCCACCGCGCCGATGCCGGCCGGGAACTCGAACACCTCGAGTTCGCTGAAGGGCTCGGTGGTGAACCAACCCCGGTCGCGCTCCCAGATGACGGGCGGGTTTAGGCACTCCTCGATGGTCGTCCAGATCGAGAAGGTGGGCGCGAAGTCGTAGCCGTCGACCACGAGGTTGGCGCCGTCGCGCACGCCGATCTCGTCGACCTGTGAGAACAGGCTGTCAGCGGCATAACGGGCGAAGACGTCGGACAGGCCGGGTTCGACGCCCATGCCCACGAGGGCGAGCTGCCCGCGTGCCTCCCACGCCGCGGCGAGGTCGAACTGTTCGTCGCCGAGCTTGACCCCGGTCGCGGCGTAGGGCTGCTCGGGGTGTGGGTGCGACAGCGACATGGCCATATCGAGGTAATTGACCCCGGCGTGCAGCGCCGCGTTGAACAGGGACATCACAAAGCGCGGGTCGACGGCGTTGACGAGAACGTCGCAGCGCTGGGCGCGCAGCAGGTCCTCCACGGCGGCCTCGTCGGAGGCGTCGACCTGGACGGGCTCGAAGCGGTCGCCCCCGGCCTGGGCCGCCCGTTGGGCGCGTTCCAGAGAGAAGTCGGCCACGACGATGTGCTCGAAGACCGGCCGACGCGCCGCGATCCCGGCGAACGCCGCCCCGACCCCTCCGGCCCCCACCAGCAGCACGCGCATGGCCCCTCCCTCTGTGGAGCCGACAGTACCGTCGTCGAGGACCACGAGTGCTGGGCCACGACCGGGACCGGCGCGGCGCGCCGCCGCTTCCTCCCTTGTCCGCAGCCGCCGGGAGTGCGATTGTGGGCCGTCGAGGACAATGTCGTCCCGACACGGGGGAGAGGGAGCATCGATGACTGGCAGCAGGCGCGTGCTGAGGAACTTCGTCGGCGGGCAGTACACCCAGACCAAGGACGGGGCGACGGTGGACCTCGTGAACCCGTCCACGGGAGAGGTCTTCGCCGCGATGCCCGATTCGGGCCCCGTCGATGTCGACGGCGCCTTTGGCGCGGCGTTCGATGCCTTTGCGGAGTGGCGTGACGCGACACCCTCGGTGCGCAGCCTGGCTCTCCTGCGCATTGCGGATGCCATCGAGGCACGGGCCGAGGAACTCGTCGACGCCGAGTGCGAGAACACGGGCAAGCCCAAGGCGCTCACCATGTCGGAGGAGATTCCCCCCATGGTCGACCAGATCCGCTTCTATGCCGGGGCGGCCCGGCTTCTGGAGGGCCGATCCGCCGGGGAGTACATGACGGGTTTCACGTCCTATGTGCGGCGCGAGCCGATCGGCGTGTGCGCGCAGGTCACGCCGTGGAACTACCCCATGATGATGGCGGTCTGGAAGTTCGCTCCCGCCATCGCGGCGGGGAACACCGTGGTGCTGAAGCCTGCTCCCACGACCCCTGTCTCGACGCTTCTCCTGGCCGAGATCGCCGCCGAGTTCGTACCGCCCGGGGTCTTCAACGTGGTGTGCGGCGATGCCGACACGGGGCGAGCGCTGGTGTCACACCCCGTGCCCCAGATGGTGTCGATCACCGGAAGCGTGCGAGCCGGGCGCGAGGTGGCCGTCGCCGCCGCCCAGGACGTCAAACGCGTCCATCTGGAATTGGGCGGGAAGGCCCCCGTGGTGGTCTTCGACGACGCCGATATCGAAAAGGCGGCCGAAGCCATCGCCATCGCCGGCTACTTCAACGCCGGCCAGGACTGCACCGCCGCCACCAGGGTGCTGGCGGGGCCGCGCGTCCACGACGACCTCGCCGCCGCGCTGGTCGAACAGGCCCAGGGCCAGACCGTGGCAGGTCCCGAGGTCGAAGGCGCGGACTTCGGACCGCTCAACAACACCGATCAGCTGGCCCGGGTCCGGGGCTTCATCGACGCGCTGCCCGCCCACGCCGCACTGCGCACCGGTGGGCACCAGATCGGGGACCGCGGGTTCTTCTACGAGCCCACGGTGGTGAGCGACGTCCTGCAGGGCGACGACATCGTCCAGCAGGAAGTCTTCGGGCCCGTCATCACGGTGCAACGGTTCACCGACGAGGACCAGGCCGTGGAGTGGGCCAACGGGGTGGAGTACGGCCTGGCGTCGTCGGTGTGGACGCGCGACCACGGGCGTGCCATGCGGATGTCGAAGCGGCTCGACTTCGGGTGCGTGTGGATCAACACCCACATCCCTCTCGTGGCCGAGATGCCACACGGCGGCTTTCGCCATTCTGGCTACGGCAAGGACCTGTCGCTGTACGGGTTCGAGGACTACACCCGCATCAAGCACGTCATGTCGGCGCTCGACGCCTGAGGCGCTCCGGTCACAGCGCTGACAGCGCCACCTCCAAGATCCCCAGTCCCTCATCCAGGAGGTCGTCGGGGATCACGAGCGGAGGCAGCAGACGCACGACGTTGCCATAGGTGCCCGCGCTCAGCACGAGCACCCCTTGGGCGTGACAGGCGGCGAGCACGCGGGCCGCGGCGGCCTTGTCGGGGGTGATGCCGTCGGGGCCCACCAGTTCCACCGCCACCATGGCGCCGCGACCGCGGGCGTCGCCGACCGCGGCGCTCGATGCGGCGAGGGCGCCGAGGCGGCCCAGCATCACGGCGCCGATCTCCCGGGCGCGCTCGAGAAGCCCCTCGCTCTCGATGGTCTCGATCGCCGCCAGCGCCGCGGCGCAGGCCAGAGGGTTGCCCCCGAAGGTGCCACCGAGGCCTCCGGGGTGCACATTGTCCATGAGATCGGCCCGCCCGGTCACCGCCGCGAGGGGCAGTCCTCCACCGAGGCTCTTGGCGGTGGTGACGATGTCGGGCACGACGCCCTCGTGCTCGCTGGCGAACCACGCACCCGTCCGGGCGAACCCGGACTGGATCTCGTCGGCCACGAACACGACCCCGTTGGCCGCGCACCATCGGGCGAGTCCCGAGAGCCAGCCCGGCTCGGGTACGACGAAGCCACCCTCGCCCGCGATGGGCTCGACGACGACGCACGCGATAGACGCCGCGCCCACCGTCGTCTCCATCACGTCGATGGTCTGTGCCAGCGTGCCCGTGCCCCGGAAGGGATCGGAGTACGGGGCCCGGTACACCTCGGGGGCGAAGGGGCCGAATCCCTGTTTGTAGGGCATCGCCTTGCCGGTGAGGCTGAGCCCCAACAGCGTGCGTCCGTGGAACCCGTGGTCGAAGGCGACGACCCCGCTGCGCCCGGTGGCGTAGCGGGCGACCTTCACGGCGTTCTCCACCGCTTCCGCCCCCGAGTTCACGAGGAAGGTGCGCTTCTCGTGATCACCCGGAGTCAACTGGTTGAGGCGCTCGCACACCTCGACGTAGTTGAGGTACGGGGTGACTTGGAAGCATGTATGGGTGAAGCGCTCGACCTGATCGCTCACCGCCGCCACCACGCGGTGCGCTGTTGCCGACGTTGGTGACCGAGATCCCCGAGGCCAGGTCGATGAGGCGGTTGCCGTCAACGTCCTCGATGATCCCCCCGGCCGCCCGGGCTACGAACACGCCGAGGGTGGTTCCCACGCCGGCGGGGATGGCGGCCCTGCGGCGATCCATCAGCGCGCGCGAGCGGGGGCCGGGAATCTCTGTCTGGACGAGCCGGCTCTGGGGGACTTGAGTCGTCGTCGTCTCCATGGGGGCCTCTCGCGCTCGGGTCGTCGCCGCTCCAGCTTAGGAGGCGTGGACCTCGTAGGCGCACACGTGGGCGCCGTCCATGAGGTGGGCCACGCGCTCGACCCGGGCCGCGGGCAGGGCGTCTCGGATGAAGGCGATCTCGCTCGAACACGCTTGGCGAAAGCCGGTCGCCACCGACAAGATGGCGCAGTTGTGCTCGGTGATGCGCCAGCCGCCGTCCGCGAGCTGTTCCACGTCGGCAAGGTACCCGTCTTCGTCGAGAATGCGCGTCAGCTCGGCCACCTGCTCGTCGAGGGTCATCGTGGCCAGGCGGGTCTGGGCGTCGGCGAGGCGTCGCTGCCGGCGGTGCTCGAACAGCTCGGCCACTTCGGGGCTGTCGGGGCCGCCGAGATAGCCGAGCAGCTCCGTGGTGAGGTCGCCGTAGCGTTTGGGGAACAGCATCTCCGCACTCGGGGCGAGCTCGTAGGAGTGCGACGGGCGGCCCCGGCCCTCGGGGTCGCGCCGATGCGTCACGAGCCCGTCCTCGCTCAAACGCAGGAGTTGTTGTCGAACCGCGGCGACGGTGATGCCGAGCGCCTGGGCCAGGTCGTGGGCGCGCATCGACCCGTTGCGTTTCAGGGCCATGAGAATGGCGCGCCGCGTCGTCGGCATGGCCGCGAGCGGCGGCTCGAGGGACGTGCCTCTGGGTTCCACCACGGGTTCGGCGTTCACGGCAGGATCAGATGGACGTCGCCGAATTCGTGCCACAGATACCCCTCGGAGAGCGCCGCCTCGTACGAGCGCTCGAGTAGCGGCCGGCCGGCGATCGCCTCCAGCATTGCGAGGTGGGATGCTTCGGGCTCGTGCCAACCGGTGAGCAACCCGTCGGCAGACGATACCGGGTGCTCCGGGGTCACGACCGTGTCGGTCCAGCCGTGCCCGGCGTGTACCTCCTTCCTCGAGTCCACCACGGTCTCGAGGGCACGCACGACGGTGGTGCCGATGGCGATCACCCGCCCACCCTCGCGCCGCGTGTCGTTGACCCGGTGGGCGGTGGCTCGCGTCACCCGGTAGTACTCGGGGTAGGGCGGTTCGGACGCCTCGAGAGATGCCACGCCGGTGTGCAACACGATCGGGACCACCCCTACGCCGCGCGCCACCAGCCGGGTGAGGACCTCGGGGGTGAAGGGCCGGCCGGCACTGGGCATCTCGGCCGAGCCGGGCTCGGTGGCGTACACGTTCTGGTACGTCGAGATCGGCCAGCTACCGCGCACGTATCCGTACCGGATGGGGTGGCCGTGCACCGCCAGGTATGTGTGCAACGGCTCGGGGGTGGCGACGGTCGCGATCCACAGTCGGACCCCCTCGCCGTGCGCGGTGTAGGGCGCCAGTAGAGAGATCGTGGCACCGCCATCGAGCGCGATCACCTCTCCTGACTCCGCCGCGAACCACGGCTCGTCCCCGTCGCGAAGCTCGACGGTCCACAGATCGGCGGGCAGCTGCGTGGAGAAGTGCACTTCGAGTGCCCGACCCGTCCCATCGACCCCCGGCACCGCGGCGGCCAGAGTTCCCGACGTGTTGACGACGATCAAGTCACCCTCGTCGAGAAAGCGCGGCAGCTCCGAGAAGTGCGAGTGCAGAAGGCTGCCGTCTCCTCGGGCGACGAGCATTCTCACCGCGTCTCTCGTCATACCCCGGGCTTCGGGGGGCGAGCTCGCCTCGAGCTCGGGAGGGAGCTCGAAGACGGGGAGCCCCGCCAGGGCACGATCCCCGATGGCGGGACCGGCCGTGGGGGCGACCGTGGTCACGACGCCTCGGTCTCGAGCGCGGGCTGTGAGACCGGTGGCAGGTCCGACAGCCGGTACCGCCCACTCGGGAGTCCCACCTCGACGAGCGCCACGAGGTCGGCCACGACCTCTTCCGGCCGGGGGCGGTCGGAGATGTCCTCGCCCGGGAACGCGTCCTGGTGCATCTGGGTCCGCATGTCACCGGGATCCACGGCCCATACGAGCAGCGACGGCTCCTCGACGGCCAGGACCGCGCTCATGTGATCGAGCGCCGATTTGGACAGCCCGTAGCCACCCCATCCTTCGTAGGGCTCGACCGACGCGTCCGACGTGAGGTTCAACACGGCCGGTCGCGCCGAGCGGCGCAGTACCACCAAGGCCTCCTGGATGAGGGCGAGCGGTGACACGACGTTGACCTCGAGGACGCGTGTCAGCTCCTCGATGGGATAAGCCGCCAGGTTCGGCAGCGGGGTGGCGCCCAGGGTGCTGGCGTTGTTCACGACGAGGTCGAGACCACCGAGGTGCTCGGCCGCGCCCACCAAGGCCCGTCGGTGCGCGTCATCGGCGACGTCCCCGGCGACTGCCACGAGCGACGCGTCCGGTGCCAGGCGAGGGCGGATCGCCCGCTCGGCCTCGGCCAGCGCCTCGGGGTGGCGGGCATCGAGCACCAGGCTCCAGCCTCGAAGGGCCAGCTCCTCGGCCAGCGCCCGGCCGAGTCCTCGTGACGCTCCTGTGATGAGTGCGATGGCCATGGGGCAACCTCCTGCGAGCCTGTCCGCAGCTCACTTATATAAAGAAAGTTTTATCTATCTTTATTTCCGAGGCAAGGGGATTATTCTCGGGGGGCGGGCTCGGATCGGCCGCCGGCGCTCCGGGGAGAGCCGCGCCGTCGACGTGTGCCGTGCCCTTCGCCACGGACGGCGAACAGGACGGCCGCGCCGACCCGAAAGCCGGGTGTCGCGTCGAGACCCAATAGCATGCAGACCGGGGGGTACGGCATCGGACGGGTAATGAGGCAGGGGTTGGGCGCATGGTGAGGGCGGTGATGCTGGCACTGGCCGCGAGTTTCTGCACGGCCACGTCGTCGGTGTGCCAGCGCCTGGGAGCCGCCTCCGCACCCGGTGGGGAGCGCTTCAGCCCCCGTCTGCTCCTCTACCTGGTGCGCCAGCCCATCTGGCTGGCGGGAATCGCCAGCATGATCCTGGGATTCGTGTTCCAGATCGCGGCTCTGCACTACGGCGACCTCGCCCTCGTGCAACCGATCCTCGCCACGGAACTGCTCTTCGTGTTCGCCTACATGGCCCTGATAAGAACCCAGGGGGTGGCGCGCCACGACTGGTTGGCGGCGGCGGCCATGGCGGCGGGCCTGGGCGTGTTCCTCTTCACCGCCAGCCCTTCGGGGGGCCATCTGCACGCCGACGCCGCCTCGTGGTGGTTCGCGGGGATCTCGGCCATCGGACTGGCCCTGGTGGCCACCGTCGTGGCCTTCACCCCCATGCGACGCGGCGCCCCGCCTTCGCCGGCCCGCAAGGCGGCCATCCTCGGGGTGGCCACCGGGATCTCGTGGGGGTTCGTGGCGGCGGTGATCAAAGAGCTGAGCTCGCACACCAACGAAGGGTTCAACATCTTCACCACATGGTCCCCCTACGTCCTCGTTGGGGTGGGGGCGGCATCGATGCTGCTGTCGACGCACGCCTTCCAGGCCGGCCCCCTGGCGGCTTCGCAGCCGGGGTTCACCATCGTCGACCCGCTCGTAGCCAGCCTGCTCGGAGTGTTCATCTTCGAGGAGCACCTGCAGCTGTCACCGTTCGCAGTCCTCGTCGAAGCCGCCGCGCTCGGCGCCTTGGTGGCCGGGGTCGTGGCCATCAGCCGGAGCCAGCTGGTCCAGGGCCAGACCCACGCCGATGAAGCGGGCCTGCGGCCCATGCCGACCACATTCGACGTACGCGACGCCTCGGGCTGACGCCCCGCTCGAGCCACCGGCGAGGACTCGCACCGCGCCGAGCTACGCAGACCCGTACCGAGCGGTCAAGCGGGTGCCGAGGTGGGCGAGGTGGGTGCGCACCGTCTCGGGTGCGGTCACCTCGACGTGGTCGGCGAATCCGGCGAGCTCCGCCGCCACGACCTGAGCCGAGTGGCCTCGGACCTCGACGGTGACCCGACCGTCGTCCCCGGGCTCGCCGACCGATAGGCGGGTTCCGAGCACGCTCTGCAGCGTGCCCACGATGCCGGGATCGGCGAGTGCCGTCACCTTGCACGGGGTGCGACGCTCGTCGAGCGTGGACAACACGGTCTGCCACGTCTGGGCCAGATCGAAGCCGGCCGGACGCACCACCGGTTGATCGGTGAGCACGACGGCGCGCACCCGGCTCACCCGGAAGGTCCGCATCCCAGCGTCGGTATCGGCGATGAGGTACCAGATCTGTCGCTTGGCCACGAGGCCCAGGGGATGCACGACCCGCTCGCCCGGGCTCGCGATCGCGCCCCGCGTAGTGGAGCCGGACCTGGATCCCGTCGACGACCGCCTGCTGGAGTGCGGCGAGATGCGGGGGCGGGTCGACGGGAAGGCGGTCCCAGTCCGAGGCGTCGATGATGACGGCCCCTCCCGCCGACTCCGCGCTGGCCCGGAAGGTCTCGGGCAGGGCCCGGACGAGTTTCCTCAGGGCCGCTTTCACTTCGGGGGTGGCGGCGCCCGGGCCGGCGACGAGGAACAGGGCCCTGGCCTCCGCGGCGTTGAGGCCGCTCAGGTCGGTGCGCGCCCCTCCGACCAGCGACCAGCCGCCTCCCCGCCCGGCCTGGGAGTACACCGGGACCCCCGCCATGGCGAGGGCTTCGAGGTCCCGGCGCGCCGTGCGGGGCGACACCTCGAGCTCGAGCGCCACTTCGGACACCGTGGCCCGGCCCCGGGACTGCAAGAAGAGGAGGGTGGCGACGAGGCGATCGGCTCGCACGGACCCAGCATCGCGCCGAAACTGGTCACCTCATGGCCATGATCAGCCAGCCCGGGGTCACGAAGATGCCGGGACGGGGTCGGCGGTGCTACGCATAACGACCACCGCCGACCGAGAGGTGACCCCGTGTCCAAACCGCCGCTTGACGTCGTCACGAACTTCTGTGCCCTGTGGTCGAAGCTCGACTTCGACGAGATGATCGGCTACTTCCACGCCGATGCCGTCTACCACAACATCCCCGTGGACCCGATCGTGGGGCGCGACAACATCAAGGAGATGATCATCGGTTTCTGCGCCGGCTGGGACCGGGTGGACTTCGAGGTGCGCCACGCCGTGGCGAAGGGGGACGTGGTGCTCACCGAGAGGGTGGACCACTTCGTCTCCGCCGAGCGCACGGTGAGCCTCCCCGTCATGGGGACCTTCGAGTTGGAGGGTGGGCTCATCAAGGCGTGGCGGGACTACTTCGACCTCAACCAGTTCATGAACCAGCTGACCTGAGGTCGGTCTATCCGAAGTCCTTGGTGAATGCCGCCTCGGAGTTCGGGAACTGGGTGATGTCGGAGTCCACCGACCCGTCGTAGGAGAAGTACGAGCTGTAGCCGACGTCGTTGCTCGGCGTCGAGATGAACCCGTACATGTCGTTGATGAATGCCGGGTCGTCGACGCCGTTGAGACCCCACTCGGGGATGCTCACGAACTTGTTGTGGGCCTTGGCAAAGGCGACGGTGTACGCCAGGCCGCCCACGGTGTTGAGCGTGTCGGTCCAACTCGAGCCCGCGTTGTCGTACTGGTCCGTGCCGATGTAGTCGACGTACTGGTCTCCGGGATACGACGCCGCGTACGACCCGTTGGTGGGAGTCTCGTCTGCCGCCGCGCACCAGTCGAAGAGGAAGTGCTGTCCGGGCACGCTGCGCATGGTCGTCACGATGTCGTCGAAGGCCGTCACGTACTGGGCGGGAGTCGTGTTCTGGACCCCCCAGGAGAAGTACGTGGTCGACCACTCCCATCCGATGCGGAGGATGGCATAGGACTGGCCTGCGCTGACGAGGCTCTGCGCCAACTGCTCGTACACCCCGAGGTTGGCGGGGGTCTGCGCCGGGCTGCTGTCGCTCGGCGACATGCTGACGCTGAGATACAGCCGCAACGATGTCGACGGCGGCTGGTAGCTGCCGATGGCAGCCCAAGAGGACTGACTGGTATAGGCCGTAACCCCTTCAACCGGGACGCCAAGGTGGTTCGCCAGGGCTTCGACGTCAGCCGGGCTCTGTGAGGACACGAAGAAGCCCAGGCCGTTGGAAGAGACCACGGGCAACGAACACCCGGCCAAGACCGCCGTCAGGGCGAGCACCGAAAGTGCCACCCCGAGTCCCCCCTGCGCATGAACCCGTCCCCCCCGATGCCATCGCCTCCCCGAGAGAGATGGCCCTGAACCAGCCTAACGCCTACCAGCAGCGTTCAAAAGGCCGCGTCAGGTGACGTTGGGGCCCTCTCGGTGGGACCCAGCCACGCCCGAGCGGGCCGCGGGACGGCGAGAATACCCAGGTGCTGAAGCTACGCCCCGCCCGGCCCGAGGACGCCCGCAGAGGTGGCGGGGGTGCAGGTCCGCACCTGGCAGTCGGGGTATCGCGGGCCGCTCCCCGACGCCTATCTCGACGGAGGAGAAGTCCCTCGACCTCTCATCCACCGTCAACGGCGCGCCGATCGAGCCCCGTGGGGCGGTCGCAGAGCGCGCGGATGCGGAGGTTCCCGTAGACGCCCACACCCGCCAGGATCAGTGTGGCCAGGGCACTCCCGGAAATGGAAATCACCTCTTGCCAATCCAATGAGGGTGGCGTCGTCGTCTGTTGCACGACCGCCCCGACCAACGCCCCGACCGCCCCCAGGGCGATGACAAGAAGCGATACCGCCCCCCAGGTCCCCCGAGCGACCGGTTTCTCCGGATGTGGGCGACCGCCTCGTCGGTTTCGTGGGCCTCTACTGCTGGACCGGAACCGTCGCGGTCATCGTCGGTCCGATCGTCGTCGAGATCCTCGAGAGCATCGGTCCACCCGTCGACCTGCCACCACACCAGGCCGAGGGCCGAGACGACCAGGAAGGCAATGAGGACTCCGGCCCACAACGTCGACTGGAGGAGGACTTCGGAGACAGCGTCACGCCCGAAGGATCCGAGGTCCGTCTCGGTGCTGGCGACGATGCCTGCCGCCACCCCGGTCACTGCCACCACAGCCACCACGAGCAGGAGCGCCGCCGCGGCGATCTCTTGAATCTCCCACGGGGTGTTGCGGTCCGGGGACGGGAGCTCGTCGGGGTTGCGGGCCTCCTTCTCGCCCATGTCGGCTCGGCTATCTCGTCAAGGATTCAGGGGAGGCGAGGGCGCCTGCGGTGCTTGGGGGATGCCCGGTGGCGCGACGCCCGCGCCCGGGGACATGTCCGACATCTGCTGCGCCAGTGCCACGGTCCGCAGCGCCTGCTCCTTGTCGAGCCGGGTGGACACGCCGCACAGCGTGCAGGTCGAGGCGTACTTCGTCCCGAGCGGCACGACGGGGATGAAGAAGAGGGAGAACCACGTGGTCCGGCGCACCACGACCTGTGCGGCGGGCGATCCACACTGGGCGCACATGGCGAACACCGTGGCCAGCCGACGCGCCATCCGCTTGATCCCGACGATGAGGAACATCACGTCCGCCTTTCTCCGCATCCGCGTCGTGCCCGTGGTGCCTGACCAGGACCACCAGGTCCCCGGCGCGGGAACGGGATACCTGACGTTCTTACCATGGCGGCCGGAGAACTTGGGGCCAATCCGATCGGCCCCGCGGGGAGGCCTCGGGCCCCGACAGAGGGTCCTCGCGATGGGGGTCGGGGATCGTGGCAGGATTCGGACATGACATCGGAACGCATGGAGGTTCAACGGACCATCGCGGCCGAACCGGCCGCCATCTTCACGGTGCTGTGTGACCCGAAGGGGCATGTGGCCATCGACAGCTCGGGCATGCTCATGGACGCCACCGGTGAGCCCGTGAAGGCCGTCGGCGACAGCTTCGTGGTGCACATGGATCGCGAGGCCCTCAACGACTACCCGATGGGTCGCTACGACGTGACCGTCATCATCACGACCTTCGTTCCCGACCGCGACATCGCGTGGACCGTCTCCGGTCAGATCCAACCGCCCATGGGCCACGTGTACGGCTACGCACTGGAGCCCATCGACGGCGGCACCCTCGTCACGTCGTACTACGACTGGTCCGCGATCGATGCGGTCTGGAGAGACGCCGGCATCTTCCCGATCATCTCCGAGGGCGCGCTGCGAGCATCCCTCGGGATCCTGGCCCGGACGGTGGCACCGGGTGGTTTCGAGCGCGTCGTCGTGAATCGACACATGGCAACGGGAGTCCTGTGATGGCCGCGGGCACCAAGGAGGACCCGTGGGTGCTCAAGACCCCGCCGGGCACCTCGGAGTACACGATGTACAAGGACGAGCAGGCCGACCCTCCGACCCTGGTCTGCCAGGTGGGCTCCACCACGTTGAAGTACCACCTCCAGGCCGTCGAGGACCTCCATGCGTGGCTGTCCGAACAAGGTGACTGGGTCGTCCTCGGCGCCACCGACGAAAAGAAGGACGCGGCGCCGGGCACCGTGGAGGCGTGGGGGCGATCGTCGGACAACCCCGTGGGGGGCTGGTACGGCCTCCGGAAGGGCTATCGCGGCCGGTTCGGCATGTACCTGCCGCCCCTGCTCGAGCGGCTGGGTCTGGCCGAGCTCACCCACGATCCCCGCAACAACAAGATGCGTGCCACCTGAACGATTCGAGGGGAGACCATGTCCGTCACCAAGGTGATCCGTTACACGACGAAGCCAGAACATGCAGACGAGAGCGAACGACTGATCCGCGCCGTGTTCGACGAGCTGGCGGTGAAGAACCCCGACGGCTTGCGCTACGCCACCTTCCGGCTGGAAGACGGGGTCAGCTTCATGCACGTCGCCGTCCTCGACGGTGACGAGAACCCCTTGACGACGTCAGCGGCGTTCAGTGAGTTTCAGGCCGACATCAAGGACCGGTTGGTCGAGGGGCCGATCCAGGCCGACGCGACCATGATCCGTTCGTACCGCCTGCTCCCGGAGTGAACGTCGCAGCTCGGCGAGGATGATCTCCCACCGGGCCATCATTGGCAGGGCTTGCGAATGCCCGTGAGCCCGACGTTGAACCTGGCGCCATTGAACCCTCGCAGGTTGTCAAGAGGGCAGAACTTCTTGGGCTTTAATCGGTATTCCGCATTGAAGACCGCTTTGTGCCCCAAATATGCCGACAGCGCCCCACAGGTCGAGTACTGGTTGCACTGCTCCGTCAACACGGCGTCAGCCAGCGGGTACATGTCGGTGGCGTAGCTGTCTCCGGTGTCGTCTGGGTTCTTGATCCACCAGCCGAGCCCGAGGCCGTGCATGTAGTTTGCCAGTGTCGTCATGTAGGACTCTTCCTCGGCTTTGGTCAAGCCACGGACATTGGTGTACTCCTCGTCGATGTCGGTCTCGACTGCGTCGAATCCTTTCGCGGCACACTGTTTCTCGATCATCGACTCGATGATCGAGACGGTGAGTGGTGACTGAATGTTCAGGTAGTACTCGGGATAGCCCGACACCTTCGTGCCGAGCAGGCCGGCGTCCTGAAACTGCTGGTAGTACGTCGTGGGTATGCCTTCTTGTGCCGCGGAGTAGTAATTCCCGGCGGCGCCGACTTCGATGTAACACACGACGTGCTTTCCCAACGCATGCAGGGCTGAGACTGTCGATGCGGGATTGATGATGCCGTCGATGTCATAGATCACGGGTGCCGGTGCGCGCTGGCCGTCGGGGAGCTTGTCATTTGTCCCCATGTCCCGGGCATTCGTGAGCCTCAGAGGATGGCTGAGCTCCCACTGCCAGGGTTGATTGCCCAGTGGGGGAACCCACCAGCCCGAGGCGCCAGCCCGAGAGGTGGATTGCAAGCCGAGACCTGCTGCGACAAGCAACAGTGCGATGGCGAATCTCGATACCCATCGCATGGTCACCCTCCCCATGAGCGAGCGCACGATTTGGCCTCGGTGTCTCCGGCGGTGCGCCGAGCCCGCGGAGCATACCTTGTGGCCGCCGCGGATCGGAGGGCCGGTGGTGGAGCACAGACCGCGTCCTCGTTCACCCGTATGAGTCCGCGGAAGTCCCCCGGCCCGTCGTCCGGTGGACCGCGGACGCAGGCCGACCTCGGCCGATCGGTCCGCCTACACTCGACGGAATCGGATGGACCTTCCCTCTGGGCGCAGCTCTGATCGTGGTCGGCCTCGTGCTGCTCGCCCTCGTCGACGCCCCGCGGCGACTCCTGTGGCGCATCCGTCGATTCCGTGACGAGTCCCAACGACCGCCGTCGGGATCGCGACCAGACGATGGCCCCGTTGCCCATGATCCGGGACCCTGGGTCTCGCCTCACCCGGAACCGACGTCCCAGGCCGAGGTGGAGAGGGGCGGACCCGACAGCGAGGTATGGCGCGAGGGCCCGCTCCGAGAAGCAGCGGAGGTCGATGGGGCCACGAGCTCCGGTCCGGGTGCGGCTCCGGGCGGTCATCGGGAACCGGTCGAGCCCGGGTCCGACCCCACCGCGCCGCCGGAGCTTCCGTCCGAGCAGGTCGATTAGCGCCGATAGCCGTTAGCCCTGACCCTTCCCTTTCCCGTTCTCGTAGCGGTGGCGACGGGAACTCGTGGGAGACCCTCTCAGGTGCTGACCCAGTCCGTCAGCCGCGCAGGATGCTCCGGAGCACACGACCCAAAGCGCCGTTGGTCTTGGCATAGGTCTTGCGGCGTACCACTCGCTTGCCGTAGGCGGTCGGGCCTTTTTCGGCAGCCTGAATGTTGCCGAGGTCCCGGGCGGCCCGATACAGCTGAGAGCGGAGGGACTTGCGCCGAGCCATGCCCGACAGCCTACGCCTCGGCCGTCGAACGATGTGAGGTGACGAGTGGAATTCCCCCACGAACGGCCGGAGCGAGGGCGACGGTGATCTTCGTTTAACGTCTTGATCGAGCCAGATCAGAAAGCTCAGGTGATCCGTGAGACTGTGGGACGAGGAGCTGGAAAGGGCACGGGAACAGATTCGATCGGAGTCCAAGGAGTTCGTCGGCCGCTATCCCGCGGCCGAGGTGAGCACCGGCCCGGCGATCGAACGTGCACTCGCTCAACGAGCCGCCGAATCGGCGTTGATCATGCGCTCCGAAAGAGGGGTGGACCGCATCATCAGCGGTCCCGCGGGTCCTCTCCGCCTTCGGGAGTTCCGCCCCGAACGAGCGGACGGAGCCATGCTGCACATCCACGGAGGCGGGTGGATCGCCGGCGAGCCTGAGCTGACCGATCTGTTGAACGAAGCGCTGAGCGAGCACCTGAACCTGGCCATCGTGAGCGTCGAGTACCGACTGTCGCCCGAGCACCCCTATCCGGCCGGGCCCGATGATTGCGAGGCAGCCGCCTTGTGGTTGATCGAGAACGCGGCCAAGGAGTACGGAACCGATCACCTACTCATCGGGGGGGAGTCGGCCGGTGCCCACCTCTGTGCGGTGACCTTGCTTCGGCTGCGCGACCGGCATGGTGCCGATCGCCCATTTTGCGGAGCCAACCTGGTCTTCGGCGCCTACGACCTCGACGGCACACCAAGCGCCGGGGGCATCGGGATGGCTCCGGGGGCCGACCTCCTCGACCCCGAAAATATGCGCTTCATGGTCGAGCAATTCTTACCGGGCATGACATCGGAGCAGCGCCGCCATCCCGACGTCTCTCCTCTGTACGCAGATCTCCGAGGAATGCCTCCTGCGCTCTTCACGGTCGGCACGGCCGACCATCTGTTGGATGACACCCTTTTCTTTGCCGATCGCTGGGTGGTCGCGGACAACGACACCGAGTTGCTGGTGTACCCCGAAGCTCCCCATGGGTGCATCGGGTTGCCAACGGTGCTGACCCACTGGTGGCCACGACTCGAGAGCTTCCTTCGAACCTGTATCGAGGCCCGGTAGGGCGACCGGGTGCGCAGCTCGGAGGGTCTCTGTGTTTCCCTGGGTCTCTCGGGAGGGGACACAGGCCCGTGGCGGCTGCCGTGTCGGGGTCGGGTCCCGCTCCACGATGGACGACTCAGGTGTGACCGACGACGGGGAGAGGCCGTCGTGCGATCTCTCTCTCCGTGGCAACAACGCACCGACAGTAAGTAAGCTGTGTCGATCGGTCCAGGACGGGGAGAAGCGCCGTGGGGGTGGCGATTATTGAGTTCTGGCGGTCCTGGTCGACTCCCGAGGCCTCGCCCGGCTCCCGACCGTTTCGGAGGTTCCCGGTAGCACCCCGGCCCGCATTCCTGGAGCCCCGGGCTCCGGCGCGCACACCCCCGATGCGACCTGGGGCTGAAACGCCGTCTTGGGGCCGGTCGCTTCGCGCCGGACCGCGCGGGACAACCGAGTCGGCTGGGCGACGGTCGGAGGCAGAACATCGCGATCGAATCCGAGACCCCCGTCGGGTCGCAGGGTTCGGTACCGCGCCCGTCGAGGATGTCGTAATGCTCGCGGCGGCACTGCGCGTCCACTCGGACAAGACCATTGCCCTGGCGATCGCCATCTTCCTGGTCATCTTCACCGTGCCCATTGCCCGCCGTGTGGCGGCACGAGAGCGCGATCCCCAGCTCTACCGAATCCTCATGGCCGCCGTCGTCGTGCACTTGCTCATGAGTGAAGTGAACCTCTGGGTGGTCGTGCACATCTACCACGGGGTCACCGACACCACTCGGTACGTCGACCAGGGAGCGATTCTCGCTCGGCGCTTCCGCACCTTCAATTTCTCGTTGGCCGGGGTCAGGCCACCGATCGACGTGCTCAACCAGGGTTCGGTCAGCATTGCCTGTGGCGTGATCATGGCGATTATCGGTGTGAACAAGTTGGGGCTGTTCGTCGTGTTCAGTTGGCTCGCCTTCCTCGCCACCGTCGCGTTTTATCGCGCCTTTTCACTCACGTTTCCCGAAGGCAACAGGCGTCGATACGCCTACATGGTGTTCTTCCTGCCGTCGTTGCTGTACTGGACCGCGGACGCCAGCAAAGAGACGATGATGTACCTGTCGCTCGGCCTTTGCGCATTGGGCGCCGCCAGTGTCTTGGCCCACAAACGGGGTGGCGCTCCGCTCCTCGTCGTCGGGACCATCATCGGGATCTACGTTCGGCCCCAAGAGTTGTTGCTCTTCATGGTGGCTTTCGCCGTGGCCGGCCTGTTCCGCCGGCGCAACGCGCAAAAATCGCTGCGCGGGCTCCGCCGCATTCTCGTGATGGGACTCCAAGCGGCTTTGCTCCTAGCCGCGGTGTCTCTGTCACAGCAATTGGCAAAAAAGGCCCCGGTGTTCAACCTGACCCAGCTGGCGAAAAACAACGTCGGACAGCCGAGCAGCCTCAATTACCATCCGGGCCCGGCCTATTATCCAAAGGACATCTACACGGTCTTGTTCGACCCCACGATCAACGCCCACGGTTCGGCCCAGCGCCTCGCCGCATTCGAGAATATTGTCATCATCATCCTCATCCTGACCTCACTCCGTCGGCTGCGGCGCCTCCCTCGTGCCTCGTTCGTCCGACCCTACGTGCTCATGTGCGTGCTCTACACCATTGCGTTTCCCTACGCATTCGCCGCGCTCAACAATCTCGGCCTGATCGACCGCGAGCGGGTGCTGCTGCTCCCGTTCTTCCTCGTCCTTTTGGCGATTCCTGTATCGCCTCGTGGAGGGCCGCGCCTGTACCCATGGGAGTACAGCGAAGCGAAGAAGAAACGCAAGGAGCGCAAGACACGATGGGGGGCAGCCCCCCCACCAACGAGGGACGCTCGACTACCGGCGGGGGCGCGACGCCGATAGTCGATGCGACTTCCCGGCTATCGTGCGCAGGTGGCGCGCGAGCCGATGAGTGCGGAGGAAGTCTCTCGTCTCCATGGAGAGCTCTCCAACTGGGGACGCTGGGGTGCGGGCGACGAGCTCGGGACGCTCGAATTTCATCACGCCGGCCGTCACGGCAGCGGCGGCAGCCACCGTGCGGTCGGGGCGGACCGTGTCGTGTGCCCGCCCACTTCCCACACAGCCCGGACCCGACAACCTCAACCCGGTTGTCCACCACATGACCGGCACGGCAACCGAGGGCTACGGGGCCGATTATTTCGCGATCGCCACGCACGGATATGCAACGAGTCATATCGACGCCCTGTGCCACATCTTTCACGAAGGCAGGATGTACAACGGATTCTCGGCGGAGTCGGTCACGGCTCACGGGGCAGCCAAGCTCGGTATACAGCACCTTCGATCCGGGGTCGTGACTCGGGGAGTTCTCCTTGATGTGCCCGCCGTGCGAGGTGTTGACGCGTTGGAGCCGGGAGAGCCGATCTTTCCCGACGACCTCGCGGCAGCAGAAGACGCCGCGGGGGTCAAGGCTCACAGCGGGGATGCGCTCCTCGTGCGAACAGGGCGCTGGCGGTGGCGCGAGACACACGGCCCTTGGGCTCCCAACGAGGGAATGGCCGGATTGGACGCCTCGTGCCTTTCGTGGCTGCGCGACCGGGAGGTAGCCGTGTTGGGAAGCGACGGAGTCTCCGACGTCATGCCGTCGCGTATAGAGGGGATCGGCATGCCGATTCACACCGTGGCTATCGTGGCGATGGGTGTCAGCCTTCTGGACAATCTCGACCTCGATGAGCTGGCACTCGCGTGCACCGCTGAGGGTCTTTGGAGTTTTCTCTTTGTGGTGGCACCGCTCGTGTTGCACAGGGGCACAGCTTCCCCGGCGAACCCGATCGCCGTCTTCTGATCGAACCTGCCGGGCTCTCGAGTCGCTCGCGCCGCCGCCGCTACCGCCACCAAGCCCAGCGCCGATGGACCTACCCGGGGCGGACCAGGGCCGCTCGGTCAGTTGTCGGAGAGAGCCACCCGGGCGAGAGCCTCGACGGGGGCCAGAGCGCCCGGGGCTTGGGCCGCCACAAGTGTCCGGCTCCCATTGGAGTAGGCATTAACGATCGAGCGACCGGCCGTGGTCATGCCGAAGGCTCCGTCGCCGACACCTGATATCGCCGGCATGGCAGGCGCCCCAGGGGCGTGGGCGACCTGCCCAGCGAAGACGCTGACGCTCTGGTGCGCGAATATCGTGACGCCGGCATTTCCGGCCGCACCGCCGGTGTACTCGCACACGATCCCACCGCCGGCCGTTGCGGTCTGGACCAAGTTGCCGAAAGAGACGCCAAGCGCGGTATTTGCTTGGGTCAGGGTCGGGCATGTCGATGCGCCCGTTTCGCGGCCCCCGTCGTCGGCGTGTTCTTCGGTGGCGCTGAGGTCGCTGACGGAGTGGTCGTGGGCGAGGACGTCGGCGATGTCGTGGGGGATGAGGTCGGACTGGTACCAGGACTGCCGCTCCCCGATCCACAGCCCGCCAGCACGATGCCGACCACCAGGACACCCACGGCGCAGGGCGCTCGCTTATGCATAGCTACGACCATACGACCATGCCCCTCGGCGGGACAAGAGCAGTGGCGGGACTTCCGGTACGGATTCGGTCCCTACCTCGTTGAGGTCGTCATTTGGCATCGGACTTCGATGAGATACGGCGATTCAAGAACCCCACGATGGCTTCGTTGAAGACATCGTTCCTGTCGCCGGCCACCATGTGTCCCGCATCGGCGACGTCGACAAACTCGGCTCCAGGGACCAGTTCCCGGAACTGACGGACCCCATCTTCGCTGAGGACGTCGCTCATGCGGCCACGCACCAGCAGCGTCGGGATGCGTAGTGCCCGGGCTGCTGCATCAAGTCGGTCGCCGTCCATCAGGGAGACCCTGGTCTCGTCGAGTCCACCGGCTTGCCTCGTAAGGAACCGGGGATCCCAGTGCCACACCAACCTTCCATCCTCGCGTCGCCGAAGGTTTCTCATCAGTCCGGAAAAGTCGGATGGAGGGGGGCGATTCGGGTTGTAGGCGGCGACAGCTGCAGCTGCTTCTTCGACTGAGGCAAATCCGCTTTCCATGTTCTGCATCATGAACCCGCCGATGCGCAGGGCACCCGTGAGCTCGATGCGAGGGGCGATGTCGACGAGCACGAGCGCGGTGGCGAGGTCGTCGGGCGACTCGCCTGCTGCGACCAACGAGGCAACGCCCCCCAATGACGCGCCGACCAGGGCCGGTTTCTGGTCCAGTGCCGAAGCAATGGACACGACATCGCCGGCAAATGCGTCAATGCTGTAGTCACCATTGTCCGGCCACTGGCTCTCGCCATGCCCCCGGAGGTCGACACTGATCGCCCGCCACCCCTGACGAGCAAGTGTCTCTGCCGTGGTATGCCAGGAATGACGGGTCTGGCCACCACCATGAAACAGCAGAACAGGCGAACTATCGGGGTCCCCATAGGAATCGGACGCCAGTCGAATCCCGCCTGCCCCCAAGAACGTTGTCGGTACAGGTCCCGTCTGTCTCATCGAGGTGACGCTAACGATGCGACGGAAAGGCCGCACATCCGCAGGGTGACGCATGATGCCCGGTCCCGGTCGGCCTGCTTCCGCCGATCTACCCATGCAAGGAGCGCGTACCGCGGACAAGGTCTCGCATCCTCAATCCGATACTGGGTCCCTCGGCTCGATGCGAAGCGCCCCAGACGGGCAACGTCCAACCTGAGCGGTCACCTCGTCAACAGAGGCTGCGTCAGGTGTGATCCAAGGCGAGCGTCCAACCTCGAATACGACGGGCAGTCCGTGGACGCATTTACCCGAGTGCTGACAGACCTCCGGATCGAAGCTCACGGTGACGTTGGAACCGACAAAGAGCTTGCGCGTCATGATTTCTCCTCCAAGGGGCAGCAGCGTCAAGCCCCGTTAGACCTAGTATGCCCGGCCTTGACGAATCAGCCCCAAGGAGCAGTCCAACGTTGGGTCGCCCTGACGTGGCCGTCGTGGACCACCTGCCTGGATAGCTTGGCCGTGAGTCGCTCCGTCCGGCGGTATCAAGGTGATCTCGTAATCTTTCTTGTTCATGGTGGAACAATCCGACCCGGATCTCAGTGACCTTCTGGCACAGACTGTCCGGTTTCTCACGCTGGAGCCGAGCACCGATGGTTGGATCGGGCACCCACCCGAGTGGCCCGGGGAGTACCTGTTCGGCGGACTCGTCGTCTCCCAAGCCCTGATGGCGGCGAGCCGGGACGCCCCGGCAGGCACCCGAATCCATTCCATGCATGCGTACTTCCTGCGGCCGGTCAGGTCGAATGCATTGGTCGACTACCGGGTCTCTGACGTACGCCAGGGACGGACCTTCACCGTCCGACGCCTCACCGCAGCACAGGGAGGCAAGGCGGTGCTCGACATGACATGCTCGTTCACGTCCGATCGCGACGGCTATGTCTATGACATGCCCGCGCCCAGCACGTACCCCTCCTTGGCCGATCGACCCGTTGAACCCGGGCCTGGACCATGGGAGGCCGTCCTCTTAGGCCCGAGCCCTGCATCCGAGGACGGCACACGAGAATCCACTCACCGCATGTGGTTCCGTATTCCCGGCGAAGTGCCAGACGACCCGCACCTTCACACAGCGCTTCTTGGTTTTGCCAGCGACTGGACCGGCTTAGGCGGTCGGCCTCTCCACTTGGAAGGCGACACGCAGGGGATGATAAGCCTCGATCACGCGGTGTGGTTCCATCGTCCGGCGCGCGTCGACACATGGCTCTCGTACGATGTCCACTCCCTGGTCAATGTCGGAGGACGCGGCCTCTTGCGAGGTGTGATGCGGAACCTCGATGGCCAGATCGTCGTGTCCGTGGCGCAAGAGCTGCGTTTGGCGGTGATCTGACCCCCTCATCCGAGTGGCTCACTTGCGAGTCGGGTCGCATGACGACGCCCTCGTCAACCGAGCGCTGCCGTCTCCTTGTGACGCAGTGCCATCCATCCACACGCTGCCCAGAGCGCGGCTAAACCGACCACGAGCACGATCACAACCCATCCGGGCGCGGCGTTGCTGAGGGTGGCAACCTTGGGGAGGGTGCTTGCGCCGTGAGTAGGGGGAAACGCAACGTCGTGCCAGGTGGGTGTCGATCCGACCCGCGCCAACACAATGCCCGCGACGCTGAGGGACAAGGCGCAGATGACCAGCGCTTCGACTCGGAGCACCAGCGTGGACTGCGGTTTCCCCACCTGGGGCAGTTTAGGGCCCCGGCGGCGGTGGATGGATGGGAGTTCGGGAGGAGGGTGCACTACCTGCCGCCGATTGTGAGGTTCCTCGACGAAGGCATCTGTTGAACCAGCATCATTCCGCCACCGGCTCGATGTTCTATAGCCAGTGAACCCATTGGACGTTCAAGGCATCTATACCCTGGGCTGAGAGCCACCCGATGACACCTGCCTCGACAACAAGCGTGATGATCACGGTCTTGAAGGTCCGAACCCTTCGTTCAAGCTCGTGTGTTCCTACCAACCAAGCACCCAGCGCTGCCCCGCCCGGTGCAAGCCCCGCACAACCAAAGGTCAGTGCTCGACCGAGGCCTGCAGGGCTGCTCACGAGGAGTGCGACTATCACCCCAATGGCGCACTGAACCAGGAGGGCGAAGGCCAGTACTCCTGCTATCACGCACAGCACCAGTGTCGGATAGCGAGTCCCGCTGACTCCGCTCGATCCCACATCAGGCAGGCTCGGCTGCATCATTAAATCATCGCACGAAGTCGAAACATATGGACCAGAACGTCCCGGCAAAACCAGTCGCCACGTCGGGAGGGGGGACAGCACCCGGCCTCGGGCGCCTGAATCTGGCCCCAGTGTGCACCGTATCCATTGAAGACGCCCGGGCTCATTGGCTCTGAGTCAGCTCCACCGGCGAACGCGTGTAAACCTCTCCGAATCGTCCGGCGTGAGACCATCATGGACGTGCTTCGCCTGACTCGTCGGGGAGGGTCGACGGCTCGACGGTGTCGTGTTGCGGGACTCGTCACCGAGGCGATCCTGATCGGGCTGGGCTCTGCGTGCTCCTCGCCCCTCAAGCTGGGCACCACCACGTCGTCGCCGCGATCACCGACGACTTCTTTGGGCACGACGACTCCTCAGGGCCCTTCCCCGCCCCTCGCGGCGGGGACACCGGTGCCGGGGTATCGAGTGGGTCCGCTCTCCTTCGTCTCCGCGTCTCGCGGCTATGGGTTGGTCGAGTTCGACACGACGGGGCTGTCGGTAGCACAGCAGCTTGTCGTGACCGAGAACGGAGGAGTCACGTGGCAGACAGCCACGTCCACGCCGCTTCCCGTGTGGGCCTCCATGTTGGAGTTCACCGACTCCGAGGATGGGTACGCGTGGGGCTCCATAGGTCTCGACGTCACCCACGACGGTGGGCACCACTGGACGATGGCGCTCGCCACCAGCGCCGGCAACGAGTCCGTGTCGCCCGTCGGCATGAATGTCTGGGCGATCTCGTCATCGGGCGCGCTGAGAATTACCACCGATGGCGGAGGTACCTGGCAGGAAGCCGCCCAACCCCCGGTGCCCAGCCCCGGGGTCCTCAGCCGGGTGAGCACCAGCGTGGCGTACGTCCTGGGCTGCGGACACATCGCACTGAACGGCTCCCAGCCCGGTGTTTTGGCCCGCACGGAAGACGGTGGGGCAAGTTGGCAAGCGCTCTCGCTCCCCCAAGGCTGCTCCGCGTTCGGCGCCGATCTTGTGGCTCTCTCGACCGATGATCTGTGGCTCGTCGAGTTCGGCCAGCCAGCCACGGACATGACCTCCAAGTGGGTCTATCGGTCATACGACGGAGGGACTCACTGGACCCTTATGGCGTCGGAAAGTCTCGGTCATCCCGACCAGGGAAGTGGACACATCTTCCCGACCGGAGACTTCGGTCCCCTGAATGTCCTCGGCTCAGAACCTAATCGCGCCTGGCTTGCGGAGGATCGGGGTGGACTCCTCGTCACGGCCGACGGAGGAGTGACCTGGCAATTCGCATACAGCGATCCGAACGCGGGGGCGTTCGGGCCGCCCTTCGTCTCGTTCCTCGACGCTGCTCACGGCTGGGCCGCGACTGGCGACGGACTCTGGCGCACCACGGATGGCGAGACGTGGAAAGAGATCGCACAGCCGCACCCGCCAAGTTCAAATCCGTAGCCGAGACAGCGACCGCGACGGTGCGCTTGTAGGCCGAGCTCGGGGATACCGCCCGGTCCGGTCCCATGTCGGAGCAAGTGGGATCCCGCACATCGGCGGCTAGGCGTCGGTCTTCTCCCAAACCGAAACGTGGGACCTGCTGTCACCGGTGAACGGTGAGCGGTCCCAGCTGGCCCAGCGGTCACGCAGGGACATGCCGGCGAGTTTGGCCATCAGGTCGAGCTCGGACGGCCACACGTAGCGGAAGGGCGTCTTGAACTCGCGTGCACCCGATCCGTCGGCGGTGAAGTGGTGTGACATTGCCTGCTGGCTGACAAAATCGGTGTAGCGGTCGTAACCCACATACCCCGGGGCGTGCGCAAACACGCGTGCGTCTTCGCCGGGTGGGAGACGCCGCAGGTCAGGCACGCCAACCTCGATCAGGAAGTATCCACCAGGCTCGAGGTGATCGGCCGCATTAACGAAACACCCCACCTGTTGGTCCTGGGTGGTCAGGTTGCCGATCGTGTTGAACACGAGGTATACGAGCCGGAACCTTCCGTCGACCCGCGTCTTCGCCATATCGCCGACCGTCACCTTGATGCGCTGTGCGTCATCTTTGGTTCGGAGCCGCTCAACCATGGGGATCGAGAGTTCGATCCCCGATACCGGCACACCTCGGGCCGCGAGTGGCAACGCAACCCGGCCAGTGCCGACGGCGAACTCAAGCGCAGCTCCGTTTCCGGCAAGCTCGGCCAGCAGGTCGACCGTCGGGCCAAGCACGTCGGGGTCGAACATCGAGACAGTGCCCTCGTCGTAGCCAGCGGCAACGTCCTCTCCGAAATAGTCCTGAGCCACGCCCCGAATACTGGCATCACGCCGCGGTGACGGCCAGCGAGTTCTCTCACGTCAAGATCCACCTCCGTGCAGCAATGGGCCGGATGAGCCGTCCGAGTCCGGGTGTCGCGACCGGTCTGAGAGCTGGTCGCGTCGGCCTGTCAGGGGTGAAGCCGAGTTATCTCCGCGGTCGGGAACGATTCCGGATGACTCGACCGCTTAGGTCTCCCCCCGGGGGGTGCACCACCCCACCCCTAGGACTATCGCCTGGTCATACCGACAAATGGCGGTCAGAGGCGAACTCAGGCTGGAAGGTCAGACTTCCCTTCCAGGGCGCGAAACCGTCCGTGTCACTAACCTAACCGGCATGGCCTTGTTCCTCGATCGACACAAGGCGCCTGGCGCGACGGCCGCTGACATCGCCGCGGCGCACGAACTCGATCTTGCCGTTCAGGACAAATACCAAGTCCGTTACGTCACGTATTGGTTCGATGACAAGGAAGGCACCGTCTTTTGTCTCGCCGAGGGACCCGACCGGGAGTCCTTGGAAACGGTGCACCGGGAAGCGCATGGCCTGGTTGCCGACAACATCATCGAAGTGGGCGACGGGCCCATGAATGCGTTTCTTGGTGACATTCCCCGACACCCCGCAGGAGAAGCGTATGTCGCCTCCGCTGTTCGGGTCATTCTTTTCACTGATCTCTGTGACTCGACGCAGCAGACGCAAGAATTGGGCGACGACGGATATATGCTTCTCCTTCGCGAGCACGACGCGATCGTGAGAGCAGCGCTGCACAGGCAAGGTGGACGCGAGGTCAAGCATACGGGCGATGGGATCATGGCGTCGTTCACGTCCGTGTCGGCTGCTGTCGAGTCCAGCATCGATATTCAACGCGCTCTTCATCACCGGAACGATGGGGCCGAGCGGCCGATCCACCTTCGCGTTGGCATTAGCGTCGGGGAGCCTGTCAGCGAACGAGATGACTTGTTCGGGGCCGCGGTGCAATTGTCGGCGCGACTCTGCGGAGCGGCGGCTCCCGGTGGCATCGCCGTCTCGACGGCCGTGCGAGAACTCTGTGTTGGAAAGCGCTTTGCCTTCGATTCCAGGGGCGCGCTCGATCTCAAAGGATTCGCCGAGCCAGTGCCAGTTTTCGAGGTGCGCGTTCCCGCTGAATAGATGGGCGATTCGACGAGCGAATTTATGGGGTGAGCCATCGCTGACACCGAGATATCGCCGCCAAACAGCACCGGAAAGAGTGCTTGAGGGTTGGCGAATCGGGCAAGACGGTGCAAGAAGCCCGCCTGGGTCAGGCCGTACAAGCGAACATCCCCGTGACCAATGGGTGAAGGATGCGCGAACTCAGGCGCCTGAAGAGTCGGCCCGAATCGCCGCCACCCTTAAATCGGGTGAGGGCCGCGGCGGCGTCACCTCGCGACGGGGCTGTTCGCCTCCTGGTCGATGTACTTCGCGCGGCGAATCCACAGAATGCCGTGATAGACGACATGACCGTCTTCGAAGGTCAGCTGTCCGCGGCGGATGAACTTGGAGAAACCGCCCGGGTTCGGGCTGCCGAGCTTCACCACGCCGGCGTGGCGCGAGTAGGCGGCCAACTGCTTCCCTGGAAAGTGGAAAGGCCAGTCCCGATACACATACACGTTCTGGTCGGTGACCAGTACGATGCGATGGAAGTAAAACGTCAGGATGCTGATCACCATCTCGATCAGAGAGCCGACCGTCGGCACGAGCCGGGCGATGTCCTCCACCACGCCGATCAGCAGGCTGGTGAGCAGGTTGTTGTAAGCGAAACACACCGCCACGCCCTGCTCGTTGACATGTGCGCGCTTGGCCACCCGCTGAGCCATGCGCTGGTTGTACTTCCGCACCGGCGGGCCGGCGTAGTAAGGATCGTTGATAGCGCTCATGAAAGAAAACTAGGGGACAGCCGCCCGGGCCAGAGGCCACTTCTATTGGACTGACCAACTCGCTCTCATGGCTGGCTCTGCACGAGGGCGTAGTAGCCGCCTATCAGGGAGGCCCATCCGGAAACGACGGGCGCCCGATGCGTCGACGGCCACCGAGACCAGTCGGAATTGCCGGTTCTGTGCGCCCCTGGCAGGGCATCTCGACCACCCTTGGGCCGCTCGGGAACACCAGCGGACTCGGACGGCCTACCCGGGCCCGGATCCACCCCAAAGTCGGCTCGATGTGGGATGGGGCGCTTCCGCGGGACCAGCACGGAAAGGTTCGCCTCTTGGGCTCAAGCGGTGATCGCGAGCGGGTCGCCCTCACGCCCGGGGTCCATTTCCGACACCATGGGCTCGGCTCGCAAGGATTCACAGGGGCTCGGGATCCCGATATTGCGTGCCTCGGATCGCCCAATCCCTCGGGTTATGCCAGGGTGCGGCAGAGGACCGTAGCGGAGTCCTTAGCATCGGTGGCGAAACCACCGTGGCCCCCGGGGAAGTCGATAAGAGGCGTGCCGAGGCGTTCCGCAAGGGCCACGGCCGTGCGCCAAGGGAACTGACCCCTGGAGGTGGTCCCCCCGGCGGCGATGACCCGAGCGGCTGCGACCTGGAGGGCAGAAAGGTCGGGTTGGTAGAGCGCGATTGGCAGCAGGCCGTGGCCGAAGAAGCGCTCGCTCATCGCTATCGCCTCGGCCGACGGGGGCTGTGGCGCGGGCTCCTCGCCCTGTGGGCGCATGTCGATGCCTGTGAAGCTGGAGAACCTCTGCCACGCGGCGCCGATGCCGCTGTCGCGGTAGGTGTCGTAAATGTCTTGGAGCCCGGAGCGCACCTCCTCCGCTTCCGGCAGGAGCAGGGCGAGCGGGGGCTCGTGGGCGACGAGGGTTTGCACGTGGCCAGGGAAGTGGACGACCAATGCGAGTCCCGTCACTGCCCCACCACTACTGCCGAACACGTGGGCGGGCCCGCCGCCGACCGCCTCCAGCACCCGGCGTACGTCGTCGGCCAGCAGATCGGGCTCGGCGTCTTGATCGCGATCGTCGATCGTGCTGCGGGCGAAGCCTCGGGGATCGTAGGTCACGACTGTGTACTGCTCAGCGAGCAGCGGAGCTATGGCAGCAAATCCGGTGGTGCCCATCGGGTGGCCGACCAGCATGAGCACAGGGCCCGAGCCTTGTACTTCGTAGTACAAGCGCGCGCCCGGAACTTCCAGCGAGTGACCCACAGGCAGGGGCATTTCCACGCGATTCCTCGGTTGGGTTGGGCGACAGCCAGCGAGGCGAGCCTAACGCCACGATCTGGACGCGGTGAAGCAAGGCCCCGAAAGTGCCGACTTACGCATTCAAGACCCGTTGGTACTGCGGTTTGCGTGCACCCTCGCGGGGCCAGGGTCCCGACCGAGATCACCCGGTGGGGACTGCCAGGCTGCGCGCATCGGAGCCCGTGCCAGATGGAAAGGCAGGACGCCAGGTGACTCACGTTTCTGTGCGGGCTCGGGAGCCTGAGGACCGACGGGGCGAACTCCCCAGGGCCGACTGGGTGCGCTGGGCGAGCGGTACCGGTCCTCGCCTACTCTTGTGTCGTCCACGCGGGAGGGCGGATTCTTGGGCACCGAGAGCGCGACGATCCTGTTCACCGATCAGGTGGGCTCGACGGAGCTGTCGCAACGTCTGTCGGCCGAGGCGGCCGACGAGGTCCGCCGGGACCACTTCTCGATCCTCCGCCAAGCTGTCGCCGAGTCCGGAGGCACCGAGGTCAAGAACCTGGGCGACGGGCTCATGGTGGTTTTCGGCTCGGCCTCGGCTGCTCTGACCTGCGCTGTGGCCATGCAGCAGCGCGTAGAGCGGGACAATCGGGACCGGGAGCACTCGGTGGGCCTGCGGGTGGGACTGAGCGGCGGGGAAGTAAGCAGGGAGAACGACGACTACTTCGGAGACCCGGTTGTCGAGGCAGCTCGGCTGTGTGTCATCTGCGAGAGCGGGCAAGTCCTGGCTACCGACGTCGTGCGAGCCATGGCCGGTCGGCGCAGCCGCCACGAATGCCGCTCTCTGGGTGAACTGACCCTCAAGGGCCTTTCCGAGCCGATCGAGACCGTCGAGGTCCTCTGGGAGCCCCTCGGAGAGGTCACCGACTCGGACCTCGGGACCGTCGTGCCACTGCCGCCGCGCCTGGCTCGGCGCCCCACGGTTGGTGTGATCGGCCGAGAAGCCGAGATGCAGGCGATGACGGATGCCGCCAAGCGCGTCGCCGGGGCCGAAGGGCGCGAGGTGTTGCTGATCTCGGGCGAGGCCGGTATGGGCAAGACCACCCTCGCGGCCGAAGCGGCCAGGGCCGCATTCGAAACCGGGGCATGTGTCCTCTTCGGCTACTGCGGTGAGGACCTCGCCAGCCCCTACCAACTCTTTGCCGAAGCAATCAGGCATTACGTCACCTACGCCGACGAAGACCAGCTGCTCGCCCACGTTGAGGAATACGGGTCAGAACTGGCTCGGTTGGTTCCGGCCCTCGCGAGCAGAATCCCGGACCTCCCGCCCTCGAAGGCGACCGACGCCGACACCGAGCGGTATCTCCTCTTCGCAGCCGTGGTCGGTCTGCTGGCAAGGGTGTCACAGAAGCAGCCCGTCGTCCTGGTCCTCGATGATCTCCAGTGGGCCGACGACGCAAGTCTCCTACTTTTACGTCATGTCGCTGCGGCCGAACAGGCCATGCGAGTGCTCGTGCTCGGGACCTATCGCGACAGCGAACTTTCTCGTTCTCACCCGCTCACCGACACCCTGTCGACCCTGCATCGACAGCATGGCGGCGTGTCCCACGTCGAACTGGCCGGACTCGATGACAGCGGGGTGGTGGCATTCCTCGAGGCCGCCGCCGGACAGACGCTGGACGAGGCCGGAGTCGGCCTCGCCCACGCCGTGTATCGAGAGACCGACGGCAATCCCTTCTTCGTGAGTGAAGTCCTGCGCCACCTTTCTGAGACCGGAGCGATCTTCCAAGACGCCACCGGGCGGTGGACTTCAGAAGAATCCCTGGATCAGATGGCCCTGCCCGACAGCGTGCGCGTCGTGATCGGCGCCCGCGTCGGACGACTCGGACAAGACGCCGAGCATGTTTTGTCAATGGCCGCAGTGATCGGCCGGGACTTCGACCTCGATCTCCTGGGGAGAGTGACGAAAGCGACTGAGGACGAGCTACTCGACATCCTCGACGCCGCGATTACCGCTTCGCTGGTGCGGGAACTTGCCGACACTCCCGGGCATTACAACTTCGCGCACGCTCTGATTCAACACACCCTTTATGAGGACTTGGGACTTACCCGCCAAGCCCGCGCGCACCGGCAAATCGCCGAAGCGCTGGAGGACCTCTGCGGCGATCGCCCACAAGATAGAGCGAGCGAGCTAGCGCGCCACTGGGTCAGTGCCACCCAGCCCATTGACATCACCAAGGCCATCAGCTACTCGCGCCTGGCGGGCGACACCGCGCTCAGTGCCCTCGCCCCCGGCGATGCACTGCGTCACTACGCCCAGGCTCTCGACCTCTACCCCCAGGCCACAGACCCTGACCCAGTTCTCGCGCTCGACCTTGCCATCGGGCTCGGAACGGCCCAGCGCCAGGCGGGGGACCCCGCGTTTCGCGACACCCTCATCGGGGCTTGTCGCCGGGCTAGGGATCTCGATGACACCGAGCGACTCGTGGCCGCCGCCCTGGCCAACAACCGAGGCTGGTTCAGCGCCGCCGGTGTCATCGACCTCGACAAGGTCGAGATCCTGGAGGGCGCTCTCGACCGGCTCTCCACGGACAACTCTGACCGGGCACTCGTGCTCGCGACCTTATGTGCGGAACTCGCCCACGGAAGCCCACTCGAACGTCGTGAGGCGCTGGCACATGAGGCCCTCGCCATCGCCCAATCCACGGGTGACGATGCCACCATCGTGCGGGTTCTCAATCACCTCTCCATCCCGCTCCAGGTGCCGCCGCTCCTCGAACAGGCATTGGAGTGGACCGCCGACGCCGTGGTTCGAGCCGAGCGGGTCGGTGACCCGGTGCTGCTCTTCTGGGCGACGCAGTGGCGAGCCGAAGCAGCGGCCCGAGCCGGGGATATCGATGAGATGGACCGCTGCATTGAGATTCGCGGGTCGCTCATTGCGCAGCTCGACCAGCCGACCCTGAACTGGATCGACACCTACACGCGCGCCAAGCGAGCACAGATCGCCGGGGCCACCGATCGGGCCGAAGAATTGGCTACCGAAGCGTTCCAGATCGGCACGGACGGCGGGCAACCCGACACAACCACCATCTTCCGTGCACAGTTCATGAATGTGAGCATCCAACGCGGAACCTTGGCCGATCTGATCCCGCTCATCGAGCAGGCGGTGTCAGACAGTCCCGGAATCCCCGCGTTCAGGGCGGTGCTGGCCTCGGCCCACGCCGAAGCGGATCGCACCGATGACGCACGTCACATGCTCGAGGAATTCGCAGCAACAAACTTCGATCTGCCGCTAGACCAGGTCTGGACCACTGGAATGGTCTCCTACGCCGGGGCGGCCACCGAATGCAGAGACCCCACGTACGCCGGGCCTCTGTTCGAGCGGCTCGTCCCGTGGGCCGATCAGTGGTCCACCGCTGGTGGCGCATCGACTCAGGGCCCCGTCAGCCACTTTCTCGGTGGTCTGGCTACCGTCCTTGGCCGCTACGACGAGGCTGACGCTTACTTTGCCGAGTCCGATGCCATGAGCGACCGGGTTGGTGCCAAGTTCTTCGCCGCCCGTACCGATCTTGGGTGGGGAAAGATGCTCGCCGAACGCCAGGCTCCGGGTGACACCGAGAGGGCTCGGGAGCTTCTCGCCAAGGCGCACGCCGTCGCAGCCACCAACGGGTACGGGACGGTGGAACGGCGCGCTCTGGCGGCACTACAACTCTTGGACAACTGAGCGAAGCCAGGCCGACCGATATCTCCACGGCTCGATGTCGCGAGGGGCACTTGACACCGGGCGGGCTGCCCTTGGTGGGTTACCGGCATCGGCACCTCCCGATCGCGACACGAATCGACCGCAAAGTACCGTGCGCCCTCGTCAAGCCGACATGACGGCATTCAGCTAGTTGGTACCCGCGCTTCTGGCGCTAGCTGCCGTGACCTCGATCCAATTGATCACGTTGCCATCTGCGTCCACGGAATTGGCCTTGCGTCCCGCCTCACCGACGGCCTCGATCGGCCCAACGTCGATTCCCCGACTGGCGAGTTCGGCGGTGAAGTGATCCAGATCGCTGACCGAAATGGTCACAACGCTCCGTCCGGCTCGCTCGGGGTCCTCTATAACGTAGAGCCAGGCATTCCCGGCAACGCACCACATGACCTCGTTCTCGTTGGGAACGATGTCGGCGGCGCGTCCGAAGACCTCCTCATACCAGGGCATCGCCGGCTGTAGGTCGGCTACAGGCACGCTGGCGAAGAGGACCTCCATCGTCACCGTGCCAGTCTGTTCGATGCCGACCGGGCGTGTCGATCCCAGCTGGTAACCCGGTGCCCGGAGTGCGCCCAGTGATCCGTGCTGGGCGCTCATGTCACCCGGTTGAGGGCGGGTGACGCTCCGTCTGACCAGTGCCGAGTCCGTCCGAAGGTGACGGACTCGCCTCCGACCCGGCCCACGCGCAATCGCTCAGCGGCCGTCATCCCGACTGCGTCACCGGGTATCTCAGCCCGGAGTATTCCAGCCGCTTTGGCCTGCTCGCCAGCGCAAGACGGCACGTGCGCCCGGTCCACTCGGGTACACGATGACCGGGATCGTCCGGTTACCGGATTGGTGGCTCGTCGGCCTGATATGGCCGGTCACACAGCAATGGCCAAGCTTGAAGGTGAAGACCCCGGTTACGCTCTCTGCTGGCGAAAGGAGGACGCGTGCACCAGGTCGAGACCGACTACCTCGTTGTCGGCGCCGGCGCCACTGGCATGGCGTTCGTCGACACGCTGGTCGCCGAGTCGGACGTCGACGTGGTGATGGTCGACCGCCGGCATCGTCCTGGTGGTCACTGGCTCGATGCCTATCCCTTCGTACGTCTCCACCAACCGTCGGCGTACTACGGGGTCAACTCGCGAGTGCTTGGCAACGATCGCGTCGACGACTCCGGTCCAAACGCCGGCTTTTACGAGCGGTCCACGGCCGCAGAGATCTGCGACTACTACAACCGTGTGCTCCAAGAGCACCTCCTTGCGTCGGGACAGGTGCGTTTCTTCCCGATGTCCGACTATCGCGGCACCGATGCGGGTGGCCATCACTTCGTATCCCGGCTGACCGGTGCTGAGACGACCGTGACGGTGCGCCGCAAGTTCGTCGATGCCACCTATGTCGAGTCGTCGATACCCTCGCGGCATACACCGATGTACGAGATCGACCCGGACGTGCATGTGATCCCGCCCAACACCCTTGTCGACTTCGACCAGCCGGCAACGGGGTTCACGATCATCGGTGCGGGCAAGACCGCGATGGATACCTGCAACTGGCTCCTCGATGCCGGCGTCGATCCAGACCACATCCGTTGGATCCGGCCACGCGACGGGTGGTTCTTAAACCGCGCCTTCACGCAGCCTCTGGACCTAGTCGCGTCGTACATGCAGCTGCAAGCGCGCTGGGTGGAAAGTGCCGCGGCTTGTGAAGACGCGACCGACTTTGTCCACAGGCTTGAGGCTGACGGGGTGATGATCAGGATCGACCCGAACGTGGAGCCGGGCGTGTTCCGTGGCGCCACGCTTAGCCTGCTGGAGCTTGATGCTCTTCGCCGCATCGAGAACGTCGTCCGGCTCGGCCGGGTCCGACGTATTGGAACCAGCGAGATGATTTTCGACGACACTTCTCTCGCTACGGATGCACAGCAGGTCTACGTCGATTGCACTGCTGAGGGTCTGCGACCAGTGTCCCCGCGCTCGGTCTTTGAGCCCGATCGCATCATCCCGCAGTACGTCACGGTCGGCGTCGCCCCCTGGAGTGCGGCCACCATCGCGGCCGTCGAGGTATCTTGCCAAGACGAGGCACGCAAGAACGAGCTGTGCCCGCCCGTGGCCTTCACGGGCGAGGCGTCTTCTCTCCTGCCCATCGCGCGGGCTGGAGTAGCCGGTCTTGTGGCGCGCTCCGCTGAGCCCAAACTTGCGGCATGGACCGAACGTTGTCGGCTCAACCCGGCGCGCGGAGCAGCAGAGCACCTCGACGACCCCACGGTGCAAGAGGCCTTCACCTCGCTCGCTGCCAACATCGGATCAGCGATGGAGAACCTCGAACGCGTCCTAACCTGACACGAGACCGCGATTTGGCGGAAGGGTCACAGGCCTCAGCCGGTCATCAGCCAAGCCATGCGTGGTTAACATGACCGCTCGCTATTGTGAGGCACGCGACGGTCCGATGGGCTTGTCAAACCGCCCCACTCTGCCGGTTCTGTGCGCCCAGACAGCGGTCAGCCCAGCACCCCACTGTCCGGTCGAGATCACCCGGTTGCGTGCGCCCGGGTTCGCCATCTTGGACCGGTCAGGATTGCCGGTGATGCGCTACTTGCCGTCGTCAGTAATCAGCGAGGCCACGGGGTATCGCTCGGGGTGATCCCGGACGGGTCATCCTGTGACCGGGCCACCCGAATCCGGTGCAAGAGCGGCGCCTAAGCCACCCTCTCGGGGAACGCACGAATCACGGCGGCGGTGCGATTGGAGACATCTAACCTGCCGTAGATGTTCTCCAAGTGTGTGCGTACCGTTCCCTGAGAGAGGCCGAGCTCTCGGGCGATCTGGATGTTGGTGCAGCCGGCTGCGATCAGCCGTAGGAGCTCCCATTGGCGGGGGGTGAGCTCGGGTACGGGACGACGGCGTCGCTCGGCGTCGAGGTAGGCCTCGTGGAGGTGAGGGCGCAACAGCGTGAGGACCGCCCGGTCGCGCTCGGTGAAGTCCAGCCCCGGCCCCCGCAGCAGCCAGAGCCTGCTCGTGCGTCCGGGACGGGCGTCGGGCCCTGGCGGTGCAGGGAAAGTAAGCCCGAGCTGGTGTTCGGTCCCCTGCGGCTTCATGATCTCGGAGTACATGCCCGTGGAGTGCCACTGCAGGACCGAGTAGAAGTCTGCGACGGTGAGAACGGAGCGAAGATCGCCGGTGCGGTCAGGGTACGAGCAGACGGCGCAATCCCAGTAGTTCGTCCAAAACGCCTCGTGCAGCTCCCCATCCCCGTCCCCGCCGTCATAGATGGCCGGGACCCCCAGTTCGAGCTGTTGGTCGAACCAGTATTCCCGCTGGGCAGTGTCGTATCCCGTGAACAACACGAACTCGCAGGGGATCTGGGCGACCAGGTCGGCGAGCATTGAGAAGGGCAGGCCCACATCAGGCAAGTCATGACGTTCCTGGCTGACGATCTCCGCCATGCTCTCGAGGTCCTGATTGCTCGGTACGACCTGAGAACAAGCCATTTGCTGCCTCCGTCCAAGGCTCATGGTACGCCCGGCGGCCTGTGGGTCGAAATCCGTAATTGATCGGATAGCGCATCGTCCTTGGGCCTGCCCATAGTTCCCATGGAAGTGTTACCGACCAAGGAGGTTGTCATGAGCAACAATCGTTTTGTCCGTCGTGGAGCAGGCGTCATGATCGCGATAGCGGCCAGCCTGTTTGGCGTCGTTCTCTGCGCTCCCTCGGCATTCGCGATGATCGTGCAACCCGTGGGCTCCGGATCATCGCTCACTTTGACACCGCATCCAGCTCCGACGCATGGCCTCGTCGGTGCGGGGATGGCGGGATGGCAGGTGGCGCTCATCGCCATCGGGACTGCGCTGTTTGTCGCCACGTTTGCTGTTCTCACCGCCCGTATCCGCCAGTCTCGGAAGGTGAGTGTTTCAGCCGCTTGAGAAGCAGCAGGCTGTTGCGTCGACCCGTGGATCTCAAGCCCGGACTCGGGTGGGGGACGCTCAGTCTGCCAGTGCCGAGTCAGTCCGAAGGTGACGGACTCGTCTCCGACCTGACCCTTCTACTATCGCTCAGCGACGCAACGGCCCAGCCAGCTATACCTTGCCGGGCGCGTCAACTTCGTTGTATATCGCAACGGCGGGAGGGCCGGTGACGCCAATAATCTCCGTGACCTTCGCGACCTTGGCGTTGCCCTCGAAGAAGCTCTGGAACTGCTCCGCCGTTTTCCACTCGTCAATGACTACGAGTTCGCCCTCACCGGCAACAAAGGTGTGGTGGATGATCCCACGGCCCTTGGTGTCCTCGGTGATCTCGTCTAGGAGCGCTGCGTTGGCCTGCAAGCCCGCTATGGCCTTCTCGACGTCGGCAACTGGGAAGTGGGCAACGACGGTGACACTCATAATTCGAACTTCTCCTCAGTAGGTTGACCACCCCCTCTGAGGCGGTCCGGCCAAGTTACGACATTTCTGTTGTGCCCGCTCGGCAGTCGTTTCGTGTCTGGACTTTGGTGACAAGCACCACAGCCTTCACCACCGGACGGTTTGAGGTCCGTGTCATCAGAAGTCATATCTAGTGCGTTGGCTGGCGCAGGTGCGGGGTGCTGTGGGCCATCCTGTCGATGGCTGCGATCTGACCGACCACCCGAGATCGCACGACCCCGCGTTTATGGGCTCGAGACCCGAGGGCACCGGCAGCTCCGTTCGGAACTGCCACGCTGGGGCGAGGGTCACCGGTATCCCCGATTGTGAGGTGTGTCCTGAAAGGAGAGTGATGGCGATGTAGAAGGTCGTTGTCATGAACCGTGCTGTGCCGGTGATGGAGGGAGGCCCTCCGGGATCGCCGATCAGGCGGAGATCCCAAACCACCGCAAGCTGCTGCGGTCAAGAGCCGTGGTGGTGAGCGTTGCGGAAAAGGCCGCCGTGAGCGGTCAGGTGTGCGACGAGAAGACGAACGTGAGTGAACCACTGCTGACGCATCGAAACGGGGAACGATGACATCGAAACCGGGGAATCGCATAGTTCCCGGGATGAAGGCGTGCCCGTCCTTCGGGCGGCCGTGGGTCAGGAGGCAGCCTGGTAGCTGTCCTGGCGGTGTCCGGTGTAGAGGTGGCGTGAGCTCGTCGCAGGCGCTGGCATGGAACAGGAGAACCTGTCGCCCCGATAGTGACGGCCAGTCGAAATGGGTGGTGTCGGCCCCCTGGTCGTCGAGAGGGAGGGCGCCAAGGGAGGGACACCCCGAGGCGCAGAGTACCGATGCGGGGCACAGGGGCGGACCGACTCGTAGTAGCGATGAAGGCTCTGTAATGGAGCCCGAGTGAAGGGGTCGGACAGGTCAGGTCGACCCGAGGCCAACCCGGATGGGGAGGAGCCGAAGGAGAGACCGAAGCCGAAGAACGTGAAGTCGTTTGACATCGACAAGCGCCTCCTGGTGGGGGCGTGGGAGAAGGTCCGGGCCAACAACGGGGCGCCGGGCGTGGACGCCGTCGGCATCGACGTGTTCCAAGAGCGGTGGAAGGACAACCTCTACCAGCTGTGGAACCGGATGAGCTCGGGGAGCTACTTCCCGGGTCCGGTGCGGGCGGTGGAGATACCGAAGGATCATGGGCCAGAAGTCCGTGTGCTTGGCGTGCCGAACACGGTCGACCGAGTGGCGCAGACTGCAGCAGCGATGCTGTTGGAGGAGAAGCTGGAGCCGATCTTCCATCCCGACAGCTACGGCTACCGTCCCGGGCGCTCTGCCCAGCAAGCGGTGGCCGCCTGTCGGCGGCGGTGCTGGGAGAAGGACTGGGTGGTCGACTGCGACATCCGGGCCTTCTTCGACTCCGTCCCCCACGATCTGCTGTTGAAGGCGGTCGCTCACCACACCGACGAACGATGGATCCTGCTCTACGTCGAACGGTGGCTGAAAGCCCCCGTGCAGATGGCGAACGGGACCATCGTGGCGCGGGAGAAGGGAACCCCACAGGGCTCTCCGATCTCGCCCCTCTTGGCCAACCTGTTCATGCACTATGCGTTCGACCAGTGGATGGACCGGGAACATCCGATCTGTCCCTTCGAGCGCTACGCGGATGACATCGTGATCCACTGCGACAGCGAGGACCAAGCCCGAACCCTTCGGGCTGTGGTCGCCGACCGGCTCGAGTCCGTGGGGCTCGAGCTGCACCCCGAGAAGTCCAGGATCGTGTTCTGCAAGGACTCGAACCGACCCGGTGAGGCCGAGCATGTGAGCTTCGACTTCCTCGGGTTTCGCTTCCGGGGACGCCTGGTCAAGGGTAAGCACGGCCACTTCATCGGGTTCGTGCCGGCCATCAGCACCAAGGCGAGGAAGGCGATCGGCCAGAAGATCAGGGCATGGCACCTCAACCGTCGCAGCTGGGCGGACCTGTCCAGCCTCGCCGAGGACATCAACCCCAAGGTCAGAGGCTGGATCAACTATTACGGAGTCTTCTACCGCTCCGAGTTGCGCTTCCTCGCATGGCGCATCAACGACCACCTCGTGCGGTGGGCCATGCAGAAGTTCAAGCGACTTCGGGGACGTTACGCCAGAGCGTTCGACTGGCTGGTCCGTGTACACCACTACCAGCCAGACCTCTTCGCTCACTGGCAACTCGCCCCACCGCTTCGAGGCCGACCTGTGGGAGCCGGATGACGGGAGACTGTCACGTCCGGTTCTGAGAGAGCCGGGGGGTGCAATCCCCCCGGCCACTCGCCTGGCTCCGACAGTGGAGGGCTTCCTGCCAGACGTCGACCGGTACCGGCACGTTGCGAGTGCCCGATCACCTGTTTAGAAATGTGAGCCCTCCCTCGGTTCAGGGCACGTCTCAGCTAGCCACAAGCCGCACGGGAAGTTCCTCGTGGCGCCGGACCATGAGGCTGTTGGCCCACCGGGGCGCATGTTCGGGGTCAAGGGTGAAACTCCTTGTGCGCTCCAGTAGCACGGTGAGCACGATCCGGGCCTCGATGCGGGCCAGGGGTGCACCCACGCAGTGGTGGATTCCTCGTCCGAATGCCAGATGTCGTTTCGGCACTCGCCGTTCGAGATCGACCTCGTCAGGCCGATCGAACTCGGCGGCGTCCCGGTTGGCAGCACCCCACAGCAGCAGGACGGTCGCCCCTGCCCGGATTTTTACGTCGCCGAGCGTCGTACCCTTGGGCACGGAGCGCATGTGGTAACGGAACGGCGGCTCCAAGCGGAGTGCTTCTTCGACGAACTTCGGGATCTGCTCAGGATCCCGGCGGAGGTGGTCTTGCAGATCGTGGTGCTCGGCCAGAAGACGCACGGCGTTGCCGAGCAGGCTCGTAGTGGATTCGCCCCCGGCGCTCAGCAGCGTGTGGAGGATGACGAGACCCTCAAAGTCGCTAAAGACTCCGTCTCGGACGCCCCGGGCGACAGCACCCAAAAGATCGTCGCCTGGCGCCCTCATCGCCGTCGAGAGTTGGTCGGCGAGCCAGGTTTGGATCTCGAAACTCCGGGCGATGAGTTGCTCTAACTCGTCGTAGGACAGCGTCGACCCCAGCATCGCCGTCGAGTCGAACGCCGCAGTCAAGAGTTGGTCGATATCGCTGTTGTGGAACCCGATGAGGCGGCTGATCACGGTGATCGGCACGACATTGCCGATCATGGTCATGAACTCTGGGGTCTCACTCTCCAATGCCCGGGTAACGCACCCATTGGCGATATCGACAATGTCCGGCTCAAGTGCATCCATGCGCTTGGCAACGAGTTCGGGGAATACGGTGCTGCGGTGCAGAGCGTGCATGGGAGGATCAGCCGTGGCGAGCGCCTGTGCGCCACCGTCACCGAACTGAAGGCGGCAGGGAAGCCCAGCGTCGTCTCGATAGAGCAGAACCCCAAGGTTGGACGAGAAGTCCTCGACCCGGCCGGTTGCTTCGGTCAGTAACTCAAAAGTGCTGACGGTGTACAAGCCGGTGCCAGGGATCTCCCAGACCGGTGCCTGGGCACGAAGCTGGCCATAGAACGCATAGGGATCGTCGATCACTGCTGGGTCGAGCAACAAGGTTCCAGAGATTTCTGGCTCCATGTCCAGTCACGGTAGCTGTCGGGCGTGACCGCATGAAAATGCCGGTTTTGTACGCCCTGACGGAGCCAGCCCGACCCCCTCAGGCCGATCGAGATCACCCGGTTCAGGGTGGGCGACGCTCCGTCTGTCGGAGCCGAATCAGTCCGAAGATGACGGACTCGGCTTCGACCTGACCCATCCGATTGCGATCGCTCCGCGACGCGAATACTGCGCGGGTCGCCGTCCGACCCGGTTACCCGACTCCGGTGCAACCTGTCAGACGCAGAGGAAGACACCCGGGAGCACATAGCCCCGATTACGGGCGCTTCGAACCACCGATGGATCGGCACTACCAACCAGTGGTTTCGACCTTCCCAGATCGCCGTATTCGACGTTCTTGGTGGGAAGAGTCCAACAACCTGGCCGCACCCCAGAAGAGAAAGATCGTGACAAGTCCCTCGCAGGTGCCCGCCGAACTTGCGGCTGCATTGGCTCGGGACGCCGTCGCCAGGCCGAAGGACGCCTCGGCGGTCGCACCGTTCACCCTGAACGAGTACACCGACATCTACACCGGCCAGCAGCAGGATGCGAAAGACCTAGCCGCCGGATTGAGTGAGGTTCCCACCACCTTCTCGCCGACTAACTACCCGAGCTACTCCTTCCCGCTATCGGGCGGACGGGGATTCTGGATCATCACGTCGCTGGTCCAGGAGGACACAACTTTGATACCGGGTGGAATCACGTCCCCCACATGGCCGGATGGCTCGCAGATCACCATCCCGAACGCGCCTCACACCATCCATCGTGCGAACTACTACGACATCCCCATTTACTCGGTGGTGGACCCCACTCCTTCGGCTGGAGCCCCTACGGTCGATGGGTTCGCTGGCTTCGAGTCAAGCGCGACGGCGAGCTGAGGAGCGGCCAAGGTTTTCTTGGTGAACGGACCGATGCAGTATTACGACGCCCAGGTCCGCCAAAGGCGAGCCTGGGGGTCGGGATCTCCCGGACCCGGGCGGGTGATGCGCCGTCTGCCAGGGCCGAGTTAGTCCGAAGCTGACGGACTCGTCTTCGACCTGACCTATCCGACGCTCCTATGGTTTGTCAAGGGGTAGTTCTCGGGCGGCATGACAGCGGGCAATGCAATCAGGAGCCACTCGACGGACGAGGGCAAGCTCTTATTAGGCCAAGCGTCAATGCTCTCCGAGCGGTGGTTCCGAGCGGCGGATCGGCAGATCGGATGCAGGCCAATCCCAGGGACGGCAGCTATCGCTAGAGCCAGATCCGCCACTCGGAGATCTAGGCGCGATTGAGCTCCTTGAAGACCTCGCGCGCCACATAGCGCTTCAAGATCCGGATGACTTCGCGCTTGGAACGACCCTCCTTCGTGCGGCGCTCCATGTACTCGCGGGTGCGCGGGTCTGTGGCGAGGCGCGTCATGACGATGCGCCACAGCGCTTGGTTGGCGTGTCGATCCCCACCACGGTCGAGCCGATGCCGCGTCACCTTGCCCGAGGAGGCTTGGATCGGTGCCACCCCACAGAGATGGGCCCAGGCGGCCTCCGAGCGCAGGCGCTCGGGGTTATCTCCAGCGGTCACGAGGAGGGTCGCGGCGGTGTCGATCCCGACGCCGAAGAGCCTCAGCATCTCCGGCGCACACGTTGTCACCAGATGGCTGAGCAGCTCGTCGATGCCCGCGAGCTCGTGTTCGAGGGAGAGCACTCGACGTCCAAGCGAAGTGAGCGACACCTTGGTGGCATAGACGACCGGATCTCCTGAAGCCCGGGCCCGCATGGCGGCCGTCTCGGCGACGAGCTCGGTGATGGACAGCCCCTTCAAGCGGGATCGGAGCTGGTCGGGGGCGGTGTAGCTCAACTGGCGCATCTGGTTCAGGGCCCGCAGACGAGCCTCGCGAGCCGACCGCTTGGCCACCAGCAACGCCCGGATCGCCTCGACGTTGCCGTCTCGGGTCTTGGGCGCGCCCGTGACCCGGCCGCTCAACACGGCTCGTGCCGCCTCGACGGCGTCGGCGGGATCGGACTTGCCTTTGGTCCGCCGGGCCTGGCGGTTCGGGCGGTCGACCTCGATCACCTCGACGCCAGCCCCACGCAGGAAACGACCGAGCCCCGCTCCATAGGCGCCGGTGCCCTCCACGCCCACCTTGGAGATCGTCCCGAACGCACCCATCCACTCGAGCAGTGCCTTGTAGCCATCGGGAGTGGCCACGAAGGACTGCACTCCGAGCACGCCGCCGATGGGGTCCAACGCCGCGGCTACGTGGGCCTCGAGGTGGGTGTCGACCCCACCGACAATGGTGCGGCCAGCTTCTACGATGGTCATGTCCATCCCTTCTCTCCTTAAGTCAAGGGGTGGCGCGGCCGTCCCGTGAAAGAGGTGACGGTGATCTCCGCCCTGCTGGAACAAGGCGGTCCATCACCCCTCTGGAACGGGGCGCGCCGTTTATGGTCCGAGATCCGGCCGACGGGACAACGTGCTCCGCGATCAGCAAGTCAGGCCAAGATCTCGGTCTCCTCGACGGTAATGAGACTCAACCGTTCAGCGGTGGATCTTTACCCGAGAGGACCTCTCTATTCTGATTGCTATCGCTCAGCGACGCGAATACTGCGCGCTTCGCCATCCGGCCCGGCTACCCGACTCCGACGCAATCCTCATGTCACAGGTGGATACACGGCAGCGCATAGCCCCGAGCTTCGAGCGGCCTCGGACCGTCGCCAGAGCGATATACGACCCATCGGGATTGACACTTCCCGCACCGGACCGGACGGATACCAGGAGCCCCGTGCCGACAACTCCGTGCGGGTCGCGGGCGCGTTGAAGCCCCGAGGTGGCGCGCGTCGTAGACCCCAAATGGCCACCTTGGCGCGCCTGGGCAGGCCGTTCCGGCGATGGCCTACTCTGGTGTTCCCAGGCGGGAAGGCAATTTTTTGAGCACCGAGAGCGCGACGATCCTGTTCACCGACGTAGTGGGCTCGACCGAACTGTCCCAGCGCCTGTCGGCCGAGGCCGCCGACGAGGTCCGTCGCGGACACTTCTCGGTCCTACGCCAGGCCGTCGCCGAGGCGGGGGGCACCGAGGTGAAGAACCTTGGGGATGGGCTCATGGTGGTCTTCTCGTCGGCCTCCGCCGCCGTGGCCTGTGCGGTAGCCATGCAACAGGGCATCGAGCGCGACAACCGTGACCGGGAACACTTGGTGGGCTTGCGAGTAGGGCTCAGTGGAGGCGAAGTCAGCCGAGAGGACGAGGATTACTTCGGGGACCCCGTGATCGAGGCAGCCCGGCTCTGCGCCACTTGCGAAAGTGGGCAGATCCTGGCGGCGGTGTGGGTGCGATTGACGGCCGGTCGTCGCAGCCGTCACCCGTGCCGGTCACTGGGGGACCTGTCCTTGAAGGGCCTGACTGATCCGGTCGAGACCGTCGAGGTGCTTTGGGAACCCGCTAGCGCAGCCGACACCGACATCTCCGTCCCGCTGCCTGGCCGTCTCAGCGTCCGCCCCGCCGTGGGCGTCGTGGGACGCGAGGCCGAGTTGCAAGCGATGACCGACTCCCTCAAACGCGTCGCCGGGGGCGAGGGGCGCGAGGTGCTGCTCGTCTCGGGTGAGGCCGGTCTGGGAAAGACCACACTGGTGGCCGAGGCAGCCCGAGCCGCCTTCGACAACGGAGCGGCAGTGCTGTTCGGACATTGCGAGGAGGACCTCGCTACCCCGTACCAGCTATTCGCTGAGGCCCTCGGCCACTTCGTGACCCACTTCGCCGAGGACCAACTGCGTGCTCACGTTGCAGCCCACGGGTCGGAGCTGGCGAGATTGGTCCCGGCCCTGTCGAGCCGAATCCCGGACCTCCCGCCATCCAAGGCGACCGACACGGACACCGAGCGGTTTCTGCTGTTTGCCGCTGTGGTCGGGCTGCTCACTCAGGTATCCCACGACCAACCCCTCGTCGTCGTCCTCGACGATCTCCAATGGGCCGACAAGGGAAGCCTGCTACTGCTCCGTCATCTCACGGCAACTGAGCAAGCGTCGCGAGTCCTTATCCTCGGGACATATCGAGACAGCGAGTTGTCTCGATCGCACCCGCTCCTTGACGCCCTGGCCGCGTTGCACCGACAGAGCGGGGTCAGCCACCTCGAACTGACCGGGCTCGACGACGTTGGGGTGATGGCGTTCATGGAGGCGGCCGCCGGTCACACCCTCGATGACGCCGGCGTCGGTCTGGCCCACGCCGTATATCACGAGACCGACGGCAATCCATTCTTCGTGAGTGAGGTTCTGCGCCATCTGTCGGAGACCGGGGCCATCTACCAGGACGCCGCCGGACGGTGGGTGGCGGACGACTCTCTGGATCACATGGCTCTCCCCGACAGCGTGCGCGTGGTGATCGGTGCTCGGGTCGGACGACTGGGACAAGCCGCCGAGCGCGTGCTGTCGATGGCGGCGGTGATCGGTCGTGACTTCGATCTCGATGTCCTGGCCAAGGCGACGAAGACCTCGGAGGACGACGTCCTCGACATCCTCGACGCCGCCGCAGCGGTGGCCCTTGTCCGGGAGCTGACCGATACCCCGGGTCGTTACAACTTCGCCCACGCTTTGATTCAGCACACTTTGTACGAAGACCTTGGGGCGACCCGGCGAGCACGAGCACACCGGCGGGTGGGCGAGGTGCTAGAGGAACTGTGCGGAGATCAACCTGGTGCACGGGCCGGTGAACTAGCCCGACACTGGACTAGTGCCACCCAACCGATCGACGCCAGCAAGGCGATCAGTTACAACCGACTAGCGGGTGACGGCGCTCTCGCTGCCCTAGCACCGGCAGACGCCGTCGCCTATTACGCGCAGGCTCTTGACCTCTACCCGCAAGCTACCGACCCCGATCCGATCTTGGCCCTCGATCTCACCATCGGCCTCGGAACTGCCCAACGCCAGACCGGTGATCCGACCTTCCGCGAGACCCTTCTCGATGCCGCGCGCCGCGCGGCCGAACTGGGTGACACCGAACGCCTTGTGGCCGCCGCCCTGGCCAACGACCGGGGTGTGGGTGTTGGCGCTGGCGACATCGACGCTGACAAGGTCGAAGTCCTGGAGCTGGCCCTCGATCGGCTCTCGACGGAGAGCCCCGATCGGGCGCTCGTACTCGCCACTTTGTGTTCGGAACTCTCCTATGGGAGCCCACTCGAACACCGCCAAGCGCTAGCCGACGAGGCCCTGGGCACCGCCCAGTCCTCTGGTGACGACGCCATCATCGTGCGGGTCCTCAACCATATTCACGCTCCTCTCGGGGTGCCGTCTTTGCTCGAGCAGTTGTTGGCCTGGTCGGCCGACGCTCTGGTTCGAGCCGAGCGGGTCGGTGACCCGGTACAGCTCTTCTGGGCGGCAGAGTGGCGAGCTGAAGCTGCAGGCCGCGCTGGCGACATCGACGAGTTGGACCGCTGCCTTGCGATTCGCGGGTCGCTCATAGAACAGCTCGATCAGCCGACTTTGAACTATTTCGAAACCCTCACGCGCATCGTGCGAGCGCAGATCGCCGGCGACACCGATCAGGCCGAACATTTGGCCACCGAGGCTCACCACATCGGCACCGATAGCGGCGAGCCCGACGTCGAAGCCATCTTCGGCGGACAGTTCATCATTTTGAGCTTGCAACGCGGAACAATGGCCGAGCTGGTGCCACTCATCGAGCAGACGGTGACCGACAATCCCAGGCTTCCCGTTTTCACGGCGGCCTTGGCCTTGGCCCACGGGGAAGCGGACCGCACTGCTGACGCACGTCGCCTGCTAGAGGCGTTTGCGGCCGCAGACTTCGATCTCCCCTTGGACCAGGCGTGGATCATCGGAATGGTTTGCTACGCGGACAGCGGCCATCGAATGCCGGGACCCGAAGTACGCCGGCCCGCTGTTCGATCGCCTCGCTCCATGGGCCGATCAGCTGGCCATTACGGGCAGCGTTGCGGCACAAGGCCCGGTCAGCCACTACCTCGGTGGCCTTGCTACGGTCGTCGGCCGATACGACCAGGCGGAAATCTACTTCGCCCAATCCGAAGCGTTCAGCGATCGAGTGGGCGCAAAGTTCTTCGCCGCCCGTACGGACCTGCTGTGGGGAAGAATGCTCGCCGAACGCCGTGCCCCGGGAGACACTGAGAGGGCTCGGGAACTGCTCACTAGGGCGCAGTCCGCTGCAGCGGCCAATGGGTATGGGAACGTCGAACGCCGCGCTTCGTCGGCACTCCGACTGCTTGACGAATGACCAGCGGTAACGCCAACCCGATCGGTATCACCACCCTTTCCTACTTACGGCCATCGGTGACGGTGAGCCGGCCTGTAGGCGGGGTTCTGTTCGTCCTTTCGGACGAGGTGGCCATCCATCTCAGCGGCCTACCTGGGGACTGCTCATGGAGCGGGCGGGCCACCCATGTCCCACGTTCGGCCTTGCTCCGGGTGGGGTTTACCGAGCCGGCCGAGTCACCCCGGCCGCTGGTGCGCTCTTGCCGCACCGTTTCACCCTTGCCTGTTCGGGCTTGCGCCCGTCATCGGCGGTCTGCTTTCTGTTGCACTGTCCTTCGGGTCACCCCGACTGGCCGTTAGCCAGCACCCTGCCCTGTGGAGCCCCGACCTTCCTCGCCCTGGTCCCCGTCCGAGGACGAGCCCATGGCGCGGCCACCCGGCCGACTCACCGTCACGATCAGTTTGCCAGGTCGCGTCCCATGCCGGGACCCCGCCACGCTGCGAGGGACCGACGGCGACCACCCCCCTCGATAGGGTTTGCGAGATGGACCCGCAACCCGAGCGGCTCGCCCTCGTGGAGCAACCCGAGCCGATGTCCATCGCGGCCCTCTACCGCCAGGTGCAGGCCGCGGTCACAGCCTCGTTTCCCCGCGGCCACCAGCAGTGGGTCCGAGGCGAGATCCAGAGCATCTCGGACCGGACGGGGCACTGCTATATGGACCTCGTCGATCCCGACTCGCCCCGCGGTCGCGACACCCCGGTGCTCAAGGTCAACTGTTGGGGCAGGACCTGGGGCCCGCTCAAGGCGTCGCTCGGACAGCAGGGAATCGTTCTCGAGCCCGGAGCGGTGGTGTCGTTGCGGGGCAGGGTCGAGTTCTACCCCCCGAAAGGCCAGATCAACTTCATCGCGTCCGAGGTCGACGTCACCGCGCTGCTGGGCAGGTTGGCGGCGCGCCGAGCCGCCCTGCTTCACACGCTCGAGACCGAGGGCCTTCTGCGCCGCAATCAGGGTTTGACGGTTCCCGAGGTTCCTTTGCGCGTCGGCCTCGTGGCCAGCACGGGCTCCGAGGGATTCAACGACTTCGTCGGCCAACTCCAACGGTCGGATCTCGCCTTTTCCATCGTCCTCTTCCGAGCCAATGTCCAAGGGACCGGGGCGCCCGGATCGGTGGCCAGAGCGCTCGGTGCGATTTCGGTGTCCGACTGCGACGTCGCCGTCCTGGTGCGGGGCGGCGGTTCTCGAGGCGATCTGGCCGCGTTCGACTCCGAGCCCGTGGCCCGCGCCATCGTGTCGCTCCCGGTTCCCCTGTGGACCGGCATCGGGCACACCGGGGACCAGTCTGTCGCCGACATCGTCGCCAATCAGGCCTTCGTGACGCCGACGGCCTGTGCTCAGGAGCTGGTGCGCCGGGTGGGGGAGTGGTGGGAGTCGGTCACCCGTTCGGGTGCCCGCGTCGGACGCTGCGCCGTCGACGCGTTGCACGCCGCGGCGTTGCGCGACACCACGGCACGTCGGCGTCTGGGCACCGCCACCCGCAACCAGCTGTCCCGGCACTCCGAACGACTCGAGCGGCGAGTGGCACAGATCACCACCAATGCCCGGCACCAGCTCGAGTTCGCCGGCGACGCCGTCGAGCGCCGAACGGCACGCCTCGGCCCCCGTGCGTTCGGCGTCCTCGACCGCCAACGGGACCAGACCGACACGTGGAGGCGATTGCTGGCCGCCTATGACATCGATCGTCAGCTCGAACGGGGCTACACCATCACACTCCGGCCCGACGGCCAGGTGGTGCGCTCGGTCTCCGAGCTCGACGGCGGCTCCACGTTGATCACGAGGTTTGCGGACGGTCGGGCCAGCTCGACCGTGGACGGAACAGAGATCCGATCGACAACCGAAGGGCAGAGATGAACGCGGAACGGCGCGACGACCAAGCATCACCCGAGGACGAACCGGTGGACGGCCTCAGCTATATGGCTGCGAGTCGGGAGCTCGACGGGATCGTCGAGTTCTTCGAGAAGAGTGACGTCGACGTCGACCAGCTCGTGGCGCGGCTCGAGCGGGCGACGGCAATCGTCGACGAGCTCGACAAGCGGATCCGGCGCACACGCGCCCAGGTCGAGGAGCTCGTCCCCAAGCTCGAAGCGGCGGGCCGAACAGCGGCGTCACCAGAGACGACCGCCGGTGCGGATGCTGGTCCTTCAGAGGGCGACGATCACGGTGAAGCCACGGCGGAGCTCCGCGGCGAAGGCGGAAAGTCCGACCGAGACACGCTTCCGTTCTGAACCACCCCGGGTTGTTCAGGTAGGCGTCAGACCCACGGGTAGGCGAGTCAAGCCCCGGAGCGTGATCGAGTCGCGATGGGTCACGGTCCGCTCTCCGAGCTCGATGTGCTTGAAGCGCGTCAGAAGCCGGCCGAAACACACCTGCCCTTCGAGCCGGGCGAGCGCCGCTCCCAGGCAGTAGTGGATGCCGCTCCCGAAGCTCATGGGCGCTCCCTCGTCGCGTCCCAGGTCGAGGGTTTCGGGCTCCCGGAACCGGCGTGGATCGCGGTTGGCCGCCCCGAGCAGCGTCATGACCAGGTCACCGGCGGCGATGTCCTGGCCCTCGATGACGGTCTCGCGCAACGCCACCCGGCCGTCGAGCTGGACCGGGCTGTCCCAGCGCAACAGCTCCTCCACCGCCCGTTGCATGGCGGCGGGGTCATTCACCGAGGCGCGCAGGCGCGTCAACTGTCCGGGATGGCAGAGCAGCGCCCACAGGCCGTTGCCGATGAGGTTCGTGGTGGTCTCGAAGCCGGCCGCGAAGAGCAGGATCGCGGTGGAGATCACCTCGGCCTGGGTGAGCCGGTCCGAACCGTCGGACACGGCGATGAGCTCGGAGAGGAGGTCGTCTTCGGGCTCTCGCCTCCGCTCGGCGATGAGATCCTCGAAGTACCGCTCCATCGCGACCCGAGCCGAGCGGGCGGCGCGCAGGTCATCGAGGTCCGACATCGGCTCGAGCAGGCGCGTGGCAGCCCGGACCAGACCCTGGAACTGGGCCCGGTCCCCGACGGGCACGCCGAGGAGCTCGCCGATGACGGCCACAGGGAGGGGAAAGGCGAGCTCGCCCATCACGTCGACGCTGGTCCCACCCCCGGCGAGGTCGGCCAAGGTGTCGAGCAGCCCATCGCACAGCGCCACGACGTGAGGACGCAGCGCCTCGACGGTGTTGGGGGTAAAGGCGCGGGCCACGAGTCCGCGCAGGCGGGTGTGGTCCGGAGGGTTGAGCGTGAGGATGGACTGCCGCCGCTCGAAGAACTCGAAGAATTCATCGACCTCGTCGGCCGGGATCCCCCATCGGGCGACGCGGAGGCGGGCCGTGGAGTTGAGGTCGGCGCCCTTGCCGAAGTGGGGGGCCCGCAGCACCTGCTGGCAGTCGGCGAAGCGCGAGACGACCCAGCTGCCTATGGCCGACCGGAACACCGGGGTGCACTCCCGGATGCGGGCGTAGTGGGGGTAGGGATCAGCGCGACCCTCGGGGGTGGCCAGAAGCGCCACCAGCTCCGCATTGGGGTCGAGGGCTCCTGGTGCCGACGCCTCGGGCGCCGCCGGCTTGGTCATCGATCAGTGGATCCGGCGTTCACGGTGCAACCAGTACGGTTCGCGCAGTTCGCGTTTGAGGACCTTTCCCGAAGGATTGCGGGGAAGGACGGCCACGAAATCGACCGACGTCGGGCATTTGTAGTGCGCCAGCCGCTCCCGGCACAAAGCGATGATCGAGGCTGCGTCCAACTCCGCACCGGGTGCGGACACGACGATGGCCTTCACCGTCTCGCCCCAGGTGTCGTCGGGAACCCCGATGACCGCGGCGTCCGCCACGCCGTCGACACGCGAGCAGGACGTTCTCGACCTCGGCCGGGTAGATGTTCTCCCCTCCGGAGACCACCATGTCCTTGATCCGATCGTGGAGGTACAGGTAGCCGTCCCCGTCGAGGTACCCGGCGTCGCCCGTCCTCAGCCACCCGTCGTCGTCGATGGTGCGCGTCGTCTCGTCGGGTTTGTCCCAGTAGCCGAGCATGTTGAACCCCGAGCGCGTGCGCACCTCGCCCACCATGCCGACCGGGACCTCGACCCCCGTGTCGGGATCGACGATCCGCAACTCGACGCCCGCCAGCGGCTTGCCCGCCGCTCGCAGGAGGTGCTGGCGCGGGCCGTGCGGGTCGTGGTCCTCGTGGGCCAGGCGGACGATGGCCCCGCTGGTCTCGGTCATCCCGTACACCTGCGCGAATCGACAGCCGAAGACCTTGAGGCACCGCACGAGGACGTCCTCGGCGATGGGAGAGGCCCCGTAGAAGATGGTGTCGAGGCTCGAGAGGTCGGTCTCGGCGATGCCCGGCACCGCGATCAGCGCCATCAGGACCGCCGGCACCAAGAAGGCGTGGCTGATCCGCTCGGCCGCCACCAACCGGAGAAGCTCGACCGGATCCATGTCCCGGAGGATGACCGAGGTTCCTCCCCGTGACATCCCGCTGAGCGCCCAGCCCGAACCACCGATGTGGAAGAGGGGCATCGCCACCAGGCTCACCGTGTGTTCGCCGATCTCGAAGGCCTCGCCCGCGGCCAGCTCCAACATGACCTGCACGTTGCGGTTGGCCAGCATCACGCCCTTGGGAAGCCCCGTCGTGCCCGACGTGTAGAGCTGCATCGACACATCGTCGGGAGCGCCCTCGTGGCCCGGGTCGAGCGCGGCGTGGTCGGCGAGCCAGTCCTCGTACCCGACCCGGCGGGCGAGGTCGGACCCGCCTCCGAGGTCGGCATGGGCCTTGGGGTCCCCGAGGACCACCACGCGCGTCACCCACGGCAACCCGCTGTCCATCGACGCCAGACACGGCACGAATTCGGCGTGGAGCACGAGGATCGCAGCCCTCGAGTCATCGATCACGGCGGCCATCTCGGCCGGGGCGAGGCGCCAGTTGACCGCCACATTGACGGCGCCGCACAGGGCGCCGCCGAACAGCACCTCGAAGTACTCGAGCCCGTTGCGATCGAGGAAGGCCACCCGGTCGCCGGCCCCGACACCGTCGGCGCCCAACGCGTGAGCCACGCGACACGCACGTTCGAAGTGTTGGGCCCAGGTCACGGTGGTCCCGTGGAACCGGAACATCGGCTTGTCGCCGAAGTCGGCCACATTCGCCCTGAACATGCCGGCCACGCTCGAACGCACCATCGTCCCCCTCCCACCAGCCCGCAGGTGGTGCCCCAGGCCCGGCACACTGTAGGTCGCTCGGCCCCGGACCATCGGGCCCCATCGGGCCCCGCGCCTGGCGCCACGCCCCTACCATCGAGGAATGGCTGACGACCGCTTGTACTTCCGCCAGCTCCTCTCGGGCCGGGACTTCGCCTCCCAGGATCCCGTGGCGAGCCAGATGGTGAACTTCTGTTATCTCATCGGCGACCGCCAGGCCGGCGAGGCGGTCATCGTGGACCCCGCCTATGACGTGGCCGGTCTCCTCGAGATCCTCGCCGCCGACGGCATGCGCTGTGTGGGAGTGCTCGCCACGCACTTCCACCCCGACCACGTCGGGGGGGACCTCATGGGGTACCGCATCGAAGGGATCACGAACCTGCTCGAAGACGTGCAGGTCCCCGTGCACGTCCAGGCGCTCGAGGCGCCCTGGGTGGTACGCGCCACGGGAGTCTCGGGCGGCGAGCTCGTCGAGCACTCGAGTGGTGACGTCGTCATGGTCGGCGATGTCGACATCGAATTGGTCCACACCCCCGGCCACACCCCGGGGAGCCAGTGCTTCTCGGTCGACGGGCGTCTGGTGGCGGGAGACACGCTGTTCCTCGACGGCTGCGGTCGCACCGACCTTCCCGGCGGTGACCCCCAGGAGATGTACGAATCGCTCACCACGCGCCTGGCGCGCTTCGGCGACGACACCGTGCTGTACCCCGGGCATCTCTACTCGCCCGAGCCGTCGGCCAGCTTGGGAGAGACGCGCCAGCGGAACTACGTCTTTCGTCCCCGCAGCCCCGAGCAGTGGATGGCGATGTTCGGAGCATGACCGTCAGACGGGCCGACCGTCTGACCGCATGCCGGCGGGGCGCCGATAGGGTCTCGTCCGCCCATGGTGCGTGACCACAGCTCGACCATCGCCGTCGTCGGTGCATCCCTGGCGGGCCTGCGCGCCGCCGAGACCCTGCGCGCCGAGGGGCATAGCGGCCCGGTCGTCCTGATCGGCGCCGAGCCCCACCTGCCCTACGACCGTCCGCCGCTCTCGAAGCAATTCCTGGCGGGCACGTGGGGGCTCGATCGCGTGCTCCTTCGACCGTCGGAGAAGATCACCGCGCTCGAGCTCGACCTCCGCCTGGGACACCGCGCCGGCGCGCTCGACGTCGACGGGCACACCCTCGAGCTCGACGACGGGACCACGGTGCACTTCGACGGACTGGTCCTCGCCACCGGCGCGCATCCCCGCCCGCTTCCGGGCACGGTGCCGTCGCCGGGCCTGCACACGCTGCGGACCCTCGAGGACTCCCTGGCGCTCGGGACTGCGGTACGCGTCGAAGGGGCGCGGTCGTGGTGGTGGGGGCGGGGTTCATCGGGTCCGAGGTGGCCGCCACGTGTCGCGGCCTGGGGGCGCGCGTCACGGTGGTCGAGGCCTTGCCCCAACCCCTGGCCCGTGTACTCGGATCCGAGATGGGCGCGGTGTGCGGGGCGTTGCACACCCAGCACGGTGTCGACCTCCTCACCGACGTGGGCGTGGTCGCGTTGCGGCGCGGTTCCGGCGGTGGCACCGTCAACGGGGTCGAGCTCGACAACGGCACGGTGCTCGACGCCGATGTCGTGGTGATCGGCATCGGCGTCATGCCGACGACGCAGTGGCTGGAAGGCTCGGGCCTCGAGATCTCCGATGGCGTCGTGGCCGACGCCACGCTGCACGCAGCCGACGACGTGGTGGTGGCGGGGGACATGGCGCGGTGGTTCGACCGGGGTCTGGGCGCTCAGGTCCGCATCGAGCACTGGACCAATGCGGCCGAGCAAGGTGTCGTGGCGGCGCGCAGCCTGCTGGCGGGGCGGGCCCAGGCCGACGCGTACGTCCCGGTCCCGTACTTCTGGTCCGATCAGTACGACGTGAAGATCCAGGTGATCGGGCACCCCCGCCCCGACGACGACGATGGTGGTGGTGGACGGGTCGCCGTCCGAGCACCGCTTCGTGGCGCTCTACGGGCGCGGCGGCCGGCTCAGCGCGGCGCTGGGGTTCAGCCGTCCCCGTCAACTGATGGGGTACCGCCCCCTGCTCGAGGCGGGGGCGAGCTTCGACGACGCGCTGGCGCATCGTCCCGCCTGAGGGCGCCGGCTCCGCTCAGCACGCCGGCCCGGGGCAGCTCGCCGCGCAAGGCCCGCATGGTGGCCAGGATCTGGCGATCGTCCTCGGGTGTCGGATGACGACCGCCGTAGGCGCTCGCCTCGACGACGCCGGCCAGCGCCTGCCACGTGCCCGACCGGTCTCCCGCCAACCCGTCGATGGCGATGGCGTACTCGGTGAGGGTCTCGCCGCTTCGCCGGCGCCGCCCCGCTCTGCGCCCCGCCGCCTCGATGCTGCCGCGCCGCCTTCTCGGCCCACGTGCGCGGCCGACGCCGACGCCAGGCGACGACCGGTGCCACCATCGACATCACGGCCACGACGAGCGCGATGGGTACCCAGGGGAGCCGCCCGAGGGCGTGGGCGATCTCGTGCACCAACGTCGATCCCGGTGACGGGTTGGCCAGCGGGACCACCGCGGTGGGATCGAAGCTCTGCCACCCGTACCCGGGGAACCACACCTGGACCCAGGCGTGGGCGTCTTTGGCCTGGATGTCGTAGAGGTCGGTGATCGGGTTGTAGCTCCCGGGAACGTATCCGGCTGCTTCACGCGCCGGGATCCCGATGGACCGCAGCATCACGGCCAGTGCGGTGGAGATCTGCTCACAGAAGCCGGTGCGGTTCCCGAAGAGGAACTCGTCCACGGTGTCCTGCCCCGGCGCCAGGGGAGGGATGTCGGTCGAATACTGGGTGTGTCTCCCGATCCACGAGATCAGGCTCTGGACCTTGTCGTAGGTGTTGGTCTCGCCCGCCGTGACCGATTCGGCCAGGGCCTGGGCGCGCGGGTAGGGGTGGGGGAGCTGGGTGTCGCGCACCCGGATGGAGGCCGGCACGGCGTTCGGGCCCGGTGCGGCGCGCAACTGGTTCGCGGTCGGGGTGTTCACGTAGGACTCGCACCGTGTAGATGGCCCCGGGCCCGAGGCCGATGGGCGAGACGATGGCGTCGCTGTCGGAGACGAAGAGGTCGTGGGCCGGGAACCACACCTCGTGCGCGTTGTCGGCGTGGAACACCAGGTTGGGTGAAGGCTGCACGACGTAGAAGGTCTGCAGGTCGGTCTGGGCCGCGGCGGGAGCCGGTGTCGGGCCCGGGAGGATGAAGGGTGCGTTCTCGTCCAATCGCTGCGGGGTGTTGTCGCTCGACGACTGGCTCCAGTTGGCACCGCTCCAGGTGTCGAAGGTCTCGCCGATCCAGTACGACGGGCGCTCGGCGCGGACCCGCATGACCACGGTGTTGCCCAGCGGGCCCCGCAGCGCGGTGTCGAGCCGGTTGGAGAACCCCAAGAAGCCACCCACCCGGGTGGCGCCGGCCGACGTCCCGGGCTTGGCCAGCTGCGTCGCCTTGGCGTCGCCGGCCAATGCGCCGGGGACCGGCAGGGGGGCGCCCGGCCCCGCCGCGGAGGGGAAGTCGATCCGTCCCGCCACATGGGGGGCGGGCAGGACGGCGAGCACCACCGTGGCGGTGACGACCACGGCGACCAGCGTGGCGAGCACGCCGCGGGCGCGGAGCCGGCCGCCCTCGCTGGCCGAGCTCCACATGGCCACCAGCCCGGCCAGCCCGAACGCCAGCCACACCAGGACGTAGACGCCGAAGGCCAGATCGATGGCCTGGGCCGCGGCCACCGCCATGAGGCTGGCCGAGCCGGCCAGCGAGAACGCCAGGTCCCGGCGGGCGGGGACGTCGAAGGCGTGTGCCACCTGCACCCACACGAAGAGCACGGCCAGCGGGTTCTCCACCGTGCTGACGTCGTAGATGGTCTGACCGGTCAGCTGGCGGAAGAACCACACGAAGGCGGCCACCGCGCTGATGGCGAGGATCGGCTTGATCCAACGGCAGCGGTCTCGCCCGGGTCCGGTAGGCCAGGATCATGCCGAGGACGACGAGCACGATCGACCCTCCTGCCACGGTCCACGACAGCTCGCTCTCGGCCCGGCACGCCGCGATGCCGGTGATCACCGCGCCGGCGCACGCCGGCGCGCAGCGTGATCGAGTGCTCGGGAGGCCCGGGCCGGTTGGCGCGCTTGACCGCGTCGAAGACGCTCATGGGCGTGGGGCCGATCGGGTGCGTCGTCGGGGACTCGGCCGACGGCGCCGGCCCGGTCGGGTTCGGCCACGGCGCGCGCCAGACGACGGCCCGCACTGCGCCGGTCCCCGACGGTGCCGAGGCGCGGCCCGTCGCTCTCGGTGGTGCCAGGAGCACCGACGTCGCCCCGGTCGACGAGCGCCACCACGGTCGCCATGGCCCGCTCGGCCATCGCCTCGGCCGCATCGGCGTCGCCGGGCAGGTGGATCTCCAAGGAGACGGGTTCGGCCGTCGGCCCTTCCATCTCGCGCACCATCATTTCGCCGCTGTGGGCGGTGGCGGGCCAGTGCACGAAACGCCGGAGGTCCCCGGGACGGTAGGGGCGAACGCCGCGGGGCTCGCCGATCTGCACGGCCGAGTCGACCGACGCCACCTCCGCTGACGTCGTCCCGTCCCGCCGGGCAGGGGGAGGGGGCGGCCCAGGCGCGGCCCGACGTGCAGGGCGCGGGGAAGCTCGACCACGACGGTCTTGCGCCACCACAGCAAGCCGAAGGGAGCGGCGCGTGGCGACCTGGACCACGACCCGGTCGTGCACGCCGCGACGGGGCGGAAGCAGGGTGATCGGCTCCGCGCCGTGGCCGCCGTGGCCGTCGTGGCTGGCGTCACGGTGCGGGCCGACGAAGGCGTCGGGCCCGGGCGGGTCCAGAGGCCGGACCCGGACGCGCGTGTTCGACGTGGCCAGCAACGCCACCGGCAGGCCCGCGGTGGCGTCGGCGGGGCTCTCGGCCACCGCCACCCTGGCCCGGGCCGCCACGCGGCCGGCGCCACGAGCCCGACGCCGAGGGTGCCGGCCAGCACGTCGCCGACGGCCTGGACCCAGCCGGCACCGCTGTTGTGGGCGACGAGCCCCCACGCCAAGAGCACGCCGGCGCAGCTCACCAGGGGGACCAACGGACCGACGGGAACGCACGAGGCGGCGCCGGCGGGCGGCGTTGCCGATCGGGCGTCGCCGACCGGCCCGACCGGTCACGGCCGGGGGGCAGGTGTGGCGTCGAGCAAGCCCCGCACGACGGCGACGCCCTGCTCGACACCTTCGTCGGTGAGGAGCCGGTGCGCCAGGCAGGCGACCGCCACCGCCTTCACGTCGTCGGGGGTGACGAACGATCGGGCCGACAGCACGGCGTGCGCCTGGGCGGACCGGATGAGCCAGATGGCGGCCCGAGGGCTGGCACCGAGGCGCACGCCCGGAGCGCTGCGGCTGGCGCGGCACAGCGCCACCGCGTACTCGGCCACGCTGGAGGTGACCACGACGGACTCGGTGGCGCGCTGCGCCCCGAGCCACTCCTGGGTGGTGCACACGGCACGGAGGTCGCCGAGGGCGAACTTGCCCCCGCCGTGCTGGACGAGGCGCGCCTCGGTGTCGGAGTCGGGATAGCCGATCGCCGTCGCCAGCGCGAACCGGTCGAGCTGGCTCTCCACCAGCGGGTACGTCCCCAGCTGGGAGAAGGGGTTCTGCGTGGCGATGACGAGGTGGGGGCGGGGCAGCGGCCACGACTCGCCGTCCACGCTCACCTGCTGCTCCTCCATCGTCTCGAGCAGGGCGGCCTGGGTGCGCGGCGGCGTGCGGTTGAGCTCGTCCACGAGCACGACGTGGGCGAACACGGGCCCGGGTCGGAACTCCCACGTGCCGGTGTCGGGCGCGAACACCGACACGCCGGTGACGTCGGAGGGCAGCAGGTCGGGATGGCCCTGGACGCGCGACAGCTCGGCGCCGAGTGACAGCGGCCAGGGCGCGCGCCAGGACCGTCTTGCCCACGCCGGGGACGTCCTCGATGAGCAGGTGCCCACCCGACAGCGCGGCCATGGCCGCGGCGGTGAGCGCGCCCGGGGTGCCGAGCAGGACCCGGCTCAGGTTGTCGACCAGGGACCGACCCAGCGCGATGGCGGCATCGATGTGACCCCCCGCCTCGCTGTGACCGGCATCGCTGTGACCGGCATCGATGTGCCCGGCTGGTCGGGCGGGGTGGTCGAGCAACTCGACCTCCGGGCCCATCTCCACGCGCAGGCTTCCCGCCACGCTGACGACGCGGTCGGTGGTCGCCTCGCGCTCCCCGAAGTGGGCGGGCTCCATCAGGTCAACGTTATCGGCACGTTCCCCGGGGATCTGAACGCGTTACCAGGGAGAATGCCCGCTGCTCAGAACTCGAGCGCGCTCAGCTCGGGCACGGTGCCCAGGGCCCGCTCCCGGGCGGCCAGCCAGCGGCGACCGGCGGGAGCCCCGCTGGAGCTCGGTGCCCCGGGGCTCGACCACGGCCGAGGGCCTCCAGGCTGCGGCCACCGTCGGCCTCGTCGGCCCACACCCCCAGTGCGATGCCGGCCAGATAGGCGGCACCCAGAGTGGTGGCCTCGGTCACGGGCGAGATCTCGACCGGCCTCCCCACCGCGTCGGCCAGCGCACCGACGAAGGTGGGGTTGGCCGACATGCCGCCGTCCACCCGCAACGTCGCGATGGTCATGGCGGTGTCCGCCTCGGCCGCCTCCAGGAGGTCCGCCCCGCGCTGCGCGACGCCCTCGAGCACGGCCCGCACCATCTCGGGCCGTCCCGTGCCGCGCGTGATCCCCACGAACGTGCCGCGGGCGCCGAAGTCCCACACCGGCGTGCCCAGCCCCAACAGCGCCGGCACGAACCACACGTCGCCGGTGTCGTCGCACGGCCGCCGCCACGCGGTGGGAATCGGCGGCGCTGTCGATGATGCCGAGGTCGTCGCGCAGCCACTCCACGCACATGCCGGCCGAGAGCATGACGGCTTCCACGCCCCAGGTCTTCACGCCGGCGCGCTGCCACGCCACGATGGGGAACGTCCCGGCACCGCCGCGTCGGGCGAAGCCGGGGCGCACGTCGCCCACGCACAGGTCGAGCATGCCGCCCGTCCCGAACGTGGCTTTCGCCAACCCCGGCCGCGTGCAGCCCTGGCCGACGAGCGACGCCTGCTGGTCACCGGCGATGCCGCAGATGACCGGTGCGCCGGCCGAGCGCGCCGGCCTCGCCCACCGCCCCGGACGAGTCGACGATGGCGGGGAGGACGCCGCGGGGGATGCGCAGCGCGTCGAGCATGGTGTCGTCCCAATCCGAGCCGTCCCGGGTGAGCAGGCCCGTGACTCCCGGCGTTGGTGGCGTCGGTGACGTGCAGCGCGCCGCCGGACAGCGTCCAGGCCACCCAGGTGTCGACGGTGCCGAAGCACAGGTCGCGGGTCCGGTCGGGATCGGCCAGGTCGAGGAGCATGGCGAGCTTGGTGGCCGACTCGTTGGGGGCCACCCCGATGCCCTGGTCCCGCAGCACCAGGCACGTGCCCACCGTGCGGAGGTCCTGCCAGCCGATCCCCGGACCCACCGGCTCCCCGGTGCGGCGGTCCCACACGATGGTCGAGCCCCGTTGGTTGGCGATCCCCACCCCCGCCACCGCACCGCCCGCCGCCAGCGCGGCGCCGGCCACCTCGAGGACGGCGCTCGCCATGGCGCCGGCGTCGAACTCGACGAACCCCGGGGCGGGCGACGAGGGCAGCACCTCGACGTAGTGGACGTGGTCGATGGTCCCGTCCTCGCCCACCACGCCGGCGCGCACGCCCGAGGTCCCGACGTCGACGACGAGGATGCTGTTCACGGCCAGCAGACCTCACCGAAGGGCGAGGGCAGGCCGAGCTTGCCGGGATTGAGGATGCCGCGGGGGTCGAGGGCCTGTTTCAGCGCCACGAGCACGTCGAAGGCACCGCCCAGCGCGTCGGCCATGAAGCGCGCCCCGGTTGATCCCTATGCCGTGGTGGTGGCTGATGGCGCCGCCGTGGGCATCGCACCGCGTCCATGACGACGCGCCACGCGGACGTGTAGTACCGCTCGGCCCACGCGTCGGCGTCGCCCTCGGTCGGCGGGGCGGGGGCGGGCGGCTCGGGCATGCGGCCGGCGAAGGTGAAGTACAGACAGGCACCGTCGACATAGGCGTGGCTCTGGTGCGCGGAGGCGGCCAGGGTGCCCTCGATCTCGAGCAGGGCCGACACACAGGCGTCGTAGAGCGACGGCAGGGCCGACCACCGCGCCGCGATCTCGATGGTGTCGACGACGATCCCGGCCCGATAGAGCGGAGCCAGGGCCGAGACGTCGTTGCGGTGTCCCACCCAACGCGCCACGACCTCGTCGTCGAGCGTCACCGCCCCCGCCGCGGCGCACTCGGCGTCGACCACCGCCAGCGTGGCGTCCAAGAGGCCCTCGTCGGCTTCGTCCAGGACGACCAGCGCGCACTGGTCGGTGAGCTCGAAGTTCCGTGCCGACTCGGTGGCGTCGTAGAGCCGCAGCACCGCCGGGGTGGCGCCGCGCCGCAAGATACGGCGGCACACGTCGAGCCCCGGCGCGAACCCGGTGAAGCCGTAGGCGCGGCGGCCTTCGGCCGGCGCCAGGGGGTGCAGCCGCAGCTGCGCCTCGGTGATCACGCCCAGGACCCCCTCGGACCCGACGAACAGCTGGGTCAGGTCGGGACCCGTCGCGGCCCGCGGCCCCGCACCGCCGGTCCGGATGACCCGGCCGTCGGCCAGCGCCACCTCGAGCCCGATCACCATGTCCTCGATCTTCCCGTAGCGGGTGGAGTACTGGCCCGCTCCCCGGCACGCCACCCACCCGCCCACGGTCGACAGGTCCATCGACTGCGGCCAGTGCCCGAGGGTGACGCCGGAGGTGCGCAGCTCGGCCTCGAGATCGGGGCCGAAGGTGCCGGGCAGGACGTCGGCCACCAAGGACGTGGTGTCGAGGTCGACGATGCCGGACAACCCGCACAGGTCGAGCGACACGCCGCCGAACAGCCGGGACGCTCGAGCCGCACACCCCCGACCGACCGGCCATCGCCGTGACCGGGACCCGGGCGTCGTGACAGGCGGCGAGCACCGCGGCGACCTGCTCGGCGTCGGTGGGACGCGCCACCACGGCGGGACGGGCCGGGACCGCTCCACGGGTGGCCCACCGGATGGCGAGCGGCCACCAGTCCCGTCCCGCCTCGGCCCGGGCCGAGTCGTCCACGGTCACCTCGGCGCACTCCGCCCGCAGTCGTTCGCAGCAACGCCTCGTCGACGGGCACGCGCGGGGCGAGGATGCGGTCGGTCACCTCGGACGGAGGCGCGTCGATGGGCGTGACCGGCGTGGGCACCGTGCTCATGACCGTGGGCTCATGACGCGGTGCTCATGACGGGTGCTCACGCGTCGTGCTCACGGGGTCGAGGCCGGCGCGGGCCAGGTCCCGGCGGGCCTGATCGGCGAAGGCGGTGGCGTCCGCGGGCGGCCTCGGCTGTCGCTCGCGACCCCATTCCGGGGCCAGCAGCTCGGCGATGCCGGGCGCCGCCTCGGCCGCGGCCAGGGCGCGCCGCAACAGGCTGCGGGTGCGTCGGGACAGGACGTCGTCGACGGTCATGGCCATCTCCTGGCGCACCGCCCATAGCGCCTCGACCCGCAGGTGCGGGAGTCCCGGCGACCAGAGGCTCGAGGAGCTCGGGTCGCCCCGTGGCCAGCGCCAGCACGGCGGGGGTCTCGCCCCCGTGGCGGCCGACCAGGGCGGCCAGGACGTCCTCGTCCAGCCCGAGGCGCGCCGCGGCCCCGGGCGAGCGCAGCTCCGCCGAGCCCCGACGAGCCCCGGATGGCGAGCCGCTTGGTCCGGCACCGGCGCGCCCCGTCCGGGGCGCGGCTCCCGAGACCCTTCACCACGGTGTCCACGGTGTCCTCGGCCATCCGGCGGTAGGTGGTGAGCTTGCCGCCGGTCACCGTGACCAGGCCGTGGGCCGAGACCCGCACGGTGTGGCGCCGCGACAGGTCGGCGGTGCGGTCGCTCACGTGGCGCCCCTGGGCCGGAGCGAGCAGCGGGCGCAGCCCCGCCCACACCCCGGTGACGTCGCTGGCGCCCGATCGGCTCGGTGATGACGCCGTTGGCGGCGTCCAACACGTAGTCCACGTCCTCGGGCAGACAGGCGGGATCGTCGAGGGGGCCGTCCCAGTCGGTGTCGGTCGTGCCCAGGTAGACGTCGTCGCCGTCGGGCCACGGCACCACGAAGATCGACCGCCGGTCCTTGGGCACCGGGATCACCGCGGCGATGTCGGCGGGCAGCTTGGACCGCGGCACGGTGACGTGGATGCCCTTGGCCGGCCGGATCGAGTGGGGATGCGTCGCCTCGTCGAGGGCCCGCACGTCGTCGGCCCAGACCCCGGTGGCGTTCACCACCACCGTGGGCCCGGACCTCGAACTCCGGTGGCCGTGTCGGTGACCCGTCGCCGGGCGCCACCGGACGCACCCGGGCGCCGGTCACCGCGCCCGAGGCGTCGTGGTCACGAGGCCCACCACCTCGGTGTAGTTGGCCACCACGGCACCGTGGTCGAGCGCGGCGGTGCGGGCGACGGCCAAGGTGAGCCGGGCGTCGTCGGCCCGGGCGTCGTAGTAGAGGAAGCCGGCCACCAGCCGGTCGGTGCGCAGGGTGGGGAGATGGGCCAGCGTCTCGGCCTGGTCGATGCGCCGGTGGCGCTTGCCGATGCGCCAGCCGCCGGTGACGTCGTAGAGCCGCAGGGCGGTGGCGTAGGTGCGCGCCACGCCCTTGTTGACCAACCCGTCCCGGCCGAAGAGGGGGATGAGGAAGGGCAGCGGGCGCCACCAGGTGGGGGGCGTTGTCGAGCAGCCGCTGGCGCTCGTGCAGCGCCTCGTAGACGAGCCGGAAGTCCCGTTGCTGCAGGTAGCGCAGGCCCCCGTGGACCATCTTGGAGGACTTCGACGACGTGCCCGAGGCGAAGTCGTGGCGCTCCACCAGGGCGGTGCGCAGGCCCCGCGAGGCGGCGTCGAGGGCGACGCCGGCGCCGGTGATCCCGCCGCCGATCACGAGGACGTCGAAGGTCTCCGTCCTCGAGCCGGCGCAGGGCCTCGGACCGGTCGAAGTCGGCCCCGCGCCGGGCGGGACTGCGGCACGGGCCGACCGGCAGCCCGCCCAGCCTGCCACGGACGGCCCGACCTGGCGGCCGGGCGCAGCATTTCGACAACGATTGTCAAGAAACAATCGTTGGTGATACGCGTCGCGGCGGTCATGAGGTCCCCCGAGGAGCTGAGCGCGCTTGTTCCGGGCCCAGGGGCGCAAGGTCACGGCCCAGCGGCAGTGCATCTTCCGGGTGCTGCAGGGCGACGTGACCCATCCCACGGCCGAGTCCGTCTACGCCGTGGCCCGGGCCGAGATGGAGACGATCTCGCTCAAGACCGTCTACCAGACCCTGAACGAGCTGGCCGCCATGGGAGAGATCGCCGCCCTCGACCTCGGCACGGGCACCACGCGGTTCGACCCCAACGTCGAGCGGCGTGCATCACCATCTCGTGTGCCGCTCGCTGCGGCAAGGTGCGCGACCTGCACGCCGACTTCACCGACATCAGCGTGCCGCCCGGCGCCGACGAGGGCTTCGAGGTGGGCGAGGCCGAGGTCGTGTTCCGCGGGCCGCTGTCGCGACTGCCGCCGACCACTGCGCCGAGGTCTCGTGCCGAGACAGACCATCGATCTCGACAACACGACAAGTCCGAAGCCGACACCAACCGATGAAGGAGAAAGGGAACACACCGTGCCCGCACTGAAGGGATCCAAGACCGAGAGCAACCTGAAGGAGGCGTTCGCCGGCGAGAGCCAGGCGAACCGCCGCTACCTCTACTTCGCCCAGAAGGCCGACATCGAGGGCTACCCCGACGTCGCCGCCCTCTTCCGTTCGGTGGCCGAAGGCGAGACCGGTCACGCCTTCGGCCACTTCGACTTCCTGCGCGAGATCGGCGACCCGGTGACCGGCGTGCCCGTGGGCACGACCGCAGACAACCTGAAGTCCGGCCATCGAGGGCGAGACCTACGAGTACACCGAGATGTACCCGGGCTTCGCCCGACGGCGCGCGACGAGGGCTTCGAGGACAGTCGCCGAATGGCTCGAGACGCTGGCCCGGGCCGAGAAGAGCCACGCCGGCCGCTTCACCGAAGGCCTCAAGTCGCGTCTCCTGACGACGGCTGCGTCCATCGTCGCGGGTCGATCCGGGCCGGTCCGACGTCGGACCGGTCCGCGCCACCAGGAGCGGTCCGATCGTGCATCGCCCGCTCGTCCTCGACGACATCGAGGATCTCCGCGACCTACGAGCGCGGGCGCGACGAGCTACCGCCGCCGGATCATCGAGCTCAAGCAACGCCGTCGGGTGGCGGTGGGGCCCTTCGTGACGCTCGTGTTCGAGAACCGCGAGACCATTCGCTTCCAGGTCCAGGAGATGGCCCGGGCCGAGCACATGGTCTCCGACGAGCAGGTCCAGGGCGAGCTCGACATCTACAACGCCCTCTTCCCCGACGCCCGGCGAGCTGTCGGCCACGATGTTCATCGAGCTGACCGACGAGGCCTCCCTGCGCGATGGCTGCCCAAGCTGGTGGGCATCGAGCGGTCCGTCGAGCTGCCGGATCGGCGCCGGCGTCGGCCGTGGCCGATGGCACGGGAGCGACGTCGTGCAGGGCCGTGCCCGAGGCGGCCCACGAGGAGGCGCTCACCAGGCCCGACATGACGGCATCGGTGCACTACATCCGCTTCCCCCTCACGCCGATCAGGTGGAGCGATTCGCCGGCGGGCCCGGTGGTCCTGGCCGTCGACCACCCCGACTACCGCACGAGACGACCCTCAGCGACGAGACCCGCCGAGCTGCTGACCGATCTGGACCGTGAGGCCATCACTCCGGCGACCTCTCTCTCCGGGACGCGGTGACGCCTCACCGGGCCGGGACCGCTCCGGACCGCCCACCGGGAGGCCGCTCGGCCGGGGGGTTCTTTACACGGGTGGCATTCGTGCGCAATACTGTCCGCTCCGCTGTTTCCCGTCCCAGGGGACTATTGTCCCTGGTCACGGGTCGATCGGCGGATATGAACACCAAACGAGAGACGACAACCGCACAGAGTGCTTGAGGAAGTGACCCTGATGACCGCCCCCTCGACCGCCAGTTGGCGCAAGCTCGCCGCTTGCCAGGGCATCGACCCCGAGGTCTTCTACCCGGCGTCCGACGAGGACGACCCGTGGAGGCCAAGGCGATCTGCTCCGAGTGCCCGGTACGCCAGGCCTGCCTCGAGCACGCCCTGGCTCACCGCGAGCGCGAAGGCGTCTGGGGCGGCACCACGGAGCGGGAGCGTCGTCGGATCCACCGGCAGCGTCGCAAGTCGGCCTGAGGCGCCCGGCGGCCTGGCGGCTGCCGGCGCTGACCGGATCGCATCGCGATGCCGGTCGCCTCGCCGCTCGCCTGGGAGCTCGGACCCTTCACGGGCCGCATCCGCCCCATGACCCGCTCGACGCCGTCGTCGTGCATGACAACGTGGCCCGGACGTCGGGTCAGCTGCCCCGCATCGAGGGCGCAGCTCACCTGCACGGGGACGTTGGGCGCCGACGTCAGCGTCGACGCGGGGCGGTGGCGGCCGAGGTGTGCGCGCTGAACGCCCTGGCCGTGCTCGAGGAGGCGCTCGGGAGCCTCGACCGCGTCGAGCGGGTCCTCACGGTGACCGGGTACGTGGCCTCGACCCCCGACTTCCACGAGCAGCCGGCCGTGATCGACGGAGCCAGCCGCGTCCTGCACGCCATCTTCGGCGACGCCGGCCGCCACACCCGGTCGGCCATCGGCGTGGCCGCGTTGCCCGCGGCGGTGCCGTGGAGATCGAGGTGACCGTGGCCGTCGCCGCGGGCGTAGCCCTCCCGACGATGGATTTCGATCTCTCCCCCGAACTGTCGGATCTCCAAGCGACGGTCCGGGCGCCTGGCGCGCGAACAAGGTCAAGCCCCGGGCGAGAGAGATCGACCGGAGCGGCGCCTATCCCACCGACATCTTCGAGGCCTTTCGCGACGCCGGGCTGCTGGGG
>CAVYGX010000004.1:0-26895 GCA_963768255.1 uncultured Acidimicrobiales bacterium | reverse complement strand
GCGATGTCGCTGCTGACAGAGCGCAGCAGCAGCGGACGATGCACGAAGCCCATGATCGCGAGGCTCCACGCCGAAGACCACGACGATCGGGATGGTGGATGTCGCCGTCCGAATATCGATCCGAACAGGATCTGCTGGCTGACGCCTGTGGTCGACGATCTGGTCGTCAGATAGAGGAACAGAGCGGCGAGCCCGATCGACGCGCCCGAGCACGATGCCCGTCGCCAGGTCCCTCCCCCGCGCGCGGCGGACACCGATCATCTCCATTGCGCCCGCGCCCGCGACCCCGCCGGCGACGAACCCGAGCAGCGGGTTGAGGCCCATGAGGAATGAGCCTGATCCGCCGGTCCGTTGCCTCGGCCAGGGAGTGCCCGGCAAAGGACTGCCCGCGCATGACCGTGAACACACCCACTACCCCTGAGACCACCGCCACCATGCTCCCGATGAGTAGTGCCACGTGGACCGGAGGCTCGAGAAGAATCCCGGTTCGAACACGTGGTCCATCAGACCGCCCTCCTCGTTGTATCCGTTGGAAGCGCCGGCTCATCCATCGGTCGGTTCCGCCGACCACGATGAGGATCCGGCCATGGACGTGGACGACGTCAACCTCCTGTCCGTAAAGTGCGCTCAGAACTTCGTCGCGCACGACCTCGTCCGTCGTCCCACTGGCGGCCCGGCCGCCGGCGAGGTAGACGACCCGATCCATCACGGGAAGAAGTGGGTTCATCTCGTGGGCGGACAGCAGCACCGCGATCTGCTGGTTTCCGCGATGCGGTCGACCAGGTTGACGACCTCCTGCCCGCTCTTCAGGTCGAGGTTGGCGAGCGGTTCGTCGAGCAGCAGGAGATGGGGACGGCCGATGAGTGCATGAGCAATGAGGACCCTCTGTTGCTCTCCTCCCGAAAGCGTCCCGACCCTCGCATCGGCGAACCGCTCGCGTCGACTGCGACCAGCATCTCTTCGACGGCCTCGTCGTCGTCTTCTTCGACGGCATCGGTATGCCGAACCGGTCCCCGTCGATCCCGAGTGCGACGAGGTCGCGGGCCCGCAAGCGGCATGTCCGGATCGAGAAGGGTCTTCTGCGGGACGTACCCGATCGATCCGTTTCGACGAGCGAGAGGTGCCCCGTCGACGAGCACCCTGCCCGGGTCGGCCGCTGTAAGCCGAGTATCACCCGCAACAGGGTGGTCTTGCCTGCGCCGTTGGAACCGATGAGCCCGGTGAATTCTCCCGCTCGGACAGAGAACTCACCCGGTCCAGGATCAGCCGACCCGACAAGGAGACGCTTATTTCCTCCACGCCGAGGCTCCGTCAGGAGACGAGCCGCCGGCCGCAACGGTCACGGTTCCCCGATCCTCACAGTTGCCTGGGTCGACACGCCGTTGTCCACGGCCTTCTCGATCGCCTCGACCTCGGCCAGCATCCACGACTGGTAGTCGTATCCGGGGGTCGGCATCGTCTCGTAGACACCCACGACGGTAACCCCGCTCGTTGAGCGCGCCGAGTCGATGAGCTCGCGTCAGGGAGTCCACCACCTGCTGGTTGTAGCCGAACACCTTCACCATGTGCTCAAGAAACCGTTCTGCAGGGACACGTCCTGAGGCGACGGATCCACACCGTTCATGATGTCCGCCTGGAACTGCCACGGGGTCAGGTTGTCGATGCCCATCGCCTCGAGCATGTAGTCGGCGACCGGTTCGGTCGTCGCTACGGTCACGTCGGGTGCTGAGCCTTGAACGCTGGCGATCGCCGCGAGCCATGGATCGAGCGAAGCGAGGAAGGTCTTCGGTTGGCCTCGAAGTATGCGGCATGTGCCGGTCCAAGCCCGACAGGTCCGACGCCATCGCCTCAGCCACCGTGGGCATCGTCTTCGGGTCGTACCAAAGGTGCGGGTTTGGTGTGGAGTTCGGAAGCCCAAGGAGGTTCTGCACATCGATCACCTTGCGCGCCGAGTTGGGTGATGCCGACTCGATCTTGTTCATGAACGCGTCGTAACCCACCCCGTTCTGAACGATGAGCCGGGCGGCCTCACCTCCTCGGCGACGCTGGGCTGATCTCGTAGGTGTGCGGGTCGGTGTTCGGATTGTTGATCGACGGACACGTGCACGTACTGGCCGCCGATCTGACCGGCCACGTTCCCGTACTCGTTCTCGGCCGCCACCACCGATACCACGCCGGTCGACGAGACACCGCTGTCCGTACCGCCGATCCGCAGGCCGCGAGGAACAACGGGGCGACGAGGCCGATGGCAACCACCGCTGCTGCCAGGCGCGCACCTCCGCCCGTCCGCTCCCGAGCCCGCTGCCAAGCATCCATGAGCTCACCGCTCCCTTCGGGTGGGTGCGCGGACCGCGTACGTTGTTATTACCGTTTGAAGACGGTTGCAGTTAACCTTACATGGAAACGAATCCCGAGATGGTAGGTATGGCGAACCTTGAGCAGAGGTGACCGATGACGGCATGATGTTTCTGACGTTATATAAGGAAGATCTAATGGATGGGGATGAACGAGCTGGGCTCGGAAGTCGATCGGAGCACCGCTAGTCGCTCGCTGGTGACCTGTTCAGGGCGTTGAACCTGACCCATTCGGCTCGCCGCCGTCCTCGAGCTGGTGCTGGTCCTCGGTGTGTCCACGCAGCTCTCCTATGCCCTGACGGCAACGGGCCGGGAAGCGAGCCAGCCTCGCCGTCCCAACACCTCAGGTCCTTCGCGACCTCGGGCCGGCGCTCGACGATGCCTGCTGGGTGACCGAGGTCACGTATCAGCTCGTCGATGACCATGTCGCTCACATCGTCTCGGATGCCGTCCGACGCTCTCTGCACCCGGCACTCTCAGAAGGAGCAGGTGTGACCACTGCCCACGCCAGCGCCCACCACGACGGCCAGGACGGCCGTCGGGATGTTCGCCGAGCGCCCAGGCGCCGGCTTGCCTCTGACCACGTCATCCTCCATGGCCCAGGAACGCTCGACCCGTCAAAAGCGTGCCCTCGCTGCCGTCCTCGATGCCTCGGACAGCTTCCGCTCCGCCCAGGAGCTGTTCGGCTGAGCTCCGGGTCCGGGGCGAGAATGTGCGGCCTGACGACGGTTGACAACCAGCTCCCGGCCCTGGCCGAGGCTGGGCCAGGGTGGACGCCCTGCGGGCTGACGCCGCCAGGCGCCCCACCGGCGCTGCATCACCGGAGAGCACCACCATCATCTGGTGCTCGCCGCCAGGCGCCGGGGCGGACCGTCGAGGTCGAGGGGCCCGAAGTCGAGCCCTGGGCCGATCGGGTCGCCGAGGCCAACGAGTTCGTCGACGTGAGCCACACGCTCGAGATCTTCGGCAACCTCCCGGGAATGCTCACCCGCCGGTGACGGGACGGGCCGACCCCGTGCCGCGACATCACCTGCCTACGGCCGCCCCGGAAGCCGCTGAGCCGGCGACCGGTGCCGGTCCGGGCTCCGTGGAGCCGGCTACCGGGCTCGTCGACCTGGCGATCGGCTACCAACCGGGCCTCGAATTCGTCGCTCTGGCTGCTGTGTTCTGACTGGTTGGTCGAGGTGCACCGTGGCGAGGCCTCGAGGGCCCGCTCGGAGCTGGCTGGCGGTCAGCCGGAGGCTCTGGGTTCGCTCGTGCGGGACCACCTCCACCGACCGGGACACCAGGCCGTGATGCACCACGAAGACATGGTCGTCTGAGCCCATGCGCTCGGCCTGCCACCACAGCGGCGATCGGAAGGCAGCTCGTCGGGGCGGACGAGTCCAGGGGATGGAGGCGAGGTCGACACCGCCCATGATCCAACCCACGAGGGCCTCGGCGTAGTCGCGAGTCGTCACCGGCAGCAGCATCGTCGATCGCCAATTGGCGCTCCCGGCGTAGCCGGCCACGTTCATGCGCACCTCTGCCCAGCCGAAAACCCGCCAGGTCACCGGTTGATGGATGAGGACGGCCTGGATGCGCCGCGGGGGCACGGTCTGGCGGCTGGTGGACAGCAACCCGTGTCGGATGCCCATCCGTCGGGCGAGTCCGTGATCGTGAAGTCCCACAACGTGCTCACCCGTCGCCAGATGGCATGCCCGATGAGGATGGCGAACCAGATGAAGAGGCCGATGCCGAGGCCGGCCGTGGCTCCGTGGCCGTTCCGGTTGCCGACCAGGGCGAGCACCGGCCCGACGAGGAATACACGAGCCGCCACGAGACCATCTGGAGCAGGACGGACCGCACCAACAGCCCGCGAGGGACAACCACCACCGGCCGCTCGGGGGCTTCCGGTGCCCCTTCCTCCCCGCCACCCGAGCGGCTGAGGAGGTCGGCCCGAGCTTTTGGGCCACCGGGAGCGAGAGGTAGCGCAGCCGCACGGCTGAACGCTCGGTCCCGGCCGTCGTGACCCGGACTTCGGCCAAGCCGAGATCCGGGCCGAGAACGGTTCGAGGACGTCCACGCTCTGCACCCGGTTCAGCCGGACGCGTTTGGACTGCTTGTTCAGCAGGCCGGTGTCGATGCGCAGCTCGCCGCCGAGCAGGTGGTACCTGGTTACGGCGACGGCGATGACCCCACGCACGATACCAGGACAGCGAGGCCACCGTGCTGGCAAGCAGGCTGATGTTCGGGCCACCGCCCTGGCCTGTTTGATGGCCGGCCAGGCTAAAAACGAACACGACGACCAGCAGTCCGAGGACTCGGCCACCGAGGGCGACAGGGGTGAGCGGGTGCAGGCGGAAGACCTCCTCTTGCGCCTGGCCTGGCCCGCCTGCTCGCGGTGGTGGCCGGGGGCGGTCGCCGTCCGTCTGGGCCTCGGAGCCCGGGGAAACGGTGGGCGGCTCAGAGGCCACTGGCGTGCGCCTCGCCGAGCTGGGTGAGGCGGTCGCGGAGGGCAGAGGCGACCGACGGCACGAGCCCACAGACCTTGGCGTCGGTGGTGGCCGCCGCCGTGTGGAGCTTGACGCTCACCAGGCCGAAGCTGCGCTCGATGGGACCGGCCTCGACGTCGATCAGTTGCATGCGTCCATAAGGGACGACGGTCAACCTCTTGAACATGGCGCCATGCGTCACCACGAGGTCGTCGGCCCGCTCGACGTATCCCCACGAGCGCAGGTTGCGACCGATGGCCACCCAGCCCAGGACGAGGGCGACGACGGAGACGACGGCCACGGCGTCGCCCGCGGCCGATGAGACGGTTTCGCAGCCGATGACGGCACCAGCGGAGACGGGCACACCGGCGACCAGCAGGACCGTGCGCCGCATCCGGGCCAGCCGGGGCGAGACCCGCTCCCACTCGCGCTCCGGTGAGGCGAAGGGGTCATCCATCTCCCCGAACCTACCGGCGACGGCGGCGACGAGAACGGCGCCGGCGCTACTGCTCGGCCAAGATTCGCTCGAACTCGACCATCGGGTTGACCGGGACGTGCTCGCTCAAGGTGACGGTGACCGAGTGGATGTCAGCCGTGCACGCAAAGGGGGCCGTATATCCCTCCCCCACGGCTGGCCCGACCTCGTAGCCACATGTGAGCCCGGAGCCGGTGGCGCTGAAGGCGGCCACGGTGAACGTGGGGATCGTGGCCTCGGCCACGACCGTTCCGTCGACCGAGATCGTCCCGGTGCCACCACCGCGCTCGCCGGTCTCGAACGTGTAGGTCAGCCGGTGCCGTCCGGGGCTGATCGGTTCTTCAGCCGCCACCAGGTGGCACTCCTTGCCGTACAGGTTGTGCACGTAGCGGGGCCGGCCCTCGAGCAGATGCAACGAGAACCCTCCGAGCACCGAGCCTTGGGCCAGGACGACGCCCTCGGCGGCATCGCCGGCGTCCACCGTCAGGTCGGCCTCGATCAGGTGGCCGCGGTTCTTCACATTGGCTGCCACCGTCTCGGGCACCGGAGACGTGTCCGGGTAGTACGTGAAGGCCAAGCGCGGGGCGCGCTGGTCTGGCTTGGGGTTGACGATCGTGTACAGCACACGGTTGTCGAGGGGCAGCACCTGGTTGTTGCGGGCTTCGACCCACCACCGCTCGACGAGCTCGGCCAGAAGGCCGGGTTCGGCATCGGCCAGGTCGTGGAGCTCGCTCGGGTCGTCCGCCACCCGATACAGCTCCCACCGGTCCTCGCTGAACGGCGCGTTCCAGTTGATCCCGTCGTCGTACACCGGGCCGATGGGCTTGAAGGTGACGGCCTTCCAGCCGTCGTGATAGATCGCCCGGCTGCCGAACATCTCGAAGTACTGGGTCGACCGGTGCCCTGGCCGGTTGGCACCGTCCACACCGAGCAGGGAGGCAAAGCTGAGGCCGTCGATGGGCGTCTGGGGCACATAGTCGATGGTGCGGGGCGGGTCGACGCCGACCAGCTCGAGCACGGTGGGCAGGATGTCCACCGCGTGGGTGAACTGGCGGCGGACTCCGCCGTCGGCGGCCACGCGGCCGGGCCAGCTGACGATGCAGGGGTCGGCCACGCCTCCCTCGTGGACCTCGCGCTTCCATCGCTTGAACGGCGTGTTGCCGGCCATGGTCCAGCCCCACGGATAGTTGTTGTGGGCGCTGGGTCCGCCCAGCTCGTCGATGCGCCGCTCCAGCTCTGCGGGCCCGGCCGGATCGAAGTTCTCCAACCGGTTGTCATTGATCGAGCCGCTCGGGCCCCCCTCCGAGCTGGCGCCGTTGTCCGAGACGAGCACGACCACGGTGTTCGCCGCGTCCCCGGTCTGCTCGAGAAACGCGAAGAGGCGGGCCAGCTGGGCGTCGGTGTAGGAGAGGAAGCCGGCGAAGCACTCCATGAAGCGTGAGGCAACCCGTTGCTGTGCCGCCGGCAGGTCGTCCCAGGCGGGGACCCAGTGCGGGCGCGGGCGCCATCTCGGTGCCGGGTGGGAAGAAGCCGGCCGCCTGCTGTCGGGCGAAGATCTCTATCCGCCACCGATCCCACCCACCGTCGAAGTGGCCACGGTAGCGATCGATCCACTCCCGGGGAGCGTGGTGGGGCGAATGGCATGCGCCGGTGCAGAGGTAGAGGAAGAAGGGCCGGTCGACATCGACGGCACGCAGGTCGGCCACGTTGGCAATGGCCTGGTCGACGAGGTCCGCACTCAGGTGGTAGCCCTCCTCGATGGAGCGGGGCGGCGAGATCGAGTGGTTGTCGTGATAGAGGGCGGGGACGAATTGGTGGGTCTCGCCCCCATGGAACCCGTACCAGCGGTCGAATCCCCGAGCCAACGGCCACGAATGGCGAGGAGCGGCCATGTTGGTCTCGTCGTCAGGAGTCAGGTGCCACTTCCCGACGGCGTAGGTGGCGTAGCCACGGTCACGGAGGATCTCCGAGAGGAAGCCGTTCTCCTTGGGAACCTCGCCGTTGTAGCCCGGGAAGCCGGCGGCGAGGTCGGCGACCCGGCCGAGTCCGTTGCGATGGTGGTTGCGGCCCGTCAGCAGGCAGGCCCGGGTGGGAGAGCACAGCGCGGTGGTGTGGAAGTTGGTCAACCGGACACCGTTGTCGGCAAGCCTGTCGATGGTGGGCGTGGCCATGTCGGATCCGTAGCAGCCGAGCTGGGCGAATCCCACGTCGTCGAGCACCACGAGTAGGACGTTCGGCGCGCCCTCGGGCGCTCGGCGGGCCTCGGGCCACCACGGTGTCGAGGTGCGCCAGTCGTCGCCGATGACACCCTGAAACGGTTGCGTCTCCATCCGACCTCCCGGCTCCGACACGGTTCGCCTGTCGGCACGGTCTTACCACCGCAGGGGCCGGCACGAGGACGGCGGGCCCGAGAGGCACCGCTCAATCGTCCGGCCCGCTCGCCTCCTCCTCTCCAGGCGATGGCCTTGGCCGCCTCGAACTGGGCGTCGGTGACGAGCCGGGAACGGAACCGCAAGACATCTTGTCACCACCGGCATCGACAGGCCGTGTCCGCTCGAGCCGACCAGCTCCTCGCCCGGTGACGCGTAGCCTCCTCGCATGGAAGACCCGCGTGATGGTGCAGTGAGAGAAGGCGAGCTCCTCCTCGAAGTGACAAAGCAGCTGCGAGCCACGCTCCGTGATTCGGAGCGTCTCTACCGTCAGACGCTGCGGGGTCTCGAACGAGGATCCCCTGTCACCGAGACGATCCAGGCCCTGGGGGCGCACAGCGCCCGTGGCGAGCTGACAGAAGCGGTCAAGAGCTTCGAGCGGCAGCGGCACCGCGCTCGCGTGGCTCTGATCGCCGCCCAGTTGGCGGAGGGCGAGTCGATCGGGGCGGTCGGCCGATCCTGGGGCTTCTCCCGACAGCTGGCCTCCGTCTACGCGAGCGAGGCGCGAGAGGTCTTTGGGACTTGAGCTCCTGCTACAGGAGGGACCGGTCCCGGACAGCCCGAGCGGCCTTCTTCGCTTCGTACATGGCCTCGTCGGCTTGACGGACGAGCACCATCGGGTCTGTGTCTGAATCGCACTGCGCCAAGGCGATGCCCACGCTGGCCTCCAGCGCCAACGTGAATCCGCCCGCCGCGATCGTGCGGTGGGCGATGCTTTGGCGAATGCGTCGGAGTGCGTCTTCGCTTCGGCAGCTGTGCTCGTGGCAGAGCACGACGAGGAACTCGTCTCCCCCCAACCGGCCCACGACGTCGCACGGTTCAGTGACGAACATGAGGGCCATGGCAGTCGTGAGGATGGCCGTATCCCCGACCTCATGGCCGTAGTTGTCGTTGAGCGGCTTGAGGCCGTCCAGGTCCACGAAGAGCACCGCCACGGTCTCGCCGGCATCTCGCCGGCGGCTGACGTCCTTGGTGAGGAACTGGAACACGGCGGCACGATTGAGCAGGCCAGTGAGCGCATCGTGCGTCGCCGCCGCCTGCAAGAGGTGACGCTGGAGCTCCCGTTCGCGGATTCGCGAGGTGAGAAGGTCGACCGAGGCCTGCAGTGCCTGGCCGGTTCGTCCTGGTAGGGGCGTCAGCAAGTCGGGGTCCGACGGGTCCTCGGCGGCCAGGGCAACGGCCTTGCCCTGAACCGCCTTCAACGTCGATGTCATCTCGTTGAACGCCTCGGTGGTCGTGGCGATCTCCCGTGGCCCCTCCTCGTCGAGCCGATCGGTGTTGAAGTCGCCACTCCGGATCCGGTGGGCGACGCCGACCAGCTTCGTGAGCGGGCGGGTGAGCATTCGACTGGCCACCACGACACCGCCGACACAGATGGCGGCCAGTGCGGTCAGGAAGGCGAGCTCTCCGATCAGTCGGCCTCGCGCCGCATGAGCTTGGGCGGCGGCGGTGTTGCTGAGGTCGGTGGACGCCGAGGTCACGAGGAGGTTCAGGGCGCCCAGATAGTTGAGGCCCGGCGACATCGACTTGCCGGCAAAGGTCAGGTTTCCAAGGAAGGGAGGCCGGAGGTTGTTCAGGGCGACGTTCAGCCCCTGTTGGATGGTGGCGGCGAAGCGCTGATCGGCCGGGCTGGCCTGCAGCTGGTGCCACGCCCGTTGCGCGTTGGGGCTCAGGTGTCCGACGAACTGGCTGGTCGCTGCCTGGTAGTTGCCTGACGCCTGGATCAACTCTTGTTTGGCGGTCGAGGGGCCTACTCCCTCGAGGACGTAGATGGCGCCCTCGATCTCGTGCCCGCCGGCCAGGAATGCTTGGTAGGTCTGTCGCAATGCCGCGGCGTGCACTTCGAAGGAGCCGGGTGGCTGCCATGCGGCGATGTCGGCCTGCAGCCGGTCGTAGTTGCCATACCAGACGTCATCGATGTCAGACGACATCTTGGTGGCAAAGGGTTGGACGGTGGCAAAGGAGACGGTTCCGGATGCCACCTTCGGCACCAACTGCGAGAGCTCCTTCACGTCGGCCCGGAGCGTCGGCGTCGACGAGAAGGTCGGGTAGGCGGCTAGTTGCGCGGTGATCTTCGGCAGCTGGACCCGGAACGGAGTGGCCGGGTGGAGCAATCCGTCGAGCTGCGGCTCAGAGATCCCCAGGTGCTCGGCATAGGAAACGGCCAGAAGCGGCACCTCGACCCGATTCCACTCGGCTCGGGCCTCGGCCACGGTCCGGAGCTGGTCGGCCTCTCGGGATGCGGCTTGTGCCCGATCCGCCGTCCTCCAGGCCGATGCAGCGGACGACGCGATGAGCACTCCGGTCGACAGAAGGGGAATCAGGACGACCAGGGCGAGCACCAGCCCCACCCGGGGTCGCCAGCGGGCCGCTCCGTGCCGCTTGTCGTCATGACCGGGATCGGCCGGCGGGTCCGCAGTCGAGGGATCGTCGTGGTGTCGCGCAACGATGGCGTCGTCCTCAAGTCCGATCTCCTCCACCGCAATTGGATCGGCAGGGCGGCGGCCGGACTTGACCGTTCGGGGAGCCAGAGGCCGATCCCGTGCTCTCGCCAGATCCCCCGCCCAGAGGATCCCCCTTCGTACGCTGGCTCGATGGCGTGGCGAAAGAGGCGGCCTCGGACCCTTCCGCACCTTCGTGCGAGCACGTCGGCCCCGGTCCTGGCGGCGATCGTGGTGCTGGCCACAGCCTGTGGCTCAAACGCATCGAGCGGACGGCCCACGGCCACCACCCTGCACGTCGCCGCCGAGCCGTCGGCTCGCACCGGACAACTTCCGATACCGACCGGTCGAGCGCCGACACAAGGTCCAATCGGCCTCGATCCCTCGAAAGCCGGAGGCGTCCAGCTCGACGTCCTCGACGGGCTCCTCGACGACCAGCCCATCTTCAACGGCGACTTCGCCGACCCCTTCGCCCTACGGACCCCGGACGAGTTGTACCTCTACGCGTCCAACACCGCAACCACCCGTTACGCGTCCGGTGCACACATACCGGTGATCGGCCTGCTCCGTGACTCGGGATTCGTGGGTCACTATCTCGGAGACGCGCTGCCCACGCTTCCCAAATGGACCGTTTCCGGCTTCCAGTGGGCGCCGGCGGTCTGGAGACAGCCGGATGGCACCTACGTCCTCTACTACTCGACACCAGCGACGATCCCCTTCGGGTGCCTGGCGAACTCGACGGCAGCTGGATGTGTCAGGACCAGTAACGGACCGAGCAGTGCGATGTGCATCTCTCGGGCCACGAGCACGAGCCCAGCGGGCCCATTCGTCGATGACTCCTCGTCAGCCTTCGTCTGCCCGGTCTCGGAAGGAGGTGCCATCGACCCGAGTGTGTTCATCAGCGCCGGCGGCACTCCTTGGCTGTTGTGGAAGAGCGATGGTGACTGCTGCAACCTGCCGACGAACATCTACTCCCAGCAACTCTCGCCCGACGGGCTGTCGGTCGTGGGCCCGGCGCACCGGCTGATCGGAGCCACGCAGGATTGGGAAGGTGGCTTGGTCGAGGGGCCGTCCATGATCCAAAACGGCAACGACTACTGGCTCTTCTACTCGGCCAACCTCTGGGGGACGGACGACTACGGAATCGGAATCGCCCGCTGTGCCTCGGTGACGGGTCCGTGCACCAAGCCACTCGACCATGCGTGGCTCTCCTCGTCCGCCGATGCGAGCCAGAGCGATCCGGGACCGGGCGGGGAGGAATTCTTCCAGGCCGGAGGACTGATCTGGATGGTGCACCACGGCCTCGCTCCTGGACAGACGGGTGACTACGCCGAACGGCGGCTCTACGTCGACCTGCTCGCTTTCCCGAGCGGCCAGACCCCACGAATCGCCCCCCCAGGTCCGGCGGCGGCGTTGGCCGAAGCCGTTCTCTACTACGGCGATCCCAATTTGCCGGCCGAGCCCCGCCAGGCATACCTGACCCTCATCCACAAGGTCCGCGGAGCTTTCTCCGGCGAGTCGGACAACAGCGTGGTCGCCGACGGGGGCCTCGTCTGCACCCACCTGAACCGTCATCAGGATGCCAGCCAGGTGATCCAGTCCCTGGCCGGGCACAACCTGACTTCGTTCGAGTCCTACGTGGTGGCCGTCTTCGCCGCCGAGTACTTCTGTCCCCAGGACGCCGCGCAGGCACTCAAGGACACCCAGGAAGCGCTGAATCAATCCCCCTGATCCCCGATCAACGAGGACCAGGGTGCAGTTGCAGGTGAACTGCTGACTGGAGCTACCGGTCGGCGGAGACGTGGGGCAAGGCCAGGATGAGCTCCAGAGGATCCCCGCTCTCCTGTCCGAGCGCTCGACGGGCGAATGCGGCGAGAGCCAGTTCGTGAGCCACGTACGACTCGGCGATGCCACGCTCGCTATCGTCGGCCGACAGTTCGACCAGCTTCCTGTACTTTGCGAGGAATTCTGAGATAACCGGCTCGAACGAGCCCAGAAAGTCCTCCCACGGGGTATCGGCGAGAGCGTCTGCCATCTCCTTGGCCATCGCCTGCGTGACCAGCCGTGTCCCCTCGGTCGAGGCCACTCCTCTCGAAGAGCGGCTCGGCCAGTTCCTTGGTGGCGCGCTCCAAGAGGGTCAACATCTCGAGCTGGTAACGACGATCGGGATCCTTCTGGCGCTCGGCGAGCGACACGAAGAGGGTCTCACCGAGTACCTCACCCTGATACGACTCAACCCACAACTCGGCTGCACCCATGGCGCCACCGTAGTCCTCCGGTCGGCGTAAGGCCGACGGCACAGGAGACAGGCGCCGGGGGTCCGGCACCAGCGTCAGCCACGGACATCCACGGTGGACGGACGTGCTCGAGTCGCCCTTCCCTTGGTCTCGCGGCTTGCACCGAGGGCCGAGGGCTCGGGCATCCTGACCTGGCCCTGAGGTCGATTAGCCGTCCAACGGTTGGGTATGTCCGGCCCCGTTCGGTGGGTGGGCTCGACGTGGGACCGCTCCGCCTTGCGACTTCGAGAGCCCGGGCCCAGCTCGGGCACGGAGCACCAACCCCACTCTGGACGTCGAGGAGGGCGAGAGGGAATGTCGAATCCACCACGGAGAACCCGACGAGGTGCGCGGACACTTGTGCTGTTGATGGGTGCGTGGCTGGTCGTTGGTTGGCTGGCCATTGGTCCCGACAACGGTCGCGCCGGCTTCCGGCGCGACACCCACCTTCAGCGCTTCCGGCAGCGTGAATCAGGTGTACGTCACCGGCCTCGCGCCTTCGGCTCAGATGTCGCTCATCACCGCCTCCGGACAGACCCTCTTCACACAGTCGGCCGATTCCCTCGGTGGATTGCTGTTTCGGGACGTGCCGTCCGGCAAGGGTTACCGCGTACTTCTTGACTTCGGACGGGCAGGAATCGGGGCCGATCACCGTGCACTCCGACAAGGCGGCGCCCTGGGATCCGGGGATCTATGACCAATCGATTCCCGATAGCGGATACACGTACCTGACCACCCGCGACGGCACGAAGCTCGCCATCGACGTGCATCCGCCGACAAGTCCGGCGGGCGAGCCCGGCCTGCCGCCGGGCACACAGCTCCCGAATGGCCCTGACTACCTTCCGCCTTATCCCACCCTGATCGAATACTCGGGTTACGGGTATGCCGATCCGGCCGGACCGGTCAACGGCATCGCCGTCCTTGCCAACCTGATGGGCTTCGCCGTCGTCGACGTGAACATGCGCGGGACGGGCTGCTCGGGTGGTGCCTTCGACTTCTTCGAGACGCTGCAGAACCTCGACGGGTACGACGTGATCGAGACGATCGCCCACCAACCGTGGGTGCTGAATCACAAAGTCGGGATGATGGGCATCTCCTACGGGGCGATCAGCCAGTTGTTCACGGCCCAGCTCGACCCGCCGGACCTCGAGGCCATCTCACCGCTTTCGACCATCGACGCCACCGCGACCACGCTCTACCCGGGTGGCATCCTCAATACCGGCTTTGCCGTCGCCTGGGCAGAGCAGCGCCAGGAGGAGGCCGAGCCGGCCGGACCCGACAGCGGACAGCCCTGGGCATACCAGCAGATCGAGGACGGGGATACGACCTGCGCGGCCAACCAGGTGCTCCACGGCGAGGCGGCCGACCTGAGCGCGGAGATCGCCGCCAACTCTCATTACAACCCCGCGGTCGCCGACCCACTGGACCCCGTCACCTTCGTCCACAAGATCGACGTGCCCGTGTTCATGGCCTGCCAGTGGGAGGACGAGCAGACCGGGGGGCACTGCCCCGACCTGGTCCAGCACTTCACCGGGACGAGCCAGAAGTGGTTCACCTTCACCAACGGCGCCCACGTCGACTCCCTCGACCCGTCCACCTTCGACCGCTGGTACGACTTCCTGGAGCTGTTCGTCGCCCACCAGGCGCCGATCGAGAACGCCGCGGTCATCCAGGCCGCCGCTCCCGTCATCTACCAGTCGGCGATGGGCCTCCCGGATTCCGACGTGGTCACGCTGCCGGTCGACCCGATCCAGGCGATCCCGACGTACAGCGCGGCCCTCGCCGCGTTCGAGCAACTTCCTGAAGTCCGGGTGCTGTTCGACAACGGCGCCGGCACGTCACCCACTGGGACCTCGAACCCCGGCGACCCCTATCCCGGGTTCGAGCAGGACTTCTCGTCGCTCCCAGTCCCCGGCACCACCGCCACCACCTGGTACCTCGGTCCCATCCGGAGCGCTCACCGACCAACCGCCCACCAGCCAGACGATCAACTGGTTCACCTCCGACGCCAACGCCCTTCCGCTCACCGACTTCGGGACCAACACCGGGGCGGGTGGGTTGTGGGGCAACGCCTCCCAGTGGCAATGGAATTGGCAGCAGAATCCGTCGGGCACCGCCGTCTCGTACGTCTCGGCGCCACTCACGACCGACACCACGGTTATCGGTGGCGGTGCGGTCGACCTCTGGGTGCGATCATCGACCCCCGACGTCGACCTGCAGGCCACCATCAGCGAGGTGCGCCCTGACGGCAACGAGACGTTCGTCCAGAACGGCTGGATCCGCGCCAGCGAGCGCAAGCTCTCGACGAACTCGGACAACATGCTCAAGCAGAAGAGCACCGCACTCGATCCGATTCCCACCTTCACGGCGGCCGACGCGTCGCCCATGCCGGCCGGGCAGTTCGTCGAGGTCGTCGTCCCGCTCTACTACGAGGGCCACGCCTACCGCGCCGGGTCGCGCATCCGGGTGACCATCTCCGCGCCGAACGGCACCCAGCCCGTGTGGTCGTTCAGCCAGACGGAGCCGAGCGGAGCCGGGACCGTCTCGATCGCCATCTCCAAGTCCATGCCGTCGAGCCTCGTCCTCCCGGTCGTTCCTGGCGTGAGTGTGCCGACGCCGCTGCCGGCGTGCCCGAGCCTGCGCAACGAACCGTGCCGGCCCTACCAGGCGATCGTGAACAACACCGCCACCCAGTGAAAGTCAACGACCGGGCCCGACGGCGACCCGGGAGCTGCGGCAGCAGAGCCGTCCGTCGCCATCATCGGCACGGGCACGATGGGGTCCGCGGTGGGTCGGCGCATCAGCTCGAGAGTGCTCGTCTAAACCTCAGACGCGGTCGGTACGGCCATGCCAACCACCGGCGCGTTGAGCCGATGGCCCGCCATCGAACCAGCGAAGGAAGCCGAACCGTAGGCGAAGAGGTGCTCGCCCATCGCCGAACGCCAGGGCCGCCTCTCCGGTCTCGAGGCGTAGCATCGCTCGGGGCGTTGGGGCACCTGATCCGACGCTCGGAGGTGTGCCGATGGGCACGGCGAAGGTCACGGCCGAACGTTCCTTTGCGTCCTCGTGGAGGCGACAACGCCTCACCGTGGAGGAGCGAGTGGCCCGAGGGAAGGCGGCGCGGCGGCAGGCGCCCCGATCCGGCCACGGAAACTTCAAGCCGTCCGCCGACCGTCCCGATCCCATCGCGCTCTTGGAAGAACAAAGCGCGACGCGGGTCACCTGAGCTGGTTCCGATCCGCTATGGACGGATGCTGGTCTCTCCCTTCACGTTTTATCGAGGAGCCGCATTGATCATGGCCTCCGATTTGGCTGCCACTCCCCGATCGGACGTCACCGTGCAGCTGTGCGGGGATGCGCACCTGTTGAATTTCCGCCTGTTCGGCACGCCAGAGCGGAAGCACATCTTTGACATCAACGACTTCGATGAGACGCTCCCGGGCCCTTGGGAGTGGGACCTGAAGCGTCTCGCCACCAGCCTGGAGATCATGGGAAGGAGCCGCAGCTTCAGCCGCGCCGCCCGCCGAGACATCGTCATGGCGGGAGCCCGTGCCTATCGGGAACGCATGCGGCAGGCAGCTCAGGCAGGGACTCTCGAAGTTTGGTACGACCACCTCGAAGCCGGCGAACTACTCGAAATCATGGCAACGAGAGGTCCGCAAGGGTCAGCTCAGCAAGGCGGAGCATCGTTCGATGAAGGCGCATGTCGCCAAAGCTCGCACCCGTGACAGTGAGCGAGTGTTCACCCGCCGAGTAGGCAAGATCCATGACGAACTCCGGTTTGTCGCCGACCCTCCGCTCATCGTGCCCGTCGAGGACCTGGTGGAGCCCGGCTCGGAGTGGGAGCAGACGGATGTCCTCATCAAGGAACTCCTGTCGTCGTATCGCCGAACCCTTGGCGTCGATCACCACCCGCTCGAGGAATTCCGGTTCGTAGACGTGGCTCGCAAGGTCGTCGGGGTGGGCAGTGTCGGCACCCGCTGCTACATCCTGCTGTTGGTCGGACGCGACGACTCTGACCCTTTGATCCTTCAGGTGAAAGAGGCAGAGGCGTCGGTCCTGGAGCGCTTCGTGGGCGCGAGTGAGTACGACCATCATGGACAGCGGGTGGTGGCCGGCCAACGCCTCATGCAAGCGGCCAGCGATGCCTTCTTGGGCTACCAGCGCATCAAGGGCCTCGATGGAGATACTCGTGACTATTACGTCCGCCAGCTCCACGACTGGAAGGGCGTGACCGAAGTTGACGAGATGAGCGTGACCGGGGCAACCATCTATTCCCGCCTCTGTGGCGCAACCCTTGCCCGTGCCCATGCCCGTTGGGGAGATCGCATTGCCATCGCCTCCTACATGGGCAAGGGCGATGTTTTCGATCGGGCAATCGCTGACTTCTCTGTTCTCTACGCTGATCAGAACGAGCGGGACTACGAAGCACTCGCCCGTGCCGTCCAATCCGGTCGGGTCATGGCCCATACTGAGTCGTCCCCATAGGACGCGCTTTCCGTAGGTGCGGAGAGCCTGCGATCAGCTCCGGCGCTGTCGCATGGCCCAGTCTTCTGGGCGATCTCGTCTGACTCCGGTGGTGGTAGCCATGGAGCCGACGTAGTTTGACCCGGGCTTCACGCCGCCCATGACGGACGCTCGATCAGACTGTGGTGGCAGCCGGTGAACCAGATCCTCTTCGTGCTCGGGCTTCTGATCGTGTGCGTGACCCTGAGCGAGGTGCTGTTCACCATGGTCCTGCCCCGGCGACCGGCCGGGGTCGAACGCCTGACCCTGGTCGTCAACCGGGCCGTGCGCCTCCTTTTCGTCGGCTTGTCGCGCCTGGCCACGACCTACGAGGCCAAGGACGCCATCCTGGCGCCGACGGCGCCGGTTGCGCTGGTTGCGCAGCTCGCCTTCTGGGCGGCCAGCCTGATCGTGGGCTTCGCACTCATGCTGATGCCCACCGTCCGCTCCTTCCCCGACGGTCTCCTTCAGGCCCTCACCGCCCTTTTCACCGTCGGCGCCGTGCACAGTGGTGGCCCCGCCAACATCGGCGTCGACATCGCCGTCGGCGCCGTCTGGGTTGTGATCGTGGCCCTGCAAATCGCCTATCTTCCCGCCCTCTACGGTGCGTTCAGTCGACGGGAAGGCCTGGTCTCCCTCCTCGAGAGCCGAGCGGGTACGCCGGCCTGGGGACCGGAGCTGCTGGCCCGGCATCAGCTGGTCGGCATCACCGACACACTTCCTGATCTCTACGAAGCCTGGGAGGCGTGGGCGGCCGATGTCGCCGAGAGCCACACCACCTACCCGATCCTCATCCTTTTTCGGTCGCCCGAACCCTGGTTCTCTTGGTTGCTCGGGCTTCTGGCCGTGCTGGACGGCGCAGCTATGCACCTTGCCCTTGCCCCGAGTACGGCGACGTCCGAGGCTCGGTTGTGCCTCCGGATGGGATTCACACTTCTTCAGCGCATTGCCGTGACCTTGGGGTGGCCCGTCGATCCCGACCCAGACCCTGAGGGTCCGATCGAGCTCACCTACGAGGAGTTCGAAGACGCGGTGAAGATGCTGGGGACGGTGGGCTTTGAGATGGAACGCTCCGCCGAGGAAGCCTGGCCCGATTTCCGTGGCTGGCGAGTCAACTACGAGACCATCGCCTATCGCCTGGCCGATCGGCTCACCGCCCCGCCCACGCCCTGGTCCGGTCCCCGTCGCCATCTGCGCTCGGGTCCAGTCGAACCGCGTCGGCCGCCGCAGCGCCGACCGGGAGGCAGCGCTTCTCCCGTCTACCAACGGCCCCCGGTCGTGATCCCGTCACGCCGACGCCGGTCATCGCGGGGTAGAACCTATTGACGCCCCAACGGTGACCAGTCTGCCTCCGGCTCCGGCGCTTCCCGCCCAGTCGCTGTCACGGGGTCGTTCCGGTTCAGGGTGACGTGAACACCTCGACAATCGTGGCTTAGGCCACATCGGTCCGCAGGTGATCTTGTCCTCTACGCACAGATCACCGGACCGGCGACGCGGAATGCCGCCCGCCGTGTCGGCCGGATGTGTCGGCCCGAAGCTCATGCCGTCGTCGACGAAAAGCGAGCCAAACAATCTGACCGAGGACCCAAGGCCGGGAACAGGGGAGAAGGTGATGGAACTTAGCAAGAATCGAAGTTGCGACTTCAGCATTAACAGTGCTCCATGCTGGCGCACTGTTCGGCGGTGACGGCGTTTGACGGCTCTACCTGGGTTTTTCGAGAGGCTAGACACCTCGAAACGACACGCAACGGTGACCGCCGTAAGCAAGAAGTAGGAGGCAGAAGCTTGGCAGTGGACGGGCATGGAAAGGGCCGGGCTTGAGGGTGTCCGTCGGAGATCCTTCCCGACCCTGGTTTCCGGTCGCGGTGAGGATCAACACCCATTGTTGTACGACGGATACACCTCGTAGGACGGATGCGTGCCTGTTGAGCGCGTCAGTTGCCGTCACCGTGAACGGGGATGCACCACAAGGATGTGCGGAGGTGGGGAGCGTGAGGTTCATCACCCCGGTGGCAGCGTTGAACGAGAAGTAGGACGGGAGGGGTCCCTTTTCCGACCAGGTGTAAGGCCCAACTCCGCCCGTCGCCACGAAGTCGATGACGATGTTCTGCCCCGGCGAGATGAAGGTGGTGCTCGGCGTGACTGCAGTCTCCCCGGGGCCGACGGCGGCCAGCGCAAAGATTGCCGGCTGCACGGCGATCGACAGGGTGGCCGACGCAGTCTCCTGGGTACGGGAGCCGCTCAACTGTGTTCACGATGATTGTTGCCGTGCCGGAGGTAGTGGGCGTTCCGGTGATGGCGCCCGTGCTGCCATCGAGGGCGAGTCCGGCCGGCAGGCTGCCGGCCGTCACCGCCCATGTGACCGGAGCCGTGCCTCCTGTGGAAGCGAGGGTTGCTCCTGAGAGGGGGTGCCGACCTCACCGCTCGGGAGCGTCTTGGTGGTCACAGCCAAGGCAGCGGCGATCTGGATGGAGAGTGCCATCTTGGCGGTGAGCGGCGTGGGCGAACTGGAGTCGGACGCGGCCGTCACGGCGAACGACTGGTTACCTGCCGTTGTCGGGGTCCCGGTGATCTCGCCGCTCGTCGTCGTAGACTGAGTCCCTTGGGACAACTTCCCGGACGTCACGGCCCAAGTGACCAGCTGTTCCACCGGTAGAGGCAAGCGTTGCGCCCGGGTACGGGGAAACCCACCACACCGGGGTGACGGCAGTCGCCACCAAGGGCACGCTGGCGATGACGATAGTGAGGTTGGCGGATGCTGACTGTTGAGGCGAGCTGACGTCGGTGGCGGTCACCGTGAAAGCGCTGATCTCTCCAGGTCCGGTCGGAATCCCCGTGATTGCTCCGCTCGAGCCGTCGAGGTTGAGCCCCGGGGTAGACTGCCCGAGGTCACCGCCCACGTGATGGGAGCGGTCCCCCCGGTGGAGGGCGAGCGCCGCCCCTGGATAGGCAACGCCGACATCCCCGCTCGGCAGTGTCGAGGTGGTGACCACCAGGTTCGGCCCGTTCACGGTGATCGACAGGCGAGCCTTGGCCGTCAGCGGCGTCGGCAGACTCGAGTCGGTGGCGGTGACCGTAAAGGTGTTGGCAACGGCGGCGATCGGGGTACCGGAGATGGCGCCGCTAGCGCTGAGCGTCACGCCGGAGGGGCAAGTTGCTGGTAGCCGACATCGACCAACTGATCGGGGAAGTTCCTCCGCTCGAGGTGAGCTGTGCGCCGTAGGCGACACCGGTCTGGCCGGTCGGCATCGCGTGTCGTGACCGACAAGGCGGCAACCACCGTGATGGAGAGCGCGATCTTGACGTGAGCGGGCTGGGCTCAGTCGAGTCGTGGCCTTTACCGAGAACGAAGCATTGCCGGCCGCGGTCGGGGTTCCAGAGATTGCCCCTCGCGACGTGGCGTTGAGGCTGAGCCCGGGGGGAAGCGCCCCCGAGGCGACCTGCCAGGTGACGCGCGGTGCCCCCCGTCGAGGTGAGGGTGGCGCCCGGATAGGAACTCCTACTTGTCGACCCGGCAGCGGTCCGGGGGGACGACCTGGAGGCTCGACGGCGACACGGTGATCGAAAGGGTGGTGGTGGCGGTCTGCTGCGGGGCACCCGAGTCAGTTGCGGTCACCATGAACGAGTCGATTGCACCGGGGCCGTCGGGCGTTCCGGGGTGATGGCCCCGGTGGCGGGGTTGAGGCTGAGCCCGGCGGGCAGGCTACTTGCCCCTGGCATCGACCAGGTGACCGGTGCCGTGCCTCCCGTGGAAGCCAGGGCTCCGCCCCGCGTAAGGAGTTCCATCCTGACCGGCTGGGAGGTTTTTCGTCGTGACGGCCAGGAGGGCCGTGATCGTGATCGACACGTTGGCCTTGGCCGTCTCTCGCTTGGGGGTGCTCGAATCGGTGGCCACGATGGTCACGGTTACCGTCCCGCCAGTCGTCGGGGTCCCCGTGATCTCGCCGCTCGCTGCGTCGAGACTGGAGTCCTTTGGGCAGCTTCCCAGAAGTCACGGCCCAAGTGACCGGGGCGGTTCCTCCGGTGGACGAAAGGACGGCGCCCAGGTACGTGTCCCCGACTGTACCCATTGGGAGTGTGGTCGTGGTCACTGCCAATGACTACCGTGACGGTCAGCGACAGCACGGCCGACGCCGTCTGGGGGTTGGGCACGCTGGAATCGGTGGCCGTCGCGGTGAAGGTGAAGATTCCGGCCACTACGCGGCGTACCGCCGATGACCCCGCCGCTACTCAGACTGAGCCCAGGTGGCAAGGCTTCCCGACGTCACCGCCCATGTCACGGCACCGGTAGCACCGCTCGCCGCCAGCGTGGTTCCCGGATACGCCACGGCAACGTGCCCGCCGGCACCGAGCTCGTGGTGACGTCCATCCCCAGCGGCGTCGAGGGTCAAGTCGTTCGACGTGTAGGCCGGTGTATAGGGCCGGGAACCAAACGCATAGCTCGAGTACTGCCCGGTGTCACCACCTTGGCTGTGGAGGATGTCGAAGGCCTCGCCCACGGTGGGGGTGAAGCCGCTGTGGACGTGGCCAACTGGCCTGCCAAGGCGGCGGTCTCATCTACCGTGAGCCGCCCATAGTTCGTCGGGTCGCCGATGTCGATCTGAGTGGACCACCGCTGCCTGCGTGAACTCTCCCATGATCACGCGGGGTTGCCCGAGCCCACGACCAGCGTGCCGTCGTTGTCGAGAGAGCCTTCGACGTACGCACCGCTGGTGGTCGACTCGGCATCGATAACCCCGTTGCTGTCGATGGTCCCGTTCTCCGGGTAGAGCCCCGCTCCGGGCTCGAGCGTCACCGACTGATCACTCGCGATGGTCCCCTCGATGTAGATGAGGTACCCCGGGGTACCGATGAAACTCGACTGCCCAGAGCCGGTGAAATCGATCTCGGTGCCCGAGGACTGGATCGGGTTGCCTGACGTCGTCCCGGCACCTTCTACGAATTCGGTGTTGTAGTCGTCGCTGAAGGTGCCTGCGTTGACGATGGTTCCCGAGTTGTTCTCCACCGTGCTCTCGTTCCTGAACGATGCCGATTCCTCGACGGAGAGGGTTCCTTCGTTGGTGAGGGTTCCACCGTTCAGGGTGATCGCACCGTCATCGATGATCCCGTTGATGCCAGCGCCCTGGTTGTCGAAGGATCCGGTCAGAGTCAGGCCCCCGGTGTCGGTGGCCTCGTCCTCGATGAGCCCGGCATTGGTCAGCGTGCCACCGGTTGCGTCGATCAGGGAACCGCTTCCCGTTACCGTGATGGCACCGGAATTGGTGGCTGGCCCCGTCCAGTAGATGGACGCGCCGACAAGGTCGATGCTCTGATCGGCCGCCATATTGCCGGTGACGGACACGGCGTAACTGCCCAGGGTCATGAAACTCGCCGCCCCGGTGCCAGTGAAGTTGAGATCGACTTCGGAGAGCGTGACCGGGTTTCCGGTAATCGGGCCGATCCCTGCGTAAAGGTGGTGTTGTAGTTATTGGTCAGAGCGCCGGCGTTGTCGATGGTCCCCGAACTGTTGGTCAGAGTCCCCTGATTGTTGAAGGTGGCCTCGGCGCCGATCGACCCCGAACCCTCGTTGCTCAGGGTTCCGTCCAGATTGATCGAACCGTTACCGATGATGCCCGCGCTGCCACTGCCCTGGTTGTCGAAAGTCCCGGTCAGATCGAGGATTCCGGTGGTGCTCGCTTGAGCGTCGATGGTGCCGGTGTTGGTGAACGTCCCGCCCGAAACGCTGATCCCGCTCCCCGTCCCAGCTCCCGACCAGGTGATGGTTCCGGCATTGGTGATCGGGCCGGTGGCGTAGATCGTGTTGACCGAGTTCAGGGCGATGCTCTGGTCGGCGGCGAGGTTTCCGGTGAGGTCGAGCGAGTAGTTGTCCGAAACGGTGAAGGCGGAGGCCCCGGTTCCGGTGACGTCGAGGTTGGCCCCGGAAGGGTGATCGGGTTGCCCGTTGTCGTCCCCGCATCCTGGACAAAGTTCTGGCCGTAGGGGGTGAGGAACGTCCCCTGGTTGTCGATGGTGGCGCCGGGGCCGTTAGTCGTGGTCCCGTAGGCGGTGAGCGATACGGCGCTGTCGATCTGGAGGGTCTGGTTGCCCGACGTTCCCCCGATGACAAGACCCCGGACCGTCGGGTTTCCGTCGGGCGAAGAAACGACGACGGTGTAGCACTCCGCTGCAGTGATGCAGGCCACGTCCGAGCTGGTCGGGACCAGCCCGGTCAACCAGTTTGCGGCCGTGCCCCAGTCACCTCCCGCCACGTTGGTCCAGCTGTCGGTACATGCGGGAGTCGCTTGGGCTAACGGGACACCGACAGGCCCGAGAACCACCAGTGCGGATGCGACCAGGCACAGTGCGCCAAATGGACCGAACAGTCCTCGGATGGAAAGTGGCTTACGACTCACAGTGATGACCTCTCTCGGAACTCCCGGCGGCGGGGCAACAGGTCGCGCTGCGTTGCCTCAAAGAAGCGACGACGGTGCTGGGCGAAGTGAGGCGACCGACGGATGCCCCCGCCATCGGTTGGCGCTCCGCCACTTCCGCCGTCTCGATCCCGACCTTCCGTCCGCCGTCCGCCGTCCGCCGTCCGCCTCCGGACCGCGACGAGGCGCGATAGCCACAAGCTATCCCACGATCCCCCAACTCGTATTGCCTCGATGGCCTCGGGTCCATTGGCTTGATCATCGTCGGTCAGCGTGGAGAGCGTCAAGGCAGTCTCTGGGCGTGCTCCCACTGTCGAAGACCGCAGTTCGTCACCCTAAGTAACGACCGTTCGACGCTCCGTGAGCAACGAGCGCAGACTCACGACGTAGACCTACGTCGTCCCGCTCGATGGGATGCACGACGGGCATCACGCGGACGATCGGGGTCAACGTCGGCAAGACTCTGGACCAGGAAGTGAGTGGTGGGGCTAGCAAGAATCGAACTTGCGACCTCAGCATTATCAGTGCTGCGCTCTAACCATCTGGCGCCGCCGCCGGCGCCAACTGCTTTGCTCGCGGAGTCATTGGACCGTTTATTGATCCCGGAAAATCCACTACCTGCAAGTCCGCTCGGCGTCATAAGCTCAAAGCTTCCGCTCTTGGCTGCGCCTTTCGTGGTCTGCGCCAAACTGCCTTTCGCATTGGACTGCGAAGATGTCTTGCTGACATTCATGTGCTGCGGGTCGTTTTTCGCCATGGGAAACTCCTATTGCAATTCTACATCAATCGATTTCAGTCTGATCGCGATCGATGGTCGCGGCCAACTTTCGCACGATACGGACAAGATCCACAAAGTCCTGGCGTACAGGAGTATGCCAGCGTTGACCGATCGGGCCTTTTTCGAAGCGCTCGAGAAGTTCATCGCATTGGTCTATGATCCGCTGCATTATGAGCCGTAATTAGCGGGCCGGATTACCTTTCCAAAAACTTCTTGGCATTCGTGGTTTTTCATGACGGCCATTACACCGCCTGGCGAGATCGTTTGTTCGGGTTTGCCAAGGGGGTTTTTGTTCTCCGCGAACTTTTCGAGTTGGAGGCAGACGCTGGAAGATGTAACAAGCAGCGGGAGTTTGGCTTCTTTGGTTACATCATCGAAGAGATCGGAAACGCGGGAGGAAAATTCCTTCATGCTCTCGCCCATCGGGATTTCGGTATCCGGCTTTTTGAGATAGGCATTGAAAGCTGCGCTGTGTGTCTTCTGGGATTTGCCAGCGAAGGCTCCGACATCCCAAGCCCGGAGCCGGGGATCGTCTTCCATTGGGACATCTAAGATGCCTTGAATAATTTCTGTGGTATCAACCGCGCGGCGCAGATCCGACGTGATGATCTTGGTGATGTCTTTGCCTTTAAGGAACTCGCCCGCGGCCTTGGCTTCTTTTTTGCCTTCGGCGTTCAGCGGTACTTGGCGCCAACCACGATAGGTGTCGTCTTCATTCGCGCCGGTCGCACCGTGTCGGACGACCCAGAACACGACATCTTTTTTGCTTTCAAAATAATCACAGCGGTCTTTAGGGTTTACTTCGACGAGGCCTTTGACTTTAGGAACTTCGGGATCGTCGTTAACAACCTCGTTATAGCAATGACCAGTCCCCATAAAAATGCAATTTCCACAACCCTTACCAGGGCCCGCATCGCCTCTCGAAAAACCGGAAAGTGAAGTCTTGTCAGCCACATCATATGTCCTTCGTGTGCGAGATCACACCGCGGAAACCGCCGAAGCCTCCGTGGCGCGGATGGCCGTCGTGATTGACCAACGGTCGCTTGCCGTGTGCGCCAATTGAATCCCATGGCGCCGCCATCTTCGCGCCTGGTGCCAACGAAGCGTCAGACAGAGCAAAGCGCGGCTGGGCATTCTGCAAGGGCGACTTCGGTTGGTTGAGGTTCATAGGTCTGCGGCCTTTCGCCGAATACCGCTGAAGCCCGCAGTAGGATTTCCTTGACTATCAAGCCTCTGCTCGCCCGGTCGGGTGCCGTATGCTCCCTGCGCCCCAGAGAGATCTTGGGGCTGCACCAGGTTCGATGGAGCCACAAGAGTCTGAGTTTGGGGGAGTGCGGGCATACTGCCCCGCAAAGCCATGTTCCGTGTGTCCATCACGGAGCCAACACCGGCGCTCGGTGCACCCTTCGGAGGGCCCGCTGCGTACTGTCCTTTAAGGGCGCCGAGAATTGTGTTGATAAGATTCGGAGTTTGTGCGGAAGAGGACATGCCATCTTCATTTTACATCGTCATCGACGTCACTGGCTTCGGTGCCGCTCTCCGCAAGAATCTGTTCGAGAGAAACTTCCTGTTGGATATCATCACTTGGCGCGGCTTCTCCCAGCATTTCTGCAAGACCGGACTCCATCCCTTTCAGCTTGAGCTGGGGCATTACTTTTTCACGGTCTCTCGCCTTAAGCGACTGAGTAATTTCTGCAAGGAGACGGGCCGCAACAGGAAAGCGCTTATCGTTGCCTCCGAGTACTTCTTTCCAGAGGAGACCAATAAATTTCTTTTGGGCTTCTTTGCCGAAACCGATTTCTTCGAGTTGCGCATCGATCTCCCTTTTGACCGCCGGCGCTTCTTCCAAAGTGCGCGCCATGGCAACGATCTGTGCCTCCGTAGCGTCCGGATATTCTTCCGCCCACATTTTGCTCACGGCGGCCTCGGCGTCCATGTTGGACCCGATGATCATCCTGGCTACGTGCTTGGCCACTTCTGGCCTGTTGTAGCGCACCTGCGGGGCGTTGCCGGTGCCGCGGGACTGCGTGCCGAAGGCCGGCGCACGGAGGGTTTCGTCAACTTCTTTCCAGTTTGTCGGCTTCTTGGCCATGAGATCAGTCTACTACTCGATATCTCGCTTTCGCCGACTTAGGGATTCCGCTCGGCTTACTGCTGGTCAAGAACTTTTCTTGCCGAAGGGGTCGTGTTCGTTGTAATAAGCTGGCATGAAAAGAGTTAACGCCTTTCTCGTCGTATAATATTCCCGTTCATGTGAGGCAAGCATATATCCAAGTGACACCGATGTCAAGCGTAAAGTTTTTCTGCTAAAAAACTTGACGGATTGTGCACCGGGTCAAGAGCACCGCTTCGGGGGCAACCTTTTGATTCTTTAACATCATTCTGCCGTGTCACACACCTATTGTCACTCACCTAAAGATCCACGGCCCTCGCGCGCTAAGGAGACAATCGTTGATTAAACAGACCGGGGGGCATCGCCTCGCCCCCTACTGCTGCCAAAGGCCGGCGCCAGGCCAAAGAATGCTTTTAAAGCAGGCGAGCAAAGCGGCCGGCCGTTCGGAAACAGGCCGGGTCCGCGGAGCTCACTTAATCCTTTGTTCTCATAGATTAACAACGCTATAGTTACTGGAGTTACTCTGGCGGAGAACTAATCCGCGTTCTGGGCTATCGGAAACGGGCGAACAAAAAGCGATCTATGAAAAATCATATCTTGGTGTGTAAATTTTACATAGTGATAGCGGAGAACACAGGG
>CAVYGX010000003.1:0-30036 GCA_963768255.1 uncultured Acidimicrobiales bacterium | reverse complement strand
ACCGTACCAGGCGAGATCACCCGGGTTCGGATGGAGGTCGAGGAGTGCTGCAGGCCATCCCACCGATGGTTGCGATCCGACCGACCCGCCCGGGATCACGCCACCTGGCGATTACGAGCGCGTGACCCGAGTCATCGAATGCTTTGTGGAGCCACGTTTGGGATGGTCAGGCTGGGGTGCGAGGTAACTGGGATCCCGAGTATGGGGTGGCATCAAGCCCTCACCCGTGGATCTCATCCCCACCAGACACCTTCACATAACGCTTGACCTCAGCGTGGAACCCATCGCTTGCCAAGCGGTGACACCAGTACCATGCTGTCTCTGATGCTCACATGTTCTCACTGTGGAATGCAGGTCGATCCTTTTGACCCAGCAGTTCTTGAGCCGATTACCCAGGCGGAACGGTCGAAGGGAGCCAAGGATTCCCAGAAGCGGATCGTGTGTCGGCAGTGTGGAGAAACGGTGCGCCTCACTTTCCCGAGCTGGGTCGGGTAAGGGTTCCATCACCGGGGCATATCTCCGTTCTGTCTCTGGGTTCGAGGACGCCTCTTGGATCAGATCGAGGCGCCACGGTCGAGCCCCTTAACATCTGCGATGGCCACGAAATCTAGATGGGTCGTGCAAACCAGGTGGATCCGCCGTTGATGGTCGTCCAAATGTCCGAAGGAGATCCGATCCAGCGCCCGACGCTTGAGGACTCGAAGCCCAAAAAGCCCGCGGTAGGCGAGAGGTACAAGCCGGTTCGCCCCGTGCCGATCGCGCTCTGCGTCCAGTGACCTCCGCCGTCAAAGCTGGCTTCCAGGAGCTGTGGGCCACCACCATTGGGACCGGTGGAAACGAAAACATCATCGATACTCGTTGTCGCGATCAGTTGGAAGCCCTCGCGGCCCGGCAGCGGGGTGGTAGATCTAAAGGTCTTCCCGGCGTCGGACGAGATGACCACAAAGTCCTGTCCACCCGGCCGCGGGAAGCATAGAGCGACCAGCACGCCATCAGGAGCCGCAGATACAGCCTCCGTATCGTTCTCTGTCGAGCCGATGTAGCCGCAAGGATCGGAACGCTCGCGCCAGGTGATCCCACCGTCATGAGAAATGAACAGATTGGTTTGCTCGTCTTGCGCGCCTCCCGCGGGATTCTGAAACACCGCCACATAGACATCATCCGGTCCTTGGCGCACGAGTTGAACCCGGCTGGCCGACTGGACCGGTATCGCGTATAGCTGTCGCCAGGATGATGACCCGATAGCTGCCTCTTCCAGGCGAAGGCCGCAAGGCCCTGGGCATCCGGCATAAGTAGAAGAGATGCGGATGGCGCTCGATCCGATGATTTCGAGCGCCACCACCTGAGGGCCTTGCACTGGCAGCCAGGTCCGGCCCCCGTCGGAAGTAACAAAGAGGCCCGGGGAGAAGGCGTATCCGTCATTGTCGTTCCCGAATCGAATGTTGAAGGCTTGAGGCCCGCAGTCCGTAACGCAGGGGCCGGTCAACGGGAGCGTGCCAACCTGGCTCCACGAGGCTCCGCCATTAACTGTGGTGAGCACATCAGAGGTGCAAAGGCGCTCGCATCCTGACGGACTCATCAATGCCCAGCCATGGGTATCACTCACCCAGGTGAGGTCATCCACGATCTCTTGACTCGGTGAGCTCGAAGTGGTGGGCGTGGTGGGATTGACTGTGGTGGTCGGAATGGGCTTCGCCGTAGTGTGGGTGACGCCGCAGGCTGTCAGCAACACCAGGGGCAGGATCGCTGTAGCGCTAAGCGTGAATCGGCGCACGTCCACGATGTTTTCACGTCCGAGAACGCGGGTCCGTTTACTCGTAACTCTCCGAAGGGTGTCTTCCACAACGGCGTGAACGTGCCCGGCGTGGCCAGGCGGTATTACCGGTTGTGCGCCCACGCAGGGTCAGCTCAGTACCCCGCTTGCCTGGACGGGATCCCCGGACCTGGACGCCCGTCGGAACTGGTATGGCGTACGGGATCCCCGAATATGAAATTCCTAACCGCGTCAAGTGCGCCTAGCCTGGTGCCCGAGCGGGCCAACGCGGGGCGCCTTTGGTGACCCCTATCTCGTTGGCTCGCTCACTGCGTCCGGGACGCGTGCACGTCGGCGCGCTTCGGGTGGGATGGCGTAGCGCTCGGCGATGATTGCTCGAGCCTCGACAGGTGTGACCGGTCTTCCGTCGACGTCCCGAACCACGTAGTGCTGCCCTGACCGCCAGCAGGCGGCGATCCTGGTGACGAGGGTCGTCGCCACGTGGCAGACCGCGGCGTAGTGATGGAGGCGGCGCTCGACGATCAGGCGGTGGTACTTGGCGGCGAGCTGCGGGTCGTGGTGGCGGGCCATGTCCGCAGCGAAGAAGAGATCTCGCCGTAACCCCGGATCGCCCTGCTTGGTGATCCCAGGTCGAGTCTCGGTGAGTCCGGACTGGTTCACGCCCGGGACGATGCCGGTGAAGGACCTGACCCCGGCCAGGTTGGCGAAGCGGTTCACGTCTCCGAGGCGCCCGACGATGCCCGCGCCAAGCACGGGGCCCACCCCGGGTGCCGAGCGGACGATGCCCTTGGGGTCAACAGCGGCATAGAGCTCGGCGATCCGGGCATCGAGGCGGCCGATCTCGACCTCGAGTAGGCCGATGATCCGGATCTCCTGGGCGAGGTCCCAGGCCAGCTCGTCGAAGTCGAGGCCGCCGCCTCTCCACAGCTCGATGGCCTCGTTCGCCGCATGCATGAGCCGGCGGGCGTACTCGGCGCCGAAGTGCCCACCGCTCGTCCGTCGCACCAGGTCGGTGAGTCGGGAAATGCCCAATCGGCGCAGGGATCTCGGGCTCCCGTATCGCTCGAGGATGACGGCCACGGTCCTCGTGTCCCGGGTCCCGAGCGCGTCGTTGTAGGACGGCCCCAGCAGGTCCAACATGGCGTCGATGCGTTGGTGACACCCATGGCGCTCACCCACGAGGCGGACGCGACGGCGCACCGCCCTCTTGAGCGGATCGGCCGGGCCGAGACCGGTCACCTCGATCAGCCCTTCGGGGTGCAGAAGCGGCACCCGGGAGAGGACGAAGGAGTCCAGGCGGTCGTTCTTCGTGTGCTTCTTGTAGTAGCTCCGCAGGTCCGCAGACCGTTCCGGTGCCACCATCACCACCTTGGCCCCGGTGGCCCGAAAGTGCGCAGCGACCACCACCCACGCGCTGCGGGTGGGCTCGATCACCACCGTCAGCTCCGACGCCGGTCCAGCCGCCGCACTCAGTGCGGCCAGCTCCGGGGGGTGGCTCCGAAACCGCCGGCGCGACCAGATCACCTCGCCCTGGTCGTTGGTCAAGGTGGCGACGTGCGCAGCCCGCACGGCCAGATCGATCCCCAGTGTGCTCATCGACTCCTCCTCGGTTCGTTGGCGTCGATCCAAGGCCGGTCGGTGAGGCGCGTGTCCCGAACATCACTAAGAGGGATCTGACAAGCCAGTCCCGAATTCCTCAAACAGGGTCGTCACGCCCACCGAGCTGGCCCGCCCTACCCGCCTTTCATATTTCAGAAGTCGGCTTTGCCGCTCCGGCGTGGTTCCCGAGGCGAGGCAGGACGGGATCAACTCGATGCACCCTAAAGCCCGGAGGCCGAGCTCAAGGTGTTCAGGACTGTTTAGATGGGTGGCTCCGACGGTGGAAGGCTTCGGGCCAGACGTCGGCGGGTACCGACACCAAACGGGGCTCTGGTTCGGACTCGGTCGAAATCGGGCAGATCCGACGGGACGCGTATCGTGTGGGGAATGGAGCCAGCCCCAGAACTCGGCCTCCTCATGGAGCGGATGTATCGGTCGTTCGATACGCGTGATTCTGAGACCTTCGCCGACGGTGTTTCGCGTCAACCCGGCTCAATGGTCATCGGAACCGCGCCCGAGGAGTGGTGGGTGGGTATTGAGGCAATCACCACCATGATCAGAGTGCAGTTCTCGGAAATGCCTCCGATCCACTTCGACCCGGAAGAAACTGTCGCGTGGAAGGAGGGCACGGTTGGATGGGTTGTAAGCCGAGCATCAATGGTGGTCGAGGGAATGCCTTCGATCATGACCCGCTCGACGCTCGTACTACGCGAAGAAGGTGCACACTGGCGCATCGTTCATTGGCACATATCAATTCCGGTAGCCAACGAGGAGTCCTTGGGGGTTGCGCTCACCACAGCGGTCGAGGAAATCCTTATCCTGCTTCAAGACGAGCGTCCGCCCGCAATGGCCATGTCTCCCGATGGCATGGTCACGATCATGTTCACCGACATCGAGGGGTCTACCACTCTCATGGAGTCTCTCGGCGAAGACACCTGGTTAGAGCTGCTCGACTGGCATGCCACTGCCGTAAGGCAGCAGACAGTTCTCTTTGGGGGTGTCGTCGTTAAGGGTCAGGGTGATGGATTCATGTTGGCCTTCTCTGCCCCTGGCTCGGCTGCTGCGTGCGGGGAAGCGATCCAGCGTGCTCTGAGCGCAGGCTGGGCCGGAGTGCCGGTAGCGGTCCGGGTGGGAATACACAGTGGGAATGCCAAAGTCGAAGGCGGAGACTTTTTTGGTCGGACGGTTGTAATCGCGGCTCGAATCTCGAGCGCCGCTTCGGGCGGCGAGATCCTGGCATCACAGGTGGTTCAGGACAGCCTCGCCGGCGCCTTTACTCTCGGTGAGGCCAGGTCCCTCGTCCTCAAGGGTGTGGATGGTCACCACACGGTGTTTCCAATCCTCTGGCGGTAAGCAGTCGAGCACCGAAGGGCACGTACGGAGGTTGCCTGTGGATGGACACCGACCCCCGACGGCACGACCACGGCAAGCCGTGACCGGCCAGATGAACGTACGGGATCCCCGATTACCGTGCGCACCGAGACGGACGCCGGGCCGCCCTGGACTCGGGTCGGTGTCGCGCTTATCGGTCGGTCAGCGATGAGGATGCACGTTCCACGCCGGCCATTATCGGGTGCCGGCCAAACCACCCGGGAATGCGGCTGGTGAGCTTGGCTGGACCTCGGAGCACAATGCGCCCGGCTACCACCTCGTCGACAAACTGGGCATCACCCATCCACACCTGCGTCAGAGACCGAAGGTCGGCCTCAATGACCACATCCACAGCATGACCGGGATCGGTTAGACACAGATCGATCTCCTTCGGGTCGACCACGACCCAGTAGAAGCGCCGCTTGGCGGGCACGGAAGGAAAGACGAACTGCACGACCACTCGGACCTCATCAAGGCCCCCTGCGAGATATCGACGAACGTCCCAAAGAAGCAGGCCGGGGTCGAGATCCTCTGGGCCGTAGTCACTGCGTGCCCAGCGATGGCCCCAAGCACCGAGTCCCAGGATCACTGGCAGCAACTCATACCCCGCTTCCGTGGGGTGATAGGTAGTCCCATCTGGACCTCGTGTGATGACGCCGGCCGCTTCGAGCTCTCTGAGGCGCTTGGTGAGCAGGGCGGGCGAACAGGTGGGGACGCCCCGTCGAATCTCGTTGAAGCGGCTACTACCAGAGAGCACCTCCCGCAAGATGAGCGGGGTCCAGCGCTGGCAGACGACTTCGGCTGCCTTGGACACAGGGCAAAACTGGCCATATCCAGTCATGCCCATTACGCTACCTCGCGCTTCAGAATCTGTACTTGTCCTGGACCGGATGTCCATTGGACAATGAGAGGGGGCTGGCGCTCGTGTCGAGCGGCACGCCCGAGAACTCAAGTCCGACGATCGCCATGGAGGGAGACATGAACCCCAACCAAGCGCTCTGGGAGAAGGGCGACTTTACCCAAATCGCCTCCAGCATGCGTGACAGTGGAGATGCGCTTGTCGAACGGATCAACATCACGCCTGGATCCGATGTCCTCGACTTGGGCTGCGGTGACGGCACGACCGCGGTGCCCGCGGCCAAGCGGGGCGCCAACGTCCTCGGTATCGACATCGCCCACAACCTCGTCGAGGCAGGCAACCTCCGCGCCAAGGAGCAGAACCTCGCCAACCTCCGATTTCAACACGGCGACGCGTGCGCCTTGGACGAAGTGAGTAACGACAGCTTTGACCTCGTCGTCTCGGTCTTTGGCGCCATGTTCGCACCCCGACCGTCCGAGGTGGCCAGAGAGATGGTGCGGGTCACCAGGCCTGGTGGCCGCATCGTCATGGGCAACTGGATCCCCGGCGACCCGACGCTGGTTGCCCAGCTCCTGAGGATCAGCTCCTCCTACTCCCCACCACCCCCCGAGGGTTTTGTCAGCCCGATGACTTGGGGAATCGCCGAGAACGTCGTGGAGCGCTTTGCCGACGCTGGGATAGTGGCCAAGTCCATCACCTGTGAACCCGACACCTTTGTCTTCGAGGCGCCGGTGCCCCCGACCGAGTATCTGACGTGGTTCCGCGATTACTACGGCCCGACCATGAATGCTTTTGACGCCGCAAACCAGAGCGGACGTGCCGACGAGCTGTTCGGCGAGCTCGACGAACTGTTCAAGGCCCAGAACACGAGCACTGATCCCGCGAGGACGGCGATCCCTGCCACGTTCCTCAGAGTGACGGTCGCGGTCTAAGCGCAGCTAGAAGGCAAAGGGCAACAACAAGCGATCAGCCAGCCGCCTCGTTGCCCCTGCTTGCTGCGCAGCGGCGGCGTGGGTGGGTGTCACGCTTGGGGCCCGGCACATGGGACTCATGCCTGGGACGATGGGTCTCTGTCGCCGTGGAATCAACGGGGGATCGGTATCACCGGCGGTCGGAGCGCCCTTGCGGGGCCAGCCCGACTACCTCCCGACCGAACGAGATCACGCTGGTTTGGGGCGGGGATTCGCCCATCCGATAGCCCCGAATGCGGTACCTGGCCTGACCCTCGAGGATGTCCCGACCGGCGTGGAATTTGGGTGACGGCCCGCGATGTGTCGACTACGCGGCCACCTCCTTGCTCGAATCGTAGCGATCGGGTGTAACGCTGGCGACGTGGACCTCGAGCGCGGCGCGCAGGGTCTTTAGATGCAGGTGGCCGTTCACGCGTCGGAACTGCTCCTTCGCCTCCACCATGCCGGCCGCGCACCAGCGCAACGCCATCTGTCCGCCGTTCCACCGCTTCACGTTCGTCGAGTGGTCGCGGCAGATCTCGATCATCGACTCGATGGGGTTGGTGGAGCGCAGCGTCCGCGCCAGGGTGGGCGGCACGCCGAGGCGGGCCACGGTGAAAGTCTCGGCCAAGCCCTCGCGAAGCGACCCGGCGGCGCCGGGGTGCTTGCGGTCGAGCTCCTTGGCGAGCGCCTCGAGAGCCCCTTGGCCGGCGAGGGGGTCGGGGTTGCGGTAGGCGGCGCGCATGCGGGGCTCGACCACGGCGGCGACGTCCTTGGGCAGATGCCCCTTCACGTTTCGGATCTTGTGCTCCTGGCACCGCGCCAGCACCGGGTGGTCGAACACGGTGGTGACCGCCGCGGGCAGCGCCTTGGCGCCGTCGAGGACGAACAGCGTGGGCTTGGTCACGTCCAGCCCCCGCTCGCGCAACCCGACGAGCAGGCCCTTCACGACGGTGGCGTTCTCGGTGTCGCCCTCGACGAGGGCGAGGGGATGCTTGGTCCCGTCGATGTCGATCCCGAGCGCCACGACGCACAGATGCTGGGCGAAATGGACCCCGTCGACCATGATCGCCACCAGGTCGAGCTCCGAGAGGTCGGCCGACATGAGCTCGGCCAGCGCGGACTCCGTCGCCGCCACGAAGCGGCGCGACACCGCCGACTTGGACACAGAGCGGCTCCTCGCGGTCACCGCCTCACCCACCGGTTCGAGCCCCACCGCGTAGCGCCGGGTGGAGAGCTTGGCGAGCATCCGCGCCATGGTCTCGCGGCCGAGCAGTTCGGTGGACGACGCCGACTGGTAGGTAGGCAGCTGCACCTCAGCGGTCTTGTCGACCGTGCGCAGCCGAGGCCTGCGGATGGACACCTGGCGGGCGCCCAGGGTCACGAGCCCGGCGTCGCTCCCATGACGCACCGCCGTGCGGTCCGGGTCGTGCCGGCCGCGGGCGCCGGCGAGGGCGGTGGCCTCGTCCTCGAGGATCACGTCGAGCACCTTCAGGCCAGTGCCCACCACGAAGGCGAGCAGCCCTTCCTCGAGCTCCCCAGCGAGCTCGGCGATGGCGACGGTGGCGGTGGCGGGCAACGCGACGGCCGCCTCGTGGGCCGTCCGAGCTGCGTCGGGCCTGACCTTCTTCGGCGTGGTGCGCCCATTGCACGCGCAGCCAGTCGTGGTCTGATAGTTCTTCTTCACGGCGGTCCCCTTCTTGATCGGATGTCTTTGGCGGACGCCCGAGACCTACCACCAGGCAGGCATCAGGCGGGGGACCGCCACCTCAAACTTCCACGCTCAGCGGGACAACCTCCTGACCCTCACCGTTGGACTGGACGCAGTCGGGAGCAGCACTTTTTCAGTGCGGTCGACAGGCGACGTACTCTTCCACCATGACCGAACTCCAAGACAAGTACCGGGTGGTGTCGAGCGGCTTCGGTGTCGCCGTTAGGGCAGTTGCCGCTGACCAGTGGGGAGCTCAATCCCCCTGCGAGCGGTGGACAGCACGTGATCTGCTGGCGCACGTTGTCGAGAATCATCGGGGCGTGATCGCCAGTGTCAGGGGTGAGGAGTCGGAACCCTTGGGTGCTGACGAGGACCCCAAGCAGGCCTGGGAGAACGCCTCTCGTGCGATCGACGAGATCACTGGAGATCCGGAAGCGAGGGCCAAGGAGATGGACGGGCCGACGGGCAAGATGCCTGCGGGTCAGATCATCGGCCAATTCGTGACCATGGACGTGCTAGTCCACACATGGGACCTGGCACGAACGATCGGTGCGGACGAGCGCCTCGACGAAGACTCCGTCCGCCAGGCCTATGAGGCTCTCAAGCCGATGGACGCCATGATCCGCCTGCCGAACGTCTTCGGGCCCAAGTTGGAACCACCGCTCGGTGCAGACCTGCAGACGGAGCTCCTCTACTTTCTGGGGCGCCGGGCATAGGCAGGCGCGGGCCCAGGTCGGTACTGGCATGAGTTCGACCCAGTAGCGCAAAATGCCGGGCTACAAGGTGCCCCCCTACGGGGCACCACGGTTGGCCGTGGGGAGCGCAGAACACCCGCTATGTGCGGGAGGGCAAGGCGGACGCTCCTCCCTCTTCGGACTGTCGAGAAGGTTCACCAGTAGCCTGAAAGCGTGGGGTCCGGGGTGGCTGGAATTTTCCAACGACGATGGTCGTTGGTGGGAATGTCCATCGCCGCGTTCTCCGCGGCGCTCTCATCCCTGTTCGTCAGCTTTGCCTTTGGCGCAGCTCCATTACATCTCCGATGGGGGACGGTGCTCTTCGACGTGAAGACATCGGCCATCTTGTGGACCGGGGGTTGGTCGCTGTTTGCGGTGACGGTTCTAGCCAACGTCGGAACAGACACCGAGCACCGAAACTCGGCCCTTCGTGACTCGGTCACCGGGTCTCGATCTGTCATCGCTCTCGGAATGGGCCTCGCGCTCATCGGGACGGACGCCGTACTCTCCGCCATCGGTGTCTTCGACAGCTCCGATCCTGGAATGCTGTCCGGTATCGGACTCCTGTGTGGAGTGGTCGGTGGTGCCGTCGCGGCCGGCACGGTGTTTGCTCTGGCCATCGGCACGGGGGGCGAAGGCCGACGCGCAGGCGAAGACCCTCAATCGAAGAAGGGGGGATTGCGACTGCTCGTGATCACGGCGGCGCTCATCTCGACGATTCTGTCCAGTTGGTTAAGCGAGTTCTTCGCAGATATACCGAGGAGGAACCCAATCCTTCCTCCCATCGGTGGGTTTCTCGTCGCCGTGGCCGGTGCCGGAGTGGCAACATGGATGGTCTTCACGGCGCTGAAGCGGTCGGCATCGGGCCGCCGGGCGGGGATCGAAACACCTGCCACGACGGAGCCGGCCCGGCTGTTGATGGCCGTGGGCTTTGCTCTGGCCTTGGCGATCCTCCCCAACGGGTTGCTGACGCTGCAGCCTTCCTTGGGTACCGGGCCGCCGGCATTGACCGTTGTCTACGCCGCCTTCGCGGGCAGCCTCGGCATCATCGGAGTCACGCTCTTCGTCGCCGCCGCACGCAAGCCCGGTGCACGGGTCGCGCTCACAGTGGCGGCAAGCGGCTTCGTCGTGGCGATGCTGGGCGAAGCGGCCATGGGCGCGTTCGTGCAGCTGGAGGCTTTTTCGGGAATCGATCTCTCGTCTGCGGCGATGGTGGCGACGATCGTGACCGGGGCGGGCTTCGCCAGTCATCGGCGTCGCGGCAGCAGTCCACGCCGTTCGCTCCCAACCTGCCGGAATGGATCGCGGCGCCACCTTGTGGGTCACTCCACTCTCCCTGGATCCGCGCTAGGAGCATCGCTTCACCCACCACTATCAGCGCCCGAAAGCGACGCCGAGAGCGTTCTCCGCGTTCGGTGATCCCGTCGATGTCCCCAGGTTCGTCCCCGGCTGCTCAAGGCCGAATCACCGCGGTGCCGATGATCATGGAAGGTACCGAGAAGGTGGTCTGTGGTGAACGACGTGTGGCGAGGCGCTGGCTGTGGGAAGGCGTCGGGCGGGAGGCGGCATCGGCGCGCCTCTTGTGACGCCGGTACCGGCTCGACCGCTGTCGTCATTGCCGGCACCGCCGCCTTGAGCAGCTAGGGCGCTCTCGTGCTGCCGGCATTTGTCATCGGCCTCCGCGAGGGGCTCGAAACCGTCGTCATCCTCGGGGCGATCGCGGTCTTCCTCAACCATCAGGGCCGGCGCGACCAGCTGCGGTTGGTGTGGCTGGCGTCGGCCGCGGCGGCGGGGCTGTGCCTGGTCGTCGCCGTCACCCTCCGGATCGTCGAGATCAACCTCTCCACCATCGCCGCGGATCGGTTCGAGGCGGTGGTGGGCGTCGTCGCCGTGGCGACCGTCACCTACATGGTCATCTGGATGCGCCGGTTCCCGAAGGACCTGTTGCAGGACTCCGGCGCCAGCGCCGCGGCGCGGCTGGCGCGCGGCTCGGGGCGAGCCCTCGCCGCCATGGCGTTCTTCGCGGTGCTTCGAGAGGGCTTCGAGATCTCGGTGTTCGTCCTGGCCCTCATCGGGACCAAGGCCAGCAGTCCGATCCTCGGGACCGTCGGCGCGGGGGCCGGCGTGGTGCTCGCCGTCATCGTCGGCGTCGCCGTGGTGCGTGGCGGTCTTCATCTCCACATCGCCCGCTTCTTCCGGGTGACCGCCTTCATCCTCGTCGTGAGCGCCGCCGGCCTGGCCATGACCGCGGTCCAAGCGGCCAACGCCGCGGGGTGGTTGGTCTTCGCCCAGACACCACAATTCGACTGGTCCCACTTCACCCCCCCGGGGACAGTGACCTCCTCGATCGTGACGGGGATGTTCGGCATTCAGCCCTATCCGGTGCTGCTCGACGTGGTGGTGTGGCTCGGGTATCTGGTCCCCATGCTCCTGGTCGTGGCGCTGCCCCGCCGGCCCGCGGCGTCAGATGCGAGCACGCCCCGGACCCGGTCCCGCACCCGCCCCGTCGTGATTCTCGCCGTCATGGCCGCGATCGTCATCGTCATCTCGACCGCCTCGATCCTGCGCGGCGCCCTCAACGATCCCTCCGCCGCGCTCGACCAGTCGCCGGCGGTGCCGCAGATGGCGCTCCCCGCACAGGGCCTGAGCGACGGCTCGTACCTGCTGTTCCGCAGCACCACGCTCGACGGCAACTATGGACGCCTCGACCTGGTGGCAGCCGACGACCCGACGGGGCCGCGGGCGACCACCCCGATGTCGTGCGATCGGGTCGACTTCGAAGGAGGCGTGGGCCTGTGCCTGACCAGACCGTCGACCGGCCTCTACATCACCACGAGTGCGATCGTGTTCGACGCCCACTTCAAGAAGCTCCACGAGGTCTCGCTCACCGGGCTCCCGAGCAGGGCCCGAGTCTCGCCCGACGGCCGCTACGGAGCCGTCACGACGTTCGTCCGCGGCGACTCCTACGCCACCATCGGCCAGTACTCCACCCGCACCGACATCATCGACATGCGGACGGGAACGGTGCTGTTCGACCTCGAACAGCTCGCCGTCACCCGCAACGGCAAGTCCTTCGAGGCCCCCGACTTCAACTTCTGGGGCGTCACCTTCGCCAATGACGGCCGCCACTTCTACGCCACGCTGGGAACGGGTGGCCAGACCTACCTGATCGAGGGTGACCTCAACACGCGCCGCGCCACGGTCATCATGTCCAACGTCGAGTGCCCGTCGCTGTCTCCCGACAACCGGGAGATCGCCTTCAAGCGGCGGCTCCCCGGATCGGTCGTCAAGTGGCGGCTGTCGGTCGTGGACCTGGCCACCTTGAAAGTGCACCCTCTGGCCGAGACCCGCAGCGTCGACGATCAGGTGGAGTGGCTCAACAACACCACCGTCCTCTACGGCGTGCTCCAGGACCAGGCGATCGCCTCGCTCAACCCCATGAGCGCCACCACTCCCAACATGGCCGACGGGACCCAGCTCGCCACCGACACCTGGAGCGTCCCCGCCGACGGCACCGGCACCCCACAGCTCTTCACCACCGGGGCGTGGTCCGAGGTCGTCACGAACCGCTGACGCGGTGCGTGCCGGGGACCGTTCACGTGATCAGGACGGTCACGTGGTGAGAAGGACGGCCATCACGAACCCCGCGTAGGCGGCGATGATGAGCCAACCCGACCACCGCCGCAGACCTCGACCGACGTAGGCAAGGGCCAACGTCACCGCCGTCAGGCCCAGATACCACCCGGCCATGAGGACCGTCGGGCCCGAGGGCCGGGCCAGACCCAGGATGGCGGCGGGAAGGAGCAGCCCGGCCGCGACATTGATGGTGTTGCTGTTGAGCGCCACGCTCAGCGCGGCCGCTCCTCTTCCCCGGCGGGCCAGGTAGACGGCGGCCACGGCGTTGGGAAGGCTCGTCACGGCGGCGAGCACCAGACCGCCGATGATCACACCGGCCACGTCGTAGTGCTGTCCGAGCGCCGACGCCCCTCGTTCCATCGCCACAGAGGACAGCACCACGACCACGAGCGCCACCGCGGCGACGAGGGTGTCTCGGGGCCGTGCTCGCCGGGGACGGATGGCAGTGACGAGCTCGAGCTCCTCCTCGTCGACCGCGGACCCCAGCCACGCCGTCCACGAGGGGGGAACCGGCAGACGCGCCAGCGCGCCCCGTCGCGACGACAGGGCGATGCCGTAGGGAACCAGGACGACCACCACGAGCCCCAAGCCGAGACCGGGCGCGACGAGACCTCGGACCGATCCCAGACAGACGAGCGCCATCCACATCGCCACGGCGCCGCCGAGGACGACGACCTTGCGGTGCAGGTGGATGCGCCGGGCCACGATGGCTCCCACCCCGAGCAGCGCGGCCAGGTTGAACACGTTCGAACCGATGACGACCCCGGCGCCGACCGCCCGTTGGTGATGCACGAGGGCGGTGACCGCGGCGGTGATCTCCGGTGTGTCGGCCGCCAGGGCGGCGAGCAATCCCAGGAGGGCTTCGGAGAGCCCGTAGCGCTCCCCCACCATCTCCAACCGGGACACGAGCAGCCAGCTCGTCGCCAGGCTGAGGACCGCCCCGACCACGAACACGGCGGTCGCGGCCGATGGGGTCACCCGTCCTCACCACGCGTGCGCCGCGAAACTCGACCATCCATGCCGGCATCCTCCCGCGACGCCGCGACATGCCGACCAGGCTTCCCGGCTCTCCGGTCCAAGACCCTAGTGGTGCGTCGCGGATTTGACTGAAGCCAATGCAGCCCGGCCTCTCTTCACCTTGGCGATGATCTCCTCTGCCGGCTTCTTCCAGACGAAAGGTTTGGGATCGTCGTTCCAATGCTCGGCCCAGGTCTCGATCTCGACGATGAGGTGGTCGACGGAGGTGAAGGCACCCCGGCGAAGCCGGCGCTCGGTGAGGATGGAGAACCAGCTCTCGACGAGGTTCAGCCACGACGAGCTGGTCGGCGTGAAGTGCAGGTGCCAGCGCTCCCGCTTGGGATCGGCCAGCCACTTGGCCACCGGCGGTGCCTTGTGAGCACTCAGGTTGTCGAGGACGACGTGGATGTCGAGGTCTTTGGCGACATGGAGGTCGATCAACTTGAAGAATTGGAGCACGTCGGTGCTTTTGTGCGATGTGCGGGTGTCGTAGAGGACCTCGCCGGTGGCGACGTTCATGGCGGCAAAGAGATCCGTTGTGCCGTGACGCTTGTAGTCATGGGTCATGGTCCCGGCCCGTCCGGGCTTGAGAGGAAGAGAGGGCTGGGTGCGGTCGAGTGCTTGGACCTGGGTCTTCTCGTCGAAGCTGAAGACGATGGCCCGTTCGGGCGGGCTCATGTAGAGCCCGACCACGTCGACGAGCTTCTCTTCGAAGTCCGGGTCGTTCGAGACTTTGAAGCTCACGACGCTCCAAGGTCGCAGGTTGTGGTCCCGCCAGATCCGGGCCACGGTGTCCTTGCCGATCCCGAGTCGCTGGGCGAGCGTCCGAGTCGACCACTGAGTAGAGCCATCATCGGGGAGTTCCTCCCTCGTGACGCGCACTACCTCGGCCACGGTGCCTTCGGGCAACCACGAACGGCGGCCCCGTCCCGGTGCAATCGTGCCGACCCAGTCGGTCCCGCTCTCTTCGAAACGCCGTCTCCAGCTGCGCACCGAGTTCGACGCCACGTCCAAGCGCCGTGCGATCTCGTAGTTGGCCTCGCCATCGGCGGCAAGCAACAACGCCTTGGCCTGCATGACAGAGCGGTGCGGCTGGGACGAAGAACGTGCGATGCGCGCGAGCTCGGCCCGTTGTTTGCGGGTCATGCGAAGTGGCGGTGCGGCCAGCAGCATGGTCATGTTGCCAGCCTAACTACTTCAGCTATATCAGCGACGGACCACTAGGACGTTCCCTCCCCCACCGCGGGCCGTCCGGGCGCGACGCTCCTCGACCGGAGCGACCCTGCGCTCAGGCGGCGGGCTCCGAGGTGGCGCCGGCGTGCTGGGGCCTGCGGGTCGGGGCGGGGGCGTCCCCGTAGCCGTCGCCGTTGGTCGACGTACGGACATGGGCGACGTCGGAACCGCCGACGACGTTGTGCCGCTTGGCGTACCGGTCGACGTAAGTCTGTCCCGACAGGTTGCGGATCTCGAACATGAGCTCGTCGGTGGCGGCACGCAGCGTCAGCGGGTCACCGGCCGCCTCGCCCTCGAAGCGCGACAGGTCGAGCGGCGCCCCGAAGTGCACGGTCACCTTCTTGAAGGGGCGGGGCCGGTTGGAGCCGGGCGGTTGGACCGCGGACGTTCCCACCAGTCCCACCGGGATGATGGGGGCTCCGCACCCGAGCGCCAGACGGGCCGCCCCGGTGTGGCCCCGGTACAGCCGCCCGTCGGGCGAGCGCGTGCCCTCGGGATAGATCCCGAGCACGTTGCCTTCCTTGAGGACGTCGCGGGCCGCGGCCAATGCCCGCTCCGAGGCGCTCCCGCCCTCGCGGCGCATGGGGATCTGTCCCGCGGCACGGAAGAACCAGGCCGTCTTCCACGAGTCGAAGTACTCCGCCTTGGCCACGAAGGTCACGCGCCGGCGCAACACCAGGGGGAGGAACATGGAATCCAGGAACGTCACGTGGTTGGGGGCCAGGATCACGGGCCCGGTGGCGGGGATGTGGTCGCGCCCTTCGACTCTGATCCGCCACAACAGGTAGAAGAAGGGGCTGAGCAGGACCTTCAGCACCCAGTAGGCCACGCCCAAAGGGTAGCGCGCCATATGGTCGGGCGAAATGCACAACATGTGCACCCCGTACCCCGACCGGCACCACATGTAGCGTCTGGCCGATGGCACGCCGGTTGACCGCACGGGGACAGCGGCGCCGACTCGAGCTCCTCGACTACGCCGCCCGGCGCTTCGCCTCCCAGGGATACCACCCCACCTCGGTCACCGACATCGTCGACGGCCTCGGCGTGGCCAAGGGCGTCTTCTACTGGTACTTCGCCTCCAAAGAGGAGTTGCTGCGCCAGATCCTGACCGACGCGCAACGCGACCTGCGCCGCACCCAGCGCCAGGCCATCGCGGACGAGCCCGATCCCGTGCGCCGCATCGAGGCGGGCATCAGGGCGTCGGTGCAGTGGCTGGATGCCAACCGCCACCTCTTCGTCCTCCTGGAGTTCGCCCGGACCGAGGAGCGGTTCGCCCCCCTCATCCGCCAGGGCGAGGAGCAAGCGGTGGCCGACGCGCTGCCCCATGTGAAAGCGGGCATCGCCGCCAACATGATCCGTCGCGACGATCCCCTTGTGCTGGCCCACGCCATCCTGGGTGTGACCGATCGCCTGGCGAGGGTGCTCGTGTTGGAGCAGGGCCGGCCCGCCGACGAGGCCGGTGCCGCCGCGGTGGCCTTCTGTCTCGAAGGCATCCTCTCCCCCGCCGCCGCCCAGCGCCGGCTCGGTCATCGGTGACACACTGACGCACCTATGACCGGCATCGGTTCGTTCAAGTTCAGCTACGGCGCCCTTCGCCCTCTGCTGTCCTCACTGGGCATGGGGCCGCGGTTCTCGAGCGTCGAGCTCGAAGGAGACGCGCTGCGCGTGCGTATGGGGTGGGCCTTTCGCGCATCGATCCCGGTGGGCCAGATCACCGCGGTCGAGCCTCGGCAAGGGTTTCCCGGGGGCATCGGCGTGCACGGCTGGAGAGGGCGCTGGCTCGTGAACGGCGCCACCACGGGGCTCCTGGCCCTGACCATCGACCCGCCGGTGCGCGCCGTGGCAACGGGCATTCCCGTCCACCTGCGACAGCTCATCCTGAGCCTCGAAGACCCCGACGCCCTGGTCGCCGCCCTCGGCCACTGAGCCCCACCGACCCCGGCCGCGCCGGGGTTCAGTGCAACTTGGTGAGGGTCTTGCGCAGGTTGCGGATCGCCTGGCCGATGCGCTGTTCGTTCTCGATCAGCGCGAACCGCACGTGGCCGTCTCCCCCGGGCCCGAACCCGACCCCGGGCGAGGTGGCCACCTCGGCCTCTGACACCAAGAAGGACGAGAACTCGAGCGAGCCCATCTCGCGATAGGGCTCGGGGATGGGAGCCCACACGAACATGGTCCCCTTGGGCGGCGTCAGGTTCCACCCGATGCGGTTCAGCCCGTCGCACAGCGCGTCGCGCCGGGCCAGATAGCTCTCGTTGACCCACTTCGGATAGTCGGGCACCTCGTTCATGGCGACGATGGCGGCGATCTGGATGGGCTGGAAGGTGCCGTAGTCGAGGTAGCTCTTCAACTTGGTGAGCGCGGCCACGATCTCGGCGTTGCCGACCATGAACGCCACGCGCCACCCCGCCATGGAGAACGACTTGGTGAGCGAGTACAGCTCGACGGCCACGTCCTTGGCCCCGGGGACCTCGAGGATCGACGGCGGCTTGTACCCGTCGAAGGAGATGTCGGCATAGGCGAAGTCGTGCACCAGGATGAGGTCGTGCTCACGGGCGAAGTCGACGATGCGCTGCATCCAGGCCAGGTCGACACACGCGGTGGTGGGGTTGTGGGGGAACGACAGCACCACCACGCGCGGCTTGGGCCATGCCGACTCCCACGACTCGATGAGATTGTCGAAGAACGCCTCGGACGCCGGCGGCCCGTCGACGTTGGTGGCCAGCTCCAACCGCACCTGGCGGACATCCGCGCCGGCAAAGAGCGGGGCGTAGATGTGGATCGGGTATGACGGTGAGGGCACCAGCGCGCTGTCCCCGGGGCCGAGCAGCACCCACATGAGATGCGACATGCCTTCTTTCGCCCCGATGGTCGTGACCACCTCGGTGTCGGGGTCGAGCTCGACGCCGAAGCGGCGCAGATAGAGCGCCGAGATCGCCTGGCGGAGCTTGGGGATGCCCTTGGAAGCCGAGTACCGGTGGTTCTTCGGATTGTGGACGGCTTCGGCCAGCTTCTCGACCGCGGCATCGGGCGAGGGCAGGTCCGGGTTGCCGAACCCGAGGTCGACGACGTCGCGGCCGGCTCGACGGGCTGCCAGTTTCAGCGCCTCGATGTGCGCGAAAACATACGGGGGCAGGCCGTTGATCCGTCGGAACTCCATCGCGAGAGGTTAGCCCTCGGCTTCTGTCTTTCTGGCGACGTCTGTCTTTGTGGCGACGTCACCGGCGCACGAAGGCGGCCGCCTCGGCCACGGCCTCGATCGACCGGGGCCACGCGCACACCGCCCACGTCGCCCCCGCCCCGGCCACCTCTTCCAGCCACTGCGCGATCTGCGGGACCTCTCCCGCCACCGGACCGGCCCAGGTCACCTCGCAGCGCGCCCGGAGGCGGGCCAGCGCCGCGGGTTGGCCCTCCCACAGATTGACCGCGGCGTCGATCTCGACGCGCGAGCTCGGTGGTCGGGACTGAACCACCACCCACCCACACCGGCACACCGGCGTTGCGGAGATGCCGGCCACACGCCGCCAGGGCCAACCGGCGCTCGTGGGCGGGGTCGAAGGCGATTCCGAAGGCGAGGTTCTCGGGCGCGCTCTTGCTATCCCCGGTCCCGAGCCCGGCGATGAGCCGTCCGGGCGCCATCTTCTCCAACGACAACAGCTCGGCCACGAGGACCGCGTCGGGCACGAGCCCGATGCGCGCCACGAGCGGGCCGAAGAAGACCCGGCGGGTCGCGGCGGCCACCGCGCCCAGCACGGGGAAGGCGGACAGCGCCGGGCGCTCGGGCGCGCCGATCGGCCACAGATGGTCGAAGACGAACACCCCGTCGAGGCCGAGCTCCTCGGCCCGCCGCGCGGCGGCGATGGCGGCGGCGTCGTGACGGAACGTCGGGAGCGTGACCCCGACCTTCACGGGCTGCGCGGCAGCGCCACCGGGTTCAGCGCCGGAGCGACCGCGATGGGCTGCGGACCACGGTCACGTCGCGTCGACCCGGTAACGGTCGCCGGCGCGCGCCACCAGCGCGGCGCCCATGGCCCCGGCCCGCTCGCCCAGCAAGGCGGGCAGGATCTGCACCTCGGGTCGATAGGCGTGGCCCTCGAGCAATTCGTCGAAGGCGGTTCGCACCTCGTTGAGCACGAGCGTGACGGTCTCGACCAGGCCTCCCCCGTACACCATGACGGCGGGGTCCAGCGCCAGCGCCAGGTTGGAGAGGCCGAGCGCCAGCCACCATCCCAGCTCCCCTAGCACGGCCAGGGCACCGGCGTCGCCCTTCTTCGCCGCCATCAGGACGTGCTCCCCCCGCACCGACTCGGCATCCCCTCCGGCGAGGCCCACCACCTCGTCGAGACGTCCGGCATGGGCCGCCTCCCGGGCCAGGCGCCCGAGGCCGCTCCCCGAGGCGAAGCGCTCCCAACAGCCCCGCTTGCCGCACGGGCAGGGCGGGCCGTTCGGGTCGACGACCATGTGGCCGATCTCCCCCCCGAACCCCGACGCTCCCCGCACCACGTGGCCGCCGGCGATCACCCCGCCCCCGATACCAGTCCCGAGGGTCACCATCACGGCGTCGGTGACGCCGACGGCGGCCCCGAAGGCCCACTCCGCCACCGTGGCGCAGGTGGCGTCGTTGTCCACCACCGTCCGCATGCCACCCAGACGGGCCGCCAGCCCGCCGGCGATGTCCAGCCCCGTGCCGCGCGGCAGGTTGGGGGCGTAGCGCAGGACCCCGGTGTTGTCGACGAGCCCCGGTGCCCCCACCCCGACCGACGACACCTCGGCGTCGACCTGCTGACACAGCTGCTCGGCCACCGTCGCCAGCACCTCGATCACGACATCGGACCGCTCGCCGTCGTCCCCATGGTCGCTGTCGCCCGCACCGGCCTGGGCGGGACCGACCCGGCCACCCGGGCTCGCCACCCGCACCTCGGCCAGCACCACCCCCTCGTCGTCGACGGCCAGGCCGAGCACCTTCGTGCCCCCCATGTCGATCCCGATCGTCACCTGCCGGGCCACGCCGACCTCCTGTGTCGCGGCGGACCGGACGGCGGCGAACCCGCGCTCACGTCGTGAGCGAGGACTCGACGCGTGCCTTCAACTCCTCCAGGGCGGTGTGCATGATGCGGCTCTGTGCCCGCCGCTTGATGAACCCCGGGAGCGGGACCCTCAGCTCGACCTCGAGGGTGTAGGTGACCTCGGTCGTGCCGTCGCCCTCGGCGTCGAACCGGTAGCTCCCGTCGAGCTTGGAGGTGAGGTCGCCCGAGGTCTGCTTCCAGGCGAGGATCCGGGGAGCCTTGGAGAAGTCGTAGGCGAGGGTGTAGCTGGTGGACCGGCCGAAGGCTCCGGCCCGGAAGGTCGCCTCGCCCGGTCGCCCCTCGTCGTCGCGCCGCTCGACCACCACCTGCTTGATGTCCGCCGCCCACTCCGGGTACCGCTCGATGTCGCTCACCACGGCAAAGCACTGCTCCGGCGTGGCGGTAACGACCATTCGCTCGGTGGCCAGTTCCGCCACAAACACTCCTTTGTTCGTCGTCACGCTCCGGTGAGGCACCGACCACGGCGCCGCCACCAGGCCTCGGGCGGGGTGGGCGGGGTTCAGCCTTCCACGTCCTGCAATGCGCTGGCCAGCCTATGTGCGAGAAGGTCCCACGCGAAGCCCGTCCGCACCCGGCGTCGGGCGGCCCGGCCCATGGTGCGCCGCAGCTGGTCGTCGCTGAGCAGCCGGCGCAGGGCCCCGGCCACCCGCCCGGGGTCGCTCGGGTCGTCGACCACGAGCCCGGTCTTGCCGTGGACGACGGCCTCGTCGGCACCGCCGCTGCGCCCCGCCACCTGTGGCACCCCGCACGCCGCCGCCTCCAGGAAGACGATGCCGAACCCCTCCTGCTCGAGGCCCAACCACCGGTCCCGGCACGCCATCACGAAGACGTCGGCCACGCCGTAGAGGCGGGCCAGCTCGTCGTCGGAGACGGTCCCCACCATCCGCACCGGGGCGCCGCTGGCGTGCACCCGGGCCTCGAGCCGCGCCCGGTCGCGCCCGGATCCGGCGATCACCACGGTCAGATCGGGGATCGACGGCACGAGGGCGGCGGCCGCCTCGATCAACACGTCCATCCCCTTGCGGGGGACGAGCCGGCTCACACTGACCACGACGGGCCCGTCGGCCGACAGTCCCAGCGCGGCGCGCGCCTTGCGCCGGGCGGCGGCGGTGAGCGGCCGCAACCGCTCGACGTCCACGCCGGGAGGGACCTCGACCACGGGCGGCATGCGGTCGCCCGCCACGTGCCGGGCTTCAGCCGCGGGGTAGCCCCCGGCACACACCGCCAGCACCGACCGCGACAGCACGTGGGCGAGCGCCTGGCGCGATCCTGGGAGCCGGCCCGGCACCGCCACCTCGGCGCCGTGCAGGACCACCGCGTAGGGCAGGGGCCCGAGCGACGGCCCGGCCAGGCCCAAAGGCAGGGCGGGGTCGAGGACCACCAGCGAGGCACCGACGTCCTGCGCGCTGGCGCGGATGCGCCGCACCGTCGCCGGCGTGGGAAGTAGCACTCGGCTCGGCACCCGCTCGATGCGGAACCCGAGACCCTTCTGCTCGGCGTCGAAGGCCGCCGCCTCGGGGTGCGACGACGCCGTCAGGACGGCGAAGCTCGACGGGTCCATGCGCCGCCACAGCTCCCACAGATATGCCTGGATCCCCCCCACCTTGGGCGGGAAGTCGTTGGTGACGAGCAGGTGGGTCATCCACCGCGTCCGGACCCCGGCGTGCGCACCGACCCATGCTGGCACGCTGCGGGCCCGGGCCCCGCGGGCGGGGAGATCCCGAGCGAGGCCTCAGCCCGTGGCCCAGTCCCCCTCGACGCCCGAATGCCGCAGCCGGGGCACGAGACCCGCACGCGACAGCATGCGCATGGCCCGCGCCTCTTCGACGTCCACGACCACGGCGTCGTCGGGCTCGCGCCCGAGCACGAAGCTCACCAGGCAGTCCTCGCACGCCGCGGTGCCCTGGAGCTCGCAGTCGTCGCAGCTGATGCAGATGGTTCCATCGCTCGTCGTGGGTGTCATCAGCGACAGCGTCGCGCCCGGGTGTGACACCGGGACCGAGCGGCCCGCTCAGGCGGGAGGACCGCCCGCGTCGGCCGCGGCCGACGCCGAGGCCTCCTCGTCGTGCTCTTCGTCGAGGACCTCGATGGACCGGCCGTGCCCGCACCACCGACAGCTCACCTCGACCACGGACTCCGACACCACCTCCACGTCCTCCACCGACAGCTCCCCACCCACGCTGTAATGGTGAAAGGCCTTGGCGCGGCGGTCGGTGACGACGTCGAAGCGGGTGATGTTGCCGCACGAACCACAGCGGTACCGGTTCGTGCTCGGGCCTGTGCTCGGACTCGGGCTCACAACGACCACGCTACCGCTCTCGGATGACCCTCCCGCGGGCCACGGTCCACGTCAGCGAACACCCTCGTGCTTACCATTCACCTCGTGGCAACAGGCGCCTCCTCGCGTTGGGCCCGGTGGGTCGGCCTCACCGGACGGCATGCGGGGCGCGCCAACCCCGTCGGTCACAGCTCCGGTCACAGCACCGAGCTCGTCGCGGTCTCTCACGATGCCCGGCACGACGGCGCCGCACCCGAGGGCACCGGGTTCGATCTGGATGCGCCCCTGTTCGACGTGTGCTTCGCCGTGGTCGACGTGGAGACCACGGGCGGCTCGCCCGCCACCGCGGCGCTGACCGAGATCGCGGCGGCCAAGTACCAGGGCGGGGAATGCGTGGGCGAATTCCAGTCACTGGTGGACCCCGGATGCTCTGTCCCGCCGCTGATCTCCTTGCTCACCGGGATCACCGATGACATGGTGCTCGGCGCCCCGTCGGTGTCGAGCGTGTTGCCGTCGTTGCTCGAGTTCGTGCGGGGTGCGGTGATCGTCGGCCACAACGTCCGGTTCGACCTCGCCTTCCTCGACGCCGCCCTCGGGGACAACGGCTACGAGCCCCTGGAGAACACGACCATCGACACCCTGGCCCTGGCGCGCCGGCTCGTACGACCCGACGTCCCCAACTGCAAACTCCGTACGCTGGCCAGCGCGCTGCGACTGGAGCACCTGCCGTCGCACCGGGCCCTCGACGACGTCCGCGCCACCGCCGATCTGCTGCACCGTCTCATCGAGAGCGCCACCGGCTACGGCGTGTTCGTACTCGGCGATCTGGTCGACCTGGTGGCGAAGCCCGCCGTGCCGTCCACTGCCGTGTCGGAGGTGGGCTAGGACGGCAGAGGTCGGGTCGATCTCTTACGCTCTGCCCACGGAAACGCTCACCTTCCTCTTCACCGACATCGAGGGCTCGACGGCACTGCTCACCCGTGTCGGTCACGAGACCTACGCCGAGATCCTGGCCGACCACCACGCCCTGATCCGGTCGGAGCTGTCGACCCATGGCGGCGACGAGGTAAGCACCCAGGGCGACGGGTTCTTCGCCCTGTTCTCGTCGCCGAGCGCCTGCGCGTCGGCGGTCATCGACGCGCAACGGGCCCTGGGCTCTCACACCTGGCCCGGGGGCGAGCACGTCCGGGTGCGGATGGGGATGCACTGTGGTGAGGCGGCGCGCGACCGTCACCGGCCTGGTCGGGCTCGAGGTCCATCGGGCCGCCCGGGTGGCCGCCGTCGGCCACGGCGGACAGGTTCTGCTGTCGGGGGCGGCGGGCGCGCTCGTGCGGGACGCGTTGCCGGCCGGTGCCACGCTGCGGGATCTGGGACTGCACCGCTTGAAGGACCTGGGCCACCCCGAGCAGATCTTCCAGCTCGAGAGCGTCGGGCTCGACGTCGAGTTCCCGCCGCTGCGCTCCCTCGACAATCCGGGGCTGGCCCACAACCTCCCGGCCCAATCCGCCACCTTCGTCGGGCGCGACACCGAAGTCGACGAGGTTCGACAGCTGGTGGAGTCCACCCGGCTCGTCACGCTGACCGGGGCGGGGGGATCGGGCAAGACCCGACTGGCCCTGGCCGTCGCGGCCGAGTTGCTCGACGGGTCCGGGGACGGCGTGTGGCTGGTCGAGCTGGCCCCGGTCTCGGACGAGCAGGCGGTGGCCACGACCGTCAACGAGGCGCTCGGGATCGCCGGCCAGGCGGGCCGACCCCCGACGAGACCCTGCTCGACGCGCTGGCGCCTCAGCGTCTCCTGGTCGTGCTCGACAACTGCGAGCACCTGATCGGAGAGTGCGCCAAGCTCAGCCGAGGCGATCTTGCGGCGGTGTCCCCAGGTGCACCTCATGACGACGAGCCGTGAGCCTCTCGGCATCGGGGGGAGACGATCTACCGGGTGCCCTCGCTGTCGCTTCCCGAGCTCGACGACGAGGCGTCGGTGGCGGGCGAGTCCGATGCGGTGGCGCTCTTCATCGACCGCGCCGAGCGCAGGGCGTCGACGTCGTGCTCGACGAGGAGACCGGGCCGCTGGTGGTGTCGATCTGCACGCCGCCTCGACGGCATGCCCCTCGCCATCGAGCTCGCCGCCGCCCGTCTGCGGTCGATGTCGCTGGCCGACCTGCACGATCGGCTCGACCAGCGCTTCCGCCTCCTCACCGGCGGCAGTCGCAACGCGCTGCCGCGCCAGCAGACCCTGTCGGGCCACCGTGGACTGGTCCTACTCGCTGCTCAACGGTCCCGAACAGTCGGTGCTGCGTCGCCTGTCGGTGTTCGTCGAGGGATTCGACCTCGACGCGGCCGAGGCGGTGTGCGGGTTCGGCGACATCGAGGCCTTCGACGTGACCGACCTTCTCGGATCGCTCGTCGACAAGAGCCTCGTCGTGGCCGAGCCCACCGGGGGAGCCCTCCGCTACCACCTGCTCGAGACCATCCGACAGTTCAGCGCCGAGCACCTCGTCGAGATGGACGAGCGTGAGGCTGTCACGGTCGGATCGACACACTGCGCGCACTTCCTCGCAGTGGCGGAACGGACCGCACCGCTTCTCACGGGCCCGGACCAGGCCCAGTGGCTCGAAGCGCTCCACACCGATCAGGCGAACTTCCGACGGGCCATCCAGCACGCGGCGAGCAGAGATGACGGGGGCTCCGAGGTGCTCCGGTTCGCCGTCTCGCTCCAGCGCTACCTGTGGGCACGGGCGCGAAGCGAGGAGGGTCTCGAGCTTCTCGCGCCGGTGCTGGAGCTTCCGGACTCGCACCCAGAGCCCGCTCTCTTGGTGCGAGCCCTGGTGACGATCATCTTCATCGCTCGCTACGTCGACGCCGCTCTGGCCCAGCGTCTCGCTGAACGGGCGCTCCGGATCGCCCGCCCACTCGACGACCCACCCCTCCTGGTCGAGGCCCTCGCCTGGCTCTGCTGCGCCTGCTACTTCACCGGTGACTACGAGGAGGGGTTCCCCCTGGGCGCAGAGGCGGTCGCGCTCGCCCGGACGCTCGGAGATGACGTCTTGCTGGGCCAGAGCCTGCTGCTCTACCTGCTGTGCAGCCATCGACTCGAACCGGCCCACAGCGATGCCCTGATCACCGAGGCCCTGGCGGCCACGCAACGCTCGGGCGATCAATTCGTCAGCATGATCTTGCGCAACAACGCCGGCGTCTACGCGCTCGAGGCGGGGGACATGGCGGCCGCCCGCGCCCATTTGGAGGAGGCCAGACGAGCCACGCCGGCTTACGCCACGACGAGAAGCAACATCCTGGTCAACCTGGGGTGGGTGGAGCGCGAAGAGGGAAACAGCGGGGACTCCACCACGAGCTTCCAGGACGCGCTGCGCACCAGTCGTCGCAACGGTGATCACGCGGGCAGCGCCTATGCCTCGCTCGGCCTGGCCTGTCTCGCCGGGGACCGCGGCGACTGGCCCCAGGGCGCGACGCTGCACGGAGTTTCCCGGGCACTCTTCGATCGGACCGGTGAGAAGTGTCAAGAGCCCGAGGACAGCTATCGCCGGCGCAGCATGGCCGAGGCGCGAGCCCAACTCGGCGAGGAGGAATTCGAGCGCCTCTACGCCGAAGGCAGGAGGGTCGGCTTCGACCAGGCCGTGGACCTCGCCCTCGGCCGAGTCCGGCACTAGTGGTGTACGCCATCAGCGGTACCCTTCCGAAATGCGACCCCTTCGGTACTCCATCAACGTCACAGTGGACGGGTGCTGCGATCATCGTGCGATCCCCGCGGACGAAGACTTGCATCGGCACGCGGTCGAGAACTTCAACCAGGCCGATGCCCTTCTCTTTGGCCGGGTGATTTACGAAATGATGGAGTCAGCGTGGCGGCCGCCGGCGCCCACGGGAGCGAGACCTGAGTGGATGGAACCCTTCGCCCAGACGATCAACGCGGCAAAGAAGTACGTCGTGTCGAGCACCCTGGAGCAGGTCGATTGGAACGCGGAACTCGTGCGCGGGGATCTGGGCAGGGCCGTTCAGCAACTCAAGCGGGAGTCGGGCAAGGGACTGCTCGTGGGAGGGGTGACGCTCCCACTGGCGTTGACGGAGCTGGGATTGATCGATGAGTACGAGTTCGTGGTGCATCCCAGGCTGGCGGGCCACGGGCCGACGTTGTTCGCGGGGCTGTCGAAGCATGTCGACTTGAAGCTCGTGAGCCGGCTGGAGTTCGTCTCGGGGGCGGTGGCGATGCGGTACGAGCCGACACAGCGGTAGGTAGGCTGCGGAGCGTGCTGCACGCCTTCGTGCTCATCGACGCCGAGCCGTCGCGCATCGCGGCGTTGTGCGAGGAGCTCTCGGGCACCGACGGCATCACCGAGGTCTTCTCCGTCGCCGGCGGGGTGGCCGATCTCATCGCCATCGTGCGGGTGCGCCACCACGACGACCTCGTCGACGTCGTCACGGGCCGTATCGCCACGCTGCCGGGGATCGAGTCCACGACGACGCTCGTGGCCTTCAAGGCCTACAGCCGCCACGACCTCGAGGCGATCTGGGACCTCGGCTCTTCCTGACCACGCCGACATCGCGATTGCGAGCGCCGCGGCACGGCGCCGCGCTCACGCCGACGTTGCCGCCGCGTCCTGAGAGGTCTGCACCAGCCGGTCGAGCGCGTGGCGAGCCGCCCCGTCGTCGATGACGGCGCCGGCCCGCTCGACCCCTTCGGCCAGATCGGCGCTCAGGCCCGCAACCACCAGGCCGGCCGCCGCGTTGAGCACGGCGATGTCGCGGTGCGGGCCCTGCTTTCCCGCCAGGACGCGCCGCACCACCTCGGCGTTGGTCTCGGCGTCCCCACCGCGCAACTCCTCGAGCGAGGTGAGGCGCCAGCCCGAGGTCGGCGGGGTCGACGGTGGAGCGACGGACCGCACCATCGGGTCCGGCCTCGAGCACGGTGGAGGGCCCCGTGGTCGACAGCTCGTCGAGACCGTCGGCCCCGTGGACCACCATGGCCCGCTGGCTGCCGTTGGCCACCAGGACGCCGAGCATCTTCTCGGCCATGGCGGGATCGCTCACCCCGACGACCTGCAGGCCGGCCCGGGCCGGGTTGGCCAGGGGGCCGAGGAAGTTGAAGACGGTGGGCACCCCGAGCTCGCGCCGGACCGGGATGGCGAATCGCATGGCGGGATGGAAGCGGGGGGCGAAGCAGAACCCGATCCCCGCCTCCTCGATGCAGCGGGCCACGCCGGCGGGCCCGAGGTCGATGACCACGCCGAGGGTCTCGAGGACATCGGCCGATCCCGCCGCCGAGGTGGCGGCCCGGCCGCCGTGCTTGCACACCCTCGCCCCGGCGCCCGCCACCACCAGCGCGGCGATGGTCGAGACGTTGATCGACAGGCTGCGGTCGCCGCCCGTGCCGCAGGTGTCGACCACGTCCTCGGGTCGAGGCACGGGCAGCGGCTCGGCGTTCGCCAGCATGGCCCGGACGAGGCCGGTCATCTCGTGGATGGTCTCGCCCTTGATCCGCAGGGCGGTGATGAACGAGGCGATCTGCGCCGGGGTGGCCGCCCCGGCGAGCACCTCGCCCAGGGCCAGGGCGGCTTCGTCGGCGCTGAGGTCCTGGCGGGCGAAGAGCCGGCCGAGCACGCCGGGCCATCCCCCAGCGCCGCGAAGGCGCCCTCGCTGTCGCCGCCTCACGGCGCGCCGGCGGACGTGTCCCGACTTCATGGGTCACTCATGGCGTCGGTCACGACGGTCAGTCCCACCACAGGTCGTGATCGAGCACGCCCCGCGCCACCAGACCCAGCTGGACCTGGCTCGTGCCCTCCACGATGGTGAGCTGCTTGGCGTCGCGGTACCACTGCTCGGTCGGGTGGTCCTCCATGTACCCGGCCGCCCCGAGCAGCTGCACGGCCAGCCCCGAGGCCCGCACGGCGAGCTCGGTGGCGTGGTACTTGGCGGCCGACAGCATACGGCACCCACTCCTTGGTGAACTTCCCCTGATCGGCCAGCCAGGCGGCGCGGTAGGTGAGCAGCCGGGCCGCTTCGAGGTCCACCGCGCACTTGGCGATCTCCCACTGGATGCCCTGGAAGTCGGCGATCGTCTTTCCGAAGGCGGCGCGTTGGCGGACGTACTCGGTGGCGTACATGAGGGCGCCCTCGGCCAGCCCGATGCCGCGGGCCGCCACGACGGGCCGCATCGAGTTGAGCCCCAGCATGGCCAGGCGGAAGCCGCCGACCTCGCCGATGACGTTGGCGGCGGGCACCGCGACGTCGTCGAGGAGCGAGCTCTCCCGTGTCGACGCCGCGCACCCCCATCTTGTGGTCGGTCCGACCCACCTCCACGCCCGGCCAGCGTCGTTCGACGATGAAGGCGGTGACCGAGTCATGGGCGCGGCTGGCGGGGTCGCCGGTCTTGGCGAACACCGTGTACCAGTCGGCCTCGCGGACCCCCGACATCCAGCACTTGGTGCCGTTGAGCACCCAGCCCCCGGCCGGGCTCGGGATCGGGGGTGGCGCGCGTGCGCATGCCCATGACGTCGCTGCCGGCCTGGGGCTCGGACAGACCGAAGGCGGCGCGCGTGCGACCCCGTGGCCACGCCGGCAGGTAGCGCTGCTTCTGCTCCTCGGTCCCGGCGATCATCACCGGCCCCGTGGGCAGGCGGGTCAGCAGCAGCATGAGGGCCGCCGCGTTCGAGTACTTCGCCACCTCCTCGATGGCGATGGTGAGACCCAGGATCCCCGCCCCCGAGCCCCCGTACTCCTCGGGGATGCACAGCCCGAGCAGCCCGGCGTCGCGAAAGGCCTCGAAGATGTCGGTCGGGATAGGCGCCGCTGCGGTCGATCTCTCTGGCCCGGGGCTTGACCTTGTCGCGCGCCAGGCGCCGGACCGTCGCTTGGAGATCCGACAGCTCGGGGGAGAGATCGAAATCCATCGTCGGAGGCTACGCCCCGCGCACCGCCACGGTGACCTCGATCTCCACCGCTCCCCCCCGGGGCAAGGCCGCCACCCCGATGGCGGAGCGGGTGTGGCGGCCGTCGTCGCCGAAGACGCGCTGGAGCAAGCGGCTCGCCCCGTCCACCACGGCAGGCTGCTCGTGGAAGTCCGGCGTCGAGGCCACGTATCCCGTCACGGTGAGCACGCGGGCCACGCGGTCGAGCGTGCCGAGTGCGTGCTCGAGCACCGCCAGGGCGTTGAGCGCGCACACCTCGGCCGCGATCGACCCTTCCTCCACCGTGACGTCGAGGCCAAGCGTGCCCACACAGGTGAGCTCGCCGTCGATGCGGGGCAGTTGCCCCGACGTCCGGGCCACGTCTCCGTGCACGACCACGGCATCGAGCGGATCGTGGGGAGGGTGTGGACCGTGAAGGGTCAGTCCCAGGGCCGCCAGGCGCGGCGCGATGCGATCGGTCACGCCGGCAGCGCAGGGCCGGGGCTCAAGCCGACTTGCGACGCTGCCTCAGGATCCGGCGACGCTCGCGCTCGGTGGCGCCTCCCCACACCCCCTCGCGCTCGCGATGCGCCAGGGCGTGCTCGAGGCAGGCCTGGCGGACCGGGCATACGGCGCAGATCACCTTGGCCTCTTCGGCTTCCTCATCGGAGACCGGGTAGAAGACCTCAGGGTCGATGCCCTGACAGGCGGCTCTCTTGCGCCACGTGGCGACGGAGGGGGCGGTCATTGGAGTCACTTCCTCAAGCACTCTGTGTGTTGGTAATTTTACTCTATGTGGGGTTTTCCGCCAATGACCCGGTGACCAGGGACAATGATCCCCCCAAAGGGAAACAGCGGAACATTAAGTATGGCGCACGGTCGAGACCCTGT